>NZ_CP042831.1:0-1328618 GCF_008000935.1 Flavobacterium alkalisoli
AAATTGTTTACATATTTGTTCTCTCGTACAGGGGTAAAATCCTGTTCATTTTCTTTTGCAAAACAACCAATAATAAACATTTAATTTTCAGATATATGACTAAAACTGCGCAATCGGTATGGGAAAACTGTCTGGTGTTCATAAAAGACAATATTCAGGATCAGGCATACAAAACCTGGTTCGAACCGATTAGAGCGGTAGAGTTAACTGACAATGCTCTTTATATTCAGGTACCCAGTAAATTCTTTTATGAATGGCTGGAAGAACACTATGTAAAACTACTAAAGGTTGCACTAACCAAAGAACTTGGAAACGGTGCAAAGTTACTCTATAAAATTAAAATGGAGAACGTTTACGGTAACAAACAACCGTTTACCGAACAGTTACCAAGTGCCCATCGTACACCTGTTAAACCACAGGAGGTTGATGTACCATTGCAAAACAAAAACCCGGAGCTTAAGAACCCTTTTATCATACCGGGAATAAGAAATGTAAAAATCGAATCACAGCTTAATGCTAACTACAGCTTTGACAATTTCCTTGAAGGAGACTCTAACAGGCTGGCACGTTCGGCAGGTATGGCTGTTGCCAATAAACCGGGAGGTACCTCTTTCAACCCTTTATTAATATTTGGTGGCGTAGGTTTGGGTAAAACCCACCTTGCACATGCCATTGGTGTTGAAATTAAAGAGAAGTTCCCGGAGAAGACAGTACTTTATATTTCTGCAGAGATTTTCACACAGCAATATATTGACTCAGTAAAAAGAAATACAAGAAACGACTTTATCCATTTTTACCAACTGATAGACGTACTTATTATAGATGACGTACAGTTCCTATCGGGTAAAACAGGTACACAGGATGTTTTCTTCCATATATTCAACCATCTGCACCAAAACGGAAAACAGGTTATCCTTACTTCTGATAAGGCCCCTGTAGACATGCAGGATATCGAGCAAAGGCTATTATCCCGTTTTAAATGGGGATTATCTGCCGAGCTTCACCAACCGGATTATGAAACAAGGATATCTATCCTTAACAACATATTATTCCGTGACGGTGTTGAGATGCCTGATGAGATTGTGGAATATGTGGCTAAAAACATCAAATCTAACGTTCGTGAGCTTGAAGGCGCCATTATCTCTTTAATAGCACAGTCTTCTTTCAACAAACGTGAGGTTACCATAGACCTTGCTAAGCAGGTAGTGGAAAAGTTCGTGAAAAATGTGAAGCGTGAAATATCTATAGATTACATACAAAAGGTAGTTTCAGATTATTTCCAGCTTGATGTTGACACGCTACAGTCTAAAACAAGAAAACGTCATGTTGTACAGGCTCGCCAGCTGGCTATGTTCTTTGCTAAAAAGTTCACTAAAGCATCATTGGCAAACATCGGTTCTCAAATTGGCGACCGTGACCACGCTACCGTACTGCACGCATGTAAAACTGTAGACAACTTAGTTTCAACCGATAAGCAATTCCGTAAATTTGTTGACGATATCAACAAAAAACTATCGATATAATGCCCGTTAAGATTTTAATGGTATGCCTGGGAAACATTTGCCGTTCTCCCCTGGCAGAAGGTATTTTACAATCTAAACTCCCTACAGGAAAATTTGTTGTGGATTCTGCCGGAACAGGTGGTTGGCACGTAGGCGAACAGCCCGATAAGCGCTCAATAACCACAGCCAAAAACCGTGGACTGGATATCAGCTGTCAAAAGGCAAGACAATTTAAAACATCCGACTTTACTGAGTTTGACCATATATTTGTTATGGATGGCTCTAATCTTAAAGATGTTTTAAGGCTTGCACCTAACGACAAGGCAAGAACTAAAGTAAGCCTGATGATGGATGCACTGCATCCGGGACAGGGAGTTAATGTGCCCGATCCTTACTACGGAGGACCTGAAGGTTTTGACAATGTTTACGACATGCTGGACGAAGCCTGCGAAATTGTAGCTGCCAAACTTATAAAAGAACACGCCTGATGAATACGATAGGAAAACTATATCTGTTACCAGTACCTCTTGGCCCCGATGCCAACCCAAAAGAGGTTCTTCCGGAAACGGTAGAGAAATCTATTGAGTTTATTGACCACTATATTGTAGAGAATGAAAAAACGGCTCGCCGTTTCATCAAGGCAATATTACCTACCAAAAAACAGCCCGAGCTAAAAATATCTGTACTTAACAAGCACACAGAACCTTCTGAACATCATGATTTTATAAAACCATGCCTTGAAGGTAAAAATGTGGGATTAATGAGTGAAGCGGGTTGCCCCGGTGTAGCCGATCCCGGTGCTGCTATAGTTAAGATAGCTCACGAAAAAGGCATTCAGGTTGTACCGCTTGTAGGACCATCTTCTATCCTTTTGGCTATTATGGCATCAGGAATGAACGGACAAAGTTTTGCTTTTAACGGTTACTTACCTATAGATAAAGGTGAGAAGAAAAATGCGCTTAAAAATTTTGAAAAACTGTCGCACGAAAAGAGTCAGTCTCAACTTTTTATAGAAACCCCTTATCGCAACAACAAACTGGTTGAAGATATTTTACAAACCCTACAACCTTCTACCCATTTATGCATTGCCTGTGACATTACACTTTCTACCGAATATATTAAGACAAAAACCGTAGCACAGTGGAAAAAAGAAAAGCTGGACCTGCATAACAGACCTGCAATTTTTATAATACATAAGTTTTAACCATCAATAAAGTCAGTAAGTCTTATTTTCTTACCCATCCACTTGCCTTTACTGCTTTTGCCCCATATCTTCCAATGTTTTTCAGAAACCTTGAAAGGCAAATCTTGAATTAGCCTTTTAATATAATTTGAATCCGCGCCAGACTTCCCCAATGGAACTGTAAACCAAACAGAAGCTGAGGCTTTTTGACCTAATCTTATATAGACTTGAGAATTAAAAAATCTTTCATCAAAAGTTGGTATCTCATCCTGACATGGAAAAACATCTCCAACATCATTTTTAAAATAAAAATGATATAAAACCGAAAAAACTAAAGGATCGAATCTATCTTTATCAAGAGCATTAAACGATTCCAGAAGCTTAAAAGTTTCTCTCACCTCATGTTTATTAATTTTCCAACTCCAGAAATATTGCCTTCCTTCCGGATAACTAAAAGAACCAAATTTTGAAAAAAAACCAAATTTTCTCATTAAAACCCAAAGATTTCCCCATGTTTTATACAATCCTGAAGGAGAATTATAAAAAGTAAGTATACATTCTTTATCTATAAGCTGACCATACTTATTGAGCACAATTTCAGTTTGACTATACACATCTTCTATGCGTTTATTGTTAATAGAATGAGCACCACCAGAACTGATAGGCAAACCATTATAAGAAATAAATTGCTTCAACATTATTTTTTCTCTCTTTTCTCCTGCTCTTCAAGGATACCTTTTACATCAACATCAAAAACATATTTGTTTAAAACATCTACCACATCAGCAAACGAAAAACAGATTGCTATCTCTTTTTTGATAATATCGGCATCCTCATATTGGGTTATAATGCCCTCATCATAATCAATACAATACTGTATTTCTTCCTTTAGGCCTTCAATATGATATTCACCTGCATGTTCCCAAACCGGCTCCACTTCAAACTCAGGATTGTATAAAGTATGAGCCACCACTCTGTTTACAACAGTATCTTCAAACAAGTCAGACTTCAGGTAATATTTCCAGATATTACCCTGACTGTCATAAAGTAATGAATGATTGTCTTTTATCAGTAATTCTGTAGCCGGAGCTTTAGAAAGATTCTCTTCTGCCGGAATCAGATCCACATGATAAGAATCGTAAATATCAATTAAAGGAAAAACAGGCTTCATTTGGTTTAGATAGTTTACTTATAAAAATAACCTATTTATTTAAACGCAAAAACCTAAAAATATTTTTTCTTTATCCAAAAAGCAAGGTTAACCAATGCTATAAGCGCAGGAACTTCTACCAGCGGACCTATAACTCCCGCAAAAGCCTGACCACTGTTTATACCAAACACCCCAATTGACACAGCAATTGCCAATTCAAAATTATTACCCGCAGCAGTAAAGGATATCGCCGCCGACTGACTATAATCTGCTCCTGTTTTTTTTGCTATAAAAAAACTTGCCAAAAACATGATTACAAAATAAACCGCCAACGGAACAGCAATACGAAGTACATCCATTGGTATTTCCACTATGAGTTTACCCTTAAGACTAAACATTAATACTATTGTAAACAGCAAGGCTATAAGCGTAAAAGGAGAAATAAAAGGAAGATACTTTTTAGTAAACCATTCTTCCCCTTTAAGTTTTATGAGTACAATTCTTGAAAGTATGCCTGCAGCAAAAGGAACACCTAGGTAAAGCAATACACTTTGGGCAATTTCGCCCATGGTTATAGAAACTTCCATTCCCTCTATACCAAAGTACGGCGGGAGTATTGTTATAAAAACATAAGCATAAACACTGTACAACAGCACCTGGAAAACACTATTTAAGGCAACCAGCCCGGCAGCATATTCACGATTACCCTCTGCAAGCTCATTCCATACTATTACCATTGCAATGCATCGTGCTATACCTATTAATATTAGTCCCGACATGTACTCAGGATATCCTTTTAAAAATAAAATAGCTAAAAAGAACATAATCACAGGACCTATTACCCAGTTAAGCAACAGCGAAGCACCTAATACTTTTGTATTCCTGAAAACTTTGCCAATGGTTTCATATTTCACTTTTGCCAATGGCGGATACATCATCACTATTAGCCCTATTGCCAAAGGTATGTTTGTGGTACCACTGGAAAACGAATTGATAAAACTATCGGCATCAGGAGAAAAATACCCTATCATTACCCCAATAGCCATTGCAGTAAAAATCCACAAGGTTAGGTAACGGTCTAAAAAACCCAGTTTTTTTCTCTCAGCAGCCGGAGCACAATTAGTTACACTCATAAGAATAAATTTTCGGCAATATTTTCTGCCAATGAATACCGGTAAGAAACGACACTAAAAACCGACAGACAAAAGACAGAAAATATTACCGTGGCTATACAGCCATCATATCAATAAAATTTTTACAATACTCTTTTATCATTCCCCTAACCCTCCTAAATTCAGCAGCAATTTCTTCCTCACTACCCTCATATTTGGAAGGATCCGGAAAATTATAATGAAAACGTTCTGCTTTAGAAGGGAAAAACGGACAGTTTTCCTTAGCATTATCACAAACCGTGATAATAAAATCAAAGTCAATGGAACTATACTCCTCCACATTATTAGATGTGTGGCCTGATATATCAATACCATCTTCCTTCATAAAAGCTATGGCTTTTGGATTTACGCCATGCGTTTCAACTCCTGCACTATAAACTTCTGCCCTGCCGTTTGCAAAATAATTAAGGTAACCGTGAGCCATCTGGCTCCTGCAACTATTACCCGTGCATAATACTAAAATCTTATTCATATAATAAAAATTAACAACATCCTCCTCCCGGAGTACAACATGATTGGTCTTCAACTACTTCTCTTTTCTCCAGCACCCCACAAGAATCTGATGCTAAGCAGGCAGTATTCTTTACTGTAAGTACAAAATCTTTTCCGTCAAAATCAAGCCCGTACTTACCTATGGTCGTATCCTGATATTCCACTTCAATCTCGCTATCTTCCATACCAAGTACTTTTTCCGATAACGCTATGATGTTGCGCAGTTTCTTAGGTTTAAGTCTGTGCTCATAATCATTTGCATCCCATAGCTGAAAATTAGCAACTGTTTCTTTCCTAACTGTTCCGCCACAGTCTATAAAGTTTCTGGTAACTACACCTACTTCCGTTACATGAAAATGTTCCAGAACATAAGTACCTTTTGGCAATCTGAAAGTAACACCTTCAACTGTTTCCAGGATATTTTTTATTTCTGATAATCTCATAATTTTTTAAATTTTTAATTAACAACAGTTATATTTCTTTTTCGCCAACGAAAGAGAAACATGCTCAAAAAATGATTTAATTTTCTCGAATCCCGCCTCATCAATACAGTAGCATATAGCAGTACCCTCTATATTACCTTTTATGAGTCCGGCATTTTTAAGTTCTTTCAGGTGCTGTGATACTGTAGGCTGAGCCAGAGGCAACACCCCTACTATATCACCACATATACAGGAATCTACTTTAAGCAGATATTCTATTATTGCAATCCTTGCCGGATGCCCTAACGCTTTTGCCAAAAGGGCAAGTTTATTTTGCTCTTCTGTAAACTGATCTGATTTTGTTGCTCCCATAACTCTATTTATATATTGCAATATTACGATAAATAGTAATTCAAAAAAAATTCTAACATTAATTTAACATTAAGAATTAAACCGAAAGTACCCTTTAAAACCCGTTTATAAAAAAAGCCCTATTTTTGCGCCTTCTAAAAAAGCCTCCTACCCTAATCTATTAAAATACAATACTTTTATAATGAGCAAAATCTTTAATCTGTTTGATTTTTCACAAAAAGTAAATTATAAAAATGAAATCCTGGCAGGCCTGACTGTAGCCATGACCATGATACCGGAATCTTTATCATTTGCTATACTAGCAGGATTCCCTCCTCTTGTCGGGTTATATGCCGCCTTTATTATGGGACTGATAACAGCCGTTTTTGGAGGAAGACCAGGGTTGGTTTCAGGAGGTGCAGGCGCTACTGTAGTTGTACTTATCGCCCTAATGCAGTCGCACGGTATAGAATATGTTTTTGGCGCAGTGGCATTAGCCGGGGTCTTCCAGATTTTGGTAGGGCTATTCAAACTTGGTAAGTTCATCAGGCTGGTACCACAACCTGTAATGTATGGTTTTGTAAACGGACTGGCTGTTATTATTTTTATGTCTCAGCTGGAGCAGTTTAAAAATGGTGAGAGCTGGCTTAACGGAACACCGCTTTATATTATGGGTGGACTGGTAGCCTTAACCATAGGAATAGTAATGATTTTCCCTAAAATAACCAAAGCTGTTCCTGCTTCACTAGTTGCCATCATGGTAGTATTTGGGGTAGTTTTACTATTTAACATAAACACTAAAACAGTAGAAGATATTGCTTCTGTAGAGGGAGGCTTCCCTCCTTTCCATATTCCGGAAATACCTTTCACACTTGAAACCCTTAAAATAATATTTCCTTATTCACTAATCATGGCAGCAGTAGGACTTACAGAAGGACTACTAACCTTAAACCTTGTAGACGAGATAACCAAAACAAGAGGAAACAGCAACAGGGAATGTTTAGCACAGGGGGGTGCCAACATTGCTAACGGATTCTTTTTTGGAATGGGTGGCTGCCCAATGATAGCACAAACACTTGTTAACCTTTCGGCAGGATCAAGGGCCAGACTATCCGGTATAATAGCTTCGCTAACTATCCTGTTAATAATATTAGTGGGAGCACCTGTAATTGGTAAACTGCCAATGGCAGCTTTAACCGGAGTAATGATTATGGTTGCAATAGGGACTTTTGAATGGGCAAGTTTCAGGATTATAAACAAAATGCCTAAATCAGATATTATAACCGGTATACTGGTTGCCCTTATTACCATTTTTATGCACAACCTGGCACTTGCGGTATTGATTGGCGTTATAATATCGGCATTGGTATTTGCATGGGAAAGTGCCAAGCGCATACGCGCAAGGCACTATATAGATGATAACAGTGTTAAGCATTATGAAATTTATGGTCCGCTATTCTTTGGGTCAACTACTGTATTTGCAGAGAAATTTAATATAGATACAGATCCTAATGAGGTTATAATAGACTTTAAAGAAAGTCGCATAGCAGATATGTCGGCTATTGAAGCAGTAAACTCAATTACCAAAAAATACCATGAGGCAGGTAAAACGGTTCACCTGAGACACCTTAGCGACGACTGTATAAGGTTACTTAAAAATGCCGAAGCGGTTATTGATGTGAACATCATGGAAGATCCTACTTACAAAGTAGTAACCAATATTCACAATTAAACAGTACGCTTTTCAATATACTTGGAGTTCATTATGCGAACTATACCCATATAGTCCATAGTGAACTCTATCAAATCGCCCACCTTATATTCTTTAGGGTTTTCACCTAAATCCAAAACAACCATATCCGATGTTGCTCCTGCATATTTAATTTCGGCATCGGTAGCATCAAGGTGCTTCATATCTATATCCAGCAGGCCAATATCAATAATAGCCCTAATGGTGGTTTTACCGTGGTCGCTTTCATCAAAATCAAAACTTGTACCTTCAAGATTTGTACCCATTTCACCAGTTGGCACTATAGGCTTTTCATAAAGCTCAATAATTTCTGCATATAGTTTGAAGATATCATTTTCCATATGCTCAAACTTTTCGTTATTGTACACATCGGTACCCATGAAAAGGGTTTCGCCTACCCTGAAATGATTTATCCCCACAGGTATAAGCCCCTGCTTAACCAAAGGTATTGTTACAGATGAACCCCCTGATATAAATGGTATTTTCACATTGAATTTAGCCTCAACCAACTGCTTATATAAACTAAGCTGGATTAGCTTATCATTATTAGGAAGCACACCATAAAGACAGGAAAGATTAGTACCCAAACCTATGATTTCTATATTCTTCATCTGGAAAACACGCGAATAGAAATCAACAAAGTCTTCCCGCATTACTCCCTCGCGAAGTTCACCCAAATCAATCATAATAATAATCTTATGGGTTACTCCTTGTTTTTGGGCTTCTTTAGAAAGCATTTCAATAGTCCTGAAATCAGTATTCATACTGATGTCGGCATATTTAATTACATCATTAATTGCTCCTTTAGCCGGTGGTTTTATATAGATAGTCTCTACATTTTTATCAATAGCCTTGATCGTTTTAAGGTTACTGATTCTGGAATCCGAATACTGACTGATTCCCATTTTTAAAAGCTCTGTAAGGTACTCTTTATTACCACACAGAATTTTGGTAACTACAGACCAGTAAATATTATGCTCTTTAAAAAAGGAGTTTAAGTAATTAAAGTTTATTTTAAGTTTTTTTGTATCTAGTGTTATAAAAGCCATTAGATTGTTTTTTTATACCTCATTTCAAGGTATTTATTTGTAAATCCAAGATGTTCATAAAGTCCTTTTGCAGGATTATCCGGCTCTACGTGCAGGGCCACATCTCCTTTGGCAGATTCCAGGGCTTCCTGCATTAGTTTTTTACCAATACCTTTTCCTCTCTGGTTCGGGTCGGTAGCTATATAAACCAGTATATTTTCAGGAATATAACCTCCCATTCCGGTTTCGTTTATTACCACAGCACCAACAACCTGATTATTATCTTCCAGCCTTGCAGTAAGTACCAGCCCGCCTGTTGTTTTATTTTCCTCTTCGTTTTTATTCAAAGCATAATTAACAGCTTTATTAATATCATCCTCAGGATCGCCATATTGTTCTAAACTTTTATATAAAAAGTTAACAACTTCTTTTTGCATTTCATTAGCCAAAGGTTCATTTGGATGATATTTTTGAATTTTTATCATTCTTTTCTATTTATAATTAGTAAAAACGCAAGATAACCCTTTAAAAAACCAATTAAAAACTATTCCTGTTAAAATATGTTAATATTGGTTTTAAAGCCATTAAAATCACATTACAAATTTTAATGATTTTGTATTTTTGCAATATGGCAAAACTCATTAACCTAAAGACATTTAAAGAATTTTTTAATTCTTCATCAGGAGGAGGCGTAGTCCTCCTAATTTGTGTGGCAATCTCACTTATTATCGCTAATACCGAAATGGCATGGGGGTTTGAACATTTCCTCGAGCAAAAAGTAGGATTCCACAACGAGGCAGTACACTTGGAATTTTCAGTTATCAACTGGATTAACGACGGCCTTATGGCTGTGTTTTTCCTATTAGTAGGACTTGAAATAAAAAGGGAAATTGTAGAAGGTGAACTTTCATCACTTCGCCATGCATCCCTTCCGGTCCTGGCTGCTATAGGCGGAGTTTTGGTTCCTGCCACAATTTATTCGTTATTTAATGCCGGAACACCTACCGTACACGGTTGGGGTATTCCTATGGCTACCGATATTGCCTTTGCTTTAGGTATTGTCTCGCTACTTGGAGACAAAGTTCCTACAGGACTTAAAATATTCCTTGCAGCACTTGCTATTGTAGACGATTTAATGGCAATTCTTGTTATTGCCATATTCTATACCTCAAACCTGAATTTAGAGTATCTTATGTATGCAGGTGGTATAATGGTTATATTAATTATATTTAACAGACTACGACTTAAAAACCTGTTATTCTATTTAATACCGGGTGCTATAATATGGTATTTAATTCACCATTCAGGTATTCACGCTACTATTGCAGGTGTACTTACAGCATTAACATTACCAACAACTCCGGATGATAGCGAGTCTCCACTTGAAAAACTGGAGCATGCATTAACTAAACCGGTAAACTTTATCATCATGCCTATATTTGCGATAGCAAATACTAACATTACTTTTGTTGATGGTATGGTTGAAGGATTGGCTAGCAACTTAGGTTTAGGTATTGTATTAGGCTTATTCTTAGGCAAACCAATTGGTATATTTGTCATGTCGTTCATTTCGGTTAAGCTTAAAATAGCAGAACTGCCTAAAAATACGACCTGGACTCACGTAGTAGGATTAGGCATGTTAGGGGGTATTGGTTTTACAATGTCAATTTTCATAGCACTGTTATCGTTTAAAACAAGTGTAGATTTACAAACCGAAGCTAAGTTTGCCGTTCTGGTAGCATCAGTACTATCGGGTGTATGCGGCTTTGCATGGTTAAGCCTATACAACAAAAAGAAAAAGAAGAAAAAAGAAGCGTTAGCTGAAGCATAATAAAAAAGAGAGGTTTAAGCCTCTCTTTTTTATTTATTACTTCTTCCTGAATATCTCAACATTACTTACTGATAACCGTTCATTCAGCCAGCTCTTAAGTCTTTTCTTTTCCTCGTCAGAAAGATCTTCAGGAGTCGGCGTTTCATACAGTACAGCCGTAACGCCTACTATACTGTCTTTACCGGTTGCAAGATCATGATGTGATACCGAGAATGACTTTATCTTTGGAAACAGTGATTTGGCTTCTTTTAAAAACTTCTTGTTATCAAAAGTGTTAGCTGCAATCTGCTTTTCAAGCTGTACTATCCTTAAATCCTTTTGGCTTACCTCGTTCTCTGTGCTTTTTATTTGCTTTAGGATATCACCTTTAAGCGCATTAAATCTGTCTGTACTATCCTGTCTTATTATAAGCCGTGTTCCTTTAAGGTATTCGTTATTGTCCATTCTTTCCTGCAGCTGGGAAATTTCATTCTTTTCAAAACGTTTTGTAAGAAAAGCAAGCTCCAGTTTTTTAGGAGCAGTATTAAAACTGGTTTTTTGATACACTACTGTATACCCTCTGTCTGTAAATTCATTATCAATAAAATTACCAACTGTTTTTTTAAACTGTTGTTCCCTGTATAATGAATATGCCAAATAGGACGCCGGTAAAAGCATTGCAAACGTAAGCATCGATATTATCAACTTAACACGTTTCTGCTGCCTCTCATCAACCTGTTTTTTAGGCGCATATTTAAGGTATTTTATAATTGCAAAAGTGGCTATACCAATAAAAACACAATTAATACAGTATAGATAAAATGCCCCTAAAAAGTAAGACCATTGAAAAGTGGCAATACCATATCCTGCCGTACAAAGCGGAGGCATTAAGGCCGTTGCAATAGCCACACCGGGTATAGGGTTACCCTTCTCTACCCTGGTTACCGCAATAACCCCTACAAGACCACCCGAAAATGCAATAATTATATCATATATAGTAGGTGCTGTTCTCGCTAATAATTCTGACTGGACATCTTTAAAAGGGGTTATCAAAAAATAGATGGTGGAGAATATGAGCCCTACTGCTGTTGCGTTAAGAAGATTTTTAAGTGACCTTTTTAAAAGATTAAAATCATACACTCCTAAAGCAAAACCCGCACCCACAATGGGACCCATTAAAGGTGAAATTAACATTGCACCAATTACCACTGCTGTCGAGTTAACGTTAAGCCCAACAGAAGCTATAATTATAGCACAGGCAAGTACCCATAAGTTTGCTCCTTTAAACTCAATGTTCTTTTTTACATTTTCGAGGATTTTTTCCCTGTTATCCTCTCCTTCATGAAGGTTTAAAATAGCCGCTATTCTTCTCATCTAATAAAATTGATTGTTGTAAAAAGTAAAATAACCATTACTTATAGTATCTATAAATAATGGTTACTGCAATTTATTACTTTTATAGGATATAAAAGGACTGTTTAAGAAAAAAGCATTCCTTTAACCCTTCGTTTTAATGTCTTCATTATATCTGTAGGGTAAGATCTTTTCCCCATAAAAACATCTGTCATTGCTTCAAAAGCACCCTGCCCGTATTTTTTCATAAAGAGATTTCTTATTTTAGGCTGATCATAAAAGAATTTAGCCATCAATACACCTACCTTAATTTCTGGAAGCAGTCTTTCTTCCAGTTTACTCATATAAATCTCCTCAGCTTTCTTTACATCAAGATTACTTTCAGCAATAGCATCAGCCACAAGCATACCGCTATAAATAGAATTCGAAATACCCTCAGCAGTAACAGAATCAGCAAATCCGGCAGCATCTCCCACTAGAAACACACTGTTTTTCACAAAACCGTCAGTCCTTGGACTAACAGGAATCTGAAAACCGTGCTGCTCTTCGCTAATTATGTTATCAATTTTTAGTGTTTTTGTCAAATATTCCTGGTAATAATGCTTAAGGTTAATTTTTGTTCTTTTACCTGAAGCAACACCTATAGATAAATGATTTTTTTTAGGAAAACTCCATGCATATCCTCCCGGAATGGCATCTACATCAAATCGAACCGATTGAGAAAGCCTTTCAAAATCTGCATCAGAAACTTTTACCTCATACTCTAATGCCGGAATTAAAAGCCTTGTCTCCTTATCCCATCCTGCCATTTTTGCTGTTGGACTTAAAGCACCATCTGCAGCTATAACAAAACGGGTTTTAATTTCCTCTTTACTTGTAGATAGAAATGCAAATTCCCCATTCAAATCAAGTCCTGTCAATTTACAATCATCAATAACAACTCCACCTTTTTCAGTAACCTTTTTAACTAAAAAATTATCAAAGGTATCTCGCATCACCATTGTAATAACAGGCTGATCACGCTCGGTAACAAAATGGAAATTATCACCTACTAAATCTACTTTATAAAACTCTCTTTCTGCAACTTCGGCAATATCAAATGGCAGCATTTTAACTCCCCTATATACAAAACCACCGCCACAAGTCTTATAACGGGGAAGAGTTTCTTTTTCTAACACAGCAACCGAAATTCCTTTTTCAGCCAGCTTAAAAGCAGCAGCAGCCCCTGCCGGACCACTACCTACAATAACAACATCAAAATATTTCATTCAAATTTATAATAAGGTCAGTTTTTAATGGCCGAAGATAGATAAATTTAATCTTTCCTCCCCATTATCACATTGTAAACAACAAGCATAAAATACTGATAATAATTAAATAAACTTTAATAATTAAAAAAATATTTAAATTTTAAATGTTATATTTTTTTTAACCTTCTACTTTTCACTATATTAGCCTTTGCTAACCAGTAAGTTATATGAATACCCCACTTGAAATAGTAGCAGGAGCACTGCTCCTTATGATTTTTCTCATATACATAATAAATAAAATACCTATGTATAGAGAGGAAAGATTAGAACTGCTTACTAAGTATCGCAAGACTCAGAATACATTTCTTAAAGTTCAGGATATGCTTAGTGACTACATACTTAGCCATGACGCCATAGACCAGCCTATTATGCCTGGTGTTAGTTGTGGTGAGTATTTGCATGAAATGAAAAAGGAATTTTCTAAAAATCTTTCTAAAAACCTGTTATTAAAAATCAGAAGATGTAATAACAGAAGAGTTATTAACAGGATAAACTCTATGCTTAACGAGCAGAGCAACAAGCTTATTAAAACGAGAGAACTGATTAATCAGTTGCAAAAAAAAAGCTCTGATAATTCAGAGCTTTGTGCAGGTTAAATAAATATTTAATCCAGTTTTACTTTAGCATTAGGGTTTGCAACAATGTTTGAGGTATCATAACCTCCAAACCTTTTTATGTAGCTTCTTAACGAAGTTCCAAAACCATCTTTAAACCCTTCTGTACCGTTACTTCTAAGGAATTTTTTAACTGATCCTGCTCCACCTAGGTGGGCTGCAGCCAGTAATCCTGATTCGGTAATTTTAATACCATTAATTGTTTTACCTTCGTAACGCTTAATTTCTTTTCTTAGTTCCCATTTGTTTTTAGAAAGTAACGCTTTAAAAGCTCTTTCCTGCAACTTAGGATTGTTTAAAAACTCTTTAGTATCCTTAATACCTATAGCTCTTAAAGTACTCTTCCCAAACTGGTATTTACCCATGTAACCATAAGGATTTACCAGTTTATAAAGCCCCTGAGATTCTTTTATGGCTATCGCCTGTTTAAAACCAATGTAAGATTTCCCGGTAAAAGGAAAATTATAACTGGTTTTAGCAGTTTCGTCAATCGTTGGCACAGTATAGTTTGTAATCTCATCTTCTGAAAGGTGAAAACCTTCTATCCTGCCAAACTGTTTTGCATCGTTAGTTTTAAATCCTGAACTTACAATTGCAATGAAAAGGGATAACCCTAAAAAATAACTCCATTTTTTTATCATAAACACTGATTTCTCACCGTCTGTCACCCATGTGAAATTTCTCGATGGCAAAGATAACTAAAATTATTTGATTGATTTACAATAAATTAACTTTTAAATATATTTTTAACACTAATTTACTCATCCAAAAAAGCAAAGAATTTTCTGTAAACACTGTAAACAAAGGGCTCTTCGCAAAACCAAAAATTTTGTCAACATCAGATGTTCATATCTGCATTTTAACTAAAAATTAACCCCGAAAACGTTTTACCATTTTCGGGGTTTTATATTTTAAAAGGTTAAATCTTTAGCTTATTTTATTCCCATTTTGTTTACCCATGCAACATACTTTTGCCTGTTTACGGCGTGCTGTGCAGCAGTAACTGCAAACTCATGATAACCAAAGTTTGTTACACTGGCACAAAAGTAAATGTAATTGTGCTGTTCCGGATTTAATACCGCATCTATAGCAGAAATATCGGGCATAGCTATCGGCCCAGGAGGTATTCCTGTATACATGTAAGTATTATAAGGAGAATCTACTTCAAGGTGCTTAAAATATACCCTTTTAATTACCTGATCAAAATCGCCCGATTGCTTTTTAACAGCATAAATAACCGTTGGATCGGCCTCCAGCTTCATGCCTTTCTTAATCCTGTTAAGATAAACTCCTGCCACTCTTGGCCTTTCGTCTGCCTTAACGGTTTCCTTATGAACGATAGAAGCCAGTGCTATTACCTGTAATGGGGTTAAGCCCAGAGCCTCTGCTTTTGCAACTCTTTCCTCATTCCAAAACTTTCTGTACTCTTTAGCCATTCTCTCACGGAACTTGTTAGGGCTAACATCCCAAAAGAACTCATAAGTGTTAGGTATAAATATGCTAAGTATATTATCCTCATTAAATCCGTTCTCTTCCATAAACTGCTTATCTGTAAAAGCGGTATATAACGCAAGGCTATCCGGCTCAATCTGCTCTGCTATCCTACCAACAGTCTTAGCAAATGTTTCCTGATTATTAAACGAAATGTTTACGGTAACAGGCTGTCTAAGGGAGTTAATAATATCGTTGCTGTTCATGCCGTTTTTAAACACAAATTTACCCGCCTTTACATTCCTTACATACGATTTCTTTTCAGCTACCATCCTAAAACGATCCATGTTTTCAACATAGGGCTTTACAATTTGCTCTACATCGGCATACAGAGAACCGGTAGGTATGTAAATAGCTACTTTACTATCGGAAAAAGCTGTATTAGGAGAAAAGATATCTTTATAGATCTTATAGCCATATACACTGGCTGCAGTAATAACCACTAGAGAAAATATCCCTATAATTTTTCTAAGTTTCAATTTGCTTATTTTTGTTTGTGTATTAACTGATACAGGGCTTCATCTTTATACTGGTTATCAACTCTGTTCCAGTCTTTTTTAACCCCTATTTGCTCGAAGCCAAAATTAGTAAAAAGTGTGATACTTGCTACGTTGCCCGTATCAATATTTGCATAAAGCTGATGAAGCTGCAATCTATGGAATGCATAGTCAATTAAAAGTCCTAAAGCTTCCTTCCCAACACCTTTGTTTCGATGTTCCTCATTACGGATTATTATGCCTATCCCCGCTCTTTGATTTACAGGGTCAAGGTCAAAAAGATCAATTAATCCTAAGGCTGTAAAACCATCTTTTTCACAAATAGCAAGCCTTAGTTGTTTTGCCTCATAAATATCCTGATGTGCATTTTCAAGATACTGACGGATAAGAAAACGACTGTAAGGTGTCTGGGTATTGCTTACCTCCCAAATCTCCTCATTGTTTTCAATACTATATATAAACTCAAGGTCCTCCGGTTCAAGGGCTCTTAAAAATATAGTATTTCCCTGTAGTGTTACCATTCTACCTCGCCTTTAAACACAAACGTTGCCGGACCGGTTAAGAATACATCTGTAAATCGTTTATCGTTTTGCTTAAACGAAACCTTAAGTTCACCTCCCTGAGTATTTAGCTTCACTTCATCTGCATCGGTTTTACCTAAAACCTTCATGGCTATGGCTACAGCAGTAACTCCCGTGCCACAGGAAAGAGTTTCATCTTCTACACCACGCTCATAAGTACGTACAGCAAAAGTATCATCCTCTTCAGGGCTCACAAAATTGATATTGGAACCTTTTTCTCCATACAGGTCACTGTAACGTATAGAAGCACCTATACTTTTTACATTAAATTTATCAAGTTCTTCCACTATCTCAACATGGTGAGGAGAACCTGTATCAAGAAAAACATAATGCTCATATACCGATACGCTGTTTACATCTTTCATTTGTAATGAAACTATACCTTCATCATTCACCGTAGCATAATGCGGACCATCGGTCGCTATAAAGGTCGTTTCATCGTCAATTACACCAAGCATTTTAGCAAAAGCCACTAAACATCTGCCTCCGTTACCGCACATTGAACTTTCATTCCCGTCAGAATTATAATACACCATACGAAAATCGGCATTATTATCGTTCTCTAAAAGTATTAACCCATCAGCACCAATGCCAAATTTTCTGTCACATAGCTGCGCAACGAGTTTGGTATCATTTTTGGGAAATATATTCTTGCGGTTATCGATCATTACAAAATCGTTTCCCGTACCCTGGTATTTGTAAAAGGTGTATTGCATTTTATACAGGTATTTAGGCAAAAGTACGAATATTAACGACAACAGGAAATGAACGTTATCGCTTATATTATTTTATAACTTTTTACCATTAAAATTTTAAAAACTGTTAAGGATTATGAAAAGAATTTCAGGTTTATTCCTTGTGGCTCTTTTAAGTGGTGCCACTACCTTAGGAGCTTATAAACTGGTTTTTGATGACAATGCAAACGCATCGTCATTATCTGTAGCTCCTTCACAAGCTGTTTACGCTAAAAATGTAAGCTACCTTCCCGAAACGGGAGATTTTACAGCCGCTGCCGATAAGGCTGTACATGCGGTTGTTCACGTAACTAATGTTTCATACAGATCTGTCCCTAATAACTTTTTCTTTGGCTATGGCCAGAGCGAACCGCAACCTCAGGTAGGGACGGGATCGGGTGTAATTATTACCGAAGACGGATATATAGTAACCAATAATCACGTTGTACAAAACGCCAGCGAGCTGGAAGTCACCTTAAACAATAACAAGTCATACAAAGCCAAGTTAGTAGGTACCGACTCTAACATGGATATCGCCTTACTTAAGATAGAAACAGACGAGAAACTGCCGTATGCTACATTTGGTAATTCAGATGATATTAAAGTAGGCGAATGGGTACTTGCAGTAGGTAACCCTTATAACCTAAACTCTACCGTTACTGCAGGTATTGTATCGGCTAAGGCACGTAACCTGAGTAACGATGGCATCCAGTCATTTATTCAGACAGATGCAGCTGTAAACCCGGGTAATAGTGGCGGAGCATTGGTAAACACGAGAGGTGAACTAATTGGTATTAACACCATGATTACTTCTATGACCGGTTCTTATGTAGGATATTCGTTTGCCGTACCTTCTAACATTACAAGAAAAATTATTGAAGACATTATGGAGTATGGTAACGTGCAACGTGGTGTACTTGGTGTAAAAGGTGGCGAACTAAACAGCTATGCCTCAAAAGAATTAGGCGTAAGCGAAACACAGGGCTTTTATATTAACGATATTGTAAAAGGATCGGGAGCCGAAAAAGCAGGCCTTAAAAAAGGAGATATTATTGTTGATATCGATGGCAGGACCATTAATAGCTTCGCGGACTTAAATAACGCAATTGCAACCAAAAGACCTAATGATGTGGTTAAAGTAGGTGTACATCGTGACGGAGAACTGGTTAATTTACCGGTTAAATTATCTAAAAACGAGATAAACACATTTAAATATAATGGTCTCGAACTACAAGACGTAACCAGTAGCGACAAAAAGAAATTCAATATCAATTTTGGTGTTAAGGTTACCGAAATTAATGATGAAAGCCTGATGCCATATTATGACGAATTAAAAGATGGTATTATACTTAGCATAGGTAATGTTAAGGCTAAAGATGTGGATACAGTTTCAAAACTACTTAGCAACAGAAAGCCAAATCAAAGGCTTCGTGTTGAAATGGTTACCCAAAACGGGGAAATTGTACGATTCCTAATTTAAATTGATCCCTTATTTATAACGTTGTTGGGCCTCTGCAAAAATGCAGAGGCTTTTTTTATTCATCTAAACACAACACTCTCATAACCTAAAATAAATAGTTCCTGAGGTATTTTTGGCGCAAACTATACTCATGAAGAAAAAAGTTATCAGGAGACTGGAAATACTACTTCACATACTTACTTCGGTAATACTATTGCTAAAAGGTTTTGACCAGTTTACCAAAACAATATATTTTCCGGCAGTCATATTAATTTCTTTAGGGCTATTAGTAATGCTTCTTAATCTGTTTTGGAGAAAACTTAAAGTAAAACCAAAAGAAGCCCGCACCGCCTGCTATTATATCGAAACTCCTGCCCTACTGTTAATTTCATACATTATTCATCTTGAAGGGGTTCATACTGTACCCTATGCTTTTTTCATAGCTTCTTTACTATATGCCGCAGTTGGCTTTATTTCTTCTAAAAAATCAAAAAAAATCAACCGTCAGCATTTTTAATTATCAACCTATTTTAACATAAAAAAGCAATGATTATCAAAAAGTAAAGTATAGTTCTGCTATTTTTGTCTGTACAACTACTATACAGACTATTATATGAAACATACAATTACTTTGTTATCCTTTCTAACGGCAATGTTTTGCTTTACACAAGCTACGGCACAGCATTCTAAAAAAGAAAAACAAACTGCCTATTTCGGGAAAGCCCTTCCTGTAGACAGGAATGGCTATACTCCTTGTGTTAATACAGAATATGACAGCTATCTGGATGCAAAATATCCGGAAAGGCAAACCATACAGGAATTTGAAAACTGGATGGCTGCTAAAATCGAAGAAAGAAAAAACAGGTTTCAGTTAAAAACCACTAACGAAGTAATTACCATACCTGTAGTGATACACATTATTCATAATGGCGACCCGGTTGGTGTTGATGAAAACATTACCGATGAGCAGGCCATTTCTCAGATACAGGTATTAAATGAAGACTTTAGAAAACTGGCAGGCACTCCCGGCTTTAATGACCATCCTGACGGAGCAGACCTTGAGATAGAATTTTGCCTTGCACAAAGAGATCCCGGAGGTAGCCCTACAACAGGTATAGAGCATATTAATTTAGGCCAGGCCAGTTGGAACTCTTTTGAAGCAATTGACGGAACACTTAAAGCGGAAACCCAATGGGATCCTGAAAGATACCTTAACATTTGGGTATGCAAAATGGGCGGAGAAATGGAAGGCGTAGGCGGTTATGCCTATTTTCCTCAGACATCGGGTTTACCTGGTTTGGCAGGATCGGAAGGAACTGCAGAAATTGACGGTGTGGTACTTGCTTACTATGGTATAGGATCGGAAGATATCTATCCTGAAGGAACCTATTCATTTGGTCGCGACAAAGGCCGAAGTGCCTCACATGAATTTGGTCATTTCTTTGGACTTCGTCATATTTGGGGTGATGACAACAGCTGTTCTGCAACTGACTATTGTGATGACACTCCTCCGGTTGTTGGTCTTCACTTTGCCTGCAGTGAAGCAGATACCTGTACTGAAGACAATAAAGTTGATATGATAGAAAATCATATGGACTATACCCTGGACGAATGTAAAAACATTTTTACTAACGACCAGAAAGAAAGAGTAATGACTGTACTTGAAAACTCACCAAGAAGGATGTCTCTTGCTAACTCAAACGGATGTGTTGCTCCTGAAAATGTAGAATATGACGGCTCATTATTTATTGAAGATATCGACACCGGTTGTTCTCAAAATTTCAATACTCAATTAAGACTTACTAACATTGGTAGCGAGACCATAACTCAGGCTGTAATTAACTACAGGATTGATAATGGTGACACACAAACATATAACTGGAGCGGAAACCTTGAAACCAATGCTTTTGAAACAATTACTATAAATGAACTGTCGGCTTCTGCCGGTGACCACATTTTTTATGCTGATATAATAAGTGTAAACAGTATTACAGATAACTACGGATTTAATGACGCTAAACAAAGAAGTTTTGCTTATGCCGAAGGTTTTGTTTATGATACTGAAACTATAACGCTTAACCTGCAAAATGATGCATGGGGAAGCGAAGTTACCTGGGTCTTTAAAAACAGTTCCGGTGAGATTTTATACTCGGGTGGGCCTTATGAAGATGAAGAAGAGACAATGCCTCCATTAATTACAGAAGTTTTTGAAGTTGAAAGCAATGAATGTTACACTTTCACTATAAAAGATGAATTTGGTGACGGCATCTGTTGCTTCTCGGGTAATGGTTATTACAGTCTTATTACAGATGACAATACAACTCTTGTTACCAACGGCGATTATGGCTTTGGCGATAAAGTAAGCTTTAACAAGCCTGTTGAAATGGGTATTAATGATTACACTCTACAGGGACTATCTGTCTATCCTAATCCCGTTAATGATGCTTTATACATAAGTTCGAAGCTTACGGGTAATGCATCTTATACCATTTATAATAATCTTGGACAGATTGTAGCTAACGGAAATACTAGCCTAAACAACAATACAGGTATAAATACATCTGGATTAAGCCAAGGCATTTATATCATAAAGATAAACAGTGATGTAAAAGACAAGTCCTTTAAGTTTATTAAACAGTAATAATAAAGAAGGATTATAAAACAAAAAGGGACGCTTATGCGTCCCTTTTTTCCCTTAACAATAATTAATTTTCTTTTTACTTTTTAGCAATTTTATAGTTTTTAAAGCTTTTTATCTTTCTATTACTTTACTAAATTAAATTAATACTTAAGCAGGATAATTAATGCAGAAAATGTAGATTTTCAAACTTCTTTATGTATTATAAAGCACGATTACTCTTAAAATCAACCTACGCTTAACACAACAACACTTAAAGCACTAATTTAATAATAAAACTTTATCTTCCCAAACCTAATATTTAATTATCATCATTGTTTTAACTTCATTAGTGATATTTTAAAAATAAATAAAAAACATTGAAAAAAATTTTTACGAAAACGTTTGAAATATATATTTTTGCAAACAAATAACACACTAAATATTTTCTATCTTCATGAACAATAATGTTTTATATGAAAAGGAACTATCCTTCCAGGCAGACAGACGCAGGGCAGGTGTAGAATTCATTAAAATCGTTAGCGACCTGTGGTACGACAAGTCAATTGAGCTGGTTTTATTCAGAAATCAACTAATCGACAGAAACGTTAGCGACATCATTAACCTGCATGAATATGCCGGTGAGTTTGTACAGAAACCTATAAATGTTTTTGATTCAGTAGAGATAGCACGTGCAATCCAGTCATTGGATTTACCACCATCGCGTATTGACATAGGTAAGCTTACTTATGAGTACCACCTTGAAGATGATAAATACAACGATGCTACAGCTTTTGTTGTAGACAAGTTAAAAGACGCCAGGCAAAGTAAAAACATACAACCTAAAGATGTTGTTCTTTATGGTTTTGGACGTATCGGACGTTTACTTGCCCGCGAAATGATGTCTAAAATAGGTAAAGGTAACCAGCTACGTTTAAGAGCTATTGTTACCCGCGATAAAAATGACGCTGTTCTTTTAGAGAAAAGAGCATCTCTTTTAAGATGCGACTCTATCCACGGAGATTTCCAGGGATCTGTTACAGCTGATGCAGAAAACAACGCACTTATCATTAACGGAACTACAGTTCACATGATAACTGCAAACGCTCCTGAAGATATTGATTATACTGAATATGGTATTGAAAACGCCCTTTTAATAGACAATACAGGTGCATTTACTACAGAGGAAGCTTTAAGACGTCACTTATCATCTAACGGTGTTGAGAAAGTTTTATTAACTGCTCCGGGTAAAGGTGTTCCAAACATTGTTTACGGTGTAAACCATAACGAATATAATCCTGAAGAAGTAGATATTTATTCTGCGGCTTCTTGTACAACTAACGCCATTACCCCTATCCTTAAAGCTGTAGAAGACACTTTAGGAGTAGTAAAAGGTCACTTAGAAACTATTCACGCTTACACTAACGACCAAAATCTTGTTGACAACATGCACAAGAAATACCGTCGTGGTAGAGCTGCTGCCCTTAACATGGTTATTACAGAAACCGGCGCAGGTAGTGCGGTTGCAAAAGCACTTCCTTCGTTAGCAGGAAAACTTACTTCAAATGCTATTCGTGTACCGGTTCCAAACGGATCACTAGTAGTGCTTAACCTTGAAGTTAATAAAGAAACTTCTGTTGAGGAAATAAACAACATAATGAAACATTACGCTCTTGAAGGTGAACTTGTAGAGCAAATTAAATATTCTTTAAACAATGAACTTGTATCGTCTGACATTGTTGGAACATCAGCTCCTTCAATTTACGACAGCAACGCAACAATCGTTTCTGCAGACGGTAAGAACATTGTATTATATGTATGGTATGATAACGAATACGGTTACAGCCACCAGGTAATACGCCTGGCTAAATACATTGCCAAAGTAAGGAGGTACACTTATTATTAATAGATGCGGACAGCTGCGGAAACGCAACTGGAAAAGCCGGCCCAAAAGGTCGGTTTTTTTTTATGCCCTTTTTTATAAATTAATAGTTATTACAAAACAAGAAAGCATAAAAAAACTCCCGGACAGGCCGGGAGTTTCTATTATTACTATTTTACCTTAATTATGCGTTAGCCGCAGCGATAAGATTTAGAGCAGAACCAGCTACAAACCAGCCAATTTGACCTTCGTTGTATGAGTGGTTAGCCATAATTACATCTTTAGATCCGTCTTTATGTACAATCTCTAAAGTAAGCTGCTTGTTAGGAGCAAACTCTTTAAGATCTGTAAAGTTGAAAGTATCACCTTCCTGGATTTTATCATAATCTGCCTCGTTAGCAAAAGTTAACGCAAGCATACCTTGTTTCTTAAGGTTAGTTTCGTGGATACGTGCAAACGATTTCACAAGTACTGCTCTTACACCAAGGTGTCTTGGCTCCATTGCAGCATGCTCACGAGAAGAACCTTCACCGTAGTTATGGTCACCCACAACAACTGAAGGAACACCCGCAGCTTTGTAATCACGTTGTACAGCAGGAACTGCATCATACTCACCGGTTAATTCGTTTTTCACTGAGTTTGTTTTCATATTGAAAGCATTTACAGCACCAATTAACATGTTGTTAGAAATATTATCAAGGTGACCACGGAAACGTAACCAAGGACCAGCCATAGAGATGTGGTCTGTAGTACATTTTCCAAATGCTTTAATAAGCAGTTTTGCACCTGTTATATTCTCACCATCCCAAGGAGTGAAAGGAGCTAAAAGCTGAAGACGCTCAGACTCAGGGCTTACAACAACCTGAACACCAGAACCATCTTCTGCCGGAGCCTGATATCCAGGATCCTCAGCATCAAATCCTTTTGGAGGAAGTTCGTTTCCTGTTGGCTCATCAAGCATTACTTCTTCACCATCCTCATTGATAAGTTTATCAGTAAGTGGGTTAAAGCCTAAATCACCTGCAATAGCAAGAGCTGTTACAAGCTCAGGAGATCCAACGAAAGCTAATGTATTAGGGTTACCATCGGCACGTTTAGAGAAGTTTCTGTTAAACGAGTGAACGATAGTGTTTCTTTCTTCTTTTTCAGCACCTTCACGATCCCACATACCAATACATGGACCACAAGCATTAGCAAATACAGTAGCACCAATCTTATCAAAAGTATCGATAAAGCCATCACGCTCTATAGTATAACGTACAACTTCTGAACCAGGAGTGATTGTAAATTTAGCTTTAGTTTTAAGCTTCTTGTCAGCAACCTGTTTAGCAAGAGAAGCAGAACGTGAAATATCTTCGTAAGAAGAGTTCGTACAAGAACCTATAAGTCCTACCTGTACTTGTAGAGGCCAGTCATTCTTAATAGCCTCTTCTCTCATTTTAGAGATAGGAGTAGCTAAATCCGGAGTGAAAGGACCATTTAAGTGTGGCTCAAGCTCAGAAAGGTTAATTTCAATTACCTGATCAAAGTACTGCTCAGGGTTAGCATAAACCTCATCATCAGCAGTAAGGTATTTAGCTACAGATTTAGCTGCATCTGCAACATCAGCTCTGTTTGTAGCTCTTAGGTAACGGTCCATAGACTCATCATAACCAAATGTAGAAGTAGTAGCACCTACCTCTGCACCCATGTTACATATAGTACCCTTACCAGTACAAGACATTGCTTTTGCACCTTCACCAAAATATTCTATTACAGCACCGGTACCACCTTTTACAGTAAGGATTCCGGCAACTTTAAGGATTACGTCTTTAGGTGCAGTCCATCCTGATAATTTACCGGTTAACTTAACACCAATTAATTTAGGGAATTTAAGCTCCCATGCCATACCCGACATTACGTCCACAGCATCAGCACCACCCACACCAATAGCAAGCATACCTAAACCACCTGCATTTACTGTGTGAGAGTCAGTACCAATCATCATACCTCCAGGGAAAGCATAGTTTTCTAAAACTACCTGGTGAATAATACCTGCACCCGGTTTCCAGAAACCAATACCATATTTGTTTGAGATAGAAGAAAGGAAATCAAAAACCTCATTACTTTGTTCTTTAGCACGTTTCAAGTCGGTTTTTGCATCAATTTTTGCCTGGATAAGGTGATCACAGTGTACAGTAGTAGGAACAGCAACTTTAGTTTTCCCTGCATGCATAAACTGTAATAAAGCCATTTGAGCTGTAGCATCCTGACAAGCTACTCTGTCCGGAGCAAAATCCACATAGTCTTTACCTCTTGTAAAAGCCTGTGAAGGCACACCTTCCCACAGGTGGGAATATAAAATCTTTTCAGAAAGTGTAAGAGGACGACCTACAAGCTCACGCGCTTTATCAACACGCTCTGCCATGTTCTCATACACCTTTTTGATCATTTCAATATCAAAAGCCATAATAAGTATATTAATGTTCGTTTGTAAAAAGTGTGTAAATTTACTGATTCTTCTATCAATTAAAAAATTTTTATTGATTCTTTAATTTCTGAGAATTATTATTTATAAACATTCTATTATAATACAGATATCACAATAAAATTAAGAAGTTAACCCAAATATTTAGGAATTCTTAATTTTTTCACTCTATATTGACAATTTGAAAAAAAACCGCCTTAGAAAATAAAAAAAAGCTATTCCTAACAGTAAGGAATAGCCTTTATATCATTTAAATTAAACCTAATTAATAAGTTATGGTAAGTTCGTTCTCATTATATCTGGATTCTGCAACAGCAAATTTATAAACCATCGCAACAGCCATTAAAAAGCCTGCTCCAAATACAACAGCATTAAAAAAGAGCTGCCCTGAAGAACCGGTTTCCCTATAATCAGAAAACGCATTCAACAGCATGTAAACCGAAAATAAAGTCAGCACATTACCATACAAAAGTCCTAACAATTTATGTTTATAAAAAACCTGTAGGAAAATTAACCAGGTAATTAAGAGAGCCAAATAATTATTATACCCGTTTGTATAATAATCATTAATAATCGTAAATGCTCCCAGTCCTATATAATAGAACTCAGGGATTGTTTCAAGTAATTTTTTCATATTTATACAGATGCAGTGTAAATATATAATATTAAACGAAACTTTTACCTGCGTATTATTAAAAAGTATTCACTTTTTATTAACAATTTAATAACAACAAGGGGATTTTAAAGAATTTCTCACAAAAACAAAACTAAAATAAAAAAAGCTGTTTAAAACAGCTTTTTAATTATCATTTCTTCGGTAACACCCTCGGCATCAGCCTTATAATTCTTTATAATCCTATGTCTTAATATCCCTGTGGCAACCGCCTGAACATCTTCAATATCCGGCGAATATTTACCGTTTAGTGCAGAATGTGTTTTTGCTGCCAAAATAAGGTTTTGAGAAGCCCTAGGCCCTGCACCCCAATCCAGATAGTTCTTAACATAATCGTCTGCATATACATTATCCGGCCTTGTTTTACTTACCAGTTTCACTGCATATTCAATTACATTATCAGCAACAGGAATTCTTCTTATCAGATGCTGAAACTCTAATATCTCGCTAGCCGTAAATAAAGGGTTTATTGTTTGTGTAGTATCTGCAGTTGTACTTTTCACCACCTGAACCTCCTCTTCAAAAGTAGGATAGTCAAGCTTAATTGCAAACATAAAACGGTCCAACTGCGCTTCAGGAAGAGGATAAGTACCCTCCTGCTCAATAGGGTTTTGTGTAGCAAGTACAAAATAAGGAAGCGAAAGTTTATGATGGTGCCTGGCAATAGTAACTGCCTTTTCCTGCATTGCTTCCAGTAGCGCTGCCTGTGTTTTAGGTGGTGTACGGTTTATCTCATCCGCTAAAATAATATTAGAGAAGACAGGTCCCTTTATAAACTTAAACTGTCTGTTTTCATCGAGTATCTCACTACCTAATATATCAGAAGGCATCAAATCGGGTGTAAACTGTATACGTTTAAAATCAAGGCCTAATGCCTGAGAAATTGTATTAACCATTAATGTTTTAGCCAGCCCTGGTACTCCTACAAGAAGCGCATGTCCTCCGGCAAAAATGCTAAGTACAATTTGGTTAACTACTTCTTCTTGACCTACAATTATTTTTGCAATTTCTTTTTTCAGTGCCGCTTGTTTCTGCACTAAATCCTGTATCGCTGTTACGTCTGACATAAATGGTTAATGGATTAAAGTTTTAATTAGGGACAATCCGTAACTCCAAACTTAAAAATATTTTTAGTGCTAACCTAAAATTACAAGAAATACCTTATGATTATTTTTTCATCCAGTTATTAGTAAACTGGCAGCTTTGATACTCCTCTGCAATTTTAACATAGGTTTCTTTTATCTTTTCTTCCGACCATTTTTTAATTTCAAGAATCTGCTTTTCTTTCAGGGCAAGATCCTTAATTTTAAGGTAATCATCAGAATAGCTTGCTTTATGCTCCGGATAACGGTTAGCAACCGACATAATTTTATATGAAATACCTGCTCTTGGGTCGTTCTCCCTAAAAGGCTCTGTTATCTCCCCGTCTTTAAGCTCATATACTTTCGTGTAGATTTCAGATGGAAGATTAGTCAGCTCAAAGCGTGTTTCAAGAGTTCTTGGATTCATTAAAAGACCTCCACTGTTCCTTGTTTCCTTTTCATCCGACTCAGATCTAGCTGCATCGGCAAATGATATCTCTCCAGAAAGGATACGCTGGCGTATGTGTTCTATTTTCTTTTTAGCGTCTGCTTCTGCCTGCTTAGAAACTTTAGGCTTCATTAATATATGCCTTACATCAAGCTCCTGCCCTCTTATTTTCTCCACATAAATAAGGTGGTAGCCAAATTCAGTTTCAACCGGATCAGATATTTCCCCTTCTTCCAAACTAAAGGCTACATCCTTAAATTCTTTTACAAACGGAGTTTTTCTGGTCATTTTATAAAAACCTCCCGAAGAGCTCGACCCAGGGTCTTCTGAATATAATACGGCTTTACTATAAAAGCTGTCTCCGTTTTCCACATCCTTCTTAATCTCGTTAAGCCTGTCTATTACCTTTTGTTTCTCTTCATCAGAAATCACGGGTTTTACAACAATTTGTGCAATCTCCATTTCAGCCCCAAAGAAAGGCCTGTCTTCCTCACCAAATTTAGAGAAGAATATCCTTACCTCTTCCGGGGTAATTTCCACCTCATCAATTACTTTTTTCTGCATCTGTTCGGTAAGCTTCTGATTTTTTATCATTTCAAAAAGCTCATCCTTAAATGAGGACATGTCTTTCTTCTTGAAATATTCTACCATTTTATCTTCAGAACCTAATCGCTCAACAAAAAAATCTATCTGCTGCTGCATTCTTTCATTAACCTCTGCATCACTTACAATAATACTATCCTGTATTGCCTGGTGTGCATAAAGTTTGTCTTCCATAAGCTTCCCTAAGAGTTCACAACGTGTAATATCTTTAGTATTTACCTTTTCAGCCTCAAGCTCTTTATACATCAAATCGATATCAGAATCCAAAACCACAAAATCTCCTACAACAGCCACAACACCATCTACCTTTAACCTGCCTTTTTTAGGCGCAGGTTTAACTGTATCCTGAACAACTTCTTCTTTAATTATTTCCTGAGCATTAACACTCCCAAATAACATACAGTTTAAAGCCAGTAATAAAGCAAACCTGTTATTTATAAATTTCATAGTCTCTATTTTTAATCGCATCATCCGTTATATCTTTTTCGATCTTTTTAATTAACTCAAACTTCCTTCCGTTTATTATAAGCTGTTCTAAAGTTGGCTTAATATATTCAAAAGGTGATATTTCATTTCTGTCTAAAACCTTAGACACCTTTACCAGATAAACATCTGTAGAGTCAGGGTACTGATAAGAAATACCTGTACTTATATATTTATCTCTGTTATCAGGCGTAATAAAAGGCAGTTTCCTGTAGACTTGGTTCATATCTACCCAGGTAGTATCATTAAAGGCAAAACTCTTAAACTGGATAGCAATATCACTAAGTGCTTTAATATCTGCCTTTTTACCACTTACAAACCTATCTCTTACCGAGGCAAATTTAGGGTGATCTTTTTGAAGGTGTATATATTTAAGTTTAACCAAAGTACCCGTAGTTCTGAAGTTTACCTTATTAGCCTCATAATAAGCCTTTATTTCCTCTTCAGATACTGCCGTATCCACACTTTGCTTAACTATTTCTTCTACATAGCCTTTTGTATACAGGTCAATTTTATATTGTCTTACCAGCTCGTTATAAGCCTCCTGTTTATCTCCGCTAAGATTTAGCTCGGCAGCATCATAAAGCAGTTTTTGTGTAGCCCACCTGTCAATATAACTTTTAACTATAGCTATACTGTCTTCTTTAGAAGTACCTTCAGGCACAAGGTTTCTTATCTCCTCTTCATACAAATAGGAGTCGTTAACCCTTGCTACTGCATGAGGCTTGGCTTCTTTTTTAAAATAATCGCATGAAGCAAATGCCAGTGCAGTAAATAAAAACAGTACCGTTTTTTTAATCATTACTGGTTAAGCTGTTTTTTAACTTTAGCAAAAACATCCTGATTTACCTTGACAGTAAACTCTTTTTCAAGATTATCAATCCACGTACTCTCTAAGTACTGCTGGTAATCGTTAACAACACGTCCTTTGCACTCGTCAAGAGTTTTAGCTGTTACAGGTAATACTTTATTTACTTTTAATACATAATAGTAATTACCTTCATTAACGATATCGCTCACTCCTGTTTTCCATTTATCCATTTGAGGAAGCGCTTTGCTGTCCTGAGGGAAAACACCCGATTTCTCTATCACACTAACTTTATCCTTAGTGTTTAATTCACTTTTAATGTAAGCGGCATCTTTATTCTTTTTAAGATACTTTCTTGCCTGCTCCACAACACTTTTATCGGTAGAAGAGTATATTTCTGCATCTACCCTGTCACCCCATTGATAATCTTTTATGTGTGCCTGATAATAATTTTGAAGCCCGATACTATCATTTTTAGCTTTTTCCCAAATTTCTTTCTCCATCAGGTCAAAAAGAAGTAAGCCATCTCTATACTCCTGCATAACGGCAGCAAAATCAGGGAACTCTTCTTCTAAGTGAGCATCATAATAGGCTTTCAGTTTGTCTGAACTGAATTTATCATATAGTATCTCTACCAGTCTTGAAACCGGTTTTGCAGTGATACCGCTTTTTTGCTGAGAATTTACATATTCAAGAAAATCCCAGGCAGTATACTTTTTATCGTTGTTAATTGTAAGCAGGGTCGCATTGTATGAATCTGCGCTTTGAGGAAGCATCCATTTAACGATATAAAAATCATCGTTTACCGCTGCTTTAGCTTTAGCATACATTGCTTTATCTGTTACTAAAGGATATTGTTTTTTAAGCTTTTCTGTCATAGCAGCAGCTATTACAGTAGAGCGGTCGTCTTTTGCAACCCTTGCTTCAATATCGCTTTTCATCTCATCAAAGCTCTTTAACGGATACTTTTCAATAAGTTTTACTATATGCCATCCAAACTTTGTTTCAAAAGGCTTAGTATAATCTCCCGCTTTCTTTAATGAAAAAGCTTCGTCCTCAAACTTTACAGAAGCTAAAGTACCTGAACTGAATTTATCTAAAACCCCTCCTTTGCCATTAGTGTAGGCATCCTGAGAAAATTGTTTTGCCAGTTCTGCAAAATCTTCACCCTGCTTTAATTTCTGATAAATCTCCTCAACACGGGTTTTTACTTTAGCCATCTCAACCGTATTAAGAGTATCTTTTGGCTTGGCTATCATAATATGCGCTACGGTAACTTCTCCTCTGTATGGCCTAACATCATCTACTTTAATAAGGTGATAACCAAAACGGGTTCTTATTGGCATAGAAATTTGCCCTTTAGGAGTATTATATGCTCCGGTTTCAAAAGGATAAACCATTCTTAAAGCAGAAAAGTACCCTAATTCACCTTTATTTTCTGTAACCGAAGAATCTTCTGAATACTTTAAGGCTAACTTAGCGAAATCTTCTCCAGCCAGTGCCTTTTTCCTTACATCCATTACTTTTTGGTATAGCTTTAATGTATCTGCAGGTAAAGCATTCTCATCTATCTGAAATAAAATATGGGAAGCTTTTATTTCTTTCTGCATACGATCATAAGCCTCTTTTACCAACTCATCAGTAACTTCCCTGTCTATTAAGTAATTTTTAGAAAGCTGACTGCGGTAATTTTTAAGCTCCATCTGATATTTTTTATTATCCTGAAGCCCTAACTCGTAAGCCTTGTTTACTTTTAACTTATATCCTATAAAAAGATCAAGATAGTTATCTAGATCCTTTTGAGAATCGTCTTTTACCAAATCAAGGTTTTTCTTGTATACCCTGATAAATTCGTCTGTATAATATGGATTGTCGTTAACTGTAAATAATACTTCTTTTTGTGTTTTTTGAGAAAAAGAAAGTGAAGATGCACAAAGAGCAACTCCTAATAGAACCTTTTTTAATTTCATTATCAAACTATTTGTAACGCTATAATACGGTTAAGTAAACGCAGGGTATTATAAAAAATTATATTACCTGCTTTTTTGCAACCAACAAAAATAACAATTCGCAAAGATTAAACAACATTATTTGTGTTAATAGCAAACATTATACCTATTAAATACAGCAAGGGCACCCTTGTGGGGTGCCCTGCCATCAAAATCAACTTAAACAACTTAAGCTAAAATCACTTCTTCACTATAATAAAATCTGACCTTCTGTTTAATGCGTGTTCTTCTTCGGTACACGGTACGCCATTACTACATTTGTTTTTCAACTGCGATTCTCCGTAACCTTTAACACTTTCTATTCTTGATGCATCTATACCATGCTCCAGGATATACTTATAAGTAGACTGCGCCCTGTTTTCAGAAAGCGTCATATTATAAGCATCCTTACCTCTTGAGTCGGTATGCGATTCAATCTTGATTACAATTGCAGGGAAATTTTTCATAATGTATACTACTTTATCAAGCTCTTCTGCAGCCTGCGGAGTAATATCCCATTTATCGTAATCAAAGTAAATAGGGTTGATATCTACCTTTTCTACATTATCTTCTTTTTTAACCAAATCATCATAATTATTAAGTTCAAAGTTCACGTCTTTGGTCTCTAAATCATGTTTTTTATCGGTTTGCAGTTCTTTCTCTGCTTTCGTATGGTTTGGTTTAGAAGCTTCAATCTTAATTTTAGAATTACACGGAACCTCAACAATATAAGTTCCGTCTTCTTTTGTTTTTACTGAGTTTATTACATCGCCAAACTCATCATACACTTTTATGTCTGCCTGGTTTATGGCAACATTAAATTTAGCATTGGTTACCTTACCCGACACCAGTTGTTTGCAAGGTGGTTCCTGTCTTGTAAAATAATATATATCATCGTCTCCCTTACCCCCTTTACGGCTTGACGAGAAATAACCATACTTTTTCTCTTTATCAATGATGTAAGAAAAATCGTCTACATTACTATTTACAGGTTTTCCTAAGTTTTTAGGTTCACCAAACTCCAATCTGCCTATAAGTTTGCTTTCAAAAACGTCAAGCCCCCCTAATCCGTAATGCCCGTCAGAGGAAAAATAAAGTATACTGTCGTTTATAAAAGGAAACATTTCCCTGCCCGAAGTATTTATCTTATCACCAAGGTTTTTAGGGTCTCCTAATTTACCATCGTCAAAAATCTGGGCTACATAAATATCTGTATCTCCATAGCCTCCCGGCATATCAGACACAAAATAGAGCCATTTGCCATCAGCACTTATAGCCGGATGCCCAACCGAATAGTCTTTACTGTCAAAAGGTAGTTTTTCAGTTTTAGAAAATTTCTCACCCTCAATAACGCCTTTTATAATTTCAAAGTTTCCTGTACCACTCTTATCAGTAATAAGTTTGTCGTTAGGCTTTACAACATTGGCAGAATAATACACCGTTTTCAGGTCGGGCATAAAGGCTATAGTAGCATTATGATACTGCGACTGTTCTTTAGGCAAAAACTTTTTAGCGCTAAACAACGAGCCGTCCTCAGCATTTCTGTCAGCTACATACAGCTCCAGATAAGGCTGGTCGTTCCATGAATATATCTTACCTCCTAGTTTTGTGGTATCCCTGCTTGAAGAAAAAACAATCTGGTTACCATAAAATGCCGTTCCAAAGTCGGCTTTATCACTATTTGATGCCAAATTCATAACCGTATAATTAGAAGGCTCGGCATTAATACTATCAAGATATTTTCGCTGATCTATAAATCTTTTAATCAAAACCTGATCTCCTTTATTATCAAGGCGTTTCTTTAAAAGTTCATCTGCTTTTTTATAATCTTCGGCAGCTCTCAAAGTTTGTATATACCTGTTAAAATAGGTATCATCCATATTATCGGCTAAAATGGTATTCAGTTTAGTATACCATCTTAACGCACTGCTGTTATTACCTGTAAAATAATAAGCATCGGCAACATGCATTACTGTTTGCGTAGAGGGGGCTGGTTCTTTCTCAAGATATTCCTCATAGGCTTTTGCCGCTTCTACATAGGCAAGGTCTTCAAAAAGGCGATCTGCTTTTTTAAGCTGCCTGTTTTGGGCAAAACCTGATGCTATGCAAAATAATAAGCTGAATAAAAATAATTTTCTCATCATAATTATATTTTTTAGAAGAATCTTGGAGATTTAACACGTTGATTAGGAGGCAGAAGCTCAAATCGTAAAATAACTTCATGGGTACCGTTATTGTACTTATTAAGATTTGTTACAGTATAGTCATAAGAATATCCTGCAAAAACACCTCTCGTTATCTGGAACCCTGCTAAGGCACTAACCGAATCGTCCCATCGGTATGAAGCACCTAAAGTTAACCTTTCGTACACTAAAAAGTTAGCCGAAAGGTCTACAGTTACCGGTGCACCCGATACTACTTTACCTAAAACAGCAGGTTTAAATTTCAAATTATCAGATAAGTCAAACACATAGCCTCCCATAATATAATAGTGCAGCCTGTCTGAAACTGTAGACTCCTGAACATCATCATAATAATCAGAACGGATAAAGCTTGGTACAGAAATACCTGCATACATCTTGTCTGTATAGTAATAAATACCCGCCCCTATTGTGGGAGTAAGTTTATTATTAATGTTAGTGTTAAGTAAAGGATCGCCATCCTGATAATAAATACCTTTAGACCAGTCTATATCCATAACCCTTACACCGGCCTTTAAACCAAATGAAAGGTTAGCATCATATCCTACCGGAATTATGTATGCAAAATTAGCATTGGCAAAAAATTCCTGAGAAGGCCCTAGTTTATCATTAACTACACTTAACCCCAGTCCCATTCTTTCGTTAGCTATTGGAGAATGTATACTAAACGCCTGCGTAGTTGGTGCCCCGTCAAGACCTACCCATTGCGAACGATGTTGCAGTATTCCTTCAAGGTGACCTACCGTACCCGTATAAGCCGGATTAACTGTAAGCGTGTTATACATATACTGGGTGTATTGAGGATCCTGTTGTGCTGTTACTGCAAATGCAGTAAAAAGCAGCCCTGTCAGGATATATCTTTTTATAAATTTTGGTGTGATTTTCATACTTAAATATATTTTGTTATTTGATAGTTTAGAGTGGCAGTTATGCTGCCACTCTTATCTAAACCATTATTTATCTCATTATATACAACCAGCCTGTTTTAACCTTGCCGTCTACTTCCAGTACGTAGTAGTAAGTACCCACAGGAAGTTTCTCTCCTCTTCTAACAGTTCCGTCAACATTTGCAGTTCCGTCCCAATCGTTTTGATAACCTGACGTTTTGTATACAGATGATCCGAATCTGTTAAACACTTCCAGTTTATTATCAGGGTAGAACTCAATACAATCAATCCTGAAGGTATCGTTAAGCCCGTCACCGTTTGGTGTAAACTCATTGTAAACTGTTAAGCAGGAAGGTTCAACAAATGCCGACGCTTCATTATTCTCTGGAATACTGTCTATCGGATTTGATCCTACAATAAAGGCCACATTTAGATAATCTCCACCAAACAATACCTGAGTTACAATCTGTAATACTGCCGATTCTCCCGGAGCAAGCTGTGGTATTATCCAAATGCCCGAAACCGCATCATAAGTACCTTCTGTTACAGTATAATCTACAAATTCATAACCGTCCGGCAGCTGTTCACTAACCTCAAGATCAGTAAATGTGCTTTCTCCATCATTAGTTACTGTAATCGTAAAAATAACATTTTCACCTATAAGCGGATTAAAATTGTTAACAGATTTTGTGATTGATAAATCAGAACAACTAACCACATTAACATCCAGTGAACCTTCTACCGTTCCGGCACATCCGTTAGGGTCTGTGTAAGAAACCGATATGTTACCTTCACCTATTGATGTCCATATAACTGTAGCTGTATTATCTGTAGCTGTACCTCCTTCTACAATTACACCTCCTGTTACTGTCCAAACATAATCTGTATTTCCTGCTTCGGTAGTGTAAACCGTCTCTGTACCATAACATGTCCTAGGGAAAGGGTTGGTTATAGTTGCTTCTGCAGTACCAAATATATTAACCGTTACCGCTAACCTTACAAGACTTTCACATCCTCCGTTTGTAATCGAAGCGTAATAAACACCTCCATCCGTTAACGGAGTATCTGTAGGTAGTGGCGCTCCTCCTGTTGGAGAAGAATACCATATAACTCCAGTCTGATTTGCCTGAAGATCTGCAACCGTTGGCATATCAACCGCACAGAAATCCTGAGTCGTATCGTTAGTTGTTGGAGTAATACCATTATTCACATTAACTGTTATTGCCAACCTGTCTATATTCTCACAACCATTTGCATTAACAAAAGCAGCATAATAGGTCATACCGTTTGCTAAGGCAGTAGAAGGATCCAGCGGCGTACCTCCAGTTGGCACCGCATAGAAGATAGTTCCCGCAGGTGACACCTGTATGTCTGCTATTGTAGGCATGTCAACCGCACAGAAATCCTGAGTAGCATCTGTAGTAGTTGGTATCACACCATTATCTACCGTTACTGTTACTGCCAGGCGAATACTGCTCTCACATCCTGCTATTGACTGTACAGAAGCGTAATAAGTACTTCCGGATACAAGGGCTGTTCCAGGAGCAACTACGTTTCCGCCTGTTGCTGCATCATACCAGGTAACGTTAGGTTCGTTAACCTGAATATCGGCTACCGTTGGCATATCAATCGCACAGAACGTTTGAGTGGTATCATTAGTTGTTGGTGTAGTACCACTATCAACCGTTACTGTTACCGCTAACCTTACAGAGCTTTCACATCCGTCAGCGTCTGTTATACTTGCGTAATATATCATTCCGTTAACAAGGGCAGCAGTATCCAGCACCTGTGTACCTCCCGTTGCCGCAGTATACCAAATAACTCCGGTTTCATTTACCTGAATATCAGCAACTGTTGGCATGTCAACCGAACAGAATGTCTGATTAGTATTAGTCGTTGTTGGTGTAGTACCATTACTTAATGTAACCGTAATGGCCAGTCTTACTAAGCTTTCACATCCTGTAAGAGGATCTGTGTATGAAGCGTAGTATATCATACTATCTACAAGTGGTGTGCCTGCTGCGATAGCTACACCTCCCACTGCTGCATTGTAGAATGTAATTCCGGTTTGGTTAACCTGAATATCATCTACTGTAGGGTTATCCGCTGCACAGAATGTTTGCGTAGTATCTGTAGTTGTAGGTGTCATTCCCGCATTAACAGTTACTGTTACCGCTAATCGTACAGAGCTTTCACATCCGTTAGGATTTGTAAGGCTTGCATAATAGATAGTACCATCTGTTAACAGCGTTGTATCTGCTATAGCTGTACCACCTGTTGCAGCATCATACCATGTTACTCCGGTTTCATTTACCTGAATATCGGCAACTGTTGGCATCTCAACCGCACAGAAATCCTGAGTGGTATCTGTAGTTGTTGGTGTAGCAGCATCTTCAACAGTAACTGTTACTGCCAGTCTTACTGAACTCTCACAACCAGAAACAGGGTCGGTCAGGCTACCATAGTAGGTTATGCCGTCTACTAAAGCAGTTGTGTTTGCGACCACTGTCCCTCCGGTTGGAGCATCGTACCAAACAACTCCGGTTTCATTAACCTGAATATCATTAACTGTTGGTGCATCCACCACACAGAAGTTTTGCGTTGTATCATTTGTAGTTGGTGTGGCAGCATCATCTACATTTACTGTTACTGCCAGTCTTACCGAACTCTCACATCCGCTAACCGCATCGGTTAGGCTTGCATAATAAATTCCGTCTGCCAGTGCGGTAGTATTGGTTACCATGTTTCCACCTGTTGCAGCATCATACCAAACAACTCCTGCTTCATTAACCTGAATATCGGCAACTGTTGGCATATCAACCACACAGAAATCCTGAGTGGTATCTGTTGTAGTTGGTGTAGCAGCATCGTTTACTGTTATCGTTACAGCTAACCTTACAGAGCTTTCACATCCGTTAACCGCGTCAGTGAGACTTGCATAATAAACCATTCCGTTAGTAAGAGCAGCCGTATTAGCTATAAGGTTTCCACCTGTTGCAGCATCATACCATGCCACTCCGGTTTCGTTAACCTGAATATCGGCTACTGTTGGCATATCAACCGCACAGAAGTCCTGAGTCGTATCTGTTGTAGTTGGCGTAGCAGCATCGTTTACTGTCACTGTAACCGCCAATCTTACTGAACTCTCACAGCCGTTAACTGCGTCGGTTAAACTTGCATAGTATATTCCATTTGCAAGGGCTGCTGTATTGGCAACTATGTTACCGTTTGTAGCGGCATCATACCAAACAACTCCTGTTTCATTAACCTGAATATCGGCTACTGTTGGGCTATCAACCACACAGAAATCCTGAGTAGTATCTGTAGTAGTTGGTGTGGCAGCATCATTTACTGTTACTGTAACCGCTAATCTTACTGAGCTCTCACATCCGTTAACCGCATCCGTCAGACTTGCATAGTATATTCCGTTTGCTAAGGCTGCTGTATTGGCAATCATGTTACCATTTGTAGCGGCATCATACCAAATAACTCCGGTTTCATTAACCTGAATATCGGCTACTGTTGGCATATCAACCTGACAGAAGTCCTGAGTAGTATCTGTAGTAGTTGGTGTCGCAGCATCATTTACTGTTACTGTTACAGCCAGTCTTACTGAGCTCTCACAGCCGTTAACCGCATCCGTCAGACTTGCATAGTATATTCCGTTTGCCAAGGCTGCTGTATTGGCAATCATGTTACCATTTGTAGCGGCATCATACCAAATAACTCCGGTTTCATCAACCTGAATATCGGCTACTGTTGGCATATCAACCTGACAGAAGTCCTGAGTAGTATCTGTAGTAGTTGGCGTAGCAGCATCGTTTACTGTTACTGTAACCGCCAATCTTACTGAGCTCTCACATCCGTTAACTGCATCAGTCAAACTTGCATAGTATATTCCGTTTGCTAAGGCTGCTGTATTGGCAATCATGTTACCGTTTGTAGCCGCATCATACCATGTTACTCCGGTTTCATTTACCTGAATATCGGCTACTGTTGGCATATCAACCTGACAGAAGTCCTGAGTCGTATCGGTAGTTGTTGGTGTCGCAGCATCGTTTACTGTTACTGTTACAGCTAATCTTACTGAACTTTCACAACCGTTAACCGCATCAGTCAGACTTGCATAGTATATTCCGTTTACTAAGGCTGCTGTATTGGCAATCATGTTACCGTTTGTAGCCGCATCATACCATACAACTCCTGTCTCGTTTACCTGAATATCGGCAACTGTTGGCATATCAACCAAACAGAAGTCCTGAGTAGTGTCTGTTGTGGTTGGCGTAGCAGCATCGTTTACTGTTACTGTAACCGCCAATCTTACAGAACTCTCACATCCACTAATCGCGTCGGTTAAACTTCCATAATATATTCCATTTGTAAGGGCTGTTGATACCGATAAAGCTGTCCCTCCTGTAGCTGAAGTATACCATAACACTCCGGTTTCGTTAACCTGAATATCGGCAACTGTCGGCATATCAACCGCACAGAAGTCCTGAGTGGTATCTGAAGTAGTTGGTGTAGCAGCATCGTTTACTGTTACTGTTACAGCTAATCTTACTGAGCTTTCACAGCCGTTAACTGCATCAACTTGGCTTCCATAATAAATTCCGTTTGCAAGAGCTGTTGATGCCGATAAAGCTGTTCCTCCCGTAGCAGAGGTATACCAAATCACTCCGGTTTCATTAACCTGAATGTCAGCTACTGTTGGGCTATCAACTAAACAGAAGTCCTGAGTGACATCATTTGTTGTTGGTGTAGCGGCATCATTTACGTTAACAGTTACGGCTAATCTTACCGAACTTTCACAGCCTGTAACAGCGTTGGTTAAGCTTGCATAGTAAACCATTCCGTCTACTAATGAAGCTCCGTTAGCTACCACGCTTCCTGCCGCTGCGGCATCATACCAGGTTACTCCGGTTTCGTTAACCTGAATATCGGCTACTGTTGGTCCGTCCACTAAACAGAAGTCCTGAGTAGTATCTGTAGTAGTTGGTGTTGGAGCATCGCTTACATTTACTGTAACAGCCAATCTTACCGAACTTTCACATCCTGTAACAGGATCAGTTAATACCGCATAGTAAACCGAACCGTCTACAAGTGCTGTAGTAGTTGCAACAACATTTCCTCCTGTTGCGGCATCATACCATATCACTCCGGCTTCATTTACCTGAATATCGGCTACAGTAGGACCGTCAACCACACAGAAATCCTGAGTAGCATTTGTAGTGGTTGGTGTTGCGGCATCACCTACAGTTACTGTAATTGCCAGTCTGTTTTCACTTTCACAGTTATTTACCGTTTCAAACTGGGATGCATAATATATTGTACCATCTACCAGTAATGTAGTGTCCGGGAGAAGGTTTCCTCCTGTTGCGGCATCATACCATCTGATATTGGTTTCATTAATCTGAATATCGGCCAATGTAGGCATATCTACTACACAAAACAGTTGTGTAGCATTTGTTGTAGTAGGTGTTGCTACCGGGTTAATTAAACACGGATCACAAATTAAACCTGTATTATCGTAGTTGTCGTTATAGTAGTCGTCCATAACGAATACATCGGCAACATAGTTGTTGAAGTCTCCTCCTAACATACCGGAATCTGTAGACTGCGGATCGGTATCATTATTAAATAATCTTACTCCGTCAGCACAACAGGTAGCATTAGGTAACACGAATGTAAACAACAGCAGTTCGTTACCTGTTACAAAATCAAACGCAGAACCATCGGTTGCTATAGCGTGATAATCATTTGCCGTATCGGAAGCAGGAGCATATACCTGCGAAGCATCCAGCCATACACCTCCGTTAACCGAAGTTACTGCCAAAGCCTGATTATCTACCGATGCTGGTAATACAACCGAAATCTGGCTACCTGCCGATATAAAGAAGTCACTTGCCGAGAAGTTAGGTAGAGCATACACTTCATAAGTACATGTGGCAGGATCAAACCTTACAGTAAAGTCTATCATAGGATCTACCGTACAGGCAGGGCTTGTAGGGTTAGGGTCACAAGGGTTTAGCGGGTTGCTTCCACCGGTAACCTCATCACCATCATTAATTCCGTCACCATCACTATCCGGGTTTGTAGGGTTAGTTCCTAAAGCGCTCTCTTCACTATTAGTAAGACCATCCCCGTCCTGATCACAAGGTCCTGCCCCCAAATTAGGATCACAAGGATTTAGAGGATCAGTTGTATTTGTAACCTCATCACCATCTAACACTCCGTCTCCGTCTGTATCTGCTAACGTAGGATTTGTTCCAATCAAGGCTTCCTCTGCGTTGGTTAAACCATCGTTATCTCTATCACAAAGAGGATTATTTAAATTAGGGCTACAGGCACTAAGCGGATCGGTACCGTTTGTTATCTCACTACCGTCATTAATGCCGTCTCCATCTGTGTCTGGGTTAGTTGGATCTGTACCATATATAGCCTCCTGAGTATTGTTAAGTCCGTCACCGTCCTGATCACACACACCTGCCGTATTATCCGGCACACATGGGTTATTATCATCAGGATCGGTTCCTGCCGGAGAACCATCTCCGTCAGCATCTGTAGGACAGCCTCCTGTTGGTACAGGACTACACGGATCTAAGGGATTACTTCCTCCTATAACCTCATCGCCGTCATTAATACCATCGTTATCCGTATCAGGATTTGTAGGATCAGTTCCTATCAATGCTTCTTCCGAATTATTTAATCCGTCACCATCCTGATCACAGGTAGCAAAATTAGCATTAGGCACACACGGGTCATTATCATCAGGATCTGTACCCTCTGCAACACCGTCTCCATCATTGTCCACCACTCCGCATGATGTACCTGAATTGTTGTAGTTTACACCATAATAATCCTGCAGGTCAAAAACATTACCCATGTAATTGCCAAAATCAGCTCCGTTCATTCCCGTATCGGAAGGTCCAGGGTCTAATGAATTATTATAGATACGCAAATCGTTTACACAGCCTGCGGCTAAGGTAAAACGGAAGAGCAACAGCTCATCTCCGTCAACAAGATTTATATTAGAACCGTTTGTGGCGATACCATGAAAATCTTTTTCCGAAGCTGCTCCCGGTGCATACACCTGTGAGTTATCAGACCATGGCCCCCCGGCAACAGTTGTTATTGCAAGTGCACCATCAGTAACAGAAGCCGGAAGGACAACTGTTATCTGACTACCGCCTGCCAGAAAGAAATTATTCTGGGTAAAATCAGGCCTTGCATACACTTCATACGTGTTCGTTACCGAAACATATTTCAGGGTAAGGTCTATTTGCTGCGAATACATTTGTTGTGCGGAAAACAACAATGTTACGAGCAATAATATTTTAAGTAGAAAACTTCTCATACGCTATCAGTATATAATTAAAAATAATTTTGTTAAAATGGTGTGCTACTCCCAGTACTCCATTTTATTGGGGGATCTGCTCTATCATATTGTTGTAGTTGTTTAAAAGACTCGTGTTTAAAGGGTATGTTAATACTGAATTTTGCATTACCTGCCTTTCATTATTTATACCATCATATTTTATTTTTCCATCCATATTTATATCTCCCGACAGGTAGCCTACAGCTTCATAGTTTAATACCTGGCCTGTGTTATTTACATGAGAAAGCACCTGGCTTCCCATTGTTTGCCTGTCGTTATTTACACCGTCATATTTTATTTTTGTATCGTAGTTGGCGTTACCTGCATAAAGTGCCCTGCCCACATAGCCTGTTATGTTTATATTATTCATAGCCACATTATCCGGGCTTGCAGGCAAATGATATAGTTGTGCATCTGTAATGGTGGTAAAATCTACAGTAACCGATCCCATTGAAGCCGTTACCGGACCAGATGTCATTGCTCCAAAGTGGTTTCTGTGTTTTACCGATACATAGAATGTTTCCGGCATTGATGTTAACCTGAAAGCACCTCCCGTAGCAGGGTCTACTATATCTCCGTCACGCTGTAATAATACCGAATGTGTTTCAAGTATGGTTGTCTCATCTGCAGCATCTCTTATTTCAACAAATATCCAGTCTACAATTGCATCACCTGTACCATCGTTGGCATCTAAAACTGTACTGTTTGTTGTTTCATCTCCTGCATTATTCACATGAGTGAATCTTGCATTTAATGTATTGCTGTATGGCTGACTTGTAGGTATTAATCCTGCTGTCCTTAAATCATCACGCATCAAACCGTCTGATGTTCCCGATAAGGCGCCCTGCAGCATTACTTTTATATTAAGTGCTATATCGCATGATGTGGTAAGTGTCACCGTTACAGGAAGTCTTGAGGTACTCTCACAACCTGTTACTCCATCTGTATAAGTAGCATAATAGGTTGTATTGTTTACCAAAGCTGTACCTGCCGATAGTGACGAACCGCCTGAAGAAGAAGCATACCATGTTATATTGCTTTCATTTATCTGAATATCTGCAAGTGTAGGATCGTCATACCCACAAAACTCCTGAGTATCATCAGCAGTTGTAGGTGCCGAAGCATTGTTTATGGTTACTGTTACTGCCAGTCTTACTGAGCTTTCACAACTATTTTGCGTTAATGAACCATAATACGTAGTACCATCAACTAAGGCTGTACCTCCGGTAACTACGCTACCTCCTGTAGCTGCTGTATACCAGGTAACAGTACCTCCGGCTGCTGCCAAATCAGCAACTGTAGGGCTATCTATGGCACAAAAACTCTGAGCAGTATCTCCTGTAGGAGTTGAAGCATCGTTTACGGTTACCGTTACCGCTAACCTAACTGAACTGGCACAACCTGAACCACCATCGGTTAAAGATCCGTAATAAGTAGTACCATCCACTAAAGCTGTACCACCAGCTATTGAACTGCCTCCTGTAGCCGCTGTATACCAGGTAACAGTACCTCCTGTAGCAACCAAATCGCTAACTTTAGGACTATCTATAGCACAAAAAGTCTGTTCTGTATCCCCGCCCGGTGTAGCGGCGTCATCTATATTAGCAGTTACGGCAAGCCTTACAGAACTTTCACATCCTGAAACGCCATCAGTAATTGAGGCATAGTATATAGTGCCATCCACTAATGCAGTACCTGATGATACTACACTACCACCAGTTGCAGCATTGTACCATGTTATTGTGCCTCCTGTAGCAGATAAATTGGCTACCGTAGGGTTATTTATAGCACAAAAGTTTTGAGTTGTTGCACCTCCCGGTGTGGCAGCATCATCTATATTAACTGTTACCTCTAAACGGGTTGCACTAATACAGCTACCTACAATCAAACCTCCATAGTAAGTGGTCCCGTCAGTAAGGGAATCAGTATCGCTGTATGCAGTACCTCCTGTAGCTGCATTATACCAAATAACATCCGATTCGTTTGTTGCTAAATCTGCTATAGTTGGATTATCTACTGCACAAAAATCCTGTGTGGCGTCGCTTGTTGTTGGTGTAGGTGCATTACCCACAGCTACTGTTACAGCAAATCTTACTGAACTTGCACAACCTGAAACACCGTCTGTTAATGACCCATAGTAAGTAGTACCATCAGTTAAAGCTGTACCTCCGGCAATTGTACTGCCTCCTGTAGCTGCTGTATACCATGTAACCCCTGCTTCATTTGTAACAAGATCTGCTACTGTAGGACTATCGGCAGTACAAAAACTTTGAGAAGCATCTCCGGTTGGGGTTGCAGCATCGTTTATGGTTACTGCTACTGCTAAACGGGTTGCACTGGCACAATCTACGTCGGTCATTGAAGCATAATATGTGGTACCGTCTGTAAGAGCAGTTCCTGTTGCAAGGGCACTACCTCCGGTAGCGGTAGTATACCATGTTATTGTACCTCCTGAAGCCGTAAGATTTGCAACTGTAGGGTTATTTATGGCACAAAACTCCTGGGTAGTATCTCCCGTTGGCGTACCAGGATCGTCTATATTAGCCGTAACCGCCAAACGAACTGCACTTGCACATCCTGTATCTGCATCAATCATAGAGCCGTAATATGTAGTATTATTTACAAGAGGCGTATTAGTTGCAATGGCACTGCCTCCTGTAGCTGCATTATACCACGTAACTCCTGTTTCATCTGTAACAAGACTTGCTATTGTTGGATTATCTACTTCACAAAAGTCCTGAATAGCAAACCCCGTGGGTGGAGGTGCATCACCTATGCTTACCGTTACAGCAAAGCGCGTGGCACTTGAACAACCTGAAACACCATCTGTTAACGACCCATAGTATGTTGTTGCGGTTGTTAGTGCCGTACCTGCCGTTACAATACTACCTCCTGTGGCAGCATTATACCAGGTTACATTGCTTTCGTTTACATTTAAATCTGAAACTGTTGGATTATCTATTGCACAAAACTCCTGTGTAGCATCTCCTGTAGGGGTATCAGCATCGTTTATGGTAACTGTTACCGCTAATCTCACTGAACTTTCACATCCTGATACTCCGTCAGTAATGGAAGCATAATATGTAGTTCCATCTACTAAATCAGTGGTACCGGCGACAACACTTCCTCCTGTAGAAGCATCGTACCAGATTATTGTACCTCCGTTTGCAACCAAATTGCTCACTTTAGGATTGTTTATGGCACAAAATTCCTGTGATGCATTTCCTGTAGGGGTGGCAGCATCATCAACATTTACCGTTACTGCTAACCTTACTGAACTTTCACATCCGTTTACACCATCTGTAATAGAGGCATAATAAGTAGTGCCGTCTATTAAAGCAGTTGCACCGGCTACAACACTACCTCCGGTGGCCGCGCTATACCAGGTTATTGTACCTCCAGAAACAACTATATCGCTTACTTTAGGACTATCAACCAAACAAAAGTCCTGAGTAGCATCTCCGGTTGGAGTTGCAGCATCGTTTATAGTAACTGTTACTGCAAATCTAGAAGAGCTTTCACATATTCCCGGTTCCAACGCTCCATAATAAGTAGTGCCATCAGTTAAAGCATCGGTACTGTTGTAGGCAGTGCCGCCACTGGCGGCATCATACCATACAACATCTTCCTCGTTGGTAACCAAATCTGCCACTGTAGGGTTTTCTATTTCACAAAAATCCTGAGTAGCATTTCCTGTAGGGGGATCTACACTGGTTGTATTATCGTAGTTTCCGTTATAGTAATCATCAAAAGTGAAGGCATCTCCAAAATAGCTGTTAAAGTCCCCTCCCAACATTCCTGATGCTGTAGAATCGGGGTCACTTCCATTTTCAAACAACCTCACTCCGGGAGCACAACAGGCACTGCCCGGTAATTCAAAAGTAAAAATCAGCAGTTCCTCTGTAGCAACAAAACTTAGTAAACCTCCGTTTGTTGCTATTGAGTGGAAATCGCTGGTTGTGTCTGCTAAAGGTGCATATACCTGCGAATTATCTACCCATGATAATGATGATGCAGAAGTTACTGAAAGGCTACTATCGTCTACAGCTTCCGGAAGCACTATTGAAATCTGGCTTCCTCCTGCTACAAAAATATCACCGGTAGTATCTGATGTTGCATATACTTCATAGCTACAGTTAGCCGTGTCGAATTTTATGGTAAATTCAACGCTCTGTCCATAGAAATATGTAGTACTTAATAGCATTGTTATTAGTAATGTTATTTTTAGGATAAAACTTTTCATAGGCTTTATTATAGTGGTTAGGTAAAAAAGACTTTGAAAGGCATAAGCCGATTGTCAGTTTTTATTGTGGTATTTGCTCTACCATTCCATTATAATTGTTGAGTCCGCTGGTATTTAATGGGTATGTTATTACTATATTCTGTATTATCAGCCTTTCATTGCTTGCACCATCATACAATACTTTCCCGTCCATATTTACATCTCCCGAATAATATCCGGTTGCACTGGAAAAGTTTAGTACCTGATTTGTATTTGAAGGGTGAGAAAGTACCTGGCTGGCAAGAACCTGCCTGTCGTTTGCAGCACCGTCATATTTTACTTTATTATCATAATTTGCATTACCGGCGTATAGTGCTTTTACACCACTAACAGTAACCATAGAGTTTGCTCCTGTAAATCCGCTAAGGCTAAACAAATCGGCACTATCTATTGTTGTAAAATCTAAAGTAACTTCACCATTTAGTACGGTTAGCAACTGGCTGCCCATAGCTCCAAAATGGTTTCTGTGTTTTACAGCTATGTAGAAAGTTTCAGGTAATCCGGTAACTCGCAGAGAGCTTCCGTCTGATGCAACCACATCTCCGTCACGCTGTAAAAGTGCCGATACTGTTTTGAATATTGTTTGCGAATTTGCTGCATCTCTTATCTCGATAAAAATCCAGTCTACAATAGCATCATTTGTACCAGAGTTAGCATTAAGCACAGTATTTGTAGTTGTTTCTGTACCTCCGCCATTTACCTGAGTAAATCTTGAATTCAGCGCGCTGCTGTATGGTTGGTTTAACGGAATTAATCCCTGACTCCTTAAATTGTCTCTCATAACACCAGGTGTTGAGTTGTATAATGCACCCTGTAATAACACTTTAACGTTAAGGGTAACATCACACAAATCATTTAAGTTTACAGTTATTGCAAACCTTGTTACGCTTTCACAACCTGTTAATGCATCTACCTGAGCTGCATAATATACTGTTGCATCCGTTAATGCATCGGTATCTAAAAACTGTGTACCTCCTGTTGCCTGATCATAAAAAACAACATTGCTCTCGTTAACAACAATATCACCCACAGTAAACCCTCCGTAAGAACAAAACTCCTGAGTCGCTGTACCACTAGGAGTAGCTACACTGGTTACAGTAACATCTACTGCAACTCTTAACGATTCTTCAGTACAGCCTATCCTTGCAGCAGCCACATAATATGTTACATCTGCAGTAAGTACAGGTGTTGTAAAAGGATCACCTGCAGCTACCGTTGCTAAAAGGTTACCGTCTTCTGCTGCATCATACCATCTAAGTTCATTAGCGGGATCAGTATCCGCATAAAGATCTACTGTACCTCCCTCACAGCCTCTGGCATCCTGAGTATCTACATCTGTAATTTCCGGTTGAGCAGCTGTTCTGGTTATACCAAAAAAGTCAAGATTTTGTGATACGGATAATCCCACAAACGATTCAAACTCTAAAGTTATCCTGTCTACAGGTGCTCCCGGAGTTAAAGGAATAGATATAATTTCACCTCCGTTTAGGTTTAAAAGGTTTAAGCTTAAAAGTGTAGATAGTGTTACATCCTGTACAAGGGTAGCACCATTATAAGACCTTACATTTATATTATTAGCAAGATTTAAATCTAAAATAGTTCCTGTAAGCCTCATTCGCAGAGTAAACTCATCTGTAGATAGTGAAGATCCCTCAAAATATACGGTTTGTTCTATAGCACCTGCAACGCCTAAAACCCCAAAGCTAAGTGTTGAAAAATTATCCGGATCGGTATCAATAGCATTCTCAGGATTTTGTACCCCATTTGTCCCTAAATCTATAAGATCAAGGTTTAACCCTGATGCACTGAATGAAGTAAACACCGGCTGACCACAATTTGCAGGAGTCGTTACATAAAAGGCGTCATAAACAGACAAGTCTTTTACAGTACCCAGACCTAATAATGAACCACCTGTCCTGTTAGTTATTCTAATTCTGTTATAAGCCTGATCCGGAGTTATCATTACATAAAAATCTCCGGCATTATCAACTACTATCCTCATCCTGTCTGTAGCAAACTCTCCTGCATCCTGACTGTCACCCTGCAAAACAATTGTGGTATTATTTTTTGCCTGTACAGTAAATTCCTGACTCCCTGTTAAAACTACACCCAGTACATCTGCCAGTAGTTCTCCTAAACTTCCTCCTAATAATGAGTTTAATAAATCGTCTTCCGTTTCAATTTTTACATAAGAAGTGGTATTTGCAGGTAATGTTGAAGGAAACTGCAATTCAATATATCCGTTATACGCACCTAAGCCTAGAGCAACTCCTGAATTTGCCCTAACATTGGCAAACGTTGTAAGATTACTATCATAAGCATTGGTTGCATTATCTATATGGGCCGAATTGGAAACTGTAGCCGAATTAGCGTAAACCCTCGTTTGCGCCTGCATTTGTAAAAGCGGTAAAAACGCAAAAACAGCAAAAAATATGAGGGTTTTTAATCGGTTTGGGGTAATTTTCAATATCATAAAATATTAGTATTAATTCAACAATTTTTCTAAAAACTGACATTAAATTACCCACATTCTCAGTAACAGTAAAGATGTATTGTCAATATCGCAAAAGTATCGACGAACTACGTTATTTTATCGACAAACTGCACGGCCATTTCCAGTGTTTTATTGCTTATAAAAGTTATTTTTGCAGATAGAATTTAGATAAAGTAACAGAGGTAAAAAGATAATGAGCTTTAACACAGAGATAGAGAGAAGAAGAACATTCGGTATTATATCACACCCGGATGCCGGTAAAACCACACTAACAGAGAAACTTCTTCTTTTTGGAGGGGCAATTCAGGAAGCCGGTGCCGTAAAAAGTAACAAGATTAAAAAAGGTGCAACCAGCGACTTTATGGAGATTGAAAGACAAAGAGGTATCTCTGTCGCTACATCGGTTCTTGCTTTTAATTATCAGGATAAAAAAATCAATATACTTGATACCCCGGGTCACAAGGATTTTGCCGAAGATACCTTTAGAACACTTACGGCTGTAGACAGCGTTATTGTTGTTATAGATGTAGCAAAAGGTGTTGAGGAACAAACCGAAAAACTTGTTGAGGTTTGCCGAATGAGAAATATCCCGATGCTGGTGTTTATCAATAAGCTTGACCGTGAAGGTAAAGATGCTTTTGACCTAATGGATGAAGTAGAGCAAAAACTGGGATTAACAGTTACTCCGCTTAGTTTCCCTATTGGCATGGGGTATGATTTTCAGGGTATTTACAATATCTGGGAAAAGAACATAAACCTTTTTAGCGGAGACAGCAGAAAAAATATTGAAGAAACCATTGCTTTTTCTGACATAAACAATCCTGAGCTTGAAAAAATAATAGGAGAAAAACCTGCTGAAAGACTAAGGGAAGAGCTTGAACTTATTGATGAGGTTTACCCTACATTTGACAGACAGGCTTATCTTGAAGGAAAACTTCAGCCTGTATTTTTCGGTTCGGCATTAAATAATTTTGGTGTTAGGGAACTTCTTGACTGTTTTATTCAAATAGCTCCATCTCCAAGACCAAAAGACTCTGATACCAGAACTGTAAACCCTGATGAAAAGAAATTCTCAGGATTTGTATTTAAAATACATGCCAACATGGACCCTAAGCATAGGGACAGGCTTGCTTTTATAAAAATAGTATCAGGTACATTTGAAAGAAATAAACCGTATCTTCACGTAAGATTAAATAAGAACCTTAAGTTCTCAAGTCCAAATGCATTTTTCGCTGAAAAGAAAGAGATTGTTGATATTTCTTACCCAGGCGATATAGTTGGCCTTCATGATACAGGTAATTTTAAAATTGGGGATACACTTACAGAAGGTGAAACAATGAGCTTTAAAGGAATACCAAGCTTTTCACCCGAGCACTTCAGGTACATTAACAATGCCGACCCAATGAAAGCCAAACAGCTTGAAAAAGGTATTGACCAGTTAATGGACGAAGGTGTTGCCCAGTTATTTACCCTGGAAATGAACAACCGTAAGGTAATAGGTACTGTAGGAGCACTTCAGTACGAAGTTATCCAGTATAGGCTTGAACACGAATATGGTGCTAAATGTTCTTACGAAAATTTCCCGGCTTTTAAAGCATGCTGGGTTAAACCGGAAGATTCTAAAAATGAAGAATTTGCTGAGTTTAAAAGAATAAAGCAGAAGTTTTTGGCAAAAGACAAATACGGGCAACTGGTATTTTTAGCCGACTCTGATTTTTCTATTCAAATGACACAACAAAAATATCCGACAGTTAAACTGTTCTTTACATCTGAATTTGATTGATTTATTACAACTAGCTAAAATCACTGTAATAATCCCGCGTAGCGGGAAAGATTAATAAAATGGCATCTGACCTTAAGCCATTAGTTAATTTTTAATTCAGTCATATAGATGATTATGCTTTCTTTTGAGACTACCCGCGAGGTTGTCTTGCACCTTACCACAAATCATTTAAAGGGTAATTTTACCCTATGGTACCCTTATGCCCTTTTTCAAAATTCTATAACGGAAAAACAAACCGGGTTTGCTGCTAAAGACTCGGTCTTCGAACATCCTGAGGCTACTCTTTTCATTATTTGTACCGTTATAATTATAGCTACATTATTTGTAGCACATATGCTTGTAAAGAAGAAGCTGAAGAAACAAAAAATACTAACTAACTACGAGACCGAAATACGCATAGCAAAAAGGGTTCATGATGAAATTGCTAATGAGATTTACAACGTAATGTGCCATGCATCGTCTAACGATCTTGGTGAGGTTAATAATAAAGAACGGCTTTTAATAAACCTGGAAACTGTTTATAATAAGAGTAGGAATATTTCCAGGGAAATAAACAACATAGATACGGGAAGGGGATATAAAAGTCAGTTAAAACTTATGCTTAGCGAGTATCAGGCTGCCGATGTAAACATTATAATAAAAGATGTAGACAAGATAGACTGGAATAAGATAAGTGAGACTAAAAAGATCGCTGTTTACAGGGCATTGCAGGAAATCATGGTAAATATGAAAAAACACAGCAATGCAACTTTAGTGGTCATCAACTTTAAGCTAAAAAGAGGAAAAATATGCATTAGTTATTCGGATAACGGAATAGGGATGCAAATAAGTCCGATTACTTCAAAAAACGGACTCTTAAATGTGGAAAACCGTATGGTTTCTATAAATGGTAAGGTTATTTTTGAGCCTAAGCCGGGAAAAGGACTCCACCTCACACTAACCTATCCCGCATAACCTCATATGTTTAAAAAAATCCTTATAACAGAAGATATAGACAGTATTAACCTGGGCCTTACAACTGCCCTGAAGGAAAAATACAATGCGGCCGTTAGCAGTACAAAATACTGTGATGAAGCTTTCTTAAAAATTAAAAAAGCCATCTACGAAAAAGAGCCGTATGATTTGATTATTACTGACTTATCTTTTACTGAAGACCATAGAGAATCTAAAATAGCATCGGGAGAAGAGTTAATAAAAACTATAAAAGCCGAACAATCTGACATTGGTGTAATTGTATACACTATTGAAGACAGGCCCTATAAAATAAAATCCCTGTTTGAAGACTATAAAATAGATGCCTATATAATTAAAGGAAGGGAAAGTACTCAAGAGCTTATAGAAGCCATAGATACCATATCTAAGTCCCAAAAAAAGAGTACTTACATTTCGCCAAAATTAAATCAGCTTTTAAAAGAAGATCTGTTCTTTGAAATAGAACAGTATGATATCGATTTAATAAAAAATCTCTCTAAAGGATTAACACAGGATGAAATAAGCTATTTATTAAAAAAAGAAGGAAAAACCCCTTCGAGTATAAGTAGTATAGAAAAAAGAATAAATAAGCTGAAAATATTTTTTAAGGCCAAAAACACCATACATCTTATCTCTATAGCAAAGGATATGGGGATTATTTAATAATAAATTAAAATATAAAAAATCAATTTGCTATAGTTATGGAAAACCGTAAGGCAATTATTTACGTATATAGTAGCTTTGAGGGAATCAGACAACATAAAACATACTTTTTAACAAAAAAAAGTAGAATTATTACAACAATTAATAAAATCGAATACACTTTTTCTCATTAAACGACCCAAAAAGAGAATTAGCCGGAGGCAAGTGTTTTTATAAACATTTATTAAAGTCATTTTACTATGCTAATGTATTTTAAAAATTTCATTTCGCATTTTAAAGAAATCGGAGCTATCCAAATCACACTCCCTTTCTTAGATACTGCTGCATCAGTATTGACCCAAAACAGCCTCTGTACTTTATCATGTAATCACCAAAACAATCTCCACTATGAAGTACATTATTATCAAAGGGTCCAGAAGCTCTGGAAAAGCTGAAACAATTAATGCAATCTGCAAAAAACTAAAGCCCGAATCTATCCGCAGATTGTACTTTCACGAAACCGGCAGAACATTTATGGAGCCATTACCTCCTTCTGCAAACATTAATGAGGGTACCTACTTAGTTACTGTAAAAAAGAAAAACATCCTGATGGTTTCTAACTGCCCTACCGAGCAGCGAAAAAGAATAACCCACATCCTGGATTCTGTAATGGGGTTAAACATTAAACCTCATCTAGCCATTATTGCCATGCGGGGGCTGGAAAAACTAAAAGATTATTCTACAGCTAAAGAATTAGAAAACTATGGTAAATGTATTTATGAAACTAAAATATGGAGAATCCCTTCTAACCAGTATAGCTTAACTGAAGAATGGAATAAAAGAGTTTCATATATTACAGCCATAACACTGCATAACATCTAGAAAATTACTTAAAAAGCCTCCCTAGGGAGGCTTTATTATTTAGTGCTATTTAAAAACTTTATAGAAGTTGCCATACCGCAACACCATAAGGAGGCAGTGTTATAGCTCTTCCTCCCCTCACAAAATCCCATTCTTTATCGCCTAATAACATTCTGCTGTTATTAAACTTTATAATAATATCGGGATTAAGATATATTCGTTGTTCTTCGTCTGAAAGATTAATAACAAATAATAATTTTTCTACTTTAGAAACCCTTAAAAAAGAAACAGCATACTCATTTTCGTTTCTCATGGCAACATACTGCCCTTCGGTAAGCGCAGGGTGATTTTTTAACCCCAATAACTGTTTGTAAAAACTAAATAAAGACTGCTTATCATTTATTTGTTCAGCAACTGGCCTCGCTTCATATAATTCACCGTCAGCCTTCATAAAAGGCATATACCACTGTGTATTTGATATTAGAGTATCCCCTCTCTGCCAAATAATTCGTTCCATACCTTTTACCTCATCAATATGAGGAGTACCTAACTCTTCGCCATAATAGATAACAGGCTTACCCCCTAAAAACACATTAAGTGCCGCTAAGGCCTTAAGCTGATCCGATTTATAATTTTCTGCATTGGCAAACCTACCCACATCGTAACCGCTTACAAAAACCATCTGAGCTTTATTTTCGGGAGTATTAAGTATCGTTGTCGCTATAGCATTCTCAAGCTTTTTCTTATCAAAAGAAACTATTCCATCCCTAAGCTTTCTGTCAAACACAGCATCAAAGCCTACATTATAAAAATCGTCATTAGTATATTTATCATCAGCCGGTGAAGCCATTATAAGCAAATCTACCTTTGTATCCCTTAATCCCTTAATAACGGGCACCCAAAATTCTCTCAGCAAGTTGCTCTGACCACCAAAATCATCAGACACATTACTGAATCTAAAACCATCAACACCGCTGTAATAAGAAGAACTGCCATCGGGATTAATCCAGTATTGAAGCATTTTCACTATCTCTCCCCTAACCTCTCCTTTCTTAAAGTTAACGGCAATAGCCTGAGAATGCTCTCTGTTAGCATTAGTATATTCTTTATTAGCATTATCCTTTAATAGAAGATAATCTTTATACTTTGTCTTATCGGTATACCATTCATGTTTATCATTAACATACCTCAGGTCTAAATCCTGATATACTTTCATCTTTCTTCTGTGTGCTTCCTGCACTAAGGACCTGTATTCGTTTAAACTCCCATAAGCAGTATCGGTTTTACTCCAGTCTGTAGCATAAAGATTGTTGTTAACATCCGACTGATAGACTGGAGACAGCATTATAGCATTAACACCCAGCATTTGCAGGTAATCCATTTTTTGTTGGATTCCTTTAAAATCACCTGTTCCATCGCCATTACTGTCAAAAAAACTGCGCTGAAACACCTGATAGATGACTTCCTTTTGTGCCGAGGCCCCTACCGCAAAAAACAGGCAGGACATTAAAAATACTTTTCTTAGCATAACATAAGTTTTGTTTCAAATATAGCATTATTTAACCTGCTTTTAATCTAAAAAACATTTTCAAATCTAAAACAACGACCTTATTTTGTTATTTTTGCAAAAACACAGGATAACGGATTTCTTATGCTAGTAATTGGAATTGCAGGAGGTACCGGAAGCGGAAAAACAACCGTGGTACATCAGTTAATGAATGAACTTCCGCTTACCGAAGTGGGCATTATATCTCAGGATTCTTATTATAAGGAAACTTCAAACCTGAGTTATGACGAAAGAACAAAGATTAACTTTGACCATCCCCGCTCTATTGATTTTGAATTGTTAACCCAACATTTAAAAGAGCTTAAGGAAGGAAAAAACATAGAGCAGCCGGTTTATTCTTTTGTTACCCATAACCGTACCGGAGATACTATAGTAACCCACCCAAGAAAGGTAATGATTGTAGAAGGTATACTTATACTTTCTAACCCTGAGCTAAGGGAGCTTTTTGATATCAAAATATTTGTTCATGCCGATTCTGACGAGAGACTTATAAGAAGGCTAAGACGTGACATTGCAGAGCGTGGTCGTGATATGGACGAAGTTCTTAACCGCTATCAAACCACACTAAAACCCATGCATGAACAGTTTATTGAACCTACCAAAGCGTTTGCCGATATTATTATACCTCATGACAGGTATAATACAGTAGCGATAGATGTGGTAAGGGCTGTTATTAACCAAAGGATACTTTAAACATTTTAAGCCTGCATAAGTCCGAAAAAAACCATTACTTTGTAAAGTAAATTATACCCCTGTAATGAAAAAACCATTCAGCAAATTAACAGAGCGCTATCCTTTTCTCAAAATACTGGGAAACAGGTATGTACTTGTTGCTATTTTAGCTACTGTATGGTGGTTCTTTCTTGACAATTATTCATTTTTTGAGCACAGGATACTGGATAAGGAAATAAAAGAGCTGGAGGAAAACAAGCAATATTACAAAGAGGAAATAAAAAAGGACAGCATTAGCATAAGGCACCTTAACAATCCGGATCAGACCGAAAAATATGCACGCGAAAAGTATTACATGAAGCGTGAAAACGAGGATATATATATCATAGAATTTGAAGATGGCGTGCCTCCAGATGAGGACACAAAATCTCTTTAAAATGGTACGCATGAGCGAAAATTTATTTAATGAATTTGAACCTGTATCTTCCAAACAATGGAAACAACAGATACAGTATGAACTGAAGGGAGCCGATTATAACGAAACTCTTATTTGGGAAAGTCCTGAAGGAATTAAGGTAAAACCTTTTTACCATATTGATGAGTTTAAAGAGCCTTTACAGGTAACTACCCACACTTCTCAATTTAAAATTTGCCAGAATATTTTTGTACACGATATAGATAAATCTGTATTTCGTGCAAACGAGACATTAAAGCGTGGTGCCGAAGCGATTCGTTTTACCATTCCTAACGAAGATACAGATGTTGAAAAACTACTGAATGCACTTCCTTTGGAAAGCACTCCGGTTTATTTCAATTTGAATTTTCTTTCAATCGATTTCGTAAAAAAACTGGATGCCATAGCTAAGGCTAAAAATGCTGTATTTTTTGTTCAGTTAGACCCTATAGGCCAATTAACAAAAGACGGCAACTGGCACACTAACCTTGACAAAGATTTTGAATCTTTAAATACTATAGCTATTGCCTGCTCTAATATTCATTTCCTGAGTATAGACAGCAGCCTTTACCAAAATGCAGGAGCTAATATTGTTCAGCAAATTGCCTATACTCTGGCTCATGCCAATGAATATTTCAATCGAATAGCTACCATAAATAAACCTGTTGTATTACACGTATCGGTAGGTACAAACTACTTTTTTGAAATTGCAAAACTTCGTGCTTTAAGACTGCTTTTCGGTCTTTTAGCAAAAGAGTACGATCATAATTTTGAATGCCACATTATCGCTTCTCCTACTAAACGTAACAAAACGCTGTATGATTATAATGTAAACATGCTGCGTACAACTACCGAATGTATGAGTGCAATATTGGGAGGTGCCGATGCCGTATCTAACCTGGCATATGATGCAATTTACCACAAAGACAACGAGTTTGGCGACAGGATATCGCGAAACCAGCTTTTAGTCCTAAAACATGAAAGCTATTTTGATAAGGTAAATAATCCTGCAGACGGTGCTTATTATATAGAAGAACTTACACAGCAACTGGCCGAAAAAGGGCTTGCGCTATTCAAGGATATAGAAGCTAATGGTGGTTTTCTTACGCAACTTAAGGAAGGGACCATACAACGAAAAATACAGGAGAGTGCAACCAAAGAGCAGGAGCTTTTTGATGATGGTAAAGAGATTTTATTAGGTACTAATAAGTACCCTAACAAACTTGATAAAATGAACCATGATCTGGAGCTTTATCCGTTTGTAAAATCTAACCCGAGAAAAACGCTTATCATCCCTATTATTGAAAAGCGCCTTGCCGAAAAAACAGAGCAGCAGCGACTGGAAGAAGAAAAGACTAATGCAGGTGCAGAATAACGGTAACATGAGAAAAAACATACAACATATACAGTTAAACACTAACAGCACCAAGCCATTAGCGAACAGTAAAGAAGATAACTTTGTTACTGCCGAAGGTGTTGAAGTAAAAGAAACATACAACAAAGAGGACATTGAAAACCTTGAGCATTTAGGTTTCGGAGCCGGATTTGCGCCTAATCTTCGCGGTCCGTATGCAACTATGTACGTTCGCCGTCCGTGGACAATCAGGCAATATGCAGGTTTCTCCACTGCCGAAGAAAGCAATGCTTTTTACCGTCGTAATCTTGCTGCGGGACAAAAAGGACTTTCTGTAGCGTTTGACCTTGCCACACACCGCGGTTATGACAGTGACCATGAACGCGTAGTGGGTGACGTAGGTAAAGCAGGTGTGGCAATAGACAGCGTTGAGGATATGAAAATTCTTTTCGACCAGATTCCGTTAGGAGAAATGTCGGTTTCAATGACTATGAACGGGGCTGTGCTTCCGGTAATGGCATTTTATATTGTTGCTGCCGAAGAACAGGGCGTAAAACCTGAACTGCTTTCGGGAACCATACAAAACGATATTCTTAAGGAGTTCATGGTTAGAAATACATACATCTACCCTCCTGCTCCTTCCATGAAGATTATTGCTGATATTTTTGAATATACCAGTAAAAAGATGCCAAAGTTCAACTCTATCAGTATTTCGGGCTACCACATGCAGGAAGCCGGGGCTACTGCCGATATTGAGCTGGCATACACCCTTGCGGATGGTTTAGAATATATACGTACCGGACTTGCTGCCGGAATGAAAATAGATGATTTTGCTCCCCGGCTTTCTTTCTTTTGGGCAATAGGAATGAATCATTTTATGGAAATTGCCAAAATGCGTGCAGGACGTATGTTATGGGCAAAACTACTTAAACAGTTCGACCCTCAAAGTGATAAATCACTGGCGTTACGTACACACTGCCAAACCAGCGGATGGAGCTTAACAGAACAGGATCCTTTTAACAATGTAGCCCGTACTGCTATTGAAGCTGCTGCGGCTGCTTTTGGGGGAACACAATCGTTACACACAAATGCACTGGACGAGGCAATTGCCTTGCCAACCGATTTCTCGGCACGTATTGCACGTAACACCCAGATATTCCTACAGGAAGAAACCAAAATTACCAAGACGGTAGACCCGTGGGCAGGAAGCTATTATGTAGAAAGCCTTACCTCCGAAATTGCCGAAAAAGCATGGGCTCTTATCCAGGAAGTGGAAGAACTGGGTGGTATGACAAAAGCTATTGAAGCAGGTATACCAAAACTTCGTATTGAAGAAGCTGCTGCCAGAAAACAGGCAAGAATTGACAGTGGACAGGATATAATTGTTGGTGTAAACAAATACAGGCTGGAAAAAGAAGATCCGCTTCATATTCTTGAAGTAGATAACCAAACTGTACGTCGCCAGCAAATAGAAAGACTAAACAGTATTAAGGCAACACGCGATAACCAAAAAGTTGCCGAATGCCTTGAAAAACTTACCTCAGCAGCAAAATCAGGACAGGGTAACCTGTTAGAACTTGCTGTAGATGCAGCCCGAAACAGGGCTACTCTGGGTGAGATTAGTGATGCACTGGAATCGATTTACGGAAGATATAAAGCACAAATCAAATCATTTAGCGGAGTGTACAGCAAAGAGATTAAAAATGACGAGAGCTTTGAAAAAGCAAAACAGTTGGCAGATGAATTTGCTAAGCTGGAAGGCCGTCGCCCAAGGATAATGATTGCAAAAATGGGTCAGGACGGTCATGACCGTGGCGCTAAAGTAGTAGCTACCGGATATGCCGATGTTGGTTTTGATGTGGACATTGGTCCACTTTTCCAGACACCTGCCGAAGCAGCCAAACAGGCTGTGGAGAACGACGTACATATTTTAGGGGTTTCCTCACTCGCTGCGGGACATAAAACATTAGTCCCTCAGGTTATTGAAGAGCTTAAAAAATATGGGCGTGAAGATATCATGGTAATTGTAGGCGGTGTTATACCGGCTCAGGACTATGAATATCTTTTTGATGCGGGTGCTGTAGCGGTATTCGGGCCGGGAACAAAAATTAGTGAAGCAGCCATTAAAATACTTGAAGTATTAATTAAAGGCTTTGAATAAGAGTTAAAGCTCCGTTTAATAACGGAGCTTTTTTATGCAATTAAGTATCTTTAAAGTAATAAACTGTACTAATAATGGATATTAAAAAAGTTTTTGAGAACAATAAGGAATGGATTACCAAACAGATTAAAAGCAATCCTTCTTATTTTGACAGCCTTGCGAAAGGGCAATCACCCGAAATTCTATACATAGGCTGTGCCGACAGCCGTGTAACTGCTGAAGAAATTATGGGACTTGAACCGGGAGATGTTTTTGTACATCGCAATATTGCAAACATGGTACCCAATACCGATTTGAATGTAATGTCGGTTATTAACTATGCTGTAGACTTTTTAAAAGTGAACCATATTGTAGTTTGCGGACACTATAACTGCGGAGGTGTTAAAGCTGCAATGGAGTCGGCAGATTTAGGTATACTTAACCCGTGGCTGCGTAATGTACGTGATGTTTACCGCATTCATAAAGCAGAACTTAACGCTATTGAAGATGAAGGCAAACGTTACGACAGGCTTGTGGAACTTAATGTGCAGGAACAGTGTATTAACGCAATTAAAACTGCCGAGGTTCAACGTGCTATAAACAACCGTAACCTTACTGTTCATGGCTGGATATTCGATTTAAGGACCGGTAATCTTGTAGATCTTAAAATTGATTTTCAAGCCATTACCAAAGGCATTGCCGACATCTATAGAATTACATAAAGATTAACATTGCGACCCTGTAAGTTTAGTATATTTACTGTACTAATACTTTTTTATGGAGCAAAAGTACTTTGGCCTAAAAGGATTAACCTCCCAAGAGGTTCAACAATCCAGAGAAAGCCACGGCAGTAATTCAATACAATTTAAAAAAGAAAATAAAATAATCATGGCGCTCAAAGACCTTGTCAAAGAGCCCATGATTATTTTATTGCTTGTAGCCGCATCCATTTACTTTATAAGCGGCGATATTGGCGATGGTATTTTTATGGCTGCCTCTATCCTGTTGGTAGCAACTATTTCCCTTTATCAGGAATCCCGAAGCAGGAATGCCCTTGAGAAACTTAAGGATTATACCCGTCCTCACTGCAAGGTAATAAGAAACGGAGACGAACAAACGATCAACAACGAAGACCTTGTTATAGATGACCTAATGATTGTTGAGGAAGGCTCTGCCATACCCGCTGATGGAACCATAGTGCAGGCCAACGATTTTTCGGTTAACGAATCTGTTATCACAGGTGAATCATTTCCTGTTTCCAAAGACGAAAGCAAAGAAGACAAAATTGTTTACAGTGGTACCATAGTAACTACAGGACTGGCTGTAGTTAAGGTCACAGCCATTGGGAAATCTACAAAACTGGGGCAAATAGGCCAAAGCCTTGAAGATATCAGTACTGAAAAGACACCTCTGGAAAAACAGATTGCCAACTTTGTAAAAAAGATGGTGATACTGGGAGCTGTGGTTTTTGTGGCGGTATGGATATTTAACTATATAAACTCAGGCAATTTTATCGATAGTCTTTTAAAGTCACTTACACTTGCCATGAGTATACTACCGGAAGAAATTCCTGTTGCCTTTACCACATTTATGGCATTAGGTGCCTGGAGGTTAATGAAAATGGAGATTATAGTAAAACAGATGAAAACTGTTGAAACACTTGGCAGTGCTACTGTAATATGTACCGATAAAACGGGAACCATTACCGAAAATAAAATGACCCTAGCCCGCGTAGCTGCTTTTCCTTCACCAGATATATCAAATCCTGAAAATAGTCTCTCTGAAAAAGAAAAGGAACTGGTTACTTATGCTATGTGGGCCAGCGAACCTATACCATTTGATCCTATGGAGATTGCCCTGCATAGTGCCTATAAAAACTCAACGGATAGCGATAAAAGACCTGATTTTAAAATGGTTCATGAATATCCGTTGGGCGGCAAACCTCCTATGATGACCCATGTTTTTGAAGACACTAACAGAGCTAGGATAATAGCCGCAAAAGGCGCTCCCGAGGCTATGATGAAAGTATCGGGCATGACGGAAACTGAAATGCAGGCGGTTAATGAAACCATAGCAAATCTGGCAAAGGATGGTTTTAGGGTTTTAGGCGTGGGACATACTGAATTCAGCGGAAATGATTTCCCTAAAAATCAGCAGGACCTAAACTTTACGTTTGATGGTATAGTTGCTTTTTATGACCCTCCGAAGAAAAACATAACTGATGTTTTCAATTCATTTTACAATGCCGGTATTGATGTAAAAATTGTTACCGGAGACAATGCCCTTACTACAGCAGCCATCGCCAAGCAGGTAGGTTTTAAGGATTATGATAAAACCCTTAGCGGAGAGGAACTCATGCATCTTTCTGAGGAAGAGTTAAAGGAAAAGGTTATGCACACAGCTATCTTTACCCGTATGTTCCCTGAGGCCAAGCTCAAAATAATCAATGCACTTAAAGCCTGTAATCAGGTAGTGGCAATGACCGGAGACGGTGTTAATGACGGACCTGCATTAAAAGCATCACATATTGGCATCGCTATGGGCAAAAAAGGAACTGAAATTGCAAAAGAAGCTGCTTCACTTATTTTACCGGATGATGATCTTGCCAAAATGGTTGATGCCATAGGTATGGGCAGAAAGATATATACCAACCTAAAAAAGGCTATTCAGTATATCATTTCAATCCATATCCCTATTATACTTACGGTGTCTATACCATTAGTATTGGGTTGGGTTTATCCTAACATTTTTTCTCCTGTACATGTTATATTCCTTGAGCTTATTATGGGACCAACATGTTCTATTATTTATGAAAATGAGCCCATGGAAAAAAACACCATGAACCAAAAACCAAGGCCATTCACCTCAACTTTCTTTAATATAGGAGAACTTACTACAAGTATAATACAGGGATTGGCAATAACAGCAGGTACATTAGGAATTTATCTTTATGCCGTTTCACTTGAGCTTACCGAATCGCATGTACGAACCCTTGTTTTTGTTACGCTTATATCGGCAAATGTATTTTTAACCTTGGTTAACCGTTCTTTTTACTATTCTGTTATTACATCGTTTAGCTATAAAAACAGACTTATTCCATTAATAATAGGCATAACAATCCTGTTAACCTTTTTACTATTATATGCCGATCCGTTAGTTGAGTTTTTTGAATTCAGTACACCTTCAATTTCATTACTTGGGCTAAGCATACTTGCCGGATTTATTTCGGTTATATGGTTTGAAATTGTAAAATGGACAAAGCGATTAAAAAATACTGAGCCAACCATTTAAATAAGTTTTACTAAATCAGTTTAGACCAAAACCGCTGTAAATAATCATAAAAAGGCAGTCAATAGACTGCTTTTTTATTTATTAAAAAACTGGATTTTAAAAACTTAACATACTAATTAATTTAAAAAAATTATATTTGGCTTTCTCACCTTACATAATAAATAAAAAAGGGCCCTGCAAAAACAGGGCCCTAAGGAGGCTTTAGTATAGAAGTTTATCCCCACTATTAAAACTATAAAATACTATTGCACTCCTTTTGATAATTGTGTATTCTAAATTGTTTTTACAGGTTAAAGTCTATCCCCACAATAAAACTTAATTCTGTTTACCAAAACCAATTAACCGAACACCTAATTATCGAAAGCAAACGGTTGTTTTTTTAAGCTTCCCCACTATGAAACTTAAAAGCCGTGCTTTTATTTTACTGAAGCTACAGACAGCATAAGAGTTTATCCCCACAAAAAACTATTTATGCTGCTGTGCTCTCAGTTTTACATTTCAGTTATTATAAATTCACACCTGCGATTTAGCCTATGCTGCTCCTCACTACATATTACACCATCAGGACATTTGCTTAATAATTGAGTTTCTCCATATCCCCTACCTCCTACACGGTATGCTTCCACACCATGATCTATTATATAGGCAATAATGGAATTTGCTCTTTTATCAGAAAGCACCTGATTGTACTTATGTGATGCCCTTGAATCGGTATGTGTCCTTACATCCAGCTTCATATTCGGATTCTGCTTCATATAAGCAACCAGCTTATCAAGGTCTTTTGCAGCTTCCGGTTTAATTTCATATTTACCTAAATCAAAGTAGATGTATTGTATATTAAACACCTTACCTAAATCGGAACCTTTCTTTACTTCGTTCTGCGCAAGAGCTTCCTCAGCCCTGTCTGCCTTCACAATATATTGCTTACCGCAATCTACCTCAAAAGAGTAGTTTCCGTCAATATCCGTAACTGCTTCCTGTGCTACTTTCTTCTTCTCGTCAATCACGAGAACCTTAGTATTGGCAAGTACCCTTCCGGTTCCTTCCTCTCTTAATATACCTTCCAGTTTCTCTTTACACTCGTAGGCAAATTCTTCTATTTCTTTAAACCTGTATATATCGTCGTTACCTTTTCTGTTAGTGGTAAAAAAACCTTGTGATTCAACTGCATTAAATATCAGTCCAAAGTCATCTCTTTCACTATTAATAGGCCTACCCACATTATATGCTTTAATGTAGTTACCGTCAGGCTCCATCTTACTCACAAAAATATCCAGTCCGCCAAGTCCGGGATGCCCTTCAGAAGCAAAGTATAGATCATCTGTATCCGACACAAAAGGGAAACTCTCCCTACCTTCGGTATTAATACCGGGGCCTAAGTTTTCTGCCATTCCAAAATTGCCGTTCCCGTTAATGCTCACCCTGTATATATCAGATCTACCGTAGGTTCCAGGCATATTTGAAGCAAAATAAAGTGTCCTTTCATCTGCGCTTAATGCGGGGTGTGCACAACTGTAATCATTACTGTTAAAAGACAGTTCTGTTACATCGGTCCATTCGGTACCGTTAAATTTTGCCCTGTATATTTTAAGCAATATCCCGTTATGGTCATCTTTCTTTACTTTTCCGTTATTATAGTTGTTACGTGTAAAGTAAACAGTGTTTCCGTCTTTAGTAAACACAGGTGTCGACTCATGATATTTAGTATCAAGGTTTAGCGAAAACTTCTCCACTTTACCTGCAAGGCTGTCATCTTCCTTTGCAGGGGTTACATATAGGCCTGTAAAAGCCTCGTTAGTCCATCGGTCAACACGACCGCGTTTCTTCTTATTGTTAATCGTATCTCTTGATGAAGCAAAAACAATTTTATCTTTATAAAATGCAGGCCCGTAATCTGAAAAATTAGAGTTTACTTCCATTGGCTTTATTTCATACCTCCCGGAATTTTCCTCAATCTGTTCACGATAATCCTTGTTATCCAAAAACATTTTAGTCCTAAGATCATCAGAGCTAAGTTCAGAGAATTTATTCATCATTTTATCAGCTTCATCTGCATTACCTACAAACTTTAATGTTTGTGCATAACGGTAATAATATTCAGGCTCTACCTCCTTATGAAGGTTAAACAGTTTATTATACCACTGATAGGCATAATCAAGTTCTCCTTTAAAATAATAGGCATCCCCTATCTGTTCATACAGCTCTATAGACCTGTACCCCGTGTTTGCCACTTCAAGGTAGGTTTCTAAAGCATCACTATAGGCATAATTATCAAACTGAATCTTAGCCTTTTTCAATTCCTTCCTTTGTGCAGTAGCCTGAAAACAACTAAGCAACAGTATAAATAGTAATCCTGTATATTTTAATATCCTCATAGTACTGTTTAAAAGAATCGTGGGTTTTCTACTTTCTCATTTTTCTTAACCAACTCAAAACGCAGGTAAATTTCATGTGAACCTGAGTTATACTCGGCTAATCTTGTTGTTTCCATATCATAGGTATACCCAACAAAAATATCTTTACTTATCTGAAAACCTACTAAGGCACTTAATGCAGCATCCCATCTGTAAGCCATACCCAGTGTAAGCTTTTCATCATACAGGAAGTTTGCCGAAACATCTGCCTGTAGCGGAGAACCTTTTGTTGCCTTTACCATAGCGGCCGGCTTAAACTTAAGGTTGTATGTAAGATCAAACACATGCCCTCCTATAAAATAATAGTGCATCCTGTCTTTTGCTACCGAAGTAGTATTGTGCTCATAATGCTTTGTTTCCAAAAAGTCCGGTACTGATACCCCGAAATAAGTATTATCAGAATAAAGGAATAAACCTGCACCAAAATTTGGTGAAAACTGGTTATCCACATTATTTTGAAATCCCGGATCATCCGGATTAAAAATATTAAGCTTAGTAAAATCTACATTCAGTAAATCTGCCGTTCCCTTTAAACCAAAAGCCAGCTGATAGTTATAAGAGATATCAATAGTATATGAAAAGTCTACTGATATGGCATTATCGTCCATCGGACCAATCCTGTCATTAACGAATGACAATCCCAATCCCAGCTTATTTCCTACGGGTGCGTTTACTGATGCTGCCGCAGTTGTTGGAGCCCCATCAAGACCTACCCATTGTGCACGGTATATACCAAATATGCTTGTTTTTCCTCTGGACCCCGCATAAGCAGGATTTACCTGTATAGTATTGTACATATACTGAGTGTACTGCGGATCCTGCTGTGCATTTGCCAGGCTGCAAACCATAAGTGCAAATACTGCTATAATTTTTTTTGCAGACATGTTTATCCTCTTGTTCATTTCCTTCTTCATCTTAATCTGCACTGCTTATGTATAAATAACCTGATTTCTTAATCGTTGTGCCCCTGTGTGGATACTGTATTACATAAAAGTAAGTACCTGCAGGAAGCCTGTCCCTTTGAGAAAGTGTAGCCCTGCCCGAAGACACTCCTGTAAAAACATTTCCGTTACTGTCATATTCGGCTGTTTCATACACTTTTATACCCCATCGGTTATATATCTGTACTGTATTACCCGGATGATTTGTTATCCCTTCTATATAGAAATAATCATTTTTACCATCGCCGTCAGGAGTCAAACCGTTATAAATAACTATGTCTTCTGTTGGCAAATAACCTTTTCTCAATCTTCCCAGTGTAAACACACCATATCCCGAAACGTGTACAGGCGTGGTTACGGTTTTGGCAAACATATCCTGAACGCCACCTTCATCTACCCACATGCCTGCTTCGGTATCCCAGCGCACAACACGTATGGCTTCTGTTGATTCTACTAAAAGTTCAGAAGGTGTTGTGGTAAATTCATCCCAACTCAGGGTTATCATTACATCTGCCTCTCCTCCTGTCTTATCTATAGTCCAGTATTCTCTATTGTCTATAATCTCAATTTCCTGTGCCCTGCTTTCATGAGGATAAAGCATATTAGAATCTTCAAAATAATACTTGCCTGTAAATGCTGATGACTGATCATCAGGAGCAGAAATAGCAGCATACCTGTAGTATTGGCCGTCTCCAATAGGGAATGAAAAGTCGGTTGTGCCATTCTTTACAGCGTAGCCGTCAACAAAACTTTCATCACTGGTATTGGTATGAGTTGCTTCGTCTTCAAATATGATTATTCCCCCAAATATATCATCCTGAACTATTCCCTGATAAAAATCGGCATTGCCACTAATCGAAATATCCCCATACAAACGAAAAGCGGGCTGCGGATTTGGGTTACGAAACAAAACGTTGTAAAAGTCAGCCGGTATGCTGCCGGTTATATTCTGCTGAGTATATCCTTCAAACCTTGTATATCCGCCTAAAGCAGGATTAAAGCTTGTAATACCGTCATTATTAAAGTTGCCCTTAAGCAAAACTTCTCCATTATTTTCATACTCGCCCATGCCTTTGTTGTCAAAATCCGATTCAACAGACACGAGTGTTCCCGGGCTTACATATAGTATGCCTTCGTTTACGGTTTGCCCTGACTGGGCAGCTACCACTCCTGAAAAAAGCAGGAACAGGTATGTGATTTTTAATTTTTTCATGTTTTCCATTTTAAAACAGTTTAAGTGGGGTTTATCTGTTCTAATTACTCACCCTTTGATAAATCATAGGGTTTGTAATAAGGTTACAGTTCTTTATAGTTACTGTAACTGTATTACTTGCAGGAGATTCACAGCTTACGCCTGAGGTAGCTATGGTAATCCTGCGGTAATAGGTTGTTTCATATAATGCAGCTGGTTGGTATGTAGCTCCTGTAGCTCCCGAAACTGTTGTCCATGAACTTCCGTTTGGAGACGACTCCCAACGATAAGTTACAGTACCTGTACCTGTGCCCGCTGCAGTGGATGTTAGCAGTGTTGGGATAGCACCGTGACATATTGTTTGACCTGAACCTATACTTCCTTCTGTAACAACTGCATTTACAGTAATAGTTACCACATTTGTTGGTGCCGATTCACAAGTAGCACCTCCGGATGTAATTATCGTTATCCTGCGGTAATAGGTTGTGGCAGTTAATGCACCCGGTTGGTAATTATTACCTGTACCACCTGTTGCTGTCCAACCTGAAGTTCCGTTTGCTGAAGACTCCCAACGATAAGTTATTGTTCCTGTACCTAATACAGCTGTACCTGTAAGCATTGCCGGAGTATCTCCGTTACATATTGTTTGGTTAGAACCAATAGTTCCTGCTGTAGGTACCGCATTTACCGTTATAGTTACCACATTAGTTACTGAAGATTCACATGCCACACCTGAAGTCGCAATGGTAATCCTGCGGTAATAGGTAGTAGCTGTTAAGGCACCCGGCTGATAATTAACCCCAGTAGCTCCAGAAACTGTTGTCCATGTACTGTTGTTTGGAGAGGATTCCCAACGGTAAGTAATAGTTCCCGTACCTGTACCTGCCGTACCTGTTAACTGCGCCGGAGTAGCTCCGTTACAGATAGTTTGGTTTGCACTTATACTACCTGCCGTTACAGCACTGTTTACAGTTATAGTTACCACGTTAGTTGCTGAAGATTCACATGCCACACCTGAAGTCGCAATGGTAATCCTGCGGTAATAGGTAGTAGCTGTTAAAGCACCCGGCTGATAATTAACCCCAGTAGCTCCAGAAATTGTTGTCCATGTACTGTTGTTTGGAGAGGACTCCCAACGGTAAGTAATAGTTCCCGTACCTGTACCTGCCGTACCTGTTAACTGCACCGGAGTGGCTCCGTTACAGATAGTTTGATTAGCACTTATACTACCTGCCGTTACAGCACTGTTTACAGTTATTGTTACCACATTAGTTGCTGAAGATTCACATGCCACACCTGAAGTCGCAATGGTAATCCTGCGGTAATAGGTAGTAGCTGTTAAAGCACCCGGCTGATAGTTAACTCCCGTAGCTCCCGAAACTGTTGTCCATGTACTGTTGTTTGGAGAGGACTCCCAACGGTAGGTTATAGTTCCCGTACCTGTACCTGCCGTACCTGTTAGCTGGGCCGGAGTAGCTCCGTTACAGATCGTTTGATTTGCACTTATACTACCTGCAGTAGGTACTGCATTTACCGTTATGGTAATAACATTAGATATTGCCTGACATGCCACTCCCGAAGTTGCCGTTGTAATTCTGCGGTAATAGGTAGTAGCTGTTAAAATACCCGGCTGATAATTGACTCCTGTAGCTCCAGAAACTGTTGTCCATGTACTATTATCCGGAGACGATTCCCAGCTATATGCTATTGTACCCGTACCTGTACCTGCCGTACCTGTTAACTGTGCCGGAGTAGCTCCGTTACAGATAGTTTGGTTAGCACTTATACTACCTGCCGTTACAGCGCTGTTTACAGTTATAGTTACCACGTTAGTTGCTGAAGATTCACATGCCGTACCTGAAGTCGCGATGGTAATCCTTCGGTAATATGTCGTGGCTGTTAAAGCACCTGGCTGATAGTTAACTCCCGTAGCTCCCGAAACTGTTGTCCATGTACTGTTGTTTGGAGAGGACTCCCAACGGTAAGTAATAGTTCCCGTACCTGTACCTGCCGTACCTGTTAACTGCGCCGGAGTAGCTCCGTTACAGATAGTTTGGTTAGCACTTATACTACCTGCCGTTACTGCGTTGTTTACAGTTATAGTTACCACGTTTGTTGCTGAAGATTCACATGCCACACCTGAAGTTGCAATGGTAATCCTTCGGTAATAGGTAGTAGCTGTTAAAGCACCCGGCTGATAGTTAGCCCCTGTAGCTCCCGAAACTGTTGTCCATGTACTGTTGTTTGGAGAGGACTCCCAACGGTAGGTTATAGTTCCCGTACCTGTACCTGCCGTACCTGTTAGCTGGGCCGGAGTGGCTCCGTTACAGATAGTTTGATTAGCACTTATAGTACCTGCAGTTACAGCACTGTTCACCGTTATTGTTACCACGTTAGTCGCTGAAGATTCACATGCCGTACCTGAAGTTGCAATGGTAATCCTGCGGTAATAGGTAGTAGCTGTTAAAGCACCTGGCTGATAGTTAACTCCCGTAGCTCCCGAAACTGTTGTCCATGTACTGTTGTTTGGAGAGGACTCCCAACGGTAGGTGATAGTACCTGTACCCGATCCTGCCGTACCTGTTAACTGGGCTGGAGTAGCTCCGTTACAGATAGTTTGATTTGCACTTATAGTACCTGCCGTTACAGCACTGTTTACAGTTATTAAAACAGATGATGTTGGCGAAGATGTACATGTTGCTCCTGATGCAGCCAGTGTTGTTCTTCTAAAGTAAGTATTAGCCGTTAAATTGCCTGGCTGATAGGTACTGGATGTAGCACCGGAAATCGTTGTCCATGATGTATTATTTGGCGATGACTCCCATCTGTAAGTTACCGTACCGGTCCCTGCACCGTTAGTAGTTGATGTTAATAAAGCCGGAGCTGTATTATAACATATTGTCTGGTTAGAACCTATAGCACCAGCTGTTGGCACAGCGTTTACAGTCATCTGTAAAGATGAAGTAGCTGCCTCACAAACTGTCGAACCTGATGTGGCAATCGTAACCCTACGGTAATAAGTTGTAGATGTTAATGCCGGAGGCTGGTATGTAAGGTTATTTGTTGATGCTATAGCTGTCCATGTACTGTTGTTTGGAGAGGACTCCCAACGATAGGTTATAGTACCTGTACCCGATCCTGCCGTTGTTGATGTTAAGCTTGCCGGAATTGAACCACTACAAATTGTTTGGTTAGAACCAATTGCTCCCGGATTGGTAGCAGCCATTACAGTTATAACCACATTTGAAGTAGCTGCTTCACATGATTTAGATCCATTAGTTACCACAGTAACCCTTCTGTAATATCTGGTAGCTGTTAATGCAGGTGGCTGATAATTAACCCCTGTAGCACTTGGTACTGTTGTCCAACCTGAGGTGCCGTTTAAAGACCATTCCCAACGGTAAGTCAAAGTACCACCACTTGGTGCCGTACCCGCTGTTGTAGAGGTTAACTGTGCCGGAGTAGCTCCGTTACATATTGTCTGATCTGAACCTATTGCACCAGCTGTAGGCGAAGCATATACTATAACCTGTATTGGTACTTTGTTACTTTCACACGTTGCATTTTTCTGACTTACATAGTAAGTTGTTGTACCAGGAGTTGTTGTACTTGGCACAAAAGGATAATCTGATGCAAAACCACCGTTTACTACATACCATTGTAATTGATATGACGCATTTGTAGTACTTGCAGATAATGCCGTCGCAGTTTCTCCCTGGCAATAATATACCGGACTGGTTACTGTAGGAGTTGTAGGAGCCGCATTTAATGTAACTGAGTTAACATCGTTTGCCTGGTTAACTGTTGTTTGCAGTTCTGAACCTCCATAACTATTATTATTCACCTCAGCTCTGTATTCAACCTGAGCACTATCTGTAAAGGAGGTTGTTCCTACAGGTGGGGTAATAGTATATATAATAGGATAATCTGTTTGATAAATACTCCCCGGTCCTAATATCTGATCACTATTATCAGTAGGATATCGTGCTAAATAGGTATATGTTGTATATCCTGCAGTTGGTGTATCTGCCTGTGTTCTTTTATGCCACCTTGCAGTAGTATTGTTATTATCTGTTGTAAAATCCGTGGCACTATCATTATATCCATAGGTATTTTGAACCACTTTAGTTACTACTATACGTTCGCCTGTTGAGCCTCTTCTTCTGTATGTTGCTGGACTTTGACCAATATTTGCCACTCTCAGCTCAAAGGTTTTACCTGAAGGACTCGATGGGTTAATACATAAGTCATTTACCGTAGTCCTTGCAAGAACTAAATCTACTCCCTCTGCATATACAGGTGTACTAACAGTACTGATGTTATTACTTAAATCCTCATCAAAAGGCGGTGTAATGGTAGCTGTATTATTCAATACGTTTCCGGCAGGTATACTGGTTAGCGTACCTGTTACAAAAATCTTACCTGTAGTATTTGCTGCAAGGTTAAATGTTCCTGTAATTTGGTTTGTGGTTAAACTCGCTGCCGTAGGAAGTGTTATAGATGAAAAACCTGAAGAAGTGATAGACGTGATATTAAACCCCGGATTACCTTCTGCAATAAGGTTTCCATTACCATCTGTAACTTCGTCTAAAAAGCTCACATTAAGAGCAGCAATATCAGTATCATTTACAACATCAATAGTATAAGTAATAACATTTTCACTACCCAATCCGCTTACACTTCTTAAAATATCTTTATCAGCCCTTTTGTCAACCCTCACGTTTCCGGGAGTTGTAACCAGAAGATTCCTGATTTCATGATAGTTAACCCCTCCTCCGGAAGAAGCACCAAAACCAAGTTTTAACAATGCCGGTGGCGGTGTTGTTGTGGTATAGCTGATAAGCTGTGTAAAGTTAGCTGCCGAAGATTTCTTCCATCTAACTATTATCTGATAATATACTCCTGCCTGGTCTAACGGAAGGATTTCTAACTGTACCCTTCTGTAAAACTGTGCATCAGTCGGCCTTGTTGAAGTTTGTGTATTATAATCAATTTCATTTCTTGCCCTTATTGCATCATCTCCTCCTGTCCTGTCTCCTAAAGCAGCTCCATCTAAATATGCGTTTGTGGTTGCCGTATTAGTAGTTGTCGGACCTCTCAATACTACAGCATTAGGCACAACCCCGGGACCTCCGTTTCTTCCTTCAGTCGGGTTTGAGAAGTTACCATAAGCATCCAAACCTACTCCTACGTAACCTCCGGCAAGTCCTGATCCTCCGTTAGGTGCATATCCTAATGACCCTCCGTAACCTCCCATAGCAAAAGTAGAACTGGCATCAAATAGGAATACGGTTAAACCATCGGCACCACTGTATCCGTCATTTACATCACGCCACATTTTATATTCAAAATCCACAAGTACTCCCGAAGAAGAAGGAAATGAATTATCTACATAAGCATACCCTCTTTGATAGGCTGACGAATTGGTAAGTCTTAACCAACCCTGATTAACAGGATCATTAATACCTGAAGTAAGGTAAGCCATACCCCCTCCTCCTCCAGGTCCGCCTATTATAATACTCGGGTTACCATTACCTCTAAAGTCTTCCATAATGGCAAACTGTGCAAAAGCTTTATTTACACCTGCCAGTAAAAACACTGCAAAGCATAAAACTATAAGTTTTGAGAAGCTGTGGTTATCTATTTTTATTTCTTGATTTCGCATGATTTTCTTACTTCTTAAGAAAATGAGCAGGCTAGTAAAAGCCTGCTCAAAGGCTTTGTTTTATTTTACTACAAATACAATATTCATGTAAGAAGTCTGAGTGCCGGAACCTATAACATCATAGGTTAAAACACCGTTGGCATCAATACTTAAGTTGGCAAATACCGCTGTATCATAATATGTAATATAATAATATAATGATTCGGCAACTGGTATATATGGTATATCATCCGGTGCCTCCGCAGCCCCTCCTACATCACTCTTAACCATCAATGGGTTTGATGCTCCCTCGAACTGATTAACATACTCCTGATAAAGGTCTCTTGTTATGCCCGTTACAGGTGTACCTGTATATACCGATGTATCAAATATTACAGCCGGCATGTAGAAAAATTTAGGCATCATACTGTTAGGTATAACTGGTGAATTTGTCCATCCAACATTTCCTGATTCATCTGTAGTTAAGGTTTTGTTGTTACCTCCAGAAGCTATATCTGCCTCAGTAATGGTACCGTCAGCAATTTTGTCTGTAGTTACAGCACCATCAGCAATAGTAAGAGTCACATCATTAAAGGCTGCTCCCGTACCTCCTGTAACATTAATATCAGTTGAAGTAATATTACCGTCTCCAGTAATACTCGTTAAATCTACTTCTAAAGCACCTGTTGTAGCGTTTTGAGTTAAACCGTTCCCGGCTACATCAGAATTTATTTTAGCTGCCGTCACTGAATCATCAGCAAGCTTAGCTGTAGTAATTCCTCCATTATTTACTGATATACTTGTATTAGCTAATGCCGCATTATTACCTCCAGATACCGAGATTGATGAATCTCCATTAGATATATTGTAAGTTGAAACAGAGTTGAAACTTACGTTACCTGATGCATCTGCCATAGCAATACGTCCGTTAGCTCCTGTACCTGCATTCATTTTTGCTGTAGTTACAGCACCGTTTGCAATATCTTCAGTAGCGATTGTTCCGTCAACAATCATATCTGAAGTGATAACATCATCATTGATGCTTAATGTTACATCACTAAAGGCTGCGTCTGTTCCACCTGTTACATTCAGGTGTGTTGAAGTGATATCTCCGTCTCCGCTTAGTGCAGTAACATCAACCTCAAGCGCTCCTGTTGTAGCGTTTTGGGTTAAACCTGTCCCTGCGATGTCGGCGTTTATCTTATCAGCAGTCACTGAATCATCAGCAAGGTCTTCTTCTATAATGGTACCGTTAACGATGTTCTCTGTTGCAACCGAATTGTCCGCAAGTTTTGCATTGGTAACTGCATCATTAGCCAGTTTAGCTGTAGTTACAGCACCGTTTGCAATATCTTCAGTAACGATTGTTCCGTCAACAATCATGTCTGAAGTAATAACATCATCATTAATACTTAATGTAACATCATTAAAGGCTGCGTCTGTTCCACCTGTTACATTCAGGTGTGTTGAAGTGATATCTCCGTCTGCAAGATTATCAATAGCAGTTACCACCTCGTCAAGGGCGGCCTGTACTGTTCCTGCCGTTAAGCCGGAAGCCGTATTGTCATAAGCAAGGGCCGAAGCGTTGGTGTCGATCGTGTCGATCACACTGCCGTCCGCTGCCGTGAAGGTATACACTCCGTTCAGTTCGGTAATGGTCAGTCCGTTGGTATCGATGGTCACATCAGATCCGTCGTTGTTGGTAAAGGTATAGGTACCGTCTCCGTTGGCCGTAATGTCTGCCTTGGCAACAGCAACCTGCGTGCCGTCGGCCTTAACTAAGGTAACGCTGCCGTCGTTGTTGTCGATAAGGTTCACCGTAGCGGCCGCATCGTTAACATCATCAATAGCAGTTACCACCTCGTCAAGGGCTGCCTGTACCGTTCCTGCCGTTAAGCCGGAAGCCGTATTGTCATAAGCAAGGGCCGAAGCGTTGGTGTCGATCGTGTCGATCACACTGCCGTCCGCTGCCGTGAAGGTATACACACGTTCAGTTCGGTAATGGTCAGGCCGTGGTATCGATGGTCACATCAGATCCGTCGTTGTTGGTAAAGGTATAGGTACCGTCTCCGTTGGCCGTAATGTCTGCCTTGGCAACAGCAACCTGCGTGCCGTCGGCCTTAACTAAGGTAACGCTGCCGTCGTTGTTGTCGATAAGGTTCACCGTAGCGGCCGCATCGTTAACATCATCAAGGGCAGTTACCACCTCGTCAAGGGCGGCCTGTACTGTTCCTGCCGTTTAAGCCGGAAGCGTATTGTCATAAGCAAGGGCCGAAGCGTTGGTGTCGATCGTGTCGATCACACTGCCGTCCGCTGCCGTGAAGGTATACACACCGTTCAGTTCGGTAATGGTCAGGCCGTTGGTACGATGGTCACATCCGATCCGTCGTTGTGGTAAAGGTATAGGTACCGTCCCCGTTGGCCGTAATGTCGGCCTTGGCAACAGCAACCTGCGTGCCGTCGGCCTTAACTAAGGTAACGCTGCCGTCGTTGTTGTCGATAAGGTTCACCGTAGCGGCCGCATCGTTAACATCATCAAGGGCAGTTACCACCTCGTCAAGGGCTGCCTGTACTGTTCCTGCCGTTAAGCCGGAAGCCGTATTGTCATAAGCAAGGGCCGAAGCGTTGGTGTCGATCGTGTCGATCACACTGCCGTCCGCTGCCGTGAAGGTATACACTCCGTTCAGTTCGGTAATGGTCAGTCCGTTGGTATCGATGGTCACATCCGATCCGTCGTTGTTGGTAAAGGTATAGGTACCGTCCCCGTTGGCCGTAATGTCTGCCTTGGCAACAGCAACCTGCGTGCCGTCGGCCTTAACTAAGGTAACGCTGCCGTCGTTGTTGTCGATAAGGTTCACCGTAGCGGCCGCATCGTTAACATCATCAAGGGCAGTTACCACCTCGTCAAGGGCTGCCTGTACTGTTCCTGCCGTTAAGCCGGAAGCCGTATTGTCATAAGCAAGGGCCGAAGCGTTGGTGTCGATCGTGTCGATCACACTGCCGTCCGCTGCCGTGAAGGTATACACTCGTTCAGTTCGGTAATGGTCAGTCCGTTGGTATCGATGGTCAACATCGATCCGTCGTTGTGGTAAAGGTATAGGTACCGTCCCGTTGGCCGTAAGTCGGCCTTGGCCAACAGCAACCTGCGTGCCGTCGGCCTTAACTAAGGTAACGCTGCCGTCGTTGTTGTCGATAAGGTTCACCGTAGCGGCCGCATCGTTAAACATCATCAAGGGCAGTTACCACCTCGTCAAGGGCTGCCTGTACTGTTCCTGCCGTTAAGCCGGAAGCCGTATTGTCATAAGCAAGGGCCGAAGCGTTGGTGTCGATCGTGTCGATCACACTGCCGTCCGCTGCCGTGAAGGTATACACTCCGTTCAGTTCGGTAATGGTCAGCCGTTGTATCGATGGTCACATCCGATCCGTCGTTGTTGGTAAAGGTATAGGTACCGTCCCGTTGGCCGTAATGTCGGCCTTGGCAACAGCAACCTGCGTGCCGTCGGCCTTAACTAAGGTAACGCTGCCGTCGTTGTTGTCGATAAGGTTCACCGTAGCGGCCGCATCGTTAACATCATCAAGGGCAGTTACCACCTCGTCAAGGGCTGCCTGTACTGTTCCTGCCGTTAAGCCGGAAGCCGTATTGTCATAAGCAAGGGCCGAAGCGTTGGTGTCGATCGTGTCGATCACACTGCCGTCCGCTGCCGTGAAGGTATACACTCGTTCAGTTCGGTAATGGTCAGGCCGTGGTATCGATGGTCACATCCGATCCGTCGTTGTTGGTAAAGGTATAGGTACCGTCTCCGTTGGCCGTAATGTCGGCCTTGGCAACAGCAACCTGCGTGCCGTCGGCCTTAACTAAGGTAACGCTGCCGTCGTTGTTGTCGATAAGGTTCACCGTAGCGGCCGCATCGTTAACATCATCAAGGGCAGTTACACCTCGTCAAGGGCTGCCTGTACGTTTCCTGCCGTTAAGCCGGAAGCCGTATTGTCATAAGCAAGGGCCGAAGCGTTGGTGTCGATCGTGTCGATCACACTGCCGTCCGCTGCCGTGAAGGTATACACTCCGTTCAGTTCGGTAATGGTCAGTCCGTTGGTATCGATGGTCACATCCGATCCGTCGTTGTTGGTAAAGGTATAGGTACCGTCCCCGTTGGCCGTAATGTCGGCCTTGGCAACAGCAACCTGCGTGCCGTCGGCCTTAACTAAGGTAACGCTGCCGTCGTTGTTGTCGATAAGGTTCACCGTAGCGGCCGCATCGTAACATCATCAAGGGCAGTTACCACCTCGTCAAGGGCTGCCTGTACTGTTCCTGCCGTTAAGCCGGAAGCCGTATTGTCATAAGCAAGGGCCGAAGCGTTGGTGTCGATCGTGTCGATCACACTGCCGTCCGCTGCCGTGAAGGTATACACTCCGTTCAGTTCGGTAATGGTCAGGCCGTTGGTATCGATGGTCACATCCGATCCGTCGTTGTTGGTAAAGGTATAGGTACCGTCCCGTTGGCGTAATGTCGGCCTTGGCAACAGCAACCTGCGTGCCGTCGGCCTTAACTAAGGTAACGCTGCCGTCGTTGTTGTCGATAAGGTTCACCGTAGCGGCCGCATCGTTAACATCATCAAGGGCAGTTACCACCTCGTCAAGGGCTGCCTGTACTGTTCCTGCCGTTAAGCCGGAAGCCGTATTGTCATAAGCAAGGGCCGAAGCGTTGGTGTCGATCGTGTCGATCACACTGCCGTCCGCTGCCGTGAAGGTATACACTCCGTTCAGTTCGGTAATGGTCAGCCGTTGGTATCGATGGTCACATCGATCCGTCGTTGTTGGTAAAGGTATAGGTACCGTCTCCGTTGGCCGTAATGTCGGCCTTGGCAACAGCAACCTGCGTGCCGTCGGCCTTAACTAAGGTAACGCTGCCGTCGTTGTTGTCGATAAGGTTCACCGTAGCGGCCGCATCGTTAACATCATCAATAGCAGTTACCACCTCGTCAAGGGCTGCCTGTACTGTTCCTGCCGTTAAGCCGGAAGCCGTATTGTCATAAGCAAGGGCCGAAGCGTTGGTGTCGATCGTGTCGATCACACTGCCGTCCGCTGCCGTGAAGGTATACACTCCGTTCAGTTCGGTAATAGTAAGCCTTGGTATCGATGGTCACATCCGATCCGTCGTTGTTGGTAAAGGTATAGGTACCGTCTCGTTGGCCGTAATGTCGGCCTTGGCAACAGCAACCTGCGTGCCGTCCGGCCTTAAACTAAGGAACGTGCCGTCGTTGTTGTCGATAAGGTTCACCGTAGCGGCCGCATCGTTAACATCATCAAGGGCAGTTACCACCTCGTCAAGGGTTGCCTGTACTGTTCCTGCCGTTAAGCGGAAGCCGTATTGTCATAAGCAAGGGCCGAAGCGTTGGTGTCGATCGTGTCGATCACACTGCCGTCCGCTGCCGTGAAGGTATACACGTTCAGTTCGGTAATGGTCAGGCCGTTGGTATCGATGGTCACATCCGATCCGTCGTTGTTGGTAAAGGTATATAGGTACCGTCTCCGTTGGCCGTAATGTCGGCCTTGGCAACAGCAACCTGCGTGCCGTCGGCCTTAACTAAGGTAACGCTGCCGTCGTTGTTGTCGATAAGGTTCACCGTAGCGGCCGCATCGTTAATATCATCAAGGGCAGTTACCACCTCGTCAAGGGCTGCCTGTACTGTTCCTGCCGTTAAGCCGGAAGCCGTATTGTCATAAGCAAGGGCCGAAGCGTTGGTGTCGATCGTGTCGATCACACTGCCGTCCGCTGCCGTGAAGGTATACACTCGTTCAGTTCGGTAATGGTAAGTCCGTTGGTATCGATGGTCACATCCGATCGTCGTTGTTGGTAAAGGTATAGGTACCGTCTCCGTTGGCCGTAATGTCGCCTTGGCAACAGCAACCTGCGTGCCGTCGGCCTTAACTAAGGTAACGCTGCCGTCGTTGTTGTCGATAAGGTTCACGTAGCGGCCGCATCGTTAACATCATCATATAGCAGTTACCACCTCGTCAAGGGCTGCCTGTAGGCCGTTAAGCCGGAAGCCGTATTGTCATAAGCAAGGGCCGAAGCGTTGGTGTCGATCGTGTCGATCACACTGCCGTCCGCTGCCGTGAAGGTATACACTCCGTTCAGTTCGGTAATAGTTAAGCCATTAGTATCGATGGTCACATCCGATCCGTCGTTGTTGGTAAAGGTATAGGTACCGTCCCGTTGGCCGTAATGTCGGCCTTGGCAACAGCAACCTGCGTGCCGTCGGCCTTAACTAAGGTAACGCTGCCGTCGTTGTTGTCGATAAGGTTCACCGTAGCGGCCGCATCGTTAAATCATCAAGGGCAGTTACACCTCGTCAAGGGCTGCCTGTACTGTTCCTGCCGTTAAGCCGGAAGCCGTATTGTCATAAGCAAGGCCGAGGAGCGTTGGTGTCGATCGTGTCGATCACACTGCCGTCCGCTGCCGTGAAGGTATACACTCCGTTCAGTTCGGTAATGGTCAGGCCGTTGGTATCGATGGTCACATCCGATCCGTCGTTGTTGGTAAAGGTATAGGTACCGTCTCCGTTGGCCGTAATGTCGGCCTTGGCAACAGCAACCTGCGTGCCGTCGGCCTTAACTAAGGTAACGCTGCCGTCGTTGTGTCGATAAGGTTCACCGTAGCGGCCGCATCGTTAACATCATCATAGCAGTTACCACCTCGTCAAGGGCTGCCTGTACTGTTCCTGCCGTTAAGCCGGAAGCCGTATTGTCATAAGCAAGGGCCGAAGCGTTGGTGTCGATCGTGTCGATCACACTGCCGTCGCTGCCGTGAAGGTATACACACCGTTCAGTTCGGTAATGGTCAGGCCGTTGGTATATGGTCACATCAGATCCGTCGTTGTTGGTAAAGGTATAGGTACCGTCTCCGTTGGCCGTAATGTCTGCCTTGGCAACAGCAACCTGCGTGCCGTCGGCCTTAACTAAGTAACGCTGCCGTCGTTGTTGTCGATAAGGTTCACCGTAGCGGCCGCATCGTTAAACATCATCAAGGCAGTTACCACCTCGTCAAGGGCGGCCTGTACTGTTCCTGCCGTTAAGCCGGAAGCCGTATTGTCATAAGCAAGGGCCGAAGCGTTGGTGTCGATCGTGTCGATCACACTGCGTCCGCTGCCGTGAAGGTATACACACCGTTCAGTTCGGTAATGGTCAGGCCGTTGGTATCGATGGTCACATCCGATCCGTCGTTGTTGGTAAAGGTATAGGTACCGTCTCCGTTGGCCGTAATGTCGGCCTTGGCAACAGCAACCTGCGTGCCGTCGGCCTTAACTAAGGTAACGCTGCCGTCGTTGTTGTCGATAAGGTTCACCGTAGCGGCCGCATCGTTAACATCATCAAGGGCAGTTACCACCTCGTCAAGGGCTGCCTGTACTGTTCCTGCCGTTAAGCCGGAAGCCGTATTGTCATAAGCAAGGGCCGAAGCGTTGGTGTCGATCGTGTCGATCACACTGCCGTCCGCTGCCGTGAAGGTATACACGCCGTTCAGTTCGGTAATAGTTAAGCCATTAGTATCGATGGTCACATCCGATCCGTCGTTGTTGGTAAAGGTATAGGTACCGTCCCCGTTGGCCGTAATGTCTGCCTTGGCAACAGCAACCTGCGTGCCGTCGGCCTTAACTAAGGTAACGCTGCCGTCGTGTTGTCGATAAGGTTCACCGTAGCGGCCGCATCGTTAACATCATCAAGGGCAGTTACCACCTCGTCAAGGGCTGCCTGTACTGTCCTGCCGTTAAGCCGGAAGCCGTATTGTCATAAGCAAGGGCCGAAGCGTTGGTGTCGATCGTGTCGATCACACTGCCGTCCGCTGCCGTGAAGGTATACACTCCGTTCAGTTCGGTAATGGTCAGTCCGTTGGTATCGATGGTCACATCCGATCCGTCGTTGTTGGTAAAGGTATAGGTACCGTCCCCGTTGGCCGTAATGTCTGCCTTGGCAACAGCAACCTGCGTGCCGTCGGCCTTAACTAAGGTAACGCTGCCGTCGTTGTTGTCGATAAGGTTCACCGTAGCGGCCGCATCGTTAACATCATCAAGGGCAGTTACCACCTCGTCAAGGGCTGCCTGTACTGTTCCTGCCGTTAAGCCGGAAGCCGTATTGTCATAAGCAAGGGCCGAGGCGTTGGTGTCGATCGTGTCGATCACACTGCCGTCCGCTGCCGTGAAGGTATACACTCGTTCAGTTCGGTAATGGTCAGGCCGTTGGTATCGATGGTCACATCCGATCCGTCGTTGTTGGTAAAGGTATAGGTACCGTCTCCGTTGGCCGTAATGTCGGCCTTGGCAACAGCAACCTGCGTGCCGTCGGCCTTAACTAAGGTAACGCTGCCGTCGTTGTTGTCGATAAGGTTCACCGTAGCGGCCGCATCGTTAACATCATCAAGGGCAGTTACCACCTCGTCAAGGGCTGCCTGTACTGTTCCTGCGTTAAGCCGGAAGCCGTATTGTCATAAGCAAGGGCCGAAGCGTTGGTGTCGATCGTGTCGATCACACTGCCGTCCGCTGCCGTGAAGGTATACACTCCGTTCAGTTCGGTAATGGTCAGTCCCGTTGGTATCGATGGTCACATCCGATCCGTCGTTGTTGGTAAAGGTATAGGTACCGTCCCGTTGGCCGTAATGTCGGCCTTGGCAACAGCAACCTGCGTGCCGTCGGCCTTAACTAAGGTAACGCTGCCGTCGTTGTTGTCGATAAGGTTCACCGTAGCGGCCGCATCGTTAACATCATCAAGGGCAGTTACCACCTCGTCAAGGGCTGCCTGTACCGTTCCTGCCGTTAAGCCGGAAGCCGTATTGTCATAAGCAAGGGCCGAAGCGTTGGTGTCGATCGTGTCGATCACACTGCCGTCCGCTGCCGTGAAGGTATACACTCCGTTCAGTTCGGTAATGGTCAGTCCGTTGGTATCGATGGTCACATCCGATCCGTCGTTGTTGGTAAAGGTATAGGTACCGTCCCCGTTGGCCGTAATGTCGGCCTTGGCAACAGCAACCTGCGTGCCGTCGGCCTTAACTAAGGTAACGCTGCCGTCGTTGTTGTCGATAAGGTTCACCGTAGCGGCCGCATCGTTAACATCATCAAGGGCAGTTACCACCTCGTCAAGGGCTGCCTGTACTGTTCCTGCCGTTAAGCCGGAAGCCGTATTGTCATAAGCAAGGGCCGAGGCGTTGGTGTCGATCGTGTCGATCACACTGCCGTCCGCTGCCGTGAAGGTATACACGCCGTTCAGTTCGGTAATGGTCAGGCCGTTGGTATCGATGGTTACATCCGATCCGTCGTTGTTGGTAAAGGTATAGGTACCGTCCCCGTTGGCCGTAATGTCGGCCTTGGCAACAGCAACCTGCGTGCCGTCGGCCTTAACTAAGGTAACGCTGCCGTCGTTGTTGTCGATAAGGTTCACCGTAGCGGCCGCATCGTTAACATCATCAAGGGCAGTTACCACCTCGTCAAGGGCGGCCTGTACTGTTCCTGCCGTTAAGCCGGAAGCCGTATTGTCATAAGCAAGGGCCGAAGCGTTGGTGTCGATCGTGTCGATCACACTGCCGTCCGCTGCCGTGAAGGTATACACTCCGTTCAGTTCGGTAATGGTCAGTCCGTTGGTATCGATGGTCACATCAGATCCGTCGTTGTTGGTAAAGGTATAGGTACCGTCTCCGTTGGCCGTAATGTCTGCCTTGGCAACAGCAACCTGCGTGCCGTCGGCCTTAACTAAGGTAACGCTGCCGTCGTTGTTGTCGATAAGGTTCACCGTAGCGGCCGCATCGTTAACATCATCAATAGCAGTTACCACCTCGTCAAGGGCTGCCTGTACTGTTCCTGCCGTTAAGCCGGAAGCCGTATTGTCATAAGCAAGGGCCGAAGCGTTGGTGTCGATCGTGTCGATCACACTGCCGTCCGCTGCCGTGAAGGTATACACTCCGTTCAGTTCGGTAATAGTTAAGCCATTAGTATCGATGGTCACATCCGATCCGTCGTTGTTGGTAAAGGTATAGGTACCGTCTCCGTTGGCCGTAATGTCGGCCTTGGCAACAGCAACCTGCGTGCCGTCGGCCTTAACTAAGGTAACGCTGCCGTCGTTGTTGTCGATAAGGTTCACCGTAGCGGCCGCATCGTTAACATCATCAAGGGCAGTTACCACCTCGTCAAGGGCTGCCTGTACTGTTCCTGCCGTTAAGCCGGAAGCCGTATTGTCATAAGCAAGGGCCGAAGCGTTGGTGTCGATCGTGTCGATCACACTGCCGTCCGCTGCCGTGAAGGTATACACACCGTTCAGTTCGGTAATGGTCAGGCCGTTGGTATCGATGGTCACATCCGATCCGTCGTTGTTGGTAAAGGTATAGGTACCGTCTCCGTTGGCCGTAATGTCGGCCTTGGCAACAGCAACCTGCGTGCCGTCGGCCTTAACTAAGGTAACGCTGCCGTCGTTGTTGTCGATAAGGTTCACCGTAGCGGCCGCATCGTTAACATCATCAAGGGCAGTTACCACCTCGTCAAGGGCTGCCTGTACTGTTCCTGCCGTTAAGCCGGAAGCCGTATTGTCATAAGCAAGGGCCGAAGCGTTGGTGTCGATCGTGTCGATCACACTGCCGTCCGCTGCCGTGAAGGTATACACTCCGTTCAGTTCGGTAATGGTCAGTCCGTTGGTATCGATGGTCACATCCGATCCGTCGTTGTTGGTAAAGGTATAGGTACCGTCTCCGTTGGCCGTAATGTCGGCCTTGGCAACAGCAACCTGCGTGCCGTCGGCCTTAACTAAGGTAACGCTGCCGTCGTTGTTGTCGATAAGGTTCACCGTAGCGGCCGCATCGTTAACATCATCAATAGCAGTTACCACCTCGTCAAGGGCTGCCTGTACTGTTCCTGCCGTTAAGCCGGAAGCCGTATTGTCATAAGCAAGGGCCGAAGCGTTGGTGTCGATCGTGTCGATCACACTGCCGTCCGCTGCCGTGAAGGTATACACTCCGTTCAGTTCGGTAATAGTTAAGCCATTAGTATCGATGGTCACATCCGATCCGTCGTTGTTGGTAAAGGTATAGGTACCGTCCCCGTTGGCCGTAATGTCGGCCTTGGCAACAGCAACCTGCGTGCCGTCGGCCTTAACTAAGGTAACGCTGCCGTCGTTGTTGTCGATAAGGTTCACCGTAGCGGCCGCATCGTTAACATCATCAAGGGCAGTTACCACCTCGTCAAGGGCTGCCTGTACTGTTCCTGCCGTTAAGCCGGAAGCCGTATTGTCATAAGCAAGGGCCGAGGCGTTGGTGTCGATCGTGTCGATCACACTGCCGTCCGCTGCCGTGAAGGTATACACTCCGTTCAGTTCGGTAATGGTCAGGCCGTTGGTATCGATGGTCACATCCGATCCGTCGTTGTTGGTAAAGGTATAGGTACCGTCTCCGTTGGCCGTAATGTCGGCCTTGGCAACAGCAACCTGCGTGCCGTCGGCCTTAACTAAGGTAACGCTGCCGTCGTTGTTGTCGATAAGGTTCACCGTAGCGGCCGCATCGTTAACATCATCAATAGCAGTTACCACCTCGTCAAGGGCTGCCTGTACTGTTCCTGCCGTTAAGCCGGAAGCCGTATTGTCATAAGCAAGGGCCGAAGCGTTGGTGTCGATCGTGTCGATCACACTGCCGTCCGCTGCCGTGAAGGTATACACGCCGTTCAGTTCGGTAATGGTCAGGCCGTTGGTATCGATGGTCACATCCGATCCGTCGTTGTTGGTAAAGGTATAGGTACCGTCCCCGTTGGCCGTAATGTCTGCCTTGGCAACAGCAACCTGCGTGCCGTCGGCCTTAACTAAGGTAACGCTGCCGTCGTTGTTGTCGATAAGGTTCACCGTAGCGGCCGCATCGTTAACATCATCAAGGGCAGTTACCACCTCGTCAAGGGCTGCCTGTACTGTTCCTGCCGTTAAGCCGGAAGCCGTATTGTCATAAGCAAGGGCCGAAGCGTTGGTGTCGATCGTGTCGATCACACTGCCGTCCGCTGCCGTGAAGGTATACACTCCGTTCAGTTCGGTAATAGTTAAGCCATTAGTATCGATGGTTACATCCGATCCGTCGTTGTTGGTAAAGGTATAGGTACCGTCTCCGTTGGCCGTAATGTCGGCCTTGGCAACAGCAACCTGCGTGCCGTCGGCCTTAACTAAGGTAACGCTGCCGTCGTTGTTGTCGATAAGGTTCACCGTAGCGGCCGCATCGTTAACATCATCAAGGGCAGTTACCACCTCGTCAAGGGCTGCCTGTACTGTTCCTGCCGTTAAGCCGGAAGCCGTATTGTCATAAGCAAGGGCCGAAGCGTTGGTGTCGATCGTGTCGATCACACTGCCGTCCGCTGCCGTGAAGGTATACACTCCGTTCAGTTCGGTAATGGTCAGGCCGTTGGTATCGATGGTCACATCCGATCCGTCGTTGTTGGTAAAGGTATAGGTACCGTCTCCGTTGGCCGTAATGTCGGCCTTGGCAACAGCAACCTGCGTGCCGTCGGCCTTAACTAAGGTAACGCTGCCGTCGTTGTTGTCGATAAGGTTCACCGTAGCGGCCGCATCGTTAACATCATCAAGGGCAGTTACCACCTCGTCAAGGGCTGCCTGTACTGTTCCTGCCGTTAAGCCGGAAGCCGTATTGTCATAAGCAAGGGCCGAAGCGTTGGTGTCGATCGTGTCGATCACACTGCCGTCCGCTGCCGTGAAGGTATACACTCCGTTCAGTTCGGTAATGGTCAGGCCGTTGGTATCGATGGTCACATCCGATCCGTCGTTGTTGGTAAAGGTATAGGTACCGTCTCCGTTGGCCGTAATGTCGGCCTTGGCAACAGCAACCTGCGTGCCGTCGGCCTTAACTAAGGTAACGCTGCCGTCGTTGTTGTCGATAAGGTTCACCGTAGCGGCCGCATCGTTAACATCATCAAGGGCAGTTACCACCTCGTCAAGGGCTGCCTGTACTGTTCCTGCCGTTAAGCCGGAAGCCGTATTGTCATAAGCAAGGGCCGAAGCGTTGGTGTCGATCGTGTCGATCACACTGCCGTCCGCTGCCGTGAAGGTATACACTCCGTTCAGTTCGGTAATGGTCAGTCCGTTGGTATCGATGGTCACATCCGATCCGTCGTTGTTGGTAAAGGTATAGGTACCGTCCCCGTTGGCCGTAATGTCGGCCTTGGCAACAGCAACCTGCGTGCCGTCGGCCTTAACTAAGGTAACGCTGCCGTCGTTGTTGTCGATAAGGTTCACCGTAGCGGCCGCATCGTTAACATCATCAAGGGCAGTTACCACCTCGTCAAGGGCTGCCTGTACCGTTCCTGCCGTTAAGCCGGAAGCCGTATTGTCATAAGCAAGGGCCGAAGCGTTGGTGTCGATCGTGTCGATCACACTGCCGTCCGCTGCCGTGAAGGTATACACTCCGTTCAGTTCGGTAATGGTCAGTCCGTTGGTATCGATGGTCACATCCGATCCGTCGTTGTTGGTAAAGGTATAGGTACCGTCCCCGTTGGCCGTAATGTCTGCCTTGGCAACAGCAACCTGCGTGCCGTCGGCCTTAACTAAGGTAACGCTGCCGTCGTTGTTGTCGATAAGGTTCACCGTAGCGGCCGCATCGTTAACATCATCAAGGGCAGTTACCACCTCGTCAAGGGCTGCCTGTACTGTTCCTGCCGTTAAGCCGGAAGCCGTATTGTCATAAGCAAGGGCCGAGGCGTTGGTGTCGATCGTGTCGATCACACTGCCGTCCGCTGCCGTGAAGGTATACACGCCGTTCAGTTCGGTAATAGTTAAGCCATTAGTATCGATGGTTACATCATTACCTTCTTCATTTGTATATGTATATGTTCCATCTAAATTATTAACTAATGTTGTAACAACATTAATATCAGATAGAGATATAGTAGTAGTATTGCCTTCACTATCAGTAAGTACAAGGTTACCCCCTGTTACCGCAAGGTTCGCATTGGTAGTGTTCGTGATGGTTGTGGTTGCACCGCCTTCATTGGTGTAGGTATAGGTACCGTCACCGTTGTTTACTAAAGTGGTTACCGTTTCATGGGCTGTAATGTAAGCTGTAATATCTACAACCGTATTGTTGCCGTCCTCATCCATATAGGTAAGGGTACCTGCTGCAGAATCTGCCGTTAATGTAGTTACTGTCTCATAACCGTCAATAATTGTTGAAAGGTCAAGGTTGGTAGCCGTACCGGTCTCATCTGTGAAGGTAATCGTACCGTCGCCGTTGTTTACCAGAGTGGTAACGATGTTGATATCGGTAAGGTCTACTGTAGTGGTACCTCCGTTGCTGTCGGTAAGTACAAGCTCTCCGCCAACTATAGTGAAAGATACGTTAGTCGTGTTGATCGTATTAAGCGGAACATCAACCGTGTTGCCTTCGCTGTCAGTAAGTACAAGGTTACCCCCTGTTACCGCAAGGTTCGCATTGGTAGTGTTCGTGATGGTTGTGGTTGCACCGCCTTCATTGGTGTAGGTATAGGTACCGTCACCGTTGTTTACTAAAGTGGTTACTATATTTATATCACTAAGATCGATTACTGTAGTATTTCCGTTACTGTCTGTAAGAACAAGTTCATTACCTACAATAGTAAAAGATACGTTAGTTGTATTGATTGTATTTAAAGGAACATTAACTGTATTACCCTCACTGTCGGTAAGCACCAGGTCATTACCTACAACTGCAAGAGCAGTATTGGTAGTATTAGTGATTGTAGTAGTGGTACCTGCCTCATTGGTATAAGTGTAAGTACCATCACCATTGTTTACTAAAGTGGTTACCGTTTCATATTGTGAAACAAAATCAGAAATATTGATAACGGTAGCAACTCCGTTCTCATCAGTAAAAGTTATAGTTCCAGCAGCAACATTTGCTATAATAGATGTTACAGACTGATAATCGGTAACTATTTGTGCTATATCTATTGTAACCGATAGTCCGCTTTCAGGAGTATAGGTAATTGTACCATCATTATTGTCAACCAGAGTGGTTATCGTCTCCGCATTACGTACCAATTGTTCTACGTTAATTACAGTAGCTATGCCTTCCTCATTAGTATAAGTAAGCGTATTATTGATTTGACTGTAAACCAAAGTGGTTATAATATCACTTGGAACACTGATAACCGTTACAGTACCATCTTCACTGGTATATGTATAGGTATTATCACCGTTATCAATTAATGTAGTTACTGTTTCAACAAACAGATCCTGATCGGTCAAAATCCTGTTCCATCTGTTATTATACCAGTAATAGTAACTGGGAACAACATCAGCGGTTTCGGCAGTATTATAGACCAGAAGAGTTTCTATATTACCATTTGTTATGGTAGTGGAGTCGGTTGTACCTGTTAATGATACCCTGGGTATTAATATACCTTTATCATCAGATACTATTTCAAGTTGTGCAGAAGCATTCGGGCTTGAGGTACCAATACCTACCTGCGCGTTTGCAGCTGCCGCTCCCAGTAATAATACCAGGGCAGACAATAATTTTTTCATCGTCATTAGTAATTAATTTGAGTTTTTGATGTTTAAAAGTCTTGGGGAAACTTTTAAGCTTACGGTTTTTGTGGGGGCAATTTTGTAATTTATGTTTTCATATCTTTTAAATTTATTTGACACATACTACACTCTGCTATAACTGGTATAACAGAATTCAACACACTGCCTTTATAAATTTCCGATATTTAAATCGCCCGGACGGGAGTTTGTCCACAAACCCACATCACCTATTGTGCATTATTTAATTTCAGTTTCAAAAATTGACGAGACTATAATTCTATTTTTTTAGCGTCTCTCCAAAATTTTACTTCTAAAAAATTGGGGATAAAAATAGGAACGGAACTTTTTGGGGGCAGTTATCGTTCACTGTTAATAAAAACTTAATTTCGAGACAAATCTCTAATTTTTAATCGTGTATGATGTAAAAAATTATTGGATTATTGCTTTTCCCAATAATTTGAATATAGATAAAACATAGAAACACGCTCAATTATCAGGATTTAAAAGCAATACAATTCATTATATTTTAAACAAATATATTTCGACCTGTTTAATTTAAAATATTTAATTCGATTAACACATTATTATTGGTCGACCAACAGCAATAAATCAACGATAAACAGTAATATAAAAAAGTATACAAATTAAAATACAGGCAATAATTGTATCAATAAAAACCAAAAACACAGACTTTAATTGATTTAACTCAATCAAAAAAAAGAGCCTTTTCATATAAAACATGAAAAGGCTCAGGGTGTGAATATCTATCGAAAGGTTTGTTTCTATAATTAATCATCAAAACACACGGGATAATTATCCTGCTTTTTTGATATAATCTGTAGGCGTGCAGCCCATAATATTTTTAAAATGCCTGTTAAAAGAAACTTTAGAGTTAAATCCGCTTTCAAAAGCTATTTCTTCCATTGTTAGCTGCCCATCGGAAGTCTGTAAAAGAGAACAGGAATAGTCAATTCTGTACTTATTAATAAACTGGTTAAAGTTTTCACCTATATACACATTAAACAACTGTGTTAAGTGATGCTTTGAGAGCTTCATCCTTTCAGCAAGAGCTTCAAGTGATATCTCATTATCCAGATAAACCTTCTCTTCTTCAAACAAATAAAGAAGCTTTTCCTCATAATCTTCAAAAACACTTTCATTAAGAGCAGACTTAGAATACTTCTGCCTGTTCATAATGACTATCATATCAGAAGTAGGATCTTCGGGATTTTCCTTTATTTCCTTCTTATAATTTTCTTCATTATTACCTTTAAAGTAACTTACGAAGACATGAACCTTATACCTGAAACCCAGAAGAATCAGGAACAATGAAGAGCAATAAAGTATTGATGCCACAACCTCAAAGTCTACAGTTTGTCCCATCATAAACTGATTAGAGATAAACACCATCAGGGTAACAGACATGCAGGTTAAAACAAAAGCCGAAATTTTTATCAGCTTATTAGCCAAAGGGTTGTCTTCATGCTTTTCATTTTCATAAAATAAAATCCAGCCGGAATAATAGGTTAAAGAAAAAGCAATACTTAAAAACAGCACTATATTATACATATATAAATACCCCCTTAGCAAAGGAACTTCTGCCATGACCAGATAAACTATCATAGCTACAAAGGAAGGGGCATAATGCAGGTAAAGTTTTCTTTTAACAAAATCATCGTTAATTAATGACTTAACCGCAAAATACATAAATGGTCCATAGCACAAAAAGAAGGGAATAGCCATAAACTTAAAGTCTTTCCCAACCAAAAGGCTTAAAAGAGCGAAGACTGACTGCATGGAAGCAAACAGTAAAAAGGCATTACAAATCCTGTCGAATAACAAAACCGACTTGATTTGCCTTGCCATATATAGCGTAGCTAAGGCAAGCACAAAGGCGCCTATTAGTATCAATTCAATCATAAGGTGTAATCAATATATGCAACAGGTGCAGTAAGAGATTAGATCATACTTGAAATTAGATAACAGAGATTGTATAAACAACCTGTAAGCATAGCCGCCAACAGTTTGAATATAACAATACTGTAGTCCTAATTAAGATATGAAACCTGATTGAAAAGCATTAATAATATGCCTGACACTTAAAGAGGGGGTTTCTAAGAATAGTAGCATTAGTAAATTAATTTAGTTGATACATTATTTATATTGGGGACTACAAAACTATATATTTAATTCATAACATTCTATAGTTTTATTGCTTATATTATGTAGAATTATTTCTACAAGCGCATTAATCGTAAAAAAACATACCATATATTTGACTTATAAATAAAAAAAATTCATCAGCCCCCTAATGAATTATTTAAAGTCTGTTTTTTTACTACTGTTATTAAGTAACAGCATATCCTTTTTTGCACAGGAGAACTTTAGGCATGTATGGTATACTGCCGATGATAACACATTGCCTCAAAATACCATAAGTGCTATAATAAAAGACAAATACGGCTATATATGGCTGTCTACAGAGAGTGGATTAGCCAAGTTTGACGGACAGGTTTTCAAAATATACAATACCGATAATATTGACGGACTAATATCCAACAGGATACGTTTGTTTGCAGGGAAACCTGAAAAAGACAGTATCTATCTTTTGAATGAAAACAATCAACTTTTACTTATTAACAAACGGACTGTTATAAATTTAAAGACAAAAATACCTCAGCCCTTTAAGAGCATACAGGATATGCTCAGGTATAATTACAACCCTTTATTATCGTTATCTTTTACAGATGATAAAGAATATCTTGACATTGTAGCAGGAAACAACCTTTATATAATAGGAAACGACAGCATTAAACTATATAACCTTAAGAGGGAAAAAATTAATGAGACTGCATACAGATATCCAAAAAAGGCTCAGTTCTACACAATAGGAAACACATTGTATCTTGACAGTAAAAATGCAGCTTTAAAGTTTACGGGGCTTAAAACCAACAATATAAAATACGATCGTACATTTAAAGAATCATATTATCTTTTTACCAATAACCAATGCGGACAGTCTTTTATATATAGTGACAGGAAATTATACTATCTAAAAGAACACCAAAATTATATAGAAACAATATTGGTCTCAAATCATTTTGATGTTCCTCACAACAATATCGTCTCTTTTTACTACGATGAGCCTAACCATGTTTTATATCTGGGAAGTTCGAATAAAGGATTATTAGTGATAAAAGAGCAGGGATTTAAACACATTGAGCCCATACTTTCTCATTCTACAGGAACAGATGGAGTATACTATGCACTGGAAAAATTTGGCAATAATAATATCCTCAGCAGTACAGGAGAGATCTTTAATGTCAAAGGAAAAAACAAAACAAACAATATCGCCGGTTTCTCTGACAAGTACATGCTGGTAGTTGACAATGATGGAGATATATGGACCAAATACAGCCGTCATTTATATCGTTTCAGAAAAAACAGTGATTACAAAGATTATGATCACTGGAAATTAAATGGAAGTATAACTACATTAACTAAATCCTCCGATGGTACAATATGGGTAGGCACTTTCAATAAGAAAAATCAACCTGGAGGCTATATTTACTTTTTAGAACCCAATGATAAAAATTGTAATCCACAACTTTTTCTAAAAGTAAAAGAGGTTCCGGCATCAATGGCAATAACTGACAATAAAACTATATGGACAGGTACATGGAAAGGACTTTACAAATATGACATTAAAACAAAAGAAGGCTATAAAATAAAGGATTTCCCTAAATGTCAGGTCAGGTCCCTTTATATAGAACCAACAGGCGAAGTATGGGCCTGTAGTTATGGTAAAGGTTTTTATCTATACAAAGATTCTGTTACCACCTCCTTCCCTACCGATAAACATAAATACCTGCTTACATCACATTGTATTACAGAAGATGTAAACGGGTTTTTCTGGATCACTACCAACAAAGGCTTATTTCAGGTAAAAAAACAGGATTTACTAAATTATGCCAACAAAAAGAACACAGGCATCTATTATCATTATTACAATAAAAACTCAGGCTTTCCTAATAACGAATTTAATGGCGGATGCCAGCCTTGCAGCGTATACTTAAATAATGAAACTATATTCTTCCCCTCTATGGAAGGAATAGTTTATTTCAATACGGCCGACATTAATGCTATTATACCTGATAGTCCTATTTATATTGACGAAATAACTATTGACAACACTCCGGTTCCTGCTTTTGAAAAGATTTCAGTTGATCGCGATTTTACCAGAATAAGTTTCGTTATAAGCAGTCCTTATTATGGAGAACCTTATAATGAGAACATTGAATTTATGCTTAAAGGGCCCATACATCAAGGATGGACACTTCTAACAGAAAAATCAATATCATTCTCAACGCTGCCTCATGGAGACTATATTTTAAAAACAAGAAAGCTTAACGGATTTGGGTCAGGATGGATTTATAAAGACATCAAATTCACTGTAGAGCCGGCTTTCTGGCAAACTAACTGGTTTATTATTATTGCAATAATAAGCGGTATAAGTTTAGTATATCTTATTATAAAACTAAGGATACGGTACATACGTTATAAAAACACCTTGCTGGAGAACAAAGTACTTATACAAACTACCCAACTACAGGAAACCATTACCACTTTAAGAAAAACAAAAGATGACCTGAGCAAACAAATAGAAAACCACAAAAGGCTTATAAAATCAATAACTCACGACATTAAGAGCCCTCTTAAATTCCTCTCTATCACAGGACGGTATATCTATAATAATATTGATACCGAAAAAGATTCTGTAAAGGAAAACCTGCAGGCTATGTACACCTCATCTTTTCAGTTATACCATTTTGTAGACAACTTTTTAGAATATGCTAAAGAGACTGACATAAGTGATAATGAATCGGACCCATATTCATTATATCGTTTAGCAAAAGAAAAAATCTTATTCTTTAAAAACATTGCACAACTTCAAAAAACTGAGCTTTTTAATACGATTCCAAAAAGCTACAGCACAACCATAAACAGGCATTTATTGGCCATTATCCTGCACAACCTTGTTGATAATGCTACTAAAAATACTTTTGAAGGAAAAATAACACTTAGTGCCCAGGTTAGCGAGCACACTTTATCCATATCTGTTGAGGATACCGGAAAAGGTATGACCAAAACAGACCTGGAATACTATAACAACCTGCTTCAGGGTTATATAAAGCCTGAAGAAGATTCATCCGCTAGTAAAGGAATGGGGTTACCAATGATTGCAGAGCTCTTAAATATATTAAAAGGTAAAGTGAAAATACTATCTCAAAAAGACGGCGGTACAACAATTACCATCTCATTTAACCTATAAACTATTACGGTAAATATTAAATTTCTCTGCCAGGGAAACAACATTATTAATGCCAAGCTTTTCAAAAATCCGGCTCTTATAAGTACTTACAGTAGACATCTTAATATCAAGTCTGTTGGCAATTTCAAGGTTCCCCTCTCCCTTTGCCAAAAGATCAGCAATTTCCATTTCCCTGTTAGAAAGGCTTTCAAGAGGATTTTCCGGTATTTTATTAATTACACTTTCAAAAACCCTGTCTTTTATTTTATCACTAAAATATCTCCCTCCCCTAAGTATTTCACTTACAGCCTCTATAATTTTATCCTCAGAGCTTAACTTGTTGAGATAGCCGTCTACGCCGGCATGAATATACCTAACGGCATACTGATCTTCATCATACGCAGAAAACATCAGTACCTTTATTGAAGACTGTATTTCCTTTATATTGTTAATCATCCCAACATTATTACCTCCGGGTAAGTTAATATCTAAAAGGATTAGGTTTATGGATTGTTTTTTTAATATTTCTGCTATTTCGCTAAAGCTTTCTGCATGATAAATGTTCACACTATTAAATGCCTCCCTTAAAATCAATGCTACACCCTGCCTTACAACACTATGGTCATCGGCTATTAATATATTCATACTATTTTTTGGTTACAGGTGGGGATATAACTCTTGCGATAAATGTACATAAAAAATTAAGAATATCTTAAAGCCTGCAAACCAACTAATCATTTTTTTAACATTTTTTAAATACTAAATGTTAAAAATATCTTATCACTTGTTATATATCATAAAATTTTAATTTAATTTTAACTTAATACTTATTCATTATCTTAACACTAAAAGCCATACAACATATATCGAGCAACAATAATTTCAAAACTGTCTGTAAGCAATTTATAAAGTTTATATAACCTATTCTACTAATCAATAAATGCAGAAATATGACAAAAAAATTAGTTGCAGAATTTATAGGTACTTTCTGGCTGGTGCTGGGAGGTTGCGGTAGTGCCGTATTAGCCTGTTCTTTTCCTGAATTTGGTATTGGATTTACCGGTGTTGCCCTCGCCTTTGGTTTAACTGTTTTGACTATGGCATTTGCCATAGGGCACATATCAGGATGTCATTTAAACCCTGCCGTATCAATAGGGTTGTGTGTTGGCGGAAGATTTAGCGCAAAAGAGCTTATCCCCTACATTATATCGCAGGTTTTAGGAGGAATGCTTGCCGCTTATGTATTGTATACAATAGCATCGGGCAAAGAAGGTTTTGTAGCCGGCGGATTTGCCGCAAATGGCTTTGGCGAACACTCTCCCGGCGGATACAGCATGTCGGCCGTAATACTTTGTGAGATCGTAATGACCTTTATGTTTCTCATAATTATATTAGGTTCTACAGATGAAAGAGCTCCAAAAGGACTCGCTCCTGTTGCCATTGGCCTTGGCCTTACATTAATTCACCTTATAAGCATACCTGTAAGTAATACATCGGTAAACCCTGCCCGTAGCACAAGCCAGGTACTTTTTGCCGATGCCTGGGCAGTACAACAACTATGGGTATTTTGGGTAGCCCCAATAGTGGGAGCCGTACTGGCTGGATTAGTCTACAAAGGTTTTTTTGAGAAAAAAGAATAACATCAAAAACAAATAAATAACTAAGGGATAGACTTTTAACGCTATCCCTTTTATTTTTTAATATGCGTGCATAAAAAATTTCCCGAAGCCAAATAATTTGTAACTTGGTAGAAATTAATTCAGAATCAAAAATTATGAACTATACAAATAAAATGCTTCGCGATAATGCCCTTGAAGATAAGGTAATTGTAGTAACCGGAGGCGGTAGCGGACTAGGGAAATCCATGACAAAATATTTCATGGAACTCGGCGCTAAAGTAGCCATTACCTCACGTGATCTTGAAAAACTGCAAAACACGGCAAAAGAACTGGAGCAGGAAACAGGAGGAAAATGCCTGGCCGTGCAATGTGATGTTCGCCATTATGAAGAAGTAGAAAACATGCTTCAGGCTGTTTTAAAAGAATATGGTAAAGTAGATGTACTGCTTAATAATGCTGCCGGTAATTTTATTTCACCTACAGAACGATTATCTGCAAATGCTTTCGATACTATTATAGACATAGTACTTAAAGGTTCTAAAAACTGTACCCTAGCATTTGGTAAGCACTGGATAGACACAAAACAAAAAAACTCTACCGTACTAAATATTGTTACTACTTATGCCTGGACAGGATCTGCTTATGTAGTTCCAAGTGCAACGGCAAAAGCCGGTGTACTGGCAATGACCCGAAGCCTTGCTGTAGAGTGGGCTAAATACGGTATAAGATCTAACGCAATTGCTCCAGGCCCCTTCCCTACTAAAGGTGCATGGGACAGACTATTACCCGGTGACTTAAAAGAGAAATTTGACTTAGCAAAAAAAGTACCTTTAAAACGTGTAGGTGATCATCAGGAACTTGCTAACCTTGCTGCATATCTCGTTTCCGACTACTCTGCTTATGTTAACGGAGAAGTTATTACGATAGATGGTGGTGAATGGCTTAAAGGAGCAGGACAATTCAATTTACTTGAAGCTATACCTGAAGAAATGTGGGATATGCTTGAAGCTATGATTAAAGCAAAGAAAAACAAATAGTTACAAAACAAGCACTATATAATTAAGCCCGAAATTGAAATTCGGGCTTAATTTTTTTACGTTATTTAGATTAAGTTTAAATTAAAACAATATCTTTGCGTCGTTATTTTAAATAAATCTAAATAAACAAAACATGAAAAAAGCTTTACTTTTATTAGCTTCTATTGTCCTTGGGTTTACAGCTACAGCCCAGGAAGTAGACGAAAACGGATATACAACCGTAAATGTTTCTATGCAGCCTGCTTATACTAATCAGGTATATTTTAAGTTAGCAACCAATACACAAACCCCTGTAGTTACATCAAGCTGGGATATTGCCTTTCAAAAAGCGAGCGGTATGAATCTTGGCGCTGTAAGGGTAAACGACGGTAAAGTTACCTGCTATGAGGCTTCAGCAGATATTACAACCTGGGAAACAATAGACGTTGCCAACGAAAGCAGTTGGACACAGCTTTACAATTCTGAAACAGAATGGAGCATAGGTGCTTTTGATAACGGAAGCGAAAACACACCTTCATTTGGTTTTGGATGGGGCTTGTACAATATATCAACACATCATGTTACTGGTACAAGAATTTTTGTACTTAAAACTTCGGCAACTAATTACAAGAAATTAATCCTTCAGGACCTTGACCCAATGGCCGGCACATTTACATTTAAATATGCAACATGGAACGGTACAGAATGGTCTGCAGATGAAACTGCTGTTATTGACTTCTCTGACAATGAAGGAACAGAATTCATTTACTATTCAATGGAAACTAACAACACTGTATCAGTAGCACCTGCTGATACTGATTGGGATTTTGTATTCAACAAATACTACGGAGAAGTTTCTATGGGAGGTACAGAAACTGTTATGTACTCAGTAACCGGTGCCTTACACAATAGCAACACGGGTATAACTGTGGCAGTAAAAGATGAAGCAGGAGAAACTACCGGCGATATTACATTACCGGCAGAAGAAGATTATACTGAAGAAATTAATACTATTGGTGACGACTGGAAAGCATTTAACCAATCTACAATGTCATATACTATTCCTGAAAAGACATATTACGTTAAGTATGATGACGGAACTGTTTACAGAATGTACTTCCTTACATTTGAAGGTACAGCAACAGGTAATCTGAGCTTTAAATACAAAAATGTATCAGCAACAATGGGTCTGGGTGATTTTGATACAAACAAAGCTTCATTCAGCCTTTACCCTAACCCGTCTGCAGACAAAAATGTAACAGTAGCTTACAACAATACAGATTTGACAACAGAGGCAGGCGAGCTTACCATATACTCTATAACAGGAAGCAAAGTTTATCAAACAAAAACAAATGTTTCTCAAACTCAGCAACTAAACCTTTCAGCTCTAAACTCAGGCATGTATATTGTTAAGTTACAGGCAGGAAACTACACAGAAACCAAAAAATTAATCATAAAATAAATAATTAAACAAACCAACCTATCTAAAAAGCCGGTAATATTTTACCGGCTTTCTTATTTTACAGGGGTTAACAGATTTTGGCATAAAAACAAAAATGAATGTTAACAAATTCCACTTTCAAAAACCATAAATAATTGTATTTTTACGGTTCTAAAATTATTAAACATTCATGGGTAAGATCATTGCTATTGCCAACCAGAAGGGCGGCGTAGGAAAAACGACAACTTCAGTAAATCTGGCAGCAGCGCTGGGTGTATTGGAAAAAAAAGTATTACTAATAGATGCTGACCCTCAGGCAAATGCCAGCTCAGGACTTGGCATTGATGTAGAAACTGTAGAAACAGGCACCTATCAGATACTGGAACACACCAATACTCCGGATGAGGCTACCATAGACTGTAACGCACCTAATGTTTCGGTTATCCCGGCACACATAGACCTTGTGGCTATTGAAATTGAGCTTGTGGATAAGGAAAACAGAGAATACATGCTTAAACAGGCGCTGCAAAGCGTTAAGGATAAGTATGATTATATACTGATAGACTGTGCCCCTTCACTAGGGCTTTTAACGCTTAATGCACTTACAGCGGCAGACTCTGTGGTTATTCCGATACAATGTGAATACTTCGCACTTGAAGGTTTAGGCAAACTACTTAATACCATTAAGAGCGTACAGAAGATACATAACCCTTCATTAGACATTGAAGGACTGCTTCTAACCATGTATGATTCTCGCTTAAGGCTTTCTAACCAGGTTGTGGAAGAAGTACAGAAACACTTTAACGACATGGTATTTGACACCGTTATACAACGTAATGTTAAGCTAAGCGAGGCGCCAAGTTATGGCGAAAGCATTATTAACTATGACGCAACAAGTAAAGGAGCGGTTAACTACCTGCACCTTGCTGAAGAAATTATAAAGAAAAACACTAGCACAACAGTAGGTTCATGACAAAAGCAGTAAAAAAACAAGCACTTGGAAGAGGATTATCGGCATTATTAAAAGACCCTGAAAACGACATCAAGTCGGTTGAGGATAAAAATGCAGATAAGGTTGTAGGTAACATCATAGAGCTTGAGATTGATGCTATAGAGATAAACCCTTTTCAGCCAAGAACTAACTTTAACGAAGAAACACTACAGGAATTAAGCACCTCTATTAAAGAATTAGGGGTTATACAGCCTATTACCGTAAGAAAACTGGACTACAACAAATACCAGCTAATTTCGGGAGAGCGTCGTTTACGCGCTTCTAAAATGGCCGGGCTTGAAACCGTACCGGCTTATATAAGACTTGCAAACGATAATGAATCGCTTGTAATGGCTCTTGTAGAAAATATTCAGCGTCATGACCTTGACCCTATAGAGATTGCACTTTCCTACCAAAGACTTATAGACGAAATTCAGCTTACACAGGAACAAATGAGTGATCGTGTAGGTAAAAAGCGTTCTACTATTGCAAACTACCTTCGTTTACTTAAACTGGACCCAATAATCCAGACAGGTATTCGTGATGGTTTTATATCAATGGGCCACGGCCGTGCAATAATAAATATTGAGGACCAGGATGCTCAGGCAAATATTTACCAGAAAATAGTTAGCGGAAACCTGTCAGTTAGGGAAACCGAAGCCTTGGTTAAGGCATATCAGGAAAGCCTTAAGCCGGGTGCAGATAAAAATACTACTGTTAAAGCGAATGGTTTTGCGGTTGAAGAAGAGCAGAAAAAAAGCATAACTGAATTCTTTGGCGCAAAAGTTGATGTAAAGGTGGATGCAAAAGGTAAAGGTAAAATTACCATTCCTTTTCATTCAGAAGAAGATTTCAACAGGATTATTAAACTTATTAAAGGTTAGTGAAAAATTTACTTTCAATATTTATTTTATTTATCTCATCAATATCCTTTGCTCAGGAAACTCAAACCGAGGAACAATTAAGGGTAGACATGAACACCGAAGTAAGTTCTAATTCATACACTATAGATCCCCTTGCCCCTTCTAAAGCTGCATTTTATTCGGCTGTAGTACCGGGACTTGGACAGGCTTACAATAAAAAATACTGGAAAATCCCTTTAGTTGCTGCCGGTATAGGTATTCCGCTTTATTACTATTCATGGAACAATAACAAATACCATGAATACAGAGATGCCTATAAAACTACTTTAGCCGGAGGCACCGTAACAGGTGAACTGGCGAACCTCAGTCAGGACAACTTAATAAGAGGACAAAAATTCCATCAAAGAAACAGAGACCTCTCATTGCTTATAGCAGTGGGAGTTTATGTTTTAAATATAGTTGACGCTAATGTTGACGCCCACCTTATGCAGTTTAACGTAAACGATAATTTGAGTTTAAGACCCGAACTGCAACAAAATCAGATAGATTATAAACACAATATGGGTATATCCCTTAGTTACCAATTTTAAATTATGAAGATTGCACTTTTAGGCTACGGAAAAATGGGAAAAGTAATCGAAAGGATTGCTTTGGAAAGAGGCCATGAAATTGTATTGAGAAAATCAGGACAGGACACTTTTAACGGACTTGAAAATGCCGATGTGGCTATCGAATTCAGTATCCCTGATGCAGCCGTTGAGAACATAACAGAATGTTTTAACCGTAATGTACCTGTTATCTCAGGAACTACAGGCTGGCTGGAACATTACCCGGAAGTTGCAAAACTTTGTGAGGAAAAAAGCGGGGCTTTTATTTATGGTTCTAACTTTAGTCTTGGCGTAAATATATTCTTCCAGCTTAACGAGTATCTTGCTAAAATGATGAGCAAGCTTACTCAATATAAAGTATCTATGGAAGAGATACACCACACTCAAAAGCTTGATGCACCAAGCGGTACTGCCATAAGCCTTGCAAAAGGAGTTATTGAAAACTCTAATTACTCAAGCTGGGCATTAGAAAATGCTAAAGAAGATGAAATACTTATAGATGCTAAACGTATTGAAAACGTTCCAGGCACACATAGTATATTCTATGACTCTGAAGTAGACTCTATAGAAATTAAACATACAGCCCACAGCCGCGAAGGTTTTGCTTTGGGATCTGTAGTGGCAGCCGAGTGGATTTTAGGCAAAAAAGGTATTTTTACAATGAAAGATGTTTTGGACTTAAAGTAACATTTTTGCAAAAAAACATACATATATAAAAAAACAGTATAAAGATGACACTATTACAATGGTTTATTTTCTTCCTGGCAGTGCAGGTAGTACATTATCTTGGCACCTGGAAATTATATCAAAAAGCAGGCAGAAAATCATGGGAAGCAGCCGTTCCGGTATACAACGCGGTAGTCTTAATGAAAATAATAAGAAAACCTGTATGGTGGACAATCCTGCTTTTTATTCCTGTTGTAAATCTTATAATGTTCCCGGTAGTTTGGGTACTTACCTTAAAAAGCTTTGGTAAAAAATCAACATTAGATACTATTTTAGGAATAGTAACCCTTGGCCTTTATATCTACTACATAAACTATATGGAAGATGTAAAGTATATTACCCAGGAAGAATATGATGCTGAAAAGAAAAAAGAAAGTACTATAAGCTCTCTGTTATTTGCTGTAGTTGTTGCTACCATAGTACACACCTATATAATGCAACCTTTCACAATCCCTACCGCTTCATTAGAGAAAACCCTTCTTATTGGCGACTTCCTCTTTGTTAGTAAATTCCATTATGGCGCACGTACTCCTATGACTGCTGTTGCAGCACCTATGGTACATGACACAATACCGGTTATTAATAAAAAATCATACAGTAACTGGCCACAACTGCCATCGTTCCGTTTACCGGGATTTGAAAACCCTGAGAAAAACGACATTGTTGTGTTTAATTGGCCAACTGATACCGTAACAAATTTTAGAGATACTAAAACTGCAGGTTTAAGAAAACCTATAGACAAAAAATCAAACTATGTAAAAAGATGTGTAGGTACTCCGGGAGATAACCTATCAATTGTTAACGGAGATGTACATATAAATGGTGAAAAGTTTACCCTTTCTGACAGGGCTAAACTTCAGTACAATCATACTATTTACTCTAAAAAAGGTGTTACACCACAGTTATTAATAAGTAATGATGTTAAAGAATTTTACCGTACTTATGAAATAAGAAACTTAAGCAGTCAGGCTCAGATTGATGCCTTAAGACCATATATTACGGGTTACGATGCTAGTACTGAAGGCTTAATTACCATTAAAACTTCGGCCAACGGCCTTCCATATTCTGTAATACAAAGCTATCAGATCAATGCACAAGAAGTAGCTGATTACCAGATGACAGCAAATCTTACTCTGGAAAAAGCTGAAAAGCTTAGAGCAGTTACAGGTATTGATTCAGTAATCAAATTTGTGAAAAAAAATCAGGGTCTTGAGATGTTCCCTCATACTAAACCAACATGGACCGAAGATAATATGGGACCTATTTATGTTCCTGAAGCTGGCAAGACGGTTGAACTTAACAGTGAAACACTGCCTTTCTATAAAATGATTATTCAGGAATATGAAGGTAATGACCTTAAAGTAACGGGCAATGAAATCAGAATAAACGGAGAAGTAGCTACATCTTATACGTTTAAACAGAATTACTACTGGATGATGGGTGATAATCGCCATAATTCATTAGACAGCCGTTTTTGGGGCTTTGTTCCTGAAGACCACATAGTAGGTAAACCTGTGTTTATATGGATGAGCCTTGACCAAAACGAATCATGGAAAAACATTGGTAAAAAAGTTCGTTGGGACAGGATGTTTACTACTGTTAGCGGAAACGGCGAACCGGTATCTTACTTTAAATACTTCCTTATACTGCTTGTAGGCTGGTTTGGGTTTGATTATTTCAGAAAGAAAAAGAAAAAAGCGAATAGTTAAAATAATATTTTAAAAGTCTATAAATTTGAAGATTGGCAATTCTGTCAATCTTCAGTTTTTTAAATACGTACTCATGAGCATTTTAATTCATCCTACATATTTTCCTTCTATCAGCCACTTTGTTGCAATGGTAAAGGCAGATAAAATTGTTTTTGAAGTTGAAGATAATTTTCAGAAACAAACCAACAGGAACAGGATGTACATATACAGTCCAAACGGAATACAGCTTTTAAATATACCTGTTAAACACAACAAGGAAAGTAATCATCAAAAGTTTAAGGACGTAAAGATTGAGGATGCTTTCGACTGGCAAAAACAGCACTTTAAGTCGCTTGAAGCTGCTTACCGCACTTCTCCCTTCTTTGAGTACTTTGAAGACGACATAAGGCCTGTATTTGAAAAAAAACATACTTTTATGATGGATCTTAATTTCCAGATAATGGAAATTATTACTGATTGCTTAGGAATGGATTTCTCTTACGACAAAACTGAAGAATATTTCCGTGAGGTAAATGATGTACAGGACCTGAGATATCTTACTAACGGCAAGAAAGACACATCTTCATTTGATGCCTATACTCAGGTATTTGAAGAAAAACATGGGTTTATAAATAATCTTAGCATATTAGACCTGTTATTTAATGAAGGTCGTTACGCGATGGATTATTTAAAGAACCAGGCTTTATAAATTTTACTTATCTATTTCTTTCTTCTCAAAGCCAAGGCGTGCCATAATAGGATAATGGTCTGAATTTACAAACATGTCGTATGTTTTAAATTCTTTTACCTCAAGTGTATCGTCTGCAAAAATATAGTCTATCCTGGCCGGATAGTATTTGTAATTATATGACTTGCCAAAACCGCTTCCGGCCTCTTCAAAAGCATCTTTCATATCCCCTCTTATACTCCTGTAGACATAAGAGAACGCGCTGTTGTTTAAGTCACCGCATATAATCATCGGATGTTTACATTCTTTCTTGTGTTGCTGTAACATCTCCGCCTGTAACTGCTGCTCTTTAAAAGCTTCGCTAAGCCTCCTGAAAATTACTTTGGACTTCTCCTCATCAATCTTTTCATGAATATCAGGGCTTATCTTAACCGACTGCAAATGCATACTGTAAAATCTAAGCGTATCATTGCCCTTTTTTATATCGGCAAATATTACATTGTTTCCCGTATTAGGAAAATCTATATTACCGGTATTAATAATAGGATATTTAGAAAAAATAGCCTGCTGGCTCTTCCCCTTTTCATGATATATATATTTATATATAAAGCCTTCAAAAAGCCCTTCTCCCCGCTTATTATACTCCTGAAGGCATAATACATCGGGCTTTTTTTCCTTAACGAAATAAGATATCTTTTGTGGCACAATGGTATCATCAATCCACTCATAAAGATTAAACATCCTTACGTTATAACTCATGAGTACAAAATCATCATTCTCAGTTTCCTGGCTTTCTGAAGAGAAACGATATAGCTTACTTACAAAGGTTATTCCTAATAGAAGTACAAGCCCCGAAAGCAGCATCTGTCTTTTGGTTTGCAGCAGCCAGTACATAAAAAAGATAAAGTTAAGCACCAATAACAGCGGCAGTATTAAAGTAAATACCGACAATAGCGGAAAAAGCTTTGGCGCTAAAAAAGGAAGTATATAGGCAGCAAAAGTTAATATGGTTAATACCATATTAAAGAAAAACATAAGCTTGTTAAACCAGGATAGGTTTTTCATGGGGGAGCTTGTTTATCGGTTAAATTACTTACCTGCTTTACTTAAAAAATCTTTTTCCTCTTTTGTAAGGCTCTCATAGCCCGACTTACTAATCTTATCTAATATATCGTCTATTCTTTTTTGGGTAATATCTTTAGGCTGATTTGTAAGAGATGATGCAGGCCTGGAAACATTATTATTTTTATATACCTTTTTAAAAGGTGTCTTTTTCTTAGGTTTAAACAAGTTAGCAAAAAAATCGATTACCGAAGTTACAATACTACTAAGATCGGTTCCGTTTTGCAATAGCCTTATATAAATATATCCAAAAAGAGCACCTCCCAAGTGTGCGATATGCCCACCTGCATTAGATCCAGAAGCCTGTATAAGATCCAGTATTACAAATACAACAGCAATATGCCATAACTTAACGGTACCTATAAGCATAAGCCTAACCTGATAATAAGGCTGATAAACTGCCGTAGCAATAAGAACCGTCATAACAGCTGCTGAAGCACCTACCATTTTGCTCCCTCCTACACTAAAAGCAGGCAGTAGATTATAGCTTACTATATATAAAAATCCGGCAAATACACCTCCCAGTATATACATACCAAACATTTGCTTTTGCGTAAAAAAGGTTAAAAACAACCTTCCGGCAAAATAGAGCATCATCATATTAAAAAGCAAATGAAATATACCTGCATGCAAAAACATATAAGATATAATAGACCAAGGCTTCCATAATAAGTCTTCAGGATTTGAAGAAAGGCTAAACCAGTCATTGGTCGATGCAAGATCCCATCTTAGAAAAGATAAATCAACACTAAACAGAGATAAAACACTAAAAAACACCATTGGAATAGCAAACAGACCTACATTCCAAAAAATAAGCCTTTGGGTAATGCCTCCTATACGATACTCCATTTTTAAATCATCTAAAATCCCCATAGCTAGTTCCAGCGATTTTTATTAAACTGATTCTTCTTCCAGTACCACATAATGAGGAAACCTACGAGTGCCCCGCCTAAATGGGCAAAATGGGCAACGCCGTCTCCCTGCCCTATTACTGCATTACCTTTTACCCCCATAAATAAATCAAAAGCCAAAAGTCCGGGTACAAAGTATTTTGCTTTTATAGGTATTGGGAAGAAAATCAACATTAACTCAGCGTTAGGAAACATAAAAGCAAAAGCAATCATTATTCCGTATAAAGCTCCTGATGCTCCAACTCCGGAAGTCATATATGAGCTTACAAGGTTTTGTAACTGAATGGGTGAAAGCACATCCTTCCAGGCTACCAGAATTTTCCCTTCATTTAATACACTTAAAATATCTGCTTTAGAATATCCATTCTCTATAAGCACCTGTAACGCATTATTAAATAAAGCATAATCAATCCCTATGTTAACAAGAGCAGCACCAATACCACATGATAAGTAAAAGAAAAGAAACTTAGATGTTCCCCAAAAATGTTCCAATGCACTACCAAACATCCAAAGTCCCAACATATTAAACAAAATATGAGGTACATTACCATGCATAAACATATGGGTAACAGGCTGCCAAAGTTTAAATTCAGGATTTAAAGGAAAATGTAAAGCTAAAAATGAATAAGCTTGCGGAACAACTATTGTCCCTATAAAAAAAAGTATATTTATAATAATTAACTGCTTAACAGTTTCGGTAATTCGCATCATAGGGCAAATCGTTTATCTAGGTCTTCCACACTCATGGTGATGAAAGTAGGTTTATTAAAAGGTGAAACTCCGGGCTCTTTGCAGGCAAAAAGCGAGTTGACCATAGTTTCCTGCTCTTTATCAGAAAGTTGTACCCCTGTCTTAACCGCAAGACTTCTTGCCATAGATTTTGCTATGCTGTCGCTTTGGCTAAAACTACTGTCTGGTACTTCCTGCTGTAAATCGTTTAAAAGCTCTTCTAAAAGTATAGAAACCTCGCTTTCTGTCACGTTTACAGGCAAACCGGAAACCACTATATGGTCGCTGTTAAACTCAGCAAAAACAAAGCCAGTATTTTGTAAAGCTTCCTTCATTTCACTTATTATTGCCAGCTCGCTTTTATTAAAGTGAAGGGTAAGTGGGAAAAGCAATTGTTGGCTTGAGCCATGCTGCACGGTAATATTGGCAAGAAACTGCTCATACAATATACGCTGATGTGCACGTTTCTGGTCTATTATCACCATTCCCGACTTAATTGGGCTTACTATATATTTCTTATGAATCTGATACGTCTTGTATACCGCCTGCTCTACATCCTCATCGTTAAAAAGTGAACCTGTCACTTCTTCCGATTCAAAATTCACTTCGGTAATTTCGTCAGATGCAGTATCCAGTCCGTTATATAAACTTTCCCATGCAGGCATCTTGTCAGCTTTCCTGAAAGACGGCGAAGAATATGAAGACGAAGACGAGCTTCGTGAAGAACCAAACGAAGATGAGGATGAAGACTTTATCGGAGTATCATCAGCAAAAGGATTAAACGTAGAGTCTACCTGTATGGTAGGCATAGAAACGTCCTTTCCTTCGTAATCATAAGGTGTATCAAGGGTATTATCCCTTTCAAAATCGAGTACCGGAGCCACATTAAACTGACCCAGGCTATGTTTTATAGACGAACGCAATATGGCATAGAGCGCATGCTCATCGTCAAATTTAATTTCTGTTTTTGTAGGGTGTATATTGATATCTATACTGTTTGGCGGAACATCAAGGTATAAGAAATATCCCGGTTGTGTCCCGTCTTTAAGCAATCCCTCATAAGCAGCCATTACCGCATGATGTAGGTAGCCGCTCTTAATAAACCTGTCGTTTACAAAAAAGAACTGCTCTCCCCTGTTTTTCTTGGCAAATTCAGGCTTGCAAACAAATCCGTTAATGCTTACTATCTCGGTAGTTTCGTTTACAGGAACTAATTTTTCGTTAGTTCGACCGCCAAAAATATTTACAATACGCTGGCGTGTATTTGAAGCGGGAAGGTTAAACATTTCGCTACCGTTATGTATCAGTACAAAATGAATATTGGCATGCGCCATAGCCACCCTTTCAAACTCATCAACTATATGACGGAATTCAACCGTATCCGATTTAAGGAAATTACGCCTTGCCGGAATATTAAAGAAAAGGTTTTTAATGGAAAACGAAGTACCTTTAGGCACTACAGCCACATCCTGGCTTACAAACTTGCTGCCTTCTATAATAAGATGTGTACCCAGTTCGTCCTGTTCCTGTTTGGTTTTCATTTCAACATGAGCGATAGCCGCTATAGACGCCAGCGCTTCTCCCCTAAAACCTTTTGTACCAAGGGAAAACAAATCTTCGGCATGGCGTATTTTTGAAGTAGCATGGCGCTCAAAACACAGTCGGGAATCGGTAACACTCATACCTTTTCCGTTATCTATAACCTGTACTAAGGTTTTTCCTGCATCTTTAACTATAAGTTTTATCTCTGTTGCGCTTGCATCGACCGAATTTTCCAGTAATTCTTTCACTACCGAAGCCGGCCTTTGTACCACCTCTCCGGCAGCTATCTGGTTGGCAACGTGGTCAGGAAGAAGTTGGATAATACTCGACATTGGAAAAGATATAGGATTTAATTGATGAACCTCAAAGTTAAGGAAATATTACAATCCTATAAAGTGGAAATAAGGGTTATTTCGTAATATTGTTAATTCTATAAATCAAAAACCATTAACACCTTATCATTCAAAATGAAACTTCGCTGGTACTTTCTTTTCATTGCTTCTTTATCATGCTTATTATCCTGCAACCAAACCACAAAAAAGGAAATTCATATTGATAACACCGAAATCAAAACTGAAAGCACAACCAACAACAGTGACAGTCTTGCCAAAAGACTAAATGATTCTATCAAACTGGAATCTTATTACGAATGGAGAAAAGATATAAAAACCATAGAGTCGTTGCACGGTAATTCATCCCCCCTTACCCAATGGGAAAAAGAAAAGGATACTTTGATGATTAATGAACTCCTAGCCCAATACCCCGATTTACTTACATTATACCAATACAACGACAACTCTTTAGATGAACTGAAAAAAGATTTACACTTTGTTGATGTAAACGGAGATAAACATAACGACATTATTTTTCAGGGTAACTCAGGTGGCGAATCAGAAATGACCTCAATCTATCTTAGTGATGGATATACCTTCGAGAAAATTTTTAGTGAATACCAATATATTGAAAACTTACAGTTTGATGATAACAAACTCATTTCTTTTGAGATGTTTTCCCCTGGATGTTGTGCAGATCCGCAAATAGTTATTTTTGATTATGAGGTAAGCCACAACAATCATACTATGTCATTTAATATTAAAAAGGCACGAGGATATTTAGATTATACCGAAGCTCCTACAGATATGCTCAAAGAACCTGTTTTCTTTGCCATAACTAAAGAAACTGTTCCTGTTCGCTGTGACAGTTATGTTCTTGATGATACCCCTAACCCTGAATTTGAAGGATATGGTAATCAAGGGAATAGTATTGCCGACATAACAAAAGGAAAAGTGGGACAGGCAATTGCATATAAAACATCAAACTCTCAGGAATGGATTTTCGCATTATTACCCTGTGAAGACAGCAACTATGAATATTACAGTCTTAATGACAAAAGCAGCACTTCTTATACTAAAGAAATGTATTGCTGGCTATTAAAATCTGAAACTGATCTAAAATAACTTAAAATGCCATTTTGATGAAAAATTTTTTACTTCCATTATATCTTTTTATCCATTTGAGTATCTTATTAATTATTATTCTTCATGAGATGGGACATGCCATGTTTGCTGTTTTATTTTCTAATAAAGAAGCAACTATTTATCTGGGCTCACACGGCAATCAAAAAAAGAGTTTAAACTTTAAGATTGGACTTTTCAATTTTTACATTAAAAAAAATATATTTAAATGGAGCGGAGGACTATGCAAAAATGGGGGTGAAATGAATTTTTATCAATCCGCAATATATCTATTGGCCGGACCTCTTTTACCCTTATTGACAGGTATATTGTTACTATTTATATCAAGAAAATATAATAGTGAATATTTTTATGGTTTTTCATTCGTTTTTACCGGGATGAGTTTTTTGAGCCTTGTACAAAATCTTTACCCTAAAAAAAACGGAATAAGCCTAAAAAGCGGAGCTATTATACCTAACGATGGCTACTCACTAGTCAGATTGTTTCGATATAAAAAAAGATACCCTGAATATGTTAAAGCTATCAATCTTTTCAATGAAAAAAAATACAGTGAGGGTGTTTTAATTTTTAAAGATCTTATAGACAAAGGACTCAACGACGACAATATTATTAAAGTAGCCATAGGTTCTGCCCTTATGTCAAAAAACTATAAAATTGCAGAACAAATTATTAATGAATATGGAGATAGCATAGAACCTGATGCTAATCATTACATCAATATGGGTTATTTCTATTCAATCATGGAAAATCATGATAAGGCAATGGAATACTATTCTAAATCACTTAAATTAAATAAAAGTTGGCATGCTTATAACAATATTGGCTATCACCTAAACCTTTCTGGTAATTATACCGAAGCTCTTGGTTATTTTGACAAGGCCATAGCTATAAATCCACATGCATATCCGTTTAATAATCGTGGACTGGCAAAAATTAAATTAGGCAACGTTGAAGAAGGCCTTGCCGACCTTGAACATGGACATACACTGGACCCAGAAAATTCGTATTATTATAAAAATAAAGGAATTTATTATTATGATCTAAACGAATACTCTAAAGCTCTTGAGCATTTTAAAAAGGCCAAGGAAATGGATGCAGATACCTATAAAATTGATTTTGACATTGAACAAGCAGAACAGCAATTTGCAAAACTAAATATATGAGAATATTTATTTTACTTACCTCCCTTTGTATTTCAAGTATTGCCACCGCACAAAACACAACTGATTTAAATAACTTTTTCAATCAGCTTAGTACTGAAAGACACTATAAAATAAAACGTATTGAAGAAAAAAAGATTGAAATAGACACTTTCGAACTGATATTTCTAGATAAGGAACATATTAAAAAGTATATATCCGATGATGATATAGAATATTTCAGGAAACAAATCATGACCCCTGGTGATACGCTATGGCAAAAATCTGAGTTAAAGGATTTCAAACTACTAAACAAAAAAACTATTAAAAGGATTAGTCACAGGACTATGAAGAGAATGCGTATTTTTCCTAAAAGTAATTTTTATTATTCTTTTTCAGCCCCTATTTTCTCCCTCAGCGGAGAATATGCTCTCATTGAGGAGAGATTTCATTGCGGACTAATGTGTGCTGAGTTTAGCCTTAGTATATACCGAAAAGACCCTTATACAAAGGAATGGAAGAAATTTATAGCGGTTTTTTCTGCAAGTTCTTAAAAATATTAAATAAAAAAACCCACTCTAACGAGTGGGTTTTGCTTTTATATTAAGCCTGACCTGCAGGCCCAAAACTCAAAGGAAGCGGCGGTTGTTCCGTTTCGCTTATCGGGCCGTGAGCGGCTTCAAAGCGCTGGATATTCTCGCCTAGTGCCTTAAGCAGCCTTTTGGCATGCTGAGGCGTTAATACAATTCGTGATTTAACTTTAGCTTTAGGCACGCCTGGCATAATGGTTACAAAGTCCACTACAAACTCAGAAGCTGAGTGGTTTATAATTGCCAGGTTAGAATAGATACCTTCAGCTGTTTTTTCATCCAGTTCAATATTTATTTGTCCCGGTTGCTGTTTTTGATCACTCATTTGTATTAGTAATTAAATTCCTCTTTAGGAGTTAGTAATTCATTATACTCTTCTTTAGAACCTACGATAATGTTATCATAATCCCTCATACCTGTACCAGCAGGTATTCTGTGTCCTACAATAACGTTCTCTTTAAGTCCTTCAAGTCCGTCAACCTTACCAGCTACTGCTGCCTCGTTAAGTACTTTTGTAGTTTCCTGGAACGATGCTGCAGAGATGAACGATTTAGTTTGAAGCGATGCTCTTGTAATACCCTGAAGTATTGGAGTAGCAGTTGCCGGAACAACGTCTCTTGCCACAACAAGGTTTTTGTCACCACGCTTAAGGATTGAATTCTCATCCCTTAACTCACGAGGAGTAATGATCTGACCCGGTTTAAGGGTATCAGAATCACCAGCATCTTCAACAACTTTCATTCCGTAAAGTTTATCATTCTCAACGATAAAGTCGCTAGTATGAGCTAACTGATCTTCTAAGAATAATGTATCTCCCGGATCTTCAATCTTCACTTTACGCATCATCTGACGGATAACAACCTCAAAGTGCTTATCGTTGATTTTTACACCCTGTAGTCGGTAAACTTCCTGAATCTCATTTACAAGGTACTGCTGTACTGCAGAAGGCCCCTGTATTCTTAAGATATCGTCCGGAGTAATAGCACCGTCTGAAAGTGGCATACCCGCTTTCACGTAGTCATTCTCCTGAACAAGTATCTGGTTAGAAAGTTTTACAAGATATTTCTTGATCTCACCAAATTTAGACTCAATTACAATCTCACGGTTACCTCTCTTGATCTTACCAAATGATACTACACCGTCAATTTCAGATACTACTGCCGGGTTAGAAGGGTTACGTGCTTCAAGAAGCTCGGTAATCCTTGGTAAACCACCGGTAATATCACCCGCTTTAGATGAACGCCTAGGTATCTTAACAAGTACCTTACCAGCCTTAATCTTCTCACCGTTATCTACCATAAGGTGGGCACCTACCGGTAAGTTGTAAGAACGGATTAGTTCGCCATCATTTCCATAGATCAATAAAGTAGGGATTAATTTCTTATTCCTTGCTTCAGAGATTACTTTCTCCTGGAATCCGGTCTGCTCATCGATCTCAACAATGAACGATTGTCCCTGCTCGATATCTTCATAAGCAATTTTACCGGTAAACTCAGATATAATTACCCCGTTATAAGGGTCCCATTTACATATTACAGTACCTTCATCAACTAACTGACCGTCTTTCACATAGAAACTAGAACCGTAAGGGATGTTGTGTGTGTTTAAAACAATTCCGGTGTTCTCGTCAACAAGTTTTAACTCAGTAGAACGTGATACCACGATATCTACCTCATTACCTTCGCTGTCTTCACCTTTAACTGTTTTAAGGTCTTCGATTTCAAGTCTACCACGGAATTTAGTGATGATGCTTGATTCCTCAGAAATGTTACCAGCGGTACCACCCACGTGGAACGTACGTAGTGTAAGCTGTGTACCCGGCTCACCAATTGACTGTGCTGCAATAACACCTACTGCCTCACCTTTTTGTGTCATTTTAGCTGTAGCAAGGTTACGTCCGTAACATTTTGCACATATACCTTTAGGAGCCTCACATGTTAATGGAGAACGTACTTCTACGCTTTCAATTGGTGAAGCTGTAATAGCTCTAACTTCTGCTTCAGTAATCTGCTCACCAGCGTGAACAAGAACTTCTGAAGTAAGCGGATTGATAACATCCTGTAAAGCTACACGTCCTAATATTCTTTCTCCAAGAGATTCTACTACCTCTTCGTTTTTCTTAAGGGCAGTAACCTCAATACCTCTTAAAGTACCACAGTCTACAGAGTTTACAATAACGTCCTGAGAAACGTCATGCAGCCTCCTTGTAAGGTAACCCGCATCGGCAGTTTTAAGAGCCGTATCCGCAAGACCTTTACGAGCACCGTGAGTAGAGATAAAGTACTCAAGGATTGAAAGACCTTCTTTAAAGTTTGATAAGATAGGGTTTTCGATAATCTCACCACCACCGGCAGTCGATTTCTTAGGCTTAGCCATCAAACCACGCATACCTGTTAACTGACGAATCTGCTCCTTAGAACCCCTCGCCCCAGAGTCAAGCATCATGTACACCGAGTTGAAACCTTGCTGGTCTTCTCTAATGTTTTTCATTGCAAGCTCAGTAAGTAATGCGTTAGTAGAAGTCCATACGTCAATAACCTGGTTGTAACGCTCGTTATTGGTAATAAGACCCATGTTATAGTTCATGGAAATAGCATCTACCTGCTCGTTTGCATCAGCGATAAGCTCCTCTTTTCTTGCAGGGATAATAATATCACCTAAGCTGAAAGAAAGACCACCTCTAAATGCGAAACGGTAACCCATATCTTTAATATTATCAAGGAAGGCAGCCGTTGTAGGTACATCGGTAGCATTTAAAATCTTACCGATAATATCCCTTAACGATTTTTTAGTTAATACCTCATTGATATATCCTGCTGCTTCAGGTACGACTTCGTTGAATAATACCCTACCTGCAGTAGTTTTTATAATTTGGTAAACAAGTTCACCTTCTTTGTTAAAGTCTTTAGCCCTAACTTTTACAGAAGCGTTAAGCTCTACTCTACCTTCGTTTAAAGCAATGTTTACTTCTTCAGCAGAATAGAAAGTAAGGCCTTCACCTAAAATCTTGTGCGTATCTGTAGACAAACGTTCTTTGGTCATATAGTAAAGACCAAGAACCATGTCCTGAGATGGTACAGTAATAGGCGCACCGTTAGCAGGGTTAAGTATGTTGTGTGAAGCAAGCATTAATAGCTGTGCCTCAAGAATAGCCTCCGGTCCTAGCGGTAAGTGAACCGCCATCTGGTCACCGTCAAAGTCGGCGTTAAACGCCGTACACACTAACGGGTGCAGCTGAATCGCTTTACCTTCAATAAGTTTAGGCTGGAATGCCTGAATACCTAAACGGTGAAGCGTAGGAGCACGGTTAAGTAATACAGGGTGTCCTTTAATTACGTTTTCAAGGATATCCCATACTACAGGCTCTTTTTTATCGATTATCTTTTTAGCCGATTTAACTGTTTTTACAATACCTCTTTCGATAAGCTTACGGATAACGAATGGTTTGTAAAGCTCAGCAGCCATATCTTTTGGAAGACCACACTCAAACAGTTTCATCTCAGGACCAACAACAATTACCGAACGTGCAGAATAGTCAACACGTTTACCAAGTAGGTTTTGACGGAAACGTCCCTGTTTACCTTTTAATGAATCTGAAAGCGATTTAAGCGGCCTGTTTGATTCTGTTTTAACAGCAGAAGCTTTTCTTGTGTTATCGAATAACGAGTCAACAGATTCCTGAAGCATACGTTTTTCGTTACGAAGGATAACTTCCGGTGCTTTAATCTCCATTAATCTCTTAAGACGGTTGTTACGGATAATAACCCTTCTGTAAAGGTCATTAAGGTCAGACGTAGCAAAACGTCCACCATCAAGAGGTACTAACGGACGAAGCTCTGGCGGGATAACTGGTATAACTTTAAGAATCATCCACTCAGGGCGGTTTTCCCTGTTAAGGTTAGCCTCACGGAAAGATTCTACAACCTGTAATCTTTTAAGTGCTTCTGTTTTACGTTGTTTAGACGTTTCTGTATTTGCGCTGTGACGTAGGTCATAAGATAACTGGTCAAGATCGATTCTTGCCAATAAATCCATAATACACTCAGCACCCATTTTAGCGATAAACTTGTTAGGGTCTGTATCGTCTAAGTATTGATTTTCCATCGGAAGAGAATCTGCAATATTCAGGTACTCCTCCTCTGTTAAAAAGTCTAGTTCTTTAAGCGCCTCCCCATCAGGACCCTTAGCAATACCCGGCTGGATAACCACATACCTTTCATAGTATATGATCATGTCTAATTTCTTAGACGGAAGGCCAAGAAGATAACCAATTTTGTTTGGTAATGAACGGAAGTACCATATGTGAGCAATAGGCACAACAAGATTGATGTGTCCTACTCTGTCACGACGTACTTTTTTCTCCGTAACCTCTACACCACAACGGTCACAAACGATTCCTTTATAACGGATTCTTTTGTATTTACCACAAGCACACTCAAAGTCTTTTACAGGACCAAAGATACGCTCACAGAAAAGTCCGTCCCTTTCCGGTTTGTGGGTACGATAGTTAATGGTTTCCGGTTTTAACACCTCACCTCTTGATTCGGCAAGGATTGACTCCGGAGAAGCAAGACCTATCGAAATCTGGTTAAATCTTTTAACGGTATTTTTATCTTTTAATCTCGTCATGATATGAATCTATCAATTATATTAAAAACGCTATAAAAGGGAATGGCGCCAAGGCACCACTCCCATGGAAATTTATTCTTCTAATCTGATGTCTAGTCCAAGACCTTTAAGCTCGTGCATCAATACGTTGAATGATTCCGGCAATCCTGGTTCCGGCATGGTTTCACCCTTAACGATAGCCTCGTAAGTTTTAGCCCTACCAATTACGTCATCCGATTTAACAGTCAGTATCTCCCTTAAGGTACTAGAAGCACCATATGCCTCAAGAGCCCATACCTCCATCTCTCCAAAACGCTGACCACCAAACTGAGCTTTACCTCCAAGAGGCTGCTGAGTGATAAGCGAGTAAGGACCGATAGAACGTGCGTGCATCTTATCATCTACCATGTGACCCAGTTTAAGCATGTAGATAACACCTACAGTTGCTGCCTGGTGGAAACGCTCTCCGGTACCACCATCATATAGATAAGTGTGACCAAAACGAGGTATTCCAGCCTCATCGGTAAGCTTGTTGATCTGATCAAGCGAAGCACCATCAAAAATAGGAGTAGCAAACTTCTTACCTAACTTCATACCAGCCCATCCAAGAACAGTCTCATAAATCTGACCAATGTTCATACGAGATGGTACCCCTAGTGGGTTAAGAACGATATCTACCGGTGTTCCGTCTTCAAGGAATGGCATATCCTCCTGACGAACTATCTTAGCAACAATACCTTTGTTACCGTGACGACCCGCCATTTTATCACCCACTTTAAGCTTACGTTTCTTAGCGATGTAAACTTTAGCAAGTTTTAAAATTCCTGATGGAAGCTCATCCCCTACAGTAATAGTGAATTTCTCTCTTCTTAATGCACCCTGAAGGTCGTTCAGCTTAATTTTATAGTTGTGGATAAGGTCGTTAACCATAGCATTGGTTTCGTCATCCGTTGTCCACTGTCCTTTAGTTAAGTGAGCGAAATCTTCAACAGCATAAAGCATCTTCTGAGTATATTTCTTACCTTTTGGTAATACTTCCTCACCAAGATCATTCATTACTCCCTGAGAAGTTTTTCCGTTAACGATATTAAATAACTTATCGATAAGTCTGTCTTTAAGCTCATTGAACTTAACTTCAAACTCCATTTCAAGTTTAGTTAAATCGTCTTTATCTTTTGTACGTTTGCGTTTATCTTTTACTGCTCTCGCAAATAATTTCTTATCAAGAACAACACCATGTAATGATGGAGAAGCTTTTAATGAAGCATCCTTAACATCACCCGCTTTATCACCAAAGATAGCTCTTAACAGCTTCTCTTCCGGTGTAGGGTCAGATTCTCCTTTAGGAGTAATCTTACCGATAAGGATATCACCAGGTTTAACTTCTGCACCAATCCTGATCATACCGTTCTCATCAAGATCTTTAGTAGCCTCTTCACTTACGTTAGGAATATCGTTGGTTAACTCTTCGTTACCTAATTTAGTATCCCTTACCTCTAGTGAATAATCGTCTACGTGGATAGATGTAAAGATATCATCACGAACTACTTTTTCAGAAATTACAATCGCATCCTCAAAGTTGTAACCTTTCCAAGGCATGAATGCCACCTGAAGGTTTCTACCAAGAGCAAGCTCACCGTTTTGTGTTGCATAACCTTCACAAAGTACTTGTCCTTTTACAACTCTGTCACCTCTTCTAACGATAGGCTTAAGGTTGATACTTGTACTCTGGTTAGTTTTTCTGAACTTGATAAGTTTGTATGTTTTATCATCCGTATCAAAGCTTACGCTTCTCTCACGATCTGTTCTGTCATACTTAATAGTAATCTCATTTGCATCAACATACTCAACAACACCATTACCTTCGGCATTGATAAGTACCCTTGAATCTGACGCTACCTGACGCTCAAGACCGGTACCAACGATAGGTGAATCAGGACGTAACAATGGTACGGCCTGACGCATCATGTTTGATCCCATCAACGCACGGTTAGCATCATCGTGCTCAAGGAATGGAATTAATGAAGCTGAAATTGAAGCGATCTGGTTAGGAGCAACGTCTGTATAATGTACTACAGATGGCTCAACAACCGGGAAGTCACCCTCCTCACGGGCAATAACCCTTTCGGCAGTGATATCACCTTTTTCATTCATCTCAATATTTGCCTGAGCAATAAGCTTACCTTCTTCTTCCTCTGCACTTAAATAAACCGGTTCTGACTCTAAATCAACTTTACCGTTTTCTACTTTACGGTAAGGTGTTTCAATAAAGCCCATTCCGTTTACTTTAGCATAAACACCAAGAGAAGAGATCAAACCAATGTTTGGACCCTCCGGCGTTTCAATAGGACATAAACGTCCGTAATGCGTATAGTGAACGTCTCGCACTTCGAAACCTGCTCTCTCTCTCGAAAGACCACCAGGGCCTAATGCAGACAATCTTCTTTTGTGTGTAATCTCTGCTAATGGATTAGTCTGGTCCATAAACTGAGATAGCTGGTTAGTACCAAAGAAAGAGTTGATAACTGACGACAATGTTTTAGCATTGATAAGGTCAATTGGTGTAAACACCTCGTTATCCCTAACGTTCATACGCTCTCTGATGGTTCTCGCCATACGCGCTAAACCAACGCCAAACTGAGCCGAAAGTTGTTCACCTACAGTTCTTACACGACGGTTTGATAAGTGGTCGATATCATCAATCTCTGCTTTAGAGTTGATAAGCTCGATTAGATATTTAACGATAGTAATGATATCCTCTTTGGTAAGCACCTGCTTATCCATAGGAATATCAAGATTTAGTTTTTTGTTCATTCTGTAACGACCAACTTCACCTAAGTTGTAACGCTGATCTGAGAAGAACAATTTATCTATAATGCCACGAGCCGTTTCCTCATCAGGCGGTTCTGCATTACGCAGCTGACGGTATATATGCTCAACAGCTTCTTTTTCTGAGTTTGTTGGGTCTTTCTGTAAAGTATTATGGATAATAGCATAATCTGCCTGATTATTATCCTCTTTGTGTAACAGAATAGATTTTACATTAGAATCAATGATCTCCTCAACATTATCTTTGTCGATAAGAGTATCCCTGTCTAATATAATCTCATTACGCTCAATAGACACTACCTCTCCTGTATCCTCATCCACAAAGTCTTCATGCCACGTGTTAAGAACACGAGCAGCAAGCCTTCTGCCTATATACTTCTTAAGACCGGTTTTAGAAACCTTAACCTCTTCAGCAAGGTCAAAAATTTCAAGGATGTCTTTATCCCTTTCAAAACCAATTGCTCTGAATAATGTTGTAACCGGTAACTTTTTCTTCCTGTCGATGTAAGCATACATCACATTGTTGATATCGGTTGCAAACTCAATCCAGGAACCTTTAAAAGGAATTACCCTTGCAGAATATAATTTTGTTCCGTTTGCGTGGAAGGATTGACCGAAGAAAACACCCGGTGATCTGTGTAACTGAGATACAACTACACGCTCTGCACCATTGATAACAAAAGTACCGCTAGGTGTCATATAAGGTATAGTACCTAAATATACGTCCTGTACAATTGTCTCAAAATCCTCATGCTCAGGGTCTGTACAGTACAGCTTTAACCTTGCCTTTAATGGCACGCTGTAAGTTAGCCCCCTGTCTATACACTCCTCAATTGTATACCTAGGCGGATCAACAAAGTAGTCAAGGAACTCCAGTACAAACTGATTTCTGGTATCAGTGATCGGAAAGTTTTCCATGAAGGTGTTATAAAGACCTTCGTTGCCTCTTTCGTCAGATTTAGTTTCAAGTTGAAAGAAATCCTTGAAAGACTTAACCTGAATATCCAGAAAGTCAGGGTACGCAGGAATGTTTTTCGTAGAGGCAAAATTTAATCTCTCAGTCTGATTTGTTATCATCAATGGACAAAATTTTGATTAAAAAAGTTTAATAAGAAAGCGTATAATGTTATTATACGAAAAATGGTTTAGGCCTTTGAGAGATTTTCTCAAGGCCTAAACCTAGGTTTTCAAACCGAAGTCTGCTTATTTAAGCTCAACTACAGCTCCAGCTTCTTCTAAAGATTTTTTAAGACCTTCAGCCTCGTCTTTAGCAACACCTTCTTTTACGTTTGCAGGAGCAGAATCTACAAGATCTTTAGCCTCTTTAAGACCTAGACCAGTAAGTTCTTTTACAGCTTTAACAACAGCTAGTTTAGAAGCACCAGCGTCTTTAAGCACTACAGTGAATTCTGTTTGCTCAGCAGCAGCCTCAGCACCAGGACCAGCAGGACCAGCAACAGCTACAGCAGCAGCTGCAGGCTCGATACCATACTCATCTTTTAATATTGTAGCTAGTTCGTTAACTTCTTTAACTGTTAAGTTAACTAATTGTTCTGCGAATTGTTTTAAATCTGCCATTTTCTATCGTTTTAAATAGTTTTTAAAATATATAATTTATTAAGTGCGTACTCGCGTTGGTTATTATCTTTCAGATAATGTTTTAACAATACCCGCAATCTTGCCTCCACCTGATTTAAGAGCAGAAACAACATTTTTAGCAGGCGATTGAAGTAATCCGATGATGTCTCCGATAACTTCTTCTTTAGATTTAAGAGCAACAAGAGAATCTAACTGGTTGTCGCCGATAAATACCGCCTCATTAATGTAAGCTCCTTTTAATAAAGGCTTATCAGATTTTTTACGGAATTCTTTGATTACTTTAGCAGGAGCGTTTCCTACTTCAGCATACATAATAGAAGTGTTCCCTTTTAATACCGATGGTAATTCACCATAGTTATTTTCAGAAGACTCCATTGCTTTCTCAATAAGAGTATTTTTAACAACCTCTAACTTGATACCTGCTTTAAAGCAAGCTCTTCTTAAGTTTGAAGTAGTTTCTGCATCAAGGCCCGATATATCTGCAAGATAGATCACATTTGAACCGGTTAACTGTGCAGTTAAATCTTCAATAACTCTTGATTTTTCTTCTCTGGTCATAATAAAACTTTTTAACTACCAATTATACCGCTTTAGGATCTAAAGCAATAGCAGGACTCATAGTACTAGAGATGTGAATACTCTTAATGTAAGTACCTTTTGCTGCAGTTGGTTTTAATTTGATTAATGTTTGAATAATTTCGTGAGCGTTCTCAGAAATCTTGTCAGCATCAAAAGATACTTTTCCGATTCCGGCGTGAACAATACCGGTTTTATCAACTTTAAAGTCAATTTTACCAGCTTTCACTTCCTGAACAGCTTTTGCAACGTCCATAGTTACAGTACCTGTTTTAGGGTTAGGCATTAAACCTCTTGGACCTAAAACTCTACCTAACGGACCTAGTTTACCCATAACGCTTGGCATAGTGATGATAACATCAACATCTGTCCAACCGTCTTTAATTTTTTGAAGGTAGTCATCTAAACCTACGTGGTCTGCACCAGCAGCTTTAGCTTCAGCTTCTTTATCAGGAGTTACTAATGCAAGTACTCTAACGTCTTTACCTGTACCGTGTGGTAATGTAACAACCCCTCTAACCATTTGATTCGCTTTCCTAGGATCTACACCCAAACGTACTGCGATATCAACAGACTCATCAAATTTTGCAGAAGCAACTGTTTTGATTAATGCAGAAGCATCTTTCAGAGAATACAGCTTGTTCTTTTCAATTTTTGAAGCAGCCTCTTTTTGTTTTTTTGTCAATTTTGCCATGTCTTTTTTTTCTTTTTACGATTAAAAAGGAGCTGTTCCTGATACTGTTATACCCATAGATCTTGCAGTTCCGGCAACCATACTCATTGCTTTCTCAATAGTGAATGCATTTAGGTCAGCCATTTTGTCTTCTGCAATAGCTCTAATTTGATCCCAAGTAACGCTAGCTACTTTCTTACGGTTTGGTTCACCTGAACCCGACTTTAACTTAGCAGCTTCTAATAATTGAATAGCTGCAGGTGGCGTTTTAACAACAAATTCAAAAGACTTGTCTTTATACACAGTAATTTGTACTGGTAATACTTTGCCTGGTTTATCCTGAGTTCTAGCATTAAATTGCTTACAGAACTCCATGATGTTAACTCCAGCAGCCCCCAAAGCAGGTCCAACCGGTGGCGAAGGATTCGCAGCACCTCCCTTAACTTGTAGTTTAACTACTTTACTAATTTCTTTAGCCATTTCTTTAAAAGATTTAGCACATCTTCATTTGGAAGCGAATGATGTGATTTTATATATTAGTGTAACAAAAATTATACTTTTTCAACCTGCATAAAGCTTAACTCCAATGGTGTCTTTCTTCCAAAAATCTTAACCATCACCTCAAGCTTACGCTTATCTTCGTTAACCTTCTCAACTGTACCGTTAAATCCGTTAAACGGCCCGTCGATAACTTTAACTGTTTCACCTACTACGTAAGGTATCGCAACGTTATCTGTCTTAACAGAAAGTTCGTCTACTTTACCCAGCATCCTGTTAACTTCCGAAAGACGTAACGGCACAGCGTCTCCGCCTTTAGTTTCACCAAGGAAACCAATAACTCCGGAAATTGACTTAATTATATGAGGTATTTCTCCGGTTAGATTTGCTTCAATCATAACATATCCCGGAAAATAAACTCTGTCTTTGCTAATTTTCTTACCATCTCTAACCTGTACTACTTTTTCAGTAGGAACAAGTACCTGAGAAACATAATCAGCCATACCTAAACGGCTTATCTCAGTTTCGATGTAGTTTTTAACTTTATTTTCCTGACCGCTTACCGCTCTAACCACATACCATTTTTTGACATTGTTATCAGTCATCGTAATAAAATTAATTTTTTAAGAAATCATAAATTCTCGCAACAACAACTTCAAACCCTCTATCAACTGCAAATGTTGCTAAAGCAAAAAGTATAGAAAAAACAGCAACAATAATAGTTAATCGCTGTACTTCTGACCATTCAGGCCACGTTACATTTGTCTTTAACTCAGTAAATGCTTCTGATATATAATTGGTAACCTTTGCCATATAATTTCGTTTTTTGCACGGGCGGAGGGATTCGAACCCCCATCAACGGTTTTGGAGACCGCTATTCTACCCTTGAACTACGCCCGTTTGTTATAAAAGCCGGCAGTTACAAAAGCACTGCCGGCCTTTTATTATTTAACTAATAAATTAGTCTAGAATTTCAGTAACCTGACCAGCACCTACAGTTCTACCACCCTCACGGATAGCGAAACGTAGACCTACGCTAAGAGCGATTGGGCTAAGTAATTGTACATCAATAGTAAGGTTATCACCAGGCATAACCATCTCAACACCTGCAGGTAAGTTAATAGTACCTGTTACGTCAGTTGTACGAACGTAGAACTGAGGACGGTAGTTGTTATGGAATGGAGTGTGACGACCACCTTCTTCTTTCTTAAGGATATAAACCTCTGCTTTGAATTTAGCATGAGGCTTAACTGATCCTGGCTTACAGATAACCATACCACGACGGATATCAGCTTTATCTATACCACGAAGAAGTAGACCTACGTTATCACCAGCTTCACCTCTGTCAAGGATTTTACGGAACATCTCAACACCTGTAATAGTAGATGTTAATTTGTCAGCACCCATACCAATGATTTCTACAGGATCACCTGTGTTAGCAACACCAGTTTCGATACGACCTGTAGCAACAGTACCACGACCAGTGATTGTGAATACGTCTTCAACAGGCATAAGGAATGGCTTCTCTCTATCACGTACCGGCTCTTCGATCCAGTTATCAACTGCATCCATAAGCTCCATAACAGTATCAACCCATTTTGGCTCACCGTTAAGTGCACCTAGAGCAGAACCTTTAATTACAGGACCGTTATCACCATCATACTGATAGAATGATAATAGGTCACGGATTTCCATCTCTACTAGCTCAAGTAGCTCAGCATCATCAACCATATCCACTTTGTTCATGAATACAACGATTCTTGGAACACCTACCTGACGACCTAGAAGGATGTGCTCACGAGTTTGTGGCATTGGACCATCTGTAGCAGCAACTACAAGAATAGCACCGTCCATCTGAGCAGCACCAGTAACCATGTTCTTAACGTAATCCGCGTGACCTGGACAGTCAACGTGAGCGTAGTGACGGTTAGCAGTAGCGTACTCTACGTGAGATGTATTAATAGTAATACCCCTTTCTTTTTCTTCAGGAGCATTATCAATTTGATCAAATGATCTTGCTTCAGAAAGACCTGCATCAGCTAATACTTTAGTAATAGCAGCAGTCAAAGTTGTTTTTCCGTGGTCAACGTGTCCAATAGTACCAATATTCAAGTGCGGTTTGGAACGATCAAAAGTTTCCTTTGCCATGATTTAATAATTTAATCTTAGTTATATAATTAGTGTTCAAATTTTTACTAATATTGAGCCAATGACGGGATTTGAACCCGTGACCTCTTCCTTACCAAGGAAGCACTCTACCCCTGAGCTACACCGGCTTAATCCTAAACTCTCGCTTAGAGTTAGTGGGGAGAGCAGGATTCGAACCTGCGAAGGTTTCCCAACGGATTTACAGTCCGTCCTCGTTGGCCGCTTGAGTATCTCCCCTAACCTTTATCTTCAGTTGCTTTTCAAAAAACTTTGAGCCGATGGAGGGACTCGAACCCACGACCTGCTGATTACAAATCAGCTGCTCTAGCCAGCTGAGCTACACCGGCAACTTAGAATAAAAAAAGTCCGCTATTTCTAACGGACTGCAAATGTATAGATTTTTTATTTTAATCAAAACATTTTTGAACTTTTTTTTCAGTTATGAATGCGCTCTTACTTTTTGTTTTCTTTTCACCAATAAACGCTCCATGGAATCAGCCGCTAACATTACAGCCTCCTCAAATGTCTTACACTGTTTTTTGACTACAAATTCGTCTCCGGGAACACTAACTTTAAGCTCTGCAATCTTATTAATTTTTGCACTCGTATTATCCAGTTTAAAAAACACATCAGAACATACAACTCTGTCATAATACTTATCAAGCTTATCCAATTTTTCCTGAACATAGCCAACCAGTTTTCTGTCAACATTAAAGTTGACTGCATGAACATTTACTTTCATAAACATAACTTTTAAAATAGTTAAACATTATGAATCATTTCGGTTACGGGGATGCGCTTCCTGATATACTTTTTTAAGCTCCGCAAGACTGCTGTGCGTGTATATTTGAGTAGAAGACAAACTTGCGTGACCTAATAATTCTTTTACTGAGTTTAAATCTGCTCCGTTATTGAGTAAATGTGTAGCGAAAGTATGACGCAACACATGAGGACTCTTTTTAACCTTAGCAGAGACAACACTAAAGTAACTATTTATTAACCTATAAACAAAAGATTCACTCACTTTTTGACCCCTCCTGTTTAAAATTAACACATCTCTGTCTACTATATTTTCAAGCTCATTTCTTTCTGTAAGATATTTTGTAATAAGTTGAGCAGTACAGCTCAAAACTGGCAATATCCTCTCCTTATTTCTCTTACCCAAAACCTTTAAAGTCTGCCCGCCTTTATCATACGAGTTGAGCTTTAAACCAATAAGCTCTGCCCTACGCATACCTGTTGTATAAAATAGCTCAATAATAAGCCTGTCCCTAACACCATCAAAATCATCAGTATATTCCATTTCTTCATATACAGCAGTAAGCTCTTTTTCAGAAAAAGGAACCTGTACTTTTTTTTCCGTTTTAAGCGATTTGTGTTTTTGAAGCGGATTGATCTCAATCTGCTTTGCACGAAGTAAAAATTTATAAAACGATTTAAGCGAAGATATCTTTCGGTTTACCGAGCGGTTAGACAAACCCTGCTCTACCAAATTTACTATCCAACCCCTAATGTGACCGTAAACCACATCTTCAAGCTCCATACTTTCATCATGCTGTTTGATAAAAGACTCAAATTCAGACAAATCATTAGTATAAGCCTTAAGGGTTAAAAGAGAATAATTCTTCTCCTTTAAAAGATAGTCTGCATATGCCTGTTTAGAATTAACCATAAAAAAACCGTTAACAGCAAAGTTAATGAACTTTTCTGTTAACGGTTATTATTTTAAATCCAAAAAAATAATTAGTTCTCTACTGAGTCTCTTAATGTTTGGATATAAGCTGCTTTCTGGATTTGAGCTCTTCTTACAACAGATGGTTTCGTGAACTGCTGACGACTTCTTAGTTGTCTAACAACTCCTGTTTTATCAAATTTTCTCTTGTAGCGCTTTAGAGCTCTATCGATATTCTCTCCGTCTTTAATTGGTATAATCAACATAATATAACACCTCCTCTCGTTAAGGGTGCAAACTTATAAAATATTTTTTGATTAAAAACCAATTATTCAAATTTATTTTACCGACCAAACAGTATACCCATGAGGGGGCGCCTGAATTTTTACCCAGGTATCACCCTGAGTAGTAGGCTCCCAACCGGAATTACCCGTATAATCCTTTATAACTGTATTAGCCCAGTTAGTATCTACCCACCTTTCCTGCCATGAATTACTATTATTAATATAAACCACCAGCCCCGGGCTACCGTTTCTTCTTGCCACATACTCATCATTATCTGCATAAAGATAAGTTGTGTTACCCGAAGCCTTATTATTATGTATCCATATAAGGTTATTCATCTTATTCTTATCCAGCCACTCTTCATAATCCCTGTAAAACACACAAGGATAGCCTTCATGCGTCATTATGTAAGCATACGCCAATAACTTATTATTATATATCTCATCGGTATCGTGGTTTGCAACAAAAGTTACAGCTTTATAAGAATTACGTTTTAAAAGCATATCTCCGTTTAGCTGAGTAAGATCATTACCCATAAACGCATCCCTCATCCTGTAATAACATGCAAAGTCAAAAGCACTGGCCTCAGCCTGATTAGCCCACCACTCTAAAGTAGCAGCGTTACCGTCCCAATACTCTCCTACAGCAAAACCTCCTGCAGCATTCTTAAAGTTCTTAACCACCCACGGTTCAAAACCTTTTACATAATCAAAGCGCCAACCGTCAAACCCCATTACATTCTTATAATATTTAGCTATGGAGTTAGAGTTGTTATACAACCAGTCCTGTACATATTGCTTATCATGACACAAATCAGGATATCCGCCAAATGAACCGGAATCTCCGGAATGCACATCATTAGGATGAAAATCATAATAAGACCTGTTAAACAATCCCGATGCCGGCTGAAAATCAGTCCATGTATTACCTCCCGTAAAAGGATTAGCCTGCGAAGCACCACCGCTGTTGTGATTAATAACGATATCAGCTATAACACTTATACCATTTGTGTGAGCCGTAGAAATAAGCGACTGAATCTCTGACAGAGACCCGAAGCGTGTTTCTGTACTACCCATTTGATTATAGCTTCCAAAATCAAAATAATCAAAAGGATCGTATCCCATTGAATACGGGCCATTTTGCGCCTTAGTAGCCGGAGGAAGCCATATAGCATCTATACCGGCGTTTTTCCATGCAGGCACTTTACCTTTTACAGTATTCCACCATGTACCACCAGCCGGAACATCCCAGTAAAAGGCCTGCATCATAACCTTAGAACCTATAGCCTTTGTATTGAATACCGGAGTGGTAACCTCCTGACTTGTCTGGATGTCATCTTTAACATCCGCTTCATCGCTACAGCTTATTAAAGCCAAAGCGAACAGTAGAGTAAATATGTATTTCATAATTAAAAGGGTTAAATTTTACTTAATCTACATATTTAACTCCTTAATTTTACGAAATCAAAAAATATTTTAACACTACAACGTTGTAATGTTGATAAGTTTAATAAAAAAGAGGAACTTATATATAAGCTCCTCTTTTACAATTATTTATAATTTAAATAATTAGTCTTTTAATATGTTTCGTGATATTACAAGTTTCTGGATTTCAGTTGTTCCTTCACCTATAGTACATAATTTGGAGTCTCTGTAAAACTTCTCAACCGGGTAATCCTTGGTATAACCATACCCTCCATGTATCTGTACCGCTTCATTAGAAACCCTCACACATACTTCAGATGAATACATTTTACCCATCGCTCCCGCAACAGTCATTTTCTTATTGTTATTCTTAAGATAGGCTGCTTTGTGAAGTAACAATTCAGATGCTTCGATTTCTGTAGCCATATCGGCAAGCTTAAAAGCAATACCCTGGAAGCTACTGATAGGCTGACCAAACTGATAACGCTCTTTAGAATATTTAAGAGCTGCCTCATAAGCTCCTTTTGCTATACCTAACGATAAAGCACCAATTGATATCCTACCACCGTCAAGAACCTTCATTGCCTGAACGAAACCATCACCTACTTCACCTAATCTGTTTGCATCCGGCACACGGCAGTTATCAAAAATAAGCTCGGCCGTTTCGCTGGCACGCATACCTAATTTATCTTCTTTTTTACCACTTGTAAAACCAGGCATGCCTTTTTCAAATACAAAAGCAGTCATACCTCTTGAGTCACCTTTTTCTCCGGTACGAACAATTACCACAGCTATATCACCCGATTTAGCGTGAGTAATAAAGTTCTTAGCACCGTTAACAATCCAGTGGTCTCCATCTTTTACAGCAGTAGTATTCATTCCCCCTGCATCAGATCCCGTATTGTGTTCAGTTAAACCCCATGCACCAATATGCTCGGCAGTTGCCAGTTTAGGAAGCCATCTCTTTTTTTGTTCGTCATTACCAAAAGTAAGGATATGATTTGTACATAAAGAGTTATGTGCCGCTACCGACAAACCTATTGAAGGGTCTACCTTAGATATTTCTTCTACAACAGTAATATATTCATGATAACCAAGTCCAGTTCCTCCATATTCTTCCGGAACAAGAACTCCCATATATCCCATTTCGCCAAGTTTCTTAAAAAGGTCTACCGGAAAGTGTTGTTTTTCGTCCCATTCCATAATATTAGGACGTATATGCTGATCTGCAAAATCCTTAATGGAGTCAGCAATCATTTTTTGGGTTTCGCTATATTCGAAATTCATTTTGACTATTTTTTTTTTAGAATTCCAAATATAAGGCAATTATTTTTTCTTTTTCAACAGGAAAACCATTTATTTCTAACAAATCCTCAATTTTAGAAAAGTTTCCTAACATGCTGCGTTGGGTAATAATTGCTCTGGCTAAATCTTTATTAAAATAAGGAAATCTTGAAAGTTGATGTAAAGAAGCCGTATTTACATTTATGGTGTTTACTTCTGGCTGCGTTATTACTGCAAACCTATCGTATATATCATGCAGAGAATTAGCAGGAACATCTCCAAAATCATCCAGCTGATTCATATTCACATAACCACCAAGCTGTTCCCTTTTTTCTACAATACACTTGGCATAATAAGGCCCTATACCATATACGGCCTGCAATTGTTCACTGGTTGCTATATTAATATCTATTACTTTAAACCCTTCTTCTTTTACATGTTTTTCTTTCGCCTCTCCCTTACTTACCATAACATCAGGTTTTTGAGAAAAACGCAGGTAAGGTTTTAGCTTTATCAATAAAGTATCATGTATGCCGGTAACTCCCTTAAACTCTTCGGAAGAGTTAACATAAGCCCCGGTTTTTCTAAATGCTGTAAGTTTATAAAGCTGTTCTTCATTCAGCCCAAGTATATACGCTTTGTAGTCGGAAATGAAATTAGGATTAAAAGGAAATATAGTATCTTTCTTAACAGACTTCGCTTCTTTAAGCTTGTCAATCTCTTCCTGATGAGACAACCATTCTGCCTCTTCAGGAGAAACCTCTTTATTACCCGAAAAACCAAATGAGGTGAATATAAAATAGCCAGCCTGAAAAATAATAATCAGGAACAGTAAAGCCATAACACCCTTTCGTTGCCCTTTAGTAAAACGCAAAAAGAATCCGAAAGGTTTTTTCATTCTTAAGAATCTATGAGAAGTTTACAAATCGAATACCGAACTGCGTTTGGTATAAACAGCATCTTTTAAGCGAAGCCAGAAAGCAAGCGTAAGATATACCCCAAACCATAACCCAACAGTTACAAAGGATATATATATAAAGAACAGTCTTACGTTTGTAGCACGCATACCCAGCCTGTCGGCCAGACGGGCTGACACACGAAAACCATGTCTTTCAAAAAAGTGTCTGATGTTTGTTACAAATGACATAAATAGAATTTGAACTCCAAATTTAAACAAAAAGTTAGTATTATCAGCTTTTAATAAGCTCTAACCCTAAAGCGCACTGCATACATTTTTTATAAGCACAGTATTCATTCCTTAATTGCAATAAAGACTGACTATCGTATGCCGATTCTACCGGAACTTTATAATATCTAAACTTATCGATAACAGCATTCTTTTCAGGCGCTATTTCCTGAAGCAGGGTAATCATTTCCTCGTCTGATTCTTTGCCTACATATTTATTATAAGCAAACTTAAACGGGATAACTGTATTAATAACCAACAGATCTATAAATGACGACGAAAGGGTTTTTCTTTTTCTCGTACTTTCTTTATCAAACTGATAATGGGTTTGCCAATAGTCTCCTGCCTGAATCCTTAAAATATCATGAATACTTTTTAACGAATCTGCCTCTATTATTTTAGAAAATAGGTTTTGATGCAAATGATATAACTGTGCTAATTGCGACAGACGTATAGTAGGGAAATTATCGGGGCGCAGTTTAAAAAACTGCAGTTCGTTTATATAGACTTCTTCAAACCTGTATTTGGTAAAGAGGTAATTGTACCTTGCCTGTAAATCTTTATAGTAAACATCCTCTTTATCTCCTTTAAGCACTCCTGCTCTACCCATAAATAGTGCTTCAAGGTTTTCTGCCTCAAATCCTTCTTTCCTTATAACAGAAAACGGAATTGACCTTGCTATTTTATAAAAAATCTCTCCGTTTGTATTTAACCCAAAGTTCTTAGCCAAAAAGCAGAACAAAACAGCCTCCCAGTCATTTGACGTTTCTTTTGCCAGTTCTAATATAGGGAGAGATTTTCTTTCAAGCCTCTCAAAAAATAATCTCTCTTTCCAGTTGGCAAAAACAAAACTGTTTACCGTAGCTAACTCCTTTTCACAATATATCCAGGTTTTGGGAGCAGTTAACGAACGGTAACTATCTACAAGGTTTTTATCTGTATAATCCTTTAATTGTAATACCGGAATCTCAGTATTATCCTTTCTAAAGATTTCCGTATCATGTTCCCATACCACATGAAGTACCACATTTTCATAAGCGGCATCACGTTCATGATTATGCACATACCAATCGGAAGACTTTAAATGTATCTCCACATTGCCTGCCCATTTTTGTGTACCTATTATAAGCTGTGCATTAAAAAAGTCAGGCCCTGCCTGTTGCAGGTATTGCCCTGAGTTAAGTATCTCTATTTTTTCTCCTTTTGTAGTATGTAGATTCAACAGATCAAACTTTTTGAACTGCCATAAATAGTGGAGGAAATCTTCTTTCATTTTAGGGTGTGGTTATAAACCCCTAAAGTAAAGAAAAATCTTAAAAAAGCTTTATCTGATTATTATGAAGTAAATAAAGTTTAGCACAGGCTCTAGCATCAGACAATGCCTCATGGTGATTAAGTTCAATACCGTTGCGCTCACTACAATATTTTAAATTAGCAGGCTTATAGCCTTTTGCCCTATAAATACGACAGGTGCACTCCCATTTATCTGCCAGCTCCAGTTCGTCATAATACAATCCGTAGTATCTCATGGTCTTTATCAGCACATTCCGGTCAAAAGCCTCATTATGTGCTACAATCTTCCTACCGTAAAGCCTTTTTTGTATTTCGGGAAAAATATCATCAAAAGTTGGGATATCAAGAGTCTCTACAGGTTTTATACCGTGTACCATTATATTCCTGTACCAGTATTCATTTTCAGGTGGCTGGATAAGGGTATAATATTCTTCAGTTATTTCACCATTTTCAACAGTTACAATACCTACTGCACAGGCACTATGGGCATAACCGGTTGCTGTTTCAAAATCTATGGCTGTAAACGTACTCATATTAAAAAAGAAAAGAGCCATAAAGGCTCTTTTCAAATATAGTCAAATTATTTTATCGAACTTATGATATCATGCTTGGTTATAATATGGTGCTTACCATTTCCTAAATCTACCAATACAGCCTGATTATCTTTATTGATTAGCTTAGACACTTCTTCAATTGGGGTATTAGCCTGTACTACAGGATATGGTTTACCCATTACTTCCCTGATTGGTTTTTCGGCTATATCCTTATCTTCTACATAACTTCTGAATAAGTCTGTCTCATCAACCGAACCTATAAAGCCATTAGTGTCTATAACAGGTATTTGTGATATTTTATATTTACGTAAACGCTCTATGGCATGCGATACCAATTCTTCGGTTCTTACTACCACAAGAGGTTTATCCGCATGATCTTTAATTAAATCTTCTGCTTTAGTAATTTCCTCGTCAAGGAAGCCTCTTTCACGCATCCAGTCGTCGTTAAACATCTTACCCACATAGCGGCTTCCGCTATCATGGAATAAAACAACAACAACATCATCCTTTTTAAAGTTCTCTTTCAGCTGAAGCAATCCTTTTATAGCAGCCCCGGCAGAGTTACCTACAAATATGCCTTCTTCAAGAGCCAGTTTTCTGGTATATACCGCTGCATCTTTATCAGTCACTTTAGTAAAACCGTCAATTAAGGAGAAGTCAACATTTTTAGGTAATATATCTTCACCTATACCTTCTGTGATATAAGAATAAATTTCATTCTCATCAAATACTCCGGTTTCATGGTATTTTTTGAATACCGAACCATAAGTATCAATACCCCATATCTTGATATTAGGGTTTTTCTCTTTTAAATATTTTGCAACACCAGATATAGTACCTCCTGTACCTACCCCTACTACAAAATGTGTAATCTTTCCTTCCGTCTGTTCCCAAATCTCAGGACCTGTCTGCTCATAGTGAGCAACCGCGTTAGACGGATTATCATATTGGTTAACATACCATCCGTTAGGCGTTTCTTCCGCAAGCCTTTTTGACACCGAATAATATGAGCGTGGATCGGTAGGTTCAACATCAGTAGGACAAACCACCACCTTTGCTCCAACAGCCCTAAGAATATCCATTTTCTCTTTAGACTGCTTGTCTGAAATAACACAAATAAGCTTATACCCTTTAACAATAGCCGCTAAAGCAAGTCCCATACCTGTATTTCCCGAAGTACCTTCTATAATAGTTCCTCCCGGTTTTAAACGACCGTCAGCCTCTGCATCCTCAATCATTTTTACAGCCATCCTGTCCTTAACAGAGTTGCCCGGATTAAAAGTTTCAACCTTTGCCAAAACCAAAGCTTCAATATCTTCAGTCAGCTTATTAAGTTTTACTAAAGGTGTATTACCAATGGTTTCAAGTATGTTTTTTGCGTATTTCATTATAATAGTAAATGTTGCCTCAAATTTGAGGACAAAGATATTAGATAAAGCTTAAAAAAACAGTTAAATGACAGAATCTTAAGAGAAGAAATCCCAGATAACCCCAAAACGGATAACAAAATCCTTATAAGGATAAGTAGGTGCCGAATAATAATTATACCCTGAGAAAGAAGAATTAAAATGTTCTGCCTTAAGGAATACTCTAAACTGTTTCACTTTTGCATTGATAAAGAAATCCATTAAAGGGAAGTCTCCTATCTTCTTTTCATCCTGAACATAAAACTCTCCTAAAAGCGGGTTATATCCATTCATGTAGTATTTTGTAAAATACTGGAAGGTTACCCCTGTCTGGATAAACAATGCTTTTTTAAACAGGTAATCGGAAAAATAAAGAGTATTTCTGGTAGTAAAGTCAGGTACATTTAAAATTGCATCACTTTGTGACACACTTTGATAAAGCAATGTATTATCCAGGCCAAACTTTCCAAATTTAATATCCTTTGAAGCTTTTACTGAGAAGTAGTTAATTGTACCGTCAAACTGAGCAGGTTTTACAATTAAAGGTTCAACATCATCCGGATCATAAGCTACATCAACCCTCTCAAAATATAATTTATCTTTTAGCACTGTATACTGCATAGAAGCAGTAATCCATTTGGTCTTTGCCTCAAACTCAAAGTTGTTTATTTTTTCGTTCTTTAACTCATTATACCAGTTATATTCCACATAACTACTCTGATAAAGCCTGTAGTTTAGATCTGGTAACTTATTCATGTTCTGATACCTGAAGCTAAGCTCATTTTCATCATTAAACTTATATCTGGCAGAAGCCTGTATATTAGCCAGCGACTGATCTGTAATAGAATTTGAGAAAAGAACTGACCCTTTTAGCTTGCCTTTTTGATAAGTATATCTTGCACCATAAGTATCGACCCTGTCGTTTAGTAAATTAGGCACAAAGTTATCTCCCAATATAACCCTGTTATAGTAGTAGTTATACGTATAGTCTTCTACATAAAACTCAAGTGTCCCTATATTGTCATTTGTATAGGCTGCACCTACCATATTATACATTCTGTTATATCTGGTTTTATTATTTATGTTTGACGTATACCATGGACCGAACCTTTCACTCGCAGTAGGCTGGGTATAAGTAAATGATTTATTTTCATAGTTAAACTGATGATGCAACAGCAAACTATTAGGATTGCTCTTACTTAACCTAAAAGTATGATCAACAAAATACCTGTTCCCTTTTAGTAAAGAAGAAGCATCTTCAAAATACACTTCCAACCTTTCTCTGTCAGTATAAAGCGCATCACCACTCTCAAAAAGATCAGAATCTATAATACCCCCATTCTCCTGATTTGATATATCCTGAGCTGTTACATGAAGTTTTAAGTTATATCTTTTGTCTTTAGTATTATAACTTGTAATAAACCTGAAGTTTCCATTACTTGAAATAGAGTTTACATATTTACCAATAGAGCGTAGACCTTTATAGGCAACTGCAAAGTTTAGGTTTTCTGAAGTATTTAAAGTAATAAAAGCATCAAGCATTTGTCCCTGAGACAGAACCGACCTGTAAAATAAATCAGTATAAGGAGTAGGAACGTTATAATAATTAATATCGTTTACCTCCATATAAGCAGCATGTTTAGCCTTAAAACCAAATTCCGGAAACGGATTATGATCTACCAATCCATAATCAAGAATATTATAGGTTTGTCCGATATTAGGAAACTGTAGTAAGCCAAAATTATCTTTTCTTAGATAATTAACCTTATAATCATTTTGCACTGTTAGCGATGTATCAACATAAGTAGTATCCCTATCCAGTGTGATAATTTTATACATATCAACAGTAGCAATAGTATCTTTTTCCTTCTTAATCCCTCGCTTTGAATTGGTATTACTGTCAGACATCTGCATCTTATTTTCAGATGTTGTATTACCGGCAGACTTTAATCCTTTCTTATTGTTTATTTGCGAAAACAATACAACAGGAAAAAGCAACATAAAAAAAATAATAAACTTCTTTAGCATCGGGCTTTGATAATTTGGACAAAGATAATTTTTTAGCTTTAAACAAACATATAAAAAAACCCGCTTAACAGCGGGTTTTTAAATTATATATAAAATATAATATTATTGCTTAGTCATTACAACATTAACCGGTCCAACAGTAGTTGCTTGGTTTGTACCATAACGTAGGTTAAAGTCAAACTCAATAGTACCACCATTCTTACATGTAAAGTAGCCATCAAGACCCTGAACATATACATCACCTACCTGACCACTTGTAAATAAAAAGTTATCAAGAAGAGATGGGAAAGTTATAGTACCGTTTTCGTTAACATAAATAGTAGTTTGAGAAGCAGGATTAGTATCATATAAGTTAGAAATAACTAACGAGTTAGGCTCAGCACCTAAAGCAACATTACATGTATACTGGAACTGACCGTCCTCTAATACATCATAAGTACCTACCATAGCATTGATATCATAAGCACCTACAACAAAGTTTTGAGAAACAATATTATTATCTTCAAAACCAATAGTTACATTAGAGTTACTTGTAGAAGTCAATGTAACCTTAAACTCTGTACATGAAATTTGAGCTGAAGCAGGAATAGTAAAAGTGATATTCGCACTAACTTCTCCTTTTGGAATGTAAACAGATCCAGGAATACTAATGAAAGAAGATGAACCATCAATATCTTCAACAGTATAATTAACTGTTAATCCTTCATTTACAGGATTATTTGTTACAGGATTTCCACTTAAGTCAATTAAGTCCACACTTTTAATAACAACAGGAATTGTAGCCTCTATTGTTGATTCAGTTCCCTGAACTGCATTTAGATAGCTAACACCATCCTCTTCAAATTGAACCCATCCTGCAGATGATTCACCACCGAATTTACCGTCGTTTGGATCGTGATAATCACAGCTAGCTAATGATAAAGCCGCCAAACCTAATATACCGTATATAAATTTTTTCATAATTAATTACGTCGTTAATTATTGTTTAACAAATGTAGCTGAATTCAGCGGAGACGGTGCTTCACAAGCCCCTCTTGCATTTTCAATGAATCTCATTGTAAAATTAGCATCATTAAATGTGTTATAAGAAGCACGATCTTCTCTGTCAGCTGGCTCAAACCAAATAGAAATAGGATTTCCATCCTCATCTTCTTCACCACAACCAACCTGAGTATTAATAGCGTTACCCAAGTTTAAATAGTCACACTGAAAGTTTATTGCAATTCTCTGAGCAGATCCGTAACCTACATAACCATTAGCAACAAATGTTCTTTCATATGGATTTGAACCTTCTTCAAGTACAATATTAGTATTGTCACCAAAAGGATTAGCATTAAATAATGCTGAGTCTGAAGACACTTTGTAAACTCCTAAGAAAGGACTTTGTAAAGGACAAACTTCATAAACATTAATTGTTGCTTCAGCAAAACCAAGAGACTCATCAGTAATATCAGCCTCAGATAGTTTAATCTGGAAAGACTTGATAACATCATCAACTAAGCCATTATCAGCTCCTGTTAAATCAAATGTTGCAAGATATTCTCCAGCAGGAACTGTTACAGAAGCCGGCACTGAATAAGTTGCAGGATTTGCTGTACCAGCAATAACTTCAATATTATAAGTTCTATCTGTAGTAGCAATTGTACTAACAGAAAGAGTTATAGTACTAGTACCTGTTGCATCTCTTTCAATCGGAAGAGAATATGTTCCGCTAGAGAAAGAAAGGAAGGTTTGTTCAGCAGGATCATCGCCATGAAAAATCGTTGGCTCAACATCATCACAAGATGTAACTACTGCTGCCAGTAATAATATTTTGAAAAATGTTTTCATATTCATTTTGTTTTAATTTTAGTAACCAGGATTTTGTTCAATCGTAGGGTTCGCGCTAATTTCAGTATTAGGTATTGGTAATGTAAATCTATAATCACCAGGATTTAATTCACATGGAGCACTGAATGAAGCACAGTCTGTACCGTTTCTGCTAATACCTCTGTTTAACCTTTTAAGGTCAAGATATCTGTGTCCTTCAAAAGCAAGCTCTAATCTTCTCTCTAAAAGGATATCAGTTAAAGCAGCGTCAAGATTAGCATAAACCGGAGCCGGAGCATCATTAATATATCTTTTATCTCTTAAAGCTTTTATTGAATTTGCAGCAGCTGTTAAATTACCTCCACGAGCTTCACATTCAGCTTTGATAAGTTGCATTTCAGATGATCTGAAAACTTTAAAGTCATTAATCTGAGCTCCGTCAGGTGTACCCTGATATTTACCAATAAGAAGGAAGTTCTCAGGAGAATCTGTAGCTACAAATTCTGATTCATCACCAAAATAAAGAACAAGCTTTCTTACGTCATTATTAGAAAGAAGGTTGTAAAGACCGTTAGACATTTCAAAGAATGGGCTACCGTCTCCACCAGCTCCGTTAGCAGCATATAAAGCAACTAATCTGTTGTTACCTAAACGACGTGATAAACTCCAAATCTGCTCTGAAACACTTAAATCGTCAGAAAGGAACATATTTTGGTACGCCTGTAGTTCTGCTAAAGGGTGAGCCTGAACAAGCTCATTAGCTAAAGTTTCAGCTACACCATAGTTACCTTCAAATAAAGCAACTCTGGCCTGCATAGCTTTAATTACATCCGGATTAATATAGAATACCTCTTCTAAATCAGCTGAAGAGTAAGACTCATAAGTATCAAATGTATCTCCCATTAGTTGAGCAGCTTGCGCTAAATCACCATCAACAAAAGTAAATACTTCACCAACTGTATTACGAGGGAATACCTGAGTAATTTCCGGAACAAAATCCATAATAATAACACCTGGCTGACTTAAATCAGTGTAACTTGGAGCAAAATACTGAAGAAGTTCAAAGTGCATAAAACCTCTCATAGCTAAAAGCTGAGCTTTGATTTCATTTGCATCATTTCTTTCAGCCTCAGTCTCAAGAGTCGGGTAAATTCTATCCCATGCTCTTAAAACCCTGTTAGCGAAGTTAATCACAGAATATCTGCTACCCCAAATAGAAGTTGGGAAACCTGTACCCGGTTGCATAATAAAGCTATAAACCTGGTTACCCTGACCTGAACTAGATGCACCTCTTTTAAGGTTATCTGTAAAAAGGTCGTTAAAAAGAACAGAATTACCTGCACCATTTCCTCCTGAATCAGGACCATAGGCAGCATAAACACCTATCAAACCACTACGTAAATCGTCAACTGTCTGATAAGCAACATCTTCGGAAAGTTCTGATTCCTGAATTATGTCTGTAGCATCTTCACAGGAAACTGTCCCTATAAATAAAGCCAATAAACTTATTCTAAATATATTTTTCATAGTTATTTTTTTTAGAAATTAATAACAGCTCCAAGAGTATAAATCTTAGGAGTAGGATAGTTACCCCTATCTGTAGTACGGAAACCTGCTTCAGCATCCCATCCTCTGTATGAAGAGAAAGTAAGTAGGTTTTCACCCTGAACAAAGAATCTTAAACCTGAAATTGGTAAGTCCTGAAGAGTTTCTTTACTGAAAGAGTAACCTAATAAAACATTTCTTAATCTTAAGAAAGAAGCGTCTTCAAGGTATCTGTCTGTAGAGTTGATATAATCTACAGCTCCGTAAGGGTTACCCACTCTAGGAACTGAAGTAATATCACCAACATTTTGCCATACCGTAGCTGTAGATGAAACCCTGTTAGATCCGTCATCAATTATGTTAGTCTCTTCTAACTCTGCGTAGTCAAGGTTGTTTCTGTATAGGTCAGCAAAGTAGCTCCACTGAGTACTAAATTCGAAACCTTTGTAAGTAACTAAAGTTCCAAAACCACCTTGCCAAGCAGGGTAGCTTGATTTCCCTGTATTAACTCGGTCAGAATCATCAAGAGTTTCTGTTAAACCACCATCAGCAGTATAGAATAATGGGTTACCGTTTGAAGGGTTAACACCTGCATATCTAACAATATAGTATGTATTAATAGCCTCACCTTCAATTAATGAAGTTGAACCACCGTTAAATACCAGACCGTTGTAGCTATCCGGTAAGTCTCTGATAAAGTTTTTATTGTATGAAGTATTTCCGTTAAGAACAATGTTCCATCCGTTTTTGTCGTATACTGTATACTTTAAAGTTAACTCAACACCTTTGTTCTCTAGGTTACCAATGTTGGTATCAATAGAACTTGTTGCATTAACCGGAGATACAGGAGTTGATTGGAATAGGTCGTTAGTACGTTTTCTATAAACATCAACACTACCTGAAAGTTTATTATTCCATACACCGAAGTCAACACCAATATTAGTTTGTGCTGTTTCTTCCCATCTTAAATCAGTATAACCAATTTGAGTAGGAACAGTACCTACTGAACCATTATAGTTACCACCCTGACCATATAAACTACGAGTTAAGTTTAATGCAGAGTATTGAGCATTGTTTATACGTTGGTTACCAGAAGTACCGTAAGAAGCTCTCACTTTAAGATCAACACCTTTTCCTTTAAGGAACTCTTCCTTATCTAAATTCCATCTACCACCTACTGACCAGAAAGTACCCCATTTGTTATCGTCAACGAAACGGAATGAAGCATCACGTCTAATAGTAGCTGTTAAACCAAATCTACTTTCGTAATCGTAATCAAAGTTAGCAAAGTAAGAGAATAGACCTTCTGAAACTTTAAAAGAAGTCAAAGTAGGGATATAAGGCTGGTTATCACCCTCAACAGTAGTACCAGGAATGAATGCCGCATCAGTACCTACAAGCCTTGGATCAAGACCTAACTGATTGAAACCAATACCATCATAATGAGATTTATTGTACTCAACAAAGAAAGTTGCATCAAGTGTATGCTTTTCAGCAAAAGTATTGTTATAGTTTAATCTTGTTACAGAGTTAAATCTAAAGTCTCTTGTAGAAGATTCAGTTTGTGTACCACCAAATTGAGTACCATTTGTACCATCAACCTGGAAAGGACCAAGTAAGCTGTTTGGATGAAGGATTTCAAGTGTTTTGAAACCTGAGTAATCCATACCCATTTGGAAACCTGCGGTTAAATGCTTAGCAAAATTCCAGTCAGCAGAGAAACCAGCTAAAATCTTGATCTCATCTTCGACATCAGTATTCATTTTAGCAGAGTTCAATAATACATAAGGAACTTTATCAACAGTAATAGCACCCGCATCACCAGGAGTAAGACCTCCATCGTTTGTTACGCTACCATCTGCATCGTATGGGCTAAGGTATGGTAAACCGTGTAGAGCAGCTCTAAACGGAGCAAAGAATACTGCATTTGTACCTGCACCATCTATACCTTTTGACCTGGAGAAGTTACCGTTAAAATTAAATGAATAATTAAATTTATTATTCTCAGATCTACCACTAAAGTTATTTCTAACACTGAAACGCTTGAATGTAGTATTCATAAAAATACCTTCCTGCTCAAAGTAACCTAATGAAGTAAAGTTACTCGTAGTTTTAGAACCTGTAGTTATAGCTAAGTTATGAGACTTAGTAACACCTTTTCTAAAGAAAATATCGGTCCAGTAAGTATTGTTTTGTCTAGCTAACAATTCTCTTTCAGCATCTGTAAGCTCTGCTCCTAAACCTTGACCAACTCTGTTTTGGAAACTTAACAATTCACTTGAATTCATTAGCTCCATATTTAGAGGCTGAAGTTCACTGTAACCAAATTGTGAAGTATACCTAAACTGCATTTTTTGATCAAGACTACCTCTTTTAGTAGTAATAACAATTACACCGTTAGCACCTCTGTTACCGTAAATTGAAGTTGCAGCCGCATCTTTATAAACCTGAACATCTTCGATATCCATTTGGTTTAAGCTTCTAAAACCATCCTCATCAACAGGAATACCGTCAATCACGAATAATGGCTCTACGTTACCACTGATACTACCAACACCACGAAGGATAATTGTACTATCAGCACCGGGCTGTCCTGAACCGGTACCAATATTTAAACCGGCAATTTGTCCTTGAAGACTCTGTAACACTGAAGCATTAGCCCTGTCTTCAATAGCTTCTGCAGAAATACCTACAACTGCCATTGCTGATTTCTCCTTAGTTATACTCCTATAAACGTCTTTTACAACAACTTTTAGAGTAGTACCTTCAGCTAAAATCATGTTATAAGTGTTTTCAGCACCTACAGTTACAACTTTCGTTTCATAACCTGTGTAAGAAAACTCTAAAACCTCTCCCTGATTAACACTAATGGAAAATTTACCATCAATATCAGTTTGAGTACTGCGCTGTGTTCCTTTTACAAAAACATTAGCACTTGGCAACGGGCCCATTTCATCAGACACCGTACCACTCACCACTTTCTCCTGCGCAAAAGAGAAATTAAATGTCAACGCTAATAAAAGCGTCATAATCCAAGTAAACTTCGATCTCATACTTTATTAATTTGAGTTAGTTAACCGCAAACTTCTTAATAATTTATTAATAAAACAAATATTACTTCGGAATAATAATGTTAAATCAAAGAAAAATTGCACTATTAAAAATTTGCAAATCATATGATTAATAGATACAAAAAATGTTAAATGGTTGCGTATAAAATTTAACTAAAACAAAAAAAGCTACCTTAAAGGCAGCTTTTCAATAAATTAAACGTAAATAAACTTTATTACAAAAATATTATTTTACCATTATTTTTTTAGACTCTGTATATCCGTCATATTCAATATTTAAAATATACATACCTGAGTTTAATGACGAAACATCAACCTTGTCAACCAGGCTATTGAATTGCCTAACAATTCTTCCCTGTAAGTCATACATCACAACATTACCTTCAGCACCCTGAATACCAGAGCCTAACTGAATATTAATAACATCATTTGCCGGATTTGGAGAAACTGAAACATTATTATATTGAGAACTTCCCACATTAAGCTCATCTGTTACTGCATTAACAACAAGCGAAAAACGCTGAGGCAAATTTCCCTCTAAAGTATTCTTATGAGTAACAGTTATAGTATATACACCAGGAGTAATTTCGTTTTGAGGCACTAGTACGTCCTCAACATTATCTCTTGCATTATCAGCTTTTACAGCCCCAAAACCTAAGAACTCGCCTAAACCCCATGGTAAGTATGGAAACATATCTCCACTACGCTTTACTCTAACATCAAGGTCGTTAATAAGTTTAATAGCCGGATCGTTAGCAGTCGTTGTTGGATCACCAGCAGGATCTGTCCAAACCACGGTAACCCTTAAATCCTGATTCCCATCAACGACAATCTCTCTTTCAATTGTTTCTCCGGGATTTAGAACAAGTTCTTCAATAAGAGAAGTTTCACCATTATTATTTATGGTTTCTATAGCCCTTTTCGAATTGATAAGCCCCCATCCAAACTTCTGGTCAGGCCCGGGAAAACTCCCTGCTTCATCAGCACTATTTATCATAAGCGCCTTTAAAGTAGCCGCAAGCATAGATTCTTCATCATGTAGATTCATGTAATGTTGCTGCCATAAAAGCAATGTACCCGCAACACCGGGAGATGCCATAGATGTTCCAGGCATATCCTTATAATAACTTCCGATATTAAAACCTTGTGTTCCAATAGGATAAGCAGAATGTACCGCAACACCTTTCATAGAGATATCCGGCTTTATTCTCCAGTCATCAGTAGGACCATAGCTACTGAAATCAGACATATCAACATCACTTGGGCTATTATAATTTGCAACACCTTCTACAGCAGCAACTACAATAGCATTTTTTGAAGTTTTGTTCCCCATAAGCAAATCGTTCTCTTCGGCCACTCTGTCATTACCGGCAGAAATAACCGCCTGATAAGTAGGAACCGCATGCATTACCAAATCCCACTTCCAACTTTCAGCCGAGTAGGCACCCGGCAAAAATGGAGGAGCAGTCTCCAAAACTGCACCATAAGAGTGATTGGAAATTAGAAGACCATCTTCCGCAGCATCAAGAGCCTCTTCATCATCCTCTATATAATCATACGCCACTAAAGTTGCCTGAGGCGCCATACCCATAGCAGTAATATCTCCATTACCGGAACCTATAAGAGTACCTGCAACGTGAGTCGCGTGTCCTGAGTCATTTAACGCATTCTGAGTAGAACTGCTAAAAGCAACATTATCGCCTATAGAAATTCTTCCTATCAATTGTTCATGTGAAGTTAAGGGACCTCTAATTTCCCACATACCTACAACCATACCCTGACCCTCAAGATCAAGACCAAGGCTACCACCCGATCTTAAATGATTAACACGAGCTGTAATAGCTGAACTGGAAGGACCAAAATTATTATGACTCGCTTTGTAGATAGGCTCATCAAGATCAGTAACACCACTAAGATAGCCATAATGTCCCTTCTTATATTCTATCACATGAGGCCATCCGTTAGCTTCTGCAAGCTCAAGGGTTCTTTTATGATTCTTCTCGTTATACTCTTTAAGCTCTGCACGAACTCTGGCAATTTCAGCCTTATCATGCCGCGCTGTAATTTTAGCCTTAGTTTCCGGAGTCGTTTGAGCATTTACCGTCAAGCCCACAAAACCAAAGGCCAACAGCAAAAAAGCTGATAAAGTATTTTTTTTCATTTCAATAATTTTTTGATTAATTTTTTAGTTGGAATAATTTAAATTCAATTAAGAATACTTAAATAACGTAAAAAATTATTAAAAAAATATCAATTGTTAAAAATTTCACAAAATTTTTAAATCAACTTATAAATATTAAATATTCATTTACCCCTTAATTATAAACAAAAAAGCTGCCTTTAGGCAGCTTTTTTGTTTATGGAATAAATTTTATAATAAAATTATTTTACCATTATTTTTTTAGACTCTGTATATCCGTCATATTCAATATTTAAAATATACATACCAGAGTTTAATGATGAAACATCAACCTTATCAACTAAGGTATTGAATTGTCTAACAATCCTTCCCTGTAAGTCATACATTACAACACTACCTTCAGTACCCTGAACACCAGAACCTAACTGAATATTAATAACATCAGTTGCAGGGTTAGGATAAATTGAAACATTGTTATATTGAGAATCTCTCACATTAAGCTCATCAGTTACAGCGTTTACAACAAGTGAAAACTGTTGAGGCTGATTACCCTGAAGTGTATTTTTATGAGTAACAGTTATAGTATATGTACCAGGAGTGATTTCAGTTTGTTCCACTAATACATCTTCTACATTATCTCTTATATTATCAGCTTTTACAGCACCAAATCCTAAGAAATCACCAAATCCCCAAGGTAAATACGGAAATATATCTCCACTAGCCTTTACCCTAACATCAAGGTCATTAACAAGTTTAATAGTCGGATCGTTAGCAGTCGTTGTTGATGTACCCGCAGGATCTGTCCAAACAACAGTAACCCTTAAATCCTGATCACCCTGAACAATAATCTGTCTTGTATAGGTTTCTCCCGGATTTAGAACAAGCTCTTCAACAATTGAAGTTTCTCCAGCTCCATTCATGGTCTCTATAGCCTTTTTAGAATTTATAAGTCCCCATCCGAACTTCTGGTCCGGTCCAGGGAAACTTCCCGCCTCATCAGCACTGTTTATCATAAGTGCCTTTAATGTAGCTGCACGCATAGGTGTTCCTTCATGAAGATCCATATAATGCTGTTGCCATAAAAGCAATGCACCGGCAACACCCGGAGATGCCATAGATGTACCCTGAAGTTCAGCATAACCACTACCAAAAGTAGAACTTCCCGCAGCTCCGGCAGGATAAGCAGAATGTACTGCCACACCTTTCATAGAGATATCCGGTTTTACCCTTCTGTCATCTGTAGGACCATAGCTACTGAAATCAGACATGTCAACATCATTTGGGCTATTATAATTTGCAACACCATCAACAGCAGCAACTATAATTGGATTTTTTGATGTTTTGTTACCTATAAGTATATCATTCTCTTCAGCTTCTCTGTCATTACCTGCAGAAATAACCGCCTGATAATAAGGAGCTGCATACAGAACCTGATCCCACTGACGACTCTCAGAGGAGTACGCACCAGGCATCCATGAAGCTGCGTTTGCCAAAGGAATACCATAAGAGTGATTTGAAACCAAAAGTCCATCTTCAGTTGCAGCATCAAGAGCTTCTATATTATCCTGATTTGAATTGTATGCTACAAGAGTTGCCTGAGGCGCCATACCCTTAGCTGTTACATCACCATTACCTGAACCTATAAGAGTACCGGCAACGTGAGTTGCGTGCCCTGAACTATTTAATGCATCCTGAGTAGAACCATTAAAAGCAGTACCATTATCTCCAGAAGTAATTCTTCCAACCAGCTGTTCGTGTGAAGTTAGGGGACCCCCTATTTCCCACATACCTACAACCATACCCTGACCCTCAAGATCAAGACCAAGGCTACCACCCGATCTTAAATGATTAACACGAGCCGTAATAGTTGAACTGGAAGGACCAAAATTATTATCGCTTGCTTTATAGATAGGCTCATCAAGATCTGTAACACCACTAAGATAGCTATACTGACCTTTTTTATACTCTAACATAAGAGGCCATCCGTTTGCTTCTGCAAGCTCAAGGGTTCTTTTATGGTTTTTTTCATTATAATCTTTAAGCTCTGCACGAACTTTGCTAATCTCAGCCTGATTATAACGAGATGTAATTTTAGCCTTAGCTTCCGGAGTTGTTTGAGCACTAGCTGTTAAGCCAACAAGCCCCAAAGACAACAACAAAAAAGCTGATACAGTATTTTTTTTCATAACTGTTTTAAATAATTTAAAATAAACAAATCAATCAATAGATAAACTCATTTTCAAAAAGCCAAACTTCTAACAACTTGAAAATAAGATTCGCAAAAATATAAATAAATATAAATTAACTAGTATTAATTTTAATTTTAACGCAACTAAACTACATTTGCGTATAGTTATTTACGAAAAAAAGCAACAATTCGGTTTATGTTATCATTAAAATTTTCAGAGTTCATGATTGAAACAGGTACAGATGAAGCAGGCAGAGGATGCCTTGCCGGCCCGGTTACCGCAGCAGCTGTTATTTTACCGGAAGACTTTGAATTAGAATTACTTAACGACTCTAAACAATTAACCGAAAAAACCAGAGACCTCCTTCGTCCTTTAATTGAACAAAAGGCTCTTTGTTATCATGTTACAAACATCGAGCCAGACATTATTGACGAAATAAATATTTTAAATGCCTCAATAAGAGCAATGCAGGAATGTATTACTAAACTTGAGCCTGTACCTCATTACATTATAGTAGACGGAAACAGATTTAAACCCGTAAACAACATTCCATATAGTTGTATAGTAAAGGGCGACAGTAAGTTTTTAAGTATTGCAGCAGCTTCTGTTTTAGCCAAAACTTACAGAGACGAATACATGAACCGTATTCATGAAGAATACCCAATGTACAACTGGAAAAAAAATAAAGGTTACCCAACAGTTGAGCACCGTGAAGCGATTAGAAAATATGGCATTACCAAATACCACCGTAAATCATTCAGGCTATTACCAGATCAGTTAGAACTGGATTTTGGATTATAATTAAACCTTAAGCAGTAGTTCAGCTTCGGCATTTACAATCTCTGCCTCAAAAAGTTCAACAAAGTACTTAAGGATTTTTTTCTTTATCTCTTCCTCATCAACTTTATCAACTCTTAACTCAACATTTAGCGAGGTTACAGCTTTGTCCTTTATTCCGCACGGAATAATATTATCAAAGTAACCTAAATCAGCATTTACATTAAAAGCAAAACCATGCATAGTTACCCATCTTGAGGCTCTAACACCCATAGCGCATATCTTTCGTGCGAAAGGAGTACCTACATCAAGCCATACTCCGGTTTCTCCTTCACTCCTAACCCCGTTAAGACCATAGTCGGCCATTACTTTTATTATCACTTCCTCTAAAAAGCGCAGGTATTTATGTATATCAGTAAAGAAATTTTCAAGATCTAATATTGGATATCCTACAACCTGACCGGGACCGTGATAAGTGATATCCCCTCCCCTGTTAATTTTATAGAAAGTAGCCCCTTTACTTTCAAGCTGCTTTTCATTAAGCAACAGGTTTTCTATATCCCCGCTTTTTCCTAATGTATAAACATGCGGATGCTGTGTAAACAACAGGTAATTAGGCGTATCATCATTACGCTCTTCCCTCCTGTTTTTAATCTTTACATCAAGTATCCCGCTAAAAAGGCTTTCCTGAAAATCCCACACCTCTTTGTAATCTTTCATTCCTAAATCCAGGAACTTTACTTGTTTATTCATAGCAGTAAAATAAGTTGACTACAAAATTACAAAACTTAAACCAATAAAAAGAGGTGCTTAAAGCACCTCTTAAATATTCTGTATAAATATAATTTATTCGAAATTTACCTCAATCCCCATATTCTTAGGATCAACATAATAATCGCTAAGAGTATATGTAACGGTAACTGATTTTCTGTCTTCACTAATTATGGCAGCAGAATTTGACACCGACTTGATTCTTTTAGGAAACTTATAATTCATTACATATTTAGAACTTTCAAACATAGCCATATACATTGCAAGGCTATCAGGAATTTGTTTCATTTCGGCAGGCATAGTTATTTTTTTAATAAACTTTTTACCATTATAAAAATAGCTTACTTCCGAATCATTTTTAAAAGCATCAGGCATACCATCCTGCTCATTGGCTCCTCCCTGCATATTTTTAACTTCCTTCATAAGCTTCATCATATCCTGAAGTTCGTTAACTCCTTTAAAATCCGTTATCATATCAAATTTAAATTCGGTTGTAGCAGGATCCATCAACATTTTCATTTTCATATTAGAAAACGCCTGCATCATCTTTCTTTCCTTTTCAGGCAGCATAGCAATACTATCCTTATGTTCTTCAAGAAGTTCCTTAAAATTTATAATAGTATCCATACGCTCACCTCCTGTTTCCTTTGTCATTTCTTCACCTGCCATAGCCATTAGCTGAGAGGCGTCCATAGCTAATGTCATGGTACCGCTACCATCTTCGTTTATAACCAGTGTTTCTGTAAAGTTGCAGGAAGTAGCAAACAGTGACAAGAAAAGACTGAACGCTAAAAGTAATTTTGTTTTCATATTAAGGTGTTTGTTTTGTTAATGAGCCAAAGATAATCTTTTTTAAAAGCTAACAAAAAGTCCTGATACAGTTAAAAATGCAAATTGATTATTTGTTAATAATGATTATCTTTGCGGGCTTAAAAACATTAATAATCATGCAGCTTTCAGAACAAGAAATCATCCGTAGAGAAAAACTGGACTCGCTGAGAAATCTCGGCATCAATCCGTATCCCGCTAATTTATTTCCTGTAGACCACACGTCTAAACAGGTTAAGGAAGATTTTGCTGAAGGTAAGAAGGTTATTATTGCCGGACGTGTTATGTCATTCCGTATTCAGGGTAAAGCGTCTTTTGCCGAAATACAGGACAGCGAAGGCCGTGTACAGATTTACATTAACAGAGATGAAATTTGTCCTGATGAGGATAAAACAAAATACAACGAAGTATTTAAAAAACTTATTGACCTTGGTGACTTTATTGGTGTGGAAGGTACTCTTTTCACCACCCAGGTTGGAGAAAAATCAGTTCGTGTAAGCGATTTTACTCTTTTAAGTAAAACACTTCGTCCGCTTCCTATGCCTAAAACAGATGCAGAAGGAAAAGTATACGACAGTTTTAGTGACCCTGAACTACGTTACCGTCAGCGTTATGTAGACTTAGTAGTTAACCCTCAGGTTAAAGAAGTTTTTGTTAAGAGAACGAAACTTTTTAACGCCATGAGAAGCTTCTTTAACGACAAAGGTTACTTTGAGGTAGAAACCCCTGTATTACAGCCTATACCGGGAGGAGCAGCGGCAAGACCGTTTGTAACGCACCATAACTCACTTGACATTCCTCTATACATGAGGATAGCAAATGAGCTTTATCTTAAAAGGCTTATTGTAGGTGGTTTTGACGGTGTGTATGAGTTTAGTAAAAACTTCCGTAACGAAGGTATGGACAGAACACACAACCCTGAGTTTACGGCAATGGAGATATATGTAGCCTACAAAGACTACAACTGGATGATGGAGTTTACCGAAAACCTGCTTGAGCACTGTGCTACAGCTGTTAACAGAACTACCAAAGCTACATTTGGCGAGCACACTGTAGATTTTAAGGCTCCTTATGCAAGAGTTACCATGACTGATGCCATTAAGCAGTTTACAGGCTTTGACATTACCGGAAAAACTGAGGCAGAGATTTTTGAAGCTGCTAAAGGTATGGGTATTGAGGTTGATGAGACTATGGGTAAAGGAAAACTTATCGACGAGATTTTTGGTGAGAAATGTGAGGGTAATTTTATACAGCCAACATTTATTACCGACTATCCAAAAGAGATGAGCCCACTTTGTAAAGAGCACCGTGAAAATCCGGAACTTACAGAGCGTTTTGAGCTTATGGTTTGCGGTAAGGAAATAGCTAATGCTTATTCTGAACTTAACGACCCTATTGATCAGAGAGAGCGTTTTGAAGCTCAGCTTAAACTTGCCGAAAGAGGTGATGATGAGGCAGGTCAGTTTATAGACTTTGACTTCCTTAGAGCTTTAGAATATGGTATGCCTCCTACATCTGGACTTGGTATTGGTATGGACAGGTTAATAATGTTCTTAACCAACAACCAGTCTATTCAGGAAGTATTATTCTTCCCTCAAATGAGACCTGAGAAAAAAGGCCCTGAGCTTACGGAAGACGAAAAACTTATTGCAGAGATACTTAAAGCAAGTACATCATTAGCATTAGACGCCCTTAAAGCAGAAGCCGGACTAAGTGGTAAAAAATGGGATGCTGCAATGAAAGGCCTTTCAAAACACGGACTTGTAAGAGTGGTAGTAGAAGGCGACATAAAAACTGTAGAATTTAAAGGATAACATCCTTAATATATAAACAAAAAAAGGAACCGAAACGGTTCCTTTTTTTATAAGCTATAATTAAGATTTAAAGCCAATCGGTAATTTGCCTCCACCTTACCTCCCGTAAGATTTTGGCTTATGGGCAACATTCCGTTTACTCCAAAAGAAAATTTATTCATACCAACCTCAAAGCCTGTCCTTCCAAAAAGGATATCACCTTTAGTGTTGGGCACATCTTCACCATATTGCCTGTTTGAAGCATAAACTTCTCCTGCTAACCCTGCCTGAGGTACAAATGTAAACTTTTGCTTCTCTATCACATAAAAGAATGTACCTGCATAATTAAACTGGTCACCAAACTGATAGTTTTCATTGTTTTCGGTCTTGAAAACATAATTAACCATTGCATTAAAACCAAATTGTTTATGCTTCACAACATATTCTGTTGCAAGCAGGTAATCCCAACTACCGGTGCCCAACTGAAAGCTTGGGTTAACACTACCATTATTAGCACTGTTATAAGTACCTGTAGGTGCCTTAACCCCTGCACCTGCCTGGAGCGTATGCCTAAATGCTAACGTATCTGCTTTGGTTTGATAAACCGTATAAAGACCCAAAACTGTTATATCACCTATACCGTCTATTGACTGTTTACCTGTAGAAGGCGTACGGCTATTAAAGTGATAAGGCACCAATGCCGAAACCTGTATATTTTTTGCCACAGGTATCCTTGACCAGGCCTGTATAGTATTAAAGCTCTCGTCTATCCATGGTGAATTATTAAAAATACCTTCACGGCTCGAATAACTTTGGTACATGTATCGTATCCCTACAAAATTCTGATCGAGCATAGAACTGAATCCCATACCTCCCCCGCTGGCTGAACATCCGCAGGCATCACAAAAATCTTCAAATTCAAACATATACTGTCTGAAATTTGGATAAAGTGTATCTTTTTCTGTTTCGGCATAAAACATTTGCGACGCAAGAAGCAGTATGCCTATTATATATTTTTTCATTTAATTATGTTTGATAATAAAACATCGGGTTATTTATATACTCCTCATCGGTAAGTGTTTTTAGGAACGCTATAAGCGCCTCCTTTTCTTCCTGAGTGAGCGGAATACCCAACCCCCCTTCATGCTTAAGTTCCTCATCCAGTGTATCCGAATCTACCAAACCGTGTGAGTAAAAATTGAGTACCGACTGTAACGAACCGAAACGCCCGTCGTGCATATAAGGCGCAGTAAGCTCCACATTGCGAAGGCTTGGCACTTTAAACTTATACTTGTCGGAAGCAAAACCCGTTACCGTTTCCCTCCCTAGATCGTTTAGGTTAGGATTAGGAGGTAAGCCGTTATTGCGAAAAGCACTATCTGTAAACAAATCAGTTTTATGGCAAACAGCACAATTTTGCTGAAACAGTTCCATACCATATTGTTCCTGCTGGCTAAAATTACCTCCCGGCTCATTTCTTACATGCTTATCATAACGGGAATTTGCCGAAACCATCATCGTCATAAACTGCCCCAGGGCTTTTAGCACATTTCCGGACGACACCTCACCATTATCAAAAGCAACTCCAAAAAGCCTTACATATTCTGGGTCCTGCTTTAGCTTCAAAACAATATTTTCAAGTGTTTCATTCATCTCAACAGGGTTATGTATAGGCGCTATGGAAAGCATTTCTATACTGTTTGAAGCTCCGTCATAGAAATACTCACTCTGAAAAGCCATATTTTGAACAGCCGGAGCATTACGCACCCCTACCAAGTCATTTATACCGTGACTAAAGTCATGTCCATGATGTGTAAAAGCCGAAGCCTGCTCATGGCAAAAAGAACAGGAAATGGTATTATCTGCAGATAGTCTTCCGTCATAAAACAGTTTCCTGCCCAGTTCAAATCCTTTTTGGGTTGGCCAGTTATGTTGTATATCCTGAGCCAAAGCAGGAAAATTTGCAGGAACCTGAAAATCCAAAGGCTCATTTATCTCTGTATACTCCTCTTCTTTAGAGCAAGATATAAAAAGACAGGCAAACGACAGTATTAAAATAATTGTCCTCATAGTAAAGAGATTAAGCCCTACAATATTATATAGCAGGGCATTATCAATTATTCCCTGTGACCTGTATGACTACCGTTATGCACGTGATCTACAGTAAACATCTGTAAAGTGTTTTCTGCAATACTTATAAGGTTTTCTCCGCCCATTATAGCACTACCTGTTTGTGCCTCATTTATATTGTCTGCCAGTTTGATTTTATTAGTACCGTCTAATATTACATTAGCATCAGTTTTTAGATGTATGTTAGGCATTTCATCTTCCCTTACCCTAGCGGTAGTAGGCAGGATTAAAGTAACTTCCCTGTAATTATCGGTAGCTGAGTTACTCCCTTGGTGTACCTGAAATGTTTTTTCGCCCTCAACAGCCGATGAAGTATAAGTTCCTTCAAAGTTGATGAAACGATACCCTGTAGACCATGTCCAGGTAAGGTTATGTTGTACAGCTAAATCCCAAAAACTTTGCTGCTCGCTTTCTCCCTGTAAATAACGTTGTTGGTCTACCCCTATTCCAAATTTTACTTTAGTGTAATCTCCGGCAGGAACTCCTTCCAAATGAACCGTTAGCAAATCGCCTTCTTCACTAATAACAAAATAACTTTCTTCTTTAGGATAAGTAAACTCAGTACCGTCTTCTTTTATAAGCACAAAGTTGCTTACTATATAATTTAAACGGTTAATAGTAAGGCTCTCATTATTAGAGTTAGTGTAAGTATTACCCAAAATAAGTGCATCTCCTGCAACACCATTATCAAAGTAAAGCTCAACATCTCCGGTTGTACCTTCAACAACAGAAGAAGAGTCGTCATCATTAGAGCATGAAACAAAAAGAGCAGTAAGTGCCAATACGACTATTGTATTTTTTAACTGAAATTTCATCGTGTTTATTTATTAAGATTATATATGTTTCTCCGCACATAAAATTAATTATGCGCACAAGTGTAACCCGTAGCCACTAAAAAAGCAGTTACAGATATTTATGGCAGTACAACACTACCGGATAAAGTCTTAAGAAATAAATGCGGGCGGATGAAATACTGTAGAGTAACCGGCATAAACATACAGGTTAGTATATAAAACCGACACTTCTTTTCTTGTATTTATATATAAAGGGGTAAATTCAAATTCTAATGAAGACTGACAGAATAAAACCTCTGTTTCCTGATGTGAATTTTTCTTTTGTGATACCGGTTTTTCATCTTCAGCTGCTTTGGCAAGCTCTTTCATAAGGTGACACTTACCGTTACAGTGAAGTTCAGGTTTTGCTTTATTTTCACAAAGCTCTTTTGCGATATAATCATATTTAATAAGGTATTCTGCAACCGGCATTAACGGCTTAAACAGCATTACTAAACAACATATGATTATTAGTTTTTTCACAGTGCAAAAGTACTGCCCAAATGCTATATAAAAAATTTTTTCTCTCCATTTTAAACTTTTTCTTTTTAAAAATGTCTTAATGGTATATAACTTAAAAAAAAATAAGATTATGAAAACATGGATTTTAACAGCAGTATTACTGGTTGGCTTTAATGTATTTGCACAACACGGAGGAAGAGGAGACAGACAAAGACTTACTGCCGAACAGCGCACCGAACTTCAGGTTAAGAAACTTACTCTTGAGCTTGATTTGAACGACAGTCAAAAAGCCAATGTACAGAAACTGTTTTTAGACAAAAATAAAAAAGTCGAAACCGCAATGGCGGAGCACAAGCAAAACAGAGAAGCAGGACAAAAGCTTACTGATGACCAGAAATTTGAAATGAAAAGCAAAATGCTGGATGAGGAGATTACAACAAAAGCAGAAATGAAAAAAATACTTACCAAAGATCAGTACGAAAAATGGGAAAAAATGAGAGCTGAAAAAAAGAATAAGTTTGAAAAAAGAAGTAAAAAATATCAAAAAGGCAATAAGAGATAATTTTTTTTCTGTTAAAGTTTTGTGTTGTTTTATAAATTAATTAGATTTGGCGTACATAACACTAAACAAAAACCAGTTAAATCATGAAAAAAATAATTGCTTTATTCGTTATCATGCTTGCTTTTAGCGTGAACGCTACTGCTCAGCAGAAAGCTGCTTCTAACCAGGCAGTTGCTCAGCAACAGGAAAATTACAAAGTTGCCGCTCAAAAAGATTTAAAGGCACTTAAAGAAGTTGTAGAACTTGAAGGTACTCAGGAAGAAGCTTTTATGAACCTGTTTACTAACAAACACCAATTGCTTGCAATGGATTTAAGCCAGGAGCGTAAAGACATTTTAGCTCAGTCTATTGAAAGTAAACTAACTTCTACATTAACTCCGGAGCAAAACAAAAAACTTGCTACAGCACCGGGCTTACTAAAAGTTTTAAGTCACTAATATTATAAAATATAATATTAAAAAAAGCTCCCTTAAAGGGAGCTTTTTTATTTATAGATCTTTTGCTACTTTTCCTATCGAATTTATTGTAAAGTCCAGATCCTCATAAGAAAGAGCATCTGTAATAAACCAGGTTTCATAAGCCGAAGGCGCTATATAAATCCCTTCTTTAAGCAAACCGTGGAAAAACTTCTTAAAGGTATCATTATCCCCGTTTGAAGCTGTTTTAAAATCGGTTACCGGATTAGCATCAAAATGTACCGAAATCATAGAACCTCTTCTATTGATAGTATAGTCTAAGCCTGCTTCAGTCAGCTTCTCACGAATTCCTTTTTCAAGATAAGCTGTTTTTTCTTCAAGTCTTTTAAACACATCAGTATCATCATTTAAAGCTTTAAGCATTTCCAGACCTGCTGCCATTGCTAACGGGTTACCCGAAAGTGTACCGGCCTGATAAACCGGACCTACAGGTGCCAAATAATTCATTATTTCGTTTCTTGCAGCAAAAGCACCTACCGGAAGACCTCCTCCAATTACTTTACCAAAAGCAACAATATCGGCTTTGATATCAAAAAGCTCCTGAGCACCACCTTTAGCAAGACGGAAACCTGTCATAACCTCATCAAATATCAATAGTGAGCCATTAGCATCACAAACCTCTCTTAATCCCTGTAAAAAACCTTCGGCAGGAGGTATACATCCCATGTTACCCGCAACAGGCTCTATTATTATAGCAGCTATCTGGTCTTTATTTGCTTCAAATAAATCCTTTACATTCTGTAAATCATTGTAGGTAGCAAGCAGAGTATCTTTTGCCGTACCCTGAGTTACACCCGGGCTGTTAGGCGAACCGAAAGTTACTGCACCACTACCCGCCTGTATAAGAAAAGAATCGGAATGACCATGATAGCATCCTGCAAACTTTATAATCTTATCGCGTCCAGTATATCCTCTTGCAAGTCGTATTGCACTCATACAGGCCTCTGTACCCGAGTTTACAAAACGTATTTTATCTATATTAGGAACCATGCTTACCGCAAGTGCAGCAATTTCTGTTTCCAATTGTGTAGGCATACCAAAAGAGGTACCTTTTTTAGCTTTCTCAATAACAGCATTTACAACGGGTTCATAGGCATGGCCCAAAATCATAGGCCCCCATGAGTTAATATAATCTATCAGCCTGTTACCGTCTTCATCATATAAGTATGCTCCTTTTGCCTCTTTTACAAATATTGGAGTACCTCCTACCGATTTAAATGCACGAACGGGCGAATTCACACCGCCCGGAATAACTTTTTCAGCTTCAGCAAAAAGCTGGCTGCTTCTTTGATATAACATGTTATTATTTTACTTTAAGAATCTGTCCTATTGATATTGCGTTAGAGCTAAGATTGTTTAGTTTCATAAGCTCATCCACAGTAAGATTATGTTTTTTTGAAATAGAATAAAGGGTATCTCCCTGCATTACCTGATAGGTTTTACCTGAAGAGGAAACATTAGCAACAGCTTCTTCTTTTTGTTTCTCTTCTTCCCTGTCTCTTTTTCTTGTTTTATGTGATTTGCCTAAAACCTCCTCGTCATAACTGTTTAAGTCATAACGCTCAATTAAATCGATAAGTTTAGCAGGATACTTAGGATCGGTTGCATAACCTGCTGCCTTAAGCCCGTGTGCCCAGCCTTTGTAATCATCTTCATCTAGTTTGAAGAGTGATGCATACCGTCCTCTTGTTGTCAGGAATAAAGAGTGATCCTCATAAGACCCGGCAGGATCATCATATTTCCTGAAACATTCTCCTTTTGCATCATCATCATGATATACTTTGTCTCCATCCCAGTCGCTATGGCATTTTATACCAAAGTGATTGTTAGCATTAACACAAAGTGTACCTCTTCCAGCCCCAGACTCCAATATACCCTGAGCAAGTGTTATACTGGCAGGAATGCCATGACGCCTCATGTTATCCATAGCTGTAGGTGCAAACTGAGCGATATAGTTTTTAACCACATCAGCATACACTACGGTTTTAGAAGAAGATTCAAGTGTCTCGGTTTTACCAGAACTGCTGTTATTATTAGAAGCCGTTCTTGTATCGGCTGTACTGCTCTTAGATCTTGACTTTTTATCTTTTTTTGTCTTGTGCTTTGCCGTACTGTTTTTAGTTGTTTGTATACGCGACTTGTGAGAACCGCAGCTTACAAAAATACCAAGTACCACCAAAACTAAAATTTTCTTTATCATCTGCATCAGGTTTTAATCGTGGGCAATCCTTTTTTTAGTAATTCTTTATTCATTCCTGCTATCCCCTGTAAGCCTCCTGTATGTATCATTAAAACACGGGAACCATCAGGAAAATAGCCTCTTTCTATTAAATCTATAACGCCAAAAACCGCCTTACCCGTATACACAGGGTCTAACGGAATACTTGTTTTGGCATAAAAGTCGTTTATAAAAGCAACAAGCTCTTCGTTGACTTTTGCATATCCGCCAAAATGATAATCGGTAATAAGTGCCCAGTTATCCTGCTGTGCAAATTTAGCAATATCAAACGATAAATCAGCTTTTAAAGCGGGGAAACCCAGTACTTTTTGATGGGGTTTTGAAGTATTTATTATACCCGAAATGGTTCCTCCCGTACCTACCGCGCAGGCTATATAATCAAACGCTTCATCCCCATCCGTCAATATTTCTTCACATCCTTTTACGGCAAGCTGATTGGTCCCTCCCTCGGGCACCAGATAAAAATCACCCAGTTCTTCTCTTAGCTTACCTATAAATTCTTCTTCTGTCTTTTTCCTGTAATCTTCGCGCGAAACGAACACAAACTCCATACCACAGTCCTTAGCAAAACTAAGGGTTGGATTACTCTTTATCTTATCGGCAAGTTCTTCTCCTCTTATAACCCCAATGGTTTTTAGTCCATATTCTTTGCCTGCAGCAGCAGTTGCCGCTATATGATTGGAATAGGCTCCGCCAAAAGTTAGCAAACTGTCTGCATTCTGCCTCTTGGCTTCCAGTACATTATATTTTAATTTCCTGAATTTGTTTCCTGAGATATGGGGGTGAAGGAGGTCTTCCCGTTTTATAGCGAGATTAATGTTGTTTGGAAAATTAATTTGCACCGTTTGGTTCATAAAACTTAAAAGACACTACAAAATAAACATAAAATAACCGAAAAATGTTGCAAAATATGTTAAACATCGTGTTTAGTGTAGCGTGTTTTAATTTTTTGTAAATTTGATGTACTTTATACCTAGCTAAAATGGAAGATGAAAAATATGAAAATAGTCCCTTAACAGCCCAGATTTCTTTTCATAAAGTATTGGAAAAACTGGAAGAAATTGCCGAATCTGATGTAGACTACAGATCAGACTATGCCAAGGCATTATTAAGGCATGCCGAACCTTTTCCTGAGCTAAGAGAGGGTATTACCGACCTAACTTTACTTGATAAGCACAAATTACTTATAAAAAACCTGTTAGCAGATCTTTTTCCAACTGCCCTTACACATAATGAGATTAAGGCTGCTTCTATACCTTTTTTCAACATTACATTTAATCATACCGAACGTTTCGATAAAATACTTAAAAATGCCGGTAAGGATTTTGGCATGCAGATAAGGAACTTTGACGATCATCAGTTCTATGTGTTCTGCTGTTGCCTTATCCTAAATTTTTATTACGGACAGAATCTTGATTTCAGCAAACCACTGTTTTATGACATTCCTGATTCGGACGGAATAATGAAGCATTACCGAATACTGATTAATGCTGATTTTCTCGAAATAATGCCTACCGAAAAGGCAATTCCGTTAACTAAGGAAGACATTAATGTGCTGACAGACAACTATGACAACCTGGAACTTTGGAAAGAGAAATTCCCGCCACATAGCTGGATTTCCAGAGGGTTTGGTATCGTTACGCTTTTTGATGCTACAGTAGAAAATGCCATATCAAACCTAAAAACAAACCTGTTATTGCCTCATGAATTAAAAGAAGCAGCAAAAGGAAATATGGAAGCAATTTTCAAGTCGATCTACAAAATACCTGATCTTAAAATAGGCTTTACTGAGGTAAATGAAGAGGACAATGTTTTCACTCTGGCTCCATTTAAGGAAGTCAAGAGTTTCATACTAAAAGATTGCAGGGAGATAAACTGTAATAATCTTTTTTGCGATTCTACCCTTAAAACAATGATGAAAGACAAAAGGGAATTCATCATTTCTGACGTTGAGGAATACAGACTGCAAAGACCGGAAGATACCCGATTTGCAGACAGTCTTTTAGAACAGGGAATAAGAAGCTGTATACTGGCCCCTATTATCAAAAACGATAAGATGTTAGGTTTTATAGAGCTCGTTTCCTCTAAACCAAGAGAACTAAACAGTATTAATGCCATAAAACTTCATTACATACTTCCTTTCCTTACAGACACTATGGAAAGATATTATTCTGAGCTTCAGAATGAGATAGATGCCATTATCCAAAAGGAATACACTGCTATCCATCACAGTGTTTACTGGAAGTTTAGGGAAGAAGCACTTGCTCACATTAAAGCAGGCAATAATCCTGACCTTGCCTTTAAGGAAATTATTTTCAAAGAGGTATATCCACTTTACGGACAGATAGACATTAAAGGCTCTTCAACTGCCCGTAACCAGTCTACAGAAAAAGACCTCATCCGCCAGATTGAAAAGCTAACAGTACTGTTCAGGTTCATTAATGAAATTGAAAAGCTTCCGCTGATTGAGCAGCACATGTATGAGCTTGAGAAAATGCAAGACGACCTTAAACAGGAACTAAAAGCTGATACCGAAGCTGTAGTACAGGGATATATCATCAATGAAATTCATGTACTACTTCAGCATTTTGATACCACCAATACCAAAATACATGATAAGATATCGGAGTATTTTGAGAGCCTGGACGGTAAAGCTAAGATGGTGTATGAAAACCGTAAGGATTTTGACGATGCACTATCGGTCATCAATAAAAAAATGGCCGAAGTACTGGATAAAAAACAGGCAGAGGCACAATCGTTTTTCCCTCATTATTACGAGCGTTTTAAAACAGATGGCGTTGAACACAACCTGTACATAGGTGCGTCTATAGCCCCTAAGCTAAATTACAATCCATTATACCTTAACAACCTAAGGTTATGGCAGCTACAGGCTATGTGCGAAATGGAAAACGAGTACTACAAACTTCGCCCTACCCTGCCTTATGACCTGGATGTTACTTCTTTAATACTGGTATTCAGCGTTCCTATATCTATCCGTTTCAGGATGGATGAAAAGCGTTTTGATGTAGACGGAACTTATAATGCCAGATATGAGGTTGTAAAAAAACGTATAGACAAATCGTACATTAAAGGGACTCAGGAAAGAATAACGCAACAGGGTAAAATTACCATTGTATATTCTCAAAAACAGGAAGAGGCCGAATACAGGAGATATATTAAATACCTGCAACATAAAAACATGCTGGGCAGCTCTATTGAAAACTTTGAGGTTGAAGATTTACAGGGCGTAACAGGCCTGCGCGCCCTTCGTGTTGAGATTATATACGACAAATCGGAAAACCCCGAAACCTATAGCTATCAGGATCTTTTAAAGGAAATGACTACGAAATAACTTTACATTACATCATTTTAAAAGCATAGATAAACAATGCTACCGATACTATTATACCAATCATGAAAATAGTATAGGTTATACGTAAAAGCTTGTATTTTCTGTGGAGCACAAGCCCCAGAAAATACAGGTCTTTTATCATTGAATTGTACAGATAATCCCTGTCTTTCATCATTTCGTTTACCGCCCATTCATATTCTCCTAAAGGCATTTTATAAAAATTACCAAAGAACAGAAGATTCACTTTTTTATCTTCTATATCCTTTCTGGTGAAAGTACCGCTGGTGACCTTTGGCCTGGTAGAAAGAATAGCAAAAACTATAGACACTACCGAAAAAAGCATCATTACCAGTGTTGGTATAATGAGGTGCGCATTATTAGGGCTGTCCAGCTTAGGGATAAGAGTTGAAAGCGATATAGAAATAATAATTGCATTTACAGAAAGAAGGATATTTGCCTTACTGTCGGCTATATCACTCAGTCTTGTATGATTATTAAGTGTAATCCTAAACATGGTATCAATACCCCTTTCAGGCCTGTCCAGTTTTTCAAGCTTCTTCTTGTTTATTTTTTCCTTAGAGCTTTTTTTACTGTCTTTTTCAAGTTTAGCAATAGCCAGCTGTATATCAGCAAGGTTTTTTTCCTTTAAAGGCTGCAGGTTTTTTTGAGCATAATCGGTAAAAAAGCGATGCTTTATAGAAAGCACATGCCTGTTTACTGTTGCCCATTCCATATCAGTAAACTCTTTATGGTGGGTAAGCTTCCATTCTGCCCTTAAAAGCTCAGAAAGATTACAGTAATTCTTATCTGCAAAATGACAGCAGTCGGCATCCTTGATTATCTTTTCAAGGTGCGTTTGTGGTTCTACGCCAAGCTTAGTAACTCTAATCAGCGATTCAATAAGGCTTATTCTGTCTTCCGGATAGTTGTTTTCTCTTAAGAATTCAACCGCCAGTTTACAGCTCTCCTCTTCATGTTCATTATCACTAACAACGTAGCCGGCATCATGCAACCAGGCAGCAAGTACTAATGCTTCAAAATCCTCCTCTCCCACTCCTTCTTCAGAAGCAATAAGCTTCGCATTGTTTACCACACGTAAAGTATGGTTAAAATTATGGTAAATATAATCGGGAGATAGTTTATCTTTGAATAAGTTAAAAACGTAGCTTTCGGCTTTTTGGACAACACTCATAAGTATGCAATTAACACTACCAAATTATGAAATTCTTTTGGGTTAACATGGTAAGGTGCAGAAATATTAAACTCCTGTTACCTTTTTTTATTGTGTTTACACTTTTTTCCTGTGCCTCTTACGATGTTAGGTATGGCAAAAATGCAACTGCAAGACCACTGGACACTATAACTCAACATACTATATCCCACAGGTTTGTATTAGTGGGAGATGCCGGCTACGCTGCCAGGCCAAACTCTCAGGAAGTTCTTGGTTTTGCTTCACAAAAACTTAAAGCAACAGGCAAGAACACCACATTACTATATCTTGGCGATAATATCTACCCTCACGGAATGCCTCCTAAAAAAGATAAGGAAGGCAGAAAAGCCGCAGAGGAAAGCCTTTTGTTACAACTTAAATTATCGGATAATTTTGAAGGGACAACACATTTCATCCCCGGTAATCACGACTGGTATAGTGGCCTTGACGGACTTAAAGATCAGGAAGATTTTATAAAAGACTATTTGAAAGTTAAAAAATCATACCTTCCCGGTGATGGATGTGGTATAGATGACCTTGAAGTCAACGACAGCCTTACCCTTATAGTCATAGACAGTGAATGGTTTTTAGAGGACTGGGACAAATATCCTACCATTAACGATGACTGCGATATTAAAACCAGAGAGGGGATGATTCTCGAACTTGAAAGCCTGTTAAATAAAAATCAGGGAAAAACAATTATCCTTGCCATCCATCACCCTTTAATGACTAATGGCTCACATGGCGGTCAATTAACATTGAGAAAGCAGCTATATCCGTTAGAGGGTAACATCCCGCTACCTGTATTGGGCTCCATTATGAACTTTGTACGAAATACATCAGGCGGAAGCCCTCAGGATATTCAGGGCAAACAATACAACATCCTTTCTAAAAGAGTCAAAACTCTTGTACAGGGCAAAGACAATGTTATTGTTATATCCGGCCACGACCATAACTTACAATACATATACAAAGACAACATACACCAGATTATTAGTGGTGCGGGCTCTAAGGCAGAAGGAGCTAAAGCCATCAACCCTGATGATTTTTCGTATGGGGGTTCGGGTTATGCAATATTAGATGTATATGACACCTACACTTCTAAAATAACATACTATGCCGTAAAAGACGGTAAAGAGGAAATGGTATTTGAAAAGTATATTACTAGGCCGAAACCGAAAACCTATACCGCTGAAAAGTTCAGATCGGATTTTCCTAAAACAGTAGAAACATCTGTTTACACTCCGGAAATGACTAAGAAAGGTGGTTTCTACAAATTCCTTTTTGGGAACTATTACCGTAGTTACTTTAGCACTCCAATAGAGGTTAGTACCGTAAACCTTGACACTCTATACGGGGGCTTAACTCCCTTAAGGGAAGGTGGCGGACACCAGTCAATGTCGGTAAGAATGGAGAATCCTGCAGGTAAGGAATATGTAATGAGGGGAGTAAAGAAAAGTGCCAACCGCTTTTTACAGACTGTAGCTTTTAAAAACCTTTATATAGGCAGTGATTTTGATCAAACTGTTACAGAATCTTTCTTAATGGATTTTTACACCTCGTCACATCCGTTTACGCCTTTTATAGTAGGAGACCTGGCCGATGCTGTAGGCATTTATCACACCAATCCTAAACTATATTATATACCGAAGCAAAATGCGTTAGCTGAATTCAACACCGAATACGGCAATGCCCTTTATATGCTGGAAGAACGACCAATGGGCAAATTTAAGGACGAAGCCAGCTTTGGCAACCCTGATGATATTGAAAGTACCGACGATGTACTGGATAACATGAGGAAAAACCCTAAATATACTGTTGACGAAAAAGCTTTTATCCGTGCCCGACTGTTTGACATGATTGTAGGCGACTGGGACAGGCATACCGATCAGTGGCGTTGGTCAAGGTTTAACGAAAAAGACAGTGTTGTTTACAGACCTATACCTCGTGACAGGGATCAGGCTTTCCCTAATTACGGAGGAGTGTTACTTCCTTTAATTATGAACATGCCTCCTCTGCGTTACATGCAGGATTACAAAGACCACATTAAAAGTGTTAAGTGGCTTGCCTTTGAACCTTACCCTATGGATATGGCATTGATAAGGAATGCCGATGAAACCACATGGTTAGAACAGGCACGCTTCCTCAAAGAAAATCTTACCAATGAAGTAATTGATAGTGCATTTAAAGAATTACCTAAAGAGGTACAGGATGACACTATGGAAGAAATAAAATCCAATCTTAGAAAAAGAAGGGATGATATTGAAAAATACGCTTTAAAATATAGGGCTGTACTTTTAAAAACCGTACTTATAACAGGTACCGATAAAAAAGAGCACTTTGTAATAAACAGGCTACCTGAAGGAGAGACAAGGGTACAGATTTACAGTATTAAAAAGGATGATGAAGAGCTTATTCGTGATAACACCTACAACCGCAAACAGACTAAAGAATTATGGATTTACGGTTTGGATGATGATGATATTTTTGAAGTAAAAGGAAAACCTGAAAAACCAATACTTATTCGTTTACTGGGCGGACAAAACCATGACGAATACCTTGTTGAAAACGGTAAAAAAGTAAAGGTATACGATTTTAAAAGCAAGAAAAACACCTATAACATTGACGGCAAAACAAGACTACTGCTTACCAATGATTATGAAACAAATACCTATAACTTTAAAAAGCCTACTTATAATGCCTATACCGGACTGCCAACTATTGGTTTTAACCCGGATGACGGAGTTAAACTGGGCTTTATAGCTAATTACACCGTAAACAATTTTAACCGCAGACCATTCTCTCAAAAACATACTGTAAAAGCAAACCTGTATTTTGCAACCACAGGATTTGAGTTAGACTATATTGGCAAGTTTATGAATGTGGTAAGCAAATGGAACTTTGGTTTTAATGTACACTATACAAGTCCAACGTTTAGCATAAACTACTTTGGCTATGGTAATGAAACACCTAATAATGATGACAATTTAGGAATGGATTACAACAGAGTTAAACTGCAAACATTTAGCGTAGCTCCTGCTGTATTTAAGGAAACACCTAACGGAAGTTATTTTGAAGTATACACAATGTTCACTACTGTAGAAGTGGAAGAAACCAATAACCGCTTTATAAGCACACCAGGCATAATACCTGATTACCTTATGGAGCACAGGCAATTTGCAAGGGTTAATGGTAAATACAAATTTGAGAACTACGATATCAGGTCTTTACCATCTATGGGAATGCTGTTCTCTGTAAATGCGGGATGGACAGTAAGTATGGATGAGTTTGAAAGAAACTTCCCTTATCTGGAAGGTACTTTAGGCTTTACCCATAAAATAACAGGTGACAATAATTTGGTTTTCTCTACCACCTTTAAAGGAAGAAGCCTGTTAAATAACAACTTCGAATTCTACCAGGCATCTACATTGGGTGGTGATACCGATTTGAGGGGTTATCGCAATCAGCGTTTTACAGGTAAAGAATCTTACCTTCAAAGCTCTGATTTAAGATTAACTCTGGGCCGCTTTAAAAGCAGCATAATCCCGATTAAATATGGAATTTTTGGAGGGTACGATTATGGCCGTGTCTGGATAGACGGTGACGATTCAAGAAAATGGCATCAGTCGGCAGGTGGAGGTATCTGGCTTAATGGTGTAGAGGCTTTAACAGCTAAAGCTTTTTACTTTCATGGTTCAGACGGAGGAAGGATAGCGTTTGGTTTATTGTTTGGCTTTTAAAAAGCTTAAATCAAATTCATATAGCTTCCCTCCTGTCTTATTAGATTTTTCGTCTGCAATAAGCAAGGTATTGCTGTCTTTAAAACAAATCCCTTCCTTTTGGGAAAAATCCCCTAAAGGATATTGTACCATATTTTCCTGAAGGAAATTATCGTTTTCAAAATTGGTAAGTAGCCAGATTTTATCTGCTGCTAATAGAACTATTGTTTTACCGTTGGGACTAATATCTGCTGCAGTAATAGCACATTTACTGAACACTTTACAGGACTTTAAGGTAGTTATAAGCTGTGCAGCATGATTACCTTCTTTGTTAGGCACTTTGTATACATAAAAGTCGCCTTCAAACTTTGCACTTCTGTTTTTTGTAAAGAGGTAAAAATTTCCGTCTAGCTCAAAGAAAGATTCAACATCAAAAAGCATTTGGGAACGCTTAGGTGGAAACTCTTTTTGTTCGGGATAATAAAAGGAAACAGTATAGGAAGCTTCTGCCTCTTTTTCATCAAGATCTGTTTTATTCACCTTATGAATAGCCAGATTTTTTCTGTTGTTGTCGTTATTACCAAAATCACCAATATAAAGGTTTCCCTCGGTATCGGAAGTAATATCTTCCCAATCAATATTTTTAACATTGGTAATTTTAACCTCATGGGCTATATCGCCGTTTTCATCAAGGTTATAAATTATATTCTTATTACCACTGTCTTGTATTGCCCAAAGCTTTTGGGATTCTGAGATATATTCTAATCCCGAAACCTCTTTAAGATCAAGCTTCCCTAATACCTTTAACCCTTCCTGATTTGTACTGTTACACGAAAAAAACAAAATGGGGATTAATAGCTTTATAACTCTCATAACTTACCGATTGCTACAGTAAAGTTAAATAAAAAACCATCGGCTAAAAAGCCGATGGCACAACTACTAAAAAAAATCAATGTTTCCTAATTAAATCAGAAATGAGAAAAAAATAATCTTTTACAACGAACTCATTACAAACATACATTCGCAATTTTAAAAACCATCCTAACACTTAAAAAAAACGTTAAAATGCTATTTTTTTAGGATAAACGGAACAAAGCTTTAAGATAACCTGTTAATCATGAGTTAATTACAAATTCTTTATAAAAACTTCTGTATTTTGATTGGTAACTTTATGACACAGCAGTTGTTTGAATACAACTTAACTCAACTGCTTATAAATAATTTAAAAACAATAAAAACTGAATATTATGGCAACTAATGAAAAAAACAGAAAAGAGAAACTTAATAAACCGGATAATGCACTAAACAATCCTGATGAGCAGTTGATAACAACTAATGATCCCGCTATTATAAACCCGGTAGAACTGGCAACTTTTCCAAAACAGAAAAAAACGGAAAACCCGGATTTGGAAGAGGAAAGAGAAAACCATATGGTTAATAGGAAAACTACACCTGTAAGAAGTGGTAGAAATATCACTAATACAGACAACAATCCTGATAAGGACAATTATATGTAATTAAAAAAGCCTCAGGTGAGGCTTTTTTAACATAACACTATTAAAACATTGTTACTATTTATAAAAAATAGCTTACAAATTGATAAACTTAACATTGAAAAGTTGTGAAATCGTTAATTTTTGATTATATTTAACTAATTAAATTTTAAGCGATTATGACAAATGAGCTATTCGGGCGTCAGGATCCAGGCTATCAAGGCGCACCAAATGAAGGAATGAATGCTTATGGTAACGGGGCAAGTGGCTACAATATGTGGTCTCAGGAAGGTTTACCATATGAAGACCCTGCAATTGTCAATCCCCAGGAACTTGCAACTTTTCCTAGACAGGTAAAAAAGAACAATCCAAATTATCATCATCATTCACATCATCATCATCACTACGAGCAGAAAGACGGTATGCGAATTACCCGAACTGACAATCATCCGGACAAAGACGGATACATGTAAAAACGTAACAACTCATTAACCATAAAGAAAGGCTGTACCACACGGCCTTTTGTTATTTATAGCTGTTAAGCCTCAGTTAATTTAAAAGGATTTTCCATACTGTATTTGTAATTTTATAAACGGCAGGAAATTTAAAACAACATGGACTACACACAAATTACCGGATTACTTGCTGCCATACTAACAACTGGTGCAAACATTCCGCAAGCCATAAAAGTGATTAAAACCCGTTCTACAAAAAGCCTCTCGGCAGCTACATACAGCATGCTGTTTTTAGGTATGGTATTATGGGTAATTTATGGTGTAATTAAAAAAGACATCCCAATAATTCTTGCCAATGCGGTAGCAGGAAGTTTATGCGGAATTATTTTATTTATGAAGCTGCTTGCCATATACCAGTCAAAAAAATCGGGTTAAGTAAATATTAAATACTTAAAAACCATAACTAACTAAAAATAAATTCATTATCTTTTACATCCTAAATTTTTAGTTATGAAACAACTTAACCACGACCTTCCAAAAAACAATCATCCTTACGGCAATGAAGGGCATGACCTAAGCCCTAATCAACTGGGAGAAGAAACAAGACACAGAAGAAAAAGAGAAAAATTCAGCCCGGGAGAAAGTCAGGATTACAACCCTGAAGACTTTAGCACAGACTAAAAACCAACCTAAAGTAACTATGCTCAGTTGGACAGAAATATTGCTTCGTTTAGTACTGGCAGCCATTTTTGGTGCCGTTATAGGTATTGAAAGAGAGCGGAAAGACTGGGCAGCGGGTATGCGAACCCATATGATGGTATGCATGGGCGCTTCACTTATTATGATGGTTTCTTCTTTTGGTTTTTCCGACACAATGGGGAAAGAGCATGTTGAACTTGATCCCTCACGTGTGGCTGCCCAAATTGTTAGCGGAATAGGCTTTATAGGCGCAGGTGCAATCTTATTTTTAAAACCGACTACAGTATTGGGGCTTACCACTGCTGCTGGATTATGGACAGTGGCAGGTATAGGGATGGCTACCGGAGGGGGTATGTATATCGCAGCAGGAATAACAACAGTTCTTGCTATTATCATTTTATGGGGACTACAACCCCTTCAAAAGAAATTCTTTCCAAAATTTCAGCAAAAATCACTCACTGTTATTGCTCAAAACGAAATGAATCCTAAAACAATAATAGATGAACTTTTACAGGACAAAACCCTGGATTTTGCCAACTTTACCGTTACACGTGAAAGTGATGAAATAACTATAGAGCTTAAATTGGAAAAATCGGATAATCCAATGCTTTCAAAAATTGTAGAAAAACTACATACCAACCCCAAAATAAAAAAGATCTATTGGGAAAAATAACCTACATGTAAATCTTATTGGTTTCCTGACTAATCTTTTTAGCAACTCCGGTTTCCATAAAACGCTTAAAAGCCAAAATATCTTTCCTTATCGTTTTTTCAAAAGTTGGTGTAAGCAAACGGGCTATCTCCTCTCCTATACTACCAAGCGGTGCATGGTAAGAGAATACCACGTGTACCAAAGTACCCAGTTCTCCTGCATCCTTAAACTGTACTTTTCCGGCATTCTTAATTTTCGAACCCGGTAACGATTGCCATCCTATAAACCTATAAGGTTCTTCGGCTACAATTTCGGCTTTCCATTTTACCGTACCCAATCCTCCCGGCAGTATAGCCTTCCACTCAGATAATGTATCACTCAAAACAGCAACACTTTCAAGATGCTCCATAAACAAGGGGAGATTACCCAAATGACGCCAAAAATTATAGACTTCATCAATAGGCTTACTTATTACCATCCTGGTATGTATGTTTATATTAGAACTGTGCTTGTAGTTTTTATGAAGTATCCTTTCGCCTAAATGGCTCGCAGGGCAATATCCGCTTAACCCTCTAAACAGCATAAAACCTGCCGCTCCATATTCTGCAATCCCTCTTTTATGCCTTAAAGAATCATACAACAAATAGCTACCTCCCAGTACAGATACTAAGCGTTCTATAGTACTGATGTTTTTCTTTAATTCCGGCAACTGTACATTAACTAACTTTTCCATAAGCAAATAATTATGTACCCTAAAAATACTAAAGCCATAGCTGTACTCATATCAGTTTAACACAACCTTAGCTGCTAAAAAAAATTGAAAATTTTAATAATATTAAAGCATCACATACTGCATCAGACAACATAATCATTTTAAAAACAGATATTAAAAATTTAGCACCTCATTTTTTAAACACTTAGCATTTTCGCATATACTATTTTACGATATGTATAAATTTTATAACTAAATGATATAATAGTACACACTCTAATAGTCATTTTTACCTACATTTACTTTTTATGAAAATACTATGCAAACACTACAAAAAATGCTTTGTTTGCTACTGGTATCTGCAATAGCGATATCGGTTGGCAAACCTTCACAAAAAACCGACCTGTATATTACTCAGGGCCGTACAGACAAAACAGCAAACAACGAGATTATCTTAGCAGGACCTGGTTCATCGGTTACTTTTAGCTTTAAAGGTTCAAAATGCACCCTGAATTTAAAATCGCTAAACAACTATAACCAGTATGATTATGTTGCCGTAGAAGTAGACGGAAAATATACCGGTAAGCAAAAAGTATCTCCTACTACAGAAAGCATCTTTATTAACGAACAGGACAACCGTACTCATAAAGTAACTATCTATAAAGCTACGGAAGCCGGAAACGGAAGTATCGTTTTTCTGGGTGCAGATGGCGATATTGTAAAAACAAAAAAAGAAAAAGAAAAGAAAAAAATCGAGTTTATAGGTGATTCTATCACTTGTGGCATGGGAGCTGAAACAGAAGAGATACCATGCGGTAAAGGAGAATGGTTTGATCAGCATAATGCTTATTTTGCATACGGCCCTGTAACTGCCAGAGCAATTAACGCCGATTTTGTACTGAGTTCGGTTTCCGGTATCGGTATATACCGTAACTGGAATGATGAGCACCAGAAAGAAAAGATCATGCCGGATGTATATGAGAACATTTACCTGAATAATTCTGACAGGACAATGGTTTATCAATTTGGCTTTAATCCGGATATTACCTGCATAGCTTTAGGAACCAATGATTTTTCTGAAGGTGACGGTAAAAAAGAAAGACTTCCTTTTAGTGAAGATAAATATGTTGCCAGCTATGTAAACTTTATTAAAACCGTTTACAGCCATGCCCCAAATACACAAATTGTATTACTAACCAGCCCTATGGTTAAAGGTGAAAAAGCCGAAATATTTTTAAGATGCCTTAAACGTGTACAGGCTGAATACAAAGACGACAAAAAACATAAACCTGTACAGGTTTTTGAATTTGATGATGTAACTCCTCATGGTTGTGGCTACCACCCCGATGTTAAAGATCATCAGAAGATGTCAAACCAGTTAACTCCTTTCTTAAAATCACTTTTAAATGAATAGAATAAGCTTTTACATTTCCGTTCTTATCCTTTTTGTAACGGGCACGGCAAACGCTAATGTATTACTCCCATCCTTTTTTTCAGACAATATGGTACTGCAACGTAACAGTGAGGTTACCATTTGGGGATGGGCAAGCCCTTTTGAAGACATTACCCTTACCGTAAGTTGGTCGGGCGAAAAAATTGAAATAAAACCCGGTAATCAGGCACACTGGCAGGTAAAACTTAAAACTCCTGAATCAGGCGGACCTTATACCCTGCATTTTAAAGGATACAATGAACTTACCATTAAAAACATAATGATAGGGGAAGTATGGCTTTGTTCGGGACAGTCTAATATGGAATGGTCGGCGGCGATAGGTATAGACAATGCCGAGGCTGAAATAGCTAAAGCGAACTATCCTAATATCCGTTTCTTTACCGCACCTAAAGTGGCAGGAACATCACCTCAAATGAATGTGGTGGGTAACTGGCAGGAATGTACGCCGGAGACTATGAAATACTTTAGTGCTGTGGCTTACTTTTTTGGCGAGCGCCTGCAAAAAGACCTGAAAGGTGTACCTATAGGCTTAATCAATTCCAGCTGGGGAGGTACACCTGCCGAGATATGGATGCCGGAAGATTATATTGCTAAAGACCGTGTACTTGCAGAAGCGGCTTCAAAACTTACTCCTGTTCCATGGGGACCAACCGAACCGGGACGTACTTACAACACAATGATAAACCCGTTTGTCGGCTTTAAGCTGGCAGGGGCTATATGGTATCAGGGGGAAAGCAACGTAGGTAGCAATGTATATGACAAGACACTTGCCGGATTAATAAAATCATGGCGTAAGGCCTGGGAAGACGATTTCCCTTTTTACTTTATACAAATAGCTCCGTTTAATTATGAAAATGACACTTATGGTGGTGTTACTATCCGTAATTCACAGCGTAAAGTATTAAACGAAGTTCCAAAAACAGGAATGGTGGTTGTTGGCGATGTTAGCCCTACCGATGATATTCATCCTCGTGATAAGAGAACCGTAGGCGAAAGACTCGGCAACCTTGTATTAAAATCACAATATGGCGTAGATACCGGAGTAGTCTACGGCCCGCTTTACAAAAATATAAGTATCAGTAAAGACAAAGTAACTATATCTTTTGATTATGCCGAAGGGCTTCACTTCGATTCAAAAAAATCAGAACTATTTGAGGTAGCCGGAAAAGACGGTAAATTTTATCCTGCAACAGCAACCATAAAGAATAATACTATTGTGGTTTATTCCAAAAAAGTAAAAGAACCGGTGGTAGTACGTTATGCATGGCACAACACCGCAAAGCCCGATTTGTTTAACGGAGCAGGACTGCCGGCATCCTCTTTTTTAAGTGAATAATTATGAAAAGAACCCTATTGATACTTGCTGTGCTTACTGTTTGCAGCGCCAGTGCTCAAAAAAAGAAAACAATGAACAACAAACAGGATACAGAACAAAGAATTGACGAGCTATTGGCTAAAATGACACTTGAGGAAAAAGTAGGCCAAATGAATCAGTATAACGGTTTTTGGGATGTAACAGGCCCATCTCCAAAAGAAGGCAACGCCGCTACAAAATATGAACATCTTCGTAAAGGATGGGTAGGCTCTATGCTTACCGTTCGTGGAGTAAAAGAAGTTCGTGCTGTACAAAAAATAGCAGTTGAGGAAACCCGCCTGGGTATTCCACTAATTATAGGTTTTGATGTAATACACGGTTATAAAACGTTAAGCCCTATTCCTCTTGCCGAAGCTGCCAGTTGGGATATGGAAGCTATAAAGAATTCGGCTAAGACTGCTGCATCCGAAGCTGCTGCTTCGGGTATTAACTGGACCTTTGGTCCTAACGTAGACATTTCACGTGATGCCCGCTGGGGTCGTGTAATGGAAGGCGCAGGAGAAGACCCGTTTCTTGGAAGTCGTGTTGCCGAAGCACGTGTAAAAGGTTTTCAGGGAGAGGACCTTTCAGATCCGCTTACCATAGCTGCATGCGCCAAGCATTTTGCTGCTTATGGCTTTGCGGAATCGGGAAGGGATTATAATACGGTTGATATTAGTAATGCTACATTATACAACACGGTACTGCCTCCGTTTAAGGCAGCTAACGATGCCGGAGTACGTACCTATATGAATTCATTTAATATACTTAACGGGATTCCTGCAACCGGAAACAGTTTCCTGCAAAGGGATATCCTGAAAGGGAAATGGGGCTTTAACGGCTTCGTAATTACCGACTGGGCTTCTATCAGGGAAATGATTGCTCACGGATTTGCCAAAGATGGTGCAGAGGCCAGTGAGAAAGCAGTAAAGGCAGGAGCCGATATGGACATGGAGTCTCACCTTTATGTTTATGAACTGGTTAATCTGGTTAAAGAAGGTAAAGTGGATGAAGCCCTGATTGATGATGCCGTAAAACGTATATTAAGAGTAAAGTTTGAACTTGGACTGTTTGATGACCCATACCGTTACTGTGATGAAAAGCGTGAAAAAGAAACCATATACAGCAAAGCGAACCATGAAGCCGTACTGGATATGGCTAAAAAATCAATCGTTCTTTTAAAGAACGAAGGCAACCTGCTTCCGCTTAAAAAGAAAGGACAGAAAATTGCACTTATAGGTTCGCTTGCCAATGATAAAACGAGTCCGCTTGGAAGCTGGAGAATAGCTTCAGACGATAATACGGCGGTATCGGTACTGGAAGGCATGCAGCAATATAAAGGTAATACTTTGGTATACGAAAAAGGCGCCGACCTGACTATTGGTAAGACTACTTTCCTTGACGAACTGGTTTTCAATACTACTGACAGAAGCGGATTTGAAGCTGCTAAAAAAGCAGCCAAAGATGCTGATGTTGTGGTAATGGTTCTTGGTGAGCATGGTTTCCAGAGTGGTGAGGGCCGTAGCCGTACTAATCTTGACCTGCCGGGATTACAGCAGGAGTTGCTGGAGGAAATCTATAAAGTAAACCCTAACATAGTACTGGTACTTAATAATGGGCGCCCATTGGCTTTACCTTGGGCAGCCGAACATATACCAACCATAGTTGAAGCATGGCAATTAGGTACCGAAACCGGTAATGCGGTAGCGCAGGTACTATATGGTGATTATAACCCAAGTGGTAAATTACCTATGAGTTTCCCCCGCAATGTAGGACAGGTACCTATTTACTACAACCAACACAGTACAGGAAGGCCAACCAATAGTGACAACAATGTTTTCTGGTCACACTACAGCGATGTTGAAAAAACTCCGTTATTTGCGTTTGGCCATGGGTTAAGCTATACTACTTTTAAATACGGCAGCGTTAAACTTGACAAGAAAACCTATGCTAAGGGAGAAGCTGTAAAGGTTTCTGTTGAAGTTACCAATACAGGAGATTACGATGGTAAGGAAGTAGTTCAGTTATATATAAGAGATATAGCTGCAAGCCTTTCACGACCGGTTAAGGAGCTTAAAGGATTTGAACTGGTTCCGCTTAAAAAAGGAGAAACCAAAACCGTTACTTTTACCCTTACTGATAAGGAGCTTGGCTTCTTTAATAATGAAGGTGAATATCTGGTAGAACCCGGAACATTTAAGGTTTTTGTCGGTACAAGTTCTGATAATGTTCAGGAAACCGAATTTGAGTTGAAATAACTATTTCCCATAAAATAAAAAAGCGCGGTAATTACCGCGCTTTTTTATTAAAATGATTGTTGTATTTCGTAATACTCTTTTAACTCCAGTGCTCTTGTCTTTATTATTTCCTTCACCCTATTTGCACTAACAACACGCCACATGCTTCCTTTTTGTTTTCCATAAAACTGAGACAAAAAAGAGCCTTCCATATCTTTATAAATAATCCACTGCCTTTGCGATTCTTTAAGCGCTTTTTGCTGTTCAGGATTAAGTACACCCATTAACTGCTTGTAATATTTATTGAGCTCACCGTCCCATGCTTCGGCAGCATTAAGCTCACACTTTACTATTTCTGCATCTATGCCTTCACTCAGTTTAATACATTCTTTCAACTCAACATCAATAGAATAATTTGAGGTAGTATTATCCTGAGAATAACTAATAAAAGAAAACAGGCTAAAAGCTAAGAGTAAAATGTATTTCATGATTGTATTTATTTCAGTCAAATATACTCAATCCTAAAAAACAAGCCCCTATCGCTTCCACTTTTCCAATTCATAGGCACTATCCCAAAACAGGTATTCCAAACGGCTGGCATCAACAAATGCAGCAGTCATTTGTTTTCTCTGTGCTTCAGTACAACTATCGGCTGCTTCATCACAAAGTGTAATAGCTTTTTCAACCAACTGACCGAACTCCTCTCCTCCGTAAGTATTTATCCAGTCGGCATACGGATTGTTTTCCTTTGTTTGTATTTGCAGTATATAATCTCCTACCTTTTTATAAATCCAAAAACAAGGTAATACTGCTGCCATACCTACCTCAACCTGCTGCATGTATACCGTGCTTTGCATATAATGCACATAGTGATGGCATGTAGGCGACATAGGCACCCTTTCCCCTACATTGAACTGCTTGAAGTAAGAATCGTGCAATGCCCTTTCTACCACTATTGCACCTTCCGAAAAACGGATAAAATCTAACATAGTGTCCACACTTTGGGCTTTAGCACTAATAACGGCAAGCGTTCGTGCAAAGTATTCCAGGTAATGTGCATCCTGCTGCATATAGTATTTAAACTTCTCTATATCCAGTGTCCCGTTTGCCAGTTCGGTAATAAAAGGCATCTGTGTAATATCGTTATATACAGGCAGTATTTCCTGCCATGTTTTTTCACTCCATTTCATTTTTTATCATGGTTTGAGGGTTATAAAAATGATTTAAAGGTCCATTACCTTTACCTATAAGTACATCACTACCGTAATAAATAGCCCCGTTAATATATTGCTGAGCCAAAGCAACCGCATCCCGCAATTCTTCTCCCCTTGCCAGATAGGAAGCAATAGCCGATGATAATGTACATCCAGAACCGTGAACATTGTTGGTCTCAACCTTATCGGAAACATAGGTATTCATTACCCCGTTTTTATTCATAAGAATTGAAGTAAGCTGTTCCGTTTTCAGGTGTCCTCCTTTCATTAGCAAAGTCTTACAACCAGTTTGGGCAATTACTTCTCCTGCATGTTGCATTTGGACAACAGTTTTAATAGTCATATTGGCCAGTAACGAAGCCTCATCCATATTTGGGGTAATCAGTGTAACAAGTGGAAAAAGCTTTGACACTATAACCTCAATAGTGGCATCTTCAATAAGTTTATCACCACTTGTAGCCACCATAACAGGATCAAACACTACCGGGATATCAGGATATCGTTTAAGAGTATTTACAATAACCTCAACGAGCTGTGGTGTATGTACCATCCCTATCTTAATAGCATCCGGACGAATATCCTCCATAACAGCGTCTAATTGTTGCTGTACAAATTCTGCCGGGACATTATGTATGGCTCTTACTCCAGTTGTGTTTTGAGCTACTAATGCAGTAATAACCGACATACCGTAGCAACCAAGCGCAGAAAATGTTTTCAGGTCAGCCTGAATACCGGCACCACCACTTGGATCGGTACCTGCAATGGTTAATACAGTTGGGTATGTATATTTCTTTTTCATGCTGTTTCTATTAAATTTCTAAGTGTTTCGGCTGCTTTTACAGGATTTTCTGCTGCACATATGGCAGACACCACGGCAAGGCAATCGGCTCCGGCATGAATCACCTGTTTTGCATTAAATTGATTTATGCCGCCTATTGCCACAAGTGGCTTATCAGTAAGAGTCCTTATCTGCTCAACACCTTTAAGCCCCCATTCGGTTACGGTATCAGTTTTGGTTGGCGTACTGAATACAGGGCTTACACCTAAGTAATTTGAAAATTCAATTTCAGTTCCTGAAAGTTGTTCCATATATTCTACCGAATAGCCTATCATGTTACAGCCGGGCCACTTCTTTTTAATCTCGGAAGGCGGTATGTCCGAATTCCCTACATGAATACCATAAGCATTACAATTAACCGCCACTACAGGATTATCATTTACGATAAGTGGTACGGAATAGCTGTCCAGCATTTCTTTCATCATTAAGCTACTTTCCAGAAAATCTGAATAGTTTTTATTCTTTTCCCGTATCTGTACCAAATCGACCCCGCCTTTAACAGCCTGCTCTGCCACCCAAAGCATATCCCTGCCACAACAAGCCTCTTCACTTATAACCAGATAAAGCTTATATGGAAACTGTCTTTCCATTTTCCTGACTGACTTTTATGTGTTTATTAAATTCCTCTTCGGTTATATTGTACAGTTTGTCCAGAAGGTTCATTTGGAGGCTTCCCGGTCCGTTGGACTGTGCTGTGGCTATTTCACCTGCAACACCCAATAGTGCCATTGCAGCAGCAGTCGCTTCAAAAGCATTTTCAGGCTGACCGGCAACAAAAGCACCTATTAAAGATGTAGCGGTACAGCCAAGTCCTGTTACTTTTGTCATCATTACGTGACCGTTATCAATAAGTATTTTTTGATTTCCGAAGATAACCACATCCGTAGCTCCAGATATACAAACTACTGTCCCGGTATTTTCATTTAACCATTTGGCAGCATCTATGGCTTCTGTACTTTGATGAAGGCTATCTACTCCTTTGGTTTTCCCTCCGGCATTGGCTAATGCCATAATCTCTGATGCATTGCCTCTGATTACTGTAGGCTTATATTTTAAAAGTTGTGCAACTGTAGTATTGCGAAGGTTACTTGCCCCAGCTCCAACCGGATCGAGTATCCAGGGTTTACCCAACTCCTGTGCTTTTGCCGCTGCCTTATACATGCTTTCTATCCAGTATTCGTCAAGCGTACCGATGTTGATAACCGTAACGCCACAAATACTTACCATCTCCTCGATTTCAGGATGAGCATGTGCCATAATAGGTGATGCTCCTACAGCCAAAAGCGCATTTGCCGTGTTGTTCATTACCACATAGTTCGTAATATTATGTACTAAAGGGGAATTTTGTCTTACAGACAGGACAGACTTCCAAAGGGACTCTCTCATATTTAAGTTTTTTAATGATGAAATAAATATGGCTATAGAGTCTCCCGTAAAAAAATGGAAGATAAATGAATAAGCAATGCTTTTCCCTACGTCGGTATAAACCGTATCAGGTTCAAAGGGACTCTCTCAATTCTTTTCAGAATACCCCTAAAGCCAGCTCAAATATAAGTAATGTTATTTATCAGGTAAAAAGAAACATGTTAAAATAAAAAAGAGAGCTTACAGCTCCCTTTTTAGTGTATTTATAAATATTAAAATCTGTTATCTCCGTCAAGCAGGTTACCCAGTCCGCCAAGAATACTGCCTTCTCCTCTTTGCTGCCCGCCTCCCTGAGGTGCTGCTGCATAAATCCTTCCGGCAAGCCTGCTAAATGGTAATGACTGTATATAAACTACTCCGGGACCACGAAGTGTTGCATAAAACAACCCTTCACCTCCAAAAATGGTATTTTTTATACCTCCTACAAACTCAATATCATAATTTACATCTTTAGTAAAGCCTACAATACAACCTGTATCTACTTTAAGTACTTCGCCTGCCTGTAGTTCTTTACGTGCCAAAGTACCTCCGGCATGAACAAACGCCATACCATCACCTTCCAGCTTTTGCATAATAAAGCCCTCGCCACCAAAAAGGCCCCTGCCTAATTTTCTTGAAAACTCAATACCTACCGACACCCCTTTTGCCGCACAAAGGAAAGCATCCCTTTGACAGATAAAGCGTCCGCCGTATTTAGTAAGGTCTATTGGTACTATTTTACCCGGGTAAGGCGAAGCAAAACTTACTTTACGCTTTCCGTGATACTGGTTAAGGAATACTGTCATAAACAGGCTTTCCCCGGTAAGTAACCTTTTACCGGCCGAAAACAGTTTACCCATAACGCCCTGCGTTTGGTTAGAACCGTCTCCAAAAATGGTATCCATGTGTATACCAGTATCCATCATCATAAAGCTTCCTGCCTCTGCCACTACGGCTTCCTGCGGATCAAGCTCTATTTCTACATATTGCATTTCCTCACCATAAATATGGTAATCAATTTCGTGTGCTGTCATTTTCTTTATTGTTTTTTGATTTGATTGTCTATTAGTTGTAAAATCCTGAAAAATGTTACGCTTTTATCCCATATTATACAAGAAGACGAGATTCACAACATATAAAAGGAAGATGACCAGGGTGTCCCAAGCAAGGAATATTCTCTTCCTTTGATAAGGAAAAATAAAACCGATTACAGCAACGGCTGTCATTACAACTACCATAAAAACAGTCATTACATTAATGTCGCTGGCATCTTTTAGTAATAATCCTTTTGTATAAAGAATATCATCTATGAACAGAATAAAGATATTAAATATATTACTACCCAACAGGTTACCTACAGCCATATCGGGCGAGCCCATGCGTACTGCAGCCAATGAAACGGCAATCTCTGGCAACGAGGTAGAAACTGCTAAAAACAATGTGCCTACAAATGATTTGCCTAATCCAGTTTGCTCAGCAATGTGTTCTGCAAAAAAGGGCAGTGCCAATGCCACAACAATAATAACCAAGGCAAAAGCCGAGTATCTCAGTATAACCCCTCTTAAAGTGTATCCTTCTGTATGATTTTCCTCTGTTACTGTGGCATCTACAGGAATTGATTTCTGGTATTTAAAGATTGTACGTACCGACATAAAGTATATTATACCAAAGCCTATACTTGTTATACCCAGTGTATGGCTAAGTACTATATCCCTGTCAAAAAACAACCCTAGGCCAGTGAGTGCCAATAATATTATACCAAAAGCCGCAGCCAGTATATGGCTTTTCGATACCTGCGAAAACAGGGGCTTATCCTTTTTAGTAAAAACATCCATTAGAGACAATATGCTAAGGTTAAGCGCACAGCTACCTAAAATATCGCCCATTGCCAGGTCGGCCGACTGTACAATAGAAACCGAACTAATCCCTACCATCAGTTCCGGCAACGACGTTACGGTAGACATGAGTATGAGGCCTATAAAGGCTTTACCCATCCCTGTCATATCGGCAAGCAAGTCGCCGTAGAAAGAAAGTTTTTTACCTGCAAAAAATATAATTATCGCACAAACAAGAAATCCAGCTATATACATTAAAAGGGAAGTTTAATTGGTTTTGGTAAATTTAGTAAAACATCCTTAAGAAGTAAAAGAAAAGGGGCTTTCGCCCCTTACTAACTAGTAACTATACACTTAAACACAATTTATGAAAACAATTTTGCTGCCTGAACATGCATCCAGTCGTAGTTTCGTTCACGTCCCAGGCTAACCCAGCCTTCCTCTTCCCAAAACTCCCACCATTTATTGTACTCAGGACGGGCAAAAGTTGCCTTATCCCTACCCCATTGCAGTTGGTTATTTATAGGATCAAAATCAAGGGCAATACCCCAATGAATGGGTACTTAGCGAACTACCCCCTCTAATGGCACGGTAGTTAAAACATCCTCCAAAATAATTAAGCCTAAGTCTTTTTATTTCGGTAAACCCGTAATAATCGTGAACTTTATTTAAAACACGCAGCACTATCCTTTACCTTAATGTGCGCCGTTATTTTGGTGATTTCCTTAGAAGTATCCCATGCTAATAACATAGGATAAGGTATATTGAAGGTTACAAGGTTTTTATTCCCTATAGGTTTTGCTATTCCGTAAAAAGCCTCTAAAGCTGCCTGGGTTTGTATTGGCCAGTTATTTGGGTTAACCGGTTCTCTGTCTTCGGGACGCCATGGTTCGGGCTGTTGCCCGTATAAAAGCATGTATGTTAACTGATCAAAAGCAGCTTGTGTACGCTGCCCCCATAAACCGTCTACAGGCCCGGGATCAAATCCCTGCTCCTGTTCATACAACTGTATTGCCCCTACCAGTTTCCTTTCAGCTTTCCAGCTTTTAGGCAGTTCGTTAAGCTTATCGAGCGCGGCATAGGTTTTCTTACCTGCAATACCGTCTATAGCTCCCGGATTAAGCTTTTTTAAGGTGAGGTAACGTTGCGCAATTCTGATTATTTGAGGTGTGGGGTCCATAACCTGAGTGCTTTATATCTTAAAGTTAAAACTTTAGATATAAAATTCCTCAAATATCTGATAAACAGTTTAAAAAAACCGACAAATGGGATTAATACTCTCCGTCCAAATAATACCAGTTACCTCCCTGATTTATAAAACGTGAGTTTTCATGATGAATTTGTGCTTCCAGATTATAATCTATATAATATGCCTTAAATTCAACTGTTGTCTCTGTTGCCTTAAGTACTTCCAGTTTTATCCACTGATTGCTTTTTGCCCACTCCAGTATAGCGGTTTTACTATGATGCCTTCTTTCTTTAGGAGCTGTGGTTAGCCATAAATAATCGGCATTACAAACGGCATAAGCAGAGTAACGCGAACGCATAAGTGCTTCGGCTGTAGGAGCTTTTTCTTTTCCTGTAATATAAGGTTCGCAGCAGTTTGAAAACGGTTTCCCCGAACCACAATAACAATTTAATGAAGACATCTTTTTTATATTATTCTGCAAAAATAAAAAAAGGGCCAAAGCCCTTTTCTATATTCTTTATTATTTGCCTTTACTTACTGTTGTAGCCTGAGTTATTTTAGTATTCATTTTCATACTTATAGCCATCCCTGCCTGCTCCATATCCATTACCATATCCATATCAGCATTGTATACAACAGGATATTTAGTATCGATATCATAAACCATTTCACCTTTTCCTTTTCCTGAACCTTTCATATTCATACCTTCTTCAAGATCTCCATCCATAGAAATATCATGTATCACATCAAAATAAGCTTTTTTGCCTTCAATTCTTGTAAGCTTATAGGTAACCACATTATTCATTTTCATGGCTCCTCCCCCTAAAGGCATATTCACAGGAACGTCCTGAACAAAAGTTTCTCCTATTTTAAGTGTTTTCTTAGGATAAGAAACCTTTGTAAGCATTTCTTTTACCATATCCATAGCAGCCTGTTTAGCTGTAGATGGCATATCCTCTGCTATAATGGAATCAAAAACAGGAACAAATTCTCCTTGTTTTACCCTGCCATATATATCCATCTTATTGTTAGTGACATTATCCGGCATACCTTCCATTTTCATACCCATAGACATCAGCATATTCATAGTTACAGGTATCATGCCCTTGTCAGCTTTATCAGTTTGAATACTCCCTTTCATAGATATTGACATATCCATCTTTTTAGATTCTCCTCCATATGCCATTTCTATTTGCATATTTTGAGCAGACACCTGATCATATTTTTTATTTGGTAATAATTGCATATCAAGTGTTACCGAATCCTGTGCCTTTACAGCTCCTGCTATAAGAAAAGCTGCTAAAAATAATGTTACTTTTTTCATGGTGTGTTTTTAATTTGGCGCAAATATAGCTTTATCTAAAACCAATACAAGAAAAAAAGGGCCAAAAGCCCTTTTCCTTATTTTAATAACTTATTGTATTGCTTAATCATATTAAGTGTTGTTGTATCGGTGGCAAAAACCGAATTAAGCCCCTGTGGCTCCTGTGGCGGATCGGTTGTAAAATCGTCTCCTTTATTCCATTTACCATTTTCAGGGTTATTATTTGCTATTCCCCCAAAGCCCCAAAAGTTAAGACCTGCAAAAGCTTCGTTATGCTGTTTACTTTGCTCCAGTCTCTCAAAAATGGATTTGTAAAATGCATCCCTGTTTGCTACAGACGATTTTTTATCCAGGCTCTCTCCTTCACGTGGTAAACCAAACTCCTCTAGCACGATAGGTTTGTTTAGTTTTTGTGCCACAGCAATATGGTCGTTAATATATTGTTGTGCACTGGCAATACTAACCGGAAGGGTTTCTTTTGCATTTTCATGCTTAAACCATCCCCAGTTTTTAGGCCATATATGCATAGTTAAATAATCAATCTTAGGATTATTATGGGTACGCTCATAGATGGCTATATCATCTGCCGAGCCTGCTTTGCCTTCAGATCCCGTACATATTAAATGGTAAGGATCCAGCTCATCAATAAGATCAACCACATCATTAAGCCATTTAGTAAACTTCTCTTCATTATCAGCCGTAAACACCCTTGGTTCATTAGCTACCTGCCATGCCATAATGGTATTATCTTCTGTATACTTTTTATTATTGTAAGCATTGATTCTTCCCAATATGAACTTTATATGGTTTTTAAAGGCCTCCATACAGGGCTCACAGCTATGAAACTGTTTAGTGTACTCCATAAACTCCGGCCATGTATGTGGTGGTAAATTAGGGTTAGGAAAATCTCCCTTACCATTCCACTCAAGGTATTGTGCCATACCTCCGCTCCATTCCCAGTTATTGGTAAGATACAATACGGCATGCATATCGCGCTTGGCCATCTCGTCCAGTAAATAATCCAGACCGTCAAGCAGATTATTATCATATTTACCCTGTTCAGGCTGTAATGCAGGATTTACGGTAAAATCCTGAGTACCGGCTTCGGCCCCAACCAAAATACGCAGGTTATCAATACCATGCTCTTTCATTATGTCCAGTTCCTTTGCCAGGCGATCCCTGTTACCTCCCTCTTTAGCTGCCAAAAGCACTCCATACCAATAGTTCGTACCTACATAATGATACGGTTTATCTCCTTTATAGAGTTCGTTGCCTTTAACAGTTATTCTTTCGGGTGTTGTAGTTTCATTCACTGAAGCAACCTCATCCGTTTTTTCTTTTTTACCCCCGCAGGAGAAAAATAAAGGTAGGGCAAGTAGGCCTGCCAAAATTCTGTTCATAATTTATATGGTTTGGTTAATGTCTTTAAGCAATTGTGCTGCCGACTCAGGTGTTATATCCCTTTGAGGGGTAGCGAGCATTTCATATCCTACCATGAATTTTTTAACGGTTGCCGAACGCAGTAATGGCGGATAAAACACCATGTGCCAGTGCCATTCATTATGTTGCTCATCATCGGTTGGCGCCTGATGAATACCCGCCGAATATGGGAAGGATACATCAAACACCCTATCATAAATCATGGTTAACCTTTTATAAGCATCGGCAAGACCTGTTTTTTCTTCATCGCTCATATCGGTTATTCTTGCCATAGCACGTTTAGGGATTATCATTGCTTCATAAGGCCATGTTGCCCAAAACGGAACAACTGCCGCAAAATGATCGTTTTCAAAAATTAAACGCTCATTCTTATTTATTTCCTTTTGCAGATAGTCTGAAAGGAGTGAATTATTATGCTTTTCAAAATATTCCTTTTGTGAACGTTGTTTTTTAAACGGTTCCACAGGAAGTTTTTGAGAAGCCCATATCTGGCCGTGCGGGTGCGGGTTACTGCATCCCATTATCTCTCCTTTATTCTCAAATATCTGTACGTAGTTAATTTCAGGATCACTACCCAGTGTCTGATATTCTTCTATCCACAGGTCTACCACTTTTCTTATATCTGCCACCTCCATTTGCGGAACGGTAAGGCTATGGTCGGGTGAAAAACATATTACCCTGCAAATACCTTTTTCTGATTCTGCCCTGAAAATATCACCCTCTTCAATATCAAAATCAGGAGAATCTTTTAAAAGAGCCGAAAAGTCGTTCGTAAAGACATAGACATCTTTATACTGCGGATTCTGCTCTCCACCTGAGCGTGAATTACCCGGACATAAATAACACCCCGGATCATACTGAGGCCTTGTATCTACAGAATGCTTTTCTACCTGCCCCTGCCACGGACGCTTACTCCTGTGAGGGGATACCAAAACCCACTCTCCAGTTAACGGGTTATACCTCCTGTGCGGATATTCGTTTAAATTCTTATCCATTTTTTATTACAGTAGCGCCATCCCCTATGCTTACAGGGTATACTTTAAGCTCTTTTTTATATTGTTTGTAATAGCTTTCACTTACTTTACTGATAACATCGTTAACAGCCTCATTTTTTACAAGGTTAATGGTACAGCCGCCAAAGCCACCGCCCATAAGCCTTGCCCCTAAAACATCTTCGTTATCCCTTACGGCAGTAACCAAAAAGTCAAGCTCTTCACAACTCACTTCATACAATGACCTTAACCCCTCGTGTGTTTCAAACATTTTTTGCCCTACTGCCTTAAGGTTACCGGCTTCTAAGAATGCCGCAACCTGCTGCACACGCTGATTTTCTTCCACCACATAACGGCAGCGGTTGTATACTGTCTTATCATTAGGGTAAACATAGTTGTCCAGCATTTCCAGCGAAATGTCACGAAGACTGTCTACCAATGGCACATATTTTTTTACCATTGCAACACCCTCCTCACACTGCTGCCTTCTCACATTATATTCTGATGAAGCAAGGGAATGTTTTACATCACTATCAAAAAGTAAAAGGCTGGCTCCTTCCAGTTTTAATGGTTTATACTCATATTGCAGTGTGCGGCAATCCAATTTTATAAGGGTATCTCCCTTGCCAAAAATGCTGGCAAACTGATCCATTATACCACACTTTACCCCTGCATATTTATGCTCTGCCTTTTGAGCAACCAAAGCAAGTTCGCTATTATCCAGTCCTGCTTTGGTATATTTATTTACGGCTACAGCCACAGCACACTCTAAAGCAGCTGAAGATGATACTCCGGCACCTATAGGTATATTTCCGGTAAATACGGCATCAAATCCGTTTACACTATATCCTTTATTAATAAAGCCATCCACTACTCCCAGTATATAGTTAACCCAGGTTTTCTCGTTCGTTTTAGCCAGGTTTTCCACTTCAACGGAAAATTCCTGATTCATATCAAGGCTATGAAGATGTATTGTATTATCTGTTCTGGGATTTAAAACAAAATACATCCTTTTATCAATAGATGCCGGCATAACAAAACCGTTATTATAATCGGTATGTTCGCCCAATAAATTAATCCTTCCCGGAGCAAAAGATACTATACTGCCCTGTTGAATGTACGGTTCCAGTGATGCCGGAACCTCTTGTTTAACTTTTATATCCATTTATTGTTATGGTAGATTATACATATCCGGAATATTGTTTTGTAATACACTTTCCGTTTTATTGGCAAAAGTTACAAAATCCTGAGTATCCTGCTGCCCTGAAGGCGGAACATAATACCCATTTTGCGAATTTGCCCAAAACATTACAAAAGCAACTTCGACATCGCTATAAGTCAATGCGCTGTAAATATAATCAGAAAAGAAATGGTCAACAGGACTACTTAGTGAATTTATTTGATATCCGGTTTCTGTAAGAGCTGCAATTTTATGTTTGGAAATTGCCAAATCAGAAACCATTTTGAGTTTGTTATTAGCTGTCGCAACACCCGATGCTCCCTGATTATTAAAATCGCCATAATTATCCATCCCTAATACATCAATATAGTTATCTCCGGGGTAACGGCTTAAGTATTGTGTGCTGGTTGTGTAAGAGTTATCAGGCGAAAAGGCATAAAGAACATTATGTACCTGCTTTACATCCCTTAAATACTCAACGGTAAACCTCCAAATTTCCTGATATTGAGCAGGTGTACAATAAGCACTCCCCCACCAGAACCAGTTACCATCAAACTCATGAAACGGCCTGAAAATAACAGGTATAAGTTTATTGTTGTTATCTTTAAGGTTCGCAAGAACATCGGCAACCTTATCCAGCTTTTGTTTATAATAATCATGATTGCTACCTCCCGGAAGTATACTCGGTAGTGCATTATATTTTTGAAAATCGGTCAGATCGCTGGTATAGAAGCTCTCCCCTTCAAAGGGTTCCCTAAAGTGCCAGCAAAAAATATTGACCATTCCTTTGCTATATGCCTGCTTAACATTATCTGTTATTAATATTTCCTGCTGATAAAACCAGTTTTCGGGCTGTTCGTTATTCTGGTCATCTGTAATAAACATAAAGTCTGAGCCAAGCAATGCCGGATCACTTCCAGTGGCTTTCTTCATATCAGAATCGCCCATATCGTCATTATAAAAACCGGTATAGGCATCCTGCTGACCAACAAGAAATTTGGTTTTAGATAAATTATAAAGATTATAAAACAATGCTACCGTTTCATCAGTTGCATTGGGATCTGTCATAAAGCTACGGACATTCTCTACAGTAAGTTCTTCTTGGGGCTGAACAATTGGCTCTTCTGTAACATTTTGCTTATCATCATCAGAACAGGCAATAAATATAAGGCATGTAAAAAATACCGTTACCGGTATTAATCTATAAGTAAGTTTCATAGTAGTTTCGTTTAGAAAACAGTTGCTTTTTTGCAGTTAAAAAGCAACTGTTTTTGTAGTGTGTTATATTTTTGAAAATTAAGCTTTCAAACGTTTTCGAACTACTTGTTTTTTGTCAAAAAGGTATACTATTCCTTCAATCAGGGTAACCTTTTTATAAGCTCAATACATGCTCTTGAGTTGTGGTAAGGACATTTCCAAAAACCTGCCTTGTCTTTTTCTATAAGCGAGTAATCTTTATTTACACCCCATACCCACTCACCATTTTCTTTATCCAATATATGCTGCTGAACAAATTTCCAGTTCTTTTGGGTTAAGTCAATATATTTTTTATCTCCGGTAAGCTGCCATGCATTTACAAAGCCAATCCATAATTCCGATTGTGGCCACCAGTGCTTTTCCTTAATCATTTGGTTTTTGTGTGCATCAAACTCATACCACAATCCACCATCATTATCTAATCCTTCCAGCGTACCTTCGGTTAATATTATAGCGTGCTTTTTATAAACAGCAGTAAGGTTTTCATCATCAATTGCCTCGGCACACCATTGCAATAGCCAGGCAGCTTCAATATCATGACCATAAGAAACAACATCTTCTTTTTCTACCCATTCTTCATTAAAGAACAACCTAAGATGTTTACTATCTGTATCAATAAAATACTTATCAATAGTTATAAGTAATTCCCTGGTTGTACTTTTAAGATCTTCATCTTTCCAAACTCTGTAAAGGTTAGCATAAGCCTCTACTATATGAAGATGCGTATTCATGGTCTTCTTCTCGTTAGCATCCTTATCACTTAGGCGAAGATCATCAATAGGCTGCCAGTCTCTTGTAAAGGCTTCAAAATAACCTTTATGCACAGGGTCAAAACTATACTCTTCTATTTTTTTATAAAGAGCTACAGCCATTTCCAGAGCCTGAGTATTTCCAGATGCAGCATAAAATTCAGACAGCCCATATATAGTAAATGCTAAGGCATAAATCTGGTTTTTGGTATCGTTTGGAGTACCATCGCTGTTAAGGCTCCAAAAAATACCACCATGCTCCCTGTCATAAAAGTATTGGGCTATATAATCAAAAGCCCGTTCAGCAATTTTTAGATGCTGCTCATTTTTGGTAATTGGATAGGATGCAGAAAATGCCCATAAAATACGGGCATTTAGTACTGATCCTTTTGGGTCGTTATAGTGTTTTATCTCGTTATGGTCAATCGTCCCGATGAAACCGCCATTCTTATTGTCTATTGTATTTTTAGTCCAATAGTCAAGAATTGAAAGCAGCTCATCACGCATTTGCGATTTTAAATCCATTACAGAAACTTTTTATTATTCTCTACCTGTCTGATTATTGTATTTACCGATCCTGCAGATGTAAAAGTATCTTCCGGTGTATTCATTACATAATCTACCAGTTTATCTACAGTAGATACGGCAACATGCATACGCGTATCAGAAGAAGCATAGTAAATATAAACAGTACCGTCCTCTTCTGCAATCCATCCGTTAGAAAACAGTACATTAGATACATCGCCAACTCTTTCCTCTCCCTCTGGCCCCATAAAATGACCTGCCGGCTGATGGGTTACCTTAGAAATATCATTAAGATCGGTCATGAATAGATATAATGTATAGCGAAGTCCGGCTGCCGTATTACGAACACCATGAGCCATATGCAGCCATCCTTTACTCGTTTTTATCGGTGCAGGACCAAGACCGTTTTTAAGCTCATAAATTGTATGATATACCTTACCGCAAATAATCCTTTCATCCTGAACAACAGGATTCGTCATATCATCCACAAAACCAAGACCTATTCCGCCTCCGCTTCCCACGTCAATAAAACCATCCTGCGGACGTGTATATAAGGCATACTTTCCGTTTACAAACTCAGGGTGAAGTACAACATTACGTTGCTGTCCCGTATTTGAAACAAGGTCTGGTAATCTTTCCCAGTTTATAAGGTCTTTAGTCCTTACAATACCTGCATTGGCAACTGCAGCACTGGTATCTCCTTTTGGAGCATTAGGGTCTTTTCTTTCGGTACAAAAAATACCATATACCCATCCGTCTTCGTGCTCCACAAGCCTCATATCATACACATTTGTATCATGATTTTCTAACTGAGGAATAACGCATGGTTTTTCCCAAAACTTAAAGTTGTCCACCCCGTTAGGGCTCTCTGCTATAGCAAAAAACGACTTTCTGTCTACACCTTCAGTACGAACAGCAAGCACATACTTACCTTTCCATTTCATAGCTCCGGCATTAAAGGCAGCATTCATGCCAATACGCTCCATACCGTAAGGATTGGTCGCCGCATTAAGGTCATACCTCCACTCTATAGGAGTATGTGCTGCAGTAACCACCGGGTTTTTATATCTTGAATAAATACCATTGGTCTCTTCAACCGGAGTATTCTTTCTTTCAATCAGTTCCTGATGCTTTTTAACCAGGGTTTCATAGTTAGGTATTCTAACCTGGTTGTTTGTAATCATCTCGCTAGCCATATATTAATTTATATTAAATTCAGGTTTTAGTTCTTATTAGTAATCTGTAAGCCTGCTCCACCAGGTCTTTTTCATAATCAGTACTATAATTAGCATCAGTGCAAGTACAATGGCAAAACCTGTCCATTTGCTAAGTATAAAGTACATAGGAAGTAATGTTAATAGTATTTGGCCGGTAATGCCCATAGCCACATTAACCATGTTAATACCAAAGTTTTTGTTTTCTGTTATAGAAGGATCCTGCGCCTGTGCTGCTTCCCTAACCGGTTTCCAAAAACCCCATGGCCTTACCGTTTTGTAGAAGTTTATAAGTGTCTCCTGATTGGTAGGCGGTGCCGAGTATGAACCCAGTACACAAGCCACAAATTGTATTACAATAAACACAGGGAAATAATACAGCATTCGTGTACCGTCAAAATAATCGGTAATACCGCTTACTGATAAAGCCGGAGGTATGGCACTGGCAATAATACCCGCCAGCATTCCCCAAAAGAATCCGTTTGCATTAAAGCGCCACCAATACCACTTAAGCACGTTAGCACATACAAACCCACCATAAAGACCCGCTGTTATTATATTAAAGATCATGTTCACATCTTTAATAAGAAGCCCTAAACCAACGCCTAGGATTACCATTACAGTACCTGAAACATAACTCATACTGATTATCTGCTTTCTATCGGCATCCGGCTTTAGGAACTTAAGGTAGATATCATTTACAAGATAGGCCTGACCCGCATTTAATGTCCCCGAGAAGTTACTCATAAATGCCCCAAGGAATCCTGCCAGTACAAGACCTACAAGACCTACAGGCAGGTATTTATTAATAACCGCAGGCATAATGCTTTCAAAGTTTACTCCGTCTGCACTGTGGCTTAACGCCAAATCCTTAAAGTACAGCACACCAAGTATACACAGTCCCATTGTCATAAAGTAGCGTATAGGAAGTAGTATTATGGAGATAAAACCACTCATTTTACTGGCTTCTTCCGGTGACTTTGTACTTAATATCTTTTGGCAGTCATAATTAGGTGCGGGACCGGCAAGGCTTTTAAGCACACCCGAAAAGAACATCATACCCACTACTGCCGAGAATAGCTTATAACCATCCTTTTCAAGTTTTACCTGTGCATCGGTCAATATGTTTTGCCAGTCAAGTCCAAGTTCCCACCCAAACATAGGACTGTCCCATCCTACAGGCATTTTATCGGCTATTACTATACCCGAATCTGCCAAATGAATCATAGCTATGGTACCCACAAATAGGGAACAAACTATCATGATCATATACTTTATAAAATCAGCCAGCACTATACCGTGCATACCCCCTACAATACTGTAGAATGTAGCAACAAGGCATATACTAACTCCGTAAAACTTAGCCGTAAGATCTTTAGCTTCATATAAGGCTGTTTCATAAGCCGGTGTTCCTACCTGAAAAGCATCTATATGCTGATCAAGAAACGGAAAAACTTCCTTTACACTTTCATAAGGGATAAATATTTCAAGAAACTCCCCTACTCCTACAAAAGCATAGGCCATATAGCCCACACAAAGCATAAGTGCAAAAACCACTACTACTGCATGGCTTTGCTTAACTCCTTTATCAGACAGCCCAAAACGGGTGCCCAACCATTCTGCTCCGGTTGTAGCGTTACTTCTTCTAAGCCACTTACTTAAAAATACCATTAGAAAAACCTGATTGAACACAGGCCACATCCACGGTATCCAAACACTTTTAAAACCGTAAAGAAATGCCATACTTACCAATAGCATGGTTCCGCTTATATCAAACATATCGCTGGCATCACTTAGCCCTAACATGTACCACGGAAGTTTTTTACCACCCATAAGGTAGCTGTCCTTGCTTTTCTTGGCGCGGTTTTTCATGACAATCCCTATTACGATCATCATTATAAAATAAAGTGCAATTATCGTTAAATCTATGGCTGTTAATCTCATATTATAGCAGCTGCAAAAGCAGTATATGTCTTATTGGTATAATTTTTCTTTTGTTACGTCGCTTTGAAAAAGCGTATTCCTATCCTTATAGTATTGAATAAAATCCTCTTTATAAGAATGCCCGCTGTAGGGCGCATAATAATGCATTCTTGGCGGATTCATATGCTCATTCCAGCCATGGTTTCTCCACACCAGGACATAGGATATCTTATTTTTACCTATTGCATTTGTAAGGGTTTCTGTCCACCATTTTTCATACGGGATAGCCTCATAACCGGTCTCGGCCAGTGCGGTAAGCTTCCCGTGTTCATCGGCTGCTTTTTGAATAACAGTTAAAAGATGGTTTACGTTTTTACTGTATTCCTCAAGCTTAGTACCTTCGCCCATTTGATAAGCATCAAAACTCATCATATCCACATACTCATCGCCGGGATAGTATTCCATAAAATCCTCCTGAGTATTTACATTTGAGTCTGAAGTATTATATACATATATAAGGTTGTGTACCCCTTTCTCTTCAAAATAGTTTACCGTAAACTTCCATAGTTCCTTAAATTGCTGTGGTGTGGTAGTATTTTTACACCACCAAAACCAGTTACCTGTAAATTCATGATAAGGTCTGTATAGTATAGGTATCAGCTTACCATCACTTCCTTTCAAGGAAAGGAAAAATGAAGCCGCGTTATCAAGCCATCCTTTAAAAACCTCATGCTTATCACCTCCCGGAAGTATAGAAGCAACCGTTCCCTGTGGGTTATCCCAAGCATCGCCACCGCTAAGCGGGTTATTCATATGCCAGCTTATGGTATTAACACCACCTCTGTCATAAACCTGTTTAATAAACTGCCTCATTTTTTCAAAAGGCACACCGTCAAGGTTTTTTTCTTCATTATTCTCCAGTCGGCCTATATCCCAACCATATACAGCAGGATAATCTCCGGTAACATCTTTAACATCACTGCGTCCTTCTTCATACTTCCATTCCACCCCATATGCAAGGTCATCCTGATGACCGAACATATAACCGTTTTCCCTTAGATTAAAAAGATTGTTATATAGTGCAGCGGTTTCTTTTGTAGCCTGTTTGTCTGCTAAAAGATGTGTATCTTTTAGATTTGCATCACTATTTTCCGCCTCCTGCTTTTTATCCGATTTCCCACAGGAAACCACAGCAAAAGCTAAGAGCAGTATTGGTAATTTGTTTTTCATTTAATTTTGTAGTTGGTTTGCGAAGAACCTGTTAAGCTTGATAAATTCTTAAATTCTTCACCTTATTATTTCACAAAGTGCAATTTTAAATACACTTTTTTGATAATGCCAAAGATAATTTTAGTCTTAAATTTAAGTTAATATTATTTTATCAATATTATATCATATAATTGCAAATAAAATTACAGATATGAACAATCAAAAATTTCACAGAGAAATAACACCGCTTTCTAAAGGGGACAGTTTCCTGGTTTTTGACAGGATAAAAGACAATTTTGACTTCCCCATTCACTACCACCCTGAGTTCGAGATTAACTTTATTCTAAATGCGAAAGGTGTAAAAAGAATTGTAGGTGACCATATTGAGGAGATAGATGATGTAGAGTTGGTATTGGTGGGGCCTAACCTTTATCATGGTTGGGAGATGCATAACTGTAAAAGCAAAAACATACACGAAATAACCATACAGTTTCACAATGACCTTTTTAGTGAATCGCTACTTTCTAAGAGAATAATGATGCCTATAAAAGATATGTTTAACAGGGCTAATCACGGTATACTCTTCTCAAAAAAAACGGGAGAAGAACTAGCTAACAGGCTGGTACACATATCTAAGCTTGACGGAATGGATTACTTTCTGGAGATAATTTCCGTACTGCACGACATGGCCAATTCCAGAAACCAGAAACTGCTTTCTACCTATACCGTTAACTACGACACCTTTGAAGATGACGACAAAATGAAACTGGTATATGACTATATACAGAAGAACTTTTCGGGTAAGATAACTCTTGATGATGTGTCGGATATTGCAAGCATGAGTCCTGTATCATTTAACCGTTTTATCAAGAAAAGAACGGGAAAAACCTTTGTTAACTACTTAAATGATATTCGTGTAGGTTATGCCGCAAGATGGCTGGTAGAAAAAGACCTCAGTGTATCTGAAATTGCATTTAAATCAGGCTTTAATAATATTGCCAACTTTAATCGCATTTTCAAAAGCGTAAAAAACACAACACCAAGCCAGTACAGAGATGAATTTTACGGAATGAAACGATTTTTATAAAACAAAGCCTATATAAAACAAACACTCAAGAAGAGAATAAATAATTGATTTAAAACCATTTAATTATTCTTAAAAACTACTTTCTATTTTTACGGTATACTATTTACGCAAACGTTAGAGAAAATATTATCATTAAATGATAAAATAATATTAACAAACACTTAACATCTCCCATAAATTTGTTTTTATCAATAAATAAACTCTAAAATTACCGAAAGTAAAAATAAAGTGTTTATTTATTTAGAAATTAGTAACTAACCTAACACAAATCAATTATGGGGATTAAATTACTCTATTTTACTAAATGGCTCCAGCGAGGCAATGCATTACTGTATTTGCTTTTGTTGTGCTCTTTTAGTGCCTTACAGGCGCAAACAACTGTTACCGGTACGGTAATAGACAACACAGGCATGGGTATACCTGGTGCTAACGTTACTATAAAAAGTACAGGAACCGGTGTATCTACAAATGAAGACGGACAATACAGCATTAATGCTCCAAGTGATGCTGTGCTGGTTTTCAGTTTTATCGGGTATGGAAATCAGGAAATTGAAGTAAATGGAAGAGAGGTAGTAAATGTTACCCTTGAAGAAAATGCACAAACTCTTGACGAAATAGTATTAATTGGTTATGGAAGTCAAAAAAGACAGGAAGTTAACGGTTCTGTTTCAAAAATAAAGGCTACTGATGTTGCCGACTTAACACAGGTAAGTATAGACCAAATGATGCAGGGTAAGGCTTCGGGGGTTGTTGTTACAAACAACTCAGGACAGCCGGGTAGTTCAACCTCCATACGCATTAGGGGTAATACATCACTTTCAGGAACAAACGAACCTTTATATATTATAGACGGTGTACCAGTTTCGGGAGATGCTACAGGAAACGCTATGAGCGGAAGACCTATAGCAGGAGGCGATTTTACATCACAGGGTAATAACACAGTGAGTCCGCTTGCTATGCTAAACCCTAATGACATCGAGTCGATGGACATCCTTAAAGATGCATCTGCAACAGCCATTTATGGCGCAAGAGGTGCCAATGGTGTTGTAATAATCACTACTAAATCAGGTAAAAAAGGTACAGGAAAACTAACATACGACAGTTATGTTTCGTTCCAGGAACAGGCTAAATTACTTGATGTAATGGATCTTCAGCAATATGCACGCCAGCAAAATGAACTTGCCGCTTTGTACGGACAGGAATTAAGACCTGAATTTGCACATCCTGAGTTATTAGGATCTGGTACTAACTGGCAGGAAGAAATTTACCAGACAGGTATACTTAAAAACCATCAGTTAGCTTTTTCAGGTGGTAAAGATGACACCAATTACTATATATCAGGAGGTTATACAGACCAACTTGGTACAGTAATCGGATCTCAGTTTAAGCGTTATACATTTAAATCTAATGTTGACACTAAAGTAAAAAAATGGTTAAAGGTAGGTGCTTATGTAACAGGTTCAATTACCAACGAAGACATTACCTTAAATGGTCAGCAAAACGGTATTGTAAGTACTTCACTACTTCAGGCTCCTGATTTAGCAGTAAGAAATCTTGATGGTTCTTATGCAGGTGCTCCGGCAAACAACCAGGGTGTTGCTTACATAAACCCTGTGGCCCTTGCTCTAACAAAATCTAACGAACTGGTTCGTAAAAATTTCTTAGGAAATGTTTATGCTGAAATATCTTTATTTAAAGGCCTTAGTTACAGGTTTGAACTTGGTGCCAATACAGAGTTTAGCGAAAACGACGAGTTTCTTCCAACATATCAGTGGGGTTCTTTTGGTAATGAGTTTGCAGACTTAAATAAAAGACGTCAAAACTGGTACTCATGGAACGTAAAAAACCTTCTTACTTACAGAAACACATTTGCAGGCAAACATGATGTAACAGTGCTTGCCGGACAGGAGGCTAATGAGTCTACTTGGGATGGTATGTATGCTTATGCTACAGGTTTCCTGAGTAATGATGTACACACTATAAGTGTTGCCGATGCTTCTCAAAGCACTGTAAACGACTATAAAGGCAGCCAGGCTCTTAATTCATATTTTGGTAGGGCTATTTATACTTTTGACGATCGTTATAGCATTCAGGGTTCAATAAGGGCTGATGGTTCTTCTAAATTTGATCCTGTAACTAAAAAACAATGGGGATACTTCCCTGCAGTTTCAGGTTCATGGACACTTTCAAACGAAAGCTTCATGGAAGGAACTAAAAAATATATAGACAATATTAGATTTAGAGCCGGTTATGGTGAAGTGGGTAACCAACAGATAGGTAATAACAGGTATGGTGCTAACCTTAGCTTTATTGGTACAGGATTAGGAACAGGTACCCTGTTTACTAACATGGCCAACCCTAATGTAACATGGGAAACTTCTAAACAAACCAACTTAGGTGTAGATTTTACGCTATTTAGCAACAGACTTAGTGCTACAGTAGAATTCTACAACAAAAGATCGGAAGACTTCCTTACTACGCTCCCTCTACCTTATTACCTTACAGGCGGCCCTAACTGGGAAGGTGGTATAGACCCTCCTTATGTAAATCTTGGTGAGATACAAAATAAAGGTATAGACCTTACCCTTTCATACAAAACAGATCCTTCAAAAGATTTTTCATGGAACTCTACCCTTATCTTCTCAAGAAACAGAAATAAGGTAGTATCCCTAAACGACGGACTGGTACTAATGCAGGAAGTAAACACTAATGATTATACTACTGTTACCGCTACAAATACTGTTGTAGGACAGCCAATGGGACAGTTTTACGGATATCAGACATTGGGAATCATCAGAGACCAGGATCAACTTGACAATGCGCCGTTAATTGGCATTTACAACGGAGACCCGGTACAATCTCAATTAGGAGATGTATTATATGCCGACTTAAATGATGACGGAGTAATAAACGATGATGACAGAACTTTTATAGGTAATCCTTACCCTGATTTTACTTATGGTTTTACAAACAACTTCAGGTATAAAGGTATAGACTTTTCAATTTTCCTACAGGGTTCTCAGGGCAACGACATTCTTAATCTTACAGGAAGAACCGGCACCCTAAACACCAACCTGTATCAAAACCAGCTAGCTGAAGCTGCTGATTACTGGACGGTAGACAATCCTAATGCAAGCCTGCCCAGGCCGGTAAGTAACCTTGGTCACAGTAACCTTTTAATTTCTGACAGGTATGTTGAAGATGGTTCTTACTTAAGAATCCAAAACATTACGTTAGGTTATACTTTACCATCTGATATTACATCAAAAGTAAGTATTACAAAGCTGAGAATTTATGGAGGTGTTCAAAACCTGCACACCTTTACAAAGTATAAGGGATATGATCCTGAAGTAGGTTCTTTTAACCAGAATGCGCTTTTAACAGGAGTAGATAACGGACGCTACCCTTCGCCACGTTCATTCACTATGGGATTAAATGTTGAATTCTAAAAATTAGCTCATGAAAAAAAATATAAAATCAATAGCAGTCGCAGTTTTCGCTTTAGGAGTGATGTCGCTTAACTCATGCAGTGATGACTTCCTTATACGCGAACCGCAGGACAGCATTACACTCGAAAATTACTTTAGTTCTAATGACCAGGTAAGAAACAGTACTAATGCAATGTACAGCAAAACATGGTTTAACTTTCACAACAAGGCTTTCTTTGCAATTGGTGAAGTTGGATCGGGTAACAGCTACACAGGATCAAGCGACGTTAACAGTTTAAGAACACTTACAATTTCCGGTACCGACGTAGAGATGGTTAATGCGTGGAAAGGTCTATGGGCTACTATAGCACAGGCCAATATGCTTATTAGCCTTCTGCCGGAAAGAGTAGGTCCGGAAGTAGATCCGGAAGTAGTGGATGTTGCAATTGGCGAAGCGCACTTTATGAGAGCTACGGCTTACTTTTACCTTGTTAGGCTATGGGGACCGGTGCCAATTGTAGAAAACAACCTGGATAACGTTGAAAACCCTCAAATACCTACAAACCCTGTAGAAGATATTTATCAGTTTATTGAATTAGAATACAATGCTGCAATAAATATGCTTCCTGAAAAAATAAGAAGCTCTAATTATGCCGATAACGGAAGGGTATCTAAAGGTTCTGCTAAAGCAATGCTTGCTAAGGCGCATTTATATCAGGGAGAATATAGCGAGGCAAAACAACTTGCTGAAGAAGTAATAAACAGCGGTGAGTTTAAACTTTATGGAGGTGAGGAACTTCCTTCCTACTCTTTTGGAGACCTGTTCCTTACAGCTAACAATAATAATGAAGAATCTATTTTTGCACTACAGTGGAAAGTTACCGGAAACTATGGTACTGCCAGTAACTGCAACACCCAGTTTGGTTATTCCCCTTATATAAATCAGGCTACTTACGGAGGTGTATTTGCCCCTTCTATGGACCTGTTAGCTTCGTTTGAAGATGGGGATTTAAGACGTAAGGAAACAGTTATGTTACCTGGGGACTTCTACCCTAACATTACGACTGCCGATGGTCCCGGATTAACTGTTCCTGATGATATTGATGCACAGGGAACCGGTTCGGGTATCAAAAAATACGTTGTAGGTAAAGGCGGCGGTGCTGCAGGGCCGTTTGACAACTGGGGTATGATGGAAAACAACACTTACATTATGCGTTATGCTGAAGTATTACTTATACATGCTGAGGCAATTTTAGGAGGTGCTGAAAGTACTTCAGATGCTGCTGCTCTTGCTTCTTATAACAAAGTAAGAAACAGGGCCGGTTTACCATCTGTAACTTCATTCACTTTTGATGAGCTTTTCCATGAGAGAAGAATCGAATTGGCTTTTGAGGGCGATTACTGGTATGATCTGGGAAGATTACCATTATCTAAAGCTGCAGATATAATAAGCAATCAGGACAGAGGGTTTGTAGACAATCCTAACTTCGTGCCAATCCCATCGGGAGACTTTTTTATACTGCCTTACCCAACTATCGATTTAGACAAGAATCCTAAATTAGGTGAGCCTCCGGTACCTTATAACTTTGACTAATTTTAAAAATTCAGTATATGAAAACTTTTAAATTAAAAAAACTAATGGGTTTACTTACCGTTTTTACGGTAGTATTCCTGGGGATTGTATCCTGTAGTGATGATGATTCGTCTGCAAGTACATCTGCCCCTGAAATTAACAGTATAGCCCTTGCTGCCGACGAAAATCTGGAGCCACTTGAAGTAGGTTATGCTAACAACATGTATGCAATACAGGGTGTAGGATTCAGTACATTACAAAAAGTATATTTTAATGACACTGATACTTATTTTAACCCAACCTTAGTTACTGAAAACACCATTTTTGTTACGATAGACAAAGACACTCCTTATGCAGATGCATCAAATGAGTTAAAAATCGTTACAAAATATGGCACAGCAGTATACCCGTTTATTGTGGCACCACCGGCACCGGAACTGAGAAGTTTCCAGCCTGTTAATGCAGCAGATGGCGAAGTGGTAACCCTTTTAGGAAACTATTTCCTTGACCCTGTAGTAACTGTAGGCGGTGTAGAAGCAGAAATAGTTTCTACATCTTTAACGGAAGTAGCTATTAAACTGCCTGCCGGTTCTCAACACAAATATATTGAGGTAGAAACCATATCGGGTTCAGATGCATGGGGAACAGCTGTAGGCACTGCTATTTACGACGATGCATTTTATGACCCGTGGACTATAGAAGAATGGAACAACCACGAATATATAACTGATCCTGCAAAAGCATATCAGGGTGTGACTTTCATCAAAAAAGAAATTTCAGGATGGGATAATATTCAGGGTAATTGGGCATGGGATGATCAGATATCTCAATACACAGGAATACGATTTTCAGTTCGTTCTGACGATCCGGGAAAACTGGTGCTTATTTTTAACGGTGCAAACTGGGGTGATGCAAACTTTGCATTCACTACCACTTCTGACTGGAAAGAATACCGCTATACATGGGAAGAACTGGGCGGAATGCCTGAAGCCTTACAGAATATTTCGTTCCAGGAATTTACTGGAGCAACCCATAACTATTACTTTGACAATATAGGATTCACCGTAGATTAATCCCCTACACTTATACATTGTGATTTTGTTTTTTGTGAAACATTCCCTGATTCAGAATCGGGGAATGTTTTAATTATTTTTAAGTTTCCTCCATAATACCTGCACAATAAAAAAACATAATGAAAAAAATCTTTTATAGCCTTTTAAGCTTAATATTATCCCTATCGGCATTTTCACAGGGAAATAACCATAAACTGGAACCTTCAAAATTTGAAGGACTGGCCATGACCCCTCCTATGGGATGGAATTCATGGAACACTTTTGCAACCGATATAAATGAAGACCTGGTAAAACAAACTGCCGATATTATAGTAGCATCGGGCATGAAAGATGCCGGATATACTTACATAGTACTGGATGATGGCTGGATGACGCGTGAAAGAGATGAAAACGGCAACTTAGTTCCCGATCCTAAAAAATTCCCTGGCGGAATGAAAACCTTAATAGATTATGTACACTCTAAAGGCTTGAAATTTGGATTATACAATTGTGCAGGCACTAAAACCTGTGCCGGTTATCCGGGAACAAGAGGATATGAATATCAGGATGCCCGCTTTTATGCTGCGCTGGGTATCGATTTCTTAAAATACGACTGGTGTAATACAGAAGGCATTACCGCTAAAGAAGCTTATACAACAATGAGCAATGCCCTTAAAACTGCAGGCAGGCCAATCCTTTTCAGCCTTTGTGAATGGGGAGACAACCAACCTTGGGAATGGGCAGAACCATTAGGAAATATGTGGAGAATATCAGGAGATATATACCCTTGTTTTGACTGTGAGTTTAAGCACCCTGAAAACTGGTCGTCATGGGGATTCATGAAAATTATTGACATGAGAAAAGGTATCAGAAAATATTCGGGACCTGACCACTGGAATGATTTTGACATGATGGAAGTAGGCAATGAAATGAATGATACTGAAGATAAATCTCATTTCAGCATGTGGTGTATGGTGGCTTCTCCGCTTATTGCAGGCAACGACTTTAGAAAAATGAGTAAAGAAACGCTTAACATTCTTACCAACAAAGGTATGATTGCCATCAATCAGGACAAACTGGGAATACAGGGGTTTAGATATAATGACAATAACGGTCTTGAAACATGGGTAAAGCCGCTTGAAAATGGCGATTGGGCTGTAGCTTTTCTTAACAGAAGTGAAGAAGAAAAAACAATTGACTTTAACTGGAAAGATCATAGCATAAAAGATGAAGAATTCAACAAGCAGACTTCATTCAACACCTCTACTTATGACATTCAGGATGTATGGAATAACAAAAAAGCAGGAAATACTAAAAAGGCTTACAAAAGCAAAATAGCTCCGCATGATATTGTTGTACTAAGACTTACTAAAAAATTGAAATGACACAACGCTTAAAACATATTATAGCTACACTCCTGCTCTGCTCTGCCTGTTTTGCACAGGTAAGCAAACACGGGCAGCTAAGTGTTGAAGGAACAAAACTGGTTGACCACAACAGCGAACATATTATGCTTAGAGGCATGAGCTTTGGGTGGCATAGCTTTTGGCCCCGCTTCTATAATAAGGAAGCGGTACAATGGCTTAAAGACGACTGGAATGTAAACATTGTTAGAGCTGCAATGGGTATAGAGGTTGGCAACAACACTTACCTGCAAAATCCTCAGGATTCTGAACAAAAAATAATGGCTGTTGTAGATGGAGCCATAGCTTCTGATATTTATGTTATTATAGACTGGCACAGTCACAATATAAACCTTAAAGAAGCGAAGCTGTTTTTTGACAAGATGTCTAAAAAATATGGAGACAGCCCCAATGTTATTTATGAGGTATTTAATGAACCTGATGAAGAAACATGGCCGGAAGTAAAAGCATACAGCGAAGAAATAATTAAGGTTATACGAAAAAATGACCCTGATAATATCATACTGGTAGGCTGTCCGCATTGGGATCAGGATATTCACTTACCCGCTCAGGATCCTATTACGGGATTTAAAAACATTATGTATACGGTACATTTTTATGCCGCTACCCATAAACAGGAGCTGCGTGACCGTACCGACAAGGCAATTGAAGCCGGATTACCTGTATTTGTTTCAGAATGTGCAGGCATGGAAGCAACCGGAGACGGCCCTATTGATTATGAAGAATGGCAACGATGGATTGACTGGATGGAAAGCCGCGGACTTAGCTGGATTACATGGTCGCTATCTGATAAAGATGAAACCTGTAGTGTACTAAAAAAGACTGCCTCTTCTACAGGAAACTGGAAGAAAGATGACCTTAAGGAGAGTGGTGTAAAAACAAGAGACTATTTAAAATCATTGAATAAATCATAGATTTAGTTTGAGTTAGTTTTGTAATTTTAAAAACCCTGTAAAAAGCAGGGTTTTTTATTTTATCTTCGCACAAAACCAATAACTGATGAAAAAATTAATTTATTTATGTCTTGCCTTATGCATGACTACAGCGATTAGTTTCGCACAAAAACTGACCGACAAAAACTTACAGGGAACCTGGAACGTTGTTGCAGTAGATCTTCTTGAAACAGAAGGTATATATCTTGACCTTATAAAAGAAGATGTTGTTTTCTCTGAAGAAGTGAAAAGCCAAGCTCCTGCAGAAACATTAGAGCAGGCCAAAGCAAGTATGGCCCCAACCATAACCATGCTTAAAGAAATGAAAATGATAATAACCGGAAATAATGTACAGCAATTTATACCGGGAGAAGAAGTAAACGGTGTTTATACTCTGGTTAACGAAAATAATAAGCAAATGCTTAAGATTACATATTCTGACGACACAGAGGATTTTGTTGAAGTTTACATGAAAGAAGACAAGCTTTATATTGACCTTGAACAGGATGGTCTTTTTATTTATAAAAAAGGATAATTAGGATGAGAACAACAAAGTTCTTAATCCTATTCGTTCTATTGTGTTTCAAATTATCAAATGCACAGGAATCAACTCAGCAAAGTCTTCAGGGAAAATGGACATTAATAGCTTTAGACGCTATGCAAAGTGAGGGGTTTTATCTTGATCTCGCCAATAATTCCTATGAAATTTCTGATGAGTATAAAAAAATTATAACTCCTGAAAATGAAAGTAATATTAAGGCCACAATAATTCAATTCACCGAAAGATTTAAGGATAACTTTGTCTTATTCGAACAAAATAATATCCAAAGAGTTATAGCCGGAGACGAAAATAAAGGCACATTTATTATTAAAAATAATAATGACAAATCGTTTCTAAACATTAATTACAATAATAATATTAAAGACAGCTTAGAGTTTTTCATTAAAGACAAAAGATTACACATAATTGTTGATAATGAAGCCGACTTTATCTTTACAAAGTAATAAAACAAAAAAAGCTCACCACTTGGTGAGCTTTTTTTGTTTAGTAATTTTTTAGCGAAGGAAGCAGGCCCCTACAAAAAGCAGGATTATGGAAATGCATAAGTTACAAACACCCATGCTCCTGAACCTTACACTGTCTCTGTCGATTCCCGCCAGAATTAGTTTTCCTGACGCCATTAGAAAGAAAGCTCCAAACGAATAACATAAAACCTGGTACATAATCGTAGTTTTTTAGTGAAACATTAAGACTCCTCTTTTCTTTTTCTTTTTAGCTTTTTTAGTTTTCCTCAAACTAACATTAAACAGATGCAGGATTAATGCCATGTACAAGGACAGTTACTAACACCCTGGAAGATATCCAGACCAATAGTTATCATGTGTGTACCACTGTTATAAGCCAACAACTCGTTTGTTGTTAACTGATAAGAGTACGCAAAATAAAAATTCGAAACTTTTAGACCTACCATAGGGCCTATATTAATAGGGTTACCCATCTGGTCGTTAAGAAAACGATAGTTACCCCCTATCCAGTAATAATTTTCGCCATCCATATAGCGAAACTTAAGGTTGATATCTGTTGTAGACCTTCCGTCACTTTCAAAATACTGGATAAAGCTTGAAGGTTCAACTTCCAGATTACCACTACCCTTAAAGGTATATCCGGTATAAAACTGGTAATTCCTTAGTTTGTTTGGCTCGTTTATAGCAAAAACATCAAGGCTTTTATTAAGTAAGTTACTACCTGTAGCATTAAAATAAAACTGACCTATCCTGTATAAAACAGCAACATCAAAGTTGTGGTTAACCACATACCTGTTATTGCTTATAGAGGGGTCGGGAGTTTGGATATTCTCTATATCTACCTTAAACTGGTTAAGGTTGTAAGAGATACCAAACGACAGGAACTGGTTATTATACTTATCCAGAATAATGTGGTGGGCAAAAGATACCTTACCACCATACTGGCGGGTATTACCATTCTTGTCGTTATATAAAAACAATCCTATACCAGTATCATCGGCTATCCTCATGTCTGCAGCTAACGACTGCATGTCGGGCGCATCCTTAATACCTACCCATTGGGTAAGACCGTTTGCCCTTATCTTAACATAATCCCCTATACCCGCATAAGCAGGAGAAATTATAAAAGGGTTATCTGCCAGATATTGTGTAAATGTTGGTATGGTTAACTCCTGAGCACGTAAAAAAGATGCCGTTAGCAATAATAATAGGAGAAATGTTTTTTTCATTTTTTGAGTTTTTGGCCTGTTATGATAATTAAAACCACAGCCGGCTAAGCGGCCGTGGCTTTTATTAATTTATTATCTGAATATGGTAAAGTGTCCTACAAATTCCCTGTCATCTTCCGGATTGTTAAGTTTTACTATATACCAGTAATCTCCGGTTGGCAGTTCTTTTCCGTTATACTTACCGTCCCACTCCTGTCCTTGTCTCAGGGTTGCCAGTTTCCTGCCGTACCTGTCAAATACATAGAACTCAAGGTTTGGATAATTTTGAGCATTGCCCGGCGCCCATGTGTCGTTTATTCCGTCATCATTTGGAGACATTACATCCGGAAGGATGATATCAACAAATTCCGCTGAAATAGTTTTTTGAGCCACACAGCCTCTGCTATCAGTCACTGTTACCACATAAGTTCCGGTAGCATAAATCTCAAATACGTTTGTACTACCCATATAGTCGTTGTTAAACGTATATGTATAACCTCCTGAACCTCCTGTTGTAGTTGCAGTAATTTCATTAAGATCAGTTTCTGCCAGGATCAGCACAAGCGGTGTAGTATTTTCTACAGTTACCGGATCTGTACTGTCTATACATCCTGATTCATGAAGTACGTCTACAACATAAGTACCGTCTGCAAGGTTAGTAAACACGTTACTTGTTTGCGGTGTACCACCGTTTAGCGAGTAAGTTACCTGACCCTGAACACCTGACTCTACATTAACTGTCAGGATATTCTCATCACAGTTGTAAACCAGTTCCGGTGTTGCATTAATTGTTAGTGGTGCATCCATCCATACATCTATAGAAGCGACACATCCGTTAGCATCTTTAACATAGATGGTATAAGTAACACCTCCGTCAAGATTAGTATAAAGGTTTTTATCAACTTCAAACGGCTGGTTCATATCCATACTTGTAGAGTATGGCGCTGTACCTCCTGTAATATCAATTAATATTGCACCATTATCGTCATTTTCACATACTTCAGGGTATACCTCAACTTCAGTAAGTATAAGTGCAGTTGGTTCACCTATAGTAGCTGTGTATTCCATATAACAGCCTGTTTCATCCTGAACTCTTACTGTATAAGTTCCAGCCGGTACATTAAATGTACTTTCGGCAGTCATAACAAAGTCAGGCGAAATACCATAAGTAAGCTGTCCTACACCTCCTGAACCATCAACCATAATAACACCATTTGCCTCACCATTACATAGAGCATCCCTTACTGTTAGCAGGCCAAGGATTGGCTTACTGTTTCGAAGCGTAATTTCTCTTGTCTTAATACATCCGTTTGTGTGTCGGATATACACCGTGTAAGTCCCGGCAGGTAAATTAGTAAATATGTTTGATGACTGGTAGTTCACTCCATCAATAGAGTACATGATATCTCCAGCTATATTAGCATTGATGTTCTCTACCGTAATCATGTGAAGCGGTGTGTTATTGTTACATATCTGCTCTGATGTAAGAACAGGGTTAAATGTTACACCATCTTCAATATTGAATACGATTGGTATAATAGAACATCCTACCGCATCCTGAACGAATACTATATGCTGGCCACCGCCAAGGTTACCGTAAGTAAACTGATCCTGAACAAAAGTAACTCCGTCCATACTTGTTGAATATGGCGCTGTACCACCTGATACGCTTATGGTAACTGTACCATCGTTAGCATTTAAACAGGTTTCGTTAGTCCAGTTTACAGAAGCTACAATTTGTGACTGAGCCTGAGTTATTACCACATTGTTTATGGTTTGTACACATCCTAGCTCATCTCTTACCTTGATTGTATATGTTCCTGCTACCAGTGAAGTAAACGTATTGTTAGTTGTATAAGTAAATACCGGTGAAATGGCATACTCTAACTGACCTGTACCTCCTGTAGCGGTAACCAGGATTTCTCCTGTATCATCCCCAAAACAGATTACGTTTTGAGTAACCGTTGCCGTAGCATTAACCGGCTGATGATCTTCCACATCAAAGTCAACTGTTTGTATACATCCGTTTAGATGCTGTACATAAGCTGTATATGTACCTGCTGTAAGGTTATTATAGATATTAGAAGCCTGATATGTTACACCATCTACAGAGTACTGAACCTGACCTACATACTGAGAAGCAATTGAAATAGTCACTATGTTGCCCGGTGTATTGTTATTACAGATATCCTGTACGTTAACACTTGGCTGGGTATTTACACCCGGAGCTACAGTAAATGTTATTGGCGTTACTGTACAACCGTTACTATCCATTACATAAACTGTATGGTTACCTGCTGTTAAGCCTGTGTAGTTAAACACATCCTGAACAAAGTCAGCAGGGTTATTAGAATCCAGACTTGTAAAGTATGGAGCCGTACCACCACTTACTGTAAATGTTACTGTACCATCGGCATCATTAAAACAGATTTCATCTGTTGTAACAACATTGCCTGTCACTAAAGCAGTTGTTGGTTCAGTAATAGTAAGTGTAGCACTTTGTACCTCACAGCCTATACCGTCTGTTACCATCACTGTATAAGAACCGGCTGTTAAACCTGTAAATACATTGTTAGTTCCATATATAAAGTCTGGTGAAATGGCATACTGAAGTGTACCTGTACCTCCTGAAGCCGTTACGGTTATCTCACCCGTTGCCTCACCAAAACATAGTACATCAGCAGTTACTACAGCCGCATTTAATGTTATTGGCTGAAGGGTGTTGATTGTAAATGTTGTGGTCTCTATACAGCCGTTTGCATACTGTACATAAGCCGTATAGTTACCCGGTGCTAAGTTGTTGAACACGTTTGATGCCTGGTAGGTAGTACCGTCAACTGAGTACGTAAGGTCAGCAGGGTCTAATGTCTGTGACGAAACCACATCGATTGTCACCTCATTACCCGGTACGTTGTTAGTACAGTTCTCTACTACTGTAGCACTTGGTGTCATATCTGCACCCGGAGCAATTGTAAAGTCAACAGGCGTTACTGTACAACCGTTACTATCCATTACATAAACTGTATGGTTACCTGCCGTTAAGCCTGTGTATGTAAACACATCCTGAACAAAGTCAGCAGGGTTATTAGAATCCAGACTTGTAAAATATGGAGCCGTACCACCACTTACTGTAAATGTTACTGTACCATCGGCAGCATTGAAACAGATCTCATCTGTTGTAACAACATTACTCATTGTTAAGGCAGTTGTTGGTTCAGTAATAGTAAGTGTAGCACTTTGTACCTCACAGCCTATACCGTCTGTTACCATCACTGTATAAGAACCGGCTGTTAAACCTGTAAATACATTGTTAGTTCCATATATAAAGTCTGGTGAAATGGCATACTGAAGTGTACCTGTACCTCCTGAAGCCGTTACGGTTATCTCACCCGTTGCCTCACCAAAACATAGTACATCAGCAGTCACTACAGCCGCATCTAATGTTATTGGCTGAAGGGTGTTGATTGTAAATGTTGTGGTCTCTATACAGCCGTTTGCATGCTGTACATAAGCCGTATAGTTACCCGGTGCTAAGTTGTTGAACACATTTGATGCCTGGTAAGTAGTACCGTCAACTGAGTACGTAAGGTCAGCAGGGTCTAATGTCTGTGACGAAGCCACATCAATTGTCACCTCATTACCAGGTACGTTGTTAGTACAGTTGTCTACTACCGTAGCACTTGGTGTCATATCTGCACCCGGAAGGATATCAAACACTAGCGGTGTAGCAATAGTACAGTCGTTTGCATCTTTTACAAATACTGTATGTGTACCTGCCGTAAGTCCTGTGTATGTAAACACATCCTGAGCATAATCAGCATCATTGTTTGAATCAAGGCTTGTAAAGTACGGAGCTGTACCACCACTTACCGTAATGGTTACCGTACCATCGGCAGCATTGAAACAGATTTCATCCGTAATCACATCTATAGCTGATGTCAGTGCGTCAACTGGCTCATCTACAGTTACTGAAGCTACCTCAAATTCACAGCCTATACCGTCTGTTACCCTTACGGTGTAAGTTCCCGCAGGTAGGTCTGTAAATACATTTGAAGGACCGTAAACATAAGCCGGTGATATTGCGTACTGAAGTGTACCTGTACCGCCTGTAGCTGTTACAGTTATCTCTCCTGTAGACTCTCCTTTACAAAGAACATCTAGTGTAGCAACTGCTGTAGCAGCAATTGGCTGAAGGGTGTTGATTGTAAATGTTGTAGTCTCAATACAGCCGTTTGCATGCTGTACATAAGCCGTATAGTTACCCGGTGCTAAGTTGTTGAACACGTTTGATGCCTGGTAGGTAGTACCGTCAACTGAGTACGTAAGGTCAGCAGGGTCTAATGTCTGTGACGAAGCCACATCAATTGTCACCTCATTACCCGGTACATTGTTAGTACAGTTGTCTACTACCGTAGCACTTGGTGTCATGTCTGCACCCGGATTTATAGTAAAGTCTATCGGAGTAATAGTACATCCGTTGCTGTCTGTTACATATATAGTATGAGAACCTACAGCTATATTAGCATACACAAACTGATCTTGTACAAAGTCAGCAGGGTTGTTAGAGTCCAGACTTGTAAAGTATGGAGCTGTACCGCCACTTACTGTTAAAGTTATTGTACCATCATTTGCATTGAAACAGATTTCATCAGTTATAACTTCAGCAGCAGTAAGAGCAGCTGAAGGCTCATTCACTGTTAAGTTAGCTGTAGTTATTTCACAACCTATCTCATCCATTACACTCACTGTATAAATACCTGCAGGAAGACCTGTAAATACATTGTTTGCAGTATAGTTAGCAGGATCTGTTGAAATAGCGTATGTAAGAGCTCCGGTACCTCCTGAAGCAACAACAGTAATCTCACCTGTTGCTTCACCAAAACATAGTACATCAGCAGTTACCGCAGCACTATCAATTGAAATTGGTTGTAGTGCATTGATTGTAAACGGTGTTGTTTGTATACATCCGTTCGTATGCTGTACATAAGCCGTATAGTTCCCCGGAGTAAGATCTGTAAAGAAGTTATCCGTTTGATAGTTAACTCCGTCTATTGAGTATTGTACGTCTGCTAATACGTTTGGATTAACATTCACAATTACCACATTACCCGGTACATTGTTAGTACATAAAGGAAGAACCTCAGCATATGGCTGAATGTCTACACCCTGCTCAATATCAAACACAAGCGGTGTAGCTATAGTACAGTCGTTTGCATCTTTTACAAATACTGTATGTGTACCTGCCGTAAGTCCTGTGTATGTAAACACATCCTGAGCATAATCAGCATCATTGTTTGAATCAAGGCTTGTAAAGTACGGAGCTGTACCACCACTTACTGTAATGGTTACCGTACCATCGGCAGCATTGAAACAGATTTCATCCGTAATAACATCTATAGTTGATGTTAATGTATCAACAGGCTCGTCTACTGTTACTGAAGCCACCTCAAATTCACAGCCTATACCGTCTGTTACCCTTACAGTGTAAGTTCCCGCAGGTAGGTCTGTAAATACATTTGAAGGACCGTAAACATAAGCCGGTGATATTGCGTACTGAAGTGTACCTGTACCGCCTGTAGCTGTTACAGTTATCTCTCCTGTAGACTCTCCTTTACAAAGAACATCCAGTGTGGCAACTGCTGTAGCAGCAATTGGCTGAAGGGTGTTGATTGTAAATGTTGTGGTCTCTATACAGCCGTTTGCATGCTGTACATAAGCCGTATAGTTACCCGGTGCTAAGTTGTTGAACACATTTGATGCCTGGTAAGTAGTACCGTCAACTGAGTACGTAAGGTCAGCAGGGTCTAATGTCTGTGACGAAGCCACATCAATTGTCACCTCATTACCAGGTACGTTGTTAGTACAGTTGTCTACTACCGTAGCACTTGGTGTCATATCTGCACCCGGAAGGATATCAAACACTAGCGGTGTAGCAATAGTACAGTCGTTTGCATCTTTTACAAATATTGTGTGTGTACCTGCCGTAAGTCCTGTGTATGTAAACACATCCTGAGCATAATCAGCATCATTGTTTGAATCAAGGCTTGTAAAGTACGGAGCTGTACCACCACTTACTGTAATGGTTACCGTACCATCGGCAGCATTGAAACAGATTTCATCCGTAATAACATCTATAGTTGATGTTAATGTATCAACAGGCTCGTCTACTGTTACTGAAGCCACCTCAAATTCACAGCCTATACCGTCTGTTACCCTTACAGTGTAAGTTCCCGCAGGTAGGTCTGTAAATACATTTGAAGGACCGTAAACATAAGCCGGTGATATTGCGTACTGAAGTGTACCTGTACCGCCTGTAGCTGTTACAGTTATCTCTCCTGTAGACTCTCCTTTACAAAGAACATCCAGTGTGGCAACTGCTGTAGCAGCAATTGGCTGAAGGGTGTTGATTGTAAATGTTGTGGTCTCTATACAGCCGTTTGCATGCTGTACATAAGCCGTATAGTTACCCGGTGCTAAGTTGTTGAACACATTTGATGCCTGGTAAGTAGTACCGTCAACTGAGTACGTAAGGTCAGCAGGGTCTAATGTCTGTGACGAAGCCACATCAATTGTCACCTCATTACCAGGTACGTTGTTAGTACAGTTGTCTACTACCGTAGCACTTGGTGTCATATCTGCACCCGGAAGGATATCAAACACTAGCGGTGTAGCAATAGTACAGTCGTTTGCATCTTTTACAAATATTGTGTGTGTACCTGCCGTAAGTCCTGTGTATGTAAACACATCCTGAGCATAATCAGCATCATTGTTTGAATCAAGGCTTGTGAAGTACGGAGCTGTACCACCACTTACCGTAATGGTTACCGTACCATCGGCAGCATTGAAACAGATTTCATCCGTAATAACATCTATAGTTGATATTAATGTATCAACAGGCTCGTCTACTGTTACTGAAGCCACCTCAAATTCACAGCCTATACCGTCTGTTACCCTTACGGTGTAAGTTCCCGCAGGTAGGTCTGTAAATACATTTGAAGGACCGTAAACATAAGCCGGTGATATTGCGTACTGAAGTGTACCTGTACCGCCTGTAGCTGTTACAGTTATCTCTCCTGTAGACTCTCCTTTACAAAGAACATCCAGTGTGGCAACTGCTGTAGCAGCAATTGGCTGAAGGGTGTTGATTGTAAATGTTGTGGTCTCTATACAGCCGTTTGCATGCTGTACATAAGCCGTATAGTTACCCGGTGCTAAGTTGTTGAACACATTTGATACCTGGTAAGTAGTACCGTCAACTGAGTACGTAAGGTCAGCAGGGTCTAATGTCTGTGACGAAGCCACATCAATTGTCACCTCATTACCAGGTACGTTGTTAGTACAGTTGTCTACTACCGTAGCACTTGGTGTCATATCTGCACCCGGAAGGATATCAAACACAAGCGGTGTAGCAATCGTACAGTCGTTTGCATCTTTTACAAATATTGTGTGTGTACCTGCCGTAAGTCCTGTGTATGTAAACACATCCTGAGCATAATCAGCATCATTGTTTGAATCAAGGCTTGTAAAGTACGGAGCTGTACCACCATTCACTGTAATGGTTACCGTACCATCGGCAGCATTGAAACAGATTTCATCCGTAATAACATCTATAGTTGATGTTAATGTATCAACAGGCTCGTCTACTGTTACTGAAGCCACCTCAAATTCACAGCCTATACCGTCTGTTACCCTTACGGTGTAAGTTCCCGCAGGTAGGCCTGTAAATACATTTGAAGGACCGTAAACATAAGCCGGTGATATTGCGTACTGAAGTGTACCTGTACCGCCTGTAGCTGTTACAGTTATCTCTCCTGTAGACTCTCCTTTACAAAGAACATCCAGTGTGGCAACTGCTGTAGCAGCAATTGGCTGAAGGGTGTTGATTGTAAATGTTGTAGTCTCAATACAGCCGTTTGCATGCTGTACATAAGCCGTATAGTTACCCGGTGCTAAGTTGTTGAACACGTTTGATGCCTGGTAGGTAGTACCTTCAACTGAGTACGTAAGGTCAGCAGGGTCTAATATCTGTGACGAAGCCACATCAATTGTTACCTCATTACCCGGTACATTGTTAGTACAGTTGTCTACTACCGTAGCACTTGGTGTCATATCTGCACCCGGCTCAATAGTAAATGTTAATGTAGCTGTAATAACGCAGTTATTAACATCATGAACATCTATTGTATGTGTACCTGCTGCAAGACCGGTATATGTAAACATATCCTGAACAAATGCAGCAGAGTCTAAACTTGTAAAATAAGGAGCAGTACCTCCTGAAACAGTTACCGTAACTGTTCCGTCGGCAGCATTGAAACAGATTTCGTTTGTAATACCTCCTGTTACCGAAGCGGTAAGCTGAGCAGGCTCATCTACCACTATAGCTGAAGAAGTAACCTCACAACCTATCTCATCCATTACACTCACAGTATAAGTACCTGCAGGAAGACCTGTAAATACATTATTTGCAGTATAGTTACCTGGATCTGTTGAAATAGCGTATGTAAGAGCACCTGTACCTCCTGAAGCCGTTACAGTTATTTCACCTGTGGCATCACCAAAACAAGCAATAGCTGATGTTATTGGAGTTGCATCTATACTGATAGGAAGAAGATTGTCTATTACAAAATCATCTGTATCTACACATCCGTTAGCATGTCTTACATAAGCGGTATAGTTACCCGGAGTAAGATCTGTAAAGAAGTTATCCGTTTGATAGTTAATTCCGTCAAGGGAGTATACCACGTCTGCCAATACATTTGTAGCAACATTTACAATTACTACATTACCCGGTACATTATTAGTACATAAAGGAAGTACCTCTGCACTTGCCTGTATATCCACACCCTGCTCAATATCAAATACAAGTGGTGTAGCAATCGTACAGTCATTTGCATCTTTTACAAACACTGTGTGTGTACCTGCCGTTAAGCCTGAGTATGTAAACACATCCTGTGCAAAATCAGCATCGTTGTTTGAATCAAGGCTTGTAAAGTACGGAGCAGTACCACCACTTACCGTAATGGTTACCGTACCATCGGCAGCATTAAGACAGATTTCATCTGTAATAACATCTATAGCAGATGTTAGCGCATTTAGCGGTTCATCTACTGTTACAGAATTTATCTCAACCTCACAACCTATACTGTCTCTTATCCTTATGGTATAAGAACCTGTTGCAAGATCTGTAAACACATTTGAAGAACCATAAACAAATGCCGGTGAAATTGCATATTCAAGAGCTCCCGTACCACCGGTGGCTGTTACTTCTATCGATCCTGTTGCATCTCCCTTACATGGCACATCAACTATATTTGAAATTGAAGCACTAACAGGCTGTAACGGATCTATAGTAAAGTTCACCGTTTGTACACATCCGTTAGTATGCCTTACATATACTGTATATGTAGCCGGAGCAAGGTTTGTAAATATATTTGATGCCTGATAGTTGGTACCGTCTAATGAATACTGAATATCTGAAGCATTAAGTGTTTGTGACGAAGCAACATTAATAGTTACCGTATTACCCGGCACGTTATTGCTACAAGTAGCTACAATATCTGCTGTTGGTGTCATATCAACACCTTCATTTATTGTAAAGTCTATTGGCGTTACAGTACAATCATTAGCATCCTTAACATAAACTGTATGGTCTCCCGCTGCAATACCTGAATATGTAAGCACATCCTGTGCAAAATCAGCAGCATTATTAGAGTCCAGACTTGTAAAGTATGGAGCTGTACCACCTGCTATTGTTAAAGTAATTGTACCATCAGCATTATTAAAACATATCTCGTGGGTTAAGCTACCAACCGAAGCTGAAAGAGGTGCAGTTGGCTCCATTATTTCTAATGTAGACGTTTCAACCTCACAGCCTATTCCGTCAGTCACCCTTACAGTATATGTTCCTGCTGTTAAACCTGTAAATACGTTAGTTGAACCATACACGAATGCCGGTGAAATTGCATACTGAAGTGTACCTGTACCACCTGAAGCAGTTACAGTTATTACCCCTGTTGCATCACCAAAACATAGTACATCTGTAGTTACTACAGCCGAATCTATTGTTATTGGCTGAAGTGTATTGATTGTAAACGTATCGGTTTTAATACAGCCGTTTGCATGTTGTACATAAGCCGTATAGTTACCCGGTGCTAAGTTGTTGAACACATTTGATGCCTGGTAAGTAGTACCATCTAGTGAGTACGTTAGGTCGGCAGGATCTAATGTCTGTGACGAAGCCACATCAATTGTTACCTCATTACCCGGAACGTTGTTAGTACAGTTTTCTACTACCGTAGCAGTTGGTGTCATATCAACACCCGGAAGGATATCAAATGTTATTGGCGATGCTATAGTACAGTTATTGAAATCCTTAACATATAATGTATGTGTACCTGCTGCAAGGCCTGTGTATGTAAACACATCCTGTGCAAAATCAGCAGGGTTATTAGAATCAAGACTTGTAAAGTATGGAGCGGTTCCGCCTGAAACAGTTACAGTAACTGTACCATCAGCGTCATTGAAACAGATCTCATTTGTAATACCTCCTGTCACAGAAGCTATAAGCTCAGTTGGTTCATCTACAAATATACCTGCCGATGTAATTTCACAACCAATAGTATCGGTTACACTCACATAGTAAGTTCCCGTTGCTAAGTTGTTGAATACATTACCTCCGCCATAAGTAAACGGACCTGTTGCACTTGTAGAAATACCATACTGAAGTGCACCTGTACCACCTGAAGCAGTTACAGTTATTACACCTGTAGTACCTCCAAAACAAGCAATAGGCGTTGTTACAGTAGCAGCATCTATACTGATAGGCTGACGTACATTAATTGTAAATGTATCGGTCTCAATACAGCCATTTGTATGTTGTACATAAGCCGTATAGTTACCCGGCGCTAAGTTATTGAACACGTTTGATGCCTGGTATGTCGTACCGTCTACAGAGTATGTAAGTTCTGAAGGGTCTAAAGTTTGTGATGATGTAACATTAATAGTTACTTCATTACCCGGTACGTTGTTAGTACAGTTTTCAACTACTACAGCATCCGGAACCATATCAACACCCGGCTCAATATCAAATGTTATTGGCGATGCGATAATACAGTTATTGGCATCCTTAACATATAATGTATGTGTACCAGCCGCAAGGCCTGTATATGTAAACATATCCTGGGTAAAATCACCCGGGTTATTAGAATCCAGACTTGTATAGTATGGTGTTGTACCTCCCGAAACAGTTACGGTAACTGTACCGTCGGCAGCATTAAAACATATCTCGTTTGTAATACCTCCTGTTATCGAAGCAGTAAGCTCAGTTGGTTCGTCTACAAATATACCTGCAGATGTAATTTCACAATCAATAGTATCGGTTACACTCACATAGTAAGTTCCAGTTGCTAATCCGTTAAACACGTTACTAGCCCCGTAAGTAAACGGACCTGTAGCACTTGTAGAAATAGCGTACTGAAGTGTACCTGTACCACCTGAAGCAGTTACCGTTATAACACCGGTAGCATCTCCAAAACAAGCAATAGGCGTAGTTACCGGAGTTGCATCAATGCTTATAGGAACAAGGGTATTTATTACAAAGTCATCGGTATCAACACATCCGTTAGTATGTCTTACATATACTGTATAGTTACCCGGGGTTAAACCATAAAACTCGTTAGAAGCCTGATAAGTAACATTGTCAAGAGAGTATTCTACATCCGCTAACACATTAGTATTAACACTCACTAAAACTACACTACTAGGCACATTATTAGTACATATTTCGAAAACCTCTGCAAGTGCCTGAATATCCACACCAGGGTTAACCGTAAAGTCAAGAGGAGCAACTATTGTACATCCGTTTGCATCTTTAACGTATACCGTGTGATTTCCAGCTGCAAGACCTGTATAAACTAACTGGTCTTGTGTAAAGTCGGCATCGTTATTTGAATCAAGACTTGTAAAGTATGGTGTTGTACCACCACTTACAGTTATGGTTACTGTACCATCCTCTGCATCAAGACATATTTCATCTGTAACACCACCGGTAACAGAAGCTGTTAGCTGAGTAGGCTCATCTATAAATATACCTGCTGATGTAATTTCACAAGTAATTTCATCCGTTACACTTACATAGTAAGTTCCTGTTGCTAAATCTGTAAACACATTAGCTGTGCCATATGTAAACGGACCTGTAGCACTTGTAGAAATACCATATTGAAGTATACCGGTTCCTCCTGAAGCTGTTACAGTTATTTCACCCGTTACATCACCAAAACATTCTATAGGTGAAGTCACTACAGCAGAATCTATAACAATAGGAGCCGTTGGATCAATTACAAAATCATCTGTTTGTATACATCCGTTAGTATGCTGTACATATGCTGTATAAGAACCTGCTGCAAGATTATTAAATACATTTGATGACTGATAATTTGTACCATCTACTGAGTAGGTAAGATCAGCAGCATTTAATGTTTGAGATGAAGTTACAGATATTGTCACTTCATTAGCAGGAACATTATTCGTACAACTGTAAGCCACAGTTGCCTCAGGTGTCATGTCTACACCCGGATTTATATATTGTTGTAGCGGCGGATTTACATTACAGCCATTTGAATCTCTAACATAAATATCAAAAGCTGTACCTCCTACAAGGCCTGAGAAAGTATACTGAGTTCCTGTTACAGGAATATAAACAAGTGTATCATCAGTCGAAATACTTAAATCATCTATTGCAACTTCATAAGTCCCTGTACCTCCCCAAATATTTACAGTTATTGATGCATCAGAATCTCCTAAACATGTCTCATCCTGTAAACTTCCTAAATCAATCTCTGCTTCAAGAAGAGCAGGATTTAAAATTTCTACCTGGAACATTTGGAAACATCCATTTTGATCCTGAGCAATTACATCATACCAACCTGCAGGAAGAGCAGTAAACACATTAGTACTCACAAATTGGTTAAGATAAGGTGAAATGGCATATTGTACAGTTCCTGTACCACCATTAGCGGTTACAGTTATGCTACCATTATTCTCATTATAACATAATACATCAGTCTTTGCTACAGAAGCAGTAAACAATGTAGGTGAAGCAATATTAATAACCGGTGAAGTTTCCTCACAGTCATCACTTGTTACACGAACATAATAATCACCTGCAGGTAGTCCTGAGAAAGTATTTTCTGCCTGTGGTCCAGCTATTACTGCGCTAGTACCATCCAGAAGTTCATAACTATAGTTACCTAAACCTCCTGTTACATTTGCAACAATTGAAGCTGTAGATTCACCAAAACAGTTAATAACTGCACTGCTAAGATCAAGGTTTATGGTTAACGGCGGTACCGGAAGCACAGTAACCTCGTTAGAAAGTACTGCTGCACAGTTATTGCTGTCACGTACATAGATTTGGTAAGTACCTGCACCCACAGTATAAACTGTCTGGTTAGTATAAGTTACACCATCCAAGCTATATTGATAAGTAGGTGTACCACCAGTTGCAGAAACTGTAATCTCTGCCTGAGTTGTACAGGTTAAAGTATCTGTAAGATTTAAGAATGCCTGAATCGGATCCGGCTCATTTATAGTAACCGTAGGTGTTGTTAAATCACAACTCCATCCATCAGTTACAGTAATGCTGTAGGTACCTGCACCAAGGTTATCAAACGTTGGTGATGTTTGTGCATCTGTACTAATAACTATTGTAGTACCTGCATCATCATATATATTAAGTATATACTGGTATACACCTTCACCACCTGTTACACCTGTTACATCTACTGTAGCGGTGTTATCACCATTACATAGTAACAATGTTGCAGAAGCATTGATCGTTGCCGATATCGGGTCCGGTTGTATTAGATCTATTGTTTGTGAAACTATACAACCACCAGCATCTCTAACATTTACAGTATAGTTTCCGGCAACAAGACCTGCAAACGCATTGTTTGTTCCGTATGGCTGAACAGTAGTTGCAGCTGTGTTGTTTATAAGCTCAAACTCATAAGAACCCCAACCTCCTGTTGCAGTTGCTAAAATTTCTCCCTGATCGTTTGTACAGGTAACGTTAGCCATTTCAGCAGCGTTAAGCACAAGCGGATCTGCCGGAGAGGCAACTGTAATATTATTTGACACGGCAGAACAGAAAGGAGAATCTGTAGCGGTAATTGTTACGTTTAAGTTACCTGCCGTTAATCCTGTTATTGTAAACGGATTTGTTGTTGTAGCACCACTACCTGTAGCTACAGTATTACTTAATCCATCTGTAACCACATAGTCATAAGCACCGGTATATCCTGTTACTTCAATAGTAACAGTACCGTTTGCATCTCCAAAACATGTTACCTGAGTAGATACTGTGGCTTCAACCTCAATAGTATCATAAGGAGCTATAGTGTAAGGAGCAGTAGTAATTTCATAACATCCCGTTACATTATCTGTAACCTGGAAGTCATAACTACCCGGTGCAGAAAGAACAAAATCAGCTGTATATGTTCCCGCACCCGGAGTAACAGACGCTTGTGTACCAAGTGGCAGTAAATCAAAAGTGAAATCTCCCGAACCTCCTGTTACCGTTATGGTAACTGTTTCGTCGTTAGTACATGTAATAGCTGTTTGTAATGTAGGTACTACACTTATTATTTCCGGTAACGGATTTATTGTTAACGGGAATGTAGCCGTACAGTTATTAGCATCTTTTACTGTTACTGTTATATTTTGTGTAGTACCATTATCTACTACTTCAAAAGTATTTGATGTAAAGAAGTTAGTACCATCTATACTATAAGTATATGGAGCCGTACCTGTACTTGCACCTACAATAGCTGTTATTGTTGATGTAGTTACCGCGTTAGTAACATCACACGCAAAATCTGTAGCTGTTGCCGTAAGTGTTAATGCATTAGGCTCTGTAATATTAATTATTTCCTGAGCCGTACAGTCTTTACCGGAAGTTACCGTTAATGTATAAGTACCTACTGCAAGACCTGTAAATATGTTTGAGTTTTGTACTACGGCAGGGTTAGTACCGTCGTTTAGTGTATATGTATAAACAGGGTTGTTGTTAGAAGCCGGAAGGGTAACAACTATAGAGCCGTCATCTGCCCCATTACAGCTTACGTTTTGAGAAACATAAGTAAATGTAACCGGAGTTGGCGTTTCAAGTGTTACAGGTGCCGTAACGCTACAACCTGTTGTTGTATCTGTAATTTCTACGATATAATCGCCCGGATCCTGACCCGCAAATACATTTGATGGATTTGCTGCCACGATAGGGTTATTTGCCGTATCCTGAAGTTCATATTCGTAATTAGATGAACCACCGGTAGCAGTAACTGTAATTACCCCGTCACTACCTGCACAGGTTGGCTGAGCCGTTACCGCAGGAGTAAAGTTAAGCGGAGGGTATACAGTAATTGTTTGTGTATCGGTACAGCCATTTACATCTCTAACAGTTACATCATAAGTTCCTGAAACAAGGTTAGTATAAGTAAATGTAGTACCCGATTGTGCCTGGAATGCACCTCCGTTAAAGCTGTAAGTATAAGGAGGCATCCCTGCTGTTGTAAGGTCTACCTGAACTGAATAGCTACCTTCGGCAACATCACATTGCTGTACTACAGAAAGTGCAATTACCGGAGAAGGATCTGTATCTAATGTTATTGGTGCTGCTATTGGCTGAATACATCCGTAAGCATCCATAACATATACCATATAATCACCACCGTCAACATTAAATGTGTTTGATGATGTCCATCCTGCTGTAGCAGCCGTAGGAGGTGTAGCTACAGGAGCAGCCAGTATTAAATATTGATAAGATGCTGTACCGCCATCTGCAACAGCAGTTATAACACCTGAATTTGCATTACAGTTTGCATTTGATACAACAGAAGCTGTAACTGTAAGCACTTCCGGAGATTCAGTTATTGAGAATTGTCCTGAAGCAGCACTACAACCTGCATTTGCACCATCAACTTCTGTAAATAAAATAAAGTAAGTACCCGGAGCTAATGGTCCTATACCCGTTATTGTTGCCGGTGTTCCTGTAGTAACAGGTGTTGAACCCGTTACTCCTGTTGGTTGGTTAGATTGTGCATAGTATACTTCATAAGTAACCTGAGTAGTACCTGCATCAAAATTATCTATAGTAACATCTATATTACCATCCGCGTTACCTTTACAGCTTACGTTATTAATAACATCTATTATTGAAGTTAATGACGAAGGAGTATTTATAGGCTGATCTGCAGCTTTTACATAATAACATCCTGTTACGTTATCACGAACTACAAAAGTATAGGTTACACCCGGTATAAGCCCTGTAAATGTAGAGGTTAAAGGTGTACCTAAATCTGCAGCCTGCCAGTCACCTGCCGGAATATTTGCAGGGTCATTTTCTGTTGTTAAAACAGCAAAACTATAGTCGTTACTACTTACATCCGGATTTACAGTTACTACTGCTGTACCACCCGTAGCACAATCTGAAGTCAATGTAGATATATCAATATCCATGTCCTCAGGCGGTGAAGCCATAATGATATCCTGCTCTATTAATGTACAGCCGTTAGCATCAACTACAGTTACCTGATAGATACCGTAATCTAAGATTGCAAATGAATGGTCTTCGTTTGTCGTGGCCGTAAAGCTATCAGCATATCCAAAGTTATTAGAAAGATAGTATGTAAACGGAGTTGTACCACCCGTTACATTTTCTATTATAATTTCACCTGCAGATACACCTGTACCAAGAGGATCACAAGTAATAGGAACCTCAGTTGTATCAAAAGCAACAGCTGTAGGTTCTGTAATTATTACATTCGTTTGAGAATCAGTACAAGCATTTGCATCTGTTACCGTAACAGTATAATTACCCGCAGGTAAACCTGTGGTTTGAGTAAAATAATCAGTACTTGTCGTAGTATTATAAACATTTATAGTGTAAGGTCCTGTACCGGTAGTGGTATCAACAACTACTGATAGCGCACCTGTGCTCTCGCCATTACATAAAATGTTTTGAGTTTGTGTTACTGAAGTTATAGACGGTAAAGTAAGCGGAGCTATAACAGTAGTGTTAGTTTCTGTTACACATCCGTTTGCATCTGTTATACGGAATCTAAATGACCCGTCTACAGCCGTCTGGTATGAAATTGAAGAACCTGTTACTGAAGCAGAAGCACCATAAGTAGTACCTCCGTCAGCAGAAACCTCATAAGTATAAGGAGATGTACCTCCATTAATAGTTACATCTATTTGAGCATCAGGTGATGCAGTACAGTCTAAACCTTTTGTAAAGGCAGCCATTGCAGTTAATGTAGGTGCAATGGTTTGTGAAACTGTATCTGTACAACCGTAAGCATCGGTAACTGTAATATTGTATGTATTTGGAGTAAGGTTGCTAAACACATTTGATGACTGGTCCGGAGCTCCGTTAAGTGAATATGTAAACGGAGCAGTACCACCTGTTACAGTAACTGTAAGTGAAGCGCCATTTGAATCATAACAAATATCAGAACCTGTTAATGAGGCTGTCAATGCCGGTGGAGTACTTAATGTAAACGTATCTGTTACTGTACAGTTGTTAGCATCTCTAACAGTAACAGTGTAAGTACCTGCCTGTGTTAAACCTGTAAATGAAGAACCCGACTGCGGACCTACTGTAGAAAGGTCTGGTTGGGTTAAAATATATTGATAGCTACCCCACCCTCCTGATGCTGAAACAGAAACACTTCCGTTTGCCACACAGGTTATTGGGTTAGATGTAGTTGCTATTGTTAATACCGATGCAGGTTGGCTTATTGTAACCGTAGCCGTAGCCGTACAGTTGGTAACATTATCAGTAACCGTAATAGTATATGTTTCGGCAGCAAGTCCTGTTAAAGGTATTGCTGTAGCTGTTGCAGAAGCAGATGAACCTACTGTTGCAGAAGCACCATTAACTATTGTATAAGTATAGTTAGTAGAGAAACCGCTTACATTAAAGTTAAGCGAACCGTCTGCTGCACCAAAACATGTAACATTGCTTACTGGCTGACCATTAACCGCAATAGGTGTTAAAGCGTTTATTGTATAGTTCTCGCTATAAGTACAACCTTTACTGTCTGTCACCATAAATGTATATGTCCCCGCACTAAGGCCTGCAAATACATTATTGGTACCGTTATTAACTACTGCCGCAGCAGGAGCTGTTATCTGGTAAGTAAACGGACCTGTACCCGACACTACTGTTAAAGTAACATCTGAAGTTAGTGTAGGACATGTTTGTGTTGTAGCACTAAATGTAAGATCTGTAGGCGGTGTAAGCGGATCTATTACAATTGAATTAATAACATATGTACATCCGTTAGCATCTTTAATTGTAACATTATAAGTACCTGCTGTTAGTCCTGTAAAGCTAGTGGAAGAAGTAAAGTTAACCCCATCTACACTATACTGATATGGAGCAGCACCTCCTGTTATGGTTGCCGTATCAACAGTAATAGTCGCTCCCGATGAACCTGCAACTGTACAGTCATAAGGCTGAGTTACACTTGCAGTACCTCCTGTTATAGGGTCCGGTTCAGTAATAGTAAATGTAAAAGGGAAATCACACGATCTGTTACCTTTAGTTTGATGTAATATAACAGTATAATCTCCGGGTGGTAATCCTGTAAACGACCCTGAATTGTTTGAAGCTATTACATTATCTAAATCATCCAGTAGCTGGAAAGAAACATTATATCCCTGAGTACTACCTATAGTATACACTATAGATCCGTTATTGGCACCATTACAGCTAACCATATTTACGGCTGTGGTATATGCCACATCAGGAACAAGATCAATAGTTACTTCGTTTGAAAGAACAGTACAGTTGTTTTTATCTACCATGATAAAAACATAATCTCCCTGTTGACCTATAGGAATATTAAATATCACACTCGTTTGGTAATCTTCAGGAGTAGGGTTTGCTAATACTCCATTATAACTGTAAACAGCATAAAGATATGGCGTTTGACCTCCAGAAGAACTCATTTGAATATTACCTTCATCACAAGATATATGCTGTGAAACAGTTGCAGTTAAATTAAGATTATTTTCATTTAATATCGTAACTGTATTACTTACAGAACAGCCATCATCGGTAGTTACTGTATATGTATAAGTACCTGCATTAAGTCCGGAAAATGTATGGTTATTATCCATTAAAGGTCCGTGAGTAACATTATATCCTCCAGGTCCTGTTAAATTAAAATAGTACTGAGGCAACACATTTTGTGCTACCAACTGAATACTTCCTAAACCATTACATGTTATATTTTCAGCAACTACATTAACAGTAAGATTTCTGTTTTGAATACCTATATTATCTATAGTAAATTCACAATACGTATTACCCGGATTAGCATCAACCCCCTGTTGTCTGAAATTTACTGTATATGTACCAGCTGTAGCAATATCAAATGATGGTCCCATACCATCAGTATAGTCATAAATAACAGTGTTAGTTGTTTGGTCTACCAGCTGATATTCATAACCTGCAGGAACATTAGTCACTGTAATATTACCATCGCTATTACAAATAATGTTTTCTTTTGTAAACTGCGGGTCAAGGTTATTTTTATACACAAAGAAGTAGTAGGTAGCCGGACAACCATCATACATAACTATTAAACGGTACTGTCCCGCTGTATCAGCTAAATAGTTTGGCCCTGTAGCTACTTCATCCCATGTTCCGTTTGGACAAACTCTCCACGGACAATCATCCGGAAGCGTTTCTAATGTTGGACATGTTGGACATATTCCGGCTGGAGTTGCTAAACATGCACTTTCATCAAGTTTTTGCCAACTTATACTTGTTGCACCGCTTATTGCCGTCTGAATAAATCTTTCATCATCTATACCACATAAAAATATATTAGGTATAACACTGCTACTGCCTTCATTAGCACATGAAGCTAACTCATCGGCATAAGGGATAACCGGATTTGGATAAAGAGAACCAGAGTTGTTAACTATAAAATGTTCTACTATAGATACACAGGGAGCAATTGCAGTATTTTCAACGTAATACTCACCTTCAAGAACACTCACTGTTTGAGATGTATATTGTACTCCTCCACCATCAAGAAGTGGAGTACCATCGCCATTAAACCATGCGTAAGTATCGTAACCGCTTGCAGCAGTAAGTACAACCGGATCGGCACATAAAATCACTGTATTTTCAAAAATACAATCATCAATGTCTACCAAAAAGTTTGATGGCCCATATTCACCAATACCACATAGAGCATCATAACTGTAAAAACTAGGATCATCAGATATTACTCCACTGTTTAATACACCCTGATATGTTGCATAAGCCTGGTTTTGTATTATGTTAGAGCAGGCATCCTGTAATTCATTACAGGAGTTTACTACCTGTACCCTGATACCTATAACATATTCAAAATCTTCTTCCTCAACTAAATTATCGGGAATAGTAAATAAGATTTCCCCCGTAGTAGCATCATAGGTCCATGTTACACCAGGTGCACCACTCACATCAATAGATTCAAAAGTCGTGTTTATAGGTAATATATCCCTAATCGTTGTATTAACAGCATCATCATTACCTATATTCTCAAATTCTATATAATAATCCAGTACCTGTCCTAAAGTTACATCTGCACCAGTTATATCATTACCTGCAAGATCATGAACACGTTTAATAAGTTTGATTTCCGGCTCAATAATTTCAACGGCAAATGTTGCTAAAAAAGCACCGTAACCATCTCCCGATGTAGTAAGCGTTAATGTTGCTCCCGTTTCGTTATTAGGTATAACACTATTGCCCGGATTATTCATGTCAAACATGTCTAAGTCCAAACCTTGTGTGTTTTCGCTGTTTGGTGTACGTGTAGTTACATAAGCTCCATTATTAGTAATAGTAGAGTTAAAAAAGTTATTGTTAGGATTAAGTGTTGTAGCCATATTGGTATATCCGCCTACAGAATTAGCCTGAAACCTTAACTGATCACCTGTTAATCCTCTATCCCCTTCCAAAGCTGCAACACCCAACCTTGCGTTAACAGGCTGTGGGTTAGGCAAGGTAACAAAACCATTAATATTAATATCAGCACTACTCGACCCACTAACACCCTTATAACCATCAAATGTGGAGATAAATTTTCCAGGTAAAGTTGGATCCTCATAAATAATAACCATTACCCATCCTGCAGAACTCGACCCATCTCTTCTCCCTTTTGCTGCTCTTAAATTTGCCAATGTGTATTGACCATTAGGGTCAGCTAAAGCCGATACTAAACCGGTAATATTTTTATAACATATAATAGGTGAATCTTTATAGGACAGAGTTATATCTAAAGGATTATAACCATCAAATATAATATCATCTTCATCTCCTACAGCATCTGCATTATTATCGGCTACAAGATCTATATAAGCCCCTCCGGGCAATTTAAACTTAACCTGATTCCAGTCTTCTATTCTTTGATTTCCGGGCGAATACGACCATTGCTGCCCGGAATTGTTACTCCTTTCATATGGATAAGTTGAAGCCCAATACAGACCGGCATATACAACTCTATGACAGCTCCCCGGAATACTCAAAGAGGCACTACTGGAACTGAAAGTTGAAGGATCCCCATCAATATCAATATATTCCATATTGTGTGAGTTATTATCCGTGCTACCGTTATAAGGGGTATTTGCCTCAGACGGATTACTTGCGGAAGCCCTGTTAAGAATATTATTTCCTACAAAAACAATATCTCCTTTTACCTTGATATTACCTCCAGAAAGTCTTGGAGAGAAATCTACAGCTACCGGAGTTTGTGCCTGCATGGCAAAACACGACAGTAAAAATCCTAACAGGATCTTAATCCTTAAATTGTGTATTCGTATATGCATTTGTGTTTGTATTGGTGTTTTAGTTGGTTTTATTGTAATTAGTCAGTTGGTTTATCGGTTTAGTTTACATTGATGCTCATCAGCCATACTGTATCAAAGTAGGTATTGTTAACATTTGAATAGTATGAGATGAGTGCATCTCTCCAGCTTGTGTGTTTTTTAAGATATACATATCTAAAATTGTTTTGCGGATTTAGGAAAAAGTCTGCTTTTATTCCCCTGTCCTTTAATTTATTAATAAACTTATCAGTATTTTCCTGCTCACTAAACACGTTTGCTATTACATAATAGCCCGGCTCAACATCTTTAATCATGAGGACATCGCCTCTTTTTGGTGCCTGTCTTACTAAATCAGTCTTTGCAGCATAATAATCTTTTATTTCCTGCTCTGTAGTAAGATCCTCTTCTTTCCTTATATACTGTGCGGAAGGAGGTTTCGATCCCGTTTTCGCTTCCCGCGTATCGTTTGGTACCAGTTCATTTGCTTTTGTTTTAGTATTATTAGTTGGTTGATTATTACTCTTATTTGCCCCACTATTATTTGCATTGTTTCCGGCTGTTACTTCTGTAGGCCTGCCTGCTGTTGCATTATTACTTTGTGGCGGCAATGCCTCTGCATTATTAGCCTTTTTAGCTTCATTTGCCATTTCGCTTTCCATAACACTACCCTCTTCATTATTTCCGTTCCCGGTAGTATTTCCGTTATTACCCATCTTTGCTGCAACAACCGCTCCTCCTGTTACTACTGCAGCTGGGTTTACTATGTTCCCCCCTTCTGAGTTATTACCTGAATTACCAGACCTTGAAGCTGTTGGATTACTACTCCCCTGTTTTGGTTTGCTTCCGGTTGAGCTTTTTTGACCTCCTTTACCAGAGCTTCTGCCCGAAACGCCATTTTCTCTTTCCCTTCTCCTTATGTTTTCCTCTTCTGCGTCAGAGCTATCTTCCACATGAATCAGATAAGGATTTTTTTCAATTTTCTCTTCCTTCTTCTTTTCTAAGGCCAATGCTGCCTCAGTAAAATTATCATAGCGTTCTATTATTACTTCGTCTTCGCTTTTAGCGTTAGGTGGTGTTGATACCACATAATATCCGCTTCTTGCTTTTTTAAGATCTTCCACTGTTTGAGGCTCAATTGCTTCTTCTCCCGGGTCTTTCCTCTTCATGTTGAGCATTTCAGTTTTTGCTCTTTCCAGTTTTACTGCCTGCTCCCTTTTTGCATAGTCTTTAAGGTTTTTAACCTTGTTATCAAACTCTGCCTTGTTTATTTTATTTATGGAGTCTTCTCTAATTAGTGCATCAAGTAAATACTGACTATCCTCATCAAGCTCCATTCTCAGTTTTTCAAAGTCGGCTCCTTTCTCTAAATATTCCTCTTCTTCTTCCTCCGCCTCTTCAGCTATTTTGTCTTCCTTAAGTTTTTCTTCCAATTGTGCCAGTGTATCGCCAGCCTTTTTATTTTGTTGCCTCAGGCTAAGCTTATCTTTTAGCTTAAACGACATGATAATTTCATGCGAGGGGCCCAGGTTTACTAATCCATCCTTTACTGTTCTTTCGTAGGTATAACCTAAGGAAAGCCTTTTAGTTAAATGGAAACCTGCCCCAATTCCTACCCCGTAATAATTATCTACCGAGGTTTGCAGCCATCCTAACCTTGGAAAGTTTACCAGTAAAAAACCATTAAGGCTAAAACCGTATAACTCGCTCATCTTACCTCTCAGGCCAAGGTTAAAATCACTATCCTTAAAAAGGTCCTTCATGGCCACCATTTTGTGTGTATACATTAGGTGCATGGAATATGTTTTGTCAGTATACTTCTCTGACATCTCATCCGATTTAAAATCGTAATCCACTACATTCTCTGCATACACTCCAAGGTCAAAATCTTTATAATTAAAGTTTATCCCTGGCTTGATACTAACCAATGAATTGTTTCTAAGCTCTAATATCAGCGGGTCCGGCTCACCTGTTACCGTTCTTGTTTTATTAACTCCGCTATTGTAATAAGCGATGTTAAAGCCAAGAGTAAGGTTCATTCTTTCCTGAAGCCTTATGTTGTAAGAGTAGTTTGCTACTCCCCCAAAACTGGTTATTACCCCAACGTTTTGCTGATAAATACCAAAACCAAGTCCTGACTTATCTGAAAATCGTCCGGTATAAGTAAGCATATATACCTTTGGAGAATCGTCAAACTGTACCCACTGGTTACGATGATATAGCGAAACGTATGTATTATCTTCCCTGACAAAAGAGAAAGCCGGATTGTATAAGAACCTATTAAACTTTAAATTGTTCTGGTACGGAATATTAAAGGTAACTACAGGCGCATCCTGAGCGCTTACCTTTGTAAAAGCGGCTATAAAAACTAATATGAAAAATAAGGAGTGGTAGTTTTTTATCATCCGTTATTCAACAATAGTTATAGAGCCTCTCTTAGTAATCTCATTATCTTCCATAATGGTGTAATAATACACCAGGCTTTTTGTGGAATATGTAAAATCACTCTCCGGCCAGTTATTCATATAATTTGAAGCCCTGAATACAATTGTACCACTTGGGGCATATATCACAATTTCTACATTATCCTTGTTTACATATTTTGCAGGCAATGCCCACTTATCGTTTTTACCGTCGTTGTTTGGTGTAATTGTATTAGGTATGGCTATAACATTGTTTTCTACTACGCTTACCATTACTTCTCTTGTTTCCTCACAATCCCCTACAGTTGCCACTACGGTATATAAACCACCCTGAGAAACCTCAACACTTGGAGAGTTTGAAACAACCACCCCGTTTAAATACCATGTGTAGCTTTCGGCTCCACTTGCAGTAATTGTTGATGTTGTCCCTTCCGGAAGATCAAATGTAGGTCCGGTGCTTATAGCTACCTGAGACATATCATATGGTATTACTTCCAGTACATTAGAAGAAATAGTACAGTTCTCATAGCTTACCTCCATAAAATAGCTTCCGCCTTCGGTAACGGCTATAGAGTTACTGTTACCTATTACTGTGCTGCTTCCTACCTTATACCATTTGTAAGTATAAGCACTATCATTAACATTAGAAGTTATATTTATCGTGGTACCTTCTGCACAAAATACATCGTTTGTAGCTATGGTAACATTATCAATAAATCCAAGATTTACAGTTATTGTATTTGAAGCAATAGGTCCAAAGTCAGGTATTGTAACCTCAAGGTGATATTCACCACTTTCATTTACGGTAATACTTGTTCCTGTTGCTCCAGATATAGGAGTTCCATTATTGTACCACTGGTATCCGTAACCATAGTTGTTGTCAAGAATATCTATAGTACCACCCATAGGTCTTAAGGCATCAAATACAACTATATTTAGTGATGTAGCCGTATCGGCACATTCCACAAAGTCTCCATCTGGCGCAATCTGTATATCAAAGCCTATAGGATAAGTCATAATAAAGGTAAGTTCCTTTACTATACTACAATCCTGTGTTTGTTTAACTTCTATCTTATATTCACCTGCTGTGTTTACATACATTGAAGATGTAGTCTCAGTCGGTAAAACAACACCATCTTTATACCATGTAAATATTGGTGACAAGGCATTTGTAGTTACAGACAGCACTTTGTTCTCTCCCGGTATAATAACATCTTCGAGCGGAGTATCCGGAGTTAAGCTGAAATCACTTAATATTAAATCAAGAGTATTAGACACAAATGAACAGCTAGGTGTAGTTACTACCACATAATACTCGCCTTCTGCTATAGCCGTATAAACCGGGTTGTTTCCTGTTGCTACAGAAACACCGTCCTTAAACCACTCATATCCATAAGAAGGAATAGTTACACTAGAGGTAAGGTCTACCTGCGGATCATCAGGACAAAGCAGGCCACTTTGCGATATATCTACAGTACCTATACTCAATGTTATTGATACTGTGTTAGACAGTAAGGCAGAGAATCCCGGCATAATAACCTGTAGCCTGTAATTACCATTTTGGGTGGCATCGTTTACAGTATAAGATGGCGATGTAGCTCCCGGTATTGCAACACCGTTAAGGAACCACTGATAAGCATATCCTAAATCAGTCATTGGGATATTACCCTCAGAAGTTATAGCAATAAAACTTGATATATCTAAATCTACCGATGTACTCGCACATGGTGAATAAGAAGCATCCGGAGCTATAGCTATTGTAAATCCTGTAGGGTAACCCAAAACAAATGTCATTTGAGTAGTAGTGGTACAACCTATTGTTTGGGTTATGGTCACAACATACTGTCCATCCTGAGTTGCAGTTAAAGTACCTGTTGTTTCAGGTAAGGCAACCCCGTTTCTTGTCCATGCAAACTGAGGTCCCATAGCATCTGTAGTAACAGTGATAAGTTTATTTTGCCCCGGCAGTATTATATCTACCACAGGGTTAGTACTGTTTACCGAAATCGTTTCTAAAGTAACAGTAATGGTATTAGACTGCATGTTACAGGTACCATTACCTACCGTTATGTAGTAATCGCCTACTGCATTTGCAGAGTATGTCGCTGAGTTGGCTCCCGGTATTGCAACTCCATCCTTGTACCACTGGAAGCTATAAGATGGCGCTGTTAAACTTGATGAAAGTAAAGTTGTACTTCCCGGACAAATTGTAGCTGTACCGCTTATGGTTACCGTTTGTACCGCAAGGTTTATATTAACCGTATTTGACACAACAGGTGCAAAGTCCGGAAGTGTTATCTGTAAATAATAGTTACCGTTTTGTGCAGCACTTGTTATGGTTAAGCTTGGCGTAGTAGCGCCTGCCACTGCAACACCATCCTTAAACCACTGATAAGCATAACCCAAATCGGTCATTGGTACATTTCCTGATGGTGTTATGGCAATAAAGTTTGTTATATCCAGCGTAGCACTTGTACTGGTACATGCTAAATAACCTGCCTGAGGAGCTATGGTAACATCAAAACCTGTTGGATACTCAAGCACAAAAGTGTACTGTGCTGTTGCAGCACAGCCTACTGTTTGTGTTACTGTTACAACATACTCACCATCCTGGGTAGCGTTGATTGTTGAAGTAGTGCCTGCAATAGCAACGCCATCCCTGGTCCATGAGTACTGAGGCCCATTGGCATCTGTAGTAACAGTTAAAGGTTTTGTTTGTCCCGGTAGTATTAAATCCAGTGTTGGAGTACTACTGTTTATATTTACAACCGCAGTTGTTATAGTTAAAGTGTTAGACTGCATGTTACAGGTACCGTTACCCACTGTTATGTAGTAATCACCTTCAGCATTTGCAGAATAAGTTGAAGTTGTAGCTCCGGGTATTGCAACACCGTCCTTGTACCACTGGAAGCTATAAGTTGGCGCTGTTAAACTGGATGAAAGTACAGTAGAACTTCCTGAACAAATTGTAGTAGTACCACTTATGGTTACCGTTTGTACCGCAAGGTTTATATTAACTGTATTTGACACAATAGGTGCAAAGTCCGGAAGTGTTATCTGTAAATAATAGTTACCGTTTTGTGCAGCACTTGTTATGGTTAAACTTGGCGTGGTAGCTCCTGCCACCGCAACACCATCCTTAAACCATTGATATGCATAACCCAAATCGGTCATTGGTACATTTCCTGATGGTGTTATGGCAATAAAGTTTGTTATATCGAGCGTAGCAGTTGTGCTGGTACATGCTAAATAACCTGCCTGAGCAGCTATAGTAACATCAAAGCCTGTTGGATACTCAAGCACAAAAGTATATTGTGCTGTAGCAGCACAGCCTACTGTTTGTGTAACTGTTACAACATACTCACCATCCTGGGTAGCGTTGATTGTTGAGGTAGTGCCAGCAATAGCAACGCCATCCCTGGTCCATGAGTACTGAGGCCCATTGGCATCTGTAGTAACAGTTAATGGTTTTGTTTCTCCAGGCAATATCAAATCAAGTGTTGGAGTACTACTGTTTATCGTTACTGTTTCGGTTGTAATAACTAATGTGTTCGACTGCATGTTACAGGTACCATTACCTACTGTTATGTAGTAGTTACCATTTGCATTTGCCGAATAAGTCGATGAAGTTGCTCCAAGTATAGAAACTCCGTCTTTATACCACTGGAAGCTATAAGTTGGCGCAGTTAAACTGGATGATAATAAGGTGTTTCCTCCCGGACAAATTGTAGTGGTACCACTTATGGTTACCGATTGAACCGCAAGGTTTATATTAACCGTATTAGACACAACAGGAGCAAAATCTGGCATGGTAATCTGTAGGTAGTAATTACCGTTTTCAGCTGCACTGGTTATATTAAGTGTTGGGGAGGTAGCACCTGCTACTGCAACACCGTTCTTAAACCACTGATATGCATAACCCAAATCGGTCATAGGCATATTACCTAATGATGTTGTGGCTATAAAATTTGTTATTTCAAGAGTTGCACTTGTGCTGGTACAGGCAAGGTAGCCTGCCTGAGGAGCTATAGTTACATTAAATCCTGTTGGGTATTCAAGTACAAAAGTATACTGAGCAGTTTCCGGACAGCCTACTGTTTGTGTTACCGTTACTACATATTGACCGTCCTGTGTCGCATTGAGCGTAGCTGTAGTACCTGCAACAGGAACACCATCTCTGGTCCATGAATACTGAGGCCCGTTGGCATCAGTAGTAATAGTTAATGGTTTTGTTTCACCAGGCAGTATCAAATCCAATGCAGGAGTGCTACTGTTTATTGTTATTTCATCCTGAACCACACTAATTGTGTTTGACTGCTGCACACAAACTCCTGCTGTAACAGTCATATAATAATTACCTTCGGCAGTCGCTGTGTAATTATAAGTAGTTGCTCCAGGTATCACTACAGCATCTTTATACCACTGATAAGTATAACTGGAAGATGTTACATTTGAAGTTAATGTTACCGAACCACTATCACATAAAATAGAGCTTCCTGAAATTACCGGCGTAGGAGCACTTAAATTAATAGTAAGAGCATTAGAAACTATTACACCATAACCCGGAATGGTTATTCTTAATTCATAACTACCATTTAAAGTAGGGCTATTTAATGTTAAGCCCGTACCTATACCTCCTGATACGGCCACACCATCTTTATACCACTGATAGCTGTATCCTAAAGTATTACCTATAAGATTAACAATACCGCTTAAAACCGTAGCATCAAACTGGAAAATAGAAAGATCTACCGTAGCACTGCTACATGATGTGTAAGAAGGCGATGTTTGTATAAGTAAATCAAAACCGGTAGGATATACTATACTTACTGTAGCTTCTTTAACTATATTACAAGGGGTAGGCTGTGTTACTACTACTTTGTAGTTACCCGGTTGGTTAACATTTAAAGTAAGCCCGTTTGCCCCCGAAATTAATACGTTATCCTTATACCATGCTATATTTGGCGAAATTGCATCTGTTATAGCCGTTAGTGTTAAGGTTTCTCCCGGGATAATTGATGTAGGGACTGCCGGATCTATATCTAAAGTAAAATCGGTGGTATTTAGTGTAATGGAATTTGAGTCGAAGCTACAACCGTTACTTGTTAATACTAAATGATAAACACCGCCCTGTGTGGCAGCGTATGTAGCAGAGGTTGCTCCGGGTATTAAGACATTGTCTTTGTACCATTTATATGTATAACCTGGCTGCTGGAGGACGCTCGTGAGCAAAATGTTACTGGAAGGACAAATTGTTGTTTCATTGCCGGCCGATTCAATAGTTGGATAGAGTATTGATTGTGCGTTGACCTGAATTATATTTGAATAGGAATTCATGACACACGGCCCGTAATCTACAATAACGTAATAAGAACCCGCTTGAGAAACTGTAATACTACTACCTGTCTCTCCCGGTATTTCCACATAATCTTTATACCAGATATAAGTTAACTGAGGATAATATAATGGTGAAGCCGGCGTTCCAGTATTATCAATTTGTAACACCTGGCTACCGCCTCCGCATAAATTCACAGTGCTTATATTGCCATTTACAGAAAAAGGCTGATTATGTACAGCATAATAAGCCGAAAAGGCTACACTTGGAGCACTGATTTTTATCGGATTTGTACTTCTTACCCTAATCCTGTAAGCATCTCCGTAAGTATTAGAAGGAAACACAAAGCTGCCTGATACCGGCGATGTTGTATTAGTTAGTGTGGTTAATATAGTTGGAGAGGTAAAATCTCCTGTTGGACTTGAAAGCTCTACAATAAACTGATTTGTAGGGCCAAGGTTTGCAGCTGGGAAAAATGAAAAGGAGAAATTGAAGCCACCAGAACTGGCAGATGCACAGGCCTGAGTAAATCCTACACTGGGTGTAGAGATTGTTATTTGCGAGTAACCGCAAGTAACAAACCCTACACAAACTACTAAATAGTAGAATAATAGATATTTTCTAACAAAAAGGTCGTGCATCCTATAGTTGATGTTTTGGCGAATTTCAACTTTCAATAATAAACCTATGTAAACAAATTCTTATCAAAAAAACAAATCGACAAAACACTCATTAAATACGACAAATAACACCTTTTGGTTTTATATGTGTTTTTTATCGATAAAAATCGCATCTTTTTTTTGAAGTAAAATGGGGTAGAAAATAGCTGTAAAAAGAATATTTTTAATTTATTTTTTAACTTTTTTAACATTTTACAGTTAACAATATTGTTAACAAATTTTTAACAGGATAAATTTTATACCCTGTTAGTTTATTTAAAAAATAAATAAAAAAGCAGTGTTATTTGAATTAATAACACTGCTTTTAATACATATATTTTTTAATATTTATTCGTCTATAACTTCAGCATCAGGAGCGTTTTTTTTAACCGATTCAATACCATTATCCCTTCCCGAGGTGCTCTCATACATTTGGCTGCTACCTATTACCTGTCCGTTACCGGCCTTCAGATTAAAATAGTGCTTACCGTTTGCAGCTGTCTCCTTCACATATTTTTCGTCTTTTGGAGCGTTTTCTTTTACAGAAGAGATTCCGTTATCACAAGACGCTTTACTTTTATACATCTCACTTGTTAAGATAATTTCGCCGTTACCGGCTTTCAGATTAAAATAAAAATCTCCATTTTTTGCTGTTTTTCTTACAAATTTTCCCATAGTTAAATTGGTTTTTCGATTTCTATCAAATTTAACAATACACTACAAAATAAACCTTAAATTATTGTTAATAGAGTTTGTAAACAAAACAACAAAACAGCTAATTAACCATAAAATTCTTAATCAGCTGATAGTAAGATGAATGCCAATTAGTTAATTTTTTGATTAATATATAAAAATATTAAATAAATGAGCCGCAGTTTATTTAAATATTAAATAAACATTAACTTTGTAAAGTTAAAACCCCACACCCCATGAAAAAATTAACTTTATCATTACTGATAGGGCTAGTTGCCTTATTTGTAACATCTTGCGAGACTGACGAAATTAACCAATCTTCAAACGAAACCGAAGCTTCAGTAGTAAATCAGGCAGTCCCAATTCAGTTGAAAGGAGAATATACTCTCCACACTGGCGCCCCAACAACAGGCAAAGAACCCGTTGTTATTACCATATCAGACAATAAGGTATGGATAAAGGATATGTACAACCTTGATCTTATAGATTACAGGGTATTTGTAAACGGAGACTGTTGGATGATAATTTACCTTTCTGATACTACCGAACTAAGGTTTAGCGACTACATGAAAGAGCAAAACCTTATACACCTTACACTTTGGGAAAACGGCATAATGACTCAGGAATTAGGAGTTTATGACAAAACACTACCTTTACAACAATAAAAAAGAAAGCCACTCAAATGAGTGGCTTTCTTTTTTACTTATTAATTATACAAGTATAAACAAAAAAGGCTTCACAAATGTGAAGCCTTTTACTTAGTAGCGGGAACAGGACTCGAACCTGTGACCTTCGGGTTATGAGCCCGACGAGCTGCCTACTGCTCTATCCCGCGATGTTTCGGGTGCAAATATACAACATTATTATTGAAATACCTCGCCATATCTAATTTAATTACCTTTTCTAATATTTTAACACATCTCAAAAAAAACAAAAAAGGCTTCACATTTGTGAAGCCTTTTACTTAGTAGCGGGAACAGGACTCGAACCTGTGACCTTCGGGTTATGAGCCCGACGAGCTGCCTACTGCTCTATCCCGCGATGTTTCGAGTGCAAATATACAACCATTATACAGAACTACAAGAAAAACACACAAAAATCTTTTTATTTCTTCTATTGCGCTGATATGACTACCTTTGCAGCATAACTTTTTTTATATGTCACATAAAGCAGGCTTTGTAAATATTATAGGTAACCCAAATGTGGGCAAATCTACCTTAATGAACGCCTTTGTAGGCGAACGCCTTTCTATTATAACTTCTAAAGCACAAACCACAAGACACCGTATACTGGGTATTGTAAACGGAGAGGATTTTCAGGTAGTACTATCAGATACCCCGGGTATCATAAAACCGGCCTATGAGCTGCAAACATCCATGATGGATTTTGTAAAATCGGCCTTTGAGGATGCCGATGTACTTATATACATGGTAGAGATTGGAGAAAAAGAATTAAAGGACGAAGCCTTCTTTAATAAAATCATCCATGCTAAAATCCCGGTACTGCTATTACTCAACAAAATAGACAAGTCTTCTCAGGAACAACTGGAAGAGCAGGTAGCACTTTGGAAAGAAAAAGTACCTAATGCCGAAATATATCCTATTTCTGCACTAAAGAACTTTAATGTTGCCGAAGTATTCAACCGTATTTTAGAATTACTTCCTGCATCTCCTCCATATTACCCTAAAGACGCACTTACCGATAAACCGGAGCGATTTTTTGTAAACGAGACCATCCGTGAAAAAATCCTTCTTAATTACGATAAGGAAATTCCGTATGCCGTTGAGATTGAAACAGAGGAATTTTTAGAAGATGATGATATTATAAGGATAAAAGCCCTTATTATGGTAGAGCGCGATACCCAAAAAGGTATCATTATAGGCCATAAGGGAGCAGCCATTAAAAAAGTAGGCATTCAGGCAAGGGAAGACCTTGAAAAATTCTTTGGTAAGCAAATACACCTGGAGATGTTTGTAAAGGTCAACAAAAACTGGCGATCAAACTCTTTCCAGCTAAGGCGTTTCGGTTATAATCAAAAATAGAAACCATTTAAGGCATACAAAGTTAGGGCTGCAAAAACTTTACAACTTTTAACTTTGTGACTTTACAACTTATTAGTGTACTTTTGCAAAAAATTTAAAACAACGGGATGAATAATATCGTAGCCATAGTAGGAAGGCCAAATGTAGGTAAGTCTACTTTTTTTAACCGACTGATACAGCGCAGAGAAGCCATTGTAGACTCTGTGAGTGGCGTTACGCGCGACAGAAATTACGGAAAGAGCGAATGGAATGGAAAAGAGTTTTCTGTTATTGATACCGGTGGTTACATAAAAGGATCAGACGATATCTTTGAAGGCGAGATACGCCGTCAGGTAGAACTGGCTATCGACGAGGCCGATGTTATTATATTTGTTGTTGATGTTGAGGAAGGTATAACTCCAATGGACGAAGAGGTTGCCAAACTTCTTAGAAAAATTACCAAACCTATACTTCTTGCCGTTAATAAGGTAGATAATGCCATGCGCGAAAAAGACGCTTATGAGTTCTATAATCTTGGGCTTGGAGAGTATTATACCATTGCTGGTATGAGCGGTTCGGGCACAGGAGAACTTTTAGACGCCCTTGCTGATTTATTACCGGAACCGGAAGAAAAAGATGAGAATGTAGAAGCCTTACCCCGTTTTGCTGTAGTTGGACGACCTAATGCCGGTAAATCATCTTTCATTAACGCTCTTATTGGCGAAGACAGATATATAGTTACTGATATTGCCGGTACTACCCGCGATGCCATTGATACAACATACAACCGTTTTGGTTTTGAATTCAACCTGGTAGATACTGCAGGTATACGCCGTAAGGCTAAGGTTAAGGAAGACCTTGAGTTTTACTCGGTAATGCGTTCGGTTAGGGCTATTGAGCACAGTGATATATGTATCCTGATGATTGATGCTACCCGTGGTTTTGAAGGACAGGATCAGAGTATTTTCTGGCTTGCAGAGAAAAACCGTAAAGGGGTGGTAATTCTTGTAAACAAATGGGACCTTGTAGAGAAAGACACTATGAGTACCCGTGACTATGAGAAAAAAATACGCGAAGAGCTTCAGCCGTTTACCGATGTGCCTATTCTTTTCGTTTCAGCATTAACAAAACAGCGTTTACTTAAAGCACTTGAAACAGCTGTACAGGTTTTTGAAAACAGAAAACAGCGTATAGCTACTTCTAAACTTAACGAATTGATGTTGCCAATTATAGAAAACTATCCGCCACCGGCGTTAAAAGGTAAATATGTTAAGATTAAGTTCTGTATGCAGTTACCTACACCTACGCCTCAGTTTGTGTTTTTCTGTAATTTACCACAATATGTTAAAGAACCATATAAACGATACATAGAGAATAAGTTACGTGAGAATTTCGATTTTTCGGGTGTTCCGATAGATATTTATTTCCGTCAGAAATAAAGATTTTCTTGCATTTAACATACTAAAACAATTAATTAGCTGTTTATTAAGTCAAAACCTTACTAACCAGCTAATTTTTTTTGTTGCTATGAAAAAGAGTTCCTTACTCCTCTTTTTATTTTTAATGTTCTCTACATTTTGTTTCAGTCAAAGTATAACCCTCAAAGGAGTTGTTACAGACAATACCGATTACCCCCTCGAGTCGGCCACTGTATACCTTACCTCGGTTAAAGATTCCACTCTCGTTGACTATACAATTACAAACAAAAGTGGGAACTGGGAAATGAAAATCAGGCAGGTAGATAATCCTGTCAACCTTAAAATCTCATTTGTTGGCCTGGCCAATTATTCAAAACAGTACGAATCCCTCACACAGGATATTGATTTCGGCAAAATCGTACTGGAAGACCAATCTACCGAACTTTCTGAAGTTGTAATTGAAGGCGAAGTGCCTCCTGTAAGAATCAAATCGGACACTCTTGAATTTAATGCCGCTTCTTTTAAAGTACGGCCAGACTCCAATGTAAAAACCTTATTGGAACAATTACCGGGAGTAGTTGTTGGTTCAGATGGTAAAATAACCGTAAATGGTAAAGAAGTAAACCAGATTCTTGTTAACGGCAAACCCTTTTTTGACAAAGACGGACAAATAGCCCTGCAAAACCTCCCTGCCGATATGATTAACAAGGTGCAGGTTACCGATACCAAAACTAAAAAAGAAGAGGTATCAGGAGAAAAAGCCAGTGGTGATAACGCCAGCATTAACCTTACAATAGACGAAGACAAGAATAAAGGCCTCTTTGGCAAGTTCATGGCCGGATATGGCACTAACGACCGTTATGAAACCAGTGCAATAGGCAATTATTTTAAAGACAAATTAAGGATAAGCCTCTTAGCCTCTTCTAATAATATCAACTCCAGCGGCTTTTCTATGGACGAGATATTTGATAACATGGGAGGCGGAAGAAATGTGTCTGTATATGCAATGGATAACGGAGGCGTATATATAAACGGAATGATGTTTGGCGGCGGTAGCGGTATAACAAGATCTGACCTGTTTGGAGTTAATTATTCCGACGAATGGGCTAAAGATTTTGATAATACCACAAGCTATTTTTATAACAGCGCAAGTACCGATAATGACAACAAAACCCGGTTAGAAACCCTTCTTACCAATAGCGACCCTAATGATACTACAGACAGGAGAAATATACGCGAATCAATATCTAGCACTAAAAGTGATAAATATGCGCACAGCATCAAATCGGAATTCGAGATTAAGCCTGATTCAACCTCAACAATAAACTTTAGTCCTAAGTTTGTTAAGGCAAATTCAAAATCAAACAATTACAGCAGTCAGTCTACCCGAAACCAGGATGATATTTTACTTAACGAAAGTAGTGGTGATTATTACTCTGAAAATGACAACAACAGCTTTGAAAGTGAACTGGAGTATTATAAGTCTTTAAGAAGAAAAGGACGCGGTTTTGGTGTATCTTTTAGCAATACAAACAACAGAGATGACGGAAGTAACTTTAACAACTCTGTTACCAACTTTTATGGAGACGAAGACGGCGATGGTAATCCCGACACTCCGGCAGATATAAGAAATCAGGTACGATACAGTAAAACCTCTCTGGACAACTACTCAGCAGGAGTTTATTTTACAGAGCCTGTTACCGATTCTTTAAAATTAACAACCAACTTTAGTTATGAATCAGAACTATCTGTTCAAAACAGAAAAGGTTTTGATTATGATGATGCTACAGGAGACTATACTCTTGCAAATGATCTAATCACAAACTATGTTAGTTCAAGAACCAATACTGTAACCCCCGGAGCAGGTATTGAGTTAGAAAAGGAAAAATATTCGATGAGATTCAGCGGAGGAACAGCCATTACTCAGTTTAAAAATTTTTCAAGTTATCTGGGGACTGATTATAGCTTAAATAAAACCTACCTTTTGCCTGATATGGATGCATATTTCAGGTATAAGTTTGACAAATCAAAATACCTGTCATTATATTACTATTACAATGCAAACTTTCCTAGTGCGCAGCAGGTACTCCCTGTAGAAGATTTAAGTAATGCACTTTATACCTCTATTGGTAACCCTGATCTTAATCCCAGTCAGTCAAATCAATTCTATTTAAATTTCAGGAATTACGATTTCAGCACACGTTCAGGATATGGTTTCTATTCAGGACTAACTTTTTATAAAGACAATATTGCTTCGTTTACTGAGATAGATGAAAATGCGAAACAAAGCACAAGCTACACCAATATATCGGGCACTTATGACATGTATTTAGGAAGTTATTATAACAAACAGTATAAAAAAGACGCGCATACCTTTAGAGTAAATGCAGGGCTTAGTGTAAATTTCGATTTGAATAAAGGATTTACCAATCAACAGCTTTATGAGGCTGAAAATTTAAGGTTTAGCCCAAGGTTTAGTCTTACCTATGAGTATGGTGAATTATTAACCATTACTCCTTCTTATGAGCTTAATTATAACGAAACCAAATACAAGAACTACTCGATAAACGAGGCTTCTAATGTAGTTCATAATCTAAACCTTCAAACTACCAGCTACTGGCCTAAACACATAGTTTTTGGTAACGACTTTGGTTACACCTATAACTCTAATTTAGGCAGCGGATTCAAAAAGGATTTCTTTTTGTGGAACACCAGTTTAGGATATAATTTTTATCAGGACAAGCTTTTATTTAAGGTAAAAGTATATGATATACTAAACCAAAACTTAGGCAACTCAAGAAGCATTACCGCTACAGGTATTTACGAACAGCAAAATACGGTTCTAAAACGTTATTTAATGTTCTCTCTAACCTACAAGCTTAGCAAGTTTGGAGCTAAGGAAAAGAAAGGCGGAACACGAATGATACGATTCTAAATATTACAAAAAGAGGCTGCAATTGCAGCCTCTTTTTTATCTTATATATTTTATTACCAACTTCCTCCGGCACCGCCGCCATTAAAGCCGCCGCCGCCAAAGCCACCTCCGAAGCCGCCGCCAAAACCACCTCCGGAACTTCCGCCTCCAAAGCCGCCTCCGCCTCCGCCGCGACCAAGGCTACTTAGAATTATGATATCGGCAAGACTCGGCCCGCCCATACGGTTACCACGGCCTCCACCACCTCTTCTTGAAAGGATAGAGATTATTATTATAAAAAGGATAATAAAAAAGAAAACTACTCCGGCACCACTTCCCTTCTTTCCGCTTTTACGTTCTCCTTTGTACTCCCCTTTCATTACCTGCATTATCGCAGTAGTTCCCTTATCTATACCGGTAAAAAAATTACCTTTTTTAAACTCGGGTGTTATTTCATTATCTATAATAGTTTTTGTTACAGCATCCGTAAGCAAGTGCTGAGTACCCATACCGGTTTGAATGAACATATTTCTGTCATCTTTAGCGATAAGTAACAACACACCATTATCTTTACCTTTTTGACCAATACCCCATTTATCAGCTATATCAAAAGCATACTTCCATGGAGCTTCGCCTCCTGTTGTATTAACAACTACAACAACTATTTGTGTAGAAGTAGTATCGGCATAGTTGATTAATTTCTGTTCTATAGCCTGTTTTTCAGATGCACTTAAAAGCTGGGTATTAAACTCATAATAACTGGTTTGAAAACTGGGTTTTTCAGGTATTGTAACTGTTTGCCCTAAAACAATACTGCTTAAAAGCAGTAAGCTAAAGAGCATTATATTTTTAATTAAATATTTCATTTAGCTTTTTGAAATTTCATTAGACAGTTCGTTTTCATCATCAGAAGCATAAGGAAAATAGCTTTTTAAGCGTTCTCCTGCCTTTAATATCCCTTTTACCAAACCATCTTTATATTTTTTTTCTTTAAAGTTAGAAATAACTAAATCCTTAGTACTGTTCCAAAAATCATCCTCAACCACCTTATCAATACCCTCATCGCCTATTATGGCGAAGGTATGATCGCTAACCCCTACGTAAAATAAAACTCCGTTACGAGCGGCAGTAGCCTCCATGCCTAATTGATAAAAAACCTCCTGAGCTCTTTCGAGTGGAGGTTTTTCTGAATGATTTTCGATATGTACCCTGATTTCTCCTGAAGTGTTCTTTTCTGCTAAAACAATTGCTTCAACAATTTCTTTTTCTTCTTCCGGAGTTAAAAATTCTTCGGTTACAGACATCTTTTCTATTTTCTTATTTAAAGTTAAATTCAACATCCGGTGCCTTTTCCGCTCCTTCATCCGATTTAAATCTCGGCATATCCTCAAAGCCAAACATATTGGCAAAAATTACTGCAGGAAAACGGTGTTTTTTAACATCATAAGTGTTTACCGCTTCATTGTATCTGTCTCTGGCTACATTAATTCTGTTTTCTGTGCCTTCAAGCTGAGACTGTAAAGCAAGGAAATTTTGGTTCGCTTTTAACTCAGGATAACGCTCAACAGAAACCAGTAGCCTTGATAAAGCTCCCGATACTCCGTTTTGAGCCTGTTGAAACTGTGCTAATTGTTCCGGTGTAATATTAGCAGGGTCTATAGTAACCGCTGTAGCTTTAGCACGTGCTTCAACTACTTCAGTCAATGTGCTTCTTTCAAAATCTGCTGCACCCTGTACTGTTTTAACAAGATTACCAATAAGGTCATTTCTTCTTTGATAGCTACTCTCTACATTAGCCCACGTCGTTTTTGCATTAGCTCTTACAGATACTAATCCATTATAAGATGAAGCAACCCAAATACCCAGAATTGCAAGTACCACAATAGCAATAATCCACTTTTTCATTTGCGTTTGTTTTAAAGTTCGTTTTTAATGTTTAATAAACTTGTTTTAATAGCCTCCAATTTACGAATTATCTCAAACTTATCCAGAGTTTTTTTCTGGCCTTCCTTTAAGTGCACTTTTGCACCCTCCAGGGTAAAGCCTCTTTCTTTTACCAAATGATAGATAAGTTGAAGGTTTTTAACATCCTCCGGAGTAAACATCCTGTTACCCTTTGCATTCTTTTTTGGTTTAAGGATATCAAATTCCTTATCCCAAAAACGAATTAGGGATGTATTTACATCAAAAGCTGTGGCGAGTTCGCCAATAGTATAATATCTTTTTTCAGGCAGGTCTAGATGCATTAGTCAAGCGATTGGTTTTCCTGATTAGCTAATTTAGAAATTAAAATGTACTCCTGTGCAGAAATGTTTCCGTAATAGAAGTTGATAGGGTTAATAACCTCACCGCCCTTATGCACCTCATAGTGAAGGTGTGGCGCTTCAGATCGGCCTGTGCTACCCACAAAGCCTATTACATCTCCCCTTTTTACCTTTTGCCCCACCTTTACATTGTATTTGCTTAAGTGCGCATAAAGGGTTTCATAACCAAAGCCGTGCTTAATTACAATATGGTTACCATAACCTGTAGCCCTGTTATCGGCACGTTGTACCACACCGTCTCCGGTAGCATAGATAGGAGTTCCGGTTTTTGCCGAAAAGTCCATACCGGCATGAAACTTCCTGATTTTAGTAAACGGGTCGCTCCTGTAACCAAAACCGGATGCCATGTGGCGCAGGTCTTCATTCTTTACAGGCTGTATTGCCGGGATTGCTGCCAGCAGCTGCTGCTTATCTTTAGCCAGTTTGGCAATTTCATCAAGCGATTTAGACTGCACAACAAGCTCTTTAGACAATACATCAAGGCGTTCTGTAGTATTTCTTACCAGTTTAGTATTGTTAAACCCTTCCAGTTCTTTATAACGGTTTACTCCACCAAAGCCCGCTTTACGCTGCTCATCAGGAATAGGAGATGTATTAAAGTAAGCACGATACAGGTTGTTATCTCTCTCTTCTATCGCTGCAAGAACCTCATTGGCTTCTTCCATACGCTTATTTAAAATCTCATAATTAACTTTAAGGTTTTCAATCTCCCTGGCCTGAAGCTTATCTTTAGGAGTTTCAAAAAAAGGTGTATTTAAAAGCACCACAAATGATAAAAAACCAAAAAGTGCAGACGACACCATAAAAAGTGCCACTACACCCAGACTTTTGCCTTTTTTGGGCTTAATTTTACGATACGCCAGATTTTCTGTGTCGTAATAATATTTTACCTTCGCCATGTTCTAATTTATTCTATTTTTGCACCTTACAATAAAGGTTGTAAAATCGGTAATGTGATAAACGAACAAATTTAGCAAATGTTACGGTTTTGCAGTGGTTTTTTTAAGCCAACCATCCTTTTTTTTAATTATAAAAACATAAACATTTTCATAAAGGCATGAAATCTCAGGATATCAGGAAGCAATTTTTAGATTTTTTTAAAGACAGGGGCCACCTAATAGTTCCTTCTGCACCTATCGTTACTAAAGACGACCCTACCCTAATGTTCAACAATTCGGGTATGGCACAGTTTAAGGAATTCTTTTTAGGTAACGGCACTCCTAAAAGCAAAAGGATAGCCGATACCCAAAAATGTCTTCGCGTTTCGGGTAAGCACAATGACCTTGAAGAAGTAGGTATAGACACCTACCACCATACAATGTTTGAAATGCTTGGTAACTGGAGCTTTGGCGATTACTTTAAAAAAGAAGCGATACACTGGGCCTGGGAATTGCTAACGGAAGTTTATAAAATAGACAAAGACATCCTTTATGTTACCGTGTTTGAAGGTAACAAAGAAGATAACCTTCCTATGGATCAGGAGGCTTATGATATATGGAAAGAACTTATATCGGAAGACCGAATCCTTATGGGGAGTAAAAAAGACAACTTCTGGGAAATGGGCGACCAGGGTCCTTGCGGGCCTTGCAGCGAGATTCACGTTGACATCCGTTCTGCTGAAGAGAAAGCAGAGAAATCCGGCCGTGACCTTGTTAATGCAGATCACCCACAGGTTGTAGAGATATGGAATAACGTATTCATGGAGTTTAACCGTAAGGCAGACGGCTCTCTTGAAAAACTACCTGCACAGCACGTTGATACAGGTATGGGCTTTGAGCGTCTTTGTATGGTTTTACAGGGAGTTCAGTCTAACTATGATACAGATGTGTTTACTCCGCTTATACAAAAAATTGAAAGCCTTACAGGTAAAAAATACACTATAAAAGCTTCTAACGAAGACGAAGACAAATTAAATATTGCCATTCGTGTTATTGCAGACCACGTTAGGGCTGTGGCCTTTGCCATTGCTGACGGACAGCTGCCATCTAACAATGGAGCAGGATATGTTATAAGAAGGATATTAAGAAGGGCAATCCGTTACGGATTTACTTTCCTTGATAAAAAAGAGCCGTTCATATTTGAGCTTGTTGATACATTAAGCAATCAGATGGGCGAATTCTTCCCTGAAATCAAAACTCAGAAAACACTGGTTCAAAATGTAATCCGTGAAGAAGAAACCTCTTTCCTTAGAACACTTGACCAGGGACTACAGTTACTTGAAAACGTAATTGCTTCTACCGAGGGTAAAACGGTTTCAGGACAAAAGGCATTTGAGCTTTATGACACTTTTGGTTTCCCTATCGACTTAACTGCTCTTATCTTAAGAGAAAAAGGATACAATCTTGACGAAGCCGGTTTTGAAGCGGCTATGCAGGAACAAAAAGCAAGATCGAGAGCGGCATCGGAAGTTTCGACTGCCGACTGGACTATTCTTACTCAGGGCAATACCGAAACTTTTGTGGGGTACGACCAACTGGAAAACGAGGTTAAAATTACCCGTTACCGTAAGGTTGACTCTAAAAAAGACGGAATAATTTATCAGATTGTATTAAGCGACACTCCTTTCTACCCTGAAGGCGGTGGACAGGTAGGCGATAAAGGAAAGCTTGTTTCTGCAAACGAGACCATTGAGGTTATAGATACCAAAAAAGAAAACAACCTTATTCTTCATATCACTAAAAAGCTTCCTGAAAATGTAAACGGTACTTATACTGCCGTTGTTGATGAAAAGCTTAGAAATGAGTCTGCAAGTAACCACTCTGCCACTCACCTGCTTCATCAGGCATTAAGAAGTGTATTAGGTACACATGTTGAGCAAAAAGGATCGTTGGTAAGCCCTAATTATCTTCGTTTTGACTTTTCTCACTTCTCTAAGGTAACTGACGAAGAACTTAAAGAAGTAGAAGATTTTGTAAACGCAAGAATACAGGAACACCTGCCGTTAATTGAGAGAAGAAGCATACCGTTCCAACAGGCAATAGAAGAAGGCGCAATGGCATTATTCGGCGAAAAATACGGCGATAATGTACGTGCTATTAAATTTGGTGAAAGTATGGAGCTTTGCGGGGGTATACACGTAAAGAATACTGCCGATATATGGTATTTTAAAATTGTTAGCGAAGGCGCAGTTGCTGCTGGTATACGTCGTATTGAGGCTATTACTAACGAGGCAGTAAAAGAGCATTTCGCTTCTCAGGAAAATGTACTTAACGAAATTAAGACTGCACTTAAAAACCCGCAGGATACCCTCAAAGCCGTATCTTCATTACAGGACGAGAACACCAAGCTTAAAAAGCAGATTGAAGCCCTATTGAAAGACAAAGCAAAAAATCTTAAAGGTGAACTTGCTGCCGAGATACAGGAACTAAACGGGGTTAAGTTTTTAGCTAAACAGGTAGATCTTGATCCTGCAGGTGCTAAAGACCTTGTTTATGAATTAGGCAACCTTGGTACTAACCTGTTTATTGTACTTGCTACAGCGCAGGACGACAAACCAATGTTAACCTGCTATATATCTAAAGAGCTTGTAGCAGAAAAAGGCCTTAACGCAGGACAGGTAGTACGCGAACTGGGTAAACATATCCAGGGCGGCGGTGGCGGACAGCCGTTCTTTGCTACTGCAGGTGGTAAAAACGTAAACGGTATAAATGATGCCCTGGCAGCAGCAGCAGATTTTATAAAATAATAAAACATGCAATTCAGAACCCAAATACCTGTTTCAAAAAGTAACAATCCAATTAGTTATGATTCTGAGATAGTGTCTTTGGGTTCTTGTTTTGCAGTAAATATGGGAGAGAAATTTAATTACTTTAAATTTCAAAACACCATTAATCCTTTTGGCATACTGTTTCATCCTGTTGCCCTTAAAAAGTTTATTGACTATTCTTTAGCTGATAAAGAATTTACTGAGACCGACATCTTTTATCATAACGAACGCTGGCATTGCTTTGACGCCCATTCAGACCTTAGCAGCACAGATAAAGAAGAATTACTGGCAAACCTTAGCAACGCAACTAAAAATACGCTTAGCAAGCTTAAAACAGCCTCTCACCTTATTGTAACTTTAGGCACGGCATGGGTATATCGCTACAATCAAAAAAATGAGCTTGTGGCCAATTGCCACAAGGTTCCTCAAAAAGAATTTTCAAAAGAGCTATTAAATACCACTTCGATCAAAGAAGCATTATCAGGTATTATCAATAGCGTAAAAAACATTAACCCTTCTGTAAATATAATTTTTACTGTTTCCCCTGTAAGGCATATTAAAGATGGGTTTAGTGAAAACCAATGGAGTAAATCAAACCTTATAAGTTCAGTACATGAAACTATAGCAGAGGTAAAAGAAAACCTGGCTTACTTTCCTTCGTATGAAATAATGATGGACGAACTTAGGGATTATCGCTTTTATGCCGAAGATATGATACACCCTAACCAGGTAGCCATAGACTATATATGGGAACGTTTTGCAGAAAGCCACATTACACTCGAAGCCTTTACGACCATGAAAGAAGTAGATACTGTACAAAAGGGAATGCATCACCGCTCATTTAATCCTGAATCGGAACAGCATAAAAACTTTCTTTTAAAACTGGAACAAAAGGCAAAATCCTTAAAAGATAAATACCCGCATATTATATTTAAATAAAAAGAGCGCTTAAAGCGCTCTTTTAGTTGTTAGGATATTTTTTCTTTTTCAAATATAAGTTCAAGTCCGCCCTCAATTAAATGAGCTATTTCCGGACGTTTCTTTTTAACCTCATCAAGATGCAACAGCACTTCATTAAGTAACTCCTGTTGTTTGTTTTGGTTAAGGAGCTCAGTAATTTCTACCGATAATAACCAGTCGTTAGAATGGTTTTCCTTAAGCTTCTTAAATGTATCTTCAATACTAATAGTATTAGCAACACCATCTCTGATATTTCTTATATTTTGATACAGTCCTTCCAGTTCTTCCCTTTGGGCCGATTTTTTAGCTTTTATAGTTTTGCTTGAAGGAACGTGTGTTATAAGGTCAAAGCTGTTTACATCGGCCGGGCCTGAATAAGCAGAAACTACTTTTTTACCCACAGCCATATCATAAGTACCCCATTCCGGCTGGAACAACACTTTATCCCCATTGGTTACAGTACAATCTTTAAAGCTTATCAGAATAATTTTACCCTGTATGTTTCTTGTACCGGTAATTATTTCTCCGCTAACGGTTATGTCTCCTTCAAATTCAAGGGTAACTCTTTCCCCTTCATATACACCATAAGCTTTAAGGTCACGCGGACTCATATCCTCAATAGCAAGGTTAATACCCTTAAGCTTACCAATAGGGCTACCAAAACCTTCTGCATGGTAAGATGTACCATGACCTACAAGTTCTTTTTCCCTATAGGCAAGGGCTGTACCTCCCGTTGCCTGAATATATACCGGTTTGCCTTCACTTTCAATTACATTTGTGAATACACCTGATATTTGTACTCCTGTACTTAACTCTATAGTACCTAATGCGTTTGAATTAATTAATTTTTGAATACCGGAAAGTCCACCTGTACGTAATGCCATTTTATTTGCAAATTCTTCAAGCACTAGGCTAAGATGTGCAAAATCCGGCGTTACAAAAAGTTGTGGTTGTGGCTTAGTGATATCAAAACTTTGGTATGCAGCATTAATATCATATGATAGTTTCTTTACATTATCTGTCATACACCATGCGCTTTCCCCTATTGAAGAAAGTAATCCGGCACCATATATCTTAGGATCTTCCACAGTACCTATAAGTCCGTACTCAACTGTCCACCAGTGAAGATTTCTTATAAGTGCCATTTCACTAAGCTCACCCATATCATTTTGCAATTCATCAACCCTCTTCTCGGCAGCTTCAATTTCATCCTGAGGCGTACCTTCAGCTTCTTTTAATATAGAAAGTAAGCGTATTGCCTCATATATTTCATAATCTCTGGCTGATGATATGGCTTTACAACCTATTTCGCCAAACCTTCTTAAATATTCTGCATATTCAGGGTTTGCAATAATAGGCGCATGACCGGCTCCTTCATGTATAATATCTGGCGCAGGAGTGTATTCAATATGCTCTAACTGACGGATATCTGAAGCTATTACAAGTACATTATAGGCCTGGAATTCCATAAAGGCATTAGGCGGAATAAATCCGTCTACAGCAACGGCTGCCCATCCTATTTCCTTTAATATCCTGTTCATACCATACATGCTTGGTATGTTGTTTATCTCTATACCTGTTTTTTTAAGCCCTTCTAAATAAGAGCTATGTGCCACTTTACTAAGGTAATCTACATTTTTGCGCATAACATAGCGCCACACCGCCTGATTTATAGGTGTATATTCCTCATAATCCTGCGGCTTTATAAACTGTTTAAGGTGCTTAGGCAGCCTCTCTATCAACGGATTGCTTTCTATTGTAGCATTCATAGTTAAGTAGTCTTAGTAATTGAGGTAAAATTACGAAATTCTCAATTAATTTTAATCACACAAACAGAATCAATTGTTAAAGCCTGAAAATTAGCTCCCTTTTTAAAGGAATTCGAACAAAATTTAAATTTTAACACTACCCTTTTGCAATAAAGCCCTCTATTCTCAGTTTTATTTTTACTTTTACGACCCTTAACATTAATTAATTTTTAAATTTTCATTATGAAAAAACTTTTTTGCTTTTTAGCTGTAGCTGCAACTGCGGCTTTTACATCATGTAGCAGTGATGACGATTCAGGAAACAACGGTGAAAACCCAGGAACAGGAAACGAAGTAACAGCTATTACACTTTCTGCAAGTGCAACATCTGTTGATCTTGGTACTGCTGTTACTTTCACTGTAGTTGATCAGGATGGTGATGCTGTGACAAATGCTACTTTAACTGCTAATGGTAATGCTATAACTAGCCCATGGACTGCTGAAACTGCAGGTGAATATACTGTAGTTGCTACTTTAGGTGAGCTTACTTCATCTGTTACTGTTACTGTAACAGAAGAAGACACAACTCCTGTTGCTAGCGATTCATTTGTAATAGATGACACAAACTATGAAACTAACGTTGGTGCTTTTGCATACAGAGGTATATATGCTGCTGAAACAGAAGGGGAATATGTAATTGTATGGGACTTTAATCCTTATTTAGTTGTAGGAACAGGAGAAGAAGCAACTTTTCCAAACGACCTATACATTACTTTACAATTTCCAATTACACCAACTGGAGAAAACGAAGCTGGTGAGCCTACATTTACAATTACAAACCCAACTACTGGCGAGTTTACTTTAGACAATAACATATTAGACGCTTGGATTATTGCTAACTCTGAAGCATTATTACCTACTGACGCAACTGAAAGAGCTGCGGCTATCTCTGATATTACTCTAAACATAACAGCTTTACAGTTTGCTGAAACTGAAGGAGGTTCTTCTAATCTTGAAGCTACTTACACAATCACACTAACTAATGGCACTGTAATTAATGGTGAATATAGTGGTGAAACTGGCATGTATGATGGCACTAACCAAGGAAGAGGTATTAGCATTAAAAATACAACAGTTGCAAAATCTCAAAACTTAAGAAAATAATTTTTCTTATTTAATATAAAACCCGCCTCTTGGCGGGTTTTTTTATTAGTAATAATCTAAAAATTTTGGCATATAAATTGTAAAGCAAAATTTAATATTAACTAAATATTAATTATTGTTATGAAAAAAATTATTTGCTTTTTAGCGCTTGCTGCAACCGCAGCTTTTACATCGTGTAGTAACGATGATGATTCAGGAAACAATTCAGGAAATGAGGTAACCGCTATTGACCTTACTTCCAGTACAGAAAGCATCGTTCTTGGAGAAGGCTCTTTCACTTTTACTGTAAAAGACCAAAATGGCAACACAGTAACCGATGCTACATTAACTGCAAACCAAACTGCAATTACCAGCCCATGGACTCCTGAAGCCATAGGTACTTACACCATTAAGGCAACTTATGGTCAATTAACCGATGAATTAACCGTAACGGTTAATGAACAAGGCAATACGGTAACAGCTATCAACCTTACTGCAAGTGCAGAATCTGTTGAAGCTGGCACTGCTGTTACTTTTACAGTAACCGATCAGGATAACGCTGTTGTAACAGGCGCAACCCTAACTGCAAACGATACTCCCATAACCAGCCCCTGGACTCCGGAAATTTCAGGCGAATATGTAATAGTAGCTACTTTAGGTGAACTTACTGTAGCAATAAACGTAACTGTAACAGATGCTCCCCAAACAGAAAACATCTTTACTGTTAATGGTACAGAATATCAAACGACAAATAATGTGCTAATTTATTTCGGAACCGACGCTGGTGTTAACTACTGGGTATTGGCTTCTTACTCCAGCACAGGAGAAGGCGAGGAAGCTGAAGTAATAAATGAGTCAGACATCATATTTACATCTTTACAAACCAACGAAACTACATTAGATTTCCCAACTCCTCAAACTATCACTTTTGGCGAGCAAAATCCCGGAACAAAAGATGCTTCAATTATATTTGACACCACTAATGAACTTGAAATAACAGACGAGATTTCAAGCCTTAACCTAACTATAAACAGTATAACTCTGGCAGAAACAGTAGAGGAACAGTTTATTAATTATAACTACTCCTTAGAACTAAACAACGGAACTACTGTAGAAGGGACATTTAACGGTAACTGGGGCTTTTTAAACGCTTCACAAACTGCAGGAAGAAACAGTAATTCTTCAAAACAGGTTATTAAAGTATCTAAATCTCAAATATTACAGAGAATAAAATCAAAAACTTATTTAAAATAAAAAACTAAAAAGCCGCTCAATGAGCGGCTTTTTTTTATTTCTTATTTTTTTGTGGCGGGAACTGTGCCAGTATGTTTGAAACAAATTCCTTAATTCGTTCTTCTTTTTTGTCACGGTCAAGAGTTAAAACTCCTGTACCTACCCCCTGCCAAACCAGTTCTTTACTTTTACCGTCTATAAGGTCTATATAAAGCGTCCCTTCGGTAGAGGTACTAACAGAGGTATAATTACCTCCCCAATAACCAGGGTAACCCCAGCCATAATATCCTCCCCAGCCCCAGCCGTAACCCCAGCCTCCATAAAACTGGTTTACGTTTACTTCTTTACGGGCTTTAGTAAAAAAGTTTACAAGAACATCGGGGTTTTCGCTTTTGGTAAAACCTTTAGCGGCAAATTCCTCATCCAATGCACGAAGAATCCTTTTCTTGTCTAAGTCTGATATATCAACCTTATCAATTCCGGGCTGAAAATAGGCATAAGTCCTGTAAGTTGTAAAATCGGTAGCATCATCATAATCGGCAGCCACCCTAACAGCATTACACGAACCCGCAAGGACTAAGACAAATAGTAACGATAGCAATTTTATTGTTTTCATAATCCAATGAGTTAAGAGTTCATTTTAAAGATAAACCAATAACCCTTTGGGTTATTAGCTCAACAATGCGTCGTCTACCATATTTGGCAATGTAACTTTTAGTAAAGGCTGCACCTCCATAGCTCTTTTTATTGCAAAAACAGCCTCTTCATTTCTTGCCCAGCTTCTACGTGAAATACCATTATTAACATCCCAGAAAAGCATTGATTCTAAGCGTCTTGACGCATCTTTAGAACCATCAAGAACCATACCAAATCCGCCATTTATAACCTCTCCCCAGCCTACGCCTCCACCGTTGTGGATACTCACCCAGGTAGCTCCCCTAAAGCTGTCGCCTATTACATTATGTATAGCCATATCAGCTGTAAAGCGGGAACCGTCATAAATATTAGATGTTTCACGGTAAGGAGAATCGGTACCCGATACATCGTGATGATCACGTCCCAGTACCACATAACCTATTTCTCCCCTGGCAATTGCCTGGTTAAAAGCCTCAGCTATTTTAATCCTTCCTTCTGCATCAGCATAAAGGATACGTGCCTGAGAACCTACTACAAGCTTATTCTCCTGCGCTCCTTTTATCCATTTTATATTGTCCTGCATCTGCTGTTTTATTTCAGCAGGAGCAGCTTTAGACATTTCTTCTAATACATTTAATGCAATCGCATCGGTCTTGGCAAGATCTTCAGGATTACCCGAAGCACATACCCAACGGAAAGGACCAAATCCGTAATCAAAACACATAGGCCCCATAATATCCTGAACGTAGCTAGGGTATCTGAAGTCAATACCGTTTGGAGCCATAATATCGGCTCCTGCACGCGATGCCTCTAAAAGGAAAGCGTTACCATAGTCAAAGAAATAGGTTCCTTTTGCAGTATGCTTATTAACAGCAGCTGCATGCCTTCTTAGTGTTTCCTGAACCTTTTGCTTAAAGGTTTCAGGTTCTTCAGCCATTAGCCTGTTAGATTCCTCAAAACTTATTCCTGCCGGGTAATAACCACCGGCCCACGGATTGTGAAGCGAAGTTTGGTCACTACCTAAATCTATATAGATATTAGCTTCATCAAATTTCTCCCACACATCAACCACATTACCCTGATAAGCAATAGAAACCACTTCTTTATTAGCTTTTGCCTCAAGAACTCTTTTTACAAGAGCATCAGTATCGGTAACAACTTCATCTACCCATCCCTGAGAATGACGTGTATGTACCGCTTTAGGGTTAACCTCTGCACAAACGGTAATACAGCCTGCAATGTTACCTGCCTTTGGCTGAGCACCACTCATACCTCCAAGACCAGATGTTACGAATACTTTTCCTTCAAGGCCTTCTCCATTCTTAGAGATTTTTCTTCCGCCGTTCATAACTGTAATGGTAGTACCATGTACAATTCCCTGCGGACCGATATACATATAACTACCTGCTGTCATTTGACCGTATTGGGTAACGCCAAGCGCGTTGAATTTTTCCCAGTCATCCGGCTTAGAATAGTTAGGGATCATCATACCGTTTGTAACCACTACCCTTGGGGCCTCTTTATGAGACGGAAATAACCCCATAGGATGCCCGGAATACATAACAAGCGTTTGCTCTTCGGTCATTTCACTAAGGTACTTCATGGTTAACCTGTACTGTGCCCAGTTTTGGAAAACAGCACCATTACCACCATAAGTAATAAGTTCGTGCGGATGCTGTGCTACAGCATAATCAAGGTTATTTTGTATCATTAGCATAATGGCTTTTGCCTGCTCTGATTTACCCGGATATTCTGATATTGGCCTTGCGTACATTTTATAGTCAGGACGCAGGCGATACATATATATACGTCCGTATTTTTCAAGCTCTTCTGTAAATTCCTTAATCAGTTCAGCATGGTGCTGTGGCTCAAAATAACGAAGTGCATTACGTAATGCCAGCTTTTTTTCTTCCGCTGTTAATATCTCTTTACGTTTTGGCGCATGGTTTATAGATGGATCATAGGGTTTAGCCTGTGGTAAAACCGAAGGAATCCCTTCCTTTATCTGTTCCTTGAATGTCATAATCTTAGTATTCAGTGTTCAGTTATTAGTGTTCAGTTTTTATATTCAAAATACACGGTTAGCTTACTGCCAACTACTTAGTGTATACTGAATACTTACTTCTTAAATGTTCCTGTTTTCTTATCGTACCCATACGGGCAGTGGCGGCAACCGCTTTTACAGCAATACCCTCTCTTTAAATGAAATTTTTCTGTAAAAACCTTATAGCCTTCCGGCGAAAGATAATAATCTTCACCTTCTTTTAATTTATTTTCAGAATTTTGCCAGCTCATGCGCGCAAATTTATGAACTTTACATTTAATGATAGTAATTGTATCTAAATATTTAATACGTAAGGGTTATACCGCAATGGCTTTATTCCCTTTTATAATACTTCGCAAAAAAGAGTATAAAGAAAATGCTGTGCTGCTTAATCATGAAAAAATTCATTTAAGGCAACAGGCAGAACTTTTAATCCTGCCTTTTTACCTGTGGTATCTTATTGAATTTTTTATACGATTAGCCTATTACAGAAATCATAAAACTGCCTATCGCAACATTAGCTTTGAACGGGAAGCCTACAGCAACGAATCCAACCCTAATTACCTAAGAAACAGAACGATATTTAAATTCATTTCTTATTACTAAAAAGCAAAATTATTAGCAAATTGATATTTTATAAGCCAATAAATTATACATTTACTACCACAAACACTAAAACAAATAATTATGAACTTTAACTGGCTTGCAATTTTAGTTGCTGCACTATCTACAATGGTAGTGGGTTTTATTTGGTACAATCCTAAAGTTTTTGGTACTGCCTGGATGAAAGAAACAGGCATGACCGAAGAAAAAGCAAAAGGAGCAAATATGTTTAAGATTTTTGGAATGGCTATCCTTTTTGCGTTCCTGATTTCATTTATTCTTCAGTTTCTTGTTATCCATCAGTTTGGACCATCAGGAATGGTAGGCGGACCTGAGTTTTTTGAAACAGCAAAACCATCTTACAAAGCATTTATGACCGACTATGGTGATGCTTTCAGGACATTTAAGCATGGTGCGCTTCATGGTTTTATGGCCGGGCTTTTACTTGCTCTTCCTGTCACAGGTACTAATGCCCTTTTTGAAAGAAAAAGTGCTAAATACATCCTGATTAACGGAGGCTATTGGATTGTATGCTTTACCATTATAGGAGGTATACTTTGTGCATGGCCTGCATAATTAAAAATATATAGCAATTAAAAATCTCCTTCGGGAGATTTTTCTTTTCTTTACCATTACTTTGAGCCCTAAACTTTCTTATAAAATATTTACGTCGGCTGCATCCCTTCCTCAGGAGTGGGATACCATTGCCGTTAAAAATATTTTCCTGTCCAAAAGCTATATGCAGGTATTGGAAAGCTCCTCACCCGCTAATATGGAATGCCATTTTGTTGCGCTCTATAAAAACAGTATCCTATGTGGCATTGGCGTAGTACAGTATATTAACCTTAGTCGTATAAATACTTTTGGAGAAGAAATAAAAAAGAAGTTTAGCCTTAAGGATTATATTTTTAAAAAGTTCTCTTCTCATACCCTTATCCTCGGCAACAATAAGCTTACCGGACAAAACGCTTACCTGCTTGCCAATACCATTACTGAGAATGAGGCACTGGCACTCTTTAGAAAAACCCTGAAGAAACTAAAGAAAGAATACCTGAAGAAGTGTGTTCATATAAATCTGGTCTCGGTTAAGGATTTTAATCAAACAGAGTTCCCTGATTTTAAAACTGCCGGGTTTAAAAACTATTACAGGTTTTGCACCCAGCCCAATATGATTTTTCATATTCACCCTGAATGGAAAGATATTGAAGACTATCTCACTGCACTTAACACTAAATACCGCACACAGTACAACCGGGCACGTAAAAAAGCTGAAGGCGTAGAAAAAAGAAAACTGACAGAAGAAGACATCCTAAAGCATGAAGAACGTATTCATGAACTTTATCTTACAGTAGCCTCAAATGCTCCTTTCAATACTTTCTTTTTACCAAAAGGGCATTTCCATACCTTAAAGCAACAGCTAAAAGAGAATTTCCGCTTTTACGGATATTTTTTAAATGATCAATTAGTTGGTTTTAGCACTTTGGTAAAGAATAATCATGATATGGACACCTATTTTTTAGGCTATGATGAAAGCGTACAAAAAGAAAAGATGCTATATCTTAATATGCTCTACGACATGGTGGCTTATGCCGTAAAAAAGGACTTTAAACATGTTATTTTTGCCCGTTCTGCCATGGAAATAAAAAGCTCTGTAGGTGCCAGACCCGAAGAAGTATTCGGGATCATTAAGCACAGTAATGCCTTGGTAAATACTTTTATGAGCAGGCTCTTCCCTTATTTCGATCCAAAAATAGAATGGAAACAGCGTAATCCGTTTAAGTAGTTTTAGGCACAGCTATTTTCATCTGCTTGTGCAGTATCTTTATATCCAGTCGGTCAATCTCTCCGCAAAACTCGCCATCAATCTGAAAACAAACAGGCACATCAGTAGTTATTAGGGCATCTTCTGTCGAAATAATCTCAACATCTTTATTGCTTTCAATAGGCATTTTCCCGGCAAGCACCTTAGTTATAAAAATAAGATCAAGGCTCTTTAGTATCACTATTTCAAATTTTCCGTCATCCATTTTCCCTATTGGGTTTATGGTAACTCCGGTGCCATAACGTTTGGTGTTGGCTATAACAATCATTCTTGCCTCTGTTTCCAGTGTATTACCGTTTGCCTCTATAATGGCATGAAAAGGATCCTGAAGTTCGGTTAATGTATTAAAAGCCTGAAGCACATAACCCAGTTTACCCCTTATATTACTTCCCTCATAATTTCTTATCAGTTCAGCATTAACCCCAATATCACTAAGATGGAGACTTTTCTTGCCGTTAATGTTAACCATATCCATCTGCATAAAATTGCCATGAAAAGCTATTTCAAGGTTTTGGCTAACATCACTTGGTAGATTCAGGTCAACAGAAAGTCCGTTTGCAGAACCAGCCGGCAACACCCCTATAACTACATCTTCATGCCCTATGGCTTCAGCTATCATCTTTACAGAACCATCACCTCCCGCTACCAGTACCCTTTCAGGCTTATGCTTCGTATAAAGCTTTTTTATCTCTTCCTCATCATTCTCCCCTGTAGTTTCATATTCAATAAGAGATATGTTTTCCTTGTCGGCATATTCTCGCACAGCTTCTAAAAGATCTGTCTTATCATTACCACCCGCAATTGGGTTAACTACAATCAAAAATTCCTTTTGACTACTCATGTTTCCTTTTTTCATTAAATTTAATTAAATTAGGACTACAAACCTTCTTACCAAAATCATAATTTTTAATGAAACCAATATTAAGATTGTATCGAGGCTATGCCAATGAAGGAGAGCTTATCGTGTTTGGCCACGTATTTAAACCCAGCAGTGCCAACAATTATGAATTTGAAAAAAAACGTTTTAAGAATGCAAGATCCATCATTAAGATGTTTCGGGTAAAAACCATACCTAATACTGATGTATATCTTGAACATAACGGACGTAAAATACATACTAAAGCCCTTGATGACGGTTATTTTAAATTTTGCATCCCACTACAGGAAGAAACCGGATACGGATGGACCGATTATTATGTAAGCACCCACTATAACGGTGAAGAGATAAAAGAAAAAGGCACCTTTATAAGGCCTTACGAAGGTAATTTAGGCTTTATATCAGATATTGATGATACTTTCCTTATCTCCCACACCCGAAACATGTTTAAAAAGCTCTACATTCTTTTATGGAAAAACATTAATGATCGAAAGATATTTGAAGGTGTTGTTCCGCATTATCAGGCATTAAGTACTGCTGGCCGTAATAATAAAGGAGAAAAAAATGCTTTCTTTTATGTGTCGAGCAGCGAATGGAACCTGTATAAGTTTATTGTAAAATTTACCGAAATACATGAGTTGCCAAGAGGAGTATTACTTTTAAAGGACATTAAAACCAGCCTGATGGACTTTTTTGTTACCGGACGCGGCAACCACGGGCATAAATTTGACAAGATTAAACACATACTTGAGTTTTATCCTCATTTGCATTACACCCTTTTAGGAGATGATTCACAGCATGATCCTTATCTATACGAGAATGTATGCAAGATTTTCCCGGTAACGGTTAAAGCTGTTTATATAAGGCAAACATCGTCTCACAAGAAAGAAAAAACTATCAAAGTTCTAAAAAACATTGAGTCACTTGGGATAGCCACTTGCTACTTTAAAGACAGTAATGAAGCCATAAAACACTCTAAAAGCATTGGTCTTATTCAGTAAACTTTAAGTTTGCTTTACCTCTTTTTTAACACTTTAAGTCCTACCTTTACTCTTTAACCTTTTTAAAACCTAAGTGATTATGAAAAGATTAATGATTACAGCAGGGGTCTTAGCAATGCTTTTTGCTGCCTCATGCAAAGACAAACAAGAAGCACCCCCAACTCCGGAACCGGTAGAAAATCCGGCACCACCGGCAACTCCAACACCAACAACAGCTGCTCCGGCTGAGGAAGATCCTGACGGAACTTCAATCAGCATCAGCAAAGACGGAGTAAACTATGAGAATAAAAATGGTGACAGTGAGAGTAAGGTATCTGTTTCAGGTAAAGATTCTGAAGTTGAGATAAAAACCAAAGAGTAAAAAAAAGCCCTGCAAATGCAGGTTTTTTTTTTATGAATTCTCTATTTCTTCCTGAACCAGTTCCCAGTCTGCCATTAAAGTATCCAGTTCTTTTTTCTTTTTCTCATAAGCCTCAAAGAACGAAGCATCAGCCATCAGCTTTTCATAATCCGTTTCCAGTCGCTTATCGTCTTTTTGGATATTAATTTCCAACTGCTGTATCTGGCTCTCTATTTTACTTAGTTTGTTTTGCAGTGCCTTATTCTTCTTCTGATCTTCATAAGAAACCTGCTTACTCTCTTTTGGAGCCACTGTTTTCTTTACAACATCTTTTTTCTCCACCTCACGCATATTTTCCATATTACGCTGTTCAAGATAGAAGTTAATGTCACCCAAGTACTCTTTTATCTTTTGGTCTTTAAACTCATAAACAGTATTTGCCATTCCCTGAAGGAAGTCCCTGTCGTGAGATACCAACAGTAAAGTACCCTCAAATTTTTGCAGAGCTGCCTTTAAAACGTTCTTAGATTTAATATCAAGGTGATTGGTAGGTTCGTCCATTACAAGCACGTTAATGGGCTGTAAAAGCATTTTACAAAGCGCAAGCCTGTTTCTCTCTCCTCCCGAAAGTACTTTTACTTTCTTCTCTACATCATCTCCCCTGAATAAAAACGCACCCAGCATATCCCTAACTTTAGATCGGTTAGTATCTGTAGCTGCATTTTCCATAGTTTCCAGCAGGGTAATTTCACCATCAAGGTACTCTGCCTGATTTTGCGCAAAATAACCCAGCTGTACATTGTGTCCTAATTTAATGGTACCACTATATTCAAACTCGTTTACTATTGCCTTTATAAGCGTAGATTTACCCTGACCGTTCTGCCCCACAAAAGCAATCTTGCTTCCTCTTTCAATTAGCAGGTTTATATCTTTCAAAATGGTCTTTTCACCATATTTCTTGGTAACATCTTCTGCTTCCACTACCACACGTCCCGGAGTGACTGACACCGGGAATGAAATGTTCATAACCGAATTATCATCTTCATCCACCTCAATTCTGTCAATCTTATCCAGTTTCTTTATTAAAGATTGCGCCATTGATGCCTTAGATGCCTTCGCCCTGAACTTTTCAATAAGCTTTTCGGTATTCTCGATCATTTTTTCCTGATTCTTTTGGGTAGCCAGTTGCTTTTCCCTAATCTCTTCCCTAAGAGTCAGGTATTGTGTATAAGGCTTGTTAAAATCGTAAATCTTACCAAGAGAAATTTCAATCGTCCTGTTCGTTACATTATCCAGGAACATTTTATCGTGTGATACTATCACTACTACTCCCGGATAATTCCTTAAAAACTGTTCCAGCCAAATGATACTCTCAATATCAAGGTGGTTGGTAGGCTCATCCAGAAGCAATACATCATTAGACTGCAGTAATAGCTTTGCAAGCTCTATCCTCATTCTCCATCCTCCTGAAAAGGTATCTGTTAGCTTATCAAAGTCTTCCCTTTTAAAACCAAGCCCTAAAAGAATTTTCTCTGTTTCCCCTACATAATTATAGCCACCAAGTATTTCATAATGATGAGTATGATCACTAAGGTCTTCTATAAGTTTAGAATACTCTTCACTCTCATAATCTGTTCTGGTAGCCAACTGATGGTTAATTTCATCAATTTTAAACTCTACCCTCTTAATTTCTTCAAAAGCCTGATAAGCTTCATCAAGTACAGTCCTTCCCTGCACAAAATCAATATCCTGTCTAAGAAAGCCTAACTTTACCTCTTTTTCTGTTGCTATAACGCCTGAATCAGGAGGTATATCCCCCGAAAGTATTTTAAGCATAGTCGATTTACCGGCACCGTTCTTACCCACAAGTCCCACTCTGTCTCCGGCACCCAACCTGAAGGTTACTTCTTCAAATAAATAAGTACCTCCAAAAGAAACCGACAAATTATGTATGTTAAGCATTATTCTGTTTTTATTAATTGTAAATTTGTGAAAATCAAATTTTTTGCAAATGTTAAAAAAAGGATCGAAACTATATAGCATTTTAACAGGAACCTGTCCTCGTTGTCAGGAAGAAAGTATGTATAAGGACAAAAATCCTTTCAATTTGCTTAATATTTATAAGATGAACGAGAAATGCAGCCACTGCGGATTACATTATAAAATAGAGCCTTCGTTTTTTTACGGAGCTATGTATGTTAGCTATGCCCTTGGCGTTGCCTTTAGTGTTGCCGCTTTTATTATCAGCTATGTATTTATAGGCTCAGAACTTAAAACAGCATTTTTTGCTATAATCGCAACATTGGTTGTATTTATGCCTATAATCATGCGTCTTTCACGAAACATCTGGATTAACTTTTTCATAAGCTATAAAAAAGACTGGCGAAACGACACTAGCGCTTAAACCTGTGAATACTCACACTTTTATCAATAGGAATATCATTTTCTATTGAATCAAATAAAGCTTTTGCCATAGGCGGACCCAAAATAACACCACGTGTACCCAATCCATTTAAGAGATGTACTCTCTTATAAACCTCATGCGTACCTATTAAAGGCTTTCTGTCCTTTACAGTTGGCCTTATTCCTGCCAAGTGATCCAGTATTTCATAATCACACGAAATAAGTTCATCAAGCTTTTCTATCAATTCTTTCTTTCCTGCTTCCGTAGGCTCGGCTGTTTTATCATACCATTCATAAGTGGCACCAACCCTATATGTGTCGTTACCTATCGGTAAAATAAAAATACTGGCATTAATAGCTACATCTAACTTTAAATCGGGAGCTTTAATAACAAGCAGTTCACCTTTGGTACCATCAAGAGGTAAATTCATAAAATAAGGATTGGCATGAAGTCCAAAACCCTCCGAAAAAATAATATGCCTTGCCTTTAATCCTTTATACTCTACAAAGTCAGTATTTATCTGTAAATCGGTATGATTAAATGTATCCTTTATCAAATGGTTATCAGAATCCAGGTACTTATGGTATGAATCTAAAAACACGTCTGTATCCACATACCCTGTATGCAACACTTTACCATAACCAAACGGAGAATCTATACCGAAATATTTAGTATGAACAACTGAAGTAGAAAGAAAAGGTGACAAAGCAGGCTTATCCGCTGCTTCAAACCAGTTATTCTGTTCCTCCGCTGATACAAACTTGCGATATATAGGCAGACTTATATCAAACTTTACATTGAGTCTTTCTTCAATATTTTTATAAAACGGTTTTATGTATTCAAGATGTTCTTTAGCATCAAGAGGCATACTAAATCTTTTAAGTATAACCGGATTATATAACCCTGCCGCAACATAACTCGAATTTTGCGACTTATCACTTATAACCGTAAACGATTTACGGTTTAAAAAGGCTGTTTCGGCAAAACTCACTCCGGCAATACCGGCACCAACTATTATATAATCTTTCATGATGTAAAAATAAAAAACTCTTACTTAAAAAAGTAAGAGTTTTTCATGTTGTATAGTGAACTATCTATTAGTAATTCCACATATCCTGTTCGAAGTTACGAATAACCTCTTTGAGTCTTTCAGCTTCAAGAAGCTGCATTTGTGAATTATCTTTTAAATAGTCTTCAATAAGTCTGTCACCATATTCGTTTTCAACTTTTACAATTGTAGCAGAGAAACGACGTGAGTTTAACAAGTGATCAAAAGTGATAGGCATTGCAGAGTTTCTTGGGTTGAATGCATCTTCTTTGTGCAGGATATCTCTTGCTGCAGGGAAGTATACCCAAAATAATTGAATTGGATCTGCAGTTTCACCCATCCTCATTTTAGTAAGAGCGTCAACCGCCATAGGACAAATACCTATTAATCTGTATTTCAACTCACCTTGCCTCTTGTCAAAGTACCAGTAACCTTCAATCATATATTTAGTTACATCGGCAGCAGTAACTTCAGACGTATCAAAATGCTCGGCAGTTAAAATACCTTTCGCTTTAAGTTCATCTTCTGTTTGCCCCATGTACTGGTTCATTGTTTCAATACCGAAACTATTAAGTTCTTTATAACTAAAAAGCTGTTCAAGATTTTCAGGAGTAATTTTATCTCTGAAATATGAATCACCATATACCTCTGTTAACTCTCCGTTTTTAATAGCCGTAGTTAAAACATGGAATAGTGATTTTCTATTGTCGCCCAGGTTATCTTCAATAGGGAAATATAACGGGAAATTGATTCTCTCATCAAGATCAATCACTTCCCAAACCCTTTTGCTGAATAAGATATCCCTATCACCTACGTAACCGTAAGGAAGTGGATTATCATTATCTGCAACCATTTCCGCTTCGGTTTTCTTACCTATCTCATCCGGAGTTTTTGCATTAAGTACGTTAGATTGAGCAAAAGCAGAACCAGTACCTAACATAAAAAGAGCCGCTAATAAAATTTTTTTACTATTCATATTTTAATTTTAAACTGTAAAAGAAAAACGTTCTTTTAAAAATATTATTGTACTTCCCAGTTAAATGCTGTAGAAGGCTTAGGAGTATAACCCGCAGCTCCAATAATATCATATTTTATATTAGTGATGATAACCTGATCACCTCTAGAAGATTTAGAAATAGCACTTAAAGCCTGAGCATTAAACTTGTTACCTTGACAAATGATTGCTGGGCTACCTGGCACATAAACCTCAAACTGCTTGATGTTAGTTTTAATATCAAACACGAAATCAGAGAAATCAATATCAATAGTAGAGTTAGAAAGGTCATTTTTATTACCTTTAGCTGAACCTACTTTACCTCTTAGTTTAGGACTTGGAGCAGGAATCTCTCTAATATTAAATTTCTTACTATCACTTACCACTTGTCCTCCAGGTAATTTACCACTAACCTTTACAGTAGCCTCTCTACCCGAAACACCGTTTAAACTCCAAACATACTTACCATTTCCAACTTTTTTAAGACCTGGTGCAGATGCAGTTACATCACTGTCAGGAATACCTGCAAATGAAATTGTCATTGGGTTTTCGACACCACGGTAAACAGAGTTCATTTTATCAGCAGAAATTGTAGCTGAGTTTGGTTTAGGAACCACTACATAATTACCTTTAATAGGAATTTCAACTGGCTTACCATTCTCAACAAATGTAAATTTACCGCCTATTTCATGTTCACCTATGTTACCTGCACCAAATTCAAAATTAACCTGACCACCTTTTAAAGCTTTATTTAAGTCAACCTGACTTCCATTAAGTTCTACAGATGTAGGAACAGTCGATTCGTCATAACGACCAAGCACTATAGTACCTTTAACTGGCTCACCAGCAAAGAAGGCTGATTTTTCAGTAACAACCATTGCCTGATAGTTATTCATCGATGCAATAGCAGCCGTAGTGTTACCTACTAAAGCATTATAGATATCCTGCTCAGTTTTCTTAACATCATTCTGCATAGCAGTAAGCTTTGTTAAAGATGCGATTGCCGGGAAACCTTTATAATGATAATCAAGATATTTTTTCTTAACACCTTCACCATCTGTTACATCACCTAAATCAAATTTACGGTTGATATCCTGAACAATGATTTTATACTCAGTGCTTTTTCCTAAGATAGAAACAAGATCGCTTTTATATTTTTCAATTGTAGCAATAATTTCCTGTCCTTTTTTAGAATAACCGTCACCATCAAACCATTTCTCATCAATCATATCACCTTTATCCATTGCTTCATAAGGCAATTTACCATTCTCTCTTTCGAAAGAAGAAGTAACATCATTCTTAAGAGATTCGATGTAAGCATAAAAAGCATCCGTTACAGGCTTAACTTTTTTCGCTTTCTCAAAAGGCTCAGCATACTGAGATGCATTTTCTTTTGCTTTAGACTGTAAGTCAGCATAAAGTGTATTGTTATAATCTTTAGAGAACGCATTTACGTCCTCAAATTTTTCGTTCATCAAACCAAAAGCGGATAGTACCTCTTTTGACATGTTCAATGCCAACATAGCGATGAAAACCAGGTACATCAGGTTAATCATCTTCTGCCTTGGGGTTAATTTTCCTCCTGCCATTTTCTAATTAGTTTCTTGTTTTTTGGTTAAAAAATATTTAAATAAAACTAATCAGTCAATTAGCCTCTGTTACCCATAGCAGAAAGCATTCCGCCATAAACATTGTTTAATGAAGCAATGTTTTGAGTCATTGTCTGCATTTGTTGTTTTAGCTGAGCTGCGTTATCAGCAATCTCTTTGTTAGCTTCAGCGTTACGAGAAGCGCTCTCTAACTGAACTTTATAAAGACTGTTTAAAGACTCCATTTGAGCAGCAGCCATAGACATTTCTTCGCTGTATTTCTTTTGAGAAGCAATTGAATCTACTGTTGGAGAAATTCCTTTAGCAGCTGATTCGAAGTTTCTGATGCTGTTACCTAAGCTAGACATTAACTCTCCGTCAATTTTAGCTTCTTTTAACAGGTTATCAAGTTTTTGAGAAAGTAATCCCTGAGCATCTTTCGGATCTTCTTTTTTGTCTTTTTTCTTAGCTTCTCCACCAGCTAATTCCGGGTAAACTAACGACCAGTCAAGTTCTTTATCTACCGGATCGAAAGCTGACAAACCAAAAATTAACGCCTCAGTACTTAAACCAACAATAAGCATCTCAGAAGCTCCTGGCCAGTGCATTAATTTGAAAAGTGCTCCGATGATTACAACTGCCGCCCCCATACCATAGGCGAAATTCATAACTTTTTTAGGTAGTGCCATAATAAAATAATTTTTAGTTTTTAGTTAAGTTAATCAATAAATATTCAAGTTATCAAAATTGGTTCTTAGTTCATAGTATTTGAAGTATTCTGAGTACCCATGTAATCCTGTACTGTTCTGAAACCGATAAAGCTTCTTGCAGAATCCGCATACTCATAATCTCTTGTACTAACCTGAAGGAAGTAAGCAACATCCTTCCATGATCCTCCACGGATTACTTTACGTTGGTTTTGGTGATCTGTTACGTTAGGGTTCATTGTAGATACATACTCATAAGATGAAGCATCGTATGAAGAGTCTGTCCACTCAGAAACGTTACCAGCCATATTGTAAAGATTATAATCGTTTGGATCGTAAGATTTAGCTTCTACAGTGTAAAGTGCACCGTCTGCAGCGTAGTCACCTCTGTTAGGCTTAAAGTTAGCAAGGAAACACCCTCTGTCACCTTTAGCATAAGGACCACCCCAAGGGAATGTAGCAGACTCAAGACCACCTCTTGCAGCATACTCCCATTCAGCCTCTGTAGGTAAACGGAAAGAGTTTACAAACTGTCTTCCTTTATCTTTTTGGTAAGCATTCTTGTTAAGCGTTCTCCAAGCACAAAATGCTTTTGCCTGTTCCCAGGTAACACCCACTACAGGATACTCTCCGTAAGCCTGATGCCAGAAATAATCATTATGCATCGGCTCATTATAAGAATAAGCAAAGTCTTTAATCCATACCGTAGTATCAGGATAAACCTCTACCTTCTCTTTTATAAGATATTTACTTCTTTTAGACCTTGAGTTTTTAGACTTATCTTTTGCTGCAGCCTGAATATCCATCCACGAATAAGCAAACACAAGCTTAGATACATCAATAGTCCTTAAACCATTGTATGATTCAGAAGCCGGCAGGTACATAGAGTCCATAACTTCCACATAATACTCATCTGGGTATTTTTGCGGATCGTCGATAAGCTTAACTTTATGGTTAAGTTTTCTACCAGCAAACGGATCATCATCAGTACCCATGCTATAATAATTATCATACATATACTGATCGTAAGGAGATTTCTCTTCTGTAGACTGATCTAAAAACGCATACTCGCCAATACCACCACTACCAGGTGTCTGACCCATTTCTTCTGCCAAAATAGCAAGTCTTGTTCTGATAGTAGAATCTTTAACCCATTCTACAAACTGACGGTATTCACTATTGGTAATCTCTGTTTCATCCATGTAAAACGAACGAACAGTTACAGTCTTAGTAGGAGCATCCTGTACATTAGCCAAATCGTCGTCCGATTTACCCATAATGTAAGCACCTCCAGGAACCAAAGTCATACCATACGGCTTTTCAGGCCTCCACTTTTTTCCTCTAACACCTACTAGCTCTCCGCGGTCGCTAGAACCACAGCTAATTAAAAATGATAAAGTTGCTGTTAATGCAATGAACTTCTTCATATAAAATTGGGTTATTAATGTAATTCTATTTTTTAAGGGCGTAAACCTATTTATTTATTTTCAAAAAAACAATTTTTTTATTAAAAAAACCTAAACAAAAAGTAATCTCCCGATAACTTTAAGAAAATATAGAGAATTCTCAGTTATTTTATAACATTACTGCTAAATAATGTTTTTTCTCTGAGCCTTCCACCACCTTTCAGGAATCTCATTGTTACACGCTCCCATATAATCTTCATGCGTACAAGGTAACAACGTATTTCTCTTTAATTTATTGTTAACATGAGACACATGGGGTATCTCAATCCACCACCTGTCTGTCCTGTCGCTCTTATAAAAAATCAACTCCTCATCTTCCAGGGGAACTATATATTTAAGGTACTGTTCTTTACTTCCAAAAGGATACTCATTAGATCTGTAATGATACCCTTCAATAAAATACCAAAGTACCTGAGCTATTAAAACGGACTCCTGCCTGGAATTATTGTGATTAAACACTCCAAACGAAGTTACCTTATCACTTATCCCTGCGTAGCGTGCTAAAATACAAATTTCTTTTCCATCAAAACCATTTGGGATAAATTTAACATAATTCCCCGAATCGCTCGATTTTACTGCTGTCATATCAACAGAAACTATATCAGCATCTCTAAAAACAGGTTCGGCTATGGTAGAATTATTACAAATCTCACCTAATCTGTAAGCGTCAAAATACAATTTTTCAATCAAATCTATTTCTTCTTGCGAGTTATAATAGGTTTGATATCCAATATTACTAAAATTAAAAAGATTATTGGGTTCTTCTACGATTATTTTAGTCAGATAGGACGAAGCCGTTAAGCCCTCATTTTCAGTACCAAAATCAAATTTACTGTCAATAGACACTAAATTCACCATCTGTTCAAGCTTGTCATACCCCCTGTATAACGCATAAGTTAAGTCCTGAGACCCTCCTACAACAACAGGAATTATTCTTTTTTTTACAAGTTCGTCTACCAGATTTTTTACTACATAGTAAGTATCTTCCGGAGTATCACCTGCAGCAACATCACCTAAATCAACTATATTCATATCCCAGTTACCCGGAAAAAGGCTGTAAAACTGCCTTCTTACATGATCCAGAGACACATGCTCTTTTCTCTCGTCTACCCCCCTGTTTTCTAAAACCCCTATAAGCGCTATAGCCGCCTTATCAAGATCAGGAAAGACTTCAGTTGTATGGATACTGATTTTCCTGCCCAGAGACTGTACAGGAAGCTCACTTACAAACTCCAGTAATTCTATCTCTACAGGTTCTAAAAAATCAAATACCATATTTTATTTCTTTTTTGTTTTTGCTGTTGTTTTCTTTTTAGCTGCAGTTTTTTTAGCAGGAGCTTTTTCTTCAATCATTGCCTTAACCTGCTCAAGCGTAAGCTTAGAGGCATCAACATCTTTATTAAGCTCAATTTTGGTTTTTCCTTTAAGTATAACCGATCTCCCCCAACGGGCTTTCTCTACTTTTATACCTTCGTCTTCCCAGTTATGTATAACCTTGTCTTTATCCTTTTGCAGCTTATCCTCTATAAGCTCTGTTATATCAGCCTGAGAAAGGTTATCAAAATTATACTTTTTGTTCACATTGATAAACATTCCGTTCCATTTAATAAACGGCCCGAAACGCCCTACTCCTTTTTGAACCGGTTCGTTCTTATAAGTACCTATAGGAGCATCAGCCTGTTCTTTTTCCGCTATCAGTTTTCCCGCAACATCAAAAGTCACATCCATAGGATCCATACCTTTTGGTAACGAAATAAATGTTTTTCCAAATCGAACGTAAGGACCAAAACGGCCATTATTTACCTCAACCTCTTCTCCTTTATAAGTACCAAGTGATTTAGGCAGCATGAATAAGCCTAAAGCTTCTTCAAGAGTAATATTACCAATATTCTGTTCCGGTAAAAGGCTTGCAAACTGTTTCTCTTCATCTTCTGCATCGCCAATTTGAGCCATCGGACCAAATTTACCCAAACGCACACTTACCTGTTTCCCTGATTCAGGATGAACACCAAGAATACGCTCACCGGACTCCCTGTCTGCATTCTTCTCAACATCCTTAACCGTTGGATGAAAATGACTATAAAAATCATTCATCATTTTGGTCCAGTCTTCATTACCCGAAGCAATTTCGTCAAAATCCTGCTCTACTTTAGCGGTAAAGTTATAATCAAGAATAGTTTCGAAATGACTTACAAGGAAATCATTTACAATCATCCCTATATCGGTAGGCACTAACTTACCTTTATCTGAACCGAAATTTTCTTTAAGCTGCTGTTCTGCAACAGAACCTTCTTTTAAGGTAAGCTGTGCATATTTTCTTTCCTGCCCTTCAAAACTTCCTTTTTCAACATAATTTCTGCTGATAATGGTAGAAATGGTAGGCGCATAAGTTGACGGACGACCAATACCAAGTTCTTCTAGTTTCTTAACCAAAGCCGCTTCTGTATAACGGGCAGGCGGTCTTGAAAAACGTTCGGTTGCCGTAATATAATTATTAGTCAGTTTTTCGTTTAGTCGTAATGCAGGCAGCATACCCTCCTGTTCTACATCCTCATCATCATTTCCTTCAAGGTATACTTTTAAGAAACCTTCAAACAGCAACACCTCTCCTGATGCTGCAAAAACTTCTTTATGATTATTAGCATCTATCCTAACATTGGTACGTTCAAGCTGTGCATCACTCATTTGAGAAGCCACGGTTCTTTTCCATATCAAATCATAAAGCCTTGCCTGATCCCTGTCTAAACTAACCGTATGACGGGCCATATCTGTAGGACGTATAGCCTCGTGAGCCTCCTGCGCACCTTTACTTTTTGTAGCGTAGTTTCTGGGCCTACTGAATTCCTTACCGTATGATTTTGTAATTTCTGCCTCGGCAGCTGTCATTGCTTCCTGAGAAAGGTTAACACTATCCGTTCTCATATAAGTAATAAGTCCGGCCTCATACAGGCGCTGTGCCAGCATCATGGTAACACCTACCGGAAAATACAGCTTTCTTGCCGCTTCCTGCTGTAGTGTAGATGTAGTAAACGGTGCCGCTGGTGATTTTTTTGCCGGTTTTGTTTCCAAATCCGACACCTTATATATAGAACCTATATTTTTATTAAGGAAATCCTGCGCTTCCTGTTTTGTATTAAAGTTTTTAGGTAGTCTTGCCTTAAATGCTTTTCCTGCCTCGTTTACAAACTCGGCAGTTATTGAGTAAGAACCCTCTGCCTTAAAGTTTTGTATCTCTCTTTCACGCTCAACAATTAAACGTACCGAAACCGATTGTACACGACCGGCAGATAAACCGCTTTTTACTTTTTTCCAAAGTACCGGAGAAAGTTCATAACCTACTAATCGGTCAAGCACCCTTCTTGCCTGCTGTGCATTTACAAGGTCATAATTAATACCTCTTGGGTTTTCGATAGCCTTTTGTATCGCTGTTTTGGTAATTTCATGAAAAACAATACGCTTGGTTTTGTTTTTGTCAAGTTTCAGTTCTTCCGCCAAGTGCCATGCAATAGCCTCCCCTTCACGGTCCTCATCACTTGCCAGCCAAACTGTCTCTGCAGATTTAGAAAGATCCCTGAGTTTTTTTACCAAAGCCCTTTTGTCGGAAGAAACTTCATATTTTGGCTTAAAGCCATTCTCAACATCTACCCCTATCTCTTTAGATGGTAAATCGGCTATGTGTCCATAACTCGACTCCACCTGGTAGTCTTTTCCTAAAAATTTTTCAATGGTTTTTGCCTTTGCAGGCGACTCAACAATCACTAAATTCTTTGCCATATTTGCTCTCCTTTGTGTCGCAAAAGTATAGGATTTTTTTAAATATTGAATTTTGAAGGTTTCAAATTCACGTTTTTACATCCAAAAAATATCATAAAAGCAACATAATTGTTTCTAAAAAAAGCTAAAACACCTCATACTGCCGGCATCACAATATTTGTGTTGTTTAAAAAGCTTAACTTTATTATCTTTAAGTCTTTACACAAACAATCTGTTAAAAAATAAGCTATGAGAAAACTCAACCTTAAACTTTTATTACCCTATAATTGGGCACATATAAGAAAAATTAAAGTTTATGATGATAAAAAGAGACTTCTTACTAAAATAATGCATGGTGAAGAGCCTGAAATTGAAATTCCTGACGACAGCAAACAGGTTATTATAAAACTTGATTTCTACAAATCGGTCATTACAATTCCACAAGGGGAAAATCTACACCTTATATTATTTATGGATTTTAGGGATCGCTTCCCTATTAAATATTTTGACACCCTTAAAAGAAAATGCCTCACCGGAAAATTTGTAACTCAGGAAGAGTTTGAAGATTTCAGTTTAAGTTTTTATGCGAATGCACATAAATGGATACATAAAACAGAAGTAGACAAGGGCTCTTTGTTTTTAGGATTCTTACTATCGGCAGGATTAACGGTTATGAGCGTGGTAGAGCAAAATAATCCGTATCAGGATATTATTTTCATGATAGGCCTGGCCAGCTTCTTCTCCTTATTAGCAATACAGATTGAAAACCATAAAATCCTCCTTTATGATTACAAAAGCAGGATGATAGCCTCAGGCGCCGCTTTTATGTTGGGCAGTATCTTTTTACAATCATCATTCCCTTTAATTGTCTTATTTATACTGTTTAGCCTCACATTTTTATTAAAATCCATACATAGCATAGGCCAGTTATACCGCAAAGTAAATTTAGGCAAAGACTAATATGCCAACTTGTCATATTTTACAAATTAAATAGTATCTTTGCCAATTCAAAAAAGCACTACAGTAGCGAATTTATGGAAAAGATTATTGAAGAGAACAAACAGGGGCAAAGCCTTGTTTTAGAGCAGAAAGACGGAAACAGCAAAAAACTCTTTATTGAAAGCTATGGCTGCCAGATGAATTTTTCTGACAGTGAGATTGTTGCATCTATTCTTGCCAATGAAGGTTATAACACCACTCAAAACCTTGAGGAGGCCGATTTGGTATTGGTTAATACCTGCTCCATTCGTGATAAGGCAGAGCAAACTGTGCGTAAAAGACTTGATCAGTACAACGCTATAAAAAAAATAAACCCCGGGATGAAGGTAGGTGTGCTTGGATGTATGGCCGAACGCCTTAAAAGCAAATTCCTGGAGGAAGAAAAAATTGTAGATATGGTTGTAGGCCCTGATGCCTATAAAGACCTGCCTAATCTTTTAAAAGAGGTTGACGAAGGACGCGATGCCATAAACGTTATCCTGTCTAAAGAGGAAACCTATGGTGATATTGCACCTGTTCGCCTTAACAGTAATGGTGTAACTGCTTTTGTTTCCATAACACGCGGTTGTGATAATATGTGTACTTTTTGTGTAGTACCGTTTACACGTGGCCGCGAAAGAAGCCGTGATCCGCAAAGCATCATGGAAGAGATTACTTCGTTATATGAAAAAGGCTTTAAAGAAGTTACTCTTCTTGGTCAAAACGTAGACAGTTACCTATGGTACGGCGGCGGACTTAAGAAAGATTTTGAAAAAGCCAGCGAAATGCAAAAGGCTACTGCGGTAGACTTTGCTCAGCTTTTAGATATGGTTGCAAGAACCTTCCCTAAAATGCGTTTCCGTTTCAGCACTTCAAACCCACAGGACATGCACCTTGAGGTAATTGAAGTAATGGCTAAACACCACAATATATGTAAATACATTCACCTGCCTGTACAAAGCGGAAGCACACGTGTACTTGAAGCAATGAATCGTCAGCATACCCGTGAGGAATACATGGAACTTGTAGATAATATATACCGCATTATACCTGAAATTTCACTTTCACAGGATATGATAGCCGGTTTCCCAACTGAGACCGAAGAAGACCATCAGGACACGCTAAGCTTAATGGAACACTGTAAGTACGACTTCGGGTTTATGTTTGCTTATTCTGAGCGTCCGGGAACATTAGCCGCAAGAAAACTGGAAGATGATATACCTGCAGAAGTTAAAAACCGCCGACTAACGGAAATCATTAACCTGCAGCAAAAAATGGCCCTTGAAAGAACACAGCGTTTTATAGGCCAAACTGTAGAAGTACTTATAGAAAAAGAATCTAAAAGATCTAACGAACACTGGAGCGGCCGTAACTCACAAAACACCATGGTAGTATTCCCTAAAGAAGGAAAATACAAGCCCGGTGATTTTGTAAACGTAAAAATTACAGACTGTACGTCTGCAACATTAATTGGTGATGCAGTAGGTTACAGCGAGATGCAGTAGTTAAAGCCATAAATTTTATCGGCAATTATTAATTATCAAATAATTTGTTCAATTAGTGGCAAACAACAAAGATGGAAAACGTACAAGCCATAAAACAACGATTTGAGATTATAGGGAACGACCCTAAGCTTAACCGCGCCATAGAAAAAGCCATACAGGTAGCCCCTACCGATATTTCGGTACTTATTACCGGTGAGAGTGGTGTTGGTAAAGAAAATATGCCAAGAATTATTCATGCCCTGTCGCACAGAAAGCATGGAAAATATATTGCCGTAAACTGCGGTGCAATACCTGAAGGAACTATAGACAGTGAGCTTTTTGGTCATGAGAAAGGCGCCTTTACCGGAGCTACCTCAACCCGTGAGGGTTATTTTGAAGTAGCCGACGGAGGAACCATTTTCCTTGATGAAGTAGGCGAATTGCCGCTTACCACACAGGTCAGGTTACTGCGTGTACTGGAAAACGGCGAGTTTATAAAAGTAGGTTCATCTCAGGTTCAAAAAACAAATGTGCGTATCGTGGCAGCAACAAACGTTAATATGTTTGAAGCCATTGAAAAAGGAAAATTCAGGGAAGACCTTTATTACCGTTTAAGCACGGTTGAAATTATGCTCCCTCCCCTACGCGAGCGCAAGGATGACATTCACCTTCTGTTCAGGAAATTTTCTTCCGATTTTGCACACAAATACAAAATGCCTCCTATAAAGCTTGATGATGATGCGGTACAGTTATTGTTACGATATCGCTGGAGCGGAAACATCAGGCAACTTAGAAATATCGCCGAACAAATATCGGTACTGGAAACAACTAGGGAAATATCTCTAGCCACGCTTCGCTCTTATTTACCGGAAGAAGGTACAAACCTGCCAGCCGTAGTGCGCGATAAAAAACCTGAAAGTGACTTTAGTAACGAAAGGGAAATTTTATACAAAGTGCTTTTTGATATGAAAAGCGACCTTAATGACCTCAAAAAACTTACTATGGAGCTTATGCAAAACGGCAACACAAGTAAGGTTCAGGAATCGAATAAAGGATTAATACAAAGAATATACGGAAATCCTGCCGAGGAAAACGGACACAGTTTTGAAGACAGGCCTTCAGCAGTTATCCCAAGTCCGAAAATCACTCATGCCGAACCGGTTATTGAACATCACCTTGATGATGAAGACGATGATGATGATAACTACCTTTTTGCCGAAACCGTTGAAGAGGAAGAAACCTTAAGGCTGGATGAAAAAGAAATTGAACTGATTAAAAAAGCCCTGGAACGCAACAAAGGTAAACGTAAGGCAGCAGCCGATGAACTTGGTATATCCGAAAGGACACTTTACAGAAAAATTAAACAATACGACCTTTAATCATAAAAGGATAATGAGATATTTTAAAATATTACTGGTTTTTATTTTAGCCCTAACCCTGCACGGCTGCAAGTATTATAACTTTACAGGAAGATCTGGCAGCATAAATGCCAAGACTTTTCAGGTAAATTATTTTCAGAATAATGCTGAAGTTGTTGAACCGGGTATTGAACTGACTTTTACCAGAAGACTACAGGATCTGATACAAAATCAGACTAACCTTACCCTAACTAATGCAGGTGGTGACCTTGTTTATGAAGGTGAGATTACACAATATCGCATATCGCCCATGACAGCTACTGCCGATCAGCGTGCAGCTCAAAACAGGCTTAGTATTACTATAAATGTAAGGTTTACAAATAAGAATAACGAAGACGACGATTTTGAAAAGCCTTTCAGTTTTTTCTATGATTATAGTGGTGATGCCCTTCCTACAGGATCGGTACTAAATGCAGCTTTAGATGAAATTTTTGAAAGGATAACCCAGGACATCTTTAACGAGTCGCTGGCTAAATGGTAATTGAGATTAGAGTAAAACAGAATTGAACACAAAAGACTATACATACCTGCTAAATAAGCCTTATAGTATAACCGACAGGCAAACTATGGAACTGGAAAGCATTTTATATGAATTCCCGTTTCTGCAAAGTGCGCGTGCCATTCATTTAAAAGGGCTTTACAATCAGGATAGCTTTCGATACAATATGGAGCTCAAAAAAACTGCAGCCCATACTAACGATCGTTCTGTTTTATTTGACTTTATAACTTCGGAGAATTTCCAAAGCATCCAGAAAGATTATCTACAGGAAAAAGAAAAGGCTATTGAGGAAATAACCGTTAAAGAAACAGAAACGGTTACACCAAAACCCGAACAACCAGTAATTTCTCCTGCTGACAGACTGGAACGCTCTATAAAACAAACTATAGAAGAAGCCGAAGAAAACCAAAAGGAAGAAGAAGTTCCTGTAATTGTTGCTTCCCCTGTTTTTACTCCTTCTGAAAAAGAAGAAGAAAAAGAAACAGATGACATTTTTACGGAACCTGCAAGAACTGAAACCGAAGAAAAGCTTGAAATAGGCAAACCTCTTGATTTTGACAATTCTGAAAAACACTCTTTCCAGGAATGGTTACAGCTTTCTAAATTAACTCCAATAAAAAGAGAAGAAACACAGGAAGCAGAAACTGAGTCCGAAATTGAGCCTAGCGAGAATATAATTGAAGATAAAAAAGATGAAGTTATTGAGGAAACTACAGATAACAACGACGATTCTTTAAGCAAAAAACTGGAACTTATTGATAAATTTATTGAGTCGAGCCCAAAGATAATACCGACTAAAGGCATAGCTCCACCCCCTGCAAACATTGAAAGAAGCAGTCGTGACAGCTCATTACTTATGACGGAGACACTTGCACGTGTATACCTTGAACAGAAAAAATATCAGAAAGCAATTCAGGCTTATGAAATTTTAATTTTGAAATATCCGGAAAAAAGTGTTTTCTTTGCAGACCGTATATCGGATATAAAGATTTTACAACAAAATAATAATACTAATAACAATGTTTGATTTTTCAATTTTCCTGGTACTTATAGTAATAGTAAGTTTCCTTTTGGTTGTGGTAATTATGGTACAAAATCCTAAAGGAGGAGGATTATCATCTTCACTTGGAGGAACTCAAATGATGGGTGGTGTACAAAAGACAACAGATTTCCTTGACAAAAGTACATGGACACTTGCTACTGCTCTTGTTATATTAATTTTATTATCAACATTAAGCTTTGGCAGCAACTCAGCAACTCAGGACAGTCTTATAGACGAGTCTACTTTACCTGCACCGGCAGCTACTACAGTTCCGGCAACAGAAAATGCAACTCCTGAAGCTCCTGCCAATACGGCAACTCCTGCTCCTGCAGAAGAAGGCGCTCAAGAATAATAATATTACAATATTCTATAAAAAATGCCAGCCTGTCAGTGCTGGCATTTTTTATTGGTAAAAATTTGTCAGTTTCATGTATTGGCACAATTTCTGAAAAAATCAATACGTTGAATTTTTAAACATTAATAACAAATATTAAATCATATGGCTTTAAACATTAAACCACTTTCAGATCGAGTTCTTATTGAGCCTGTGGCTGCAGAAACTCAAACAGCTTCGGGAATCTTTATCCCTGACACTGCTAAAGAAAAACCTCAAAAAGGTATTGTAGTAGCCGTAGGTAACGGAACTAAAGACCACGACATGACAGTAAAAGTTGGAGATACTGTTTTATATGGTAAATATGCCGGTACAGAATTGAAATTTGAAGGTAAGGATTACCTTATCATGAAAGAGGAGGAAATTTTTGCAGTAATCTAATTCAGTTTAATATTTAAAAAAAACATATAACGAAATACAACCATGGCAAAAGAGATAAAATTTGATATAGAGGCACGCGACGGTTTAAAACGTGGTGTGGATGCATTAGCAAACGCAGTAAAAGTAACATTAGGCCCTAAAGGACGTAATGTAATTATAAGCAAATCATTTGGCGGACCAACAGTTACTAAAGATGGTGTATCTGTAGCTAAAGAAGTAGAGCTTGAAGACGCTCTTGAAAACATGGGAGCACAAATGGTTAAGGAAGTTGCTTCTAAAACTAACGATTTAGCAGGTGACGGTACTACAACCGCAACTGTACTAGCTCAGGCAATCGTAAAAGAAGGTCTTAAAAACGTAGCTGCAGGTGCTAACCCTATGGATCTTAAAAGAGGTATAGACAAAGCTGTTGAAGCTATTGTAAATAACCTTGCAGAACAAACTAAAGAAGTAGGAACTTCTACAGACAAAATAAAACAGGTAGCTTCAATATCTGCAAATAATGACGATGCAATTGGCGAACTTATCGCAACTGCATTTGGCAAAGTAGGTAAAGAAGGTGTTATTACTGTAGAGGAAGCTAAAGGTACTGATACTTATGTAGACGTTGTAGAAGGTATGCAGTTTGACAGAGGTTACCTTTCTGCTTACTTTGTAACAAATTCTGAAAAAATGGAGGCTGAACTTGAAAGGCCATACATTTTACTATATGACAAAAAAGTTTCTTCAATGAAAGACCTGCTTCCTGTACTTGAGCCAGTGGCACAATCAGGAAAACCACTTCTTATCATTGCTGAAGATGTAGATGGCGAAGCACTTGCTACTCTTGTAGTAAACAAACTTAGAGGTGCGCTTAAAATTGCTGCTGTTAAAGCTCCTGGCTTTGGAGACAGAAGAAAAGCACTTCTTGAAGATATCGCCATCCTAACAGGAGGTACCGTAATTGCAGAAGAAAGAGGTTATACGCTTGAAAACGCTACTCTTGATATGCTAGGTACTTGTGAAAAAGTAACTATCGACAAAGACAATACTACTATCGTAAACGGTGCAGGTGATGCGGAAAACATTAAAAATCGTGTTAACCAGATTAAAGCACAAATGGAGTCTACAACTTCTGATTACGACAGAGAGAAACTTCAGGAACGTCTTGCTAAATTAGCAGGTGGTGTGGCAGTACTTTATGTAGGTGCAGCATCTGAAGTAGAAATGAAAGAGAAAAAAGACAGAGTTGACGATGCATTACATGCAACAAGAGCTGCTGTTGAAGAAGGTATCGTAGCAGGTGGTGGTGTAGCTTTACTAAGAGCTAAAAAAGTACTTGCTAACATTAACGCTGAAAACGGAGACGAAGCTACAGGTATACAAATTGTTTCGCGCGCTGTAGAGGCTCCTCTTAGAACAATTGTAGAAAACGCAGGTCTTGAAGGATCGGTAGTGGTTGCTAAAGTTGCCGAAGGAAATAATGACTTTGGTTACAACGCTAAAACCGACGAGTATGTAGATATGCTTTCTGCAGGTATCATAGACCCTAAAAAAGTAACACGTGTTGCTCTTGAAAATGCAGCTTCAGTAGCTGGTATGATTCTTACAACAGAGTGTGCTTTAATAGATATTAAAGAAGAAAATGCCGGAGGCGGAATGCCAATGGGAGGCGGAATGCCTGGTATGATGTAATAACATCTTAACCATAACGTTATAAAAAGGAGCTCAAAAGAGCTCCTTTTTTAGCTTTAATGCTTTTTAAAACTTTTTAAAAAAGTATATATTCGCAAAAAAACAATCTAACAATACACACCTTGCTATGAAAAAAACAACAAAAACTATTTTAACTGTCTTTCTCCTGGCTTTTAGCCTTGTAGCTTTTGCCCAGCAGGACAAAAAGCAGCAAATAAGCAAAGCCATAGAAGATTATTTTTTTCTGGAACGTGAAAACATTTATGTGCATTTTGACAAAAATGTATTTCTCTCCAATGAAAAAATATGGTTTAAAGGATATGTATACCATAAAAAACTGGGCATCCCTTTCTACTCCTGCGTTAATATTTTTGCCAACCTTATAGATTCTGACGGAAATATTCTTGAGAGCAAACTTTTGTGCGGTAACCTGGGTAATTTTTCGGGAGGCTTTAAACTTAACAGCAACTATAAATCGGGTAAATACTATGTTCAGTTCTATACTAACTGGATGAATAACTTTACTGAAGACGAATCCTCTGTATACGACGTTACCATAATTAATCCAAGTACAGGAATTCCTAATTCTTTAAGTAAAAATGCTGAAGCAGAAGTTACAATAGAGCTTAAACCGGAAAGTGGCGTTTTACTTAACGATTGTCACAACAATATAGGCGTACATGTAACAGGATGTGACAACACTCCTCTTAATGTGAAAGAAGTTTCTGTAGTAAATGAAAAAGGGGAAACAATTAAAAAGATTTCATTAAACGACCTTGGGTATGGCAAATTTGATATTGTTGCCAGTAACAAAAACAACCTTAAAGTAGTTGCCACCATAAACGGTACTACTCACGAACAGGTATTACCTCCGCTTCAGGCAGAAGGCATAACCATGGAAGCCAACAGTTATACAATGGCCGACAAGACCTTTATTAAACTGAGGACAAACAGCTTTACTTACAAAAAAATTGAGAACAAGCCATTATACCTAACGGTACAAAAGGATGACAAAACCTATATAGTAGAACTTGTTTTTAACGACAACAAGCTGGAACTAACTGCACAGCTGGAAAACAAAGAACTATTTACAGGGGTTAACACCGTAAGGCTTATTGATGATAATTTAAATCAGATTGCAGAACGCTTAATATATATTTATCCTGATACGGTTGTAAGTTCGCAGCTTAACAAGATAAGTGATGACAACGGAACTATAGAGTTTAAAGGAAAAGTCAATAATCCGTATATGAACCTTAGTATCTCAGTCTTACCGGCAGATACAAAAAGCTTAACTGCAAAAGAGGATATTTATGGCGAGTTACTGTTGTCTCCCTACATTGAAGGACATCCTAAAACGATAGCCAGAGAATACCTTAACAGCATATCCAGATCTAATAAGTTTGAAATGGATCTTTACCTCATAAACAAAAGCAGTAAATACTTATGGAATAACATTCTTAACAATCCTCCAAAAGAAAACTACACTTTTGACATAGGTATTAATATAAAAGGAACAGTAAACCAAAAACTAAAAGGAAACGGTTACAGATTAAAAGTAAGCTCATACACCGGCATGCTTGATGAAAGAATAGGCTTAAATGAAAAGAATGAATTTAATTTAAAGCATCTTGTTGTACCTGATTCCTGTAAACTTAGATTTACTTTACTAAAAAGAGGAGAACAGCCTAAAGACATTTTACTAAAACCGGAAGTTTTAAACAACAACAGGAAATTCAACAAACCTTTTACTCCTGCTAAAGTTTCCTGTATAGATTATAGTGGTGACAACACAGATCTTGCTGATTTTGAACTACCAAAATACATAACAAAAACAGTTATGCTGGAAGAGGTTAAAATTGAAGGAAAATCTAACAAGCTGAAATATGGTACTGTGGCAGGAAACGGGCTTTTAAGAGGATATAAAATAACCGAAGGAGACACTAAAAGTTATTTCTATATACTGGATATGATTCGTTACCATGGTTTTGATGTATCTAACAAAAATGGAGAGGTTAGTATAACAGGGCGTACAGCGACTACCATAAACGGACAAAAAACCAAGCCAAGGGTTTATGTAGACAATGTATATTTAATGTCTTTTGATGTTCTTGATATGGTCTATACTGAAGATGTAGACGAATTTTACATCAATGCGCATGCACCTGTTCCCGGAGTAGACAATGAAATGGGTATTATTAAAATTTACATGAAAAAAGACTTTTCATACAGAAATAAACCAACTGCCGATTTAAGTTTCCTGCTAAAAGACGGTTTTGACAGAGTTGAACCTTTCAAAAATTCTGAATACACCTCAACTTATGATGATAAAGGTTTTGAAAACTTTGGTATCATAGACTGGCATCCAAACATCATGACAGATGAAACCGGAGAATTCAGCTTTAGCATCCCTAAGCTTTATTTCGGACAGGTTAAAGTACTTATAGAAGGATTTGGAGCAAACGGAAAAATAATCTCAGAAGTAAAAACTATTAATCTATAATATAAAAGGCATCAGTATCATGATGCCTTTTTTTATTCTCAATTATGAAAAAACTTCTATCATTAATATCGCTTACCTGTTTCTTATCATTCCATATTACTTATGGACAAGAAAATAAAATTCAGGAAATAGTATCAGTCGTAAAAAATTATTATTCCCTTGAGAGGGAAAATATACATGTACATCTAAACAAAAGTATTTTTATAGCAAATGAAAATATTTGGTTTAAAGGGTATATTTACTATAGTAAAAAAAACACCCCTTTTTTTTCTACCACAAATATTTTTGCACTCCTTAAAAATTCTGAGAATGAAACTTTAGTGTCAAAATTGCTGTATGGTAGTGCGGGAAGCTTTGAAGGTAGTTTCGAGCTTCCGGAAAATCTTAATTCAGGTATTTATTATTTACAGTTTTACACAAACTGGATGAATAATTTTAGCGAAGATCAATCTGCTATTTATAAAATTGAGGTAATTAACCCTAACAGTCCGGGCAAGAGCACTGCTAATGATACAGAAGTTAAAATAAATGTATATCCTGAAGGAGGCGTTTTTCTTAAAAACAAAACCAACACGCTGGGTGTTTCTGTAAAAGGCTGCAAAAACCAGCCACTACCTATTACCGAAGTTTTGCTGTACAATAACAATGAAACAATACAAACCATACCACTGGATAAAAACGGATTCGGTAAGTTTGAATATTATGCTCTTGAAGAAAAGTCGACAGACTCATTGAGTGTAATTCTTTCTGATAAAACTTATACGGTAGCCTTACCTGAAGCACAAGAAAAGGGTATAACACTAAAACTAACTAACAAGGCAAATTCCAACAAGACTTTACTTGAATTAAAAACAAACAAAAACACCTATAATGAAATACAAAACAGTCCTATTTATATATTAATCCATAAAGACGAAAATGCCTTTATACTTGAAACTAAGTTTACCGATAATATAACAGATCAGGAACTGGTTATAATTGATGATTACTTATTTAGCGGACTAAACACAATAAGAATACTAGACAGTAATTTAAACGAAGTGGCCCAACGGCTCTTATATAAAGATTTTGAAAATAGCACTCCTGTAAAAATTACACAATCCGGAAAAGAAAATGGTGATATATTATTTTCCGGTGAAACTGCGGCAAATGCCAATTTAAGTATTACCGTGCTTCCTTCGCAAACTAAAAGCCTTAGCAATAATAGTATACTTAATGACTTTATGTTATCTCCTTATATTCAAAACTATTACGACATAAATACTTTTGAGTATTTTAATAACGATACTAAACCTAATGAAAATCTGGATCAATATTTACTTTGCAGCAAGAGTAAGTATAAATGGCAAAGTATAAAACAAAACCCTCCAAAAGAAAAATACTCTTTTGATATTGGCTTAAAAATAAAAGGTGTTATTAATCAAAACTTAAAAGAAGGAAAGAGCTATATAGTAAGACTTACCTCATATGATGCGCTGATAGAAGAAAAAACTGAAGTCATAAATAAAAACGAGTTTTATTTTGACAACCTAATATTAGCCGATTCCTGCAAACTTAATTTTGAGCTCTTGGAAAATGGTAAGAGTATAACTCCAAAATTATATGTAAACACATTGAACAATACTTCAAAGTATAACAAAGAATATATTCCTGAAGATAGTACTTGCTATAGTTCCGGCAATGTTAGCTCTCCTGATGATTTTCCTGATATAGAAAAAGAAACAATAAGACTTAAAGAGGTTGTTATTGAAACAAAAAGAGAAAAGCTGCAATATGCCAATACACTAGGCAATGGTCAGTTAAGGGGATATAAAATTACCAAGGCAGAAAGCGTAGGCTTCCCTACTGTCCTGGATTTGATACGCTACGAAGGATATGAAGTAAGAAACCGGCCGGATAGTGCCGTGGCTGTTTATGGCCGATGGGGAAATACCATTAACGGTATGAAAAGCTCTCCCGATGTATATCTTGACAATTTCCGCCTTATGAAACTGGATATATTAAGGGATATACTTACCAGCGAAGTAGATGAGTTTTACATTAATAAACATATGTCTGCACCAACTGTACAAAACAGAATAGGAATTATAAAAATATACCGTAAAAAACAGCCATTTAACGAGACCAAGGAGAGGCCTTTATTTAATTATACAGTTGAAGATGGATTTGAAAAGATAAGTCCTTTTAAAAATACAACATATACATCCGGTTACAACGGAATAGGTTTCCGTAATTACGGATTGATTCATTGGCTACCTACAATAATAAGTGATGAGAACGGAAAATTTAATTTTAGTATTCAGCTAATATACAAAGGTGAAGTTAAGATAATTATTAAAGGGGTTACACCTGAAGGCAAAATAATTTCGGAAGTAAAAACAATTAATTTATAGCAAATAAAAAAGGCTGAGTATATACCCAGCCTTTTTTATTAGTTAAACAACACCTGAAGCTGGGCTATAACACCACCTTCAGATCCTGTTTTATTACCATCAGTAGTATATACCGGCCAGTTTTGATAAGCAACCGTAAGTTTTGCCACATTACCGTCTAAAAGCCAGTTAACACCGGCATCAAAAAAGTTCATGGCATCATTAAGCCTGTCATAATTGGCATGCTGTAAAGACACATAAGGCATAAGGGTAGTTTTACCTATAAGGTTATCCTTAAACTTATATCCAGCCTGAGCATATATTACTGTACCTGTACCATACATAGGGAAACTGTTACCTCCCCCGTTAAGCATCGCGGGGTTATTGATTCCGTTTGTCGGATTCATAGGACCTCCGTTGCGGGTATAATTCTTCCCGAAGTCATAACTGGTTACATTACCATAAAAACTTACTGCCTGACCGTTGGCTCCTATTGGTGCATCATAAAACACATCTCCGGCAAAATGTACCATATTGCTTTTCTCTATATCATCTGTATCTGTAAGCATCCACATAGCATCTTTTTGATAGATAAACCCGGCACCTATATTAAATACCCTTTTCTTTCCCTGATAGGTTCCTACCATATAAGGCGTCATATTAGACTCCTGATACAGAAACTGATATTGAAAATATCCGTTCCACTGCATCTCGGCAGGATCCATAGAAAAAGTAGTCCTGTTTTGAACAGCCGGTGAGTTGTTTACCTCCAATGGGTCAGCCATTTGTAAACGATAATCAAGCTTACCTATTTTACCTTTGGCAAACACCGAAAGTTTTCTTAAAAACTGGTCGTTTACATCATTAGTAGTCTGTAAAAATAAAGGAGCATCTATTCCTAATATCGAACCTACTGAAGGTGATGAAAAACGTGATAATCCACTCCACCCTGAAAGCCCCACACCTAATGACAATGCTTTTTTATCTATCGCATATTCACCATAGGCATCATGAACAAAAAAGCCCAGTTTCCTTTCAGAAATTGTATTAAAATTATTTTCACCAAACTGACTGTAAGCAAATACCCTGTCTGTTAACTGACCGTACATCTGGATACGATAACGGCGTATACCTATATCAGTACCCTTATCTTTCTGGACACCATTTATGGTACTCCCCGGATTATAATCTATAGATCTTAACCAGGCTTGGGTCATAAAAGTAAACTTCACATAATTACTGCCGTCTTCGTTAAGATATAGCTTTCTGTCTTTAAAAAAGTCCTGTGCCTCTAACTGTTGAGGCAAAATAATAGCTGTTAGCCCTAAAAAGGCCAATGCATATTTAAGCTTTTTCATTCGGTGATTTTTTGGTTAAATAAGTTATCTGCAAATTACACAATGTTGCCGTATGCAACAATAAAAAGGAACCATTACAACAAAAAAAATCCCGAATTGCTTCGGGATTCTGTCATTTATAATCTTTCATACATACAGCACGTATGGAGCTTATTATAATCTTCTTCTGTAGCCTTAACCTTTTCGGTATCATGACCGGCCTGAGCTACTGCCTTACAAACGTCGTCTACTGAGCATTTGTTCTCGTCAATAATAAGATGAAGGTCCTGATGGTCTGCATGCCATTCTGCCGACTTAACACCTTTAACGCTAAATGCAGCCTTTTCTATACGCTTCTTGCACATATCACAATTACCGTTTACGGCAACTTCATATTTAGCATTTTTACTCTTTTTAACTTCTTTATCCTGTGCCTGTACTGCCATCCCGAAAAGGGTAACAAGCAATACCATGATTAGTTTTTTCATCTTTTTATTCTTTTGAATTTTAAATATATACAATTTTGTTATTTTATTTTAAATCGAAGCCCTGCATAATACATCTGCCCAAAAACAGGCGCATATACAATAGACGTATCAAAATACTGGCCAAAAGGATCGTCTGCCCCTATAATAGCTTTATTTTGCCTGTAATTACCTATATTCTCCCCTCCTACATACACCTCAAATACACTTGAAAAAGTTCTTGTTACCTGAGCGTTCATCAAAGAGAATGAAGGAGAATAATCTCCCATTTGATATTCTGCCGGGTTACTGCCTGTATAAGGTAAACGCTGTTTCCCCATCCAGTTGTATGTAAAGTCAAACTTCCATTGCTTACCACCTTCCACAATATGGGTCTCATAGGCTAAGTTGGCAAAAAACCTGTGCTTTGCCTGCAAAGGCTTATCCTCAGTACCTGAAAGGTAATCTGTTTTGATGTCGTAGTATTTATAAGCTGTACGTACATTAAAATGACGGGTTATCTCATAATTAAGTTCTACCTGAAGACTGTTGGCATAAGACTTTCCGTCAAGGTTATAAAACAGTACCTGCTGCGGACTTGCAAAAAGGTCTACAACCGCCTGGTTTTGAAAATCGGTTCTGTAGAAATCCACTACAAATTCGGCATTTCTGTTAAACAGCGAGAATCCCTGTACAAAGCTTGCACCATAGTTCCATGCAATTTCAGGATCAAGTCCGTAAATTTTACCGCCGCTATTTAAAATACTCATTACCCTCGAACTTCCAAACAAAGCCTGATTTTCTGCAAAAATATTAGCAGCTCGCTTACCACGACCAAAAGAAGCCCTTACGGTGGCCTTTTCCCACGGATTGTATTTAAGATGCATTCTTGGCGTAAGGAAAACACCTAAACGATTGTGAGCATCTATACGCCCTCCCGCCACAAGGCTAAAGTTTCGGGTATTATCATAAGTATATTCAAAAAATGCCCCCACGCTATTATCAATCCTGCTATAATCTATGGTATTTACAAACTCTCCGTAATTATCATAGGTAAAGTTAAGTCCCGTAGAAAACTTATTAAGAGTATTGCTTATAATAGAACTGAATATAAGGTTAGAATAGAAACTCTTTTGGTCGATATCATATTGGTTAAAACCAAAATAGGAATCCTGATTGTGCCAGTTAAAGGCGGTTTGTAAACCTATACTCTGGTATGGCATATCAGGGAATACATAGCCAAGTTTGGCAGAGATATCCAGCTTATCGGTATTAATTTCAGAGCCCCAGTGATTTGTAGTGAACTTATCAGTATCCGGATCAAAATCAATTTCTCCGGTTTGCTTTTCATCCCTCATGTAACGGAGATTGATAAAGCTAACCCATCCTGTTTCCGGATTATTATACTGCCAGCGGTTCATCACATTTATCTGCTTTGCCAGCGGATTGTCTAAAAAACCGTCATCATTCATGTCGTTTTTAGACACACGTGTATTACCATGAACAAAAAGGCTTGTACTCCATTTGTCCGATACCTTTTTATTAAAGTGGGTATTAAGTTCGAAGCGGCCACCCTGAGAACCGTAAGCATTTAAAAAGAAAGGAATATCCGTTGCAGGTTTTAAAAGCTCATAGTTTATCTGTCCCGATATACTCTCATAACCGTTTATAACCGGACCTGCACCCTTTGTTATCTGGATACTTTCTACCCACGTTCCCGGAATAAACGAAAGGCCATAAGCCTGGGATGCTCCCCTTACAGCAGGTATATTCTCTTCAGAAATCAATAGGTAAGGGCTTGTAAGTCCAAGCATTTTTATTTGCCTGTTACCCGTTAAGGCATCAGAGAAGTTAACATCTATAGAAGGGTTGGTTTCAAAGCTCTCGGCAATATTACAACAGGCAGCTTTTAAAAGCTCAGCAGACCCCATATTAACCACATTGGCTGCCTCGGCGTTAGATCTTTTAAGGCTTCTTCGGGTTTTATCAATAACTACATTATCAAGCTTATCCCCTCCTGAAAGCTTTAGGGAATGAGTTATAAATTTCGGAGAATCTACAGCAATAGTATCTGTAGTATAACCTATAAAGCTTATTACAAGCTTTTTATAATCGGGATCATAAGGAAGTTCAAAAGTACCGTCTGCCTGTGTAGACGCACCTATGGTTGTATTTAGCCAGTAAATACTCGCCCCGGGAAGCGGCTGCTTATTCTCATCGAGAACCTTACCGCTTAATTTGTCCTGTGCCTGTATAGTATAGGCACCTATCATTATTATGAAAAATAATATATAACGCATAAAAAAATTTTAATGTTAATAGCTGTCTGTTTCCCATAATGGAAATGAATAAAAACATTAAAATCAGGCGTATAAAATATATTGACAGTATAACTTAAAGAGCGGAGGCGCATTTGCCTCACAATAAAATGAAGTGTTTACCTCCTGTACAAGAGGTTCGTTATAAAAATACTGTATTGGCTGCCATTGTTCTGTAGCATAAAAAGCACCTAAATCAAGCTGAAGTGACTTTACAAGTATATTATCGCTTTTATCCTGAATTTTTACAAGGTCGTTCTTGCAGCATTTTTTTGCCGGTTCGGCTTTCATTGCACAACAGCCCTTATCCTGCTTTTTGGCCATGGCCTTGCAGGAGTCATCAACCTTATATGCTAAAGAAATTGAAGCAATCTCACCGTGGCAATAATGTACATTAAGGGCAAACCCCATGTTAGCAACTAACAGGAGTGATGCCAAAAGTATACTTATGTGCCTTTTAAAATTCATGATGCCACAAATTTATACATTTTATTTTTAGTGAATTAGTTTCTACACTACTAAAACACAAAATGTGGGAATTTTATATTTTTTAACACAAAAAAACATAAGTCAAAATGCTTTAATAGATAATTTTGTACAAAAGATTATACACTATGACATTTGAAGAATTAAAACCTAAGGTTATCGACATATTACATCATGACTATACATTAAGGGATGAAAAGCTGTTACAGGTTTGCCATCTTTTAAAAGACAATATAGATTATTACGACTGGGTTGGCTTTTACTTTAGAAACGGAGATAAGGAAGAACTTTTATTAGGGCCTTATGCCGGAGAACCTACCGACCATACAGTTATTCCTTTTGGAAAAGGTATATGCGGACAGGTAGCAGTATCTAACAAAAACTTTGTTGTGCCCGATGTAACTACACAGGACAATTATATTGCCTGCAGCATCACCGTAAAGTCGGAAGTGGTTGTACCTCTTTTTGTTGACGGTAAGAACATAGGCCAGATAGATATAGACTCTAACGTACTGGATGCTTTTAGCGAGTTGGATGAGCGTTTCCTCGAATTTGTAAACGAACAGGTAGCTAAACTTTTTTAAGTCATTAAGACTTAGCACACAAGCTACTTAGAAACTTCTACCACAAAGCCTTGCGGGTAAAAAATTATTGATTACCTTTGCAGCCAATCGGGAAAGGCCCGTTACATAAAAATTATTTAAACAATATTGGCATGTACTTGACTAAAGAAGTAAAAGAGCAAATCTTTACAAAACACGGCAAATCTGCTACTGACACTGGAACAGCTGAAGGACAGATCGCGTTATTTACATTTAGAATTAACCACTTAACTGAGCACTTAAAAAAGAATCGTCACGATTATAATACAGAGCGTTCACTAGTTAAGCTGGTAGGTAAAAGAAGAAGTCTTCTTGACTACCTTAAGAAAAAAGATATCAACAGATATCGTGAGATTATCAAAGAATTAAACATCAGAAAATAATCGAGATGAAAAGAGGTGCCTGCGCGCCTCTTTTTGTTTTACATATTTTGCATAAAAAAAGTTTTGGTTTTTCATTGGGTTTTAGACAACTACACACAACAACTACACAACTAAACAACACCCATTGTTTAATCAAAGAAATGGATTTATGATTCCAAACGTAACAAGAGAAATTATCGATCTGGGAGATGGAAGAAGCATCTCGATCGAAACAGGAAAACTTGCAAAACAGGCAGACGGCTCTGTAGTCGTACAAATGGGTAACGCCATGCTGCTTGCTACTGTGGTTTCCGCAAAGACTGCCGCTCCGGGCATCGACTTTTTACCACTTACGGTAGATTACCGTGAAAAATTTGCGGCCGCGGGCCGTTTTCCGGGCGGATTTTTTAAACGTGAAGCAAGACCAAGTGATGCAGAGGTATTAACCATGAGGTTAGTAGACCGTGTACTTCGTCCGCTTTTCCCTGATGATTACCATGCAGAAACGCAGGTAATGATCCAACTTATGTCTCACGACGAAAACGTAATGCCTGATGCACTTGCAGGTTTAGCAGCTTCTGCTGCACTTGCAGTTTCAGACGTACCATTCCACACACTTATTTCTGAAGTACGTGTTGCACGTGTCGATGGCAAATTCATCATTAACCCAAGCAAAGAGCAGTTAGCACAATCTGACATCGATATGATGATTGGCGCTTCAAGCGACTCTATCGCTATGGTTGAAGGTGAAATGAAAGAGATATCTGAAAAAGAAATGGTTGAGGCAATCAAATTCGCTCACGATGCCATTAAACTTCAGATTGCTGCTCAGGAAAAAATGAGAGCTGCGATAGGTAAAGAAATCAGAGAATATGAAGGTGAGGCTAATGATGCTGATATCGAGAAAAAAGTATACGACCTTTCATACGATAAGTATTTTGCTGTAGCTAAAGAAAGTTCTGCTAAGCATGAGCGTTCTGAGAAATTCTCAGTAATTAAAGAAGAAATCCTTGCTGCCTTTACAGAAGAGGAACTTGTTGAGCACGCTGACATGATTAGCAAATACATCTACAAGTCACAAAAAGAAGCCGTAAGAAACGTTATCCTTGATTTAGGACTACGCCTTGACGGAAGAAAAACAAACGAAATACGCCCTATTTGGTGTGAGGTTGATTATCTTCCTTCAGTTCACGGTTCTTCAATATTCACAAGAGGTGAAACTCAGGCACTGGCTACAGTTACCCTAGGTACATCTCGTGAAGCTAACGTTATAGACTTACCGTCTGAACAAGGTGAAGAAAGATTCTATCTTCACTACAACTTCCCTCCTTTCTCTACAGGTGAAGCTAAACCACTAAGAGGAACTTCAAGAAGAGAGGTTGGTCACGGTAACCTTGCACAACGTGCACTTAAAAACATGATTCCTGCCGAGAATCCATATACAGTACGTGTAGTATCTGAAGTATTAGAATCTAACGGTTCATCTTCTATGGCTACAGTATGTGCAGGTACTCTTGCGCTTATGGATGCAGGTGTACAGATTAAAAAACCGGTTTCAGGTATTGCAATGGGATTAATCTCAGACGACAAAACAGGAAGATGGGCTGTATTATCTGATATCCTTGGTGACGAAGATCACTTAGGTGATATGGACTTTAAAGTTACCGGTACTGCAGATGGTATTACTGCCTGCCAGATGGACATCAAGATTGAAGGCCTTAACTACGAAATCATGGAGCAGGCTCTTGAGCAGGCTCGCGAAGGCCGTCTACATATCCTTGGTAAACTTGTTGAAGTTATTGAGCAACCAAGAGAAACCGTTAAGAAACACGCTCCTAAAATCGTTAAGGTTACTATACCTGGTGCATTTATTGGTGCTCTTATCGGTCCTGGCGGAAAAGTTATTCAGGAACTTCAAAAAGCTACAGGAACAACTATCGTTATTAACGAGGTTGACGAGCAGGGTGAAGTTGAAATTCTTGGTACTGATCCAGACGGAATGCAGGCTGTACTTAACAAAATTGACTCTATCATATTCAAACCACAGGTTGGTGAAACATATGAAGTAAAAGTTGTTAAGATGCTTGACTTTGGTGCTGTAGTAGAATATACTCAGGCTCCGGGTAACGAAGTACTTCTACACGTATCTGAGCTTGCTTGGGAACGTACAGAAAACGTATCAGACGTTGTAAATATGGGTGACGTGTTTGAGGTGAAATACATCGGCATCGACCCTAAAACAAGAAAAGAGAAAGTTTCAAGAAAAGCTTTATTACCAAGACCTCCAAGAGATGAGAACCGTCCTCCAAGAGACGAAAACCGTCCACCGAGAGACAACAGAGGACCTCGACCTAACAGGGATAATAAAGGACCTAAAAATAATGATAACGGCGGTAATAAAGAAGCTTAATTTTCATATAAGGTTAATTCATAAAAACCCTGCTTTAAAGCAGGGTTTTTTATTTACTCTAGATTCGTTTAACACATATTTAATATCAAGAACTATAAACTTAAAAGTATAAACTACACTATTAAATCATTTTTTTCTACATCTTGACTTAAAAAGAATCCTAAGAATTAATAGCCTGAATTCATAAAAGACTACAATAAATATTCATTAAAGCTCATTAAAAAAACCTGGCTCAGTAAGGAACCAGGTTTAAATTATTTATAGTTTAAATTATTTATAACATAAATTACTTATTATTTAGCAAAGGCTAAAAAAACAAGAAAAGCAACACCTAACAAAACACAAAAAAAATCATTAAATGTTTTTTCAGACCAGTTTTTCATAATATTACTATTTAAATTATAGTATAAATATAATACTTTTTTTTTAATTACGAGGAGCAACAACAGAAAGATTTGCAGGCCCAGAAGATGTTATATTACACGACCCGCCACATGTTGAAGATTGGAATGAATAACTACATGTTGCACCCGATTGTACACATGACTGATAAGCAGCTAAACAACTATCTGAAGCCTGTGATTGCTTGTATGCACAATATGCTCCACCTATAACAATAGCTACTACCACAACCACACACGGAGGACAGCCTAGAGGGACTACTTCTGAAGAAGAATTAAAGCCTCCAGAACCTATCTCTCTCAAAACTTGATCAGCATCAACTAATCCATCTATTGCTACGTCATAAGTTTCACCATCAATTTCAGTAATAATATTTGTAGAATTAGAACCTAAATCTTGATTTAAAGTAACATACATATCCAGATTGTTACCATTTACACCTTTAACAACAAAGTTATTAGTATCAAGCTTATTTACTTCATTATAGTTTAAACCTCCTCTTGTATCCATAGCAAATCTGACTATCTGCCCATCAATACGCAAATAACCATACTGAATATAATCATAGTAATCTAAGAGACTAAATTGAAGGTTATTATTTTGAGAATTTTTAAATGTAAACTCAGTGCTGAATTTAACATTTTCTTCCTCTGTCACTCCATTTTGAGAACAAGAAGACAATAAAAGAATAAAGGCTAAAGGCCCTGTAAAAATTGATTTTCTAAAAAATGATAATACATTCATAAAATTAAAATTATAAATTAAGGATTTAAGGTGTGATCGATCACCGCAAATAAAAAGAAAAAGAAGAAAAAAAAAAAAATTTTTTCTTCAACAATTTAATAAATAAACAAGGAGCACCTCTTTATTTCTAAAAATCAAAGAATTAATACAGAATATTAAATCTTTGATTTTTAGAAATATAATTAAATGATTATTTATTTATTTTTAACACCATAAGTGTTGGTGTAGAACAAAAATGGGAGTTTAAAGTTACCACGTGGAAAGTGCTTCTTGCCTGTATAATTCCGTTTGGCACATTTTATATTGATAAAACGATCCTCAAAAAAATCGAATTATAACTTTTAAAAAAAGCCCTGCTAAATAGCAGGGCTTTACATTTTACATAGCCTAAAAATTAATATTTTAGCTTGTAAATATTTTCATCATGAAAAACATTATTTCTATTATCATAACACTTACCTTATTTTCATGCACATCAACAGAAAAAGACTGGAAAAGACTATATAGTACTAGAAAACCTTTTCATAGAAGGTGATTTTGATGGTGATGGCAATACTGATAAAATTATTCAAATAGTTACTGATGCTAATGGAAACACTATCTCCAAAATCCCTGCACATGAAGAGTGGGAAAAAACAGTAGAATATATTTTGAAAAACAACATCAACACAAAACTCTATCTAGAAAACAAAAGAACTGACACCTTGGAAATCGGTAATTCAATAGGCCTGTATTGCTTAATAAACATTGGCGACAATAATAAAGACCTAAAAGATGAAATAATATTTGTTACTGACTTACCCGATTACAGTAATCTAAATACGGCACGCATTTACACATTTTGCAATAACAAATGGACTCAGCTTAAAACTTTCCCCATCAATGAAAGCGTCTCATTTAACTGGGAAGGAGAAGTAAAACCAACCTTTAAAGATATACCTGGCTTTTTATCCATGCATAATAACAATTGGGTATACATAGAATATAATGACGATTACGTTTATAACCCTGAAAAAATGGAAAAACTTATAGTCCCAAAATGCCATTAAAGATTAAATAACCGTTACAAACAATCGGATTTTAGAGCCTCTATAGTAAACCCAATATGTACTTCCACGCTTATACTTTTAAACTGAGCCAATACATTACCCTAGCAAGAAAATAACAGGCATCGAGATAAAACAGGGAGTGTTGCCATAACCTGCATAGCAAAATAAGCATTATACTATCCGTTAAAAAGCCTGTTTCTTTTAATATCTTTCCCCTTCCTGATTTGCCATGCATGATAGCAACTGGGTACATCGTGCGTCCATTGCGGCAAAAACAGGATAATAAGATAAACATCCAAATGGGAAATTAAGGCAAAAGCTACAGCCAGGGTAAAAGTCCAGCCCGCGAAGCCGAAACCAATTATACCCACAAAAGCAATAAACAGTGTTATACCCCACAATTTTGAAAGAAAAGCATGGGTACAGGTCTCCTTCCCAAACTTTATGATACTGAATACATAAGTAAGCCCCTCCATAACAAATATCATAATTACGGCATATTTATTATGCTGTACAAGTACCGGATTAAGTACCCAGGCACACCATCCGGCAGAAAGCCAGAAAAGCAAATCGGTCTGACTATCCATTCTTCTCAATTTCTCGTTTGAGACACCTGTACTTCTCGCTATTATTCCGTCGAATATATCCGACAGTATCCCTAACAGCAACAAAACAACTATCGAAAGCCTGGCTTCATCTCCGTAGGCGTAAGCCAGCACAATCATTACTGGAGCAAGCAGAAACCGAAATCCGATTAATAAAAGTGGTACATTTTTCATAGTAAGCTGATTTAAAGTTCAAATCAAAACTATTGTGTATATTGCAATTAGGTTTGCAGTAATAAATTAAATATCAAATCTTTTTTGCGATTTTCACAAAATGAACAATCAGGAGAAGCTATTAAAAACCATACGGAAACAAAGTAAATCATCATCACTGATAGATGAAGTTGCCGGTATTTTAAACATCAGCTATGATGCCGCACACAGGAGGATATCCCAAAAGAGTAAATTTACCATAGAGGAAACCATAGCACTCTGCCATCACTACTCCCTTTCCATGGACTTGCTTTTTGGAGGTTCTGATAAGGTAATAGTTGAAAAGACTTCCGAAATAAAAACAATGGAAGACCTTACTGGTTATTTCCGGGAATCAGCGCAAAAACTCGAAGCTTACAAAAAACTCACTGACACCATAATGTACTATTCCGCAAAAGACATCCCTTTATTTCACACCATTAGCGGAACCGTGTTATCTAAATTCAAGTTATATGTATGGCTAAACCTTCTTAATGGCAAACAACACGAAAGTTTTGAAAACTTTACGGTAAACAGTTCGCTCCTTGAACACAGCAATAAACTCAACGAGGTATATAAAAGTGTTCAGGTAAATGAGATATGGAATGACACAACCATTAACAGCACCATACAACAGATATTTTATTTTTTTCAGTCAGGGCTGCTTTCCCTGTCCAGCGCAACATTGATATGTGAGGACCTGAAAGCCATACTTACTGAAGCCGAACAAAAATGTTCCAAAAACGATTCGGGCTATCATCTGTATTATAACGAGTTGTTATTACTAAATAATAATGTGCTTTTATCGTCTGTAAAACAAAAATCTCTTTTTGTACCTTATACCATGCTTGGGTATTTTATAACGGTAGATCCGGACACATGCCGTAATGCGGAAGAGTATTTCAGTCATCAGATAAGGAACTCGAAATCACTTAATCAGTCTGGCACAAGGGACAGGAAACTGTTCTTTAACCGTATGCATCAAAAAATAGATTTCTATCTGCAAAAAATGAACAGTGAACTGGATTTTAATTTCTAAGTTTATCAAACACTATTGCCAGATAAAAATTAATACCCGAAATTAGGATTCGCAAATACAAACTAATACCAATGGCAGATACAGCTCAATTTCTGGACACCATAATAAAAGGATATACTACTAAAGGAGACAAAATAACACTGGGTACAGCCATGCTTAACGGCGAGCCTGTAGAAGGTGCTTACGTTAACGTTCCGCTTAAAACCTTAAACAGGCATGGCCTGATTGCAGGCGCTACAGGTACGGGAAAAACAAAAACGCTGCAAATACTGGCAGAACACCTTTCAGACAACGGTATTCCGGTATTGATGATGGATATAAAAGGTGACCTTAGCGGTATTGCCAAGCCGGGCGAAGAAAAAAGTTTTATTACAGAGAGGCATGCTAAGATTGGCCTGCCTTACGAAGCCAAAGGCTTTCCTGTAGAGCTAATGGGCCTCTCTAAACAAGATGGTGTAAGGCTTCGCTCTACGGTATCAGAATTTGGCCCGGTATTATTCTCAAGGGTATTAGACCTTAACGATACACAAACAGGCATTATGAGCGTAATATTTAAATATTGCGACGATAACAACATGCCTCTGCTGGACCTTAAGGATATAAAAAAAGTACTACAGTACATTACCGATGAAGGTAAGGATGAAATAGAAAGAGAATACGGCAGGATATCTACCTCCTCTACAGGAGCTATGCTGCGCAGGATAATAGAACTGGAACAGCAGGATGCCAACCTGTTTTTTGGCGAACTCTCTTTTGAGATAGACGACCTTATGCGTATTAACGACGAGGGCAAAGGCTATGTAAACATTATGAGGCTTACTGATATTCAGGACAAGCCAAAACTCTTCTCTACCTTTATGCTGTCTTTACTGGCTGAAATATACAACCAGATGCCGGAAAAAGGAGATGCCGACAGGCCCGAACTGGTTATCTTTATAGATGAGGCACACCTTATTTTTGATGAGGCAAGCAAAACATTGTTAGACCAGATTGAAACTATAGTAAAACTGATACGCTCTAAAGGAGTAGGCCTGTTTTTTGTAACTCAAAACCCTACCGATGTACCAAACGGTGTATTGAGTCAGTTAGGTTTAAAAGTACAGCATGCACTACGCGCCTTTACCGCTACCGACCGTAAAGCCATAAAACTAACGGCAGAAAACTATCCTATATCTGAATTCTATAAAACTGATGAAGTAATTACCCAACTGGGTACCGGTGAAGCTTTGATTACCGCACTGAATGAAAAAGGTATTCCTACCCCGCTTGCAGCAACCATGCTTCGTGCTCCTATGAGCCGTATGGATATTTTAACCGAACCAGAAATAAGCGAAATAAACAACAGCTCCAGGCTGGTTAAAAAATATGCACAGGAAATAGACCGTGAAAGCGCCTGTGAGATACTTACCAAAAAGATTGAGGGAATAACTGCACAGCAACAGCAGGAAGCGGAACGCAAAGCCGAAGAAAAAACCGATAGCAAAAAAACTACAACACGCACATCATCTACAGGAAGCACTATTGAAAAACAGATTATAAAAACGGTTACCAGCGCTACTTTTATAAGAGGTGTTTTTGGGGTATTGAATAAGATGTTTAAGTAGAGTTTAAAAATGAAAACAACTTTAATTACATTATCAGTCCTTCTTATAGCCTCATTTATCGCAAGAGCATTATTCAACAGACCTTCTGCTAAAATCAATCTATCGGATGGAAAAAAATTTGTTGAAAAACTGGATGAGCTTGGCTACTTTAAATATGCCGACAAGAAAGACAAAGACTCTCTTAAACAGGAATTGATAACATCTTTCAACCCAAACAATGAACTTGTAACTTTGTGGGATGAGGAAAGCGGTGCGCCTTTAGATTACAGATATTATTTTTGTGATGGTGAAACATTATTTGAACAGGGTGGTTTTACAGAAATACTCTCGGAACTACAACCAACTTTTCAAAAAATCGGTTTGGAAATAACCGTTACAGAGCATCAGGAAGAATGGGATACCGAAAACGAATGGCTAAACCACTCTATTACGATAAACAATCAGAAGTATACTATTTTTAAAAACTTTAAAGATTATGGTTGGGGTGAAGCGACACAAAGATTAGTTGATATTATTAACGATCAACTATCAAAACAACAAAAAGAAGACAGGCTTTATCCTGTGAGTGGCGGAAATGACGGCAGATTAATATTTCTATCCTACAAACAGTATAAATACATCTATAGCATTTACAAAAACCCCGAATGGAAGCCTCTGGAAATCAAAGAATGGTGTGATATAATGGGAGTAAAATACATGAGCGTAAAATAATTTTCAATTTTCTGTAACTTTTTTGCAACTCGCTACGTATAACTATCTGAACATATAACTCAGAGGAAGATTTTAGATGAGACAGCTTAAAATTACCAAGCAGGTTACCAACAGGGAAACTGCTTCATTAGACAAGTACCTTCAGGAGATTGGAAAAGTAGATTTGATTACTGCGGATGAGGAGGTAGAGTTAGCACAACGAATTAAAGCCGGAGACCAGAGAGCCCTTGAAAAACTTACCAAGGCCAACCTGCGTTTCGTTGTATCGGTAGCAAAACAATATCAAAACCAGGGATTAACACTTCCCGATCTGATTAACGAAGGAAATTTAGGACTTATTAAGGCTGCGCAGCGTTTTGACGAAACGCGTGGTTTTAAATTCATTTCCTATGCCGTATGGTGGATTCGCCAGTCAATTCTTCAGGCACTGGCAGAACAGTCACGTATTGTTCGTTTACCACTAAACAAGATTGGTTCCATAAATAAGATTAACAAAATGTATGCTTTGCTTGAGCAGAGCAATGAGCGTGCCCCTTCTGCAGAAGAAATTGCAAAAGAACTGGACATGACTGTTAACGACGTTAAAGAGAGCATGAAAAACTCAGGACGTCACTTATCAATGGATGCACCGCTTGTTGAAGGTGAAGACTCTAACCTATACGACGTACTTCGTTCGGGAGAATCTCCAAATCCTGACCGTGAGCTTATCCACGAATCACTTCGCACAGAGATTGAAAGGGCTCTTGAAACCCTTACTCCGCGTGAGGCAGATGTGGTACGCCTTTACTTTGGTTTGGGTGATCAGCACCCTATGACACTTGAAGAAATAGGTGAAACTTTTGACCTTACCCGTGAGCGTGTACGCCAGATTAAGGAAAAAGCAATCCGAAGATTAAAACATACTTCAAGAAGTAAAATTCTTAAGACTTACTTAGGATAAATCGCAAAAGCCAAAAAAGAACTTCCAAAATTCGCTTTTTTAGATTAAATTTGTATTTTGGCTGTCCAAATAAGAAACATTGCGACATAAAAATATTTAAGACACTTACAGTTCAATAACTGTTCGTTTTTTGATTGATGATTGAACTCCGGCTGATTACCGGAGTTTTTTTTTATTTATGCCTTTAACTTAAATCGTTGTAAATTTGATAAAAGTTCACAATAACACGGCTTTACGAGGGTTAACATTCCCGTAATTAAAACTTTGCACTTATCTTTGCAAAAATTCATACACAAACAATAATGAAAAATACATTAATTGCACCATCTGTGCTTTCGGCAGATTTTGCCAACCTGCAACGCGATATCGAGATGATTAACAATAGTGAGGCCGACTGGTTCCACATTGATATTATGGACGGCGTTTTTGTACCTAACATCTCTTTTGGTATGCCGGTTTTAGAGGCTATTACACGCCACGCAAAAAAAACCATAGATGTGCACCTTATGATTGTAAACCCTGATCAGTACATTAAAACTTTTGCTGCACTGGGCGCTACAAACCTTACCGTTCATTATGAAGCATGCACACACCTGCACCGTACCCTGCAGGCTATAAAAGCTGAAGGAATGAAAGCCGGTATTGCTGTTAACCCTCACACTAACGTGGCTCTTTTAGAAGACGTGATAAAAGATACCGACGTAGTTTGTATGATGAGCGTTAACCCTGGTTTTGGCGGACAATCTTTCATAGAAAACACATACAGCAAGATAAAACAGCTTAAAGAAATTATTGTTAAGCACAATGCCCCTACCCTTATTGAAGTAGACGGTGGTGTGAATGACAAAAATGCTAGGCTGCTTGTTGAGGCCGGTGCCGATGTACTTGTTGCCGGAAACTTTGTATTTAAGTCGGATAGTCCTACGCAAACTATCGCCGACCTGAAAAAGCTTACATCTTTTTAATTTAATACACTAATCTCAAAACCGCATCTATGAGAAAGTATCTATTAACCGTCCTGATGGTATCGGGAGTGGCAGCGTTTGCTCAAAACAAGCCCTATACTACTACAGGAAAAAAAGTAACGGTTTATAACACCGTTAAAGAAACAAACCAAAGGATAACTCCGGCTAACGGCACCCTTTCTTTTACGGAAAAGAAACAGCCGCTTGAAACGGAAGTATCAGTATTTGTAGACCCTACCCACACTTTTCAAAGTGTAATGGGATTTGGGGGAGCTATTACTGACGCTTCTGCCGAGGTATTTGCAAAACTGCCAAAAGACAGACAAAAACAGTTTCTTGAAGCCTATTACGACAAAGAAAAAGGCATTGGGTACAACCTTGCCCGTACTACCATTCACAGTTGTGACTTTGCTAGCGAAAGCTATACCTATGTAAAGGAAGGCGACAAAGAATTAAAGTCTTTTGACATTAGCCACGATAAAAAGTACCGTATTCCGCTTATTAAAAAAGCAATTGAGGCTGCAGGTGGCGAGCTTACACTTTATGCATCGCCTTGGAGTCCTCCTGCTTTCATGAAAAGCAACGGAAGTATGCTAAAGGGTGGTAAATTACTACCTGAATTCTATCAGAGCTGGGCTACTTACTACACCAAGTTTATTGCTGCTTATGAGAAAGAAGGTATTCCTGTTTGGGGTATCACCATTCAAAATGAGCCAATGGCAACCCAAAAATGGGAATCGTGCATTTACACTGGTGAGGAGGAGCGTGATTTCCTTAAAAATTATTTAGGCCCTACAATGCACAAAGCCGGTTATGCCGATAAAAAAATCATTGCATGGGATCATAACCGTGATATGTTATTCCAAAGAGCTGCAACAGTTCTTAACGACCCGGAAGCTGCAAAATACCTTTGGGGTATAGGTTACCACTGGTACGAAACATGGAATGGTGGTTCTCAAATGTTCAACAACCTGAAACTGGTACACGAAACCTTCCCTAACACTAATCTTATCTTTACAGAAGGTTGTAAAGAACAGTTTAAACTGGAGAACGTTTATGACTGGAAATTGGGTGAGTTATACGGACACAACCTTATCAATGACTTTAACAGCGGTACAACAGCATGGACCGACTGGAATATTCTTCTTGATGAAACAGGTGGCCCTAACCATGTTATGAACCTTTGTTTTGCACCTATACATGCCAATACTAAAACAGGCGAGCTTATGTTTACCAATGAGTATTACTACATAGGTCATTTCTCGAAGTTCGTTCAGAAAGGAGCTAAAAGAATTGCCTGCTCAACAAGCCGTAGTGCTCTTGAGTCTACCGCTTTCCTTAACCCTGACGGAAAAACCGTAGTAATTGTAATGAACCGTGGTGAAGAAAAAGTAAACTACTTTGTTTGGATAAACGGTCAGGCAGTAGAAGTGGAAAGTGCATCACACTCTATACAGACACTTGTTTTCTAAACCGAAAACTTTCTATAAAAAAGCCTCCCTAAAAAGGAGGCTTTTTTTATTTATACCATCTGTCCGCTAAATTTATCCCTGTACATTTTTGGCGTCATACCCACTGTCTTTTTAAACAGTGACCGGAATGTTTTAAGGTCATTATAGCCTGACTCATACATTACCTCCACAATACTTTGCCTGGATTGCTCCAATAACTGCTTAGCGGCTTCAATACGTGTCTTTTGAAGGTACTCTATAGGTGTAATACCCGTCACCTGCTTAAAGCGCCTTACAAGATTCCTCCTGCTTGCGGGTAAATCTGTAATAATCTCTTCTATTGTATTTCCTTTACTAAAGTTCTTTCTTATCTCTTCCTGAGCCAGTTTAACCAAATCGTCGCCATGATCTTCCGCAGGCGAGAATGTACCAAAATAGGTCTGTCTGTTACGGTCCATATCTACCGAGAATACTTTTGCAGCTTTTACAGCTACTTTGCGGCTACAATACACTTCAAGGAGCAGCATCATTAAATGAAAGCTGTTTGTGGCACCTCCGCTAGTATATACCCTATCTTTTTCGGTAACCACCGCTTCCGATTGCAAAATGACTTTAGGGAATGCCCTTGCAAAAGCTCCTCCGGCATTTATATGGGTTGTAGCCGGTTTATTATCCAGCAGTCCTGTTGCGCCCAGCAAAAAAGCTCCCGTACAAAAGCTGGCCACTGCTGCCCCTTCCCTATACTGGTGCTGCAACCAAGGAATCCAGCTAAAATTTGGGTCGGGTGAGTTAGGCATCCATCCCTGCCTGAACGAAGGGATAAGTATAATATCATAATACGTTTCATGATCTGTTGCTTTTGTAACATAACCGGGATATTGTGTTTCGTGTCCCGGCATATACAGCAGCTCTATAGTAAAGGGTTCTTTTTTATTCTCTTCAGTATAAAAGCGGTTTACAGATTCAAATACATCCAGTATTGCCGCAACACTTAAAAGTCTGTGGTCTTTTGTTAGTAAAATACCTAATTGCATAATCTAAAAATCATATATAATAGTAAATATACCTTTTTTGTCCTAAATGCCCCCTCTTAATGACTTCTTAGCGTTCCATACCCAAAGAAACCATCACTTAACTTTGTATTGAACAATAAAAGGGAAAAAATATCCCTCAAAAATAGCACAAACTATTATAACGTTTTCGTAAAACGCAAAAAACTAATATTCATATATTTATGATATTAATCCATAAAACCAATTAAGATGAAAGATCTAATTAAAGTGCAATCGCTAAACACTGATTTAGCAATCCTTTTGTTAAGGTTAATCTTTGGCGGTATGTTCGTTTATTACGGCTTCATGAAAGCTGCAAACTACGAAGCCATCGCCCCATTGTTTCAGGACATAATAGGCATTGGTGCAAAACTGTCTTTTAACCTTGTAATTTTTGCCGAACTGGTATGCGGTTTCCTTGTGCTTATAGGGCTGCTTACGCGTTTTGCCATCATCCCGGTATTTATAACTATGATAGTGGCTTACTTTATAGCTCATGCTAACGACAGTTTTGACGTTAAGGCTATCGCGTTTGTATATATGCTGCTTTGTCTTGTAATTTTTATTCTGGGAAGCGGTAAATACTCGGCCGATGCCGTACTTTTTGGAAAATCATCAGACAAGAGTGAAGAATAACAATATCAATCATCAATCAAATTAAAATCAAAAAAAATTGCTATGAGAAAATTAAAATTGCAGGTACAAATGTCTGTAGACGGATACATTGCAGGCCCTAACGGAGAAATGGACTGGATGATTTGGAACTGGGATGAAGAAATTAAAAACTATGTTACCAATCTTACCGAATCGGTAGACTGTATTGTATTGGGAAGAAAACTTGCCGAAGGTTTTATAGGCTACTGGGAAGGCCAGTACAACGACCCGGCTACTATAGAAGATGCAAGAAAGCTGCATGAAACCCCTAAGGTGGTCTTTACCAATACAATTAAAGAAAATCCATGGAATAATGCTTCTTTAGCCCATAACCTTATAACCGACATTAAAAAACTGAAGGAAGGAAACGGCAAAGATATTATAGCATATGGAGGAGGTACTTTTGTATCATCCCTTATAAAAGAAGGGCTTATAGATGAATTCTATCTTTTTGTAAACCCTACAATACTGGGTAAAGGAATGCCCATTTTTGAAGAACTTGACAACAGGCAAAACCTTAAACTACTCGAATCAAAATCTTTTGCCTGCGGTATAACAGTATTGCATTATACAAAGTAAACAAACAATTAAACCAAATATCTGAACTATGAAAATCCTAAAAAGAATCATCATCATTATTCTGGTGCTGCTAGCCATTCCGTTTATCATGGCAATTTTTATCAAAAAAAATTACAGTGTTGAGAAACAGGTTACAATTAACAAACCTGAACCGGAGGTGTTTGATTATATCAAACATCTTAAAAATCAAAACGACTACAATGCCTGGTGTCTGGCAGATCCGAACCTTAAAAATGAATATACGGGAACCGATGCCACCGAAGGTTTTGTATACGGCTGGAGCGGCAACGAAAATGTAGGGAAAGGCAAAATTGAGATAACCAAAATAAACGAAAACGAGCGTCTTGACATGGACCTTCATTTTATAGAACCATTTGAAGGAGAGGCAAAGGCTTATATGACAACCACACCTGTAGGTGACAATGCCACCACGGTAACATGGGTAATGTCGGGACACAGCAACTACCCTATGAACTTCATGAATCTGTTTACTGAAAGTACCGTAGGTAATAATCTTCAGACAAGTTTGGAGAACATGAAGTCGAACTTAGAAAAATAAGACCATGTTAAATACTATACTGATTATAATAGCAATATTGTTTGCTCTTCCGTTCATAATGGCTCTTTTTGTAAAAAAGGATTATCACATAGAACGAGAGGTAATAATAAACATGCCCAAGCATGAAGTGTTTGATTATCTTAAGTATATAAAAAACCAGGATAACTATAACAAATGGACCATGCTTGATCCTGATATGGAAAAAGATTTCAGGGGAACCGACGGGAATGTAGGCTTTATATATGCATGGGACGGGAATAAAAATGCAGGAGCGGGTGAACAGGAAATAACAGGTATTACCGATGGCGAACGCATTACAATGGAACTTCGTTTCATTAGGCCTTTTGCATCAATCGGTCACGCTTATATGAGTACAGAAGCAGAATCTGAACACAGCACAAAAGTAAAATGGGGCATGTATGGAAAAACTTCTTACCCAAGAAACATAATGAACCTGGTTATGGGTGGAGTTCTTGGTAAAAACATACAGGAAAGCCTTAACCTGTTAAAAAGAATTTTGGAAAAATAAATCACAATCAAATCACTAACTTATTTTAATTATGAAAGCAGTTAACCCCTATTTAAATTTTAACGGCAATACCGAAGAGGCTTTTAACTTCTATAAATCGGTATTTGGCGGTGAGTTTGCCACAATCATGCGTTTTGGCGAAACTCCCGGATGTGAAAGCATGCCTGAAACAGAAAAAAACGGCATTATGCACGTGGCTCTTCCTATGGGCAACAGTATTCTTATGGGTACCGATGTTCCTAAATCTATGGAGCAGGTAAAATTTGGCACAAACAGTTCAATAACCATTGATGCGGAAAGCCGTGAAGAAGCTAAAAGACTTTTTGACGGACTTGCAATGGGCGGTAAAATAGGAATGCCTATGGACGATATGTTTTGGGGTGCCTACTACGGCATGCTGACTGATAAATTTGGTGTACAGTGGATGATAAACTTTGATACAAGAAACGTATAATAATTAAAGTCGGATAATGTTTATCCGGCTTTTTAATTTTAAAAAGCCATGTTTAAAGATACCAGAGCATTTAGCGGTTATTCCGTAAACGACATACCTAAAGCCAAATCGTTTTACAGGGAAACATTAGGTCTCGATGCCCGCGACGGAGTAATGGGGCTACTGGAACTCCATATAAAAGGCAATAATCCTATTATCCTTTACCCAAAACCCAATCATGAACCCGCAACGTTTACAGTTCTTAATTTCCCTGTAAAGGATGTTGAAGCAACTGTAGAAGAATTAAAAACCAAAGGGGTAAAATTTGAAAGCTACGACTTTGAAAATTTTAAAACCGACGAAGATAACATCTTTAGAGGTGACGGGCCTTACATAGCCTGGTTTAAAGACCCGGCGGGAAATATATTATCAGTATTACAGGAATAAAAAAAGAAATCATGAAAACAGAAATCATCAATCAATTAGAAAACATTCTTACCGAAACAACACAATTACTCGACTCCTTCAGCCAGGCTGACATCAATACTGTTCCTTTTAAAGACAGTTGGACAGCGGCACAGGTAGGTTGTCATTTACTGAAATCAGAAACAGGAATAGACGGACTGTTTTATACTCCTACTAAAAAGGCAGACAGAAAACCGGATGAGAATATAGACGAACTAAAAAAAATCTTTCTCGACTATTCCCTTAAATTTAAATCTCCCGATTTTATTTTACCGGAAGATAAAATTTATGATAAAGAGGAACTTATTGGTTCATTAAAAGAAGTAAAGACAAAAATCACGGAAGCTGCAAAAAATGTAGATCTTGATGAGATAGCACCTTTACCACAAGGGCACCCCTTTGAAGGTTACACGAAGCTTGAAATGGTACATTTTTTAGCATATCATACAACACGCCATAACCGCCAGATACAAAACATCAAAAAAATGATCTAATCCTGTTTAAAGTTAATCATTTTCTCAACCATGAAATATAGCTCAGGAAGCTTTTGCCTAAACACTTTAGGTGTCTCAAAAAAGTATTCTAAAATTACTGCTATAAACTCATATTGGTTGGTATAAGCATATAATCTGAAATACTCGGCTTTCATTAATTGTCCCCTGTTTTGGGGTTTATCTATATACTCCATTATCTTATCAAACATATCGGTGTATATTACAGACGAAGACCCAATTCTTCTTCTTTTCAGCGAATCAAGATGCAACACATGGGCAAATTCATGAAGGCCCAGATTCAGGTTATCATTATCATACTCAATCCCCTCTATAAAGTGTTTCCAGGAAAACACCACTACGCCTGCTGCCGGATTAAACTCTCCTTTATGGTATTCATCTGATGAAGGTGATAAAAAAATATCCGGATAAATAAGTATCGTTTCAAAAAGATCAGACAAATAGTTGCGCATACCGAAAGTGAGCATTACTGAGATCGCCGCTATTTTTACTTTCATTTCTTCGGTCACCACAAGTCCTTCCCTTCCCACAAACTGGTAATTTTCTATAAAAGACTGCACACGGTGCCTGAAGTATTTCTTTTTAGTTAAAGGAAGGTTGCTGTAAAAACGAAACTCTTTTTCCAGTATAGATTTATGCCCCGGACTTATTTCCTTAGGAAAAAGGTACAGATGCACATACATAGGCTTATTAAAAACCATTATGTAAGTAGGCTCTATAATAACTCTAAAAACAAAAAAGATAAAAAATGTAAAGCAAAAAAGCAGGACAATTATTTCCAAAGGTGTAGGTTTATTAGTTGCCGCAAAATAAGATATTTTTCAATTCAAACAGCCATAAAAAAACTGCTATCCTACGAAGGGCACAATAAAGGCCAACGAGGATAGCAGGGCTCAAACATAAACAATATTATTATGCCTTATAAATCTTAATATTAAGCTTTATTATTTACAATAAGGAACTCAGAGCGTCTGTTCTTAGCATGCTCTTCCTCTGTACATTTGTCTTTACAGTCAACAAGCGGCTGGCTCTCACCATAACCCTGTCCTGAGATGCGCTCCTTGGCAATGCCTTTGGAGATGACATACTGAACGGTAGATTTTGCCCTCCTGTTCGACAGGTTCATGTTGTACTGGTCACTACCACGGTTATCGGTGTGTGCCTTAACCATGATCGTCATTTCCTTGTTATTGTTCATAACCTCTACCAGTTTGTCTAACTCAAAGGCTGCCTCTTTGGTGATGTTACTCTTATCAAATTCAAAGAAGATGTCGTTAAGTTCCACTACAACTTCTTTCACGATCTCCTCGATCGGTTTCAGGTCAGCCATAACGTTCACCTCACCACCATGGGTTTTGGCAATCGGGAAGCTGTTCTGCTCATAACCCGTCATGCTTGCCTGGATGGTATAGGCCCTGTCACAATCAACATTGTAAACCACCTTACCTCCTGCATCTGCCGTTCTGGTCTCAATAACATTGTTCCTCTCATCAAGGATCGATACCCTGGCGCTTGCCAGTGGTTTGCCCGTGTTGGCATCCCTTACCATTACAATAGCCTCAACGCCACAGATTGGCGTTGCGCTGTAAAGCTGGTCAACACCTGTCCTGTTACTGCTGAAGAAACCGATGTTCTTCCGGTCATTGAAACTGAAGGCAAAGTCATCCTGTCCTGAGTTGATTGGTAAGCCAACGTTCATTACTTCTGTTCCTTTCTTCAGGTCCACCACAAACACGTCCAGTGCTCCAAAGCCTTTCCTTCCGTCTGAGGAGAAGTACAGCTTGCCCTCTGAGGTGATGTATGGGAAATTGTCATTGGCTGGGGTGTTGATCTTATCCCCAAGGTTCTGTGGCTCACCATAGGTGTTGTTGCCCTTAACCTCCACCTTCCAGATATCGTTGCCGCCCTGGCCTCCCGGACGGTTCGAAACAAAGTAAAGCGTCTTGCCGTCTGCACTGATGGCAGGGTTACCTGTTGAGTAGGTCTTCTCGTTGAAAGGAAGCGGCTGGATGTTACCCCATTTGCCGTCAGCCTTGGTAGCCTTGTAAAGGTATACCTGGCCCAGTTTAAGGTTGTTGTCCTTATCCCTCTCAAACTGTTTGCTCTCCTTAAAGCTCTCGCTGGAGAAATACATCGTGTTACCGTCTGCGCTTACCGCTGCAGGGCCGTCGTGCCATTTGCTGTTCACATCGGCAATAGGGGTCGGCTCACTAAGGGTACCGTCGGCATTATAGGTAGCCATGTACATATCAAGGAACGGCTGTTCGTTAGCCCCGTAGGTCTTCCTTGCCGTATTTCTTGCGCTGGTGAAGTAGAAGTTGTTGTCATCGGTAAGTACCGCACCAAAGGAGCTGTACTTCTCATCGTTGATGTCCAGCTTCTTCTCATCAAACAATCTTGTCTGGTTCCTTAATTTCGGAAGGTAGTCAGGGTCTTTCATAAAGGCCACAGACCTCTCGTCATTCGGCTTTAACTGGGCAAACTTACGCATCTGCGCATTAGCCTCCTCATACCTGCCTTCGGCCTTAAGCATCTGGGCATAGTGGTAATAGATCTCAGCTTCCTGCTGGCTCTCGGTAGCCTTGGCATACCATTTTACCGCCTCCTTGCTGTTAAAGACATTGTAGTAGCTCTCGGCCAGCTGCCTGTAAACATAAGGGTCGCTCTTGCCTGATAGCTTCATATATTCATTGGCGGCATCAACATATTCCATCCTGGCATACAGCTTGTCCGCCTTCTCGGTTTCCCTGCTCTGTGCCATGGCAAACTGTGCTGCCAGCATAAAACTTAAACTGATATATAGGTTCTTCATTTTTCTTGGTCGCTTTTAGGTTAGAAATAACGTGGTGAACGTGATACTTTCTTAGGGAAGTTCAAATCGAATAACAGCATTACCTCATGCGAGGCTGGGGTAGTGATGTTAAGGTCGGAAACAATATGGTCATAGGCATAACCCAGCCTAAGGTTAGGGGTAATCCTGTAGTTGACCATACCACCAAAAGAGTCATCAAGCCTGTAGGTGGCCCCGATCTCAAAGCGCTCAAAGAACAGCGCATTCAGTGAACCGTCTATAGAAGGCGATACGTTGAAGGCTGATTTTAACATGAAAGAGGGTTTTAGCTTTACGTTATCCGATAACTGGAATACGTAACCCCCCGTTAGGAAGTAGTGCTGAACTTCCGATCCGAACTGAAGGTCAGTTCCGCTTTGGGTAAGGTCAAGGTGCTTGCTCTTAAGCATGTTCGGTACCGAGAAGGCCACATAGTACTTCTGGGTGTAGTAGAAGAATCCTGCACCTATGTTGAAATAGGTGTTGTTAACGTTCTCACTGAAGGCAGGGTCGCCCGGCGCCGGTACATATCCGTTACCGATGTCACTGTATAGCCCCACATCGTGGAACGTTGCTCCGGCCTTAAGGCCAAGGGCAAGGCGGTGCTCTCCACCTAAGTTAAGGGTGTAGGAGAAGTCCGCATAGGTGTTGGTCTCCTTTACAGGACCAATCTGGTCGTTGATTACAGATAGGCCCAATCCCACATTCTTACCAACAGGACTGCTGCCCGAGAAGGTTGCCGTGGTTGGGGAATCCTGGATGTCAACCCACTGTTTGCGGTACAATAACCCAAAGGACAAATTCTCCTTCGAGCCCGCATAGGCAGGGTTGATCACGTTCATGTTATACATGTACTGCGTATAGTGCGGGTCCTGCTGTGCAGAAACATCAGCAAGGCCACACAATGCCACCAAAGCGGCAAGGTATATTTTTCTCATGTGTGTGTTTTCTTTTTGTTAGGCAAAGGAAGGACCAGGAGCCCTTTAAAAAAGGGTTCCTGAGTCTTAAATTCCTTATATTAGTTTATTAGTTTACCTCACGGTTAATGTAAACCCAACCTGTTCTATTATCGCCATTAGCACGCTCCATAGAATAGAAGTATGTTCCTGTAGGAAGTTCTTTTCCGTGTTTATCAAGTCCATACCACTCGTTAGTATAATCGGTTTTACTATAAACCTCCTGACCATAACGGTTAAAGATGCTTAGTTTAGAAACGTTGAATCCTGTAAGATCAAATGCATCGTTCATATCATCATTATTTGGCGAGATACCACGAGGAATTAGACAGTTAGGATTTTCAACTTCAAACTCACCTAAGAAAGGACAACTTTCTTCATACTCTGAAGGAATTACAGTAACCTGATAAACACCGGCCATTGTTGCAACAACAGACGAATCAGATGAAACAGGAGCACCGTTAGCATCTGTCCATTCAAATGTTACGTTACCTTCATTATACATTTCGTCAAGGAAGTTAACCTGTAGTACAAACTCATTATTTATACAGTCTCCGGTAACCTCAAATTCAGGAGCCGGAACAACAGTTACAGTAAAGCTGTTTTCATCTGAACAGTCACCAAAATCAGCTGCTGTGCTTGCATAAATATAAATAGTCTGACCAATAGCTATTTCAGTACCTACTGCAAGCATTTCGCCTGTAGCTCCAGGACCTGTATAATAAGCATTGTTATCGCTAAGTGCCGGTAAGGTATATGCCCCACATGAAGTAAAGTCTTCCATTACATCTGCAACCGGCATAGGTACAACTGTTACCTCAATAGCCTCTGTATTAACACATCCGTTATTGTTTACGGTAACCTCATAGATACCACCTTCTGTAGCTATAATGCTCGCTCCTGAATCAGGAAGCCCTTCACCATCTAGTGTCCAGCTAAATTCAACATCAGCAGGATCAAAATCAATAGGAGTTACTGTTATAGTACCTGAAGCACCTTCACAAATTGAGAAACTGTCAGTTACTGTAAACGTTGGTGGATTATCTTCAACAACAACATTAAACGGTTTTACAGCAACACATCCGGTAACAAGACCTTCAACTCTTGCAAATAATGGCTGACCGAACTGAACAGTGTTTGTAAACATCATATCTACAGCATTAGTTTGAGCCATAGCATCCTCTTCAGTAAGGTAATATGTAACTTGATAATCTGCAGCATTGAAACCTGCCAGGATTACTGCATCATTTTGAGATAAATCAAAAGTATCGAATCCTGAACTGTCACAAGCAAACAAATCTACAGCATCATTAACTGAAGGGAAATACTCAATTAGTACAGAGTCATTACCTATACAGGTTGACGATAAGTATGTAGCACTAATAGTATAAGTACCTGGTTCTGTAACAACAACTGTAGAACCTGTTCCTTCAAGCTCTGTAACTACACCATTCGCATCAGTATGAGTCCAGGTTATTTCATAATCATCAGGATTTATGTTAGAATCTAACACATACTCTCCACCCTCACATAATGCAGTACCATTCTCAACAATTAAGTCATCTCCAAGATTAATCTGACCAATATCAAATGGACCAATAAATACCGCTGAATCCATCGCCGTATCATTTCTGTCTGCAATAACCAGCTTAATGTGATATGTATTACCCATTACAACATCTGCCTGAGCAGCCATTTGTACTGTATTACCATTATAATTAATAGCAGCAGACATGTCTCCTAAGTCATAATAAGCATCAAAATACTCTTCGTTAGCAGAACCACAGAAATCATTATATAGTGAATTTCTAATAGTCACAACTGAAACCGGTATATCCGTTCCAGGTATAACAGCTAAATTTTCAGTTTCTCCACCATCTGTAATATCCGTTAGGAAGAATGCAAATGCATCAGAGAAATCACACTGATATATTCCATACTCTTCAGAAGCAAAAACAAACGGGAAGCTGATATGGTTTGTAAGAGGAACGAAATCAAATTCCAACACAGTAGCATCATTATAGATGTTTAAGTTTGGATCAATTCCTGATTCTGTAATATAATTTAATAAATCATCATCACCAGGCCAGAAACCTTCACTTAATGTATTGGTATTAGGTCCCGGAGCACTCATTGCATTACCTGTTGCCAGGATTACACCTTTTTGCATTGGGAAAGCCGACATACCCTTTTCAAACATGGCAATACCGTTTTGACCACCCCAATCATTTGAAGTACCAGTAGACCATGTAATATTACTTACCGAAGCACACTCTGAAGTGATTAGTACTTCAGTTACAAGTTCTTCTACAGAATAAGTTGTATTATCTGCCACAATTGAAGCAGGAGTTACCACACATAAATCAAAAGAAGTTGGTGCTGCCGGATTATCTAACCAATCAGCAAATACCTGAATATAATATGTTTCTCCCGGAGTAAGACCAGATATAGTTGTTGCTGTATCCCAATTACAATAGATATCTGTTAATGAAGCACAGTCAGCTCCTTCATACACACTCATATTAAAGAAACCACCATTCATATTAGTAAGTGATACTGAATGTGTAGCTTCAGTTGCAACAAATGAATACCAAACATCATATGTTGGAGCCTGCCAGTTACAGCTAGCCATTTGTCCTGAAGAAGTAGCACCTGTTAGTGTTCCTGAAGTTATCTCATCACAATCAATACCCGGATTTACAGGTACAGAAACTGCTCCATCACAAAAATCGTTCGAAATAGCTGTTGTAAATACATAAGGCCCTGACCATGTACTATAGCCATCTTCCTCTCCACAATTAGCTCTTACATAGAATACATATGGAGTACCAGAAGTAAGTCCATCTGCTAAATAAGGATTATCATTTGTAACTTCTCCCGGTTCTGTTGGTGCCGGAGATCCGTATGGTAAAACCCAAATCTCCCAAGTATCTGCAGAACCCATTTCATCCCAACCCAACAAAGCCGAATTAAGCTGTAGGTCTGTAGCTGTTAAGTTTTGCGGTTTAGGGCATGGTGGCGGATCACATGATACCGGACCAGCAATAACAACAGTTCCCTGTGTTTGTGTACCCGGCTCCATTGTATAAACATCCTCTGCAAAAGGACTATATATTACAAGACCTTTATCATCAGGAGTCCATCCTCCTTCATTCCAGAATACCTCAATATCTACATCCGGACATAATGGTATTTGTACTGTATCTGAAAAACCCCAGAAATCAGGAGCAAGAGTAGCTATAGGAACACCTCCCTGAGATATTAGCATTGTATTTTGTTCCCAACCCCAGCCTCCTTGGCTGGTCATTTCAAATGTGAATAAACATTTTTCAGATTCATCACATACTTCAGTATTAAATGCATAAGGACCTGCCCAGGCACTGTTTTCAGTATCTGAACAAACGTATCTTACATAATACTCATAGTTTGTTGCCGGCTCTAAACCATCAGCAGTTACAGGGTTAGTATCTGTAGGTTCACCATCTGTAGCATCTGTAGGAGCAGGCTCACCAGCCTCAACGATATAGTATTCCCACTGACCTGGATCTGTACCTAACCAACTTAGGTCAGCCGTAGTCATAGTTTCATTAGAAGTAGTAAGGCTTGTAGGAGGTATACAAAGTGGATTATCACAATCTACCATACCAGAATAAAGTAGTGTTCCTGATGAACCTGTACCTATTGGTTTTTCATACATAACCTGATTAAACGAGTTTGTTATTGAAACACCAACCTGGTTACTCCATCCACCTGCATTCCAGAATAGATCTACAGGGATACCGTTACATACCTGAACTTCAACTTCCACAGGCCCTGTACCATCTTCCCAAGTAAAATCTGGTCCAAGTACAGCAAGCACAACTCCATTTTGAGAAACGTTCATGGTATTATCATCAAAACCTCCCCACTGAGAAGTTAATGTAAATGTTAGTGTACACTGATCTGCAACTTCACAAACCATTGTATTAAAGTAGTATGGTCCTGCCCAGGCACTAAAAGTACCATCACCACAGTCTGCCCTTACATAATATTCATAAGGAGTAGCCTGAGTTAAATCATCTACTGTAAAGTTTGTATTACTGTCTGCGGTTTCACCTGCACCAGTTGGCACACCAGAACCCGGAGCCTGAACTACATACTCCCATGAAGTAGCGCCACTTGGATTTGTCCATGATAAATCTGCAGTAGTAAGACCAATACTTGTTGTTGGTAACCCTACAGGTTTTTCACAGTGAACTTCCTGAATTACTAATGTATAAGGAGTTGCCTGAGGCCATGGACCCCAACTTGAAATAACAAAGTAATAAGTAGTACCTGCAGTAACAGGGAAAAGAGGAATTTCTACAGGCGTCTCATCCCAAGGGAATATACCGCCATCAAGACAGTTAACACCTATATCATCACATGAATCATAGATAAATATAGCAGCATCAGATACTGCATCATAAAATTCTACACTAATAGTACCATCAGCAGCTGCCGTGTAAGAATAAACAACGTCATCTCCGTTAAGATACTCCTGCCATTCCCAATCTACACAGGTTAAACCGGGAGTACCACTATAATCATCTCCATAGTTTGATGTATTATCAGTGGTTGAAAAAGGAAGTGCGGTAATTTCTAATGGAGCATTACATGTATCTCCTAAGCCTACCGTACTAAAATAGTAAGGACCAGCCCATTCACTTTCGTTTACACCTTCTTCACAAACAGCTTTTACAAAAAATTTGTAATCTGTATCTTCAAGAAGTGCAGGATCATATTCTGCCGTACCTGTAACAGTAACACCAGAGCCTGTAGATGGCTCAGAAACCGGAAGAACTTCAACCTCCCACTGTGTAGCACCAGCTGCATCCCATGTTAAATGAGCTGTATCTAATGTTGCATTCTCAGCTAAAAGGTTTTCCGGTGCAATACACTGCTCTGATACCGAAACATTATCAATTAACCAACGGTCACCATCGTCACCCACCAAAACGAAAGCAAGACGTACAGTTGTACCCGCCGTCAAACCATCTAAAGGAAGTATTATCTCCATATACTCCGTTTGTGTAGGGTTAATATCACCTTCTTCCCACTCCATTACCTGAGTATAAGCAGCTAAATCAGAAGCATCAGGATCAGTCGTCACCATTATACGGTAAAGACTACCCTGATCTCCAGGTATACCTAAACGGGAGAAAAATCGTAACTGAGGATTTGCAGGAACTGTAAATTCCGGAGTTACCAACCAGTCCTGAGGAGCTGGGTTTGTATCAGGAACGTTTTCTTTATCCACCACGGCAGAATAAGTTCCATCATAAGCAGGGAACGGAAGCGCAATCCCACCTGGCGATTGGACCCAGGTTTTAAGCATACCTGATCCGTTGTTGTAGACCGCCCATCCAGTAGGGGGCCATGTACCTTCAAACCCTTCCTGTGCAAGCTGCGAATATCCGCAAAATGCACTAAAGAGCATGAAAAGTAATAGGGTAATTCTTTTCATATTAAATATTTTAGCAGTTTGTTTAACATTTCGAAAATACTAAAAATATGAATCAGAAAAACTTAACGTTATTTATATTTTAATTTTTTTGTTAAAAAAAACAAAATTACATCCGTATGTTATATTTTTAATACAAGCTTAAAATTCAAAACAATCAATATACATTATTCTTAAAAGCTAGGTTTTTTTTACACTTTAACTAAAAATAAAACAATACACACTTATCATTATGGCTTTTTAAGTATTAAATAATATTTAAAATATCATGAACATAGACCTAATTAATTACATTATTCATGATTTTTGATAGTTAAAGAAAGAATTAATCAAGGAAAGAAAAATCCTGCAATAAAAGCTTATTAATGCAAGACAACATAAAAAAAGCGCTATAAGTAAAGTTTACTTATGGCGCTTTTTCGTGACCGCGGAGGGGTTCGAACCCCCAACCCTCAGAGCCGAAATCTGATATTCTATCCAGTTGAACTACGCGGCCTCTTAAAGTTCATCAGATTTTCTAAAATCTGATAAACTCTAATTATTTTTATGCTAAAAGTCTTTTAACTACTGCAGAGATTGTTTTACCATCTGCACTACCGGCAAGCTCTTTTGAAGCAACACCCATGGTTTTACCCATATCACCCATACCGGAGAAACCGTTAGCCTCAATTATCTGCTTAACTTTAGCTTCCACCTCTTCTTCGCTTAACTGAGCAGGAAGGAATTTCTCTATAACTGCAGCCTGCTCAATTTCTGGAGCAGCAAGGTCTTCCCTACCCTGTTCTGTATAAATAGCAGCACTGTCTTTTCTTTGCTTAACAAGTTTTTGAAGCAGCTTTATCTCTTCTTCCTCTGCTAACTCTTCTTTAGCACCACTTTCAGTCTGAGCCAGTAATAATGCCGATTTAACAGCACGTAGCGCCTCAAGGGTTACTGTATCTTTTGCCTTCATGGCTGTTTTCATGGCGTCCATGATTTGCGTTTGTAAACTCATAAGTACAGATTTTTAAAATATGAATGCGAATATAAAAAAATTAACCCGAAAGTATAAAGCGCTTTCGGGTTAAAGGATCACATTTGGGTTAGTTTAATCTACATTGTCATGCAGGAAAGAATTGTTAGATCGTAACTGTAAATCGTCGTTACTGTCTGTTCCTAATGAAAAGCGTGATTTGCTGTTATCAGGCTTAGATGCATTAAGATCTATTCCCATCCTTTTATAAGCAGGCTCTTTTTCAATTTCATCTATCCTTGAAGAGCTGTTGTGGAATTTATAGTTAAACTCCTTCATTTTTCTTCTGCGCTCTTCTGCCCTTAACCTTAAGGTCTCATCTATAGTCATTTCAACCGGAGAGATATCAGCCTGATTTGTTTCAGCCTTAACCGGCTCTTCCGATTTCTTAAACGTAATGTTTAGCTCTTCATCTACCGGCTCTTCTACCTTGGCAACCGGCTTAGAAGATAAAAGCTCATTTTCTTTTTCAAGATACTCTTCCAACGAATATCTTACAACACCAGTTTCGTTAAGCTCTGTCATAGGCACAACCTGTACAGCATCCTTAACCTTTATATCTTTAGCCCCTTCATCAAGAGAAAATAATGTTCTTTCTTCTCTTTTTACATTATCAGTTGTAAGATCAAAAGAAAAACTTATCTGTTCTTCTTTAGGAGCGATAACAAACTCCGGATCTATAACCTCAATTTCTCTAACATCTTTAATTACCGGCTCAAAAATCTCAGGTTCAAACTTTTTAGGCTCTTCCTTAACCGGAGAAACTATCTCAAAAAACACATCAAGATTGTTTATATAATCAGTAGTAGGGATAAGTCCGGCTTCTGCCTCAATCTTTGTTTCTGCAACCGGCTGTTGTATCTCCTCTTCTACTTCTTCTTCAAGCGTAAACACAACTTTCTCTTCCTCTACAGGAATATCTGCCTTAACTTCAGGTTTTGGCTCTTCTTTAGCTGGTGAAGCAAAATCAAATGAAGAGATCACTGATTTCTGACTTAAGTCGCTTACCAGTTTTTGCTCTTCTTCAAGTGCATGGATAATCTTTTTAGGCTCAGTATTAACAATCTCGTTTTGTTGCTCAACATTAAAGCCCGTAGCAATAATTGTAACCGCAATAGCTTCACCTAAAGTTTCATCTTCACCAACACCCATAATGATATTAGCATTAAATCCTGCTTCCGACTGGATATGGTCGTTAATTTCACCTATCTCATCAATAGTAATTTCGTTAGTACCCGAAACGATTAGTAATAATACGTTTTTAGCACCTGTAATCTTATTATCATTAAGAAGTGGTGAATCCAATGCATCAACAATAGCATCTTTAGCACGGCTTTCGCCTGTTGCCACTGCCGACCCCATTATAGCGGTACCACTGTTTGCCAATACTGTTTTAGCATCCTTAAGGTCAATATTCTGAGTATAGTGATGTGTAATAACCTCTGCAATACCTCTTGAAGCTGTCGCTAATACTTCGTCAGCTTTAGAGAAACCGGCTTTAAAGCCAAGGTTACCATACACTTCCCTTAATTTATTATTATTGATAACGATTAAAGAGTCAACCTGCTTTCTTAACCTTTCCACACCCTGAAGGGCCTGTTCAGAGCGTACTTTACCCTCAAACTGAAAAGGTATGGTTACAATACCCACAGTAAGCACGTCTCTTTCTTTTGCCAGTTTAGCAATTACAGGAGCAGCACCTGTACCGGTACCACCGCCCATACCTGCCGTGATAAATACCATCTTGGTATTTGTATCCAGCATTTTTTCGATTTCCTCAATGCTCTCTAAAGCAGACTGTTGTCCAACTTCGGGATTTGCTCCCGCCCCAAGACCTTCGGTAAGACTAACTCCTAACTGTATCTTGTTTGGCACCGGACTGTTTTGAAGCGCCTGTGAGTCAGTATTACATACTACAAAATCTACTCCCTTGATTCCCTGCTTAAACATGTGGTTAATAGCGTTGCTACCGCCACCGCCTACACCAATTACCTTGATTACGTTTGATTGGTTTTTTGGTAAATCAAACGAAATACTTCCAAATTCTTCATTGCTCATCATAATCAATCGGGTTTTACTCTGCGTTATCTAAAAATTCTTTAATCCTATCTATATATTTATCAAAAAATGACCTCTTAACCTTTTTCTCGGTAGAGTCATCAATACTCTTTTCTTTTTCTACAGCTACTTCTTCAAGTTCTTCAACCGCTTCTGCAGCTCTAACCTCTGTATAAACTGGCTGATGCCTTACCGGCTCCGGTTGCCTTACCTCATTTATAGGTGTTGCACTCCTTGTGTTGTTCCTGATGCTGTTCATAACAAGACCTACTGCTGTTGCATAAAGCGGACTTGATATTTCCTCATCAGAGTTTCCGGCAAGGTGCTCGTTAGGGTAACCTATTCTGGTATCCATCCCGGTAATGTACTCTACAAGCTGTTTTATATGCTTAAGCTGAGATCCACCTCCTGTTAGCACTATACCTGCTATCAGTTTTTTGCGCGGATCTTCATGACCGTAAGCTTTAATCTCTGCAAATACCTGCTCTATAATTTCCACTACTCTGGCATGGATAATTTTAGAAAGGTTTTTAAGCGAAATCTCTTTAGGTTCCCTGCCTCGTAACCCTGGAATGGAAACAATTTCGTTATCCTTGTTTTCACCCGGCCATGCCGAACCAAATTTCACCTTAAGCAGCTCTGCCTGTTTTTCTATAATAGAGCAGCCTTCTTTTATATCTTCTGTTATTACGTTTCCTCCAAAAGGCACTACCGCTGTATGGCGAATAATACCGTCTTTAAATATGGCAAGGTCTGTTGTACCACCTCCTATATCAATAAGTGCTACACCTGCCTCTTTCTCTTCCTGACTAAGTACCGCATCTGCCGAAGCAAGCGGCTCTAACGTTAAGCCCGAAAGATCAAGTCCTGAGCTCTTAATGCATCGGCCCACATTCCTGATAGATGAAGCCTGCCCTACCACTACATGGAAGCTGGCCTCAAGCCTGCCGCCATACATACCTATAGGCTCTTTTATCTCAGTTTGCCCGTCAATTTTAAATTCCTGAGGCAATACGTGGATAATTTCTTCACCCGGCAGCATAGCCAGTTTGTGCACCTGATTAATTAAAAGATCAATATCTGCATCCCCAATCACTTCTTCAGGATTGCTCCTGCTTATGTAATCGCTGTGCTGGATGCTGCGAATGTGCTGGCCGGCAATACCTACCACCACATCATGTATTTTGTATCCTGAATCAGCTTCGGCTTCCTGAACCGCCTGCTGTATCGACTGGATAGTTTGTGTAATATTATTAACAACTCCTCTGGCTACACCAAGGCTTTTGGATTTACCAACACCTAAAATTTCAAGTTTCCCGTACTCATTTTTCTTGCCTATCATGGCAACAATCTTTGTTGTCCCGATATCTAAACCTACTGCAATGCTTTCTTTTTCCATATCCTATTTTTTGGCGCACACAACCTGTTGTGTAAATTTCAGATTTATCGTTTTGTAATTCTCTATCAATGTATCCCTTACTGCATTTTGAAAAAATGCCTTATAATTATTAAACTTCTTCTCTACATTTACCATCTTCCCGAAAAGTATCACATAACTATAATTTCGGCTCATCATTTTTAGCGATCCCGTAGGGGTAATCTCAATCCCGATGATATTCTTTCTTAAAAAATCGTCGTCATAAATATATTTTACTAACGAGTAAAGCTTAGTTTTATCAACGCCGTTAAGGGCTCCGTTTACTAACAAAACCCTAGCTGTTGAATTTTCGGATAGCGGCATTTCACTTCCTTTGTAATCAATGTAATACGACTCTCCTCCTTCAAAAATTCTTGCAACCGGTACTCTTTGCTTAACAATTGCCTTTAGCTTGCCGTCTACCGTAGCGAATACCTCTGCATCATCAATCATAGGATTTGACTCGAGTCTTTTCTCCACGCTATTCAAATCTAATTTATCTTTCGTTATGCTCGTTACACTGTTAAAATTTTGTATCAACAACTTATTAACTTTATCAAGGGTAATAAACTCCTCATTATCCGCAAATTCAACATCGGCAGACACAAAATATCTGCTTACGTTCCTTTTTGCAGAAAAGGAATAAAGGAAAATAACCACCACAGCGATTACAAAAAGCCTTATATTATCCCAGTTAATTCTTTTCATCAAGTACCTTTTTTATATCAGGAATCATCTCCCCTATATCTCCTGCTCCTATTGTAACAATTACAGAAGCATCTGTCATTTTCAAAAACGGAATCAGGTCCTTTTTTGAAATCAGTTTCTTATTCGGATTATCTATTTTATCCAAAAGCCATTTTGAAGTTACTCCTTCAATAGGCAGTTCCCTTGCCGGATAAATATCCAGCAACACTATATTATCAAAAGCCGAAAGGCTTCGTGCAAATCCGTCTATAAAATCCCTCGTCCTGCTAAAAAGATGGGGTTGAAACACAGCCAGCACTTTCTTATCAGGATACAGTTCTGATACCGCCTGATGCACGGCATCAATTTCTGTTGGGTGATGCGCATAGTCATCAATATAAACCAGGTTGTCTTTTTTAATCTGGTAAGAAAACCTTCTTTTTACCCCTTTAAAAGTTTCCAATGCCGACTTGATATTATCGTCAGACACACCATAGGTTTTAGCCATAGCCAGCGCCATTAGCGCATTGGTTAGATTATGCCTGCCCGGAAGCGCAAATTTTATTTCCTCTATTTTACCCTGCGGTGTTTCGGCATCAAAAACATACCATCCGTTTTCAATTCTTATGTTTACCGCATTGTAATCACTACCGTTTTCGGCACCTACAGTCACACCTTCAAGAGGCAGACCTTTAGTTATAAATAGTTTCTTTTTATCCTTAACCTTATCGGCAAACTCTGTAAACGATGCCTCAATAGCCGAACTGTCTCCATAAATATCCAAATGGTCGGCATCCATAGAGGTTACACAGGCTACATCAGGATGCAGGTGTAAAAACGAACGGTCAAACTCATCAGCCTCAGCTACAGTTACGGTTTTTCCTTCACCTACTATATTAGAATTATAATTCTCAACAATACCTCCTAAAAATGCAGTTACATCTACTTTGCTCTGATACAGTATATGCCCCAGTATACTTGATGTAGTTGTTTTACCGTGCGTACCCGCCACGGCAAAACAATAAGTACCTTTAGTGATTATACCCAGTACTTCTGCTCTTTTTTTAACTACAAATCCGTTTTTAAGGAAGTAATTCCACTGAAAATGCTCCTTAGGCACCGCAGGTGTTACCACTACAAGCGTATTGTTTTTATTAAGGAACGGCAGATCTATAAGCGCAATACTGTCTTCAAAATGAACACGTATTCCGTTTTGCTTAAGCTCATCGGTAAGATGTGTAGAAGTACGGTCGTACCCTGCCACATTTTTACCTATAGATTTAAAATAGCGGGCCAGAGCACTCATACCTATGCCTCCTATGCCTATAAAATAAACGTTATGTATCTGGTTTAAATCCATATATGCTTAAGCCCTACTTAATCAGTTTTATAATTTCTTCTACTATATCATTTGTGGCATTTGCCTTTGCCAGCTTTTTAATATTCTCACTCAGTTTTTGCTGCTTTCCTTCATTGGTTATCAAATCAGCGAACACATTTTGGAACTGTGTATCCAATTGTACTTCTTTTAAGAGCAGCGCACCATCCTTATCCACAATTGCCTGTGCGTTTTTCGTCTGATGGTCTTCTGCCACATTAGGCGATGGTATAAACAACACTGGTTTACCTACTATACAAAGCTCTGAAACCGACGATGCCCCTGAACGTGATATAACCACATCGGCTGCTGCATATACAAGATCCATCCTGTCTATAAATGACAGTACCTGAACCTGCTTATCATCTCCATAATGCCTGTATTCTTCATAATACAGTTTACCACACTGCCATATTATCTGTACATCCTGAGCTAAAAGCCATGCCAGCTCTTTTGCAATAAGCTGGTTAATTCTCCTTGACCCAAGGCTTCCTCCCAAAACAAGCAATGTTTTTTTGTTAGGATTCAAACCAAAATGAGCCACAGCTTCATCTCGCTTCCCGCTTACGTTTATCAAATCCTGTCTTACAGGATTTCCTGTAAACACAATTTTTGAAGCAGGAAAAAACCTATCCAGATTATCGTAAGCCACACAAATAGCATCTGCTTTTTTAGACAGCCACTTGTTCGTTATACCCGGAAAGGAGTTTTGCTCCTGTATTACCGTTGGCACTCCTAAAAACGACGCTGCCTTTAGTAAAGGTCCGCTGGCAAAACCACCTGTCCCTATTACCACATCAGGCTTAAACTGCCTTACTATCTTTCTTGCCTTAAACAGGCTGTTAATCATTTTTACAGGCAACAGTGCATTATCCAGCGTTAACTTTCTCTGTATACCTGCTATCCATAATCCTTTTATTTTGTAGCCCGCCTGTGGCACCTTTTGCATTTCCATCTTATCCTTTGCTCCTACAAAAAGTATCTCACAATCAGGAAAACGGAATTTAAGCTCATTGGCAATAGCAATGGCAGGATAGATATGCCCTCCTGTGCCACCTCCACTCAATATGAATCTCTTTACTGCCATTGCTATTTATTATTTTTAATCTTTGATATCTTATTTATGGTTTACCCATTACTGCATGCATTGGGTTTTTCGTTTCATCCTCTATAGAAAAAGCGGCCGATGTTTGTCCTTCCTCTTCTTCTCTCTCCCTGCCTTCTTCTTCCAGATGCTTGTCTATCATTCGTTGCAGGGCTTCTTCACGTTCTTCTTTCTCCAGCCTCTCCTGCTCTATTTCTTCATCTTTCTTGGTTACGCTCAAAATAATGCCCACAGCAATACATGTCATCCAGATGGAACTACCACCGCTACTGATAAGCGGTAAGGTTTGCCCTGTTACCGGAAGCAGCTCAACAGCGACTCCCATATTGATAAGTGCCTGAAATATGATAGGAAAACCTAACCCCACAATGAGCAGCTTACCAAAAAGTGTCTTGGCTTTATGTGCCGACACCAGAAACCTAAAAAACAGCATTAAATACAGAAACAATACTCCTATCCCCCCTATCAATCCGTACTCTTCAACGATAATCGCGAAGATAAAATCGGAAGATGACTGCGGCAGGAAGTTTTTCTGTACACTCTTACCGGGACCTAATCCGTTAATCTTTCCTGTAGCGATTGCAATTTTTGCTTTCTCTATCTGGTAATCGTCTTCATTAGGTTTATCTGAAAAGAAGCTGTCAACCCTCGAAATCCAGGTATCAACCCTGTTAGGCATTGCGTTAGGAAAAGCCTTTGCAAAAACAACAAAGAATACCAGCATAGCTACACCCATACCGATTATAGTGCCCAGATACCTTAACGGATACCTCCCCACAAATACCAGCATACAAACCATGCTGAATATAAGAGCCGTGGTAGAGAAGTTAGCCGGAAGTATTAACGCAAGCACTATAAATACCGGAATCCACAATTCAATGAACGATGATTTAAAGGTTATTTCCTTATCCTCAATCTTAGCCAGGTACCTCGCCACATACACCATTAGCACTATAAATGCCAGTGCTGATGTTTGAAAGGTAACCCCAATAAAAGGTACTTTTATCCAGCGGCTTGCATTAGCACCGTCTATAACCGTACCCTGAAAAAAGGTATACACCAGCAGGAGGCCTACTATAGGCAATCCTATCTGGGATAACCCCCTGTAGTAATGATAAGGCACTTTGTGAACAAAATAAATAAGCGCAAAGCCTATAAAGATGTGCACCAAATGCTTAACCAGATAACCTATGGTAGATCCCTTACCGATTACATACACAAGGTTTGCACTTGCGCTGAAAACCGGCATGAACGATATAAGGGCCAGTAGTACTACAAACGACCAGATTCCTTTATCTCCTTTAAGGCTATTGATTAAATCTCTCATTACTCTTTGTTTTTGCCTTTACAAAAGGCAGGTTTTATAAATTCTGCACGGCCGCCTTAAACAGTTTTCCGCGCTCTTCATAATTCTCAAAAAGATCAAAACTTGCACATGCCGGAGAAAGCAATACTGTATCTCCTTTTTCTGCCAGGCTTTGCGCAATCTTTACCGCCTCTGTCATACTTGTGGTCTCAACCATCACGTCTACCACATTACTGAAGGCGTTCATTATTTTCTGATTATCCACACCAAGACATACAATAGCTTTTACCTTTTCTCTTACTAACTGCATAAGCTCATCATAATCGTTACCTTTATCAACACCACCCACAATCCAAACTGTTGGTGTGGTCATACTGTCCAGCGCAAAAAACGTTGCATTGGTATTGGTCGCTTTGGAGTCGTTTATATACTGTACGTTTTGTATTTTAAGTACTTTCTCCAAACGGTGCTCAACACCCTGAAAGTTGGAAAGGCTCTCCCTAATCGTATCTTTCCTGATACGCATCAGCTGTGCTACTGCAGTTGCTGCCATAGCATTTTTTACATTGTGCTTTCCTTCTAATGATAATTCGTTTATCGGCATGGTAAATTCTTCTTTATTGATGGTTGAAATAATCTTATTCTCTTTTACATATACTCCCCCTTTAACTTCTTTTGTAAGTGAAAAAGGTATTTTTTTGGCTTTTATCTTATTCTTATCAAGCCACTTTTTAATCTCCTCGTCATCGGCGTCATAAATAAGGAAGTCATCCTTAGTCTGGTTCATGGTAATCCTGAACTTTGCCTCTATATACAGGTCAAAATTATAATCGTACCTGTCTAAATGATCCGGGCTTATGTTTGTTATTACCGCTATATTGGGACTGTATGTTTCTATCCCGTCCAGCTGGAAACTGCTTAGTTCAAGCACATAGCCTTCATGTTTGTTCTCTGCAACCTGCCAGGCAAAACTTTTACCTACATTTCCGGCAAGCCCCATATTTAATCCTCCTTGTTTAAGCAGGTAATGGGTTAGCATTGTTGTAGTGGTCTTCCCGTTACTTCCTGTTATACCTACAGTTTGCAAATCGATATATTTCGCAGCAAACTCAATTTCTGATATTACAGGAATACCTTTCTTTTTAAGCAGCTTTACTATTGGCGACTTATCCGGTATACCGGGGCTTTTCATTACTACATCGGCATTAAGGATAAGCTCCTCAGTATGCTTTTCCTCTTCCCATTCCAGTTTATTAAGTGCAAGAACTTCTTTATAGTTGTTTTTAATCTTTCCGAAATCAGACACAAATACATCATATCCTTTTTTCTTTCCTAAGATTGCGGTACCTACACCGCTTTCTCCGCCTCCTAATACTACTAACCTCATACTTACCTAAGTTTTAGTGAAACCAGTGAGAATATTGCCAATAGTATCCCTACAATCCAGAAGCGCGCTACAATCTTGCTTTCATGATATCCCTTCTTCTGGTAATGATGGTGAAGTGGCGACATCAGGAATATACGCCTGCCCTCCCCATATTTTTTCTTCGTGTATTTAAAGTAGCCCACCTGCAGTACTACCGACAGGTTTTCCGCTAAAAATATTCCGCATAAAACCGGTATAAGCAGCTCTTTTCTAACTGCAATAGCCAAAACTGCTATTATACCGCCTATGGTAAGGCTTCCCGTATCTCCCATAAATACCGATGCCGGATAGGTATTGTACCAAAGAAAACCGATAAGCGCCCCCACAAAGGCCGAGATAAACACCGTCATCTCTCCCGAGTTGGGGATGTACATTATATTGAGGTAGTTGGAAAAAATGATATTACCCGAAACGAATGCAAATATCCCGAGGGTGAGTACCGCAATAGCCGATGTACCTGCCGCGAGCCCGTCTATTCCATCGGTAAGATTAGCTCCGTTAGATACTGCCGTAATGATGAATATCACTACAGGAATAAAAATCAGCCATGCATAGTTTCTATAGTTATCGCCTGTCCATGCAAGGATCTCGGCGTAATCAAACTCATTATTTTTAAAGAACGGAATGGTAGTCGCTGTAGATTTCTCTTCATGAGGCCCTGCATTAGAAGCCATTTGTTCTGTACTGTAAATATTTACTTTAGAAGTATCTGTCCTTACAGTTACTGCCGGGTGGAAATAAAGTATATAACCCACGATAAGACCAAGACCTACCTGACCAACAACTTTAAACCTTCCTTTAAGACCTTCCTTATCTTTCTTAAATATTTTAATATAATCGTCAATAAAACCGATAGTTCCCATCCAAAGCGTGGTAACTATAAGCAGCATTACATAAATATTGTCAAGCTTTGCCAAAAGGATTACAGGAATAAGAGTAGCCATGATAATGATAAGCCCCCCCATTGTTGGTGTACCTGCTTTTTGTGCCTGCCCCTCAAGGCCAAGCTCGCGAACAGTTTCACCTATTTGCTGCTTCCTTAGGAAATTGATAATCTTTTTACCAAAAACAGTAGAGATAAGCAACGACAGTATAACTGCCATACCAGAACGGAAAGTGATATACTGAAATACCCCTGCTCCCGGCACATTAAGATGTTTATCTAAATAGTCAAATAAATAGTATAGCATACTTATCGCTTATTTGTTTAGTTCTTTTAAAATTTCCTTTACTGTTTTCATATCATCAAAATCATGACGAACGCCATTTATCTCCTGATAGGTTTCATGGCCTTTTCCCGCTATAAGAATGATGTCGTTGGGGTTGGCAAGCTGACAGGCAATTTTTATAGCCTGTTTCCTGTCTACAACCGCCAGGGTCTTTTTATAATTATGAGGCTCTACGCCTTTTTCCATATCCTCGATAATCGCTTCCGGCACTTCACTCCTCGGGTTGTCCGAAGTAAAAATGGCTTTGTCACTCATTGCCGAAGCTATATTTGCCATTACCGGACGCTTCATTTTATCTCTATCACCTCCGCAACCCACAACAGTTATAAGCTGTTCGTTACGGGTTCTTATATCTTCAATCGTTTTTAGAACATTTTCAAGCGCATCAGGTGTATGGGCATAATCTACAATAGCTGTTATTTTAGAATCGGATACCACAAACTGGAATCTACCCGATACACTTTCCAACTCACTCATAAGGCGAAGCACTTCTATTTCCTCAAGCCCTAAGTTGATGGCAGCAGCATAAATTGCCAAAAGGTTATAAGCATTAAATGTCCCAATAAGCTTAACCCATACTTCCTGCTCATTTATTTTAAGCAACAATCCTGTAAACTGGCTTTCCAGTATCTGTGCCCTGTAATCTGCATAGGTTTTTAAGGCATAGGTAAGCTTTTTGGCTACCGTATTCTGCAGCATTACTAAGCCGTTCTTGTCGTCTATATTAGTAAGTGCAAAAGCCGATTTAGGAAGCTTGTCAAAAAAGGATTTCTTAACATCCCTGTATTCGCTAAACGAACTGTGATAGTCAAGATGATCGTGAGACAGGTTTGTAAAAATTCCCCCAACAAATTCAAGCCCCTCAGTTCTCTTTTGATGAATACCGTGTGAGCTCACTTCCATAAAACAGTACTCAACACCCGCTTCCTCCATTTCCTTTAAATACCTGTTTATGGTAAGGGAATCAGGAGTGGTATGTGTCGCCTTATATTCTTTATCGTCAACCAGTATTTTAACTGTAGAAAGCAATCCGGCTTTATAGCCTGCTTTTTTAAACAGCTGATACAGTAATGTTGCAATAGTGGTTTTACCATTAGTACCGGTAATACCTACCAGCTTAACATTATGCGACGGATTACCATAATAATTAGCTGCCATAAAAGCCAGTGCCTTGTTGGCTTTTTTAACCAACACATAAGTAACATTTCCTATAAGCTCATCAGGAATCTCTTCGCAAACTATTGCCACAGCTCCCTGGCTTATTGCCTTGTCTATGTATTCATGACCGTCTGAAACTGTTCCTTTTATGGCTACAAAAACATCTCCCTTGCCTACCAGGCGGGAGTCGAACTCTATTTTGTTTACAGAAATATCCGTAGAACCCTTTACGGCTTCAATAGAGGTTTTGTATAATATGTCTTTTAATACCATCACGACGATAATTCCAGTATTATGGTTTGATCTTTAACATAAGGCTGTCCCGGAGCCACCGATTGTTTTTTTACTCTTCCTGTGCCAATTACCTGAACCTTAAGCCCCATATTACCTAAAAGTGCCACAGCATCCATACCACTCATACCAAGTGTATTAGGTATTGACTTATATTCTTTTTGTGCCTTAGTATAATAAGACGCATACAAATCTTCCTGTTTCTTAACCTGCCTGTCAAGGTTATCAATCTGGTTTGTAGAAGGCACATCGGTAAATATCTTTTGTGCTATCCTTTTAAATACCGGCCCAGATACGTCGGCTCCATAATACCCTTTATTGATACTTGGCCTGTGTATTATCACTATGCAGGAATATTTAGGGTTGTCTGCAGGGAAATAACCTGCAAATGATGATGAATAATACATTCCGTCATCTCTACCCTTACCCTTACCGTAGTTTACCTGTGCGGTACCTGTTTTTCCTGCCATGGAAAAATCTTTTGAATACAGTTTTGAACCCGTACCCTTTTTTACCACATTTTCAAGAACCGCTTTTACCTTATCTATTGTCTCCTGAGAACATATCTTAGGATTTATTACTTCTTTATCAAACTTTTTAATGGTCTTGTTCCATTCTTTTATTTCCTGAACAAAAAGTGGCCTTACCATTTCGCCATCATTAGCTACTGCATTATAAAGAGCTAGTGTTTGTAATGGCGTCATAGACACTTCATAACCAAATGCCATCCAGGGAAGCGATAATCCCGACCAGGACTTATCTCCAGGTTGTGGTATTTTTGGCCTGCCCTCACCCTTAATGCATACCCCAAGCCTTTTGTTTAACCCAAAGCTGTTAAGGTGATCTACAAACTGTTGCGGATTATCTTTATAATTATCATAAATAGCCTGCGCCATTACTGTATTAGACGACAACTCAAATCCTCTAGCCAGCGTTATTTTGCCATAACCACCTTTATGGGAGTCACGTACTTTTCTTTTATAATAGGTTACTACACCGTCGTGGGTATCATACACCTGGCTGGTATCTACTTTTTTATCTTCAAGAAGCGAAATCAAACCTGCAAGCTTAAATGTAGAGCCCGGCTCTTGCGATTCGCCCACTGCATAGTTAACTGTTTCGTAGTAAGAACCATCATTAGCCCTACCTAAGTTAGAAATCGCCCTAACATAACCGGTTTTTGTTTCCATTACCACCACACAACCGTGATCTGCCTCATAGTACTCTAACTGCTTAAGCAGTGCGTGGTGTGCTATATCCTGTATATACACATCTATTGTAGATACAATATCACAACCGTCTATGGGCTCTATCTCATTCTCATCACTTATTGGCTTCCACTGGCTTTTTGCAATCTTCTGCATCATCTGCCTCCCATCCTTACCATCAAGATATTCTGCAAAAGCACCTTCTATACCTACTTCACGTTCATTACCATGATGATCCAGCCTGTCATATCCAATAGTCCTTTTTGCAATCTTTCCTATAGGATGCTCCCTAATAGTACGTTGCTCGGTAATAATACCTCCCTTATAAGCCCCCTTATTAAAAAGTGGAAAGCTTTTAAGGCGCATATACTCTGTATAGCTAAGACCTTTTGCAATAAACAGATACCTGTTTTTATTATTACGCGCCCTTTTTAGCTTCTCATAATAGAAAGAAGACGAGTTCCCGAACATTACCGAAAGGGAATCTGCCAACGGACGAATATTTTCATTAAAATCAGTAAGCTTAGGCGCCAACGCATCAAACCTTATATCATAATTAGGTATGGATGTCGCCAAAAGACTTCCGTCAGACGAATATACATTACCCCTGTTTGCCGGTATGGTAATTTCCCTAACTGTACGCTCTTTAGCCAGTTCACGGTAATATTCCCCTTCTACCCACTGTATATTGGTAAGCTTTACAACTACAAGAATAGCCATCACAAAAATTGCGAAGGCTACCAGGTATATTCTGTAAGAGATATGTTTGTCTTTATTACCCATCTCCTTTGTTGTTGTATTACTCTTCCGTTTTATAAACCTTTATTTTCTTTGGCGGAACCGATGACGGGTAAATCCCTCTCAATTCCATTTTTTTAGAAACTGTGGATTCCATTTTCAATTCCATCAGCTCCGAGCGCATATCTACAAATTCCGAACGCAGCTCTTTAACCTCATCTTTCAGATCAGCAATCCTGTACAGTTTTTGTATATAACTGTGTCCGTTTGCAATCATAAGCATAGCCACCAAAATGAGGTACACTATAAAGAGCCAGTTTTTCATAGACCCTTCATCTACCAGATATTTCGCTTTTAATAAACTATATACCCCGCCTTTCATACCTTATACTTTTTCTGCTATCCTCAGCTTTGCACTTCTTGCTCTGTTATTTACTTCAATTTCTTCCTCCGTAGGCACTATAAGCTTCCCTATTGCCTTAAAAGGAACTTCAAAGTTCCCGAACATATCGCGCTCAGGCTCTCCCTCAAACATTCCGTTTCTTATAAAGCGCTTAACCAACCTGTCTTCCAGCGAGTGGTATGAAATCACACTCAGTCTCCCACCCGGCTTAAGCACCTCTAAGGTTTGCTCTAAAAATTCCTTTAACACATCTATCTCCTCGTTCACCTCAATACGTATAGCCTGATAGATTTGCGCAAGTATCTTATTACTTTTATGAGCCGGCAAAAATCGACCTAATACCTTTTTTAAGTTCATCGGTACTTTTTATCGGATTTTCCTTTCTGGCATTCACTATAGTACTTGCCAAAGCACCTCCGTTTTTAAGCTCACCATACTCAAAGAACATTTTTCTCAGCTGCTGCATCATATTCATTCACCACATTATAGGCACTTACCGCTCCTTTCTGATTCATCCTCATATCCAGTCCGGCATCAAAGCGGGTAGAAAATCCACGCTCTGCCACATCAAACTGATGAGAAGAAACCCCAAAATCGCCAAGAACACCATCTACCTCCTTAATACCATAAAACCTCAGGTATCTTTTTAAGAATCTGAAGTTTTCGGGAATCAGCGTAAACCTGTCATCCTTTATTATATTAGCCTGAGCATCCTCGTCCTGATCAAAAGCAAACAGCTTTCCGTTCGGGCCAAGCCTCCTCATTATTTCCCTGGAGTGCCCGCCGCCACCAAAGGTGACATCCACATACACTCCGTCCGGTTTTATGTCGAGTCCGTCCACAGTTTCTTTAAGCAAAACCGGATTATGATATTCCATCGTCATCATCATTTAAATTCCCCATTACTTCTTCTGCAAGATCAGCAAAATCAAGAGCCGTATCGTCTATTGATTTTTCATACTTATCTTTGTCCCAAATCTCCACAATGTTAACCGCCGAAGAAAGAACAATCTCCTTATCGATACCCGCAAAAGCAACAAGGTCTTTTGATATCAATAGCCTTCCGGCAGCATCTATCTCCACAACCTTAACTCCGGCAGTAAACCTTCTGATAAAATCGTTATTCTTCTTCACAAAACGATTCAGCTTATTTATTTTCTGCATCATTTTATTCCACTCTTCCATCGGGTACAATTCAAGACATGGCTGAAAAACCGAACGTTTTAAAACAAAACCATCTTCAAGACCGGCATGCAGTTGCTTCTTCAAAGGAGCAGGAATCATCAGCCTCCCCTTCGAATCTACCTTACATTCATATGTCCCTACAATGGTATTCAAGCAGTTACGTTTTGGATTGTTTTATAGCAAATATATGGAAATATTTACCACTTATTACCACTTTCTACCACTTTGTTAATAAGTTTTACCCACTTTACCACCACCACGGGAGAATTAAGTCAGTAAGCTGATTTCTAATGTTTAAATAAATTTTAGATTTTAGAAAAATATGATGAGAATATTTTAATTTTTTAAGATAACTTAACATTCAGAATGAAAAAATTTAAAAACCTGAAAAAAGAATAAGTTTTTAACATTTTCAATTCAAAATCAAGTGGTTATGTAGTAAAAATAGCACAAACAAAAGCCTGCATATAAAATATGCCCGCATAGCAAAAAATTAGTCGCATATATTACCTATAATATTATATATTTGTGCATATTTGAAATTGTTACAAATCTAACATGCATACCACCAAGAAAGAAGGTAAATACAGTTATTTTGAAGCCGGTGAAGGCACCCCTATCATTATACTACACGGACTTATGGGAGGCCTTAGTAATTTTGACGGTGTTGCAAAATACTTCCCTAAAGAAGGCTACAAAGTTGTTATTCCTGAATTACCCATATACACACAAAGCATTTTAAAGACCAATGTAAAAGCCTTTGCAAAATGGGTAAAGGACTTTATTACATTTATGGGATTTGAAAGGGTAATATTGCTGGGCAACTCTTTAGGAGGCCACATTGCACTTTACCATACCAAAATGTATCCTGAAAAAATGCTTGGCCTTATTATAACAGGAAGCTCAGGCCTTTATGAAAGTGCTATGGGCGACAGTTACCCAAGAAGAGGCGACTACGATTATATTAAGAAGAAAGCCGAAGATGTATTTTACGACCCTGCGGTTGCCACTAAAGAAATTGTAGATGAGGTTTTCCAAACGGCAAACGACAGGCTTAAGCTGATAAAGACATTAACCATTGCCAAAAGCGCCATTAGGCACAATATGGCTGCCGACTTACCTAAGATGCACGTACCTACCTGCATTATCTGGGGAAAGAATGACAAGGTTACACCTCCGGAGGTTGCAGAAGAGTTCCATTCATTATTACCAAACTCTGAGCTATACTGGATAGACAAATGCGGACACGCTGCTATGATGGAGCACCCGGATGAGTTTAACAGGCTAATGCACGAATGGCTTAAAAAAGCCTCTATTTAAGTAAACAAGATAATGACCGGCCAGTCCGGACTTAATATAAGCCACGAATTACACCCGTTCACTTATTTATATTTAAATTTGTGAAGTTTTGTGTAATTCGTGGCTAAAAAATTTTAAAGATGAAGATAGATACTGCCGAATTTGTTATCAGTAACTCCGATGTAAGCAAATGCCCTAAAGAACCCCTTCCTGAATATGCTTTTATAGGAAGGTCTAATGTTGGGAAATCATCACTGATAAACATGCTTACCAACAACAAGAATTTGGCAAAGACTTCAGGTAAGCCCGGAAAAACACAGCTAATAAACCATTTTAAAATAAACAGCAACTGGTTTTTAGTGGATTTACCCGGATATGGTTACGCTAAAGTATCCAAGAAAACAAAACAGATTTTTCAGAAATTCATTACCGAATATTTTGAACAGCGCGAACAGCTGGTTTGTGCGTTTGTACTTGTAGACATACGGCTTGAAGCACAAAAGATAGATCTTGAATTCATCAATTACCTGGGAGAAACACAAGTACCTTTCTGTATTATTTTCACCAAGGCCGACAAGATAAGCCGTGTAAAAATAGACCAGCATGTAGCAGCATACAGAAAACAGCTACTGGCAAACAACTGGGAAGAAATGCCTGATTATTTTGTAACCTCATCTACCGAAGGTACAGGCCGTGATACATTATTACAATATATAGACGATGTAAACCAGTCTATTTTCAACAACAGTGACTTTGTATAACTACAGTAGCTTTTCCATAAAATAATTGGTTAGCAACTGTCCGTCACGCTCTACCCTTTGTTCTTTCATAACGGCATAACCATGCTTTTCAAAAAAAGGTTTTGCTGTTATTGATGCAGCTACGGTTATCCTTTGCATTTTGGCATCCAGGGCATACTTTTCTATTTCCTCTTTGATAAAAGTTGCAATACCCTGTCCCTGATAATCTTTATGCACAAAAAGATGATCAAAGTACCCCGCGGCATCTATATCACCAAAACCCATAATAACACCTTCCTTTTCTACGATAATGGTATAGTTTTGAGAAAGAACCCTGTTCCATCGCTCAAAATCTAAAACGGCAGGTGCCCATGCCTTGAGCTGTTGCGGAGTATAATCTTTTTTATTTACCGAGTGTACAGTATTATAAAAAAGGCTAACTACCTCGTTACAATCTTCCTGCTTATATAAACGTATTGTATACATAAATAAAAAAAGCGGCCTAAGCCGCTCTATAATTAGTCTTTTTTAAGTTCCAGCTTTTCGGCAAAATAATCGCAGAAATCCCTCATGGTTTCACTCATTTTCTTATCTCCTGTTGCGCGCTCAAAAGTATGCGACATAGATACCAGAGTCTGGTGAAAGAAAACCTTCATTTCATCAACAGGCATATCTTTAGTCCAAAGGTCAATACGCATGCTCTCCTGGTTATTGCTGTCCCATACAGAAAGCATCATCGCTTTAGACTCCTGATTAGCAACACCCCCGTCACGTGCAGTCCAGTGCAGCGTTTCTGGCACCCTGTTTTCATCAAGCTCTACGTTTATTTTTATTTCAGATTTAAGTGTATTCTTAGACATTATTTTTTGGGTTTGTATTTAGAATTATCAAATATTGTTTTGGCGTCTGTTTCCAAAAGTTGCTGCAAAGTTACATCTTTATTATTTTCCATGTACGCCCTTACAATCTGCCAGCCTATCCACACACCAAGCCTGCCGGGCGATTCGTTATCAAGTTCCAGATAAAACTTAGAAAAAGGAGCCGGATTCACAAAACGGTCTGCAAGTTTAGCATTAGTATCAAACAAAACTTTGTTCTCTACAAAATAACGCCATATCTCCGACTCGTTTTCTTCAGCCCATGCTTCCTGCTCTTCGGTATATCCCATCTTTGCAGCATCTGTAGCATTTGGAATCAACAAATCCTTTAAGTAAAGCTCCTTACCGAAATATGTAATAATAGAAAGGAATGTCCTGTCCTTTGGAGCTGCAATATATCCGGGAGCAAAAGACGACACAACATCCGGTACTATTTGGTTAGGCTCAAAAGTCTGTACCTGATAACTTGGCAAGCCGTCGTATAATTTATTATCCTTGCCTAAATAAAGATTAATCGGTATTGCCACTACTTCCGGCGAGTAAACAGCCCTTTGGTTTTCATCGTCAGATATTATGGTAAATACTTCCGGCACATTTACCTCAGGAAAATAATATTTCATGTGTTGAAAAAGTGAATGCATTTCATCCTGTAAAGCATCCATATTAGGATAAACTTTATCGGTTTCTTCTTTTAGCTGACGCATAAAAGGATCGTTCATATTACTAACCCAAACAGAATCGGGGTAATTTTGAGGAAAAAAGAACGGATAAGCCTGTTTCAGCTTTGGCAAATCTTCAGGCTTACTGTTGTAAAACACATCGTCAAATCGCACTATCTTAACCTCTCCCACATCAATACCGGCAATAGCAGCCTCGGCCTCATTTTTATCATTACATGAAATAAAAAGCAACGGAAAAAGTAAAAACAGGAAATATTTCTTCATAATTTGTCTTTGTATTAAAGTCCCGGCTTGGGATTATTTACTTTTATAAATTATTTTTGTGCAAATATACATTACTAAACCAAATACTGAGTAATCATGGCAACCCATAAATTTAAAACCGAAACCGTTAACGAATATATTGTAAAATGGCTGCGCGACTATGCAGCTAACGCAAAAGTTAAGGGTTTTGTTGTGGGAATATCCGGTGGTATAGACTCAGCCGTCACCTCAACACTGTGTGCACAAACCGGCCTGCCTACACTATGCGTAGAAATGCCCATACATCAGGCAAAAAGCCAGGTAAGCCGTGGCAGGGAGCATATACAGCAGTTAAAGGAGCGTTTTGATAATGTATCTTCGGCAGAGGCCGACCTCACACCGGTTTTTGAAACTTTTAGAAAGGAAGTGCCTGAGACCGACAATCAGTACCTGCAGGACTTAACCCTTGCCAACACAAGGGCACGACTAAGGATGACTACCCTTTATTACTTTGCAGGTATAAACAGTGCGCTGATTGCAGGAACAGGAAATAAGGTTGAGGACTTTGGCGTAGGCTTTTTTACCAAATATGGTGATGGCGGTGTAGACCTTAGCCCTATTGCTGACTTAATGAAATCGGAAGTACGTGAACTTGCTAAATACCTTCAGGTTCCACAAAGCATTATTACTGCAAAACCTACCGATGGCCTCTTTGGTGATGACCGAAGTGACGAGGACCAATTAGGAGCCAGTTATGATGAACTGGAATGGGCAATGCGTGAGGCCGAAAAAGGAAGAAAGCACGACGAGTTTGAAGGAAGGGAAAAAGAAGTTTTTAACATTTATTTAAGACTCAATTCCATAAACCAGCATAAAATGAACCCAATACCGGTTTGTGAAATTCCGCCAAATTTGAAATAAAATTCTTTCATTCACAATACTTTAAGATTTTAATAAGATTTTAATTGCTAACTTTACTGTAGGTTTTAACTCAAAAAATAGCAATTATGATTAAACTATGCTTAGCGGATAATCATCCTGTAGTACACTATGGAATGAAAGCGTACTTTAGCGAAAATCCGGAAATCAGCTTTGCAGGGGTGGTAAACAATCTTGACGGCCTCATGGATGTATTAAAAAAGAAGACTGTTGACGCCGCCATTATTGACCTGGAGTTAGACGGACTAACGAGTATAAGCTCGGTAAAATCTCTCGTAAAAGATTATCCCGAAACCAAGATTATAATTTTTACTAATCTTGCTGAGCAAATATATGCCCCTAATGCCCTAAAAGCCGGTGTTTCTGCCTACGTGCATAAAAATGCCAAGATGGAAGACCTTGAAAATGCCATTAAAAGAGTTGTTAAGGGAGAAGTTGTTTTCAGCGAACTGGTAAAGAAAAATCTTGCGCTTCTCAACAAAGGAAAAAAATCGGAAAGGCTCTACAGAAAACTATCTTCCCGTGAAATTGAAGTACTGCGTTATCTTAGCGAAGGAAAAAAGAACAAAGAGATTGCAAAGCTGCTTGACCTGAACGAAAAAACAATAAGCACTTACAAACTAAGACTGCTTACAAAACTGCACGTTACTAACTTAGTAGACTTAGTAAACAAAGCTAAAACCCTGGAAATAGTTTAACCCCCACTAAAACATATTTACAAAGGAACCCACAACACTACACCCACCCACAAACCACCTTATAACATACCGAAATAAAAAAGGCAACCTTAAAAGCTGCCCTGATATTGTATTACCTATGTGGTACGTATTCGTTCAATACGTTTAAGTACGTTTCTGTTAAGTTCGGTGTAATCCATTATATCCTGCATAACATCTCTGTTGTCTGCCTCAGGTTCCGGTCTTACCTGCGTCATAAGCTCATGAATCAGTTTTTTGATAAGTCGGGACCTTAAATCAAAAATAATCTGTGTCACGTGTTCCTCTACAGTCATATCCTTCATCTTAACAGGTATTTGCTGCTTATCTTCCCATCCGCTAAGGAGATATTTATCATCTTCCATATAAATATCTGACACCAGCCCCTGCAGATCAACTGAGAAATTATTAATGAAGTTTTCCTGTTTGATTTCCTTATTAAGATATATCTCAATCATCTGCTTTAAAAGCGCACTAAAGGTAGGTTGAGTAAATTCAATTTCATCTTCCTGCAGGTTCAAGTAAATCCATTCATATACTTTACAGGCTTGTACTTCAGTAAAAGTGACCTCTTCACCGTACTCGTCGAACTTCGTGTATATGTTCTTAAATTCACACTCCATATCGCCATAAAGCTGAAGTGCTTTTACAATTTCATATTCAATACCCGAAAGATCGTCTGCACTTTGTTTTACTTCCGGCATTTCCTCAACCACAGGCTGCATTGCTTTTGCCTTTTGCTCTTCTTTTTGCTTTTTACCGGCATCAGTAATATCCTTTTGCACTAACTGAGCCAGTGTACTTACCAGCACCTGCTCTGATATATCCATAATACGGGAACATTCCTGTATGTATACCTCACGCTGAATCCTATCTGGTATTTTAGAAATACTGGTTACTATATCCCTTATAAGGCCTGCTTTTTTTACCGGATCGTTTTGCGCTTCATCCATAAGTAATGAAGCCTTGAACTGTATAAAGTCTTTAGCGTTACTGCTTAGGTATTCGGTCAGTTCCTCATAAGATGATTTCTTAGCAAAACTATCAGGGTCTTCCCCATCAGGAAAAGTACACACCTTAACGTTCATGCCTTCTTCAAGGATAAGATCTATACCTCTTATCGAAGCCCTAAGACCGGCAGCATCGCCGTCAAAAAGTACGGTAATGTTTTTGGTAAGCCTGTTTATAAGGCGTATCTGATCGGGCGTTAAGGCAGTTCCCGATGAAGCCACAACGTTTTCTATACCCGCCTGATTTAGCTGTATAACATCGGTATAGCCTTCTACAAGGTAACAGTTATCCAGTTTTGCTATAGATTGTTTGGCATGATAAATACCGTACAGCACTTTGCTTTTATGGTAAATATCACTTTCCGGAGAGTTAAGGTATTTGGCTACTTTTTTATCGTTAGTCAAAATACGACCACCAAAACCTAAAACACGGCCCGACATACTTTGTATAGGAAACATAACGCGTCCACGGAATCTGTCTACATTCCTACCGTCTTCCCTAACTATAGTTAGTCCGGTTTTATCAAGATATTCCAGCTTATACCCTTTACCCAGGGCTTCTTTGCTAAATGCATCCCATTCTTCAGGGGAATAACCCAATCCGAATTTTTTAATTGTTTCAGATGTAAACCCTCTTTCCTTAAAGTAAGAATAGCCTATAGCCTGCCCCTCATCTGTATTTAATAGTGTACTTTGAAAATATTTCTGCGCAAATTCAGAAACCAGGTACATACTCTCCCTTTCATTAGCTTCCTGCTTCTGTTCCTGAGACTGCTCAGTTTCCTCGATTTCTATGTTGTATTTTTTTGCCAGATAACGGATTGCTTCCGGATACGAAAAGTGTTCGTGTTCCATTAAAAAAGCAACTACGTTACCTCCTTTACCGGAGCTGAAATCCTTCCATATCTGCTTCACCGGAGATACCATAAACGAAGGCGACTTCTCATTACTGAAAGGACTAAGTCCCTTAAAGTTACTACCGGCACGCTTTAGGTTTATAAAATCACCTATAACCTCCTCAAGGCGAGCAGTCTCAAATACAGTATCTATGGTACTTTGTGAAATCAAGGTTTGGTCAAATATTAAAGGGGTGTAAAGTTACAAAGAATTGTAACCAAACTTAAAGATATAAAATATCTTTATTATTCCTTCGCCACCAAGCTGTCTATCATTCCGTTAAAAATGAAATAGTGAAAAGGCAGCACAGAATACCAGTACAACCTGCCCCACAAACCTTTAGGCCTAAAAACAGCGCGTTGCCAAAGCTTACCCTTTTCTATCCTGAATTCCAGCCAGGCTTCACCCGGTAATTTCATCTCCGCATAGAGTAAAAGACGTTTCTCTTCTCTGTTGGCAAAAAGTACGCGCCAAAAATCGAGCGCATCGCCCGGTTGTATTTTAGAAGGATGGGTCCTTCCCCTTCGCAGTCCCACACCACCAAACATCTTATCAAGAAACCCTCTGGCCTTCCATAAAAAGTCTCCGTAATACCATCCCGTATAACCTCCTAAAGCCCATATCCTGTTTAGCACCTCTTCTTCATTATCAACTTTGCGTGATTTTATATCCTTAAAACAACCATATTTGGGAATGGTAATGTATTTAGAGATCTTTTCACTAAAACGCCCGCTTACAATAGAGTCTTTCCAACTTGAAAGTATAGCGTCTTCCTCTATTTTCTGAAAAGCTTTCTCCACTGCTTCCCTATATGTTATGGGATGGACATTCAACATCTCACCAAGATTATTAGAACGGCCCACAATGGTTATTTTCATACTATCCACAAGAGATGCTGCCAGCTTAAAAGTTGTGGAGGTAACAAAGTACAACCAATAGGATGACAATTTAGGCGTCATTACCGGAAGGGTGATGATATAGCGCTTAAGTTGGCGTACTTCAGCAAAAATGAGAAGCATTTTTTTATAGGTCAGTATTTCGGGACCATATATATCATAATTGTTATTGTAAAGCCTTTCATCTCCTGCAGCTTTAGAAAGGTAACTTAACACATCCCTTATGGCTATGGGCTGTGTTTTTGTATTAAGCCACTTAGGAGTGACCATGACAGGAAGTTTTTCAACCAAATCCCTTATAATCTCGAACGATGCGCTGCCACTTCCTACAATAATTCCTGCCCTGAAAGCGGTTAAGGCATATTTACCCCCGCCCAGCGCCTGTTCTACCTGTTTTCTGGATCGCAGGTGTTTGGATAGCACATCTTCGTTTACAATACCGCTTAAATATATAACCTGTTTTAATGAAGTATCCTTTACATAACTGATAAAGTTATAGGCACAGGCAAGTTCCTGCTTTTCAAAATCTTCTGAAGCCGACATAGAGTGCATAAGGTAATAGGCCACCTCTATATCCTGTGGAATTTTCACACCTGTGGAATAAACCAGAAAATCGACTTCGACAAATGTTATGGAGTCCTGATCTTTAAACTGTTCGGGAATTCTGTTAAGATCTCTTACACAACACACCAGTTCATGGCCTGCTTCCAGCAAAAACGGAATAAGCCTTTTACCTATATAACCTGTTGTGCCTGTTACAAGAATTTTCATGGTGTAAGAATAGTTCTTATAAAGTTAGTTACAACTTTATAAAAACACCCTATAAACAGTTGTTATTTAATTACTAAAAAGCAATTAGGTATGCCCTATTCCGAACTCATAGTATATCCAGAATACCGTTCTTTGAACCAATCTTTCTCTTTTTTAATTTCTGAGGAAGAAAGCTCGGAAATCACATAAAAAGAATTATCTAAAAGCATAAAAAAATCAATATCTTCTTCATGACAGATAGTAATCATTTTAATAAGATTACTGTATTTTGACCCTTTAGCAAAATCAAACCTTACACCATTAATTGTATCACTGGTATTCGCTAATGTATGAATTAACTCTCTGGCTTCTTTAAACTTATCTTTATTTCTTTCTTTATCAGCATCAATAATATAAGTGGCATACTTCCTCTCAAAAGGAAGAGGGTATGGCCAATATTCACGATTCGGATCTATCATTGCTAAATTTAGACATCTGTCATCACTAAACATATCCGCATTATACATATAGGCATAAGCTAGTGCCGGAAGCAGTAATACTACTGCACCCAAACCTGTAAAATAACTAAACCTTTTACTCCTAAAACGCCCCATAGACCTATAGATTAGTTATTTAAAGATATAAAAAAGCAATGAATTAACTTAAATCTTCCACATCCAGCAGATTGTGCTTTAGGGCAAACACTATAACACCAATAAAGTTCTTGGCTCCCACTTTATTAATCATCCTCTGCCTATGGGTTTCTACAGTGCGCTGATGGATAAAAAGTTCTTCGGCTATTTCGGCAGAGCTTTTTCCCCGGCAGATAAGACGAATAACCTCCTTTTCCCTGTCACTTAAAAAATCACTGTCGGGTTGCAGTTCGTTTCCTCCCTGCTGAAACAACATAAGATCTTTTAGTACCGACCCTAATTCAGGACCCAGATAAAAACCGGTAGTATTTAAATTACGGATTGCCAACTCAAGCTGTTCCGGCTCCGAATTTTTAGTAACAAAGCCATGTGCACCACTTTGCATTACGTGCCTTATGGTCTCTTTGCTTGATAGTTGCGATATCATTAATATCTTAATGGTATCGTGAGTATTAAGTACTTTTCCACAAAGCGTATAGCCATCCATTTCAGGCATCTGAATATCAAGAAGAGCAATATCAATATCCTTATTCTCTTTAAGGAAAGAAAGGAAGTCTTTACCGCTATCACTTTCATAAACCACCTCAACCCCCTCAAGAGTACCTAAAAGGGCTGCAAGGCTTTTCCTGAAAAGCTTATGATCGTCTACAAGAGCTAACTTAAGCATTGTTTACATTTTTTAGTGTTATGGTAAAACGGTTACCCGTTTGCCTTTCTTCTTCCTGAACTATAATTCCGCCTACAGCATGCAGGCGTGAATTGATATTTTTAAGTCCGCTGGCATTTGGCTTCATCAGGTTCTCCTTAAAATTAAACGGAGTTCCGTCATCTGTTATATCAATAGCCAGGACTTCTTTATTTAAAGCTATATTTATATCACATTTAGAAACGTTGCCATACTTAACCATATTTGTGGTTAACTCCTGTAACACCCTAAAAAGCTGATACGCTACCGATGCCGGTAATGCTAGTGCTCCGTTAGATGTAACCTCAAAATAAATTTGGGCTTTTGCCCCTATACCTTCAAGATAACCTTTAAGCGCGGGCACAAGCCCTTCTGTTTCTAATAGCGGCGGCATAAGATTATGCGACACGGCACGCGTATTCTGCAGGGCAGCATCTACCCCTTCGCGAATCTCATCAAAAATCTCTTTGTTTTCCGATTCTTTTTTTGCCAGTACACTCAGGTAGTTTTTAATAGCACTTAAATCGCCTGACACCCCATCATGAAGATCGGCGGCTATACGTGCCCTTTCATTTTTCTCACTTTCAAGACTTACTTTAAGCATGTTTTCGGCTTCCTTACGTTTCATCCTAAAGAAATGCCTTTGATAAGTCACAACAATAAACAACAGCCCAAATGCTAAAAACAGCATTATAGCTGTACCGATATAAAATAAAGATACTACTTCTTCCCCCGTTCCCTTCATAGTGTGTGTATTCTAACATTACAAAGCAGATAATTGCTTTGTACCCCAAAAATACAATAATAATCGTGTATTTAACACAATTTTAATTACGGCTTTCTCTCAGTTCCTTTCCAAACACCTATTATTATCATAATATACATAACAATAAGTCCACCAACAAAAACTAACCAATTAGTTTCAGAAAGACCTGTTATTATTTTTAACTGATCAAACAATAATGAGATAAAAAACCCTCCGGAAAAATAGATTATCAAACCGCTTATAAAATAAAAAGACGGAATTATCAATAATGAAGTCATCTCATTATTAAACAAATCTTTAAACCAAATAAACGATGAAATAAAAACAAAGAGTAATATAGGCACTAAAAGATAAGCCTCTAAAGTCGTATGAATATTATATTCCCAATAGTATAGTATAATCAAAAAAACAACTATTACAATAAACATAGTTGCTTTAAAAAAGTACATATATCTTAAACCTAATAACTCCCTAAAAAAGTACCAGAGGGCTAAAAACTCCAAGAAAGTATATGCTGTAAACCAATATGCAGATGGAATTCTCAAAAAACTCGTAAAAATAAGCTCATAAAAAGCACCTATAAATATTAACCACAAATAAGGCCTTATCGCTAGCATTTCGTCCTTAAAACAAGGATTAGTTTTTCTAAAGAAAGTTATTGTCAATGGACTAAAAGCCAAAATTGTACCGATTAAAGGAAGTATCTCTTTTATATTCATTTTTTTCCGGTCCCCTTCCAAACCCCTATTACCATCATTATGCGCATTATATAACTAACCATTATATAAATTACCCAGTACTTTTTAAAAAGGCCTGTTATTATTCTTAAATCATATATTAACAGAGAAACAAATACACCTACAGAAAAATAAATCATAAGACCATTTGTAAAATAAAAAGCGGGGGTTTTCCATATAGGCACTAAGTGTGTTTTCTTAAAAAGCAATTTATAATATAGAAAAACACATACGAATACAAATAATGATATAGGAACATATAAATAACCTTCGAGTTTTGAATGAAATTCAATACTCCAATAATATAAAGTAATTAAAAAAGCTGTCAGTACTAAAAGAAAGGAGATGTAAAAAAACCTTTTATAGTTACCAATAAGAATTCTGCTAAAAAAATACCACAACATTAAAAATTCCAGCAAAGTATAAGCTGTAAACCAATATGCGGTTTCAATCTTTAATAGAATTGAAAACACCAATTCGTAAAAGCTACCTAAAAAGAGTAGCCACAGATAAGGCTTTATTGCAAGTAAATCTATTTTATAAGACTTAATTATTTTTCTAAACCTTAAAAAAAATAATGGTAATGCAGATATAGCGAAAGCTCCGTAAATAATATAATCCTGCATTACCATTTTTCAGATCATTTAAAGAGATAAAGGGCTATTAATATCACAAATACTTGGACATGGTACCATTCTATCTAAGATTTTACCATCGGTCATGTCTTTACATTCTGCATTTACTCCTACTAAAACAAGGGTTTCTTCTCCTCTTGTTTTATCTAATGCACGATAAATACGAATACCCATACAGCCTTCCTGAGCCAAAAGCTCCTGAAGTTTCTCTGCTCCTAAATAATAACATTTGTGTGAAGACGGAAAATCGTTTTGAAAATCATGGGCTAATATCTTTGCCTCGCTAAGGTCGATAAATTCTCCGGTGTGTCTGTCAATTGGCATAACTATTTAAATTTTAGATTTACTATGCAAAACTAACAATAATGGTTTTTATTATTGCAATTACGTAAAAATACATTTTACAATTGTGGAAAACACGTAACCCTGAGCGCATTACGAAATTGTTAAGCATAAAAAAAGGTGTCCCTAAAATTGGAAACACCCTTTTTGAAGTACAAAACTAACCCTAATTTTTTAATTAATATCAAATCTTATGCCAAGTGATAAATTGTTTTGATCAACATCATTATTAGCAAAAATTGGCTGCAAATCATACTTTGCATAAAGACTTACCTGTCCGTAACCTACATAAGCACTTAATCCATAAGTAGTATCGCTAACATTGTATTCACCTCTTAACCTGTCTTTTACCTGGTGGCCGTTAGCATCTTCATATTTAAGAATCTGCTTCTCTTTAACGTTTACCCCTACATAGCCACCTATACCTATCTTGAAGCTATCATATATAGGATAATAGGTATGAACGTCGCCAACTTTCTTCTTTGTAAAATCAAACTCCAGGTGTACGGGTATAACAAGATTTACATATCTAAGGCGTGCTACGTCAATGTTTAGTCCGCTATCTGCAAGTACAGTTTTATCTCCGTTTGTTACAAAAATCTTATCGTCATCCGGCCTTAGGTTATTGTATTGTAACGAAAGTCCGTACTTGGCATGTAAAAGATTATTATTTTTTAATAAACGGCTGTTAAAAACAATACCCCATTCATAGAAATCTGATCTCCATTTAAAGTTATCATTGTCCATTTTGCCGTCTACCATCATACGGTTTACACCTAAAGCAAACAGAAACTGAGAAGTGGTTCTCCTGAAATCAATGCTATGAATGGTATCGTTCTTACAATCAGAATTTTTACCCTTATTATAATTGATAGAAAAAGTGCTAGAACTTTCTTCTATATTACCGTCTACCCTGTCCTGAACAAGTTTATCAAGCTTTTCTTTTTCTACCGCTACACGGGCTTCAATATTATTTGCCCTCTTTTCAGCAAGTTCAAGTTTCCTTTTATCTGCTTCCTCTTTTGTTATCTCATCTTTTTCCAGCAGCATATTTACAGCTTCTACTTCAATTTTAAGAGAGTCTTTCTCCTCTTTAGAAATATCTGCTATACTGGTAGATATATCTTTTGCCCTGCGCTCAAATGTCTGCGCATTTAATTTGGTGGCAATAAGGCATAGTAATGCCATTACATAAAAAGTAATTGTTTTCATGTTTAAATTATTTTAGTATTGGTGTTATGATTTTATTCTCTGTTCCTGTTTACAACAGTAGTTTTTACAACATTGTAGTTTTTAGTTACTGTTTGCCATACTTTACTCCTAAAGTTATTCTCAAGCTCACCTTCAACTTCCGAAAGTAAAGAGTTGGCACTAACTTTTACTTTAGTTTGCTGAGAGGCACTCATGTTGTTCATTGTTTCGGCTAAAAGCGCTTCTGCTTCCTGATCCGGACTCAGGTTTTCAGCAAGCATTTCTGTCTTAACTACATCAACAACAGTAATTGTAGTATTTTGAGGAGCAAGTGTATTTATTACCGGCTCTTGTTTTTTTGTACCTGTATGTTTTTTTACAGTTGTTTTTTCTATACTCGCTACTGTGGTATTACTAATTTCGCCAGCATCTTTAAACTCCTGCTCCTTAGTATTTATCAGAGTGGTAGACTCTTTAAGGCTTTCTTTGGTTTCCGGAGCAACAACAACTGTATTGGTACCATTATCAATTATCTCTTCTGTTTTTTGCTGATTTAAAAAGAACGTCCCGGCAAGGATAAAACCCAAAAAACCTGCTGCCACATACATCCATCTGTATTTTGGGGTTTTCTTCTTCTCAGCAACCGAAAGCATGGCATCCAGCCTGTCCCACGCCATCTCCCCTGGCTGAATTGTTCTTTTATTCAGCTTTTCCTTTATCTCTTTTTCCCACTTATTCGGTTCCATTTGAATAATTTTTTTGTTTGTTAATCTTCTCCTGAAGCATCTTTCTTGCATGCGATAACTGCGACTTGGAAGTGCCTTCATTAATCCCCAGCATTTTTGCTATTTCCTGATGTTTGTAGCCCTCTATCACATAAAGGTTAAAAACCATTTTATACCCTTCAGGCAAAGCATCAATCATGCATTGAATATCATCTGCCGAAAGCTGACTCTCAATAGTATCAGCCGTACTTTCAACATAATACTCATCTTCAAGAAAACTTATTTTTTTCTGTACTCTTAAATAAGAAATACATTCGTTTACCATTATCCTTCTTATCCACCCTTCAAAACTTCCTTTATGCTCAAAGTTTTTAAGATTTGTAAAAACCTTCATAAAAGCCGTTATCATAATATCTTCGGCCTGCTGCAGGTCTTTTATATATTGCCTGCACACCCCCAGCATTTTGGGCGAATACTTAGAATATATCTTATGCTGGGCATGTCTGTTGTTTTGCACTGCCTGCATGATAATTTCCTTTTCTTCCTGATGTAAGGCAATTACTTTCAAAGCTCTGGTTATTTGGTTGTTTGTTTAGGCGTGGTTGTTATTTAACCGACTTCTATTAACATAGACGAGAAGCGTTGCAAAATAGTTGCATGAAGGTAGAAAAATTTTTAATTTATTTTTCAATTAACTGAAAAACAATACATTAAAATTATATTTTTCTTTCAATAACGTAGTTAACCATTAAGGTAAGTGCATCTTTGTAAGGAGATGAAGGATAATCTGAAAGCAACATTAAGGCTTCCTGTTGGAATTCTGCCATTTTTTGCTCTGCATAATCAAGGCCTTTATGCTCCTTTACAAAAGCGATAACCTGCTTTACACGCTTTTTATCCTTATTATGGTTTTTAATGGAGTTTATGAGCCACTTTTTCTCTTCCTTAGAACAGGTATTGAGAACATATATAAGCGGTAAAGTCATTTTCTGTTCCTTAATATCTATACCGGTAGGCTTACCAATGGCATCTTCGGTATAATCAAAAAGGTCATCCTTTATTTGGAAAGCCATACCTATAAGCTCCCCGAATTTTCTCATTTTCTCTACATGCTCACTTTCTGGATCTACAGAACAAGCCCCAAGCGAACAGCAGGCTGCAATAAGGGTAGCCGTTTTTTGACGGATAATTTCATAATACACCTCTTCGGTAATATCAAGCCTGCGTGCCTTTTCAATTTGTAGTAGCTCCCCTTCGCTCATTTCGCGAACAGCCACCGAAATTATCCTTAATAAATCAAAATCGCCATTATCTATTGATAATAACAAACCTTTAGACAGCAGGTAATCGCCTACAAGAACCGCAATCTTATTTTTCCATAAGGCATTAATAGAGAAAAAGCCACGGCGTTTATTACTGTCGTCCACAACATCATCATGAACCAGTGTTGCCGTATGGATAAGTTCAATTACCGAAGCTCCCCTGTATGTCCTTTCGTTTACATTGCCGTCACTAATCATTTTAGCAGTAAGAAAAACAAACATAGGTCGCATTTGTTTTCCCTTACGGTTAACTATATAATATGTTATCCTGTTAAGCAGGGCAACTTTAGAAGACATGGATTCATGAAACTTTTTCTCAAAAAGTTCCATTTCCTTTAATATGGGTTGCTTTATCTGTTCGGTGATTTTCATCGCACATCAAAAGTAAACAAAACACAATTAACACCCAACAACATAATTGCAACTTTAATAATTTATAAGACAATTAAAAAAAACCACAGTTTACACTGCGGCTTCGTTTTTATTTGCCAGCTGCCCACAGGCAGCATCTATATCTTTACCACGGCTTCGCCTTACTTTTACAACAATGTTGCTTTTTTCCAATGCGGCAATATAATCATCTATTGCCTGTTGTGGTGCCTGCTGAAATTCACCATCGTCTATCGGATTGTATTCAATAAGGTTTACTTTACACGGTACATATTTGCAAAACTTAACCAGTGCATCTATATCGCGTTTGGAATCGTTTATGCCTTTCCAAACCACATATTCATAAGTTACACGGCTTTTGGTTTTGCTGTACCAGTATTCCAGCGACTCTCTTAACTCCTTTAAAGGGAAATTTTCACTAAAAGGCATAATCTTACTCCTCACCTCATCTACCGCAGAGTGCAGCGAAACGGCAAGTTTAAACCTTACCTCATCATCGGCAAGCTTTTTTATCATTTTAGGAATACCCGAAGTAGAAACTGTAATTCGTTTTGGCGACATGCCCAAACCTTCGGGAGAGGTAATTTTATCAATAGCCTTAATAACGTTATTATAGTTCATTAGAGGCTCACCCATACCCATAAATACGATGTTAGATAAAGGCCTGTCATGATACAGTCGGCTCTCGTTATCAATAGCCGCAACCTGATCATAAATCTCATCTGGGTTAAGGTTTCGCATACGCTTAAGTCTCGCAGTAGCACAAAAATTACAGTCCAGGCTACATCCTACCTGACTGGACACACAGGCAGTAGTCCTGGTTTCGGTAGGTATAAGCACCGATTCAACCACTAAACCATCATGAAGGCGAACGGCGTTTTTAACGGTACCGTCGCTACTCTTCTGCATTTGATCTACACGAATATGATTAATTACAAAGTTATCCTCCAGCATTTGCCTTGTAGCCTTAGCCACATTGGTCATATCATCAAAACTGTGTGCGCGTTTACTCCACAGCCATTCATATACCTGATTGCCGCGAAATGCCTTATCTCCATTGGCTACAAAAAAATCACGTAACTGTTCCTTTGTAAGCGCCCTTATATCTTTCTTTTGCGTTTGCATGGCGCAAAGTTAGCAAGTATTAATTAAAAAAATTAGCCCTTAACGAATTAAGGGCTAAAAACTTATTTTTTATAATACAATCTGTATTATTCTTTCACGATTTTACGTGTAAGGGTTTTGTTTGCAGCAGCATCTGTCAGCCTTAAAATATAAACGCCGTTAGCTTTTGCTGTCATGTCTATTGTATTGTTAGCACTATCAATTTTTCCTGACTGAACCGCCTGACCTAATACATTGTAAACCTCATATTGAAGTGCAGAAGCTTCGTCAGTTAATGAAACCGTAAACAAACCTCTTGAAGGGTTAGGGTAAACTTTAATTTCATTTACAGGGCTAACAACATCAGACACCCCAAGCAACGGAGAATAATAATCCAGCGTAGTAGATGAAGTATTATTAGGATCTAACCAGTCTCTTAGCCTGCTTGATGAAGAGGAACCTGTGTTCCATGACACATTAAACCTACCATAATAATCACCAAAACCATTACCATTGGTACTGTTACCATTGTTAGCACATTCAGAATTACCTCCAAGAAGCTGACCTCTTATTCTTCCGTTGTTATCAAATAAAGGAGAACCTGATGAACCTCCCTCAGTAACACCTTTTTCCCAACTTAATACTTCCCATGTATCAATATTACCCATACCTCCGGCATTAATTGTAGTTGACACAGGGGAACCGGTATCAAGAGATACTTTCATTATATCTCCAGAAGGATGGTGTATACCAAAAGATTTTGTTGGAGTTGTAGTACTTCTGTCCCATCCTGCAAAAACCAAATCCCATGTAGAATCAATAGGGCCTGTTAACTGTACCAAACAAAAATCACTACCCGCACGGTGTGCTTTTAACTGAGCACCACTTACAGTATGATAGTCAAAATTACTTACACTGTTTGAAGTCGTTGCACAAGAAGTTGTTGTGCTTATCCAGTTGAACCGGAAAGACCATTGGTTAGGATTAACTGTACCAAATTCATTTTCATAACAGTGGTTAGCTGTTAAAAAATAAGGGGTTCCGTCGTTGTTAACATTATTTACAAGTGCTCCTGTACATAAACCACCACCTATAATAATTTTAGCAACAGACTTTTTATTAATATCCTTAAGATCATCTATACCATTACCCATTGTACAGTTAACATCATAATGACAGTTACCTGAATCATTAAGGTCATTTGTTCCTTTTAAGATATCATCAGCTGTTCTGTATCCGTGTATAAGTTTATAAAACTCCAGTTTACCTTCATTTTTATGAGCTGCAGGCTCATAATATTCTACCCAAATATCTTCTCCGTTAACTAGCCATGTCCCTAAAACCCTTTCAGGGTTATTTTGTTTAGAATCATAAGCTCCCAGAACATCTTTTTTATCATTACAGTAAAGATAAAGAGAAGCTCCTTCCGGCATGTAAAAATCACTAAACAGGAAGTTCATGGTTTTAGCACCTTCAGAATAAAAACGGATTCTCCATATACGGTCACCGTTTTCAAGTGTTTGCCAGTGTCCGCTGTTTTCCATGTTATAGTCTACCACAAACTCATAACCAAATCTGTAAGGGATATCCATTCTTCCCTGGTTCCTTAAATCTTCCTGCTCAATTTTAGCAAGATCAAAAGAAGGCATAACTATAGGCGCAACGCCGTCAAGATTGTCAAACTCCCAGCCTTTTGGGGTAGCATCATTACTTAGCTGAGCATTTCCTAAAGCAAATACACTGATAAGCAATAAAGTAAAAATTTGTTTCATAATTAATTTTTGCAGTTTTAAGGCGCTAAAAGTACTCTATAAATATTATTTATTTAACATAAATAATAATTTTAACGTGTTAAAACAACACATTTACCGCTTAACCCAATATATACTTCACAAAAAAACCTACTGTTTTTTCCTTATTTTTGCATTATCCTAAAAACAACACCATGCATTTTATATCAGAAGAACTGGAAAATTATGCTGCTTTTCACAGCGAAAATGAACCCGAACTTTTAAAAGCCCTTAACAGGGAAACTCACCAGAAAATATTACAGCCAAGAATGCTTAGTGGCCATTTTCAGGGAAGGGTTTTAAGCCTTATCTCAAAACTGGTAAATCCTAAAAACATATTAGAGATAGGCACCTACACGGGATATGCAACATTATGCCTTGCTGAAGGCCTGCAAAAAGACGGGGCGCTGGACACTATTGATGTAAATGAGGAACTTGTGGATTTTCAAAGAAAATACTTCGACCTTTCTGCTTATAAAAACCAGATACACCAACATTTAGGGAGTGCACTTGATATAATACCTGAGCTTAACAAAAAGTTTGACCTTGTATTTATTGATGCCGATAAGGAAAACTATATCAATTACTTTAATATGATAGTACCCATGACGAATAACGGAGGTATTATCCTTTCTGACAACGTGCTATGGAGTGGTAAGGTATTAGAACCTGTTAAGCCTAACGACAAAAGTACTAAAGTACTATTGGAGTATAATAAGATTCTTAAAGATGACCCAAGGATAGAGACCGTGTTATTACCTATCAGAGATGGGCTCACTGTTAGTAGGGTTATCTAAATTTTCCTTTTGCTGAGGAAACAATTTATCCCTTAAATAACGGTAAAGCAATAACATTAACGAGGCAGTGAATATACCCCATACAAAACCTGAAAGTATATCACCCGGATAATGCAGTGCTAAATATATCCTGCTGTAAGCAAATATAAGCGGCCATAAAAATATAAAGCCCATATATTTAAGATAAGGCCTTAATACATGATACAAAAAGAAGGCACATGCCATTGAGTTTGATGCATGACCCGAGAAAAAACTAAAGGAAGTACTGTACTTAAAGCCTCTTACATACCCCGCTATTTCAGGATTATTTAGCGGGCGAAGCCTTTGAACCGTGTTTTTAAACAGATTGGTTGTCTGATCGGTAAGTGTTATTAAAAGGGATATAAGTATAACGACTAAAAGAGCATGTCTCCACCCTAACCTTTTAAAAGCAAGATATAGGATAAGCGCAAAAACAGGTATCCAGTTGAATTGTTTTGTAATAAAAAGCCAGAAACCATCGAAAGTTTCTGTACCCAGCGAATTCAAATAAACTAAAAGGTTCTTATCCTGTTCAAGGAGCCATTCAAGCATTTATCGTATACGTTTTATAGGCCCGGAGGCATCTTCTATATCTTCTTTAACTTTATTTATTTCCTGATTTATATCAGTTGTAATATTACCACCGGTCCTGTTTACGTCAGAACCTAAATCAGTAAATGTTCTTTTTATATCATTCACGTCGGCACTTTTATTAATCTCCGACTTAATTTCGTTGGTGGCGTTTTTAAGCTGTTTCATTCCCTTACCTAAAGTACGCGCTATTTCGGGTATTCTGTCAGACCCAAACAGCATAAGTACTACCATTATGATAAAGAAAAGCTCTCCTCCTCCTATTCCAAACATAACTTCAGATTTTATATTACAAATGTAATTATATTTACGTTGTTTGCTCTGCTAAAGATGTTTAATTATCCTTTTTTAATCGATTTTAACTATTACCTCCCTTCTAATTCATCAAATTTAGATTTCACCTCTTCTTTAGGCCAAACATTATTGCTTACATCAATATCTGCCGTTAATAATTTAGGGTCAAGCGTAATCTTTTTAACCTTTTTCTCCACAGCAAAAACACGCGAAGCTGTTTGGTTGTTCATACGCCATATCTGTACCGGGAAATTAAAGTTCTCTGTAGTGCCATCTTCGTATGTAAACTCAACCAGTATAGGCATTAGCATATTACCCGGCTTATTAAAGGTCACTTCATAAAAGTAATTTGGCTGCTTTAATTCTGCCTGTTCAGCTCCTGTAAAATTCTCATTCACATAATCAGAAAGAAGTTTAATATCCTGTGCTTTTTTAGCTTTCCCGTCATTTTCTGAAACCATGTATACAAACGGACCTTTATCTCTTCCAAACCTACCTCTTTTCACAGAATAATCATCCATATCCGCAGGCCTTTCATCAGTTACATAAAACTGCTTTACATCCTGAATACCTAAATCAACATAATCTGTAGAATAGAACCACCCTCTCCAAAACCAGTCAAGATCTACTGCCGAAGCATCTTCCATAGTCCTGAAAAAGTCCTCTGGTGTAGGGTGTTTAAATTTCCACCTGTTTGCGTAGGTTTTAAAAGCATAGTCAAACAACTCATGCCCCATAACAACTTCACGAAGTATATTTAATCCTGTTGCCGGTTTGGCGTATGCATTGTTACCAAACTGATACAGCGATTCAGAATTCGTCATAATTGGCGCTATAGATTTTTGATTACCGCTCATGTAAGGAACAATTTTAGCCGCAGGCCCTCTGGACGAAGGATAATCTTCTTCAAACTCCTGCTCTGTAAGGTATTCCAAAAAGGTATTAAGACCTTCATCCATCCACGTCCACTGGCGCTCATCAGAGTTAACTATCATGGGGAAAAAATTATGCCCTACCTCGTGTATAATAACACTGGTCATACCATATTTAATCCTTTCACTTACAAAACCATTTTCATCAGGACGCCCGTAATTCCAACATATCATAGGATATTCCATTCCCTGGTCTTCTGCCGAAACAGAAACCGCTTTAGGGTAAGGATAATCAAACGTATATTTTGAATACGTTCTTAGTGTATGTGCCACTACCCTTGTAGACCTGTCTCCCCATAACGGGTTACTTTCTTTAGGATAAAGTGAAACAGCCATAGCTGTTTTACCTGATAACTGCACCGCCATAGCATCGTAGATAAACTTCCTTGAGGTTGAAAAAGCAAAATCCCTTACGTTTTCTGCCTTAAACTTCCAGGTTTTCTTTTTATCGCTAAAACCTTTTTCCGCCTGCTCTGCCTCTGCCTGTGTTACAATAACCACAGGATTGTCAAACGACTTTGTTGCCTGCTCATAACGTTTAACCTGCTCGGCAGTAAATACATCCTTACGGTTTGTAAGTTCGCCTGTAGCCTCCATAACGTGATCGGCAGGAACAGTAATGTTTACCTCAAAATTACCAAACGGAAGAGCAAACTCTCCTCCGCCCCAAAACTGCATGTTCTGCCAGCCTTCCACATCATTATAAACAGCCATACGCGGGTAAAACTGCGCAATTACATAGAGATTATTACCATCTTTATCAAAATGCTCATAACCTGAACGACCTCCTATCTTCCTATAATTATTTACATTATACCACCATTTAATGGAAAATGAAATCTTGTCGCCCGATTTTAACGGCTGCGGAAGATCTATCCTCATCATGGTTTGGTTCACTATATAATTAAGCGGATTGCCTTTAGCATCTTTTACATGTTCTATTTTAAAACCACCATCAAATCCCTGCTCCATAAAGTTTCTTGAAAAATTATCAGGCGGGTAAGCCTTATTTACCCTTTGGTTTTCTACAAGAGGTGACTGTGAAGTTCTAGACCTTCTGTTTTGATCCAGCTGCACCCACAAGTAGTCAAGATTTTCAGGAGAGTTATTATGATAGGTAATGGTTTCGTTACCATAAATTTTAGTATTCCTGTCATCCAGTTCTATATCCATTTTATAATCGGCCTGCTGTTGGTAATAAGCAGGTCCCGGAGCACCCGATGCCGTACGGAACATATTTGGTGTAGCCATAAGATCGTACATTTGGCTAAACCTGTTATTATCATAATGACCCTGTTCCCTTTCGGTCTTTTCCTGTGCTGTTAATGGTAAAGAAGCTAGTGCGGCTAAAAAATATGCTAGTTTTTTCATGTCCTTAATTAATAGTGTAAAATGTCCTGTGGGTTATCATTAGTAAGCAAAAGACTTTTTTTGTTACCGTCTATTTTGGTATTTATGATATTTTGCTGCTCAGGATATGCGTCAAAAAGCATTGTGTTTCTAACCTCGAGTGTTTTTATTTTGCCTTTTGCTTCGGCAGTGATATACAGTATAAGTATATCATCTTCGGTTTCACGCCCAAGTATTTTAAGAGGTTTAACGGTACCGTTTACTTTTACCTGAAGTTTTTCGGTTACATACTGATTGATGTATTTATCGGCATCGGCAACTTCTTTTTTTGTACACAGGAAAAACTGCTTTTTATTCTTATCAGAAAGCACCTTATCCAAATCATCAATAAAAATACGGGCAGTAATTTGCAGCTCTTTTTTTTCAGGAACCTGCTCCATCATAAAAACAGCCACATAGTATTTATGCACAGCGGCTGATGTTAGTACAGCTGCCAGCATAAAAAGGAACGTATATCGTATTATAACCTTCACGTTCCAAATGTAATAAAACTTATTTTATTTCTCCATATTGCGGTACTCTTCACCTTTCTTAATAAGATAATCGGTAAGTTCAAACTCCTTATCCGGAGCCAGCAGTTTAGCCGACTCTTCGCCATTATCACAATAAGCAAGGAAAAGGCCTATTTCCTCATGTTTTAGTTTAAGGGTTTCAGTAAAGAAATAGTAGGTGAATTTTTCCTGAGCGACCTCACTAAAGGTCTTACCGTCAAGATACTCTTTTGTATAATCTTTTTTACGCCCTTTGGGCTTAAATATCATGTCATATATTTTTACAAAATCCATACCCGGCAGTCGCGGCTCTGCACTTGGAAAAGCAGGATTCACAGGAATTTTGTCTACTACATCCACACCTTCCATCAATTTTTTAGCATCGAGATCAGATGTATAAATACGCGTTTTTATACCTTTACTGTCCTCCTCAAGATTACCCGTTAATGTTGTTATAATAACCTCATCAAGCATTGTAACATCTAAATCCAGTTTTATGGTAAGCCTCTCATCGGTAAAATGATCTTCAACAAGTATAAGCATTGCTGGCCTAAACGTTAAGCTCGAAAAATAAAGGGTATCGGCAGGCTGTGCATAAATGGTAAACAGCCCATTATCATTTGTTATAGCCTTAATATTTGTGTTTTTGTTAAGTACAGTAATATACTCGACTTTAAGGGAATCGGCCACTACCTTACCTCGCAGTAATTTCCTCCCTTCCTGAGCAAACAGTAAAACCGGAAATAACACAACTAAAACCAACAACAACTTTTTCATAATGCATATTTTTTATTGTACCCGAGAGGTACTACATAAAGATACAAAATTTAACCGTTAAAGAGTATTAAGAAATTACTTACTTCTGCAGTTCTTCCAAAAGTATTTCCCTGTATTTTATAGCGAGATTGCTTAGAATGAACTTTGCTTTCTGATCATTCTTTTCCCTTAAGGCATCAACAAGCGTTTTATCCTCAATGGCATAAAATACAAAACCTCCGGTATAATCTTTAGGGATACCCAGTTTGGTTTCCATCTCTTCTTCGGTATACAAGCCGTATACCATATCAAAAGCGGTTTCCTTTCCTTCGGTAACAACCTCTTTTTTAAGCCGTTTTGTTTTTCCTGTTATCGTGTTTATAACCGCATCAAAAGATTTACTTCCTGCCAATATGCCTAAAACATCAAATACTGATTTTATTTCTCCTGCAGTATATAGCTTCTTCTCTGCGGGGGTATATTGTTTTTGTCCTTCCGGCACAATACCCATAGCTTCGGGATTCAGGTTTTCATACTTATTAATAACTACTTCTTCCAGCTCATAAGTACCTAAATCTACAATAAGCAATTGGTTAAAATCCTGTTCCCTTATAATTATTCTTCCTGTATACGGATTGGTTGTCTCCACAACCAATGTATCTGACACCGCTACCTCTATGGTAAAATTCCCCAGTGTATCTGTCTTCGTTTCAACGCGAGAATTTAAATTTACCACTCCCCTTTTAGGAATGGGAATACTGGCTGCAACAACCCTTCCTTTAATGGGTTTTCGCTGTTGTGCATTAACCGAGAGGGTCAAAAGAAAAATGACAATAAAAAATCTAATCTTCATTTGGTGTGGCTATATCTGGTTTGGCTACGGCAGTACTGTCCGTTTTTTGTTCCGATTCAATAAGATTTCCATCTTTATCAATAACACCATCCTCCCTGAGCAGACCAAGGTACTTAACCGAAAGTCCGTTCATTAAGAATTTAGCCATTGTATTATTCTTTGCTTTTATAGCATCGGCAAAATGCTTATCTTCCACTATATAATATATAAACCCACCCACATATTCTTCGGGAATCTTAAATTCCTTTATAATATCATCGGTATCATAAATATAGTTTATTTTAGCCATGAGCATTTCTTTCTTTTCATACTCAATGCCTTTTTTAAGCGCTTTCTTCTTTCCGTTTAGGCTATTTATTATACCGTCTATACCATTACTTGCAGTAAAAAGCCTTCTCTCAGCAGGAGTGTATCTTTTTTGACCCTTTGGCACTATCCCTAAAGACTCTGCGGTTATATGATTGTAGTTTTCTATCACCACCTCATTCAGCATATTTACCATAGGTTCAAGCTCCACAAAAAACAGGTTTTCGCCTATATCCTCTTTTTCAACAACCACACGTCTGTCCTTAACCTGTATGGCAGAAAATATAAGTGTGTCCTTAGGCTTTGCCATAATGGTAAAGTAACCTCCGGGCTGTGTTGTTACTGAAGCTTCGCTGTTTTTGTTGATAACATAAATGCCTTCAAGCTCATCGGCCTGCGATTTTATCTTGCCTTTAAGGGGTTTTCTTTCTTCTTCCTGAGCAAATGAAGGAGAAGCTATAAACAAGACTGTAAACAGAAAAAATAAATTTTTCAATGGTATAGGTAAATAGGTGACAATTATAAAAGAAAAGGATATGATTGCCTGAGAATTTGCAGGCTTGAAAATCTTTGTAACTTTACCTTTTCTTACTTACTGATAAACGAATGAAAAAAATAATTATTGCAAGCACCTCCACATTACACGGAGGCGGATACCTTGATTACCTAACCGATACACTTAAAGAACATTTTAAAAGCTGTAGTTCCCTGCTTTTTGTACCCTATGCCAGGCCGGGAGGCATAAGCCATGATGACTACACCAAAAAGGCTGCTGAGTTTTTCAGTTCTCTCAATATAAACGTAAAAGGGATTCATGAATTTGAAAACCCAGTAGAGGCCGTACAAAATGCCGAAGCTATTTTTACCGGAGGAGGAAATACCTTCCTTTTAGTAACGCAACTATACCAAAACAAGGTAATGGATGCTATTAAGACTGTAGTTGAAAAAGGCACTCCTTATTTAGGCACCAGCGCAGGAAGCAATATTTGCGGGCTTACTATGGAGACTACTAACGACATGCCTATTATCTATCCGCCAAGCTTTGATACATTAGGGCTGATTCCTTTTAATATCAATCCGCATTATTTAGACCCCATTGCAGGTTCAACCCACATGGGCGAAACACGCGAAACCCGCATTAAGGAGTTTCATCAGTTTAATCCGCAGCCTGTATTAGGCCTTCGTGAAGGCAGCTGGCTTGAAGTTAATGCAGACATCATAACACTTAGAGGAAGCCTACAGGCACGCCTTTTCAGACAGAATACAGAACCTGAGGAAATAGAAACCGGGACAGATTTATCCTGGTTAAAATAAGGCAATAAAAAACCCAAACTTTTCAGTTCGGGTTTTGATTTTGAGCGGAAGACGAGGCTCGAACTCGCGACAACCAGCTTGGAAGGCTGGAGCTCTACCAACTGAGCTACTTCCGCATTATTGTGGTGCAAATATACGTAATAAGATTTTACAGTTGCAAACTTTTTTTTAAAAAAATTTTCTCCTCAGCCCGCATTATTACTTAAAATATTTATTATTAATTTGTTATCAGAAAAAAAATTTCATGTATTCTGTAAAACAAATTAGTTCTCAGCAAACTTATGCTGTAAGGCAGCCCGTTTTAAGACCGGGAAAACATATTGACTCCTGTATATTTGATGGCGACGATCTTCCGCAAACCGTACATTTTGGTGTTTACGACTCAGATAACCTTGTTGGTATAGTCTCTGTATTCAGGGTTTCACATCCAGACTTTGCCAATGCTAATCAATACCAGCTGCGCGGCATGGCTGTTTTACCTACCCATCAAAAGAAAGGACTGGGCGACTTACTACTGGAGGCAGCAGAAAATTACATAAAACAACAGGGTACAGACCTGATATGGTTTAATGCCCGCGAAGTGGCTGTTGGCTTTTACAGCAAGGCAGGGTACACTATTTCAGGTGAATTGTTTGAAATTCCAACTGTGGGGCCGCATTACGTTATGTTTAAACTGGTATAGTCGATTTTTAATTAAATCATCAATTATTTAACTAAAACGTTATCGTAATCTCGATTTTGTTTTGTAATTTTATTACAAACAATCACCCCATGATAGCCCGTGTCTACATTGCAGGCTTATTTTTTTTGCTGTCAGGATGCGCAAAGGATCCTCACACTGTAAAAAATTTGCCCGTAGCCAAGGCTCAGGAAGTGGTTAAAATCCACCCAAACAACACTGCTTTTACAATAGACAGCACTTACTTAGAAAGTTCGGCAAAAAATATAAGGGAATTTTACAAAGACAAAAAATATAAAGCCCTATGGACAGACGAAAAAGACAGAAAGACACTGTTACTGTCTATAGCCTCAGCCGAACAGGATGGCCTGCAGCCTAACGACTATAACTACGATACACTTACCGCTTTTGAAAAAAATAAAGATTTAAACAAAGAAAAAAGCGCAGCGTATGACGTTTTACTAACACAGTCGTTTTATAAGCTGGCACTACACTTATTTAAGGGAAAAATATCGGCAGCATCGTTATACCCTGACTGGGCATTAGAGCAAAAAAAACTGGATATAGGCCCATTGCTGAATGAAGCCCTTAAAAACCACACAGTGGATAAAATAATAGACCGCTGCAGGCCTCCTCATAAAACCTACGAAGGTTTACGCAAATGCCTGGCTTACCTAAACAGCATGCCCGATGACGGTACATTACAAACTGTAACCATAAAAGAATCTATAAAAGAAAACGATTCCCTTGATCAGGTTGTCTTAGTACGAAAAAGGCTTGCCTACTGGCGGGATCTTGAACAGAGCGACACCATAAGCCCTGTTTATGACACCAAAGCCATAGAAGCGGTTAAAAAATTTCAGGAGCGGCACGGCATCCTTCCCGATGGTGCTGTAGGCAAAAAGACCGCCGAAGCATTAAATACTACCCGGCAGCAACGCATAGAACAGGTAGTGGTTAATCTGGAACGCTGGCGTTGGTTCGCTTACGATTTTGGAGAAAAAGCCATACTGATAAATATCCCTGACTACAGACTTGCCTTTATTGAAAACAATGACACCATAGCCACCCATAAAGTAGTTGTAGGAAGACCGGACAGGCCTACCCCCGTACTGGACTCAAAAATAAATTACCTTGTGGTAAACCCAACCTGGACAGTACCTCCTACTATACTGGAAAAAGACCTTACTCCAAAGGCTACAGATGATGTTAGCTATTTCACAAACAATAACCTTCGCATTTTTGACAAAGACAGCAATGAAATTTTACCTGAAGACTGGAAGCCTGAAATGGCTAAAAACTACAGGTATGTACAGGGATCGGGCAACAGTAATGCACTGGGCAACATTAAGTTTAATTATAATAATCGCTTTTCGGTTTACCTGCACGATACCAATCACCGTGAAATGTTTGGCAGATCATACAGGGCATTGAGTTCAGGATGCGTAAGAGTACACAAACCGCTTGAACTTGCAGAAAAAATCCTGACCAAAGAAAACAGCGACTGGAATATGGATAAAATAAACGAAATGATTGCAGCCGGCGATACCGAAAAAATCTACCTAAAAAAGACCAACAATGTACACCAGCTATACTGGACAGCGTGGATGGACAAAAATGGCCTTCAGTTTAGGAACGATATTTATAATCTCGATAAATTGCTCTACGATAAATTAAGAAATTAATTTAGACGAGGCTGTGTACTTTTTAGACGGATAGTAGATAAAAAGACACGATTTCCCCTGAATAAGACTAATAATCTCTTTAGTCACACCATTAGGTAATGCAGGACAACCAAGGCTTCTACCCAGTCTTCTGTGTTGCTTAATAAAGCTTTCGCTTACATAGTCTGCACCGTGCATTACAACAGCTCTGTTTCTTGCATTGCTGTTAATGCCGTTTTCAAGACCATCAAGACGCATAGAAGATCCGTGCTTTCCGGTGTAAAGTTCTCCGGTAGCATAAAAACCTAAGCTGCTTTTGTTAGAGTTAGCCGCATTGGAAAAAGCCGTAGCAAACTCATCACCACTGTTTCTTCCGTGAGCCACAAGAGTATTGTACAAAATAGTTTTTGTACTCATATCTATAACCCAAAGTCTTTTAATATTGGAAGACTTGCTAAAGTCTATAAGCGTTAGCAGGTCTTTTTTAATCTTACCCTGTTGCTTAAGTAGTTTAAACCCTTCAAATGCTGTTTGAAAAGATTCAAAGTCAGGCATTGAAAAAGAGTTAGACTCTATTTCATTATAAACCGACTCGGCAGTTACAATTGCAGCAGTTTCTGCAACCATTGGCAAAGCTTCCGGTTTAGATATGTTTTTGGTAGTAGTGGTAGTAGGTGAAGTTACAGCTGATAGTAAAAATAAAATTGACGTAAAAAAGTTGTAAATCATCTTCATTAATAGTTTTGCGTTTCTAACAGGTCGGCTAAAATAAATTAAAGTTTTCTAAACAAAAAACCCAACACTGTTAAAATCAGTTATTTAACATTTTCATTTGTAGTGACCAAAAAAATCACTATCTCCCTCACACACAATAACGTTTTAACAACAAATCTATTATATTTTTAATAATAAAAAGTTAATTATTGCGATTCGCCTAATATTATACAAGTACCTTGCCAAAAACGATTATAAAATGAATTTTATGAAAAAATACACAAATTTAACATACAACCGCTTTGTGGTAAATGGCAATTTGGATGGAAAATAGTACTTTTAACCAAATTTTATTTAATCCGCAGAAATTAAAATAAGTCATGAACAAAAAAGTAATCCTGATGATACTTGACGGATGGGGAAAATCTCCCGACCCTAAAGTATCTGCAATAGACAATGCAAACACTCCTTTTATAGATAGTTTATACACAAAATACCCCAATGCAACCCTTAGGACAGACGGACTCAACGTTGGCCTACCCGAAGGACAGATGGGAAACAGCGAAGTAGGCCACATGAATCTTGGTGCAGGCCGCATAGTGTACCAGGATCTTGCTAAGATTAACCTTGCCGTACAAAACAAAACCCTTAATACCGAAAAGCCTCTTGTTGACGCATTTAACTATGCCAAGCAAAACAACAAGAAAGTTCACTTTTTAGGCCTTGTTTCAAACGGTGGTGTACACTCACACATAGACCATATTAAAGGCTTAGTTGATGCTGCAAAAAATGCAGGTGTAAACAATACTTATATCCATGCTTTTACAGACGGCCGTGATGTAGACCCTAAATCAGGACTTGGTTTTATTACCGATCTTGAGAATTATATTAAAGACACTCCAACAAAACTGGCTTCTGTAATAGGCCGCTATTATGCCATGGACCGCGACAGGCGTTGGGAAAGGGTTAAACTGGCTTACGATTTGCTGGTACACGGTTTAGGAATACCTTCTACCAATACCGAACAAAGCATACAGCAAAGTTATGATGAAGGAGTTACTGATGAATTCATCAAGCCTATAGTTATGACTACTGACGGAACTAACCCGGTAGCTGTAATTGAGGAAGGAGATGTAGTTATCTTCTTTAACTTTAGAACCGACAGGGGAAGACAGCTTACAGAAGCGCTTACACAAAGTGACTTCCACGAGCAGAACATGCACAAAATGAACCTGTATTATGTTACCATGACTAATTATGATGACAATTACAAAAACGTTCATGTAATATACGACAAGGACAACCTTACCCAAACATTAGGTGAAGTGGTTGCCAAAAACGGCAAGAAACAAATAAGGATTGCCGAAACCGAAAAGTACCCTCACGTTACTTTCTTCTTCTCAGGAGGGCGCGAAGAACCTTTTGAGGGAGAGTCAAGAATTTTATGTCCTTCACCAAAAGTTGCCACTTACGATCTGCAACCGGAAATGAGCGCTTACAGCCTTACCGAAAACTTAGTTCCCGAATTGAACAAACAGGAGGTAGATTTTGTTTGCCTTAACTTCGCTAATGGAGACATGGTAGGCCATACCGGAGTTATGGAAGCCGCCATAAGAGCATGCGAGGCTGTGGATGCCTGCGTAAAACAGGTGGTGGAAGCTGCTCTTGACAACAACTATACTACTATTATAATTGCCGACCACGGTAACTGTGATACCATGATTAATCCTGACGGAAGCCCTAACACAGCACATACTACCAACCCGGTGCCTATTATTTTAGTAGACAAAGACCTGAAACACATTAAAGATGGTATTTTAGGGGATATTGCCCCAACCATTTGTGAACTGATGGGCATACAGCAACCGGAAGCCATGACACAACATTCGTTAGTATCTTAATAAATAACCCTGCCAAATGGCAGGGTTATTTATTATATATTCCTAAAGGATTCGTAATAACTTCGCTCTACAGCCTCCCTGTGGTCTGGGTGTGCAATATCGGTAAGTGCCTTAACCCTTTGAGTAAGTGTTTTACCATATAAATCGGCTATACCATATTCAGTTACTATATACTGAACATGAGAACGTGTGGTTACAACACCGGCTCCTTGCCTTAGGCATGGTACAATTTTGCTTTCCCCTCTTTTAGTAACAGAAGGCAATGCAATAATAGCCCTTCCCCCTTCACTCAAGGAGGCTCCTCTTATAAAATCCATCTGCCCGCCTACTCCCGAATACATTCTGTAACCTATTGAGTCGGCACTAACCTGCCCGGTAACATCTACCTCAATGGCAGAATTAATGGCAACCATTTTAGGATTTCTCCTTATGACAGATGTATCGTTTACAAAAGACGATTCGCGCATTTCAATAAAGGGGTTATCATTCACAAAATCGTACAGCCTTTGCGAACCTATAAGAAAAGTAGCCAACGCCCTTCCTTTTGCAACACCTTTATAATTACTGTTTATTACATTACTTTCTATAAGGTCTATAACACCATCCGAAAACATTTCGGTATGCAGGCCTAGGTCTTTATGGTTAACCAGCTTTTTTAATGCCGCATTTGGGATGGAGCCAATACCCATTTGTAGCGTGCTTCTGTCATCAATAAGCGAGGCCACATACTCCCCTATCTTATCTTCCTGCTCACTTATAGGAGCCGGATCATGACCATGAATAGGCACATCGGCTTCAACCATATAGTTAATTTCAGAAACATGGATAATACCATCTCCAAAAGTGCGCGGCATTCTCGGGTTAACCTGCGCAATTACAATTTTAGCATTCTCTATTGCTGCCATACTAGCCTCTACCGATACTCCTAACGAGCAATAGCCATGACTGTCGGGCGGGGTTACATGTATAAAAACCACATCAAGCGGTAATACCTGCTTCCTGAAAAGCCTTGGCAACTCACTTAAAAAAACCGGAGTGTAGGATCCGTTTCCGGCTGCAATGGTGTGCCTTACATTTTTACCTATAAAAAATGAGTTCACAAAAAAACTATCCTTTAGTTCGGGGTTGGCATAAGGTGCCTCACCTTCGGTATGCAGATGGCATACCTCTACATTACGCAGTTCTGCTGCTCTTTCGGCCAGTGCCTTTGTTAACACGCCCGGCGTAGCGGCTGCAGCCTGTACATAAATCCTGTCTCCCGACTTTACTGCTTTTACTGCTTCATGAGCAGATACATATTTTGCCATACCTAAAATTTTAATGCAAAATTAGCTTCCCATAAAGTTACAAAACATGATAAAACTCATGCTACAGGAGCTATTAAAAATAATCCGCAAGAATGTTGTACTTTTGTCCCGGAAAAATTTTTTAGAACATGATTATCCAAAAAACCAGAGAAGAAATTGAATTGATGCGCGAAAGTGCCCTTATTGTTTCTAAAACATTAGGTATGATCGCTTCAGAAATAAAACCGGGTGTAACTACCCTTCACCTTGATACGCTTGCCGAAGAATTTATTCGTGATCACGGCGCAGTACCTGGCTTTAAAGGCCTTTACGACTGCCCTTCAACACTTTTAACCAGTGTTAACGAACAGGTGGTACACGGCCTTCCTACAAATAGGCCTATTGAAGAAGGAGATATCGTATCGGTAGACTGTGGTGCTCTTAAAAATGAGTTTTACGGAGATCATGCCTATACTTTTGAAATAGGTGATGTAGCTGAAGAAACACGTAAGCTTCTAAGAATAACCAAAGAATCTCTTTATGTTGGCATAAGGGAATTTAAAATGGGTAATCGTGTGGAAGACGTAGGTAGTGCCATACAAAGATATACCGAAGCTCACGGTTATGGTGTAGTGAGGGATCTTGTAGGCCACGGACTTGGCAGAACCATGCACGAAGACCCACAAATGCCTAACTACGGCAAAAGAGGCCGCGGTAAGAAATTTGTAGAAGGTATGGTGGTTGCCATAGAACCTATGATTAATATGAAATCTAAAAACGTAAAGCAGCTTAAAGACGGCTGGACTATTGTTACTGCCGACGGAAAACCGAGTGCACACTTTGAGCACGACGTAGCCCTTGTAGACGGTAAACCGGAACTGCTTTCTACTTTTGCATATATATACAAAGCTTTAGGCATAGAATCTAACGAGGAGGATGAATTTAGAAAAGTGCCTCTTGTACTATAATGAAAAAGCTGTTTAAATTAGTTCTCAACACCATACCAAGGCCTATACTTATCAGGCTTAGTTATGTTGCAAGGCCTGCGTTGGCATTGGCACTTAAAGGTAATACCTATACCGATCCTATTGACGGCAAAAGCTTTAAAAGCTTTTTGCCGTACGGATACGGACATCAGCGCAATAATGTATTGGCACCGGGTACACTTTCGTTGGAAAGACATCGTCTTTTATGGCTGTACCTTAAAAATGAGACTAATTTTTTTACAGCCCCTAAAAAGGTATTGCACTTTGCTCCTGAACAGGCTTTTTATAAGCGTTTCAGGAAACAAAAAAACCTCGACTATACTACTACCGATTTAAATTCTCCACTGGCTGATGTTAAGGCTGATATCTGTAACCTTCCGTTTGAAGACAACAGCTACGACCTTATACTTTGCAACCACGTTTTAGAGCATATTCCTGATGACACTAAAGCCATGAAGGAACTATACCGCATTATGAAACCGGGCGGAATGGGTATTTTCCAGATACCTCAGGATTTGAAACGCGAAACCACTTTTGAAGACAACACCATAACCGACCCTAAAGAACGCGCCAGAATATTTGGACAGTATGACCACGTAAGGGTTTATGGGCGCGATTATTTTGACAAACTGAGAAGTGTAGGTTTCCGTGTTGTGGAAGAGGATTACACAAAAAAAATCACCCCAGCTGATGTGGAGCGATTTTGTCTTGCAAAGGGAGAAGTTATCCCTGTATGTTATAAGGATTAATTTGTCTCTTCAGGTAATAACATCCCGATAACCTTATCTTTAGTAAGATATTTTTTTGCCACATCCTGTACCTGTTTTGCAGTTACAGCATTTACCCTGTCTTCAACAGTCAGTATGTTTTCAGGACTTGTGTTATCCGTCCACTGCGACCCAAGGTAGCTTAACCAGTACCTGTTCTCCTTAATATTCTTTTTATAGTCTAAAAGCTCACCTTCCTTATATTTGGCAAGGTCTTTTTCTTCAGGACCGTTATCTACAATTTTCTGTATCTCTCTCAGGGCAGATTCTGTAAGTTTCTCAGCATTTTCAGGACCACAAGGGAATGATACATCAAATCTGAAATAACCTTCCGGAAACTTGTCCATACCGCCACTTGCACGTATACCATATACTCCGCTTTCTTTTTCTCTTAGTTCCTCTACTAATTTAATAGTAAGTATTTCGCCTAAAGCATTTAAAGCCAATGCCTCCTCAGGATTGTATTTGGTTTCTCCATAATACATAATGGTTACGTTACTTTTAGGATCAGTGCCTTTATGTACCACTTTTTTATGAGACCCTTTTATTTTTTTATCTCCCGGATCCTGAGCTGTCTCTTTTTTATCGGAAGCCGGCAATGACGCTAAATATTTTGACGCCAGTTCTTCCATTGTCTTATCATCTATATTACCCACAAAGAAGAATTCAAAATCGGCAGCATTAGAGAAGCGTTCTTTAAACAAATCATACGAAAGTTTGTAGTCTATACTTTTCCAGATTTTCTCGTCAGGTATAACAGCTACAAATCTAGGATCATCCTTCCTTAAGAATGAATAAAACTCCTGGCGGAAATAATAAGACGGCTGTGAAAGCATATTTGCTGTAAATGCCGATTGCTTTTGTACATAAGTATTAAAAGCTTCCTCGTCATAATTTATATCCGTAAAGTATGCATACATCATCTGGAACATATATTCCATATCCTTAGGTGTAGAGATTCCTGAAATCATTTCAAAATTATCTGAAATAAACGGACTAACTCTAACTATCTTCCCTGTCATAAACTTATCTATGGCATTTTGATTCAGCCCTGAAAATCCGGCTTCAGTAACCCCTGCGAAACCAAGATAGGTTTTCCTGTAATCCTCAACACTTATAAGGTTAGAACCACCATAGCTAATAGCCCTCATTAAAACCTCATCATTTTTAAAATCGGTCTTTTTATATGTAACCTTTGCCCCGTTAGAAAGATAAAGTGTAGTAGTCCCTAACTTATCGTTTAATTCTTTTTTTGCGACACTTCCGGGTTTTACCTCATTTCTCAACAGGCTTGAAGCAACAGGCTCATCTTCATAAGCTGTAAGGTTGCTGGTATCCATATTAAGTACCGCAAGAACTTCTGCTTCGGTAGGGTGTTTCAGCCCTTCTTTTTCAGGGCCGGTTAAAACCACCACCCTGTTATCATCCTTAAGGTAATTATTAATTAATCCGTTAATATCTTTTAAGGATATTTGTTCCATTAGTTTTTGAGAAGCTTTAAAAGTCCACTCAATACCGGGAGTAGGCTCTTTACTTAAGAAGTGTTGCTGATATTCGCTTACATAACGTGACGATTGTGTTTTATCTCTGTCGTTATATGATCTTTCAAGCATAGCATCAATTTCTGTTTTAGCTCTCTCCAATTCACCTTGGGTAAAACCAAACTTTTTAATCCTTTCATTCTCTTCAACAAGAACTTTTAGGGCATCAAGCTGCTTGTCTTCCTGAGTCATGGCAAACGACTGATAGGCTTCTTTTGTTTTAGCCCAGGTCTCACCATGATAAGTATAGCCATATACAAATGGCGGGTTAGGTTTATTGGTATACTCGTTAAGCCTGTTATTAAGCATGGTAGAGAAAAGGCCTTCTGCCAAATCATCCTTCATGTCGTTAACCGTTACCATAACCTTAGGATCTGTATAATCTTTATAGATAAGCTGTACCCTTGAGTTAGAAGCTTCCTTATCGGTTTCTATAGACACGAATGTTTGTTCGTGGTTAGGCACATCATATATTTTTCTGGGACGCTCTTTTTTAGGATTCTTATAAGAAGAGAAATGATCTTTTATCTTCTTCTCCATAGCATCAATATCTATATCGCCTACTACAATAACCGCCATCAGGTCGGGTCTGTACCAGTCTTTATAGAAGTTTTTAATCTTATCGTAGGTAAAATTCTCCAGTATCTCTTTTTGACCTATCGGTAAACGATTTGCATAATGCGACTGATACATAATTTTAGGCATAAAGCGTTTTCTCATCCTGTCATTTGCACCAAGCCCAAGGCGGTACTCTTCCAGCACAACACCCCTTTCCTTGTCAATTTCTTCAGGAGTAAGCACGGCATTAAACGCCCAGTCTTCCAGTATACTGAATCCTTTTTCTAGCTTTTCAGGATCATCCGAAGGTATTGGCAGGAAATACACCGTTTCATCAAAGCTGGTATAGGCATTAAGGTGCTGCCCGAATTTAACCCCGATACTTTGCAGGTAATCTACAAGTTCGTTTTTAGGAAAATGCTTTGTACCGTTAAAGCACATATGCTCCATAAAGTGGGCAAGCCCCTGCTGGTCGTCATCCTCCAGAATGGAACCCGCATTTATAACAAGCCTAAGATCTACCTTGTTTTCCGGCTTGGCGTTCTTTCTAATGTAATAGGTAAGTCCGTTTTTAAGTTTTCCTGTTCTTACGGCAGGATCAAACGGAATAGGAGAATCCCCTTTAAGGTTGATGTCCTGTGCTGAGGCAAGTAAAGGTGCAGCTACCAGAAACATCCATAATCTAATCTGTTTCATACAATTATATAGTTGGTTTGATTTTTTATTAACTTTAAAAATAACGATTTATTGCTTATCGTTCATAGCAAGTATCTGAGTGTTAAAATAAATTTTAAGAATCCTAAACCTCTCTTATCTGCTTGTATATAATATATTTGCCTATATTTACGTTCGTTAAATAATATTATTTAAGACATGCTTAAAGCACATATACGACTTGTTTTTCTAGTTCTGTTTTTACAATTACCACATATAACTAAAGCACAAATGCAGGTGCTTCAGGAAGTAGCCCCTCCTTATAACATTAAGACGGCTTCATTTATGAAAAACGGAGAAAACGTATATCCTTTCTTTAGGTTAGGAGACAATTTCCAGTTTGTGTTTGATGATCTTTTTGGCAATGAGGCCAACTACTACTATACACTTACGCATTGTAATTACGACTGGACCAAGTCTCAGTTGACAGTTAATGAATATCTTACAGGGTTTGACAGCCAGCGTATACAGACTTACCAAAACTCGTTTAATACACTGCAAATCTATTCGCATTACACATTAACCTTCCCTAATAAGTTTACTTCAATACGACTAACTGGAAACTACATACTTAACATACTTAACGAAGACAGAGAAGTTATACTATCCAGGCGCTTTATAGTATATGAAGAGAAGGTGGCTGTACCCCTACAGGTAAAAAGAGCAAGGGGAATGAATGAAAGAGATGAAGCACACAATATGGACTTTTCCATTAAGACCAATTCCTTTATTTTCCAGATGCCGTTACAGAATGTAAAGGTGGGAATCTTTCAAAACGGCAGGTTTGACAATGCCATATACAACATTAAGCCGCAATACACCATAGGCAACGACCTTATTTACAGATACGACAAGGAAACACAATTTTGGGCCGGTAATGAATACCTCTATTTTGACAATAAGGATATACGGAATGCCGTAAACAATATTGCAAGAGTAACCAGCGGTGAGATATACAACAACATCCTTTATACAAATGAGGCACGTGCTAACAAGCCCTACACTTATTATCCGGACATTAACGGAAACTTTGTTCCTAACAATATTAACCTTAGTGTTACTGATGTCACCTTGGAGTCGGACTATGCATGGATATTCTTTAAATTTGAAGCTCCTACTTTCTTTGAAAAGGAAGACATCTATATAGGCGGTATGTTTAATAACTATGCCAAAACAAATGAATACAAAATGGAGTATAACGAAAAAACGGGCACATATGAAAAAGCCGTAATGATAAAACAGGGCTTTACTAACTATATGTATATTGCTGCCAATGCTAAAGGAAAGGTGGACGGTAAGAATGCTCCCGACGGTAATTTTTTCCAAACCGAGAACGATTATAACATTTTAGTATACTACAGAGAGAACAACGAACGTTATGATAGGGTGATTGGTTACGGATACGCCAATTCAGAAGATATTATAAACTAAATATCAGTTAGTTAAAAAATTCTTTCTGATAATTTAATATCTTAAATAAATCTAAAACAATAATTAATTCGTATTTTTGTTAGGCAATTTGGTTATGCAACATATGGTAACACAAATAACAAGAGGCATAAAGATTTCGGTTTCTACTAGTTTTGAAGGCACTTACTTTAAAAACTACAAGATTCATTTTGCCTTTACTTATGAGGTAACTATAGAAAACCAAAGCAAAGATTCCGTACAGTTAAATTCCCGCCACTGGGAAATTTACGACTCCCTTAATGATATTGAAATTGTAGACGGTGAAGGTGTAATAGGCAAAAAACCTGTTTTAAAACCGGGCGAAAAACACACTTACAGCTCCGGCTGTCTTTTGGCTTCTCCTTTTGGAGCTATGAGGGGTTATTTCAATATGATTAACTTTACCTCTACCCGAACTTTCAGGGTAATTATACCTACTTTCAGGTTAAGTGCTCCTTTTGCCCTTAATTAAAGTATTTTCAGGCATACCTGTTTATCAGTGATTTTTTTGCAATTAAAGAGCAGATTATTTCCGTATATTTGCATTACTAAAAATTTTTTAATTGCTTAAATTATAAATTATTATGCCAAAAGGAATTTACAACGTACCCGAGGCTTTTAACGAACCCGTTAAATCTTATGCTCCCGGCACACCGGAAAGAGAGCAGGTACTGGTCACTTTTAAAGAACTTTACAACACTACAGTTGATGTACCTTTATATATAGGTACGGAAGAAATCCGTACAGGGAAAACAAAAACAATAAACCCTCCTTTTGACCACAAAAAAACAGTAGGTACTTACCATGAAGCAGAAAAAGAGCATGTGGTAAAAGCTATTGAAACTGCACTTGAAGCCCGTAAAAAATGGGCATCAATGGCATGGGAACAAAGAGCTTCTATCTTCCTTAAGGCAGCTGAGCTTTTAGCCGGACCTTACCGTGCAAAAATAAATGCTGCTACCATGATAGCCCAGGCTAAAACGGTTCATCAGGCAGAAATTGATGCTGCTTGTGAATTTATTGACTTCCTGCGTTTTAATGTAGAGTTTATGACACAGATATATGCAGAACAGCCTGTATCTTCTGAAGGAATATGGAACAGAATGGAGCACCGTCCGCTGGAAGGATTCATTTATGCCATCACTCCGTTTAACTTTACTGCTATTGCCGGTAACCTTCCTGCCTCTCCTGCCCTAATGGGTAACGTAGTGGTATGGAAACCAAGTGCCGCTCAGGTTTACAGCGCTAATGTAATTATGGAAGTATTTAAACTTGCAGGATTACCTGACGGTGTAATAAATATGGTACACGGTGACCCTGTTATGATTACAGATACACTTTTAGAAAGCCCTGATTTTGCAGGAATACACTATACCGGTTCTACAGCCGTATTTAATGGTATTTGGGCAAAAATAGGTCAGAATATGGGTAAAGGCATTTACAAAACCTACCCAAGAATAGTAGGTGAAACAGGAGGTAAAGACTTTGTTCTTGCTCACCCTTCATCTATACCAGCGCAGGTTGCAACAGGCCTTTCAAGAGGTGCTTTTGAGTTCCAGGGACAAAAATGTTCTGCCGCTTCAAGAGCTTATATCCCTCAATCAATATGGCCGGCAGTAAAAGACCAGCTTGTTGCTGATATCGCTTCAATGAAAATGGGTTCTCCGGAAGATCTTTCCAACTTCATTACCTGTGTAATACATGAAGGTTCTTTTGATAAGCTTGCAAAATATATTGATGCAGCTAAAAACTCTCCTGAAGCCGAAATTATTGCGGGTGGTAAGTATGATAAATCTGTAGGTTACTTTATTGAGCCAACAGTTATCGTAACTACAAACCCTCAATATGAGACTATGCACACTGAGCTTTTTGGCCCGGTACTTACAATATATGTTTATGAGGATGCTAAATGGGAAGAGACACTTAAACTTGTAGATGAAACTTCTCCATACGCTTTAACGGGAGCAATTTTCAGTCAGGATCGTTATGCTATAGAGCAGGCTACAAAAGCGCTTGAAAACTGCGCAGGTAACTTCTACATAAACGACAAACCAACAGGTGCAGTTGTAGGACAACAGCCTTTTGGTGGTGCAAGAGCATCAGGAACTAACGACAAGGCGGGTTCAATCCTTAACCTTTTACGTTGGGTTTCTCCAAGAACAATTAAAGAAACATTTGTTCCGCCAACAGATTACAGATATCCTTTCTTAGGATAACATCATAAAAAAAGGCTTCCGAAACGGAAGCCTTTTTCTTTTATACTTTATATTTCATTGCCAGGTGTACTACCTTTTTGGTCTCAAAAAATTCATCATCAAAAAACTCTGAAAGATCATAAAGCGTAGTTCTCTGGAAAACAGAAAGCTCTTCTGTAAGATCTCCTCCTTTTAGATAAAGAATCCCGTTTGGCAAATCATGATTCTGGTCTTTCTTCACCTTACCCCTAACCCACTTTACAAAATCAGGCATATTGGTAACGGCGCGGCTCACAATAAAGTCAAACTCCTTATTTACCTTTTCAGCACGCATTTGCTCGGCTTTTACATTCTTAAGTCCAAGTCCGGCAGCTACCTCGTTAACTACTTTTATCTTTTTTGCAATTACGTCTATTAGATAGAAATTGGTTTCAGGAAAAAGTATTGCAAGCGGTATTCCCGGAAATCCTCCTCCGGTTCCTACGTCCATCACATCGGCATCCGGCTTAAACTTCATAACTTTAGCAATACCAAGCGAGTGCAATACATGTTTAGTATACAGTGACTCGATATCCTTTCTGGAAATAACATTAATTTTTGCATTCCATTCGGTATAAAGTTGTTCCAGTTTTGCGAATTGCTCTTTTTGCTTTTCGGTCAGATCCGGAAAATATCTAACAATCTCCTCCATCAATTTTAATTTTAGGCAAAAGTAAGCATTTTAAGCGCTAATTTTTACATCATTTTTTTCGTTTTGCTACTCATTAATAATTACCTTTGAAGCTTCTAGATTTGAAATATAAATACATGAATATCAACACTCCCGTTTTTTCTAAAAACGACTCAATAAAATTTTTCAGGACTCTAAACAAACGCGTAAACGACTACTTTAAAGAAAATAACCTGAAAAAAACCGGAAACTGGCAGCTGCATCTAAAAGCAATCGTAATGTTTGCCCTGTTTTTGGCTCCCTATTTTTTAATACTGACACTTAACCTGCCTGTTTGGGCACAGTTCCTTTTAACCATTGTTATGGGAGTAGGTATGGCCGGTGTGGGCATGAACGTAATGCACGACGGTAACCATGGATCATACTCTTCTAAATCGTGGTTAAATAACTTTATGGGCGGCAGTATTTACATTCTTGCCGGAAACGTATACAACTGGCAGGTACAGCACAATGTGCTTCACCACACGTATACTAACATTCACGGGCACGACGAAGATCTTGATGCCGGAAGGGTAATACGTTTTTCACAAAGTGCAACATGGAGAAGGTTCCACAAATTTCAGCATTACTACTCCATTTTCCTTTATGGACTGCTTACTTTTAACTGGGCTATTACAACCGATATAAAACAAATGAGAAGGTACATTAAAAAGGGGCTTTCTTATGGTAAATTCCAGAGTCCGGTTAAACAATGGACAGTACTGGTAGTAACAAAACTTATTTATGTTGTGGTATGGCTTGCCATCCCTATGATTTTAGGCATTACATGGTGGAAAGTACTTATAGGCTTTTTTGTGATGCACTACACTGCCGGACTTATTTTAAGCGTGGTTTTCCAGTTGGCACACGTGGTTGAAGAAACCGACAACCCTATACCGGGAGAGAACGGTGAGATAGAAAACACATGGGCAATACACCAGCTTTATACAACTGCCAATTTTGCTCCTAGAAACAAAATTGTAAACTGGTTTACCGGAGGATTAAACCACCAGATAGAACATCATATTTTTCCAAACATAAGCCATATTCATTATGGTGCTATTGCAAAAATCGTAAAACAAACCGCTAAAGAGCACAACCTGCCTTACCATGAGTTTAAAACCATGCGCAGCGCAATAGCGGCACACTTTAAGCATCTAAAAGAGCTGGGCATGAAACCCGCATTAAATTAATATTTTAAGTCAATTAAACACAGTACGACGATGAATCAGCTTTCTGACAGGATCAATAATCTGTCTACCTCACAAACGCTTGCTATGGCAGCAAAAGCCAGAGAGCTAAAAGCACAGGGAAAAGATATTATAAGCCTTAGCCTTGGCGAACCGGATTTTAATACTCCGGATTTTATTAAAGAAGCGGCTAAAAAAGCCATTGACGAAAACTACAGCGCTTATACACCGGTAGACGGTTATGTTGAGCTTAAAGAAGCTATTTGCCGTAAGTTTAAAAGAGATAACGGTCTTGATTATACACCGTCTCAAATTGTTGTTTCAACAGGTGCAAAACAATCACTTTACAACATTGCACAGGTAATGCTTAATGATGGTGATGAGGTGTTACTACCTGCCCCATACTGGGTAAGCTATGTAGAGATTGTTAAGCTATCAGGAGGTGTACCGGTTGAGGTACCTACTTCGGTAGAGACTGATTTTAAAATGACTGCAGAGCAGCTTGAGGCAGCTATTACGCCTAAAACAAAAATGATGTGGTTTAGCTCTCCCTGTAACCCAAGTGGTTCAGTTTACAGCCGTGAGGAGCTTACCGCTATCGCTAAAGTATTAGAAAAATACCCTAACATATACATTGTATCTGATGAGATTTATGAGCACATTAACTACTCAGGTACATTTTGCAGTATAGGTTCTATACCGGGAATGCTGGAAAGAACAATTACCGTAAACGGTGTGGCAAAAGCTTTTGCCATGACAGGATGGAGAATTGGCTACATAGGCGCTCCTGAGTTTATTGCCAAAGCATGTACAAAAATACAGGGACAGGTAACAAGTGGTGCTAACAGTATCGCTCAGCGTGCTACTATTGCTGCTGTTGATGCCGATCCTTCTGCTATTAAATACATGGTTGACGCTTTCCATAAGCGCAGGGATTTAGTTATCGGCCTTGCTCAGGAAATTCCGGGCTTTAAACTAAACGTACCGGAAGGCGCATTTTATGTTTTCCCTGACGTGTCTTACTACTTTGGTAAAACATTAAACGGAGTGGAAATTAAAAATGCAGACGATTTCTCTATGTACCTGTTAGAGCATGCTAATGTGGCTACCGTAACAGGAGATGCATTTGGCAACCCTAACTGTATCCGTTTCTCTTATGCTACAAGCGAAGAGCAACTGATTGAAGCTTTACGAAGAATTAAAGAAGCACTTGCTTAATACAAAATACTGCCCTGCCTAAAGCAGGGCTTTTTGATTATATAGTACATTATAAGGAATATGCAGAAAAAAATACTTTTATTAGGTTCAGGAGAATTAGGTAAAGAGTTTGTAATCGCAGCACAGCGTATTGGCCAGACCGTAATAGCTGTAGACAGCTACGAAGGCGCTCCTGCCATGCAGGTAGCCGATGGTTTTGAGGTTATCAATATGCTTGACGGCGCTGCTCTTGATGCGGTTGTAGCAAAACACAATCCTGATTTTATAGTTCCTGAAATTGAAGCGATAAGAACAGAGCGTTTTTACGATTATGAAAAACAGGGCATTACTGTAGTGCCATCTGCAAAGGCAGCTAACTTTACCATGAACCGTAAAGCAATACGTGACCTTGCAGCAAAAGACCTTGGCCTGCGTACGGCTAACTACCGTTATGCTACCTCTGCCGAAGAGCTTGAGAAAGCGGTAAGCGAAGTAGGTATGCCATGTGTGGTAAAGCCACTTATGTCCTCTTCAGGTAAAGGGCAGTCTACCATTAAAACACAGGAGGATATTGAAAAAGCATGGAAATATGCTGTAGAAGGTTCCCGTGGTGATGTGGTAGAAGTTATTGTTGAGGCTTTCGTAAACTTCCATTCAGAAATTACATTACTTACTGTTACCCAAAACAACAACCCTACCCTGTTTTGTGCACCAATAGGCCACAGACAGGAACGTGGTGATTATCAGGAAAGCTGGCAGCCTGCAAGGGTAAGTGATAAGGATATTGCAGAAGCTCAGGATATGGCTCGCAAAGTTACCGAAGCTTTAGGCGGGGCAGGAATATTTGGTGTGGAGTTTTTCCTTACGGATGAAGGAGTTTACTTTTCTGAACTATCACCAAGACCTCACGACACAGGTATGGTAACACTGGCAGGGACTCAAAACTTTAATGAGTTTGAACTGCACTTAAGAACCATATTAAGCTTACCAATAGCCGAAATCACGTTAGAAAGAAACGGTGCAAGCGCCGTTATACTAGCCTCAGAAAATAGTAACAACCCTACTTTTAACGGAGTGGAAAAGATTGCTGCTTTACCTAAAACCGATTTCAGGTTATTTGGCAAACCAACATCACGCCCTTACCGCAGGATGGGTGTAGCATTGACGTATGATAATACTGATACTCCGGTAGAAACTATAGTTGAAAAAGCTATTGCAGCGGCTGCAATAGTAAAAGTAAACGCATAAAAAATACAACAATAAAAAAAGGCCGGGTAAACCCGGCCTTTTTTTATTTCTTAATTCCCAACTTGAGATTATCAAAAGTGGAAACGTTTATTACATCTTCCACATCATTATCAAAAGATATACTTATACTGTCACCTTCCTTTGTCACAGGAAGCTCATTAGACAATTGTGACGAGGCTATAAATATTTTAGGACTGCCATTAACGGTAAAGTAATAAAAACTGTTACCGTTTTTAATATCACTCTGTATCCTCGTCACTGTAGTACTAAGATTTGTTCGGGTATCAACCGCATCTGGGTTTATCCTGTTACCAGACATATTATATACATTCTTGTAAGCCATAAGAGCTTCAGACATGGTATTGCCCACTCCCACTATCGTATAATCGCCAATAGCAACCATAGCATACATTTTTACCAGTCCGCCACCATCTTTTAAGGTCATAACATAAGTTGGTATACCATTAATGGTATAAGGAACAGGCAATGAGGCGTGGTAACGTTTTTCCTGAACCTTACCTTCTGCCGATTTTTGCGCAGCATATTCCGTTGCACCGCTTTGTTTATAGAAGGTCGTTTCCTTTGTACGGGTATCTACCAGCACAAATCCTACTGCCGACTCATCCTTACCTACAGATGACACTCCCGTGTACCAGTAAGGGCGACCGTCTTTACCATAAACCAAAGTAAGGTCTTCGGTAATCATAAGCTTATCTTCATTACTCCAGTTCCAGTAACCGTGAACATACTCACCCCAATCGGAAAGTTGGTCAATTACAAAAGATATAGGCTGTATCCTGTCTATCCACGCCGGGGTATCAGCTATACCATACTCTTTCAAGTCACCTGTCTGCGCATCAATTACGACCACACCATCAGCATCATTACCTGAAAAACCTACCCTCTTTTTATACTTTGTAGCAACCCAAAACGGTTTACCTGCATCATCCACTTCAAAAGTAAAATCGGTAAGTCCTGTAGTAGCATATCCGTTAAAATAAGCATGTCTGTCTACCCTGCTCCCAAAGAAAGCCTCAGGCTGATACTTAATTTTAATATCCTTTCCGTCAAGATTCTGCACCAATCTCACATCACGCTCATTTGTAGCCGACACCATTACATAACCATCGGTACCCTCAGTATTATTAAGCCATTTAAAAAATCCCGAATGCAATAGCGGTGCTACCCAAAATAAATCGTCTCCCACCTTTTGGATAAAAAACTCTCCCAGTTCGCTTTTACTGCCTAATGCAGGATCTGAACCTATTATTTTTTCCCCTAACAATGATGCCAGTTTTTCATCTACTACCCTTACCTTATTAATAGCTATAGGCGCAATATGATTTGCCATCTCGTTACCTATTTTAACCTCCCCTATCAGCTCCCTATAGGACTGATTGTAAAATATAGGTGCACTTGTTACAAAAGGCAACACAATAACATAAATAAGAAGTATTGGTACAATCCTGAAAAGTATCTTTTGCAGGCTGCCAAATTTAAACTTCAGCTTATTGTTCGTGGTATAAGCTTTAGCGGTAAGTAAATTGAGTAAAAGAATTAGGAATATAAGTATAACTGCAAATCCGGTAAACCTGTAATTTATAACCGGAAGTGCCAGATAAAAAATTAAAAATCCTGTTAGCAATACAAATATTGCTGCGACTGTCCTTTTCATAATCGTTATTTGGTTTGTTTCCTTATAAGTAGCACATACCTTTAAAACGTTACATTTTTCAGGAGATAATTCAGTATTAGCTTATACAACAGCCATTCTACTATAAATGTGATAAAAATCCTTCATTAAAAGTTATTTGCAATTATTTAAGATTTCAATTCTTACTTTTGTATAAATGTCCTTGCACATATGAAACTGCTTATAGTAGAAGATGAACCTCAACTTTTATCGGTTATCCGTAAAGGCCTCTCTGAAAAAAATTATGATGTGAGCGCTGCCATGGATGGTACTACCGCACTGGAAATGATTAACGACAATCATTTTGATGTTGTGGTATTAGACCTTATGCTACCGGACATTAACGGCATTGAAATATGCAGGAGACTGAGAAACGCAGGTAATTTTGTACCTATTTTAATGCTTACCGCTTTAGGAAGCAGCGAGAATATTGTTACCGGGCTTAATGCCGGTGCCGATGATTATATGGCAAAGCCTTTTAAGTTTACCGAACTTGAAGCCCGAATCAATGCACTTGCCCGCAGAGCCGGACAGGAACAGAAACCAGTCGAGATTATTACTATAGATAACCTTGAAATTGACAGAAGGGCAAAAACAGTAAAACGTGAAGGAGAACTGATAGCACTTACCGCAAAAGAGTTTAAGCTTTTGTACTACCTGGCCAAGAATACAGGAATTACTTTATCCCGCGAAAAGATACTGGACAACGTTTGGAACATAAATTTTGACATGAACACCAATGTTGTTGATGTATATATAAATTACCTTAGAAAGAAGATTGACAAGCCTTATTCGGTTAAACTGATACATACTATAAAAGGCCTTGGTTATGTTTTAAAGCCCTAAACAAATGCAGATTAAAAAGAAAATTACAGTTACATACATCGTTCTTTCGGGAGTAAGCACACTGGCACTATGCCTTGTTGTGTTTTTTCTTTTTAAGCAAAATAACCAGTACTACTTTTTAAAAAGGCTTCAGGACAGGGCAAAGATTGTCGCTTCTATCCATTACCAGCATGACCCCGTCAAGGCAGCTTACTACAAGAACCTTAAGGCAAATGGTCTCGAAGAGCTTATCAACGAAAATGATTTTGTACTTAAGGTAAACGGAGAAAACACCTTTGAATACAATACTGAACTTAACCTTCCACCAGAGTTTTATGCCGAAGTGATGAGGGAGCAATCGGGATGGACTGTAGATAGCGATCATCAATACTATTATGCTCAGATTTTTAACGAATCGGGACAGCGTTATATGGTTATCGTTACCGCACGCGACAGAAGGGGTAATACCAGTTTAATATACATAACCCGCATACTTATTTTTGGCGGACTTGCCTTTATAATAATAGCATATTTCTTCGGCCGATTTCTTGCTGCAAGGTTTATTAATCCCGTTTCGCGTATTAATAAGGAAGTTAAGCGTATTAGCGCTTCTAACCTGCACAACCGCCTGCCGGACATAAAGGACTCGGACGAAATTGCCGATCTCACCCGTACCTTTAATGATATGCTGGACAGGCTGGAAACCTCTTTTGAGATTCAGGCTAATTTTATTAATAATGCTTCCCATGAACTGAAGACGCCTATAACTACTATTATGGCCGAAACAGAGATTGCATTATTAAAAGAAAGAGAAGCCGAAGAATATATAACCACATTAGAAAACATTAATAAACAGGCCAGCCGACTGGGCAATCTTACCGAAAGCTTATTAAAACTTACCCAAACGGGATATGACGGTAAAAAACAGGTTCAGGATATTGCACGCATTGATGAAATACTTATGGATGTTAAGTGTGATATTGATAAAATATATCCGCAAAACAGGGTTACTATCAATCTTAAAAACATTCCGGAAGATGATTCTCTATTGGTATTACCCTGTAATAGGCCATTATTGGAGCTTGCCATTGGTAACATCATCACAAACGGGGTAAAATATTCTGATAACGAAGAGGTATTCGTGAGTCTTAGGGCCGACAAGGAAGCCATTACCATAAGCATAACCGATATCGGTATCGGTATCCCGCCGGAAGATATCCCTTATCTTTATGAACCTTTTTTTAGGGGTAAAAAGGCTGCCTTAAAGTATGCAGGCTACGGATTAGGGCTGCCATTGGCCATGAAAATTATCCGAATGCATGGCGGCGAGCTCATTATTCAGTCTGAACCAGGAAAAGGTACCGTAGTGAATATTGTATTCACAATCTCCAACATTAAAAATTCTAATTTTAATTCTTAAGAAATTCTAATATTGTTTTAAATCGCTTCTAAGATTAGGGCTGTTGTTTTGTATGTATAAACTATAAGATTTATGCATTATGAAAAACATTATAATCCCAACAACGATTGAAGATGATACATTAACCGCTGTTAAAACAGCAGTTAAATATGCTACGGGAAAAAACTGCAGCATAGTGCTTATGTTACTCCAAAAAATACCCGACACTTATTCTGCCTCTCAATTTTTAAGGGAGACTTCTCCTATGTATACGGCAGCCCAAAGTGAAATCATTCAAAAATGCAGGGAAACTGTAGCTAATACTCACAATTGCAGATTAGTAATACATAATCAGTATGGTATTTCGGGACCTTTATTAAAAAACTTAATGGAATACCTGGCTACAGACCTGGTAATACTTACCCCTTCCTATAAGGCAGAGAAAAATAGCCTTCATTCCTATTGTATACAGTTGCTGTTAAACAGTAAATATCCGCTGCTTCATTTAAGCAACAATCCTGAAGAAAATGATTTTAATAAAGCGTTGTATTTAGAACATTCTAAAATAGAGCTTGGTATTAATGACGTTCAGAAGATTGTAAGCGAACAGTTTTCATTTAAAATAGTGAGCCAGGCCAGAATTGAGGAAAGCCTTGAAGAGATGGCCGCCCAGATTACGGAAACCATTTCCAAAAATAATATTGACATACTTATTGAAGCCCGAAAATCAGCTAAAAGAAGTTTGAGCCGAAAAGCACAGCCCGTAAATCACAACCTTGGTTTACCCGTCCTTTCGGTATATGCCGAAGTTTCAACATAAAATTAGAAATTATGCTGTTAAAGAAAAAAATACCGATGAAGTATGTAATGGGTAAGATTAGAATCGAGCTTATCCTTATACTATTGTATACTGTAGGGTTTGAGCTGGTACATCACTACTATCATGCCATTTCCATAGATATACCTATTGCGGTTCCTACAATTGTAGGTACTATTATATCGCTGCTTTTAGCCTTTAAATCCAATCAAGCTTACGACCGCTGGTGGGAAGCCCGTATTGTTTGGGGTGCTATCGTTAACGACTCAAGAACATTGATAAGACAGGTAATAGGATTTTACAAAGACCCGGATTTTTCTGTTGAGGCAAATGACTTTAAAGAACGTTTTGCCAAAAGGCAGGCGGCCTGGTGTTACAGCCTGGGGCAGTCCTTAAGAGGTAAGGATGCCGTTAAACCTATACGTTCACTGCTTAGCGAAGAGGAATACCGCTTTGTAAAGAAACACAAGCATGTCCCTAACGCATTGTTATTACTACATGCCAAAGAGCTTAAAAAAGCGAACAACGAGGAAAGGATAAACGTATACCAACAGGTAGAGATAGACAATACACTAAGTCGCCTGTGTGACAGTATGGGTAAGTGTGAGCGTATTAAAAATACGGTATTCCCTACCACATACAGTATGTATATACGTTTTACATTAGTACTGTTCCTTACCCTGTTACCGTTTGGCCTTACAGATCTTTTAGGATGGCTGCAAATACCTCTTGTTACCACAATTGGTGCTGCTTTTTTCTTAATAGAAAAAATGGCTATACACCTGCAGGATCCGTTTGAGAACAGACCTACAGATACACCTATGATTGCAATTTCAAACACTATAGAGCAAAACCTATTGCAAATGGTAAATGAATATAGAGATGAGTTTAGTGAGGAGTCTTTAGATCAAAGCCCGAAGCTTAATCATTTGCAACCGGTTAAGAACCCCTATTTCGTTCTGTAATTTTGCAGAAGTTTGGTTAGGTTAGCGTGAGCCGCCCCCTCCTCCATCGGGGCGGTTTTTTTATTGTATAGTATAGTCCTGAAAAAATCCTATTTTTGTGCAACAAAACTAAACTGAGAACAAAATGAAAGCATATGTATTTCCGGGACAGGGTGCCCAGTTTACAGGAATGGGTAAAGAGCTTTATGAAAACTCTCCCCAGGCAAAGGAATTATTTGAAAAAGCCAACGATATATTAGGTTTCCGTATTACAGACATCATGTTTGAAGGTACTGCAGAGGAACTTAAGGAAACTAAAGTAACGCAGCCTGCCGTTTTCTTACATTCGGTTATTTTGGCAAAAACCTTAGGAGACAGCTTTAAGCCGGAAATGGTTGCCGGACATTCTCTGGGTGAATTTTCTGCACTTGTAGCAGCTGGGGCACTTACTTTTGAAGACGGACTTAAACTGGTATCGCAACGTGCCATGGCAATGCAAAAAGCCTGTGAAATCACTCCAAGTACAATGGCTGCCGTATTAGGTCTTGAAGATAAAATTGTTGAAGACATTTGCGAACAGACTGAAGGTGTTGTTGTGGCTGCAAACTACAACTGTCCGGGTCAGCTTGTTATTTCAGGTGAAACTTCGGCTGTAGAAAGGGCTTGTGAAGCTTTAAAAGCTGCAGGAGCAAAAAGAGCATTAATCCTGCCTGTAGGTGGTGCTTTCCACTCGCCTATGATGGAGCCTGCAAGAGAAGAACTTGCCGCTGCTATTGAGAAAACAGTTTTCTCTGCTCCGGTTTGCCCTGTATACCAAAATGTACCGGCTACAGCAGTAAGTAATCCTGATGAAATTAAGCAAAACCTTATTATACAGCTTACGGCTCCTGTAAAATGGACTCAAAGTGTACAAAACATGATTACCGATGGTGCTACCCTGTTTACAGAGGTTGGACCGGGTAATGTACTGCAAGGTCTTGTTAAGAAGATAAACAAGGAAGCGGAGACTGCTTCAGCATAAAAAAATAAATACAACTGATCCCCTGCAATTGCGGGGGATTTTTTATTTTAGGCTTCATGAAATTCAGAAGCCGAAAAAATATCTTCTCTTATCTAATATTCGCTTTTACAGCGGCTATTATAATTTTTGCCTGCACACAGGGCTATCAGGAAGAAGGGTTCTCACTTAGCATTATTCCCCTTTATATCATCAGCCTTATAATTTTAGTTTTTCTTGGCGGGATGGCTACTACACACTACATAGTCACACCTTCTCATATAATTTACAAATGCGGTTTTATTAATGGTAAAATAGAGATAAACAACATACATGAAATTGTAAAAGGTAAGACCATGTATGTAGGCTTTAAACCGGCACTGGCAACTAAGGGACTCATTATAAAATATAATAAGTTTGACGATATTTACATCAGCCCGGAAACCAATGACACTTTTATAGAAGCTGTTTTAAAAATAAACCCCGGCATTAAAATAACACCACACCTTTGAATACATTCCCCGAAAACATCAAGTTTAAATACTCCTGGAGGAAATACCAGGAAAGGGTTCTTCATGAACTGGAAGATCATTTATACAACAGGCATCTTCATGTTATAGCACCTCCTGGGTCGGGTAAAACCATACTGGGGCTTGAAGTAATGAAAAGGCTTAACCAGCCTACACTCGTGCTTGCCCCTACTATAGCCATAAGAAACCAGTGGATACAAAGGTTTTGTGAATTGTTTCTTGATACAGACACTATCCCCGATTGGATTTCAAGGGATATTAAAAACCCAAAATTCCTTACTATAAGTACTTATCAGGGTATGCATGCCGCCTGTAACAACAGGCAGGAAAAAGAGGAGGATTACAATGAGGAAGAAGAGGAAACTTACAAAGAAGAAAAAAGCACAAACGAAAACCTTACTAAAATAGTTAACGGTCTAAAGACACAAAATGTAAAGACCATAGTAATAGATGAAGCACACCATTTAAAGAACGAATGGTGGGACACCTTAACCAAAATTAAAAAACAACTCGACCCGGTTATTGTTGCCTTAACCGCCACCCCTCCTTATGATGTAAGTCCTGGCGAGTGGCACAGGTATACCGAACTTAATGGCCCTGTAGACACAGAGATTACAGTTCCTGAGCTGGTAAAGGAAAATGACCTTTGCCCGCATCAGGATTATGTATATTTTACCCTCCCGTCAGAATCTGAAAAGGAAAGTATAGACAAGTTTAGAGATAAAGTAAAACTGGTTACCGATAAAATTAATACGGATACAGTTTTTATAGCTGCATTAGAAAGCCATCCTGTTTACAGTAATCCGTTTGAAAATCTGGAATGGATATATGACAATTTTCAGGAATACATCAACATCCTTGTTTTCCTTAACAGTATAGGAAAGGAAATCCCCTTACAACATTTTGAAGTTATAGGCGATGAAAAAGGAAGGATCCCCAAAATGGATAAAGAGAGGCTGGAAGCACTTCTTGACTTTTACCTTTTTAAGGAAAAAGTCTATTTTGAAGAACTTAAGGAACATAAAGAATCGCTTGCCAACATGCTCAGGCACTATGGCATGATGGAAAGAAAGAGCATTAAATTTGAGCTTAACCGAAAAATATCAGCAAATCTTACTTCCAGTATCAGTAAACTGGACGGGATTAAAAAAATAACCGATTTAGAGTTTTCTAATCTTAAGGATGATTTACGATTGGTTATCCTTTGCGATTTTATACGTAAAGACTTTTATACAACTGCATCTGTAAACAACAAAGAGTTGGATAAAGTAGGTGTTATGCCAACTTTTGAAAAATTAAGACGCGGCAATCCGCACAATCTTAAAATTGGAGTTTTAACAGGATCGCTTATTATTATCCCGAAAACAGCTTATAGCTCTTTTAAAGAAAAAATAGAAAAATACAACATTAGGAACATTAGCTGTTCGGCAGTTCCTTTTGATGACAATTACCTTTTAGTCACTCCAAACGAACAGTTAAAACACGACATTGTAACCATTATAACCCAAGTTTTTGAAGAAGGAGAGATACAGGCTCTTGTAGGCACAAAATCACTTTTAGGAGAAGGCTGGGATGCACCCTGCATAAACGCACTTATATTGGCCAGCTTTGTAGGCTCCTTTGTTTTATCTAACCAAATGAGGGGAAGAGCCATAAGGGCACAAAGGGGCAATAACCAAAAAACCGGAAACATATGGCATCTGGTATGTATTGACCCTACAGACATTCTTGGCGGTACCGATCTCGAAATGCTCAGAAGGCGTTTTAAAGGCTTTGTAGGAGTATCATTTAAAGACGATGAAGGAATAGAAAATGGTATAGCACGACTTGACATTCCTAAAAATTTACATCGTCCCAAGGTAATAGAAAACAAAAATGAAGAGATGTTTTCTAACGCCTTAAAAAGAGATCTTTTAAGGAAAAGATGGGAAGATGCCATAAAAAAAGGATTCAGTCTTGTTGAAGAGATTAAAATACCTTTTCTGGTACCGGAAGAGCACAAGGAAAGCAAAAAAACCTATCCGGAACTTAAAGACCTTTATTTCAATAAGACCATAGGATATTTTATAGCCCAGATTACTTTTGGAATAATGACCTATGGATCTTATGCATTACAGGGATTGGCAAAAGGAATACGTTACATTAAAAGCTGGCAGGAATTATTTATCGCCATATCTGTTTTTGGTGGAGTAGGATTTCTTGCTTACGGAAGGCAGGCGTACAAAGCCTTTAGAATGTATGTTACTTATCGCGACATAACCGAAGATATCAAACAAATAGCAAGGGCCCTTTTTGAAACTCTTGTACATGCAGGGCATATACATACTCCGCGATATAAGATTAGCCTGATAGCAGATGTTGGCCGTAAAGGAGATATTTACTGCTATCTGCAGGGAGGCACCTCTTTTGAAAAATCAATTTTTATAGAATCGCTTATGGAGATTGTTGCACCTGTAGACAGTCCCCGTTATATCATTATCAGAAAAAGTAAAAAGAACTTCCTTATCCAAAGGGACTACCATGCAGTACCTGACATTATAGGCCGAAACAAAAAAACAGCAGAGCACTTTGCCTCCTTATGGGAAAAATTTGTTGGCGATTGTGAGTTGATCTATACAAGGACTCCTGTGGGGCGAAGAATACTTTTAAAGTCAAGATTAAAATCATTATCCGCACAATTAGACCCTCAACCGGAAAGAGGTAACAAATGGAGATAAAATAACAATCCCTTAATAATAGGAAACGCAACCTTTTATAGTATTGCTAATCTTATTAGCAAAACACCAACTATGAAAAAGCTATTGGCCGTAATAGTATTACTAAGCCTTACCTCATGCGCAACAATTACAAACAAAAGAACCTACCCGTTAAAGGTAAATACCAATGCTCAAAACGCGACCGTAAAGATTTATGACAGCATTTACACAACACCTGCCGAGGTTAAGGTAAAACGCAGTATTAAACCACTTGAAATAACCCTGAATTATGATACTATTAGCCGGGTTTACAAAGCCAAGTCCAGATTAACATCTAAAGCCTATGCGTTTAACCTCATCGTCACCCCATTATATCCTGAAAGTTTATTGGTAGATGTTGTGAGTCAAAAAGGTTTCTATTATGGTAACGAACTTTTTTTAGACATTAACGACACCCTTGGCAAGGCCATAAAGTTGCCTCAAAGAAAAAAACGAGATATCACTTGGAACAAAAACAGCATCAACATTGATATATCCATACCCTATGTAAACGGATTTCTTTTTCAACCCGAAGGTGAAGGAATACAAATAGGGCTTGGTTTTTTTGGTATCAGCACAGGTGTAGAATATTTTTACAAAAACAATAAATTCGTAAAACTTAACGTAGGGGGAATTACAAACTTCGATCTACCTTTCCCTGTCCCCATAACAAATGATGGCGACGTTGAGACTTTTACTTCCGTCTATACTACCCTCACGGATAATTATCAGCTAAAGCGTTTTAGTTTGGGATATGGACTTAGTTACACCGACAACAGATGGCTTTATAATTATGGTGATGATAATTATACTAATGAAAAGAACAAAAACGAAAAAAGTAAAAACATAGGGTTATCTCTAAATGCTTACTATGATTTTGGAAAAACTTTTCACGTAGGATTTATTTATAACCCTACTCTGGTAAGCGTGTACCCTCAAACCGAATTACTATACCAGCATACCATAAGCTTTGAGATTTTATGGAAAATAAGGATAAAAAAATAAGGGGTTATTTACCCCTTACTTTCCGTTCCCATTTCCAGGCCGATGCCAGCGCATCATCAAGTGACAGCTCTGCTTTCCAGCCCAAAACGTTATTTGCTTTTGTAGTATCGGCATAGGCTTCAATAACATCTCCTGCCCTGCGCCCTACAATCTTATAATTTAATTTTTGCCCCGTTACCCTTTCAAAGGCATTAATAACCTCAATAACCGAGTTTCCTTTGCCTGTACCAAGGTTAAATACTTCCACCTTCTCCAGATTGTTTTTACCTATAAGACGTTGTAACGCCGTAACGTGTGCTTTTGCCAAATCCACAACATGTATATAGTCTCTTACACAGGTTCCGTCCGGCGTTGGGTAATCATTGCCAAAAACCGAAAGCTGCTCTCTTATACCAATGGCTGTTTGGGTAATAAACGGAACCAGGTTTAAAGGAACACCTAATGGCAGCTCCCCAATATTAGCAGAAGGATCTGCACCTACAGGATTAAAATAACGCAGCAGGATGGAATTTATACCACTTACTTTTGCCACATCCCTTATAATCTCTTCTCCTATTTGCTTGGTATTACCATAAGGCGACATCGCTGCCTGTATAGGAGCCTCTTCGGTAATAGGCATTTTCTCTGCCTGTCCGTATACCGTACATGAAGAACTGAAAATAAAATAAGACTCGGCTTTCTTTTGCAGTTCCTGTAAAAGATATACCAGCGAACCTATATTGTTCTCATAATACAGCAAAGGATTTTCAACACTTTCACCAACTGCTTTAGAAGCAGCAAAATGAATAATCCCTGTAACATCAGCATACTTTTTAAAAAAGTCTTTTACTGCCTGCTTTTCCCTAAGGTCTATTTGTTCAAACTCAGGTTTTTTTCCGGTTATGGCCTCAATACCTTCAAGCACATCAACAGATGAGTTGGAAAGATCATCAATAACCACTACATCAAAACCTTCCTTTTGGAGTTCTACTACAGTATGCGAACCTATAAAGCCTAAGCCTCCTGTTACAAGTATTTTCATTCTTATTTGTTGGCTGTTATGTCAAATATTCTAAAACACTGTCTGTTATAAATTTAATTTGCTCTTCGTCAAGCTCAGTATGCATCGGTAAAGAAAGTACCTCATTAACCAGTTGATTGGTTACGGTAAAATCAGCCTCATTATACCTTTCGTCAAGATATGCTTTTTGCTTGTGCAGTGGTATCGGGTAATATATGGCACATGGAATATCTTTACTTTGCAGGTGTTTCATTAAACCATCCCTGTCTCCGTTAAGAATCCTTAATGTGTACTGATGGAATACGTGGCTGTCTTTATCTCCTTTTGTTACCGGAGTAACAATATTGGCATGCCCTGCAAAAGCGGCATTATATCGTTCTGCTGCTGCCTGTCTTGCTTCGTTATAAGAATCAAGTAATGGAAGCTTAGCATTAAGAACCGCAGCCTGCACACTGTCAAGCCTTGAGTTTACACCTACCACATCATGATGGTAACGCACATACATACCGTGGTTAACAACACCTCTTATTATATGTGCAAGCTCATCGTTATTTGTAAAAATAGCACCTCCGTCGCCATAGCAACCAAGGTTTTTAGACGGGAAGAACGATGTAGAAGCCACATCGCCTATTACACCAACTTTCTTTTTAGAACCGTCGCTGTATTTATAGTTAGCACCTATAGCCTGAGCATTATCTTCAATTACATAAAGGTTATGTTCTTTTGCTATAGCCATAATCTGCTCCATGTTTGCTGCCTGCCCAAAAAGGTGTACAGGAACAATAGCTTTTGTTTTAGGAGTAATAGCGTTGCGAATTGCCTCAATAGATATATTAAAAGTATCCGGCTCAACATCTACCAGTACCGGAGTTAACTGCAGTAATGCAATAACCTCTACGGTAGCGGCAAAAGTAAAGTCGGCAGTAATAACCTCATCGCCCGGCTTAAGGCCAAGTCCCATCATTGCAATCTGAAGTGCATCAGTACCGTTTGCACAAGGTATTACGTGCTTAACACCAAGGTATTCTTCAAGATTTTTCTGGAACTCATGAACCTGAGGCCCGTTTATATATGCTGTATTATCTAAAACTTCCTGAATAGAATTATTTACTGTATCTTTAATTTTATCATATTGACCCTTAAGGTCAACCATCTGTATTTTTTTCATTTGCCTTTTAAATTTAAGCCATAGCAAAACTACTAATTTAATGGCTGCCTGCCAATGAAAATAATATAAAGTATTAATTTAGCAGCTCAATATTTTCACTATGTTTTTTCTGTACAACCTGCTTACCGTTTTTACCGGATTCCTACTAAAAATCGTTGCGCTTTTTAACCACAAGATCAGTCTTTTCGTTAAGGGCAGGAAAACGGTTTTTAATACCCTGGAACAGCATATACAGCCACAGGATAAAACTATCTGGTTCCATTCGGCATCGTTGGGTGAATATGAACAGGGACTTCCTGTTATGGAAAAGATAAGAAAACAATATCCTGACCATAAAATCGTACTTACGTTCTTCTCGCCTTCAGGATACGAGATACGAAAAAACACAAAAACTGCCGATGTTGTGGTTTACCTGCCTCTGGATACCACTGGCAACGCGAAAAGGTTTGTAAAAGTGGTACATCCTGAAATGGCCTTCTTTATTAAATATGAATACTGGCCTAATTACCTAAAGGAACTTAAAAAAGCTGGCACACCTACTTACCTTATTTCGGGGTTAATGAGAAAAAAACAGGTGTTCTTTAAATGGTATGGTGGTTTTTACCGTAAAGCATTAAAAGCATTTACACAATTTTTTGTTCAGGATAACAGCTCGAAGGAGCTTCTTCAAAGCATAGGCCTCCATAATGTATCTATTAGTGGAGACACACGCTTTGACAGGGTTAGCGAAATACTGGAACGTGACAATACACTACCTTTTATAGAAGAGTTTAAAAACAATAAAATCACTATGGTAGCGGGCAGTTCATGGCCTAAAGACGAAAGTATGTTTATTGATTTTATAAACTCGTCAAATAACACTAAATTTATAATAGCTCCGCACAACATTAAAGCAGAACAGATTGAACAGCTTAAAAACAGCATTACCAAAAAAACAGTGTTGTTTTCTGAAAAGGAAGGCAAGAACCTGGCCGAATATGAGGTATTTATCGCCGACACCATTGGGATATTGAGCAAGATATACAGCTATGCTGATTTTGCTTATGTAGGAGGTGGTTTTGGCACATCAGGACTTCATAACATACTGGAACCCGCAGCATTTGGCATCCCTATCGTTATAGGACCAAATCACCAGAAGTTCCCCGAGGCCATAGCCATGATACACATGGGCGGATGCATTGCCGTGAAGGACAAAAAGGAAATGGAAGAAACACTTTCATCTCTTATTTATGATGATGATTTCAGGAATGAAAAAGGTCATATTGCAGGCACTTTTGTTCACATGAACCGTGGGGCTGTAGACCGTATTATTAGCAACATCAATAACTGATGCCAATTACTTTTAAGCCCATTCGGGCTAATGATATTGACCGTACCGTATCCATGATGCAGGATTTTTATGCCATAGATAATTATCCTATAGACCCTGTTGTTTCAAAATCACTTCTTAAAGAATTTATCGAAAATGAAGATTTAGGAAGGGGCTGGTTAATTCTGGATAATGATACTGTTACCGGATATGTTATACTCACTTTTGTTTTTAGCTTTGAATACAAAGGGCGCATTGCTTTTTTAGATGAGCTTTACATCTCCCCTAAAGGACGCGGTAAGGGTATAGGTAAACAGACGGTAGATTTTATTCACGATCAGGCACTTGATTTGGCCATAAATGTTATTTACCTTGAAATTGAAGGCCATAACATGATAGCCCAAAAGCTTTATCTGTCTAAAGACTTTACAGTACATAACCGTAAGCTCATGAAGCTTACAGTAAAAAAATAATATTACATTTCGACCGCAACGAAGTGAAGTGGAGAAATCTCACAAATAGATTCCTCTGTTCCGCTATCGCTGCAATCGGAATGGAACAATAAATTAGGTAGGGGATTATTCCGGCATCATGTGTGTGGTTACAGACATCCTGTTCCATGCGTTAATAGCCATTATAGCTATGATAGCATTGGCTACATATTTTTCTCCTAACAGATTTACTGCATTTTCATAAGTCTCATCAGATACTTTTCCGGTTATTCTGGTTACTTCTTCCGTTAAGGCTAACAAAGCCCTCTCTTCAGAAGTAAAATAATTAGTGTCCCACCAGGCATTAAGCGTATAGATCCTCTTTTCGGTTTCACCGTCTTTTCTAGCCTCTTCGGTATGCATATTAATACAAAAGGCACAGCCATTAATTTGTGATGCCCTTATTTTTATAAGATGCTTGTGGGTCTTAGATAATTCTGTACCGTTTATGTATTTTTCTAATCCAAACATGGCTTTATAGGCTTCCGGCACAACTTCGAGTAATTTCATTCTTGTTTTCATGATAATTGTGTTTTAATTTGTTATTACAAAGTTCAAACACAGGCATCACAAAAAACTTAATGTAGATTAAGAAAGCACACTTACTCCTTTTTAGCTCTTACCTTACTTAAAAATTCAGGTGTAAAACCCAGATAAGATGCTAAAAGATATTGAGGAACCCGCTGTACAAAATCGGGATAGGTTGCTGCAAAATGACGGTAGCGATCTTCCGCAGAAAAATTAAACATATAATGTGTCCGCATAAGTGAGGCTGCATAAGCCCTCTCCAACACCTGCCTAAAGTAGCTTTCCAGCTTAGGAACTTTAGCCAACAGTTCATTTTCTAACGATGCATCAATCACAGCCACTTCCGCTTCCTCAACAGCCTGCAGGCTCACCTTAGATGGCTTTCCGCTATTATAGCTAAAGTAATCAGTAACCCACCAGCCTTCAATGGCAAAATGTATTACCTGTTCCACTCCCTTCTCATTAAGATTATACATTCTCAATATTCCGTTTGCCACAAAGTATTTTTTAGAACACACTTCCCCTGCATCGAGCAAATGCTCCTTTTTACCATATTTTTCTGTCTGCACATAATCCTTCAGGATTTTCTCTTCCTCATCTGTAAGCGGGACAAATCTTTTTATATGGGCAATTAATTTTTGTGACATTTTAAAATATTACTAACAATACTGAAAGATATAACACAAATGGCAAACAAAAAGCCCTGTAGCATTATTTTGTGCAAAAATTGTAACTTGCGGGCACAAACTTTTTTACAATACACTATGAAATTTTTAAGACTGCTTGTCCTTTTACTGGTAATCCCTGCCTATGCACAACAGGGAGGCATGTGGATACCATCCCTGCTTAAAGGAATGAACGAAAAAGAAATGAAGAGCCTGGGCATGAAAATGTCGGCTTCAGACATTTATGATGTTAACCATTCCAGCCTTAAAGATGCCGTTCCGCAATTTAACGGCGGATGTACATCAGAGGTTATCTCATCTCAGGGACTTCTGTTAACCAACCACCATTGTGGTTATGGAGAAATCCAGTCGCACTCTACAGTAGAGCACGATTACCTTACCGATGGTTTTTGGGCGATGTCTATGGAAGAAGAGCTTCCTAATGCCGACCTGGAAGTTACCTTTATAGTAAAGATAGAAGACGTTACCACAAAAGTACTTGAGGGTACAGCTTCTATAACAAGTGAAGAGGCGAAGCAGCAAAAAATACAGGAAAACATTACCAATCTTACCAAAACCCTGCCTAAAGAATCATGGCAGGAAAATAGGATACGTACTTTTTATGAAGGCAACCAGTACATGCTTTTTGTAGTGGAATCTTATCCGGATGTTCGCCTTGTAGGCGCACCGCCTTCATCTGTAGGTAAATTCGGTTCTGATACTGATAACTGGGTATGGCCAAGACATACGGGAGATTTTTCAATCTTCAGGATATATGCCGACAAGAATAACCGTCCGGCTCCTTATTCTAAGGATAACGTTCCTTACAAACCAAAACATTACTTCCCTGTATCTATAGGAGGTATAGCAGAGGATGATTTCACTCTTGTATTTGGTTATCCGGGCAGGACTACAGAATATCTTCCTTCTGTAGCGGTTGAGCAGATTTTAACCAGCCTTAACCCTGCTAAAATTGAAGTGAGGGATGCTGCACTTAAAGTTACCGACAGCTTTATGAGAAGGGATAATGCCATTAAAATACAGTATGCAGCTAAATATGCACGTATTGCCAACTATTGGAAAAAATGGATAGGTGAATCGCAGGGGCTTGAAAAAACCAATGCAGTTGCCATTAAAAAAGACTACGAGAAAAACTTTATTAAGGAAGCAAACAAAGCGGGCAAACAAGGTGAATACGGAAACCTATTCAACCAGTTTGAAGCAAAATATAACGAGATTGCCCCATATGCTTTAAGCAGGGATTACTTTTTTGAAGTGGTTTTAAGAAATACAGAACTGCTTACCGTAGGCTTTAGACTATACCAACTGGAGCAGGTATACAACATGAGAGGTGAGCAGGCTTTTAACGACCGTAAAGGAAACGCTATAGCTTCTCTTGAGGGTACTTACAAAGACTTTAATAAAAATGTAGACGAGAAGGTTTTTGAGAAGCTTATTGAACTGTATGCAACTAAATCACCACAACAATTTGTTCCGGCCGGACTTATTAATGCCGACTATAAAGTACTTACTAAAAATATTTACAGCGAATCTAAGCTAACAAGCTACGAAGGATTACAGGAACTTTTAAGCGGTGATGCCAAATCGGTTATAGAGAAACTTAATAACGATAAAGGTTTCCAGCTAGTAAAAGCAATGTCTGACTCTTTCCTTACTTATGTTAACCCTAAGTATGAAGAAATCAATTTAGAAATTGAGGCTTTACAGCGCACTTATATGAAAGGTATTCTTGAGCTAAGCCCTAAAGATTCCAGAATCTTTCCTGATGCTAACAGCACGCTAAGGGTAACTTATGGTAAAGTAAAAGGATACGCTCCAAGAGATGCGGTTTACTATGAGCCTGTAACCTATCTTGACGGTGTTATGGAAAAATATGTCCCAGGCGATTATGAGTTTGACGTTCCTCAAAAACTTATAGACCTGTACAACAAAAAAGATTATGGCCAATATGGTGACAACGGAAAAATGCCGGTTTGCTTTATCGGTACAAACCACACAACAGGAGGAAACTCTGGCAGCCCTGCCATAGATGCAAGAGGTAACCTTATAGGATTAAATTTTGACCGTGTATGGGAAGGTACCATGAGCGATATTTATTATGACCCTTCTATATGCAGAAATATAATGGTAGACATGCGTTATGTATTGTTTATTATTGACAAATATGCAGGTTGTACCCGCCTTATAGATGAGATGGAAATAGTAAAAAATAAGAAAAAATAAGGGTTCGGGTTAACCTTACAAAAAGCTTGTTTATGCCCTTAGATAATTTTTAGGAATATTTCTAAGGGCACTATAGACAAATCTTAGCAATAATACCGAAAACGATGTATTTAATATGTTGGTTTTCAGTAATAAAAGATTTTTAAAAATTTTAGCAAGATTTATTTTGTGGTGTCAAAAAATTTATATCTTTGCTCCGAATTAATAATTAACCTTTATAATTTAGTAAGATGAAAAAAGTTGTTTTAAGCTTAGCAGTTATCGCTATGATCTCTTTTGTTTCTTGTAAAGAAACTAAAACTGAAGAAGTTGCACCAGAAACTACAACTGAAGAAGTTGTAACTCCAGAAGTTACTGAAGAAGTTGCTCCAGAAGCTACTGTTGATACTGCTGCTGCTCCAGTTGAAGAAGCTCACACTGAAGAGGCTGCTCACTAAGATAATTAGTAAGAAAAGCATAAAAGCCCCGCAATGCGGGGCTTTTCATTTTTAGTAAACTTAAACAAACACATCAAAATCAAGTTTGATATTACACACTACTTTAATAAAAAAGAAAACAGCATAACCATCTGCAAATAGCTATACCATTTTATTAAAGCATAAATATTTTATTTACTGCAAAACACATATTGTCTTATCCTGCTCAATAAACAGCAGGGCAATATATATTACCTTTTTATTTTCTTTGTTTTAATTTATTATTCAGGCTAATTAGTGGCCGTGGGTAAATAATCTTCTTTAACCTGTTGACATTAAGTACCCGCAATACCTTTTAAATACCATTAAACTAGGTTATCAAATTGTTAATTGTAAAAAAGGCAATAAAAAAGCCACCCAAAAGGGCGGCTTAAGTATAAAATATTGAATCAGGCCGTAGTATAAATCTTTTATTTAGTTTATGCTTCCTATAGTAACACTGTTACCAAAATCACACTGGCTACAGCCATCTGTACCAAATAACCCATCAGTACCTTTACAGGCAGCAAAGTTCCAGAAATCACGTGTACGGAATAAAGGACCTTTACCTGAAGCTCCCCAGTTACCGCTAAAGTTGAATTCTGTTTTTTCACAAGACATAGCTACTAGGTTGTTCCATGTACCATATTCATCTCCGGCATCAGCAGGATTCCTGTAATCTCCGTAATACGTACACTCATACCCAAAGAAGCTTGAAGAACGTGAGTTATGATACATTCCGTGTGCTTTTTTACCTACATAACCCACAACTCTTGTTCCTGCAGCTTTATTTCTCCAGTCTTTTGTATACCAGCCACCATGCTGAAAATATGTTACTGTTAAGATTTTTTGTGTAGATTTCTTTACCTGAAGTACGATATGCTCCCAGTCATAATCATGACCTCCCTGTCCTGCAGCACAAGGCTCCTGACGTTTGTAAGTAAACCAGTATTCTATAAATATCTTATCAGAATCAGACGGATGCTGCTGTACATCATAATAAGTAGGAAATACAGGTGCTGTAGGCGCTGTAGCATCAGTTAGTGCAAGTTCGCCACCACATACCTTACCTCCGGCAGCAGAGCTGGCCCATACAGTCTCTACAGAAGCAGGATAATCCGGTGCTGCACGATCAAACTTTACCAACGGAGCAAACTGATTTGCCCAGGTACCGGCATTGGTCGTCACCTTAGTAGGACTCTCACTACAGTCACAATTTAAAAAAGGGTGAACATTTGTAACTTTAGTATTAAAAGTTACGCTTTGTGCTTCTTCTGCATCCGGAGTTGAACACTGCACAAACATAAATACGCCGATTAGCATCAGCAGTTTTAAAAAATTGGTTTTCATCTTTATAAATTTTTAGTTGGTTTTCAGATTTATATCTGATTCAATATTTTATAAAGAAGATTTTTACCACGGCAGTACAAAGAACATCTATTAAGATTAACTCAACATCTATAAAGTATTTTTAAATCTTTAAAAAAGTGTTAAGCAGTTAAGAAACTATTTTTCAGAAACTTAACCCCTAAAATAAAAAAGCCCCGCTATTGCGGGACTTTATGTATAATATATTGTTCTTTTATTTCAATGCCTTTTTTATTGCTTTACGCAAAGAATCTACCCCTCCTTCATGATATCCCTTTTCAATTTTAATCAATTTCCCTTCCCTGTCATAAAGAATAACCGTAGGAAACAGATCTACACTAAAGTCTTCAAAAATCTTTTCTCCGGTTTTATAGGTAGACAAATAATTCATCTTTTTATAGTCTATATATTCATTTACATCTTCCTGAGCATCAAAATGATTAATTCCAATAATAACCAGATCATCTTTAAACTCTTCCTGCAACTCAATTAATCCAGGTATAGACTTAACACAGTATTTGCAGGATCTGTACCAAAAGTCCAGCAACACTACTTTCCCTTTGAATTCACTTAATTTTACCGTTTCATTGTTATTAAGGTTTAGCTCCAAATCCGGTATATGTTTTATATCTTTTTTTGTTTGAGCTCCGGCAGTAAATAAGCTAAATATGGTTACAAAAAGACTCAATATGATTATAAGAGAATTTTTTCTTGTCATGGTTCTTTAGATGATGATTAGTTTATCTACCCCTGGTCTTTAATTTTTTCTTTAAACACTTTGTAACGTTCAGCCAAGTTTATAGTTTGATTTTTATCAACTTTAAACTTTTCTAAAGAGATTTCCGGATTAATCGCCAGGTATTCAATTTCATAATAATTATATTCTTCCATATTTTCCCATCGCGCAAAAAAATAACCGCCTATCGGGAGATAATTTGACTTATTGATATATAACTTATTAACCTTGTCTCTTGCATCCTCATTGTCCTTAAAATTAATCGTAATACAGTAAACCTCCTTATCTTTAAGCATCTCTTCTGTAATCAAAACATTTGCACCCTGAGAGTCATCTTTACCCGAAGATTTCCTCAAGGCAAAATACTCACCTAACAATAAATAACTATAGCTTTGTACTATTTGCTGTGTCATTCTCTTACCTTTATCTATATAAGGTTCTTTATAAACATCAAGAGAATCAACTAAACGGTCAACGTTAAATGTTCTTTTACCATCATACTTCATATAACTAAAAAACTTCCCTTCTGCAGACGTTTCTTCTACAATATGGTAAGCTTTTAGCCTATCTTTAGGAGCAATATATAACGAACAAACAGCTATAGTACAAAGAGTATCTTTTTGTGTTAAACTTTTGCTTTGATAATTCATCTTATAGACTACCGTATTAATCTTTTCTGAAGATTCAAACATTTTTTTAACCACTTCTCTCGTTTCTTCTTTAGTAAGCTGCGATTGGGCACTAGCAGTAAATGAGTTTAATAAGATTGTGATAAGACCGGAAAGGAAGAATAAATTTCTGTTGAATAGATATTTCATAAGGTGTGCTGATTTGATACACAATTATACGAAAAAACTATTATATACAGATTATCATAGATTTTGGAGTATCTAAACAGAGATTACATAAGAAGCTGAAAGAAATAAAAACAAAAAAGCCTGAACTTTCGTTCAGGCTTTTATAGTACTCAAGGCGGGACTTGAACCCGCACGGGCATTACTACCCACTGGATTTTAAGTCCAGCGTGTCTACCAATTCCACCACTCGAGCATTTTGGTAGTATTTGAGCGAAAAACGGGGTTCGAACCCGCGACCTCAACCTTGGCAAGGTTGCGCTCTACCAACTGAGCTATTTTCGCATTATCAATATCCGCTGTTTGCTTGTGTATTGCGGTGCAAATGTAGCACATTTATTCAATTCTACAAGTGTTTTTTAAAAAAAAATTTACCGAAAAATATAACCTATTGATAACCTTTAGCTTAAATATAAAACTTTTTTTAAGGTTCTATTTTGCCAGCATTCGTTTAATCTCGTTAAGCTTCATTAACGCCTCTACGGGAGTAAGCGTGTTGATATCAAGATTAACTATTTCCTCTTTTATTTCCTCTAAAAGCGGGTCGTCAAGATTAAAAAAACTAAGCTGTAGTTCATCATCCTTAGAAGCTTTCCCGTTAGACAACGCCTCACCCGAATGATCTTTCTCCAGTTTTTTAAGCAGCTTTTGTGCTTTTTGAATTACCGTTTGCGGCATACCCGCCATTTTTGCCACATGAATACCAAAACTGTGTGCACTCCCCCCTTTTACCAGTTTACGTATAAACAACACCGTATCCTTAAGCTCTTTTACCGAAACATTATAGTTTTGGATGCGCTCAAAAATATCCTGCATTTCGTTTAGTTCGTGGTAATGGGTAGCAAAAAGCGTTTTTGGTTTTGCAGGGTGCTCGTGCAGGAATTCGGCAATTGCCCATGCAATGGAAATACCATCGTAAGTACTTGTACCACGGCCAATTTCATCCAGCAAAATAAGACTTCTGTCAGACAGGTTATTAAGAATAGAAGCTGTTTCGTTCATCTCTACCATAAAGGTTGATTCTCCCATAGAGATATTATCCGATGCACCTACCCTTGTAAATATCTTGTCTACCACACCCATCCTAACGCTTTCGGCAGGGACAAAACTACCCATTTGTGCTAATAGCACTATAAGAGCTGTTTGCCTTAATATTGCCGACTTACCCGACATGTTAGGACCCGTAATCATTATTATCTGCTGCCCTTCCCTGTCCAGGTAAACATCGTTTGTTATATAAGGCACATCAACAGGAAGCTGTTTTTCAATAACCGGGTGGCGGCCTTCTTTTATTTCTAGATCAAAGCTGTCGTCAATCTCCGGGCAAACATATTTGTTTTCTATTGCCAGTTGCGCAAATGATGTTAAACAATCCATTTGTGCCACCAATGCAGCATTAAGCTGTACCGGTTTAATATAAGTTGCTATCCACACTACAAGCTGTTCAAACAATTGTGTTTCCAGCTGGTGTATCTTTTCTTCGGCTCCTAATATTTTAGCCTCATACTCTTTAAGCTCTTCGGTAATATAACGCTCGGCATTAACAAGGGTTTGTTTCCTTATCCATTCTGCCGGAACCTTATCCTTATGTGTATTCCTTACCTCTATATAGTAACCAAATACATTATTGAATGATATTTTAAGCGAAGAAATACCCGTACGTTCTGATTCTCTTTTTTCTATAGCCTCTAAAAACTCTTTCCCTGAAAAAGCGATGCTTCTAAGTTCATCAAGCTCAGGGTGTACACCTTTAGCAATAGCATTACCCTTGTTGATAGACACAGGTGCTTCGGGATGTACCGTAGCTTTAATTTTTTCCCTTAACAGGTCACAACTATGAAGGCTATCCCCTATAGCCTTAAGGGCTTCATTATCACTTTTCAGTGCCAGCTCCTTAATAGGTACAACAGCATCAAGCGAGTCGTTAAGGTAATTAACTTCCCTAGGGCTTACCTTACCTGCCGCGATTTTAGAGATAAGCCTCTCTAAATCGGAAATCTGTTTTACCTGCTGCTGTATTTTATGCAGCACTTGGGTATTATTGGTAAGATAAGAAACCACCTCATGTCTTGAGCGTATCTTATTTGCATCCTTAAGCGGTAATGCCAGCCAACGCTTTAAAAGCCTTCCTCCCATTGGCGACAGGGTTCTGTCTATAACATCGAGTAAGGTCACCGCATTAGGATTCGTACTGTTGTAAAGCTCAAGGTTACGTATGGTAAAACGGTCCATCCATACATAAGCATCTTCTGCTATACGCTGAATGGAGGTAATATGCTGTACTTTGTTATGCTGTGTTTCCGAAAGGTAATATAGTACCGCTCCGGAAGCAATAACCCCCTCCTGCAGTTCCTCTATACCAAAACCTTTAAGCGAGTTGGTTTGAAAATGCCCGGTAAGGCTTTCAAAAGCATAATCTTCTTTATATACCCAGTCTTCCAGATAAAAGGTATGATAATCTTCCCCAAAAGCCCCCCTGAAAGTAGCCTTATCCTGTTTTGGAACCAATACCTCACTCGGACTGAAATTCTGTAAAAGTTTATCGATATATTCCTCATTACCCTGTGCGGTAAGGAATTCTCCCGTTGAAACATCCAGGAAAGAAACACCCAGTGTTTTCTTGCCGAAAAATACCGACGCTAGGAAGTTGTTAGATTTAGCACTAAGCACCTCATCATTCATCGAAACACCCGGTGTAACCAATTCGGTAACTCCGCGCTTCACGATAGTTTTAGTCATTTTAGGATCTTCCAGCTGATCGCATATAGCCACACGAAGACCCGCCTTCACCAGTTTAGGCAAATAGGTATTTAATGAGTGGTGCGGAAAACCGGCCAGTGCCGTTTCGGTTTCACTACCGTTACCCCTTTTGGTTAGTACAATTCCTAAAATACCGGCTGCCCTAATGGCGTCTTCACCAAAAGTTTCATAAAAATCACCCACACGAAACAACAGGCACGCATCAGGATACTTTGCCTTAATGCTGTTATATTGCTTCATTAACGGGGTTTCTTTTGCTTTTTTCTCTTTTGTTGCCAAGGTGAAGTTATTTACCGGTTATACTAAAGGGCGAATTTAATCAAATTCCAAAAAACTTAGGGTACACTGTTAGCAAATGGTGGATAACTAAATAATATAATATGCTTACTTTTGCAGCACGTATATTAAAGCAGAAAAATGAGAAAACTGGCAAACAGCGAACTGGACAGGAAAAGTGTTGACGATTTTAAAAAAGCAGAAAAAACTCCTATCATAATTATTCTTGATGACATAAGAAGCCTGCACAACATCGGATCGGTTTTTCGCACCTGCGATGCTTTTCTTATAGAAAAAATATACCTGTGCGGTATTACCGCCACACCTCCTAATAAGGAAATCCACAAAACTGCACTGGGCGCTACCGATACCGTAACCTGGGAATACCAAAAAGACGTACTTGAGGTTATTAATTCACTAAAAAGTGAAGACACCGAAGTATGGGCTATAGAACAGGTGGAAAACTCAGTTTTCCTAAACGACTTTGCTCCGGAAAAAAACAAAAAATATGCACTTGTTTTTGGTAATGAGGTAAAAGGTGTATCACAAAAAGCAGTACAACTTTGCAACGGAACGATCGAAATTCCTCAATTAGGAACTAAACATTCCCTCAACATTTCGGTAAGTACAGGCATTGTTGTATGGGATATCTTTCAAAAACTACAACATTAGTACCCCTAAAACGTTTTTTTCCTACTTTTACGGGATGAAGTCCCTTAAATTTAAACATCTAGTTCTTTTATTGTCCTGTTTTGCATCATTAATTATAAATGCTCAGGATGCTCCTCCCGTATTAACCGCAAGCGGAAACCAGATTTATTGTCCCGGCACGCCTATTAATATTGTAACCGATTTTAATATTACCGATGCCGATGACACCGAAACCAATGCTGTATATATCCAGATATCATCAGGATATGTAAACGGACAGGACATACTATCACTAAACACTACAATACCAAACATAACAAGCAACTGGAATACTGCTTCAGGCAAGCTTACCATAGAAGGTGTAGGCGGGCAAAGCGTTCCTTATAACGATTTGATAACCGCAGTACAAAATGTGGTATATAACAATACCTCAGCTAACCCAAGCGGCTCAAGAACCTTTTCCATTACTATAGGACAGGCTAACTATCTACCCTCTACAGGTCATTATTATCAGTTTGTACCATCATTAGGCATCAGTTGGACAGCCGCTAAAGATGCAGCTGCTGCAAGTACCTACTACGGATTACAGGGATACCTGGCCACCATACTTTCTTCAGACGAAGCACAGCTTGTAGGCGAACAGGCAACAGGCACAGGCTGGATAGGCGGAAGCGATTCGCAAACTGAAGGTGTATGGAAATGGATGACAGGCCCTGAAGCCGGCACAACATTTTGGAATGGTGGTGTAAACGGCTCAACACCAAACTTTGCCTTTTGGAACACGGGAGAACCCAACAACCAGAATGATGAAGATTATGCTCACATCACCGCACCGGGTGTAGGTATAGCAGGTTCATGGAACGACCTGCCCGTAAGCGGAAGCACAGGAGACTATGTTCCTAAAGGATATATTGTTGAATATGGAGGAATGCCCGGGGACCCTGCATTACAGATATCTGCGAGTACAACAATAATCATCCCTACAATTACAGGAACCACACCTGCAGGCAATTGCGGCGAAGGATCGGTTATACTGCAGGCCACCGCCGGAACTGCATTGATATACTGGTATGCAAATCCAAACGGCGGAACTCCGTTAGCTACAGGCAGTAGTTTTACAACGCCTATACTAACAACTACCACTACCTATTATGCATCAACTCACGATGAAACCTGTACAACTGCATCAAGAACTGCAGTAACAGCAACCATAAACCCAATTCCAACTGTAACAGTAACACAGCCTGACCCCATATGTAGTGAAGAAACAGCAACACTACAGGCAATGCCGTCAGCAGGAAATGTAAACTGGTATAGCGCTGCAACTGGTGGTACAGCGATAGGTTCTGGAACAAGTTTTACAACACCGGTTTTAAATTCAGACACAACTTTTTATGCCGAAGCCATTAGTAACGGATGTCCGTCTGCTTCGAGGGAAGCGGTAACGGTTACCGTAAATACTATTCCGGACGCGGGAGAAGATGAGGAAGCTGTTTTTTGTGAAGGCAGCCAGGCAACACTAAACGCTAATGTTAGCAATGTTACTTATTTATGGTCTAACGGAGAAACCACTCCGAGTATTACCGTAAGTCAGGCAGGAACCTACACCCTTGAAGTAACCAACAGTTCCGGATGCAGCGACAGTAAAACTTTTACAGCCGTTATGCTTACCGCACCTGTAATAGACAATGTTGTGGTAAACTCGGCAACAGCAACTGTAATAATGGAAGATACCGACTTTACGAGTTACGAATATTCACTTGACGGGATAAATTATCAAACATCAAATATGTTTTATAATCTTAGTGCAGGGCAGCATACCGCTTATGCACGATCGCAAAATGGATGTGGTATGGACTCGCAAACCTTTTTTGTATTGCTTATCCCCAGATATTTTACCCCTAACAACGATTCAGTTAACGATGTATTTACTATAGCAGGATTATCTACTTATCCTCTTGCTAAAATCAGCATTTTTGACCGTTATGGCAAAATTATAACAGTGCTTAGCAGCCGTAACCGTTATTGGGATGGCACCTATAACGGACGCAACCTGCCCTCCAGCGATTACTGGTACGTTATACAGTTAGACCCGTCACTACCTGAAATAAAAGGGCATGTGGCATTAATTCGATAAGATATGGTTTTGAATTTGGTTTAGGATATCCAGATAATCTTCCTGATTATTTACAAAATCTTTACCCTCTACATCAATCAGCAGGATATTCATCCCCTGTTGTGTTTTGATATACTCCATATAGCCGCTGTTAAGCTTATCCAGGTATTCCGGCTGAATATCCTGTTCGTAGGTACGCCCACGTTTTTTTATCTGCTCTAATAAGGCATCCGTTTTTCGGTACAGATAAACGTATAAATCGGGCTTGGGCGTTTCCCTGTTTATAATATCAAAAAGTTTATGGTACAACCTGTATTCATCTTCGGTAAGGGTTACCTTGGCAAATATCAGCGATTTAAAAATGTGATAGTCGGACACCACAAAATCACTAAATAAATCCAATTGGGATAAATCGTCTGAAAGTTGCTGGTGCCTGTCGGCAAGAAAAGACATCTCCAGCGGAAAAGCATATCGTGAAGGCTCCTTATAAAACTTAGGCAGGAATGGGTTATCTGCAAAACGCTCCAAAATAATTTTTGCGTTAAAATCCTCGGCTATTCTTCCTGAAAGAGAAGTCTTCCCAGCACCTATATTTCCTTCAATAGCTATATAATTAGCTCCTGTAAACTGTATGCTTTTTATAGGATTTTCCAATTGGGAAACCAGTTTACAGTCACTATGATCGGCTGATTCTTCTATAAGAAGGTCAATATCCTTTTTAAGCACCGGATGCACCCATTCCGGCATTACATCCCTTAACGGATACAGCACAAAATTCCTGTCCTGCATTCGCGGATGCGGAAGGGTTAATTCAGGTAATGCGGCCACCTCATTATTAAACGCAATAATATCAACATCAATAACACGGGCGCTATATCCCTGCCCTTCACCCCTTACCCTGCCTGCATCAAGTTCGGCCTTAAGTAGCTCCTGCAAAAGCTGTACAGCTGTTTTATGGGTGTGTACCAAAACAGCGCAATTATAAAAATCGTCACTTTCAAAACCCCATGAAGGCGTTTCATACAGACCGGAAACCTGTACCACTGTAGCTATATGGTTATGTATATAACTAATACAGTCCTGTATGTGTTGCAGTCTGTCACCCTGATTACTTCCAAGGGATAATATGGCGCGATTTTGAAATTTCATAGGCTGCAAATTAACTAAAACAATTTTAAAGGAAATTATATTTAAAGCCTGTGTTAACAAATTAATTTAGGGTCTGTGCATATTTTTATAAAATTCTATCTTTAACCACTGTAACACTTTTGGACATTGTGCTACTTATATACAAGACAATAAATAAATCTGTACTATGCAATTTTTAAAAAATGTACTGGCTACCATTACAGGCCTATTCTTATTCTGCTTACTTTCATTCCTTTTCTTTATTATCATAGCTATTGCCGCAGGCGGTAGTAATGACGATGTAGTTACTGTTAAGGATAATTCGGTAATCGAACTTGACATTAAGGATGTACAAAACGATTATGCAGGAAAATTTTATAACGATAAATTATCTTTCCTAAACGACACACCACATGATGGTCTTATAGATGTGCTTAAAGCTATCGAGGCTGCAAAAACCGATGATAAAATTAAAGGTATAACCATAACCAACAGTACTTCAAGGTTAGGTATTGCACAAAACAAAGCACTAAGGGATAAACTTGAGGACTTTAAAGCTTCGGGTAAATTCATTGTGGCTTATTCTGACAACTTCAGCCAGTCTGACTATTACCTTAACTCGGTTGCCGATACTATTTATATGAATCCTATCGCTGACCTTGACTTTAAAGGACTTTCTTCTGAAGTAATGTTCTACAAGGATTTTCAGGAAAAAACAGGCATCAAGATGGAGGTAATCCGTCATGGTAAATACAAAAGTGCCGTAGAGCCGTTTTTAAGCAACTCTATGAGTGAGGCTAACAGGGAGCAGATTTCAGAACTGCTTAACTCTGTATGGACATCTGTAGCTGATGATATTTCCAAAAGCAGGAACATTCCTGTAGACAGCCTTAACAGTATTGCCAATAACCTTTCGGCACGTACTGCTGAAATGGCTAAAGACAGAAAACTTATTGATAAAATAGGTTATGAAGATGAGTTCCATGCCGGTATTAAGCATGCATTAAAAGTTGAAAAAGACGAAGACTATAACTCGGTAAGCATTCTTGACTACGTTCAGGCAAATTCTATTAAAGACCTGCTGTCTGATGCTAAAGACGAGATTGCCGTAGTTTATGCTCAGGGCGAGATTAGAAGTGGAGACGGAGCACTTACCATTATTGCTGAAGGCGCAATGAGAAAAGCCTTAAAAGAAGCTCGTGAAAACGAAGACGTAAAAGCAGTGGTACTTAGGGTTAACTCTCCGGGAGGAAGCGCACTTACTTCTGAACTTATATGGAGGGAGATTGAACTTACCAAACAGGTAAAACCGGTAGTGGTATCTATGGGTAACTATGCTGCATCAGGAGGATATTACATTTCCTGCGGCGCTAACAGGATATTTGCAGAACCGGGCACCATAACAGGATCTATAGGTGTATTCGGAATGCTTCCTAACCTTTCTCAGCTGTCTAACAATTTAGGCATACATACAGAAAAAGTAAGTACTCATGATAACTCGGCAGGGTACAGCCTTTTCACTCCGCTTGAAGATGAAACAAGAGCTATTATAACAGAAAGTGTAGAAAACATTTACACCACTTTTGTAAATCGTGTAGCTAAGGGAAGAAACATGTCTTTTGAACAGGTAGATTCTATTGCTCAGGGACGTGTATGGGCAGGTACCGAAGCGGTTAAAAACGGACTTGTAGACGAAATAGGCGGTCTTGATGACGCTATTGCCTATGCAGCTAAACTAGGCAAGACCGAAAGCTACAAAACAGTAAACTATCCTGAGTTTGAAATGACTTTTGATCAGTTTCTTGCAGGTAAAAGCGGACTTCCTTTTGCGCAGTCTAAAGAAGACATGATTAAAGAAGAAATTGGAGAAGAAAACTATATAATGTTAGAGCGTATAAGAAGGATAAATCAGCTACGCGGCAATCAAGTTATCCTTCCTTATGAAATAACGATACGATAATAAGCGTTATAAATCTTTATTTGTATTTTTAAGGTCTCTAACTAAAAAATTATGATCAAGAAAATTTTAAAATGGGCAGGTATTATCCTGCTCATCCTTATTATTGCGCTGGTGAGTGCACCATTCCTTTTTAAAGGAAAAATAAAGTCGCTGGTACTTAAAACCATCAATGAGCAGGTTGATGCCACGGTAGCTTTTGAAGATGTTAGCCTTAGCCTTTTTAAGAACTTCCCTATGGCAAGTGTTTCAGTTGAGAAACTAAGCATTATTAACAAAGCCCCGTTTGAGGGCGACACATTGGTTTATATGGATAATATAGACCTTACCATGTCGGTTAAAGAACTTTTTAAAGGTGAGGGCGAGCCCATGAACCTTGAATCGTTTTCTACTAAAGACGGCGTGGTAAACATCCTTATCAATAAAGACGGCATAGGCAACTTTGACATTGCCCTTAAAGATGAGGAAGACAAACCGGGTGATGACAGCGAAAGCAAACCGTTTGCACTTAACATTCAGGATTATGCCGTAGAAAACCTGCGTCTTAAATATTTTGATGAAAGCTCTAAAATGAAGCTGGTTATAGACAGCCTTTACCATGACGGAAAAGGAAATTTTGCCGCTTCTAAACTTGACCTGGATACCCATACTACAGCTAAACTTTCCTTTGATATGGATAAAACCAATTACATGAGGGATGTGGCACTGAAACTGGATGCGGTATTAGGCATAGACTTAGAGAACAACATTTATACATTTAAAGAGAACAAGGCATTTATCAATCAGTTGCCTTTAGAGTTTGACGGTAGCGTAGCACTTAAAGAGGAAGGCCAGCAAATAGACCTTACCTTTAAAACGCCTACCTCATCATTTAAAAACTTCTTAGGCCTGGTTCCGGAAGCTTATTCAGGTAACCTTAGCACGGTAAAAACAGAAGGAGACTTTACTATTGACGGTAAAGTGAAAGGACTTAACGGAGAAAACAGCATCCCTACATTTAATGTAGCCATAGCTTCAAACAACGCTTCATTTAAATATCCTGATCTTCCTAAATCAGTAGACAACATTGTTATTGACACTAAGATCATTAACGAAACCGGTGTTTTAAACGATACTTATGTTAATCTGGACAAACTATCTTTCAGGATAGACCAGGATGTATTTAACGCTAAGGCTACAATCAGAAACATTGTAGATAATGCTCTTGTAGATGCAGACCTTAACGGAACTATTAACCTGGCTAACGTAAGCAAAGCTTACCCTGTTCAGCTTGACACTCCGCTTTCCGGTATCTTAAAAGCCAACCTTTCTACCAAGTTTGATATGCTTTCTGTAGAAAAAAGCGAATATGAAAAAATGCAGAACAACGGTAGCATGAGCCTTTCAGGATTTACATATTCCGGAGACGGAATGGCAAAACCTGTATCGATAAGCCAGGCAAGTATACAATTTAACCCAAGCAGAATTACCCTTAGCGAGTTTAAGGCTAAAACGGGAGGTTCTGATATTGCTGTTACCGGTACGCTTGACAACTTCTACGGATTCATTTTTAAAGACCAGACACTTAAAGGTAATTTTGACATGAACGCTAACCAACTGTTGGTGGCAGATTTCATGGCTCCTGAAGCTCCTGAAACAAAAGCGAAAACTGAACAAGGTGAAGCTAAAACCGAAGCTAAGCCTGCCGTAGCATCAGAAGCGGTTAAAATACCTGCTTTCCTTGACTGTACAATTACTGCAAGAGCAAATACTGTTGTATATGATAACCTTAACCTGAAAAACGTTTCGGGTAAAATGGTAATTAAAGATGAGGCTGTTGCATTACAGAATGTAAGCACTGATATATTTGGTGGTAAAATAGGGTTTAATGGAAACGTTTCAACTAAAGCTGCAACGCCTACTTTCAAGATGGACTTAACGCTTAGTGCTGTAGATATTGTCCAGTCGTTTACGCAACTAGACATGCTTAAATCCATAGCACCTATTGCAAATGTACTTACAGGTAAGCTAAACTCTACCATTAATGTATCGGGTAATCTTGACAGTAAAGAAATGACTCCGGACCTTAACAGTCTTACAGGTGATTTACTTGGGCAGTTAATGAATACCAGCATTAAAGAGGAAAACTCTAAACTACTTACAGCTTTAGACAACAACCTAAAATTTATAGACCTTAGTAAGGTTAACTTGGACAACCTAAAAACATATTTAAGCTTTGAAAACGGTAAGGTAAACATCAAACCGTTTAACATCAAATACCAGGACATTACGGTTCAGGTGGGAGGTCAGCATGGTTTCGACCAGTCGATCAACTACAATGTAGCTTTTGATGTTCCTGCAAAATACTTAGGAAGCGACGTTAACAAACTCCTTAGCTCTTTAAACAGTACTGATGCAAGTAAGATAAGTGTTCCTGTAAACGCTAACATTACGGGTAGTTTTGATAACCCTAAAGTAAGTACAGATGTTTCTAAAGCAGTGACCGACCTTACACAGCAACTTGTAAAGCAGCAGACTGATAAATATAAAAAAGAAGGAGAAGACAAGCTTAAAGAAACTATTGGCGGCCTGTTAGGCGGTAATAAAAAAGAAGAGGATAAAACCTCAACAACTACCGACCAGACAAAAACAAATACCACTACCAATAACCAGACTCAGCAAACCGCTGAAGACAAAGCTAAAGAAGCCGGTAAAGATTTAATTAACGGCCTGTTTAAAAAGGATAAGAAAAAAGAGGAATAACAAAAAAGCCCCTGCTAAGCAGGGGCTTTTTATTTATATAGCAACTGTATTATACACTTATAATAACTTCAAAACCTTCATAAGACCTTACATTAAATACTGTACCGTCTTCAAACATAAGATACTGCCCTTTTATACCTGTAAGCTTACCGCTGTATGCAGGAGTTTTGGTAAGGTTAAGGCTGTTTATTTTTTTAGGGTATTCCAATACCGGATACTCTAAAGTATAAAGTTTCTCTGGAGTAGTTTCAAAATATTCTTTTACCTCATCCGGTAATAAGGCATGCATCTCATTTCTTCTGCCAATAAGATCAATCTCCATAATATCATTAAGCAGCATTTTCTTCCAGTTTATCTTATCCGAAAAATGGTCTTTTAAAGCAACCTCGGTAATACCCGCCAGATAACGGTTAGGCACTTCTATGAGCGGAATAGCCTGCGATGCTCCCTGGTCTATCCATCGTGTAGGCACCTGTGTTTTACGGGTAACCCCTACCTTCATATCACTGGCAGATGCCAGATATACAATATGCGGCTGTAGCTGTACTTTCTTTTCATACTCCAAATCCCTGTCGGCAATACCCAAATGCGCAGTACTCAGTTCAGGGCGCATAATCCAGTCACCTGCATCAGGTATACTGTAAAAGCAGTCGTAACAAAAACCTGTTCTGTATATTTTCTTCTTTTTTCCACAGTTAAGACACTTAAATCCCTGAAAATTAATCTCAAGATCTCTGCCCAATAACTGATTCATATTCAAAAAACTATTCTCAAACACCAGATAATACTGTATCGGGGTGCCCTGTTCGGTTTGCATTTTTGTTAGTACTCCTTCGTATTGCATGGAAAATTTAGTATTTTTATGGCATAAATGGCATAAAGATACTATAAAATATGGCTTTGGCGATTATCAATTCGGTTGCTTCATGGATTTTGAAGAAGAGAATCCATCAGATAGAATTGTTCCTTAAATACCCTAACGAGGTTCAGGAGGAACTGCTTCACAGCCTTGTGAGAAGTGCCGAAAACACCTCTTTTGGCAGGAAATATGATTTTTCGTCGGTAAGAAGCTATGCTACTTTTGCCGAAAGGATTCCTATTTCCACCTACGAAGATCTGGAGCCGCTTATAGAGCAGACCCGCCGTGGCGAACAAAATGTTATCTGGTCGTCGCAAATTAAATGGTTTGCCAAATCCAGCGGTACCACCAATGCAAAGAGCAAGTTTATACCCGTTAGCGCCGAAGCACTGGAAGACTGCCATTATAAGGCCGCAAAAGACTTGCTTTGCCTGTATCTTAACAATAATGAAGATGCCCAACTGTTTACGGGAAAAAGCCTTAGACTTGGAGGCAGTAAACAGCTGTATGAGGACAATAATACTTTTTTTGGCGACCTTTCTGCCATACTTATAGAGAATATGCCTATGTGGGCAGAATTCAGCAGTACCCCAAGCAACAGGGTATCGCTAATGAGTGAATGGGAAAGCAAGCTTTCTGCAATTGTAAAGGAAACCGTAAACGAAAACGTTACCAGCTTTGCAGGTGTCCCTTCGTGGATGCTTGTTTTAATGAACAGGATACTGGAGGAGACCGGAAAAGGAAACCTTCATGAGATATGGCCAAATGTGGAAGTTTATTTTCACGGAGGCGTTAGCTTTGAGCCTTACCGCGAACAATACAAAAAGATACTGCCTAAAAGCGATTTCAGGTATTATGAAATATACAATGCCTCTGAAGGCTTTTTTGCCATACAGGACACCAATGAAAGTGATGAGCTCTTACTGATGCTTGACTATGGTATTTTCTATGAATTTATACCTATGGATAGTTTTGGTTCACCAAACCAAAAAGCAGTACGACTGGCAGATGTTGAGCTTAATAAAAACTACGCTGTACTTATTACTACCAATTCGGGATTATGGCGTTACCTTATTGGCGACACTATTCGCTTTACATCATTAAACCCATACAGAATAAAAATAACCGGACGCACCAAACACCATATTAACGTTTTTGGGGAAGAACTGATGGTAGAAAATACCGACAGGGCAATAGCCAAAGCCTGTAGACTTACAGGAGCCGATGTTTGCGATTACACCGTTGCCCCTATTTTTATGGAGGGCAAAGAAAAAGGTGCACACGAATGGATTATAGAATTTGACAAGCACCCGGAAAACATAGAACATTTTACTGAAGTTCTTGACAAATCATTACAGGAACTTAACTCAGACTACGAAGCTAAGCGTTACAACAACATGACCTTAAACCCACTGGTAATAAATGTGGCAAGGCCAAAGTTATTTTACGACTGGCTTAAAGCCCAGGATAAACTGGGAGGTCAACATAAAATCCCGAGGCTTTCTAACGAAAGGCATTATATGGAACAACTTAAGGCCATGCAACCTGCCGACGTAACCGCTTAAACATTAACAGTTAAATTATTAGCCTTTTATATCAAGTTTTTATATTTGTAAAAATTGAAAAGCTATGAAAAGGATTTATTTACCACTATTGGGTGCTGCTTTACTGCTTTTAACATCATGCGGACCAAAAAGACTGGGATGCGGTAAAAGATGGTGTGAGGCAACAAAATCGACAGAACAGGTTAACATCAAAAAAGATGCATAAAAAAAGGCTGCCGAATGGCAGCCTTTTTTTTTATCAGGCAACATTATGATGCTGCCTTAAGTCTTTTTAATAAAGTCTTATTAAGATGATGTTCTACATACTCTTTATCGATATGCAGCTCTTTCTCATCAGAACCCGGGATTTCATACATCGCTTCGTTAAGGATGGCTTCACAAAGTGAACGTAGTCCCCTTGCACCAAGCTTGTATTCTAAGGCTTTGTCTACAATATAGTCTAAGGCATCATCACTTACCGATAATTCCACCTCATCCATAGCAAATAGCTTTCTGTACTGCTTGATAAGCGCATTTTTAGGCTCTGTAAGGATAGCTCTAAGCGTTTCCCTATCCAGAGGATCCATATGCGTTAAAACCGGCAGCCTTCCTATTATTTCAGGTATAAGACCAAAGTCTTTTACATCTTTAGGAATAATATACTGCAACAGGTTGTCGTTATCAATATTATCGGCATTACGGGAAGTACTGTAACCTACAGCCTGCCTGTTAAGCCTTTTAGATATTACACGGTCAATACCATCAAAAGCACCTCCTGCAATAAACAGGATATCCTGTGTATTTACCTCGATAAACTTCTGGTCGGGGTGTTTCCTTCCCCCTTTAGGCGGAACGTTTACCACAGTACCCTCAAGCAGCTTTAATAGTGCCTGTTGTACCCCTTCTCCCGAAACATCACGTGTAATGGACGGATTATCGCTCTTACGGGCAATTTTATCTATCTCATCTATAAATACAATTCCTTTTTCTGCTTTTTTAACGTCATAGTCTGCCGCCTGAAGTAAACGGGTAAGTATACTTTCCACATCCTCTCCTACATAACCTGCCTCTGTAAGAACAGTAGCATCTACAATAGTTAAAGGCACATTAAGCATCCTGGCAATGGTTTTAGCCACAAGGGTCTTACCTGTACCGGTTTGACCAACCATAAGAATGTTACTCTTTTCAATTTCAACACCCTCATCGTCCTGCTTTTGCATCAGCCTTTTATAGTGGTTGTATACCGCTACAGACAGCACTTTTTTAGTTTGGTCCTGCCCTATTACATACTGATCAAGAAATGCCCTTATTTCCTTTGGTCTTTTAAGCTCAAGCTCAGCAGAAAGCGATGCAGAACCGCTTTGTCTCAGCTCTTCAAGCACTATACCGTGAGCCTGCTCAATACAGCGATCGCAAATGTGTGCATTGATCCCTGCAATAAGTAAATTGGTCTCAGGCTTTTTTCTGCCGCAAAAAGAACATTCTAATACTTCTTTAGCCATATAATTTTATAAGGTTTTAATAGCCAGAGACATTGCCCCGGCCAAATAAAACGCAAAGATACGATTTTTATTCTGTTTTACTCCCTAACAAGCACTTCGTCTATCATACCATACTCTTTAGCCTCTGTAGCTTTCATCCAGTAATCACGCTCACTGTCTTTGTAAACTTTGTCATAATCCTGTTTAGAATGCTTAGCTATTATATGATATAACTCCTCTTTTAGTTTTAACATTTCACGAAGATTGATCTCCATATCGGTAGCGACACCCTGTGCACCTCCCGACGGTTGGTGAATCATAATTCTTGAATGCGGAAGTGCCGAACGCTTACCATCAGCACCTGCGCAAAGTAATACTGCTCCCATAGAAGCTGCCATGCCTGTACAGATAGTAGCTACATCAGGCCTGATGTACTGCATGGTATCATACATACCTAAACCTGCATATACGCTACCTCCTGGAGAGTTGATATAGATTTGAATATCCTTAGAAGCATCTGTACTTTCCAGGAATAATAACTGAGCCTGTACAATATTTGCAATCTGGTCGTCTATACCGGTACCTAAAAAGATAATCCTGTCCATCATTAAACGTGAAAATACGTCAAGCTGGGCAACATTCATCTGGCGCTCTTCCATAATATACGGAGTCATGCCCATTGGGGTTACACGGTTAACTAATTTATCATAATATAGATTGTTTATGCCATGATGTTTTGTAGCATATTTTTTAAACTCTTTACCGAAATTCATAGTCATTTTTGGATTTAAAATATTCGACAATAAAAAAAGCGTCAGGATATAAATCCTGACGCTCAAATATACTTATTTTTTACGAGAAATTACTCTCCGTACATTTCCTTAATAAAGTCCTGATAAGTAACTTCTTTCTCTTTTGCTTTAACATTTTCTTTGAAAAGGTTAAGCATTTTTTCGCTCATTACCTGCTCAGATAATCTCTTTACTTCGTCTTTGTTAGAAAGAACTCTTGAAACAATATTATCAACATCAGCATCAGTTGGGTTCATCTGACCGAATTGTGCCATTTGTTTTTTAATAACATCTGAAGTATAAGCCTTAAGATCGTCAAAAGTTATTTGCAGGTTGTTTTCAGTAATAACCTTACCTTCAATTAACTGGTAACGTAAACCTTTTTCAGATTTAGCATACTCTTCTTCAGCCTGCTCTGCAGTAAGCGGGTTCTCACCTACAGTCTGTATCCATTTTTTAAGGAATTCAGCAGGAAGGTCGAATTTAGTGTTCTCAATTAAGAACTCAGTTACATCGTTAAGGAATTTCTGGTCTGCCTGAGTAGCAAATTGCTGCTCTGCGTCTTCCTTAATTTTTTCTTTTAACTGCTCTACAGAAGTTACAACACCTTCACCAAAAAGCTTATCAAAAAGCTCCTGGTTAAGCTCAGCTTTCTCAGTAGTATTTATTTCTTCGATAGTGAAGTCTACATCAATTTCAAGACCGTGTACATCGTCATGGCTTACTTTAAGGTAATCCATAAGTTTGTGATCGTCATCAAAAAGGTTTTTAGTAGAAACTGTTACAACATCCCCTACTTTTTTACCGATAAATTTCTTTCCGGTAGTTTTAGTTTTGAAGATAGAAGGAGTAATAGTTACTGTATTGTTGATACCTTTCTCCTCGTTTGTAAACGTACCGCGGATATCATCACCTTCTTCTGATTTTTCTTTAGAAACAAGCTTACCGTATTGTTTTTGAATACGCTCAAGCTGCTCTTCAAGCATAGTATCGTCTGCCTTGATTATATATTTTACAAGTTTGTTTTTTGCAGCAAGGTCTATTTTGAATTCAGGAGCAAGACCAAGTTCAAATTCAAAGGCATAATCATCAGCATCCCAGTTGAAATCTTCAGTCAATTTAGGAAGCGGATTACCTAATATATCCAGTTTCTCCTCAACAAGATAATCGTTAAGTGAAGACTGAAGTAATTTGTTTACCTCATCTACAAGAATGGCTTTGCCATATTGTTTTTGTATCAGGCTCATTGGAACAGCACCTTTCCTGAATCCGGGAATGCTTGCATTTTTCCTGTAATCCTGTAAAACTTTATCTACCTTTGGTTTGTAGTCCTCTTTTGTAATAGCTACTGTTACAACAGCATTTAATGCATCTACCTGCTCTCTTGTAATATTCATTATCTAAATTATTTTAAAAACCATAAAATTATGGGTTGCAAAAATATACTTTTTTTGCAACCCATACAAGTTTTTAAAATATTGTATTTCAACACCCTTAAAAAGAATACTGCTGCTTATTTTCAGGAAGCCTCTTTTTCTGAAAGTCTGGTTACCAGCGACTGGCAAAATGATAGTATAAGACTAAAAAGCAGGGCGTACCAAAAGCCATCTACATAAAAGCCGGGAACCAGCTCTACACAAAGTAAAATGATAACAGCATTTATAACCAGCAGGAACAACCCTAAAGTAAAGATTGTTGCAGGAAGCGTAAACAAAACCAATAGTGGCTTTACAAAAATATTAAGCAACCCTAACACCAAAGCCACGAGTAATGCCGACCCCCAGCCGTCTACCCTAACTCCCGGCAGCAGGTGAGATAACAACAAAACAAAAACAGTGGTAAAGAAAATATTTATAAGTGTTCTCATGTTAAAAAATTTTATTGCTGACATAAATATAAAAAAAGCACCGCTAAAATGCGGCGCTTTTAAGAAAATGTTATGGCTAACCTAACTAGTTTGTTGGCAATACAGTAGCACCAGGATAGTACCCGGGAACTATTAGCGGAAGGTTAGCATTATAATGCTCATTAATAACTTTAATTATCTCATTTGCGATAGCAGCATACCCCCTTGCATTAGGATGTACTCCGTCAAGAGAGAAAACAGTAGTATTTAGAGCAGAAGTACTAAAATAATCTGCTGTATAAATCTGACCATCCTCTACTCTTAAACCACTTACAAGCTGGTTAAGAATTGCATTCATATCTGCCACAGCAAGACCTTTAGAAGCCGCAATAGCCTTAATCGTTTGGTTATAACTTAAAGTAGCAGTATTAACCATTTCTATTTCAGCCTCAGTAAGTACGTGATTATCCTGCAACGGGTAAGTAACCCCAAATTTATCAAAAGGAGCCGGTATACCTGCCGGAGCAGTACCTATAACGCTTCTTGTTGTAAGCAATATAAGATCGTTTGCAGTCGCTTGTCTTGCCTGTCCAAAAGTTTGCCCTAAAAAGGCTGCATAAGGTGCAAATTGAGGAATACCACCCGCAGCTGCAGTAATCTGTGCACTAAAATTAGTGGCTGCCTCATCTTTAATTAAAAGCGGATTAGCACCTAAAACAGACAATGGGTTAATCCTATCCGGCTGACCAAGCGCAGTAAACACCTGATCTAAAAACGCATATATAGTACCATTAAGTTCGTTCATTGCAGCAGCACCTGCCTGAGTATTACCCCCACCCAAAGTACTTGTAGTTAAAGGATTATAGGGCACTGTAGTGAAAAACGGTATTGACGTTACATTAGGAACTGTAGCCACAACTCCTTTTGCCCCTCCTGAAGTAAGAAGATCTGTAATTCCCGAATACACACTGGCAAATACATTAGGGTCTGTAATATCGTTTGCCCCATAAGTAGAGGGATCGAAATTACCTGTCTGGTCTACACCAATACCTCCTGAAGTTGCAAAGGAAAGAACATCGTTACTTCCTATCCAGTTAGTAAAGAAAGTTGGATTTTTAGACATTGCATCAGCCATTACAGTAGTAGACGGCGAAGTTGCGTGACGCACAAAATAAGGATTTGCCTGCCCTAACGCAACACCTGCAAGATTACCGTATCCCGGTGCAAGTAAGTGGAATGATTTTGCTCCCGGCACACCCATATTATTATAAGCTGTAGCCTGAAGATTACCCACCTCAATAGTACACGCAGCAGCAAGAGGCTCAGGACCACCGGCAGTAGCATCAATAATAAGCCTTGTAGCAGCTATCTGATTACCACCAAGCAAAAGACCTCCCGCATTGTTAATATCATCATCATAAGACGGTTGTGTAAAAGCACCTCCACCCACTACAGCAAACTGCTGTGATAACAGGTTAGGAAAAGAATAAGACTGGCTCACTCTGGAAACAGTACCATCCATATAACCTGCAGTTAAAGAGTTACCTATTGCCACATAAGATGTAAAATCTGCATCTCCGGCACTGTAACTACTGTTGCTTACCTCATTATCAAATTCAGGTTCACAGGCAATAAGGCCCGCAGCAAGCAATGATAAGTATATAAATTTATTTTTCATGTCAATTTTTATTAGAAACTATAACTTAAACCTATACCCGGAGAAAACACAACACTTTTGTAAGTACCTCCAAATGAAGTATACTGTCCGTCTTCCTGATAGTAATCATATGAATTATCAACTTCATCAAAGTGTAGGAACAGGAATGAGAAGTCTACACCCAGTTTAGGGTTTATCTTATATGTTAAACCACCTGTATATCCCATAGAATCATTTCTTGGTGTTTCAGGAGCAAAGTAACCATCCTGAACCGGACTCTCGTCAAAGTACCAACCCGCACGGAAAGAGAACTTATCGTTAGCAATATACTGAGCTCCTATTCTGTATGTGTTTGAATCCTGATAATTTCTAGGGTTAACCGATGTAGGAACACTATTATGGAAATCAACCACTAACGATTTGTAAGCATCCCAAAAAGCCCTGTTATAATCAAAAGCAAAAAGAAGCTTATCATTTACTTCATAAGAAAAACCTACGGTAAGTTCAGCAGGAAGAGGAAGATCTGCATCAAAAGTTGTATTGGTTAATGTACCTGAAAGATAAGCAGGAACATCATGGAAAGTAGCATCACCATCGCGAGCTTCCATTATAATTTCTGAACGATAGTTAGCACCAATTGTAAGTTTCTCTACTGGCTTTAAAGTAAACCCTGCTGTCCACCCCCACGCATTTACACCAGTGGCATCTATAGTTAAATCTGTCCTGTTTCCGTTTTCATCCGTAAGGCTTCTGCTAACGTTTCTATTAAAGTTAACACTACCCGTTACAAATATAGGACCACCGCCTACACTAAAATAATCGTTCACTTTTAATGATACAGACGGCTGAACGTAAATAGCCTGAAGATCGATATTATTAACCAGGTGAGAACCCTGCCAATCCTGATCCCATTCAACAGCACTACCATAAGGTGAATAAACCGCTAAACCTACCGAAAGCCAGTCGGTAGCTCTATAAGAAACATATGCACTAAAAGGTGTTCCAAAATTCTCTGTAGAATTCATCCAGTTATTTTCCCTGTTCTGGAACTTTGTTCTTGCAAAAAGGGCATTACCCCCTATAGATGCATTAAAACGGTCTTCCAGGAATGCCATACCCGAAGGGTTAAAAAACAAAACCTCGGCACTGTTTATAACAGCCACACCGGTATGCCCCATAGCCAGCTGTTTCTGCCCCTGAAGACTAACCCTGTATCCACCTGCAAAAGCCGTGGAAGCCGTTAAAGCCATTAGGGTTAAAGATAATAGTTTTCTCATGGTTAAATAAGTATTAGTTTTTCATATTGTAAATAGCTTATATCAAATTTAGGATATTTTATGAAAAATACAACGATTGAGACAAAAATATTATGCATTCATAATAATTTATTTTACAAAAAATACATATTTTTTTTGACAATATGATTGTTAAAAAATCTATATTTTAAATAAATAACATAAAATTAACCAGAATTAACTATTAAGAACTTCGTTAACTAAAGATTAGGACACCATACTATTAACAAAAGCATAAAGTAGTTTAAGAATCATTTAAATCGCTGTACCTTACCCGTTAAAATCAAATCAGCCTTATGTCCCTCTTAAAAAAAATACTCATCGGAACAGGTGTTTTAATACTACTCCTAATAATAGCCAATTACGGAATAAGCTACTGGATATCCCAAAAACTACCTTCTGTACTACAATCGGAAGAAAAAATGCCTTACAACATCAGCTACAGGGATCTTGACATTGACTTACTGCGCGGAAACCTAACTGTTCTGGATGCAGCACTATCTCCTAAAGATACTTCCGGAACCCCAATGAAAAATGGTGCTTTTGGAAAAATTGATAAGATAAAAATAGAGAGTTTTAGCCTATGGCAACTGCTTGTAAACGATAAAATAAAAGTACAGCATATCATTATAGAGAAACCGGAAATCATTCTTTACCCCGAAGAAAACAAATATCACGTTAAAGGAAAACTTGTTAAGCCTTTTAAAAATACTATATCTACAGAAACAATTGACCTAACAGAGGGTAAATTCACATTATTGGACTCCACAGATAAAATAAAACTCCAAGCCTATAACATAAAGATTAATCTAAAAAAAATAAAAGTAGACAGTTCTACAGTAAAGAACAATATGCCTGTTAAATACTCGTCTTATTTGTTTAACTGCGACAGCATCTATTATCAGGCAGGGAGCCAATACCATATTACGACTCAAAAAATAACATTAAGCGACACCTCTGCTATTGTAAATAATTTTAAACTGACCCCGGAGCTTAGCCGTATCGCTTTTGCTAAATCCATACCTAAAGAAAAAGACCAATACCGAATAGCGGTAGAAAAAATACATGTCCCAAATTCTGTTTGGGGATTTGTAAACGACACTCTTTTTGTGCATTCTCCTGAAATAAACCTTAATAAGGTAAATGCGGTAATCTACAGGCCAAAAATGCCAACTGACGATCTTAGCACCAAAAAACTGTATAGCCAGATGTTAAGGGAACTGAATTTTGACCTTCAGATTGACAAAATAAACCTGAAAGACTCCTATCTTGAATATCAGGAACAGCAAAGCTACGACAGGGAACCGGCAAAGGTGTCCTTCTCAAATTTTAATGCTACGGTAGCCAACATATACAGCCCGTTGCATAAAGAAGAGTTCCCAACCACCTCGCTGGACGTAAGCTGCCTGTTTATGAAATCGTCACCGTTAAATGTACATTGGACGTTTAATATCCCGGACCAAAGTGACTCCTTTACCATAAAAGGACATTTACAAAATGTAAACAGCAGCACGATAGACCCCGTAGCAAAGCCTCTTATGAATCTTACCACACAAGGTGACCTGGAACAGATTTATTTCACCTTTAACGGCAATCGGGAAACATCAAATGGTGCTTTTGCAATAAGGTATGAAAACCTAAAAGTAAAACTTTACAAAAAGGATGGGAAGAAAGAAAACAAACTCATGTCGGCTGTTGGAAACCTGTTAGCCAAAAATGATAGTGACGGCGACTTAAAACAGGCCGATGTAAGTGTTGACAGAGAAAAAAGTAAATCGGTATTCAACTTTTTATGGCGCTTTTTACAGGAAGGCCTCAAAAAAACATTACTCCCTAAAATAATGACTAAAAAAGATTAAATACAAAAGGCTGTTCAGTTGAACAGCCTTTTGTATTTATGCAGTAAGAAACGCCAGTGTCTCTGCAACAAAATCCTTTGGATTTTCGGCATGCAACCAGTGCCCTGAATTTTTAATATCTTTTATTATTGCTTTAGGAAAATGATTGTGAATAGTTTCAAAATCCTGATCTTTTATATAATCAGATCTGTCACCCCTTAAAAATAAAACCGACCCATCATATACAGTACCTTCCGGCAATGCAGTACCGATATTATCTATTTTCTCGGTAAGGACTTTTAAATTAAACCTGAAAGCCAGTTGTCCCTGCTCTACCCAGTAAAGGTTTTTCATCAGGAATTGACGGGTACCAAAGTCAGGGATATACTGTTGTAATATTTCCTCAACATCACTCCTGCTCGGTTTTACAGAAAAATCTATCGCATTAAGCCCGGCAAGTATGTCCTGATGATGTGGCCTGTAGTATTTAGGCCCTATATCGGCAACCACTAACTTCTCAAGCATTTCAGGATGCGTCATAGCAAAGAACATACTTATCTTCCCTCCCATTGAATGGCCTATTATGTCAACCTTTTCAAGATTATGCTCTTTACAGTAGTCATAAAGATCCTGCACCATTAAATCATAATTAAACTCATCTGACTGCAAGCTTCTGCCATGGTTTCTCATATCCAGGGCATGAACTTCAAACCCTCTTTCGGCATATTGCCCGCCAAGCGTTTTCCAGTTGTCAGACATTCCTAAAAAGCCGTGAATTATAAGCAATGGCTTTCCGCTTCCTTCTATTCTTGAATATAAACTCATTATTATTTAAGTTTTTGAAGATACATATTCACTACATTCTCAATACCCAGATAAAGTGATTCAGAAATAAGGGCATGCCCGATAGAAACTTCCAGAAGCCCCGGAATGTTATCTTTAAAGAACTTAATATTATCAAGACTAAGATCGTGACCGGCATTTAGACCTAAACCCAACTCGTTTGCAAGTTTTGCTGAAGCCACATAAGGTGCAATACCCGCTTCATTCCCTAATCCGTATTCATGAGCAAATGCTTCGGTATAAAGTTCAATCCTGTCTGTACCGGTTTCTTTAGCCCCTTCAATCATGTTGAGTACAGGATCAACAAAAATGGAGGTACGAATGCCATTTCTCTTAAACTCGGCAATCACTTCCTGCAAAAACGATTTATGCTTTATCGTGTCCCAACCCGCATTAGATGTTATGGCATCATCCGCATCAGGAACCAGTGTGACCTGTGTAGGCTTTACTTCCAGCACTAAATCCATAAATTTCTTTATAGGATTACCCTCAATATTATACTCTGTATAAACAACAGGAACCAAATCCCTTGCATCCTGATAACGGATATGCCTTTCATCAGGCCTCGGGTGAATGGTAACCCCTTGTGCTCCAAATTTCTGAACATCGGCAGCAACTTTAAGCAAATCAGGCACATTACCGCCTCTTGAGTTCCTTAACGTTGCTATTTTGTTTATATTTACACTAAGTTTTGTCATTTTGTCCCTGTTTATTTGAATTTTACACAAAAATACAAAGTAAAATTAAGGTAGAATATTCTTATTTTTGATTATTTTGCACTAGTAACTGATACTTCCCCAACATGATTGATATAACTGATTTTATCAACAATAAAATAAAACCCCTTAACACAACTGAATCTGTAGCAGATGCGCAGGATCTTTTTGCCGAATACCCATTTTCACATTTTCCTGTACTGGAAAACGATGTATATATAGGTTGTGCCGGCAGCGAAGACATCGACCTTATGGAAATAGACAAAACCATGAATGACATGCGCTATACTTTTGACAGGTTTTTTGTTAGGGATACAACAATCTGGCTTGATGTGCTTGAAGTATTTGCCAAAAACGAAACCAACATAATGCCTGTTTTGGATAGCGAAAATAAGTACCTGGGCTATTATGAAATTACAGATATAATACAGTTTTTCCATCAAACCCCTTTCCTTAAAGAAGACGGAGGCATACTTGTAGTGGAAAAAGGAGTTGCCGATTACACAATGAGCGAAGTGGCGCAGATAGTAGAAAGCAACAACGGCAGGCTTTTGGGATCGTTCATATCTGAAGCTAACCTTGAAAAAGTACAGATTACCTTAAAAATAAGCCTGGGCGGGCTTAGTGAAATAATCCAGACATTCAGGAGGTATAATTATGAAATTATTTCTGAACATCAGGAAGACGCCTACCTTAACACATTAAAAGACCGTTCTGATTACCTGGACAAATACCTGAACATATAATAAGCGTGAAGAATATGAGGATAGCTGTTTACGGTCAGTATTACAAAGACAACACCGAAGACATAATCGAGAAGATGTTCTCGGTTTTTGAAGGACATACTACCGAAGTGGTTTTTGAAGCAAACTTTTATAAAGCCATTACAGAAAAAGGGCTTTTACAAAAATCATTTTCAACTTTTACCCATCATGAAGAGCTGGACAGGCGTTTTGATATGCTTATAAGTATAGGCGGCGACGGCACCATGCTTAGGGCAGCTACTTATGTACGCGATAAAAACATACCTGTGCTTGGTATCAATGCCGGGCGTTTGGGCTTTTTAGCAACCGTACAGCAGGAAGATATAGAGACACTGCTGCCGCTTATTTTTGAAAATAAATACAAGATTTCACCAAGAACACTTCTTTCCCTTGACTATGAAGGAATGGAAAAAGAAGATGGGCTCGACTTTGCACTTAACGAAATTACCGTAAGCCGTAAAGACACCACCTCAATGATAACCATAGAGGTAAAATTAAACGGCGACTACCTTAATGCCTACTGGGCAGACGGACTTATTATATCTACCCCTACGGGCTCCACCGGATATTCATTAAGCTGTGGAGGCCCGCTGCTTATCCCGGAGGTAAACAGCCTTGTAATAACACCTATAGCACCGCATAACCTAAATGCACGCCCGCTTGTAATTCCGGATGATACAGAACTGGAACTGAAAGTGAGCGGAAGGGAACCGCAACATCTTATTTCCCTTGACTCCAGAATACTCACTGTAGACATTGAAACACCGTTAACCATAAGGAAAACAGGCTTCAAAATAAATATGGTTGAATTTCCGGAAGAAAAATTCATAAAAACGCTTCGCAAAAAACTTCTTTGGGGTGAAGACAAAAGAAATTAAAAAATAACTTTTTTGACTTCATTACATACTACACTACACCTTCTGTCGTTTTGTAGACTGAGCCTGATTGCCAAATTCAGGTTAATAGATTGTAAAAAGTCTTAACTAAGGCGATTTAGAAATCTATATTATTATATTTGCACCTATTTTGATAAAATGAGTAGAGTTTTTGTTGTTTTATTTTTAATTGTTTTTTCACTGAAAGCAGAAGCCCAGATTAATGAAGTGGGTATTTTTGCCGGAGGAAGCAACTACATTGGAGATGTGGGTCCTACGAACTATATAGCACCGAAGGATCTTGCAGTGGGTTTACTATATAAATACAACAGGAGTACCCGCCATTCTTACAGGGCTTCATTTACTTACGCAAAGATATCTGCTAATGATGCGGATTCTGACTCAAGCGGAAGAAAACAAAGGGGCTATTCGTTTGATAATACAGTAAAAGAGTTATCTTTAGGCCTTGAATTTAATTTTTTCGATTTTAACCTGCATGAACCGGAGTTTCAGCTAACCCCTTATGTATACAGCGGGCTTAGCTATGCATGGTATGATGAGCAGTATATCAACAACGGGAGAACCTATGATAACGGAAACAACAGCTCATTTGCCATACCGATGATAGTAGGTATAAAAACGAATGTATTACCAAATTTTGTAATAGGCTTAGAAGTGGGCGCACGATATACATTTACCGATAATTTAGACGGCAGCTATCCGGAAGACGATACCTTCCAGAACCTTCGCTTTGGTAACTTAGAAAGCGAAGACTGGTATGTATTTACCGGATTTACCCTTACTTATACTTTTGGAGAAAAGCCTTGCTACTGCCCTAACTAATATCATGAACAAATCAACTACTATAAATACTGAAAACCTACCTACTCACCTTGCCATAATAATGGACGGGAATGGCCGTTGGGCAAAGCAACGTGGCATGTTAAGGGCTTTTGGCCATGAAAGCGGGACAAAATCAGTAAAACAAACTATAGAAAACTGTACCAACCTTGGTATAAAATACCTTACCCTGTATACCTTTTCTACAGAGAACTGGAACAGGCCTAAACTGGAAGTTCAAACCCTAATGAAAATCCTTATCAACACTTTGAAAAAGGAACTTCCTACACTTCAAAAAAACAACATCAGGCTAAGCACTATCGGCAACAGCGAATTGCTTCCCGAAAAAGCCAGAAACCAGCTTTTTGAGGTTATAGAAAAAACAAAAGACAATAACAAGATGGTACTTACCCTTGCCCTTAGCTACGGCTCCAGGGAAGAGATAATATCAGCTGTTAAACAGATAAGTGAAAAAGTAAAAACAAACGCGATAGCGGTAACAGATATAAATGAAGAAATAATTACTCAACACCTGTATACGCACGACATGCCGGATGTAGACCTGGTTATAAGAACCAGCGGCGAACAAAGAATAAGCAACTTCCTGTTATGGCAGTGCGCATATGCAGAATTTTATTTTACCGATGTATTATGGCCGGACTTTAGTGAAAAAGACCTGCACAACGCAATTATCAGTTACCAAAAAAGAGAACGTAGATTTGGAAAAACCAGTGAACAAGTTAAATAACAGCGTGATGTTTTATAAACGCATTAAATTATTTTTAGGAGTAGTATTTTGTATTCTATCCGGTACTGCCGCAGCGCAGGACAGGGTTGAACCGGGCCAGTATATACTGGCAGGTGTGGACGTAACCGGAAAACTTACCTATAACGAACAAACCGTAGTACAATTTACCGGCCTTGAAAAAGGGCAACGTATTAATGTTCCCGGTGAGGAAATAAGTAATGCCATAAAAAAGTTATGGAAACTTGGACTGTTTAACAATATTGAGTTTTATGCCTCCGAAATTAAAGGTGACAGTATTTACCTTGAGCTTAATGTAAATGAGCTCCCTAAACTTAGTGATGTAAAAATGCAGGGACTTAGAAAGAGTAAAATAGAAACTCTTATTAAGGACACTGAACTTACTAAAGGAAAATATGTAAACGAAAACCTTATTACCAATACTAGAAACTATATTGAGAATAAGTACAAAAAAGACGGTTACTACAATACAAAAGTTGCTATTAATGTAATACCTGACAGTGCAAATACTGTAAAAATGGTAGTTAACATAGACAGGGGCAAAAAAGTAAAAGTCTCCAAAATCAAATTTGAAGGTAACACCATGCTTACTGACAGTAAGCTGAGAAGCGCCATGAAGAACACTAAACAAAAAAGCTTCATGAACCCGTTGCGTATCTTTAAATCTTCTAAATACATCAAAGACAAATACAAGGAAGACTTAGGAAGCATTGTAGATAAATACAAAGAAAAAGGCTATCGTGATGCACGTGTTACTTCCGATACCGTTATCTATAACCCTAAGAAAAATACTGTAGCAATAAACATTGCCATAGAAGAAGGTCGCAAATACTACTTTGGTGACATTAAGTTTATTGGTAACACCGTATATACCAACCAATACTTAAAACAGGTATTAGGCATTAAAAAAGGCGAGGTTTATGATGGTATCCTTCTTCAAAAAAGGATAGCCGATCAAACTAAACCTGACGGTGAAGACCTTACCAACCTATACCAAAACAATGGTTACCTGTTCTCTAACATCAATGCAGTAGAGGTTAGAACAGAGAATGACACTATAGATTTTGAAATCCGTATCGTAGAAGGACCTATTGCTTACCTAAACAAAATTACTGTTGTAGGGAACGACAAAACTAACGACCGAGTTATATACCGTGAGCTTTTAACAAGGCCAGGGCAAAAATGGAATAAAGAAGACGTAGTTAGTACGGTTAGGCAGCTGGGATCATTAGGATATTTTGATGCAGAAACAATCAGGCCTGACATTAAAAACCCTTCTCCCGAAACCGGAACAGTAGATATTGAATGGAACGTTACAGAAAGAGGATCAAGCCAGATAGAACTTCAGGGAGGTTATGGCGGCGGCGGTTTTATTGGTACACTGGGCCTTTCATTCAACAACTTCTCATTAAGGAATATTTTCAATAAGGATGCCTACAAACCAATCCCTATGGGAGACGGACAAAAACTGTCGCTACGTGCGCAGGGTAGTACTTATTTCCAAACTTATAGTTTATCGTTTACTGAGCCATGGCTGGGTGGTAAGAAACCTATACAGTTATTCTCGTCATTATCGCACAGTAACCAGTATCTGTACAACTTCCAAACAAGGGATGTAGACAGAAGCCAAAGCTTTACTATTAGTTCAGTAACATTAGGTTTAGCAAAAAGGCTTAGTGGTTTTTATGACAGGATAACCATATCTCATGCCATGACATTCCAGTACTACAACCTTAACAACTATAATACAGGACTGTTTACATTTGGTAACGGTAGCTCACGTAACTTAGCTTACACGCTCGAGGTTACAAGAGACAGTAGAGGATCTCCTATATTCCCTACTTCGGGTTCAATAGTTAGTGTAAGTGCTAAAATGACACTTCCATACTCTTTATTCAACAATATAGATTATGCTAACTTAGGAAGTCAGGATGAATATAAACTAAGAGACAGTAACGGTAACTACCTTAAAAATATAGGTACAGACGATAATCCGGTTTATCAGGTAACTCACGATCCTGCGCTTGCAGCTGCAGACAGAAGTAAGGTAGACCAGAAGAAATTTAATTGGCTTGAATATTATAAGATTAAGATGAAAGCCGATTGGTATACAAAAATTTATGGTAAATTAGTGCTTCGAACATTAGGGGAATTCGGTTTCCTTGGTGCTTATAATTCGAACAGAGGGGTTGTTCCTTTTGAAAGATTCTTTGTGGGTGGTGACGGTTTAGCTAACTACTCGCTAGACGGACGTGAAGTAATACAGCTTAGGGGTTACCCTAACCAGGCACTATCATCTATAAACGGTGGTACGGTATACAACAAGTTCTCATTAGAGCTTCGTTACCCTATTACACTTAAACCACAGGCGTCAATATATGTATTAACCTTCTTAGAGGCAGGTAATTCATACGACTCTTTCCAGCAATACAATCCTTTTGCTCTAAAACGTTCGGCAGGTTTCGGTCTAAGGGTATTTATGCCGGCCTTCGGATTGTTAGGAATAGATTTTGGTAATGGATTTGACCCACTTCCGGGCTCCACACAAAAGAACGGATGGGAAACACACTTTATCATTGGCCAACAGTTTTAAAAAATTGGCATGATATTTTCTAATATGTAAAGAAGTTATGAAAAAACATTTTTTAGTATTACTGGTATTATTTACTGCTGCAACGGCTACAGCTCAGTCACGCGGGCTTAAAATTGCCTATATAGACATGGAGTACATACTTGAAAAAGTACCTGACTATGCCGATGCAAAAAACCAACTTGAGATTAAAGCTCAAAAGTGGAAGCAGGAAATGGAAGTAAAGAAAAATGAAATAAATAAGCTTAAACAAAATCTTGATACCGAAAAAGCGCTTTTAACCAAAGAGCTTATTGAAGAAAGAGAAGAAGAGATAAGCTTTTTAGAAAAAGACCTTATAGAGTACCAACAGAAAAGGTTTGGACCAAACGGAGACTTTATTACTCAAAAAGCCGTATTGGTTAAGCCAATTCAGGATCAGGTTTTTAATATCGTTCAGGATCTTGCTGAATCAAGAAACTATGACTTCATTTTTGATAAGTCATCAGACATGACAATGCTTTTCTCTGCTAAAAGACATGACATCAGTGATTTTGTTATAGGAAGAATGACAAGAGCTGCAAAGAGGGAAAAACTTAGCAACAAAGAACTTAAACAGCTTGAAGAACAGGAAAAGCAGGAAGAGCTTGAGATCGATCCTGCGTATGCTGAAAAACAACAGAAGCTTGAAGACAGAAAAGCAGAGAGAGAAAGAATTTTAGAAGAAAGAAGAAAGGCGCAGGAAGAAAAAAGAAGAGCTTACGAAGAAAGAAAAGAGCAGCAAAAGAGAGAAAGAGAAGCTAAAAGAAACGGCACTCAGACAGACAAAACTGCTGAGGATACTTCCGGAGAAACAGAAACAACTGGAGAAAGACCTGCCGGAGAAAGCACCACAACTGATGCCCAAACTGAAAGACAGGATGCCATACAGGCTGCCAGAGAAGAAAGAGAGCGTAAGATAGAAGAGCGCAAAAAAGAAATAGAAGAGCGTAAAAAACAACTTGCTGAACAAAGGGAAGCTGCAAAAAAAGCACGCGAAGAACAACGCAACAAAAATACACAGCAAACTCAGGAAGAACAACCGCAGGAGCAAAATGAGACTACCCCTGCAGAAGGTGAAGGAAATTAACGACAGATAAAAACAAAAATTAATACAAATACCTTAAATGATGAAACAATTAAAATCTTTACTAATCGCTGTAGCACTTTTCATAGGAGTTAGCCAAACTGTATCAGCTCAGGCTAAAGTGGCACACATCAATGTAAGTGAATTAATGACAGCTATGCCAGAGATGAAAGCAGCTAACACTCAACTAGAGCAAATTAGCAAAACCTATGATACTCAGTACAAAACGATGGTACAGGAGTTTCAGGCAAAGATTCAAAAATATGGTGATGAAGAGGCTACTGCAGGAAATGCGGTAAATGAGGCACGTGCTAAAGAAGTACAGGATATGCAACAAAGAATTCAGGAATATCAGCAAACAGCTACAAAAGAACTTCAGGACAAACAAGAAGCTATCTATAAGCCAATTCTTGAGAAATCTAAAAATGCTATCCAAAAAGTAGCAAGAGCTAAAGGATATCAGTATGTTCTTGACTCTTCTACAGGAAGTGGCGTTATCCTTGCTGACGGACCAGATTTAATGGCTGACGTGAAAAAAGAATTAGGTTTCTAAAAACCATCATTTTCAAGATATTTAAACGACTCATATATGAGTCGTTTTTTTTTATATTTGTTGTTATGAACAATACCACGAACCCCATAGGCTTATTTGATTCAGGAGTAGGCGGAACCTCGATATGGAAAGAGATACATAATCTCCTTCCTAACGAAAATACCATATATCTTGCCGACAGTAGAAATGCGCCTTATGGAATGCGACCCAAAGAGGAAATCGTGGAATTAAGCTGTAAAAACACCGAGTTTTTACTTGAGCAAAACTGCAAAATGATAGTTGTTGCCTGCAATACTGCCACAACAAATGCCATTAAGGAACTAAGGGCTAAATACGATGTCCCGTTTATTGGGATAGAACCTGCCATTAAACCTGCTGCAAGCTTTACTAAAACACAAACAATAGGCATACTTGCCACAAAAGGAACTTTAAACAGTGAACTTTTCCATAAAGCCGTTTTAAACTACAAAGACATTAAGATTGTTGAACAGGTAGGCCACGGACTTGTAAAGCTTATTGAAGAAGGCTCTCTTGAATCGGCAGAGATGAAAGAGCTGCTGGAAACCTATCTTGAACCTATGATAAAAGCCAATATAGACTATCTGGTGCTTGGTTGCAGTCATTATCCTTATCTTATACCGCAAATAAAAAAAATACTCCCACAGAGCGTTAAAATAATCGATTCTGGTGAAGCAGTAGCTAAACAAACAAAAAATGTCCTGATATATCAGGACATACTTAACACCTCGTCTCAAAGAGGTTATACTACTTTCTATACAAACAGCAATCCTGCTGTACTTACTAATATTCTTGAAAACAAATATGAAGTTGAGGAAAAGGACTTTTAAGCCTACTCTCCTTTTTCTTCTTTAAACCAGGAAGAATACATCACATAATTGTTAGATATCCTACCTATCTCACCGGCAAAATCAGAAGCATTGATATCTTTTACCTTTTTAGCCGGTATACCTGCATAAATAGTCCCTGATTCTACCACGGTATTCTGAGTAACAACAGAACCTGCCGCAACAATCGAGTTGCTTTGTATAACGCAATTATCCATAACGATTGCCCCCATACCTATAAGTACATTATCATGTACTTTACAGCCATGCACAATCGCATTGTGTCCAATAGATACATTATTGCCTATTTCAGTAGGATGTTTTTGATAAGTACAGTGTATCACCGCACCATCCTGTATGTTTACCATATCCCCTATTTTTATATAGTGTACATCTCCCCTAATAACAGCATTAAACCATACGCTGCATTCTTTACCAAAAGAAACATCTCCCACAATCGTAGCATTTTCGGCTACAAAACAATCCTCAGGAATTTGAGGATACTTCCCTCTAACTTCTTTAATTACCATAACAGATTCCAAAAAAAAGTCCCGATAAAAATCGGGACAGAATTAATAATGCATTTATAACTAGTTATTAACGGCCGGACAGTTACACTTGTAAGGCTCTCTACCACAAAACAGGTTAAGACCTAAAGTGATTTGGTGGAAACCTCCATTATCAAACTTAACATCACCTGTTAAGTATGAATAAGTATAGGCAAACATAAATTGTTTGTAGTTAACACCTATAATAGGAGTAAAATACTGTAGGTTTTGATCTTTAGCACCATTACCATCTATGTATTGTGCACCATCAAGATATCTTCTGTAAGATAAACCTCCCCATACTTTACCAAAGTCTACATTTTTATAAACTTTAAGGTTAACATCTAAAGACTTCTCTTTTGTTTCATCTACCATTTGGAACATTAATGAAGGCTCCCATTGTAAACGGTCTGAATCTCCAAAAACGTATCCAACACTCATTAAGTATTTTCTTAGGTTATCACTTTCAATATCTGTATAAATATCTCTCTTGCTTGCAATAACGTTTTTAGCAACAAAGTGAGCATAAAACTCAAGGAACTGATATGAAGCTCCAATATCAATATTGAAGTAAGAGTCTTTTTGCTGCATACCTCCATCAATAATAGGATCAAAATCTGGCTCAAACTCAGTCTCGTCTAAGCGGCTTTGAACAAGACCAACGTTCATACCAAATGAAAGCTGGTTTAAGTCATAATAACCTCTTGAAAAACGGATATGGTGAGCATAAGTTAATTTAGCTCCTGTTTGAGAATGGTAACCATTCTTATCATTGAAACCAATAATACCAATACCAGACTGCTCTCCTACCTTACCATTAAAACTTAATGTTTGTAACTGTGGAGCATCGTCCTGGCCAAACCATTGCTGACGTGCAGTCAGTCTTAATTTAGCACAGTTAGCCGCACCTGCCATAGATGGATATAGTAGGTAATAGTTATCTGACAGGTAATCTGAGTAAACCGCAATCCCTTCCTGCGAAAAAGAGAGCTGAGTTAGTAATAGTCCAAAAAATAGATAAATCTTTTTAAAATTCATGTCGACCTTATCGTTTAATGAGAAATGCGCTTTAACTTTAATTGATGTTTTATATTTATTAACGGTCCTACAGGTCAATTTATTTTACTAAATTTTTCCATAGCGGTCAAATATATAAATTTTTGCGTTAGGTTGGTAATGATAACTTAATAATATTATAAAAATGCTACCACTTATGGCAGCATTTTTATATTTTAATTTAAATCTTTCTATCTCTTCAGTGAGAAGTGTGCCTTGAACTCCTTAACAACCGGCATACCGTTAACCGTCTCACGGTAGGTTACCGTGAACCAGTAGTCCGTAGCTGGTAGTGGCGTACCGTTGAAGGTACCGTCCCAGCCCTCACTCTCTTCGGTGGCACTGATCTGCTTGATCAGCTTGCCGTAACGGTCAAAGATGTACACCTTAGCATCAGGCTGGTTCAACCCTATGATGTTCCAGGTATCGTGGTAACCGTCACCGTTAGGGGTGAAGTAATGCGGATAGTCCACAAGGCTTACGCCCTCTATGGCAATCTCATCACACGCAAACTCCGTACTAACATCCCTTACATATACCGTATGGGTGCCTGCAGGTACATCGGTAAATACATTGCTGCTCTGCCACATGCCGTCCTCATCAAGCTTGTACTCATATTCTCCATACCCTTCAACAAACACCGTGATAACCTGGTTGTCGCTGAAGTAGTTGGTCACCTCATAACCAACACCAACAGGGCTGGCAGGGCCGCTCTTCTGAACCTGGAAGGCTGCTGAGATATCAGAGATACAGTTCAGTGGTGCAGGGCCTGTTACCTCTACAGTATAGTTACCCTCGGCTATCGCCTCATAGGTAGGAGATGCCGGGTCATAATCGGTCAGTTCCACTCCGTCAAGGTACCACACAAAGCTGTAGCCCATACCGCTCGGGATGCCGCTGTCCAGGGTTACTGTCCTTAACACATCGTCGGTAGTGTAGTCCACACAGATCGTATCACTGCCGTCCACCGAGGTGATCACAGGCTCAGGCAATCTTTCCACTATAAGGGTGATCTCCGTGATGTCATGGCAACCGCTGATGGTCGAGGTGTTGGTCACCCTTGCATAGATGGTCATAACATCGGCAGTGGTGTTCACATACACCGTAGGGTCCGCTATAGGGTTGGTTGCATTATCTGCATCCTCAAAGCTCTCATAGTAGGCAACACTGTAGTCCGCAGGGTCCTGCGCTCCCAGTATCTCCGCATCGAAGACACTAAGGTCAAAGGCATGCATACCGTCGTTTGTACCGTCATCATCACAGGTAGACAGCGATGGGTCGGCAGGGGCGTTGGCTACTGCGGCCTCCTCCACCAGGAGCTGCATCGGTGCGGTGGTGGTACAGCCGCTCTCTATGTGCTGTACCCATACAAGGATATCCTGTGGCGTGCTTATGTTGTTGTACTGGTTCGGCAGTGCTGTGCCCGCATCAAGGGCTGCCTGATCAAAGTAGAACCTTACAAGGTAATCGTTCGGGTCGGCATCCTCTCCCAGTATCTCAGGGATGTGGCTGCTTAGTATAAAGGTGGCAAAACCATCGGTGTTCTGCTCACAGATCGCATAGGCAGGAATCGCCCCGTTCTCGCCCAATGCAGGCAGCGGGTTAACGATAAGCTCAAGCTCAACGATCTGGTAACATACAGCATCATTCGGGTTGCCCGTGTTGGCCTCTACCCTTACATAGATGGTAGCCGTACCGCTTACAAACTGCGTAGGGTCCGCTATGGCGTTTATATCCTGGTCCGCATCATCATAAGTAAGGTGGTAGCTTAAGATAAGGTTCGGCTCGTTGTCCATGATATCTGCTGCTGCCTGGGTAAGGTCAAACTCCTCCTGGCCGTCCCCCGCATTGTTGTCATCACATAACACAAGGGCATCAGGGGTCGTATTCGGTGTAGGTAACGGAAGTACCTTTATGGTCATGGTAGTGTAGCTCTTACACCCTGCAAGGGTGATAACCTCTACCGTTAATGTCATCGGGTTGGAGGTGTTCACATAAGCAGTAGGGTCGGCAATCGGTGTGGTTGCCCCCGGCTCATAGTAGTTAACCGTGTAGCCAAGGCCTACCCCGAATGGGCCCAGTATCGTGTTCTCCATTACCGTAAGGTCAAACTCCGTGGTCATATCATTCGGCAGGGCCTCGTTACATACGCTAAGTACAGGCGGACGTGTTAGGCAAGCGGGATATTGATATGGATGGTGAAGCTCTCGATGCTGTAGCAGCCCGTGGCAACATCCTCAATCCTTACATAGATAACCTCTCCGTCCTGGGCCGTGTAGCCCGCAGCGTTGGTAATCCTCGGTGCGCCGTTCTGGGCTGCCGTAAGGTTATTGAAGTAATGGATGATATAATCCGACGGGTCCGCATTGCCTAAGTGCTCCAGTATGTAGCTGTCCTGAACCGTAAGGTCCACGGCTGCCATGGCATCCTGGTCGTTGTTGTCCGTATCACAAAGGGTGATGTCCTGAAGGTCCGCATCGATCTGAGGCGTATCCACAACAATAAGGTTAAGCGCATAGGCCGTAGCCGTATAACAGCCCGTTACCGTGTTCTCCACCCTTACATAGATGGTCTGGTTATAGGCATTGGTATTGGTATAGTTGTCCGTATTAGGGATGGCGTTGATACCCAGTTCCGCATCCTGTGCCGTCTCGTGGAAGGTTACAGAAAGGTTCTCTCCGTTGTTGATCATATCCTCAACAAGGGCATCAAGGTCAAACTGGGCATGGCCGTCACTGTCTGGGTCACACATGGTAAGGTCTTCCTGGGAAGGGGGAACCACTATCGGTAGCGGCTCTACCCTGATATCAAGCAATACGATCCTGTAGCAGCCCGTAGCCTCAATGGTAACCCTTACATAGATCGCCTCGGCATTGCTCTGGTTACTATAAAGACTCAGGGGTCTCTATCTCATTTACGTTAGCATCAGCATCCGCCAATGTATGGTGGAAGGTTTACGTTGATTCCCGTCTGGACCCCGATGATCTCAGGGATCTTAGTGGTAAGGTCAAACTCCTCAACCTCGTCAGGCTGCCCTCCTATAGTGTTCACATCACATAATGTGTATGGTGTAGGCTGGGTAGCAACAGGTAGCGGGTTGACGATAAGCTCCAGTTCCACGATGTCATAACAGCCCGTTGCATTGTCCGTTACCCTTACATAAACAGGGGAATCGGTATTGGTAGCCGTGTAGCTGCCCGGGGTCGCAATGGCAGGGGTATTGGCCTGTGCTGCCTCAAGGGTCGCAAAATAGCCAACCGTGTACAGTGCAGGGTCCAATCCGCCAAGTATCTCAGACTCTCTTGAAGGAAGTACAAAGATACCCTCACCGTCAGTATCATCCGGACCGTTGTCGCATAGTGCATATGGTGCCGGTTCGGTGGCGATAGGCGCCTGGTGAACAATCAGCTGAAGCTCCTCGATGTCATAACAAACCGTAAAGGCCGAAGATACCCTGATGTAAAGCGTCTGGGTGTTCGCCTCGATATTGGTATAGTCAACAGGGTCAATGGCATTGGTACCAAACTCCGCGTCATCCATGGTCTCGTGCGCAGTTACCGTAACATCGGTAAGCTGTGATTCTATATAGTCAATTACCGACTGTACGTCGAAATTCTCAAAACCGTCATTGTCAAAGGCACATTCCTCAAGGGCTGTCAGTGCAGGGGCAATAGGTGCAGGGTCAACATGAAGGGTAATCTGAACTGCCGTCCAGCAGCCCGTTACACTGCTCTGTAACCTTGCCCATATCTCTGGGCCATATCAGGGGCAACATAGATATCAGGAAGCTGCGTGGCAGCATCGCCTGTCTCTGCCTCTATCTGGCTGCTATAGTAACTAACCGTTACCGATGATACTCCCGAAGCAAGCAGGCTGAATCATGGCTGTGAAGGTCAAAGTCTGCCTGGCCCGGTACCTCCTCACACTCGTGGAAGTCCGTCTGCGCGCTGTCATAAATCGGAAGCGGGGTTACAACCAAATCAAAATCAAAGACATCATAACACGTGGTTACCGTGTTCTCCAATCTTACATAGATCATCTGAGGGTTGGAAAGGTTCGCATAAGTTGTCAGGTTAACGATAGGGTTGGTAGCCGTCTCAGCATCATTAGCCGTCTCATAGTAGCTTACCGCATAATCAGGGTTACCACCGGTTACCTCCAAATCCTTACTCGTCAGGTCAAACTCCTCAATCCCGTCAGGGGTCATGTAGTCCGTCTGATCACATAATACGTAGTCGGTAATGGGAGATGATATGGTGGGTAAAGGATTAACCATTAGTTGCACCTCTTCTATTGTATAACAATCAGTTGTTGTTCCATCCTCAACAAACCTCACATATATAGTTTGCGAATTTGGTACTGTATTGGTAAATAAAGGCTGTGACTGCGGATTAATATTATTTTGCGCATCTGTTAAAGATAAATGCACTGTAGCTGTTAGATTAGGCTGACCATTCTCCATCTCTGCAATGGCTGGTGCCAGATTGAATTCCGCAATACCATCATTAGAAGCATCATCACAAAGCCCTAATGGTGTTGCAGGCATTAGCAGCGGCGCATCATTAATTGTAATGGTTGCCATACTACTACCTTCAATGAGGCAGTTTTCAAAATCTTCAGCCACCGTATAAGTTATATCATAAGTTCCCGGAGTACTGTTTAAAAGATCAATTACACCGGTATCAGGATCAATTGTCACGCCTGCAGGTGCTGTATAAATACCTCCTGTAGTAAACCCTGTTTCAGGAGTTGGTGAAGCTGAAACATCACTTGTACATACTGCTGCGGGTAAAGTAAAATCTGTAACAGGAGAAACTGCCGGGTTAACTGTTACTACTAAAGGATAAGCTGGTGACTGACATCCCTGATCAGACTCCTGAAGCACATAGTAGGTTGTTGTACCAATCACTGACGTGTCTGGTGTTGGAGCATCAGGCAACTGATTACTGTTAAGGTAATATATCATAGTATACCCAGGTTGATCTACAGGTATATCAATAGGTACAGCCGTTTGGTTCTGGCAATAAGTTATATTAGGTATTACCGGATCCTGCGGATAAGGCCCCGTAAAGGATATTTCAATAGTACTTGTACAATACTGGGTAGTCCAGTCGAAGAAGTAAGAACCTGAAGGCCCGAAACCTGAAATCTGAACATTATTTGCAGAAGGGTCTGAAATTGTAACTGTAGACGGGTTATCAGTATGAGCTGACCATGTTCCTACTCCAGCAGCCTCTAAATCGGCAATAATATCACCACAACCCATATAATAAGGATTTGACGTAATAATACCATTATCTGCCGTAAAGCTGATTGCATCAAGGAAGTTACCCACACTGGCACCACCAACACTCGATACCGACTGTAGTATAAAACGGGTAACAGTTTGCCCTACAGGTACGGTATATGTCCCTGTATTATAACTCCATGCGGTATTCCCTGTTGAAACAGGAGCACCAACGTTTACATAAGGCCCCCCGGGAGGTCCGGCCAATAGCTGACAGGTATCTGTACCCTGACGCCCTCTGTGTGCAAATCCGTAATTAAACACAGTTGCTTGAGGGGTTTGATAATCCTGATAAACTCCCGAAACAACATTGGCATTAAGCTCAATAAACTGTGTACCACTATAGGCAGGTACATTCTCATAATTGGGCTGCTGCCAAAATTCAATCATCTCATCAGAAGCTGTAGTTCTCCATCCCTGTACCACATTATGGTTTACAAAAGTTGGAAAATTAGACCAAACCAAATCCGGCAATTCAAAGTCGTAATTATTAGTCGTTATCAAACACTCCGTCTGATTATTATTTGATGGCGGTGGCGGCGTTGTTACACAAACAAGAAAAGTGTTTATGGTACTTGCCGTTACGGTATTAAAATAAATCCTCACCTTATAAACAGCACCTATAGTAAGCCCTGAAGCGTTTACAACATTATTCTGGCTACAATATAGTTGCGAAAGTGCTGTACAGTCTCCCTCATACACAACGATAACCATAGGTTGTGGTGAGCCCGAAAAATTGGATAACGCAATAGTATGTGATGTAGAAGTTGCCGTAAACTGATACCAGATATCAGCACTGTTAAGTGCCGTACAGGTAGTACCCTGTGTAGAAACTGTAGCTTGCGTAAAGCTGGCAGTACTCCCTGCTGCACAAATTTCTGTAGGATTGACTGTTAATGTAGTTGCCCCAGAACAATCGTCGTTTACAGGTGGCGGGAGCCGTTTTTCATTTAAGTTATAACCGTAATTATAATTGAACAATAAGAGTAAAAGTGCACAAAAGATATAAGTAATTCTTCCCATCATATGGATTTTTAACTAGCTAGTATATAAAAAGGTCCAAATTAATAAATATTCATACTGATTAACACAAAAAAAGGATGAAAATAAATCTATTTGCTATTTCTCTAAAAATTTGACCTTAGTTTTATGATAAAAACATTTAAAAAAAGATAAACCCTACCAATTAAAAATAAGAAAAGCTGCATTGCTGCAGCTTTTCTTATTAATATTTACATGACAGTTTAGTGACTTCCACCTTCTGTAATTGCTTGTTCAATTGTAAATCCGAATTTTTGAGATATTTGAAGCATTATATCATCTATAGCTGATACTGTATATGATGCATCCCAAAAACCATTTTCTCCGGCTAATAGATTCTCCAACATTGTATTTACTTCAGTTCCGTTAAAGTACGGAGCATTTGTATTTGGATTATTAGTAAAACGTAATCCGGCTATAAAACCATAACCTTCAGACAGCGCATGGAAAGCTTTTATTGTTACTACATTATCATCAGAAAGAAGTTGTTTTCCTTCATTTAAATAATATACAGCTCTAACCGCTCCAATTACAGAAAGGTTTTCTTTAATAATTCTTATCTGTTCGTTACGGGTAGTATAGTCTTTATTTATTATAGCTGCCCTACCTTTAATAAATGCATTTTTAATATTATCTGATATACCTTCAAAGTACGGATTACCATTTACAGTATTCATATAGCTTTCCCAAAAATATCTCTTTGTGCTACCATCTGTATTGGTTGTTGTATATCCAAACACATAACCATAAGCTTCATCCCATTTGTGCTCCATGGTAGTGTAATTCTTACCTTCTTCTAAAGTCCCTGCATCATTTGCCGATTTGGTTTCATCAAGTACAGTCTGGCTTAGGTAGTTGTTAAGTGTCTGATCCATAAAACATGCACCCATTAAACCTTTTATAATTGCCTGGTTGATCTCCAAACCCTTACCATTTACAAGTCTTTTACCTGCATCAACAGAACCCATTACACCAGGTGTACCGGTAGTTTCATATTGAGCTGCTACCTCACCCATTTCAGTAAATAAGGCATCAAAAGTCATTTTTATTTCATTAGCTTCAACAGAGTTAGTCGCAAAATAATCTGCAGATGCAGCTGTTTTATTTCTTAACTGTTTTCCCGAAACATTCAAATCTTCTTCAGAAAAAGGATTATTTGTATTTGAGAACATATTAGATACTTTCTCTGAATCGAAAGTAGGATAACCCGCCTGATTTTTAGAATAAGCATCAAATTCTAAAAGCATTTTTATTCTTTGTGTCTGTCCTGTAAAATCTACTGAAGACTCTCCATTTCTTTCAAACACATACTCTGTAGGTACGTTATAAGATGGCCCGCTTACATTATCATCATCGCTTGAACATGACACCAATGATAAGGCGGTAAATGATAAAGCTGAAAATAAAATAGTTCTTAATTTCATGTTTTCTATTCTGAATTAATTGTTTGTTTTTCGGGCACAAAAATAAAACTTTAAAACAATAAAAAAACAATTATTTGTAAATAATCTAAATAAAATGTAGCTCCCGAATTTAAATAACCTCTATTAAAACAAAAAGCCTGAGGTGGTTTCCTCAGGCTTTTTTATCATTTATTTATTATCTTATCTCTTTAGTGAGAAGTGTGCCTTGAACTCCTTAACAACCGGTTGGCCGTTAACCGTCTCACGGTAGGTTACCGTGAACCAGTAGTCCGTAGCAGGTAGCGGTGTACCGTTGTAGGTACCGTCCCAGCCCTCACTCTCTTCGGTGGCACTGATCTGCTTGATCAGCTTGCCGTAACGGTCAAAAATGTACACCTTAGCATCAGGCTGGTTCAACCCTATGATGTTCCAGGTATCGTGGTAACCGTCACCGTTAGGGGTGAAGTAATGCGGATAGTCCACAAGGCTTACGCCCTCTATGGCAATCTCATCACACGCAAACTCCGTACTAACATCCCTTACATATACCGTATGGGTGCCTGCAGGTACATCGGTAAATACATTGCTGCTCTGCCACATGCCGTCCTCATCAAGCTTGTACTCGTATTCTCCATACCCTTCAACAAACACCGTGATAACCTGGTTGTCGCTGAAGTAGTTGGTCACCTCATAACCAACACCAACAGGGCTGGCAGGGCCGCTCTTCTGAACCTGGAAGGCTGCTGAGATATCAGAGATACAGTTCAGTGGTGCAGGGCCTGTTACCTCTACAGTATAGTTACCCTCGGCTATCGCCTCATAGGTAGGAGATGCCGGGTCATAATCGGTCAGTTCCACTCCGTCAAGGTACCACACAAAGCTGTAGCCCATACCGCTCGGGATGCCGCTGTCCAGGGTTACTGTCCTTAACACATCGTGGTAGTGTAGTCCACACAGATCGTATCACTGCCGTCCACCGAGGTGATCACAGGCTCAGGCAATCTTTCCACTATAAGGGTGATCTCCGTGATGTCATGGCAACCGCTGATGGTCGAGGTGTTGGTCACCCTTGCATAGATGGTCATAACATCGGCAGTGGTGTTCACATACACCGTAGGGTCCGCTATAGGGTTGGTTGCATTATCTGCATCCTCAAAGCTCTCATAGTAGGCAACACTGTAGTCCGCAGGGTCCTGCGCTCCCAGTATCTCCGCATCGAAGACACTAAGGTCAAAGGCATGCATACCGTCGTTTGTACCGTCATCATCACAGGTAGACAGCGATGGGTCGGCAGGGGCGTTGGCTACTGCGGCCTCCTCCACCAGGAGCTGCATCGGTGCGGTGGTGGTACAGCCGCTCTCTATGTGCTGTACCCATACAAGGATATCCTGTGGCGTGCTTATGTTGTTGTACTGGTTCGGCAGTGCTGTGCCCGCATCAAGGGCTGCCTGGTCAAAGTAGAACCTTACAAGGTAATCGTTCGGGTCGGCATCCTCTCCCAGTATCTCAGGGATGTGGCTGCTTAGTATAAAGGTGGCAAAACCATCGGTGTTCTGCTCACAGATCGCATAGGCAGGGATCGCCCCGTTCTCGCCCAATGCAGGCAGCGGGTTAACGATAAGCTCAAGCTCAACGATCTGGTAACATACAGCATCATTCGGGTTGCCCGTGTTGGCCTCTACCCTTACATAGATGGTAGCCGTACCGCTTACAAACTGCGTAGGGTCCGCTATGGCGTTTATATCCTGGTCCGCATCATCATAAGTAAGGTGGTAGCTTAAGATAAGGTTCGGCTCGTTGTCCATGATATCTGCTGCTGCCTGGGTAAGGTCAAACTCCTCCTGGCCGTCCCCCGCATTGTTGTCATCACATAACACAAGGGCATCAGGGGTCGTATTCGGTGTAGGTAACGGAAGTACCTTTATGGTCATGGTAGTGTAGCTCTTACACCCTGCAAGGGTGATAACCTCTACCGTTAATGTCATCGGGTTGGAGGTGTTCACATAAGCAGTAGGGTCGGCAATCGGTGTGGTTGCCCCCGGCTCATAGTAGTTAACCGTGTAGCCAAGGCCTACCCCGAATGGGCCCAGTATCGTGTTCTCCATTACCGTAAGGTCAAACTCCGTGGTCATATCATTCGGCAGGGCCTCGTTACATACGCTAAGTACAGGCGGACGTGTTAAGGCAAGCGGGATATTGATATGGATGGTGAAGCTCTCGATGCTGTAGCAGCCCGTGGCAACATCCTCAATCCTTACATAGATAACCTCTCCGTCCTGGGCCGTGTAGCCCGCAGCGTTGGTAATCCTCGGTGCGCCGTTCTGGGCTGCCGTAAGGTTATTGAAGTAATGGATGATATAATCCGACGGGTCCGCATTGCCTAAGTGCTCCAGTATGTAGCTGTCCTGAACCGTAAGGTCCACGGCTGCCATGGCATCCTGGTCGTTGTTGTCCGTATCACAAAGGGTGATGTCCTGAAGGTCCGCATCAATCTGAGGGTATCCACAACAATAAGGTTAAGCGCATAGGCCGTAGCCGTATAACAGCCCGTTACCGTGTTCTCCACCCTTACATAGATGGTCTGGTTATAGGCATTGGTATTGGTATAGTTGTCCGTATTAGGGATGGCGTTGATACCCAGTTCCGCATCCTGTGCCGTCTCGTGGAAGGTTACAGAAAGGTTCTCTCCGTTGTTGATCATATCCTCAACAAGGGCATCAAGGTCAAACTGGGCATGGCCGTCACTGTCTGGGTCACACATGGTAAGGTCTTCCTGGGAAGGGGGAACCACTATCGGTAGCGGCTCTACCCTGATATCAAGCAATACGATCCTGTAGCAGCCCGTAGCCTCAAAGGTAACCCTTACATAGATCGCCTCGGCATTGCTCTGGTTGGTATACGCCTGCGGGTTCTGTATTTCATTTATGTTAGCATCAGCATCCGCAAGGGTATGGTGGAAGGTAACATTGATTCCCGTCTGGACCCCGATGATCTCAGGGATCTTAGTGGTAAGGTCAAACTCCTCAACCTCGTCAGGCTGCCCTCCTATAGTGTTCACATCACATAATGTGTATGGTGTAGGCTGGGTAGCAACAGGTAGCGGGTTGACGATAAGCTCCAGTTCCACGATGTCATAACAGCCCGTTGCATTGTCCGTTACCCTTACATAAACAGGGGAATCGGTATTGGTAGCCGTGTAGCTGCCCGGGGTCGCAATGGCAGGGGTATTGGCCTGTGCTGCCTCAAGGGTCGCAAAATAGCCAACCGTGTACAGTGCAGGGTCCAATCCGCCAAGTATCTCAGACTCTCTTGAAGGAAGTACAAAGATACCCTCACCGTCAGTATCATCCGGACCGTTGTCGCATAGTGCATATGGTGCCGGTTCGGTGGCGATAGGCGCCTGGTGAACAATCAGCTGAAGCTCCTCGATGTCATAACAAACCGTAAAGGCCGAAGATACCCTGATGTAAAGCGTCTGGGTGTTCGCCTCGATATTGGTATAGTCAACAGGGTCAATGGCATTGGTACCAAACTCCGCGTCATCCATGGTCTCGTGCGCAGTTACCGTAACATCGGTAAGCTGTGATTCTATATAGTCAATTACCGACTGTACGTCGAAATTCTCAAAACCGTCATTGTCAAAGGCACATTCCTCAAGGGCTGTCAGTGCAGGGGCAATAGGTGCAGGGTCAACATGAAGGGTAATCTGAACTGCCGTCCAGCAGCCCGTTACACTGCTCTGTAACCTTGCCCATATCTGGGCCATATCAGGGGCAACATAGATATCAGGAAGCTGCGTGGCAGCATCGCCTGTCTCTGCCTCTATCTGGCTGCTATAGTAACTAACCGTTACCGATGATACTCCCGAAGCAAGGGCTGAATCATGGCTGTGAAGGTCAAAGTCTGCCTGGCCCGGTACCTCCTCACACTCGTGGAAGTCCGTCTGCGCGCTGTCATAAATCGGAAGCGGGGTTACAACCAAATCAAAATCAAAGACATCATAACACGTGGTTACCGTGTTCTCCAATCTTACATAGATCATCTGAGGGTTGGAAAGGTTCGCATAAGTTGTCAGGTTAACGATAGGGTTGGTAGCCGTCTCAGCATCATTAGCCGTCTCATAGTAGCTTACCGCATAATCAGGGTTGCCACCGGTTACCTCCAAATCCTTACTCGTTAAGTCAAACTCCTCAATCCCGTCAGGGGTCATGTAGTCCGTCTGGTCACATAATACGTAGTCGGTTAACGGCGCTGCTGGAGCAGGAAGCGGATTGATGATTACATCAAAACTATCTTCGTCATCACATGTATAAGGAGCTGTACCTGTTATTACATAAACATATATTGTTTGTGATGTAGAAACAACATCTCCAGGATTCATTTGAGTCCCTGTACCCTGCGTACCTGTAAAGTAAGACCCCAAGGTAAGGGCAGGAAGCGTATATCCAGTATCCACACAAGCCTCATAAGGACCTGCAGGCAATACTACTTCGGGCTGAGGGTTAACAATTAACTCCAGTTCAGTTGTATTATAAGCCTCTGCAAGAGTATTATTTTGTACTCTTATATAAATAATAGTATCAGGTCCTCCTAAATAAGCTGTAGGATCAGCGATTTCTGTTCCAGGAACCGGAACTGCCGCATCAGCATCAGCTTCATTTTCGTAATATGTAATTGTGTATTGCGCAGGGTCTGTTAAACCTTCTACAATCTGATCTTCATAGATGGTTAAATCAAATATTTCCTCACCATCATATGGAGCAGGCTCACAAATTGCGATAGGATCAAGCTCAGGAAGCGGAACTTCGCAGTCAATTATATTTAATGTAAAGCTACGTGTAATGACACAGCCGTTAAGGTAAGGAATAAGAGCTACAAATATTTCCTGGCCATTAGTAGCCTCATAAGTAGAAGGAGTAAATATAGGATTACCTTCTTCAAGGTCTTCCATAGACTCGAAGTAGATTAGATCATATAAAACTGTATTTCCTTGTGTTATTGTTGTTGTATTTTGAGTAAGATCAAAAACCATAGGAGCTGTTATATCTCCACACTGAGTAAGATCTACCGGATCATTAAATTCTATATTAGGCTGGAACTCAACTCTTATTGAATCTTCCAGCTGACAATCAGGGTTAGAAACAAAAGATGCCAATATTGTATAAATACCAGGTTCTGTTACCGTTATAGTTTCTGTAGTTACAGGCTGACCAAATTCATCCAATATAAGCTCTCCATCTTTTTCCCACTGATAGGTAAAAGAAGCTCCTTCTGTATTTTCAGCACTAAGCACATAAAAATCTTCAGGACAAAGGGCACCACCATTTGCTATAGTCAAATCTTCCGGAAGTACCGGCTGACCGATATTAAAACTACCCGCCTCAAGGAATACAGCTGAATCTAAAGCATTATCGTTCCTGTCTGCAATAACCAGTTTGATATGATAAACATCTCCCGGCTCAACATCAGATTCTGCCGTCATAACAACAGTTTGGCCATTAAAGTCGATAGGAGCAACTGCATTACCCGGAGCGTTGCCATTATACTGGGCAAAAAATGCTTCGTTTGCCGAAGGACATCCTCCATTATAAAGGTTATTTCTAATCGAGGTTACTGCTACAGGAGTAGTAGTTCCCGGAATTACCGCAAGGTTAGTTACCGGACCGCCCGTTGATATATTGTTAAGGAAAAAGGCAAATGCATCTGAGAAAGCACACTGGAAGACTCCATATTCTTCAGAAGCAAACAGGAAGTCAAAACTCATATGGTTTGAAATTGGAGTAAAATCAAACTCTATAATGGTGGCATCGTTATACTGGATAACATCAAAACCAAGTCCCTGCATATAAGTTAACAACTGACCATCTCCTGCCCAGTTTCCTCCGGAAAGCGTACCGTCTCCCGGCGGCACATTTGTATTAGGCCCACCTGCCTGAAGAGCATTCCCCGATTGAAGGATAAGACCCGACTGAATAGGGAAACTAGAGTTGTTACCCTCAAAGTAACCAATACCATTAACTGTAAGTCCAAAATTTGTTCCTGTACTCCATGTGATATTTTCTATACCTACACAGTCTACACCAATAAGTACATCCCTAACAAGTTCTTGAACCGTGTATTTGTTTTGTGTAACAGTAACGAAATTTGAAGATGGCTGATCTATATCTGTACAGCTTGTACAGGCTGGAATTGGATCTGTAGTATCACTGGTTACGATTACCTGATTTTGTAACGGCCCTACTGTTTGATGATAGTCATCCGGAATTTCTATACTTACCTCATAAGTCATAGACTCTCCTGCTGCCAATACCGGTATAATATTGTGCATGGTACCTGTACCGGAAGTACCATTACCTACCCATGACATTAAAATAATCTGATAAGGTTTAGTATCGTGTACTATCACATTGTAAGCATCACTAGGACCTGGGTTAGTTACCGTAATGGTATAAATAGTTTGAGTACCGGCAACATAAGTACTCTGCCCGTTCGTTTTAACCGTTACAAGGTTTGCCATCGGATTTGGAGTAGCTGTATGTATACAATCAGGACAAGCCGGGTTTGGATCCGGAGTTGAACTTGTAACCTGAACCTCATTTACAATATTTGCAGTTTGGTTAAAGTTACTTGGTACCGGCATCACTAACTGGTAAGTTACAACCTCACCTACTGCTATTGCAGCAATATTATCTGTAAGGTTACCTGTACCAGAAGTACCGTTGCTTCCGGACCATGTTACTGTAGTTGGGTCTATACCCGCAGGTATAATATCAGAAACATCTACGTTTTGTGCTTCTGTAGGACCCATGTTTTCTATTGTAATTGTATATACCGCATCCATTCCTGCTGTATAAGTAGAACCTGATGCCAGTGTTTTAGTCACTACTAAATCTGCAGAAGCAGTATCACTATCTGTATCCACACAAGCAGCACATGACGGATCAGGATCCGGAGTTGAGCTCGTTACAGTAGTTTCGCTTGTTAGTAAACCCGTATATCCTACAGGAATATCAAGCGTGATAGTATAAGTAACTACATCTCCTGCAGGAAGTGAAGCAATAAGATCAGACAAAGCTGTATTAACTCCTGACGAACCGTTGTCTCCTACCCATGAGAAGTTTGTTATTCCTGCAGGAATAGCATTATCAACCTGAACGTTTGCAGCTGCAGTAGGACCATTGTTTGTTACAGTTACTGTATAAACAGAAGTAGTTCCTGCAGTATATATATTTTGGTTATTTGTATTTACTACAACTATGTCAGCTGAAGCTGATTCATAATCCGTATCGGTACAAAACTCACATGTACCGTCAGTTTCAGGAGTTGAAGTTGTTGCCGAAGCACTAACAACAAAATTACCGGTAAATCCGGCAGGAACATCTACAGTAAGGGTATAAGTAACTGTTTGTCCTACGTTTAATGTACCTATATTATTTGTTAAGTTGGCCTGTGTTCCTGAAGAACCGTTACTTCCCGTCCAAGTTACATTAGTAACAGATGCCGGAACGGCGAAAAACGCATTAACGTTAGCCGCAGCAACAGTACCGTTATTAGAAACAGTTATCGTATAAACAGAAGGTGAGCCCGGAGTATAAACTTCCTGCCCATCAGTATTTACAATTACGATATCTGTACCTACAGAAGGATAATCTGTATCCGTACACTGATCACATGTAGGAGTAGGATCGTTTACACCATCATAAGTAACAGTACTCACAATAGGATTTGTAAAACCTACAGGAACATCAAGTGTAACAGTATAAGTTACCGTAGTACCTACAGGTAATGATGCGATAACGTCATTAATAGCAACGTTAGTTCCTGAAGAACCGTTATCACCCGTCCAAGAGAAATTTGTTATTCCAGCAGGAATAGGATTGTTAACTGCAACGTTTGCAGCATCTTCAGGACCATTATTGGTTACCGTTACCGTATATACCGATTGTGTACCAGGGATATAATTAGTTTGTCCGTTTGTATTAACAACCTCTATATCCGATAAAGTATCGTAAGTCACTATTGCATCTGGCAGAGGGTCAGTAAATGTACCTGGTATCTGGATGTTAATAGTGTAACTCACCGTTTGGTTTACACCAAGCGTGGCAATAGTACTGTTTACAGGTACGTTTGTACCTGATGTACCGTTACTCCCCGTCCACCAAAACCTTACAATTCCGTTTGGAATAGGAAGGAGTCCGGGAGGAATAGCATAATACGTATTTACATTTGATGCCGGAGATGGTCCGTTGTTTGTTACCATAATGGTAAACGTTAGTAGTTCTCCCCCCTCATATTCATTAGTGGGATTAGTACTAAAAACGACCAAATCAGACTGCGCATACGTAGTAATTGTTGTTAAAAACAAAAACGCTGTTAGTAGTAATCTAATCATATAGCAAATTTTATTAATGAGCCGTTAGTAATCAATTTAATAAACACTTAAAAAAATGTTAGGATATTAAAAAATCAAATATAATTATTCAATAAAATATTAGCAGTTAAATTTCAAAAAATCACAAAATTCATGAAAATTTCAAAAATTATTAACTCTAATATCCCTTAAAATAAATATAATCCTACTTCATTGTAACAACTGTAATGTAATTTACCCTACCCCTTTATTAATATTTTTTTAGCAATTGTTTGTACCTTTGCAACCTAAATATCTGTAAGACATGGAAAAAATAAATATACAGCCTACGCAAAATCCTTCAATCCTAAAGTTTGAGTTCAGCGATTTTATAGCTAAAAACGGCAACTACGAATACAAAAACATTGATGAAACAGCCAGCTCACCACTAGCAAAGCAGCTTTTCTTCCTTCCGTTTGTAAAGACGGTTTATATATCGGGGAACTTTATAGCTATCGAAAAGTATTCAATTGTTGAATGGGAAGACGTTCAGGATGATGTAGCTTCTCAAATTGAAGATTTTGTAAACAAAGGCGGTGAAATATTAAAAGAAGAAGCCGAAACTACAAAGAAAGTACCTTCTACAGTATATGTAGAGAGCACTCCTAACCCTGCGGTATTAAAGTTTGTTTCTAACAAAAGGCTTACTAAAACACCTGCTGAGTTTAAGAACATAGATGAAACGCTTCCGTCGCCGTTAGCAAAAGAGCTTTTCAAGTTTCCGTTTGTTAAGGAAGTATTTATTGATGAGAATTACGTATCAATCACTAAATATGCAGTAACAGAATGGGATGAGATAACTGCCGAAATACGTTCGTTTATTAAAGTATTTATTGAAGAAGGCAAGACAGTAATAGACGAGTCATTATTACAAAAGGCACCACAAAGCGAAAAACAGCAGGAAGCTTACTTTGACTCTCTTGACTCTACCTCTCAACGCATTATCAATATACTGGAAGAGTATGTAAAACCTGCAGTAGCCGGAGACGGTGGTAATATTGCTTTTGATTCGTATGATGAAAAAGAGAAGCGTGTTAAGGTTATTCTTCAGGGAGCCTGCAGCGGATGCCCTTCGTCGACATTTACCCTTAAGAGCGGTATTGAGAATATGCTGAAGGACATGCTTAACGACCATGATATTAAAGTAGAAGCACTAAACGCTTAATCATAAAAATCCCGGCTTAGCCGGGATTTTTTTATTTGTTATCTGTATCTGGAGATTCCTGTTTATTTTCCGGCTTTACCTCCTCTACCGGTTTAGCTGTATCATCCGGATTGCCTTGAGGCTGTACAACTCCTCCGTCTTCCCTGCCGCCTTCATCCACAACCTGATTAAGTTCTTCATTATATTGGGATTCCGGAATCTCCTCTCCCGTTTTACTGAAAATCTTAATTTTAGGATTATCCTGGTTACCCGTTACTACTACCGGCACACCAATAATACCCAGTGGCGGCAAGCCTAACCTTATTCGTAAATCAAGATCACCTTTTAAACTGGTTTTCCCTTCTATTTTTGGCCTGAAACCTGAAACCTTAAACTTAAAAGGCTCCATTGTAATGATACTGTTCTTTATAGTCGATTTGATTTCTATATCCTCAAGGTGCGGATCGCTCAACCCTTCCTTACCGGTTTTTGAGCTTAATACATTAAACAGTTTATATCCCGAAACCTTTACATCGCGTACCCATAAAGTACCACCCCCTTTTAAGGATTCATAAACCGGAGCCATTTCAGCATTCAAATCGCCTTCTACGGTATAGTCGGCAGAAATAATTCCTTCGGCATTCTCGGCCGATGAAGCCAGTTCCCTAAACAACGGAATTTCCTCATAGGCCTTTTTCACATCAAAGTCTTTAGCCTTTAGATGCAGCTTAAAGCTGGCCGAGGTGAGCGACTCATCATCATAATCGGCATCAATACCTACCTTACATCCTATAACAGAAAAAGAACCGTTTTGAAGTACCAGCTTACCTTTATTAATAGCAACCCTGCCTGAAAGATCATTTAAAACAATACCTGTATACTCTACTGTTTTAGCATTTGCATTGAGTTCTAAATCGACATTTGGAGGTAAAGTCACTACACCTGACTGTTGCGGACTTTGCTCTACCACTACTTTTTCATCTGCCTCTTTATCAGCAGCTCCTTGTGAAGCCATAAATTCTTCAACATTTATCACTCGTGAATTATTGGTAAAGCTCCCTTTTATTGTGGTATTAGAATCAAAAAAGTAGTTTACCGCATTAAACAGATAACCGTTTAATGAAAAATCCGACTTACCGTAAGTAGCACTAAAAGAATTGAACCACATCTTTTCATTCTCAAAAGTAAATTTGCCCTCACTTATATTAAATACCTTAGGAAAATATTCTGTAGCTGCAGTAATATCCCTTAGCAGCAATGTTCCTTTATTATTAAGCTTATTGTATTGACCGTTTACAGCATAACTTTGCCTACCCTGCAGAGAAAGGTCGGCTTTGGCATAACCGTGTATATCAACACCTTCTACCGCAAATACTTTATAAATCTTAGCAATATCAAGTTCCCCCTTAGCCTGTATATCATACACCACATCATTAAAGTTGGAAAGCGTTGCATTTATATAGACCGGGTTATCTTCAAAAATAAATGATGCCGGGGTAACGGCAATTTTTAAATCCTCAAAAGTACCTTCGTTGTTCTGCACCGAGGCAATCAGTTTTATATCTGTTATAGGATTAGGATAATACTTTGTTTTAAGCTCTCCGTTTTGCAGGCTAAAGCCTCCGCTTGTTTTTGGAAAAAGCCCCTTATCCTTATTAAAAACACCTCTTGCTTTTATATCTGCCTTAAGGGTTCCTGTTATATCAAAAGCATTAATCCCTATTGTATTGTTAAGTGTTTTAAGGTTTACCGAGCCCTTTACGTTAGCCTTAAGGTCCATGTCAGGAAAGTTTTTGGAAACCACATCGGCATGAAAAAAATCTTCGGCAACTTTAAAATCGAGTTTTCTCAATTTTAAATCCAGTTTCCTGAAATCAAGCGACGGCACTAATGCACTAACATCCAAGTCAAAATCGGTAAGCGGGAATGGCGATTCCTTATAATGTATAAAACCATCTGTCACCTTTAGATTAAAGCCTAAATCGGGCTGTTTGTTTCGGGCAGCATCATATCTGCCTTTAAAAACAAACTGAAAATCGCTTTGCCCCTTTATCTTGGTATCTTTTTCCCACTGACTGTAATCGGGCGGTAAAAGTGATAAAAGCTCACTAAACTTATGTTTTTTTGAAACCGCATTAATATCTATGTCATATCCATTCTTAAGGATTGTAAAAAATCCTGTAAACTCTAATGGGAAATGATTAATACGTAATTCGTTCTTCTCTAGTACAAAAGACAATGAGTTTGTATTGATTCGGGTTATAAGATCGGCGTGTACCCTTTTCTTTTCCAGATAAGGAACCCCGTCATAAAAGAAGTCCAATGAATCTATAAGGGCATCCGTCCGCAAATCAAAAACTTCTTCGCTTAAATCACCTTTCCCAACATAATTAAAACCGAAAGCCTCGGTAAATATCCTGGCCGACTTATCATTATACCTTATATGGCAATTTTCAAAATCAACACGTTCCAGTCTTAAAGAGGTATTAGAGTCAATGGTATCAGGTGTTTTTTCCTGAGAGACATATACATTATAATTAGCCTCACCTTTTTCATTTACCATTACATCTATAAAAGCATCTGACACATATACTTCATCGATCTTGATTTCGTGGTCAAAAATGAGTCTCTTAAGATTGATGCCAAACGCCACTTCATCAGCTTTTAAAAGCGTATCATTTCTAAAAGGGGCTGATCCCTTTAAAGAGAAGTCATTTAATGATACCGTAAGTGAAGGGAAATGTGTAAAGAATGAAAATTTAGAGTCGGTAAAATTCAGTTCTCCGTCAAGGCTTTTGTTTGCAAAGTTCTTTACCTGCTGCGCAATGGTACCTGGAAAAACCAGCGGGATAAGGTATAGCAACAGCAGGACACCGGCAATAAAACCTCCCAGCCACTTTAAACCTGTAATGAATATTTTTTTAACAGGCACTTTCATACCTTTTTCTGTTTACATCCTCTAATAAAGTTATGTAATTTACTGACACAAAGTTCTTTCCTGTTAATATTTTTCTAAAGTTTAACTTGTTATTAATATTTGTTGTCAATTAACCCAAATTAAAATAACTTTACTTCTTTCAAGAAAAACATGTAATTCATGAATTCAAAATCACTGATTATTTTAAGTTTAACTACTTGCCTATTTATGTCCTGTCACAGAGAAAATAAAGCAGAAGCTATAGGAGAAAACAATCCGCTTCTTGCCGTTTATGAAACTCCTTATGAGGTTCCTCCATTTAACGAGATAGAAAACCATCATTTTAAGCCTGCAGTAATGGAGGCTATACAGCTACAGCAAAATGAAATAGAAGCTATTACCGCTAACGGCGCCAAGGCAACTTTTGCTAATACAATCGAGGCTTTAGAGAATTCAGGGAACCTACTGAAAAGGATTACCACTGTTTTTTACAACCTTAATTCAGCAAATACAAACGATACCTTACAGGCTATCGCACAGGAAATAGCTCCAGAACTGTCTAAGAATAATGATAACATTTACCTTAACGAAAAGCTTTTTAATAAGGTAAAAACCATTTGGGATAACCAAATAGAATTAAAATTATCGGCAGAGGAAACTAAACTTCTTGAAAGCAAATACAAAGCCTTTAAAAGAAATGGTGCTGCCCTTAATGACGAAGACAAGGATCGTTTAAGAAAGATAAACGAAGAACTATCTGTGCTTTCTTTAAAGTTTGGCGACAATGTGCTTGCCGAAAACAACAACTTTGAACTGGTTGTGGAAAACAAAGCCCAACTGGCAGGTTTACCGGAAGAGATTGTTACTGCTGCCGCAGAAGAGGCTGAAGCAAGAGGCAAAAAAGGAAAATGGGTATTTACATTACACAACTCAAGTGTAATGCCGTTCTTACAATATGCCAAAGACAGGGAACTGAGAAAAAAGATATGGACTGCTTATCAGAGAAGAAGTGATAATGGTGACAAGTTTGACAACCGCAGCAATGTGGTACAGCTTGCCAACCTTAGAATGGAAAAAGCAAAACTTTTAGGTTACAAAAACCATGCTGCTTACATATTGGAGGAAAGAATGGCTAAAACGCCTGAAAACGTATACAAACTGCTGGATGAAATATGGCAGCCTGCACTTAAAAAAGCAAAGCAGGAGGAGGCCGACATTAAAAAAATGATGGTTGCTGACGGCATCAATGACAATGTACAGCCTTATGACTGGAGATATTATACCGAAAAGATAAGAAAGCAACGCTATGACCTGGATGAGCAGGAACTGAAACCTTACTTTAGCCTTAACAATGTACGCGAAGGTATCTTTACGGTTACTAAAAAACTATATGGCCTGCAATACAAGCAGCTTACTAATGTACCGGTATACCATAAGGATGTTACCGCATGGGAAGTTACCGATGAGGCAGGTATGCATATAGGTATACTTTATATGGACTTTTACCCGCGTGCTTCTAAAAAAGGAGGTGCATGGATGACATCTTACCGTAAGGAAAAAATGGAAGGTGGCAAGCGTGTAGCTCCAATCATTTCTATAGTATGTAATTTCTCTAAGCCTACAGGCAACAATCCTGCCCTGCTTACTTTTGATGAAACACTTACTTTCTTCCACGAATTTGGACATGCATTACACGGATTACTGTCTAACGTAAAATACGAAAGCCTTTCGGGAACCAGTGTATACACCGATTTTGTTGAGCTACCGTCTCAAATAATGGAAAATTGGGCTGCAGAACCGGAAGTCCTTAAAATGTATGCCAAGCATTATAAAACCGGAGAGGTAATACCTGATGAACTGATTGAAAAACTACAAAAAGCTTCAACTTTTGACCAGGGATTTGCTACTGTAGAATATTTAGCTGCTTCTTACCTTGATTTGGATTACCATACACTTACCGAGCCACTAACACAAAATGTGGTTCCGTTTGAAGAGGCTTCAATGAAAAAACTGGGACTACCAAGTTCTATTATACCTCGTTACAGAAGCACTTACTTTAACCATATCTTTAATGGTGGATATTCGGCTGGATATTATAGCTATATATGGTCTGGCGTACTGGACACCGATGCTTTTGAAGCCTTTAAGAGCACATCGCTATTTGACGAACAGACAGCCAGATCTTTCCGAATCAATATACTTGAAAGAGGAGGTACTGCCGACCCTATGATACTATACAAACAGTTTAGGGGAGCTGAACCGTCTATTGAGCCACTACTAAGAAAAAGAGGGCTTGACGGCAAAAAAGCAACGGTACAAAAACCACAAACAGAAGAGACATCTCTATAAATAAAAATCCCGCCTGAGGCGGGATTTTTATTTATTATGCTTTACTAGCCATGATATACCCTTGAGGCTATAATCTTTCCGTCTTTTATTTCAAGTACCTCTGCAACATTCATATCCTCTTCTCCTTCTACCATCCTAAGGTATTCCATAAAAACACGATCTACACAGGCTGTAAGTGTACGAACTTTATAGTGTAGTGTAGGTAGCCTGTCAAAAGCATCCTGCCACCAGTCACGCAAAGCCGCTTTACCGGTTACCAGTCCGTTGGTTTCGGGCCTCCTTATTTTCAGTTTCGGACTGAAATGCTCGGCAGCATCATCATACAGTTCCAAAAGGTTATCCAGCTTTTTGGCATTAAAAGCCTCCAGCCATTTAATCGCTATAAATTCTACTTCTTTATTACTCATTTGTGTTATCAAAAAATCCTGAAGCAAAACTTCAGGATTGGGGTTATATATTCTTAAGGTTTATTACCTCCTGTTCTGTCAAGAACCTCCAGTTACCTCTTGGCAGATTCTTTTTGGTTAGCCCAGCAAAAGATACCCTATCCACTTTCAGCACATCATACTTAAAGCTTTCAAAAATAGCCCTCACCACTTTTACGTTTGGCGTTCTTAGTTTAAGACCTATTTCCGTTTTTGGCTGATCGTCTATATAGCTTATTTCATCTATAAACAATCTGTGTCCGTCAAGCGTAACACCTCCGCTTATTTTTTCAAGGTCTTCAAACTTAAGATTTTTATCTAAAGACACCTGATAAATCTTGAACGACTTTTGGTTTGGCTGATTGAACTTACGTACCATATCGGTATCGTTAGTAAATATAAGTAATCCTGTGGTATTTCTGTCCATCCTTCCTATAGGCTGTATACTGGCTTTGGTAGCCATACGCACAAGCTCCATAACATTACGCATGTCTTTACCCTCATCTCCGGATGTAGCAAAGTTTTTAGGTTTGTTAAGCAGTATATATTCCTTTTTTTCAGGAATAATCTTAACACCGTCAAACTCAACCTTATCGGTAATCTTTACTTTGTAACCCATCTCAGTTACAACCTGTCCGTTCACTTTTACGTTTCCTGAACTGATATAAAGATCGGCATCCCTGCGTGAGCACATGCCTGAATTAGCTATATATTTATTAAGCCTAAGCTCATCCGACTGTTTAACCGTTTTAGGTTTTGGTGCAGCCGTTTTCTTTTCGTAAGGTTTATTACTATAAGGCTTTTTATCGCCAGATGCCGGTTTATCAAATGATGGTTTTTTACTATTTCCGCCGGGACGTGAAGTATTGCTGCCCGTTCTCTTCCTGTCACTACCTCCGTTACCGGATGTATTGCCTCTCCTGTTATTGTTATTCATCTGATTTATTTTTTGCAAAGATAGATTAAATAGCCGATAAAAGCTTCCTGCCATGAACTAAAACAACAGGATCTATAAGTACTATACTAAATACCCCTGCCACAATAAGAAACTTAAGTACATTATGCAGCAGTAAATAATCTTTTTGAGTATGGGCATTCCATAGTTTAATAAGAAAGAATACTATTACTATCATCCCTCCATAAAAGTAAATATCCATGTAGCCCACATCATATATTTCTATTAAAAAGAATACGGGAATAATGGTTAGGAAAGTAAGTAGCATGATCAGGCCCTTCGCTGTTTTCTCACCATACAAAACAGGTATCGTTTTGTAATTGGCTACCAAATCTCCTTTTATGTTTTCAAGGTCTTTTATAATCTCTCGTGTAAGTATTAACAGATACAGGAATGTAGCATGCGCAAAAATCACCTGATAAAAATTCTTAAAGTACATAAGTATACCAAAGAAAGGCAATACTGCCAGCAATGCTGCCGTTAGGTTACCTATTATAGCATACTTTTTAAGCTTATGCGAATAGAACCATATAAGGAATATATACCCTGCAAAGAAGAAAGCTGCCCTCCATGAAACTAAAAAAGCAATAAGGGTAGCCAGTAAATTAAGGGCAAAATAAACCTTTAGTTTTGTTTGCTGACTTACAAGCCTGTCCAGCATTGATTTGTTGGGGCGGTTTATAAGATCCTTTTGGGCATCGTAAAAATTATTGATAATATATCCCGATGCTATTGAGAGCGTTGATGCCAGCACTATAAGGAAAAGGTCTAAATCCAGTATAACATCAAGGGCACGCTGTTCGGGAGCCAATATAAATACAGCGGAAAGGTATTGGGCTAAAGCGATAACAGGAATGTTATAGCCCCGCACCACGGAAAACAAGCTGAGAATCTTCATCAGTGTTAATCTTGTTTTCCTTGATGCCATAGGTTTATGCTTTTATATTTGTTCTTAACTTATTTGTAAGTAAAGTTATTGTAAGAATAGTAAAAATAAAAACTATAATGTTTAAAACAAATTCTATCACTATATCTGATCTATACATACTCCATGAAGAGGGCAGATAATCGCGATTAAAAGCTGTCATGAACACCAGAAACTTTTGCGACGGCAACAGTAATAAAAGCAGTGAAAAAATTATGAGCCCGCCTTTTTTAGACGATAGTTTCTTAATCCATAAAAGTTGACTAAGAAATAAATACATTAATGGAGAAAACCAATAATAAAGCCAGTAAGCTCCTGTAATATGATTCAGAAAATTAACACCCTGCTGTGTGTATAAAATGTAAGTATCCAGCATAAAGAAAAACAAATATGCTATACCACTTAACCGTAGCAGTTTTATTGCGGTATCTATAAAAAACTCCCTAAACTCCTTTGCCTGTCCATTTTTAAAAGGCAACAGTAAAAAAACAGGAATTACAATACTAAACCCTGTAAAAACTGACGTGAAAAAAATGTTGAATATCCAAAGGAAATAATCCACAGCCTAAAACTGATAAACCACCTCTACCTTATGTCCTTGTAAAGCATTTTTAGCCTTATCTATATCTTCGGTAAAGCCAAGGATATAACCTCCGCCTCCCGAACCACAAAGCTTAAGATAGTAATCGTTTGATTCAATACCTTTTTGCCATAACTCATGGAAACCTTCCGGAATCATAGGCTTAAAGTTATTGAACACCACTTTAGAAAGTTCTTTAGTGTTATTGATAAGTGATTTTACATCCCCGTGAAGGAAATTATCAATACAGGCGTCTGTATATTTAAGGAACTGGGTTTTTACCATATTACGGAAACCTTTATCCTTAAGGCTTTCCATAAAAATTTGTACCATAGGTGCTGTTTCCTTAACGATACCGGAGTCCAGTAAAAATACTGCCCCCTTACCTTCAAGGTTTTGCATTGGTATACCGGTAGCCTCAATATTATCGTGAGAATTGATAAGTATAGGCAGGCTCAGGTAACTGTTAAGCGGGTCAAGCCCAGAGCTTGTTCCGTGAAAATAAGATTCCATTTTACTGAAAATCTGTTTAAGCTGCATTAGCTTTTCACGTGTAAGGTTTTCCAGAACCGTGATTTTGTTATTGGCATACTGGTCGTAAATAGCCGCTACAAGCGCACCACTACTCCCTATACCATAACCCTGCGGTATACTGGAGTCAAAATACATTCCTGATTCTACATTGCGATGTAAGCTGTCAAAATCAAACGTTACCAGTTCAGGATTTTCCTGCTGCATCTTTTCAAGATAAGCAACAAAGCCTTTTAGTTTTTCATTCGATTTTTTTGCAAGCTCGGTATCGGTATCTGTTAACCTTAAGCCTCCGTTATAAAAGTTATACGGAATAGCTAATCCTTTGGAGCCCTTGTTAATGCCATGTTCTCCAAACAGAAGTATTTTAGAATAAAATAAAGGTCCTTTCATCAGGATATATTTTTATTAAAGGTAATTAAAAAACCGCAGATTTCCTAAATTATTGCCTTAAGCTATCTGTTGTGCACCATTACCAATTTCGTCACAAATGTACTGACTGTTTTGACAATAGGCAACTAATTCATTCTTAATAAATTCCAAAACTTTCACTTTATCGTTTTCAGGATACAGCACGTGCACATTAGCACCTGCATCGAGCGTAAAGCATACAGGAATAGTAGTTTCCCTTCTAAACTTCCATACCCTGTTAATGATTTCCAGCGTATTAGGCTTCATCAGTATAAAATAAGGCATAGATGTCATCATCATACTGTGCAGCGTCAAGGCCTCACTTTCGGTAATACTGATGAAACTTTCCAGATCACCACTTACCAATGCTTCCTTAATCTTACTAAGATTATCATGTGCCTGCTCAAAACGCTGTTGCGCAAATGGGTGACCGTGCATAAGGTCATGACCAACAGTACTTGAAACCTGTTTCTCTCCCTTATCTACCAACAGAATGGTATCCTGATAGTTTTTAAAGTTATCATGAATTACATACGGAAATGTTACCCCATACAGATTTGAGCTCTCTTCAAAATCCTTATGTTCGCCCCAAACCACAACATTGCCTTTTACACTTCTACAGGCACTGCCGGAACCTAAGCGCGCCAAAAACGAAGCCTTGTTGTAAAAATAAGCATCATCCATATCAGGGTTTAGCAATCTTTCCAGACTCATAAAGTTCATGGCCAAAGCCGCCATACCCGAAGCCGAAGATGCTATACCCGAACTGTGCGGAAATGTGTTTTGTGTATCAATAGTGAAATGATATTCCTTTAAGAAAGGAAGATACTCCTCTACCCTTTGCAGGAATTTTTCAATCTTAGGACGAAAATCCGGCTTGGGTTTTCCTTCAAAAAGCAGGTTGAACGAAAAGCTTCCGTTGTTCTCTTTCTTCTCAAAACCTAGTTTGGTTATGGTCTTACAGTTGTTAAGGGTAAAACTAACCGAAGGGTTAGCGGGAATCTGGTTCTCTTTTTTACCCCAGTACTTTACAAGTGCTATATTACTGGGCGCGCTCCATTCAAAACTACCGGTTTGCACAAAAGAGGTATATTGTTTAGGAATAAAATCCTTTTCAGACAGCATATCTTAAAATTTATACAAAGATAGTTTTTTATAGAAATATTACATTTTTGTTTTATTAACTTTGGTTAAAACCCCAAACTAAAATCAATCAATGACACAAGCTTTCAGGATAATTGGAATGGTATTGCTTTGCCTTGCCATTGGATATTTAGGAAGTAAAATAACGGTTGAAAGTGTACAAACATGGTACCCAACACTTGAAAAACCAAGCTTTAACCCGCCTAACTGGCTGTTTGCACCAGTATGGACTACACTCTATATTATAATGGGTATTGCCGCCGGAATTGTATGGAACAAAATAACACTTGATAAAGATTCGGTAAAAAGGGGAATGACTTTCTTTTTTTCACAATTAGGACTTAACCTGTTGTGGTCATATCTTTTTTTCGGACTAAAAAACCCTTTACTGGGTTTATTTGATATTATATTACTGTGGCTTTTTATATATGAAACCATGGCACAATTTAACAAAGTAAGCAAAACAGCTACCTACCTGTTTATACCTTATATGCTTTGGGTAAGTTTTGCCACAATACTAAATGCCTCCATCTGGTGGCTCAACCGATAAAAAAAGCCCTTCAAATGAAGGGCTTTTTTTATATGGCATCAACTGCAACTTTCTTTTTTACACGTTCTCTTATTTCTGCCAGTGTATTTTCTTTAAGCAATTTCCCATCCCTGAAAACTTCCTTAAGTTCTCCGGTTTTTTCTTCCTCCCTACTCACCTGATCCCTTAAAATATACCTGCCGTTAACAAGGTCAATTTTCATAAGTCCTTTAGCCGATTTTTTTGTTCCGTCATCAGTTACAGGATCTTTAAATATTTCTCTTCCCTCACCTTTTACATCACCATAAGTTGCTTTCATAGCAAAACCAAAAGTATCTCTTGTATTATACTGATAAGTGAATGAGCCTATACCTAAAACCACATTAGTGGAAGCAAAACCTTTCTGTTTAAGTCTTTCGCAAATATTAGTAGCCCTTTCTAAGGTTATACTGTCCCCATAAATAGCCCCTATTTGCGGAATAAGCTCTTTATACCCCTTATGGTTTACAACCCCTCCAAAAATATCCCATAACAGTTCTACCACTCCTTTCCTTTCTGCTTCGGTTTTCCCTTCAGGATTACCACACAAAATATCAGCAGGATCGCCACTATCGGGCCTCACAACCACTCTACCTTCTCTACTTTCTATCTCATTTTTAAGACTTGGCAGATACTCCTGTAGCACTTTCCATAAATCCCATGTATCAGATACTATAGAAACTATACCCTTAGGGTATACTTCACAAATAAGTCTTTTAAATGTTTCATATTCGCCCTCATTAGTACCCATACACATAACAGAATGCTCTGTTGCAGCTACCGAACCTCCTATAAGCTCTTTATCAGAATCGGCATTATAATATTCTTCAAGAAAATCTATTGCCGGAATGGTGTCGGTACCCGTAAAACTTAACAAATGCCCTGCTGCAGATGTTACAGCTGCTTCTACCCCTCCCATGCCACGCATAGAGAAGTCATGCCCCTGCCAGTTAACAAATTCCTCCGCGACAGAAGTTTCCGCTGCATACCTGTCTAATATTTTTCTGTATTCCCTCGCAATAGTAGCCGAGTTACAAGGCAGCCATACAACAGCTGAAAGAAGAGTTTCAAAATAATTGGTTAACCAAAAGAACTCAGGAAGCGTATTATACATGGTAAACATAGGCACCCTAAGCGGGACTGAAGCGCCTTCAGGCAGTGCCTTAAAAACCATAGGGATATATCCCAAATCATGTAATGCCTCTATATGAGCTGTACCTACCTGATTATCACCAAGATAATTATTTATCCTCCTGGCATATTTTTTAACCACCTCATCTTTTGGTCTCCCAAAAAAATGAAGGTTAAAATCTTCTATAACATATTTTTTAATAAAATACTGTAACCCAAAAAACACAACCTCATCCACACCCTGTATCCTGGATTTTCTTGGTGTCCAGTTAGAATATACCATTGTTGTACCCTGAGGATACTGTCTTCTGTGGTCTACTTTGTATCCGTCTGTTAATAATAGTGGATTCATAGCTTTAGTTTTATTTGTTCAACATTTGGATTATTAATATCAGTAAAGGAATCTGTAGTAAATATGGTTGTAAACCATTCTCCAAACACCTCAAAACCCTTACTGAAAATACCATGGCTTACCGCTAGGTAAAGTCTTCCGGCGTTTTTATCTTTTAAGGCCTGTGCAAGCCCTGTAAAAGTACCTCCACCATCACAAATATCATCTACTATAAGGCAGTCGGCTCCTGCCAAATCATCCTCATACACCTTAAAGCCAGATAACCTTCCGGTTTTTACATCCCTGCTCTTACTGCATTCCACAACCTCAGCACCGCCAAGATATTCAGATAGCTTGTACACTTTTTTAAGTGCGCCCCCGTCAGGTGAAATCAGTTTTACATCATTACCTATTCTTTTTATCACTTCTTTTATATAGGCGTGATTTGAAATCACTTCACAATTGTTTAAAAGTGCAGGTGTAACATCAGAATGCGGGTCAAAAACCATAACTTTATCAAACTGCATGGTATTGATAATATCGGCATAAATTTTTACCGTTAAGGGTTCGCCTGCAACCATTAACCTGTCCTGACGTGCTGCCGGAAAATAGGGTATAAAAAGATTTACACTCCTTACTCCAATTCTTTTTAAAGCATCGGCAGCAACTGTAAGTTGTCCTAAATCATTAAACGATTTAATGCGATGGGTAATGGTTACGGTTTGATTAACGTCAAAATTGGGCTCAATTTTAATGTGTGGTTCTCCGCCATAAAAGGTAAAAGCCTTAAAGCTAATTTCTTTTCCCGCCAGCGGACTAAAGGTGTTGTCTAAATTAAGAATCATACTTTGCGTTATTTTTACACAAATTTATAGCATTAAAATTTACCAACAAAATATTTTGTGTAATTCTTACGCAAATTTTATTTCAAAATGGAATCCTCCTTTTTCCAATGCCTTATATTTAGCACTGTTAAAACGAAATAACTTTGCCGGACGACCGGCTTTTTTTTCGGAAAACCTGTCGGTTTCCTCTACAATATCGAAACTAAGGATTTTCTTTCTGAAATTTCGCCTGTCAATTTCTTTTTCTAAAATAGTACAATAAAGATTTTCAAGATCAGAAAACAAAAATTCTTTGGGAAGTAAATCAAAACCAACAGGCTGATAGGTAAGCTTGGCTTTAAGCCTTTCAATGGCTCTTTGCAGTATAAGATTATGGTCAAAAGCGAGTGCAGGAACATCTTTAACAGGAAACCATTGTACCTTATCGGCATCAGTATCAGCTTTTATATTGGTTTTAGAAGAATCAATTAATGCAAAATAAGCTACGGATATTACCCTGTTTCTTGAATCCCTGTTAAGATCATCACCAAAGGTATAGAGCTGCTCCATAAAATTTATATCTACATTAGTCTCCTCTTTAAGTTCACGGGTAACTGCACTTATAAGCGATTCATTATCTTTAACCAAACCTCCCGGTAAGGCCCAATACGATTCCTGACCGTCAAATTTTTGCTGTATTAACAACACATATAAAGTATCCTGCTGATAACCGAAGACTACTGCATCTACAGCTATTTTTATGTTTTGGCTCATAACTATGCGTATATTATACACAAAAATAAAGAAACTTAACCGATAAGCCTAAGATGTTAAAATATATTCCCGTTAGTTAAAAAAACGCAACCATCTGTTTTAATCCTCATCTTATAAAGAGATGATTAATATAATTTGAAGACTATGAAGATTAGATTTTTTAAAGCAATAATGGCTGCCGCCTCATTGCTGTTGTTAGGATCATGTAATGTTGATGATGACTACACTTACTACTATCCAAGCAATAACATAGCATTAGGTATAATTGCCAATGCAAGTCCCGATTCTGACGGCCTCTTTTTTTATGCCGATCAGAATGATATAAACCAAAATCCCCTTGAATACACAAATGCTGCCGGGTATTATAACTTTTACTTGGGCGACCGTACTTTCAGCATTCAGGATTCTGACGGACACGAGCTTACAACTCTCGATAAAACACTAACTGCGGGAGACTTTTTTACCCTTTTTGCAGTAAATAACCTTGATGCAATTGAACTTATAGCCTATGACGATTTGTTGGAGTATCCGGCTGTAAATCATGCAGGAATTCGTTTTATAAACCTTTCTCCTGATGCACCTGCGATTAACATTGCTACCGAAACAGATGATCTTGCAACAGCCCTGGAATTTAAGCAGGCTACCGATTTTATGGAAATTCCGGCAGGAACATACACCATTACATATACTGATGATAATGATACTACACTATACACTGATGTAGATATGGTTTTTACAGCCGGAAAGATATATACCATATACACTAAAGGTTATGTAACACCTCCTGCAGGAAGTGAAGATACCTTTAGCACCAAAAGAATGAGGAACTATTAGCAAACAAGCATCTCAATATTAAACTACATTAAAAGCCCCTCAAGTGAGGGGCTTTTTCACACAAAAAAGATATCTCAACGCAGATTAATTTTTTAAAATCACAATCCAGTCCCAGTCAGCCGGATCACCTATACCTACGCTTGGCGTATAAAGGAAAAGATTTACCTGAGCATCAGGATTACTGTCCCTAAATTCTTTTACCGCTGCCAGATTATCTACTGCTGCCCATATAGCATCATAGTCTATTTCTGACAGGAAAGGCGAAGTTTCGGGCTCATCAACAGACACTAAAGAGAATTGGGATTCAGCCGGTTGTGAAACAGGGTTTTGGATAGTTGAAAATTCTCCTGAAGCATCCATAGATTCAGGAAAAGTCATTTGCCCTAATCCCATCCATATAATCTCTCCGGCAAAAATAGGCATGTTTACCTCATCATAATTTAAGGTAATATCGCCAAAATCTCCGGCAGGATTAAAATCAGTTGAAATAGTGAAATTAGTGTTATCAGGAAAAGTAAGTTCTTTACCTCCTTCAAATGCATTAGTTAAAAGGTCTACTTTTAACAATAATACTTTATTGCCTTCCGATCCCCCATTAACAGGATCTGTATCCGTATCGGAACATGACATCAGCAAAGCTGCAAAAACTAATAGTAAAAATGATTTTTTCATAGCCAATAATTAATTGATTTTTAATTAGATGCTACGAATGAATAATGGTTGCGTTAAATTATTAGAAATCCTCTAAAACAGAGTGTGCCACGATATAGCCCCCTGTCCATGCATTTTGAAAGTTAAATCCTCCGGTTATTGCATCAATATTAAGTATCTCACCCGCAAAATAAAGGTCCTTTTGCATCTTGCTTTCCATGGTCTTAAAGTTCACTTCCTTAAGTTCTATTCCACCTGCTGTTACAAACTCTTCCTTAAAGGTGCTCTTTCCGTTAACCTTAAATTCGGCATTAACCAATTGGCCTACCAATGCCAGTAGCTGTGTTTTGGAAACGTCGGCCCAACGTGCTTCCGGTGAAATTCCGGCAGCATTGACCAGGCTTTGCCATAAACGGTTAGGAAAATCGAACGGACAGTATTTTGCCACTGTCTTTTTAGGCTGTTCCTGTTTTAAATCCCTGAGTACCTCTTCACACTCCTCATGGCCAATATCATTAAGCCAGTTAACTTGTAATGTAAACTGATAGTTTTTATCAAACAGTTCCCGGGCACCCCAAGCCGACACCCTTAATATACCCGGGCCACTCATGCCCCAATGAGTAATAAGCAACGGGCCGGTAGCATTTAGCTTAGTACCTTTTACCTTAACAGATGCCAGTGCCGACACCCCCATAAGGTCTTTTATACGCAGATCTTTTATATTAAAAGTAAACAACGAAGGAACAGGCGGCACTATAGTATGACCCAGTTCCTGCATCATATCCCACATTTTAGGATTGCTGCCGGTTGTCATTACCAGCTTGGCAGCAAGAAAAGTATCTTTTTGGGTGTCTATTTTCCAGTAGTCTTCTGCCTTGTATATAGTTTGAATGCTTTCTCCTGTAAGTACCTGTATTCCCTGTTTCCTGGTAGCTTCCATAAAACAGTCTATAATGGTTTGGGAACTGTCGGTAACCGGGAACATTCTTCCGTCTTCTTCTATCTTAAGTTCTACACCATGTTTTTCAAACCACTCAATAGTATCTCCCGAACAAAAACGGTTAAAAGGACCTTTAAGTTCCCTTTCCCCTCTCGGGTAAAACTTAACAAGGTCATTAGGTATAAAACACGCATGCGTAACATTACACCTGCCACCACCGGAAATACGCACTTTACTGAGTACTTCCTTTCCTCTTTCCAGTATGGCTATTTTAAGCTTAGGATTGGCTTCTGCTATATTTATAGCTGTAAAAAATCCGGCAGCACCCCCACCGGCAATAACTACATCAAAACTCTTACTCATAAACGTTCAGGATAGTCGGACATAATTCCGTCTACATTATACGATTTCATTCGTTCTATATCTTCAGGGTCATTTACTGTCCATGTATACACCTTATAGCCTGCCTGCTGTGCTTTTTTCACATTGCTTTCGGTAAGGAGGGAAAAATGCGGATGTATGGCTTTTGCCGAAAACTCCTGCGCCCACTCCCATGCCTGGGTAACACTGGCCTGAGAAAGCACCCCTAAATGAATATCAGGGTTACTATTATACATTATCATTAGCTCTTCCCTTTGAAAACTGGACACTATAAAGTCATTATAGGAAAAACCTTTTTCGGCTACATACTTTTCCATAAGCGCTGAAACAGGAGCTGCGGTATGACGGCCTTTCAATTCAATATTCAGAAAACATTTTTTACCTGCCAGTTCCAGCACTTCTTCCAGTGTAGGGATTTTATGTCCTCCTTCCACTTTCAGTTCTTTCAGTTCCGCCAGGGTCATTTTGTGCACTTCTCCGGTTCCGTTTGTAGTCCTGTCTACCGTAAAATCGTGTATTACCACCAGTTCGCCCGTACTGCAAACATGCACATCAAGCTCTAAGCCATCTACACCCATATCAAGTGCATTTTGAAAAGAAGCCAGTGTATTTTCAGGCACATGGGCTTTTGATCCCCTGTGGCCTATTTTAAGGATTTGTGCCATACCTGAATATTTTTGTAAAGATACTTCTAAATATACAAAAAGCACAGGCAAAAATGCCTGTGCTCCTAACAACTATCTATGAGAAAAAATTATTTTGTTAGTACCCAATACTCCCAGGGACCAAATTTTTGTTCCTGACCCGGAGCCAGCTGCACTTTCTCTCCCGTAACATAATTGGTAAAATTACCCTCTACAGGAAGTGTAAAGCTTTGCGGCTCCTTAGTAAGATTACCTACAAAAACTACTTTTTCACCATCTTTTTCTCTTGCGAAAGCAAGAATATTTTTATCCATTGAGGTTGTAATCCTGTTATAGTCAGCAGGCTGTTTACCTCCGTTTAATGCTTCATTACTGTTTTTAAGCTCACCTAACTTTTCATACACCTTAAACATCTTACCTTTTGAATGGGTAATCTCGTCTTTTTCAAAAAATTTAAGACGACGGTTAAAGTCATATTCCTGACCCGTATAAATAAGCGGCATCCCCGGCATGGTATAGGTTAATGCAGCAAAAAGTTCGGCAGCATCACCCATTCTTTCATATTCAGTACCGTTCCAAGAGTTTTCATCATGATTGGAAGTAAAGTTCATCCATATATCTTCCTTTTTATACTCCTTAGCCTGCTTTTCCATAAGGGCATCCCAGTCGGATACATTCTTTTTGCCCTGGGCAATGTCATTCATTAAGTGGTGTGCTTCCCAACCATACCCCATATCGAAAATACCATTGAACAGGTATGGTTTGTTAGATTCCATAAGCATAAATACAGGCTTAACCTCATTTAGCTTAGGCACTGCAAACTGCCAAAACTCAGTAGGCACGTTATCTGCCACATCACAACGGAAGCCATCAACATTTTGTTCTTTTACCCAGTACAGCATCTCATTTTTCATCGGCTCATACAGCGCTTTGCTTGTATAGTCTAAATGGGCTACATCTGTCCAACCCCAGCTTTCTCCCGTTTCAGGATTAAGCGGATCGGTCACCTCTCCTTTTGCATTTTTATGATAGTACTCAGGGTGCTCGGTAATCCATTTATGATCCCAACCTGTATGGTTAGCTACCCAGTCCAGTATTACATACATCCCATTGTTATGAGCCGTGTTTACCAGATTCTGGAAATCCTGCAGCGTCCCTAAATCCGGGTTTATGGCAGTATAATCAGAGATAGCATAATAGCTACCCAAATACTTTGCACGCTCAGCAGGGTCTTTAATATCCTCTACCATACGCCCGTCTGTAGTTTTCCTGTTTTTCATGGAAATAGGATAAATAGGCATAAGCCAAATTACCTTTACCCCAAGCTTTTTAAGTTCAGGAATATCTTTAGTAAATGCGTTAAAAGTCCCTTCCGGAGAGTAGTTACGGATATTAGCCTCATAAATAACGCTATTCTCCATCATGGCATCACTTACCGGAGCAAGGGCCGCAGATTCTGCTTTAGCCTCTTCCTGTTTGTTCCCTTCTTTACAGCTTATAAAAGCCGCAAGGAAAATCCCTAAAAGAATTGTTTTCTTCATATCATTTATTTTAGTTCCAGTACCATAACCGATTTTGGTTCCATGCTAATTTCGTTAGCAAGATTTACCTTTTTACCGGTTAGTACATCGGTTCCTGTTGTGTAATTTTTAATGTTGTCTGCAAAGCGAATTGTACCAAAAGTCCTGGATTCATTGCTGTTATTCATTACTACCATTACACTTTCCTTAGTATTATACCTAAAATATACATATACGTTATTGTCCGGCAGGTAGTGTGTGGTTTTACCGTTATGGATAACATCCTTATTTTTTCTCCAGTTTAGAAGTTTAGATGTAAAGTCAAAGAATTGTTGCTGCTGTGCAGTACGCCCTGATTTTGTAAAGGCATTATTGCTGTCGCCATCCCATCCACCCGGGAAATCCCTGCGGATATCTGCATCACCTTTCCCCTTATCTCCTGCCATACCTATTTCACTGCCGTAGTAAATTTGCGGAATACCGCGTACGGTAGCAATAAGTGTAAGTGCCATTTTGTATTTATTGATATCCCCTTTATAGATCTCATTAAAGCGGCCTGTATCATGGTTTTCCATAAATACCAGGATGTTGTTGATATCAGGATATAAAAAGTCGTTCGTAAAATTATCATATACCCTTTGCATACCCGCATCCCAGCCGGATTGGTCTTCGTTAAACACTCCGCCTATGGCATCGTGCAGGGTAAAGTCCATTACACTTGGCAGGTAAGAGTTATAGCTTTGTATAGCCGCAATCTTACTGTCCTTTTGCCAATAGGCCATTTGCGCCTGATCGTGCATCCATACCTCACCAACAATATTAAAGTTAGGATACTCATCGGTAATGGCTTTTGTCCATTTAGCAATGCCTTCCTTGTCGTTATAAGAATAAGTATCCACACGGAAACCATCTAAATCGGCATACTCAATCCACCAGATAGCATTTTGGGTAAGATAGTTAAGCACTAAAGGGTTCGACTGATCTAAATCGGGCATTGAAGGCACAAACCAGCCGTCCATACACTGCCTTGCATCGGTTTGTGAGGCATTAGGATCAAACTGGGTTGTCATCCTGTAATTGGATTGCGAATACCCCGGAAACTGATGAATCCAGTTGTAAGTCGGTAAATCCTTATACATCCAGTGTTCAGCCCCCCAGTGATTGGTAACATAATCCATGATAAGTTTCATATCACGCTTTTTCAGCTCTGCCGAAAGGCGCGCATAATCTTCATTGGTACCATACCTTGCATCTATTTTATACACATCACTTTGACCGTAACCATGATAGGAATAACCTTTATCGTTATCCTCACAAAGTGGTGTGCTCCATACAGCCGTAGCACCCAGCTCATCAAGGTAATCAAGGTTTTTTATTATTCCCTCTATATCTCCCCCATGACGGCCACCCGGCAGGCTCCTGTCGCCTTTCTCATTTAGGGCTTTACTGGTATCGTTATCAGGATTTCCGTTTGCAAAACGATCGGGCATTAACAGGTAAATTACATCCGAAGAATCAAAACTGTCCCTTTGCGACGAGCCTTCCCTTCTGTTTTTAAGTGTATATTTCTGAGTGAAAGCTGTTTTGTTCTTATTGTTCTTAAAATCGAAAACAAGCTCTCCGGCAGGAACACCTTTAGTGTCAACAGTCACAAAAACATAGTTTGGATTTTCGGTCTTTATTACGTTGTTAATAACCACCCCGTTACAAACAGGTTGATACTGCGCTATATTCTTTCCGTAAAACATAATCTGCAGTTCAGGATTATGCATACCACTCCACCAAAAAGGCGGCTCTACCCTGTCTGCCTGAGCAAAGGCAAAAGTGCAGCTAAAGACTAATAGGTAAAATATTTTTTTCATGTATTTCGTTTGATGCGGTATTATAAAAAAGCCTGCAATACCCAAAGGATATTACAGGCTATATAATAATTATATTGTTACAGCCTTATTAGGCTCAACTTTTACTTCTCTTCCGTGTACAAATACGGTAAGTTCTTTATCACCTTCAAGGTCAAATCGCGTTTCACCCGAATGTACCGATATCTTCACAATCTGATTCCTGAAATTAATCTTGAATGAATATCCTTTCCACTGTTCAGGGATTCTCGGTTCAAAATGCAGCTGCCCGTTTTTAACACGCATGCCGCCAAAACCTTCTACAATACTCATCCAAGTACCAGCCATACTGGTAATATGAAGCCCTTCTTTAACCTCTTTGTTATAATCGTCAAGGTCAAGTCGTGACGTCCTTAAATAAAACGTGTAAGCCTGCTCCATCCTACCCAGTACTGCTGCCTGTATAGAGTGTACACATGGCGAAAGTGAAGACTCATGTACCGTAAACGGCTCATAGAAATCAAAATGCCTTTCCATATCTTCCCTAGTAAAATGATCTTCAAAGAAATAGAAGCCTTGTAGCACGTCTGCCTGTTTGATATACGGCGAACGAAGAATCCTGTCCCAAGACCATTTTTGGTTAATTGGCCTTTGCGAACGGTCAAGGTCGCTTACCCTTACCATTTCCTTATCAAGGAAACCATCCTGTTGCAGGTATACCCCATGCTCTTCCGAATAAGGGAAGTACATGTTATCGGCAACCTTTTGCCAGTCTCTTATCTCTTCAGCACCAAGATTGGTTAACGCCATTATACGATTATGGTCTGCTGTAAACTCCTCTTTTACCTTAATAATATTTTCTATGGCATAATTAATACACCATTGTGCAATATAGTTGGTATAGAAGTTATTGTTTACATTGTTCTCATACTCGTTAGGACCTGTAACCCCTAGTATAACATACTTGTTCTTAGCTGTTGAGAACGTAGCTCTCTGATGCCAGAAACGTGCAATACCAATAAGCACTTCCAGTCCTTTTTCAGGAATGTAGCTGTAATCTCCGGTAAAGCGGTAGTAATTATAAATCGCAAAAGCAATAGCCCCGTTACGGTGAATTTCCTCAAAAGTAATTTCCCACTCGTTGTGGCACTCCTCACCATTCATGGTAACCATAGGATATAGCGCAGCGCCATTGGTAAAACCTAACTTTTGCGCATTTTCTATAGCCTTACCTAACTGATTATGACGATAGGTTAACAGGTTACGTGCCACCTGCTGGTCTTTAGTAGCCATATAGAACGGAATACAGTAAGCTTCGGTATCCCAGTAGGTACTACCTCCGTATTTTTCTCCCGTAAAACCTTTAGGCCCTATATTTAGCCTTGGATCCTTACCTAAATAGGTTTGGTTTAACTGGAAAATATTAAAACGGATTCCCTGCTGTGCCTTTACATCACCATCAATAGTGATGTCTGCCATTTCCCAAATACCTGCCCAAGCCTGTTTTTGTTCTTCCAGCAAAGCATCATACCCTTTGCTAACGGCATTAGCAATTACAGTTTTGGCCGCATCAATAAGAGCTATCTCATCATGGTTAAGCGATACCGTATAACCACCAAATTTTATAATCGCTGCTGTTTCTCCTGCATTGGCCTGTAGCGCATAACTAAACTGAACTTTATCATTAGTAGCCACTACATCTCCTGTCGCTACAGTTGTTGGGTTACCATTAAGCAACAGACTGTTGTGCATATAGGTAGCCGCGGTAAAATGTGTCTTAAAAGTACGTGCCGTTACAAAGGCATCGTTCCCTGAATATTGAGAGTCCAAAGGTTCCCAAAATTTTTCTTCCCAGTTGGCATCCTCATTTTTTACCCCTGCATCCACATAAGGTTTAAATACAATTTGTGCCGATTGGTTAACCGGAGTTACCTCATATTTTATAACACCAAGTTCATCCTCAACTAATGATAAGAACCTTGTTGCATTTACTGATACCTCTACACCATTTTGCAGCACTGCCGTAAATGAGCGGTTGTACCAGCCCTCTTTCATGTTAAGTTCTCTCCTGAAGTTCTTTACCTCTTTACAGGCATTTAAATCCAACAGCTCACCGTTAACCTCTACATTAATACCTATCCAGTTTGGTGCATTTAAAACCTTGGCAAAATATTCGGGATAACCGTTTTTCCACCATCCCACTTTTGTTTTGTCCGGATAGTAAACGCCCGCAATATAGCTTCCCTGAAACGTATGTCCTGAATAATGTTCTTCAAAATTGGCACGTTGCCCCATGGCACCGTTACCTATACTAAATAAACTCTCGGAAGATTTTACCCTGTCCGCATCAAATCCTTCTTCTATAATTGACCAATTATCCGGTACTATATAATCCTGGTTCATTTTATGTGTTTACTAAGGTTTGTAAAAAATTGTTGTCGATTTCCGTGAAATCGTTAAAGTTGTATTGCGCCTCATTAAGAATATCCTTGTGCCCAATACCCACACTTACCATTCCTGCAATATTTGCTGCCTGAATACCCGCCACAGAGTCTTCAAAAACAATAGACTCCGATGCCGTTTTGCCTAACAGCTTTGCTGCCCTTACAAAAACTTCAGGATCGGGTTTTGCATTGGTAACATCGTTACCGTCTACAATAACATCAAAATAGTGCAGTATGTTTACCTTTTCTAAAATTGGCCTCGCATTTTTACTTGCAGAGCCCAATGCTATAAGCTGGCCGTTAGCTTTTAAAAACTGAAGAACTGTTATTACCCCTTCCAGAATCTCATCTTCTTTCATATTGGTTATATAACCAAGGTAATCTTCGTTTTTTTGCACCAGCCACTTATCCTTATCTTCCTGTGAAGCCTCTATGTTCCCTAATCCTAAAATAATTTCAAGGGAACGTACACGGCTTACACCTTTAAGCAGTTCGTTATGTTCATGCGTAAAATCGATTCCCAGCTGAGAAGCAATTTTTTGCCACGCTAAATAGTGGTATTTTGCAGTATCTACAATAACCCCGTCAAGGTCGAATATAAATGCTTTCGTTTTCATTAATCTTTCCTGTTATAGTATTTCCTTTGATTTTAAGTCATCAACGTCCTTAACCCTCGACACAAGAAGGGCTGCGATAATAAAGCTTACACCACTTGTCATAATTGCATAAATAGCATTGCCGTTGTAAACATATTTTACAATAGGGCTACCTATAAGTGCATTTACAATTTGCGGTATAACAATGAAGAAGTTGAATATCCCCATGTATACTCCCATTTTTTTAGGAGAAATGGAGCCCGCAAGTATGGCATAAGGCATAGAAAGTATACTTGCCCATGCAATACCAACGGCAACCATAGAAACTACAACCCAGTCTTCATTTGGCATAATGTAGATTGAAAGCAAACCTAATCCACCTATAAAAAGTGATATTGAGTGTGTAAGCTTCCTTCCTAGTTTTGCAGCTATAAAAGGCAAACAGAAAGCGAATATGGCAGATACAGCATTATACACACCAAACAGAATACCTACCCAGTCTCCTGCGTTTTGATATTCGTTGCTGGATGAATCGTTAATGGAAAGTCCATAAATATGCTGTGCAATGGCAGGGGTAGTAAATACCCACATACCAAAAAGGCCAAACCAGGAGAAAAACTGCACCCAGCTTAGCTGACGCATTGTTAAAGGCATTTTAGCAAAATCCTTAAAGATATCCGTTAGCTTTGGCTTTATAGCCTCTACCTCAGGTTCGGCAGCCTTTTCAAATGCTTCCATTTCTTCGGGCGTATACTCCTTAGTTGTTAAAACAGTAACGAGTATACTTATTACCAGTATTACCGCACCAATAATAAAAGAAAGTGTAAGATTTAAAGGCACACTGTCGCCTATCCTTTCATTAGAAATACCAAACCATTTGGTTATTACATAAGGTAATACAGAACCGATTACTGCTCCAAAACCTATTAATGCGGTTTGCACACTAAAACCCAGTGTACGCTGATCGCTCCTAAGGTTATCTGCCACCAGTGCCCTAAAAGGCTCCATGGCAATGTTAAAGGAGGCATCCATAATCATAAGGAAACCGGCACCTACCCATAAGGCAGGCATAAGCGATATAAAAATATCGGCCTGTGGCATTAGCACCAATCCTATGGAAGCAAGCAATGCCCCCGCAAGAAAGAATGGTTTTCTCCTGCCAAAACGTGTCCAGGTGTTGTCGCTGTAATGCCCTATTATAGGTTGCACTATAAGTCCCATTAACGGGGCTATAATCCAAAACCAGGAAAGGCTGTGCACATCGGCACCAAAAATCTGAAGGATTCTGCTGGCATTTGCATTTTGTAATGCAAAGCCCATTTGGATTCCAAGATACCCGAAACTCATGTTCCAGATTTCCAGGAAACCTAATCTACGCTTTTCCATTATCGTAATTTAAATTTATAATACGATAAGCGCGTGGCTTATCAAAACTTACTTTTTGTTGCGAAGTGAAGTATAAGCTTTGATAATCAGTGACAAATATATATTATTTTTAATCTAATAATATGCTTTTAAATATTAAATTTTTTAGAGCAGGCTCAAAAACACAGTTTTTAAAATACTGAATTACAAACAATTAAACAAAACTACAACGTTGGCGTAGATTCTCGCTCAACCAGGTGAGTTTCTATCACTTCGGTACGGTAATGTTCGTCTTCCTCCTCCATTTCAAGTCGGTCAATCAGCATTTTTGCTGCGCGGCCTCCCATTTTAATTCCGTTTTGGCTAACCGTAGTTATGCTAGGTGTAGAGAACTGCGAAATGATACCATCGGTAAATCCTATAACCGAAAGATCTTCAGGAACATTAACCCCCATTTTTGCTGCCAGCTTAATGCTTGTTACCGCAAAAAGCTCATTAACCGCAAATATGGCATCGGGCTTTTGCTCATCCAGCAGTCGCTCAATCTTAACCGAACAGTTTTCTATATCCTCTATCTTAATGATCATCTCCTCCTGTATTGGCATGTTATGATCCCTAAGTGCCTTAAGGTAACCCTCTGTTCTTAGCTTACCTACACTAACATAGTCTACCGTAGTAACAAGCGCTATCTTTTTAAAGCCTTTGTTTATAAGATAATCTACAGCCTCATAAGCTGCCATCTGATCGTCTATTATTACTTTATCGCAAAATACATCGTTAGTAATCCTGTCAAACATAACTACAGGCATGCCCTGATTGATAACCTCTACTATGTGGTGAAAGTCCTTTTTAAGCTGGGTTTCTTTAGAAAGCGACATAATGAAACCGTCTATACTGCCATTTGCCAGCATCTCCATATTGATAACCTCCTTATCAAACGACTCATCTGAAAGACATACAATTACGTTGTAGCCATTTTCGTTTGCTACCTGCTCTATACCGCTAATAACAGTGGCAAAAAAGTGGTGTACAATCTCGGGAATGATAATCCCAATTGTTTTTGTCCTCTTGTTCTTAAGACTTAATGCAATATTGTTAGGCTTGTAGTTATATAGTTTAGCAAATGCCTGAACTTTTTGCCTTGTATCCTCGCTTATTTCAGGGCTGTTTCTTAGTGATTTTGAGACAGTTGAAATAGATACATCCAGTTCTCTTGCAATTTGCTTTAGCGTGACTTTTCTTTTCATTTTATCGATAAAAAATAACATTTCGTAAATAAAGGTAATCTTAAATTTTATTAGTAGCAATATTCTCACGCAATTATTGTAAATTAAGAAAAGTTTTCAACACGCAAACGTTTTCGGTGGGTTGTAAATACGAAAACGTTTTTTTGAGTCAGGATTTTACATAATTTTAACATTCGAAGTGAATTATAAGCAAAAACAAAACACAAAATTAACCCAAACAAATTGTAATGAGAACAATGTATAAAAAGTTATTGCTTTTGTTACTACTGCTCCCGTTAAACATGCTGGCTCAGAGCACTTTAACAGGGGTTGTTAGTGATGGCGCAACCGGTGAGCCACTCCCGGGCGTAAACGTAATTGTTGAGGGTACTACAAACGGTACCGCAACCGATATTGACGGTAAGTTTACCCTCACCAATATTAACAACGGCGAACGCATTGTATTCAGCTTTATCGGTTATGCCGATCAGGTTATTGAATACAGCGGACAATCCTCTTTAACTGTTAGCTTACAGGAGGATACCACTCAACTTGAGGAAGTGGTGGTTATAGGTTACGGTACAACAACAAAAAAAGATGCTACAGGTGCTATAACTACCGTATCATCTAAAGACTTTACCAAAGGAGCTGTAATGAGTTCAGACCAGCTTATAGTAGGTAAGGCACCGGGTGTAAGGATTACCAATGCCGGTGGTGCACCGGATTCGGCTCCAAACATCAGGATAAGGGGAGGAAGTTCGCTTTCAGCAAACAACAACCCGCTTATTATTATTGATGGTATACCTATTGACAATGTTAACCCGGCAGGTGTAAACAACCCTTTATCTCTTGTTAACCCAAATGATATTGAATCGTTTACAGTACTAAAAGATGCATCGGCAACTGCAATTTATGGTTCAAGAGCATCAAATGGTGTTATCATTATTACAACTAAAAAAGGTAGTTCAGGTGCTCCTAAATTCAATTACTCGTCTTATGTAGCTGTTAGTAAGGCTACACAAAGTATTGATGTAATGGACAGCGCATCGTTTGTACGTTTCATTCAGGAATATCACCCTGGCTTCACCAACTATCTTGGTGTAGACGACCCGACTACTGATGCTGTAGATGACCCAAGTACTCCTCAAATTGAAGGACGAAACATTTATGACACTAACTGGCAGGATGAAATTTTAAGAACGTCTATTTCTACAGACCATAATTTTAGTGCAAGTGCAAACCTTTTTGGAAAAGTGCCTTTTAGAAGCTCAATTGGTTACACTAAAAACGAAGGTCTTGTAAAAACCAACGATTATGAGCGTTACACAGCAACCATTAAAGCTACTCCTACTTTCCTGGACGACCATTTAAAAGTAGATGTAAATGCTAAAGGTTTCTGGATAGACAAAAACTCTATTGATGAAGGTGGTGCTATAGGCGGATCGCTTAATATGGACCCTACAAAACCGGTATATGCTGACGGTGATGTAAACAACTTTGGTGGTTATTACCAAAACACTACAGCTGCAAACCCTCTTGATTTTGACGGACAATATAACCCTGTAAACCTTTTACAGGAAAGAAGAAGGCCGGAAGTGGTAAACAAATTTTTAGGTAATGTGCAGTTTGATTATAAAATGCATTTCTTACCTGAATTAAGAGCAGTTGTTAACCTTGGTGCTGAGGCCTCGAGAGCTAAAATTACCGAAGAATACGGACAGTATGCTTTTGCTACTTATCAGTTTGACAACGTTAACGATACTTTCGTATTTAACCCAGGTGTAAACTATAGGGAAACACAACACATTACAAACAAAACCCTTGATTCTTACCTTGCCTATACTAAAAACTTCCAGGGCTTTTTAACACGCATAGATGCTCAGGCAGGTTACTCTTACCAGAGTTTTGTAAATGATGGATATAAAACGATCTATCAGTACAACACCAATACAGGTTTAAGAGAAGAAAGAATAAATGAAGCAAATCCTACTAACAGGTATTACAACAAAATGGTTCTTGAATCTTTCTTTGGCCGTGCAAACGTAGACCTTATGGACAAGTATCTGTTTACTTTTACATTAAGGGCAGATGCTTCTTCATTGTTCAGAAAAGACCTTCGTTGGGGTTACTTCCCTGCAGCAGGCTTTGCATGGAGAATAACTGATGAAAGCTTCCTTAAAGACAATACTACTATTAAAAACCTTAAACTTCGTTTAGGTTACGGACAAACAGGACAACAGGATATTACAGGAACTGCAGGTTTCTACCCAAGCTCTCCTATATTTAGCCCTGGTGACCCTAACAGCCAGTACCTACCTGGAACAAACACTTATAGCGCTAATCCTTTTAACGACCAGCTTACATGGGAAACAACTACTACTTACAACGTTGGTTTAGATTTTGCCTTCTTTAAAAACGACCTTATCTCAGGTAGCGTTGATGTTTACCAAAGAGATACCGACGATCTTCTAGTTAAGTCTTCTGTACCTCCCGGACAATTCCTAACAAATGAGATTACTCAAAATGTAGGGTCTATGACTAACAAAGGGGTTGAACTTGGCTTAACAATAAGACCTATTGTTACAGAGGATTTCACTTGGGATGTAACAGGTAATTTTGCTTACAACATCGGGGAAGTTAAAAACCTTAAGGATGTACAGATGATTGACGCTACTGAGTCTGGATTACCGGTACAAACAGGTGTACGCCTTGCACGTCACAGCGTAGGTGAGCAACCATACTCTGCATGGGTATTTGAACAACTTTATGATACCGATGGCAACCCTATAGTGGGTGCTTTTAAAGACAGAAACGGCGATGGTGTTATTACTAACGACGACAGATATTTTGAAGCATTAAGACCAAACTGGACTTATGGTTTCAGCACTAACTTCACTTATAAGAACCTTGATTTTTCTGCAAGCTTCCACGGACAGGCAGACGGACAGGTATACAACTCGGTTAAACTTGTTGGCGGATGGACAAACAGAGCCTTACCGAATAACACTAACAGTTTAAACAACGTACTTGATTTTTACAATGGTGCTGCCGACCCTCGTTTTGAAACTATTCAGGGTAACATACCATTATCTGACTATTATCTTGAAAATGCAAGTTTCCTTAGATGTGACAACCTTACTTTAGGTTACCGCTTTAATAACCTTATAAAAGACGGACAAGGATCGTTAAGGCTTTATGCTGCAGTAAATAACGTATTCCTTATAACAAAATACAGTGGTCAGGATCCGGAAAACTTCAATGCGCTTGATAATAATTTCTATCCTCGTCCAAGAGTATACAGCTTAGGCTTAAACTTTGATTTCTAAAAAAATTATTATGAACATGAAAAAATTAAATACAAAGATAATTCTGGGTATAGGCGCCATGCTGTTTATGTTCTCTTCCTGTACGGATGACCTTAACACAGAGCCTAAAGTAGAATTGTCTATAGAAAATCTTTTAGCACAGGATCCTAATGCTATAGAAGGGCTCCTTTCTAAAATGTACGGTACTTTTGCCTTATCCGGACCTAACGGACCAGGCAGTTCTGATATATCGGGTCCTGACCCGGGTGAAACGGCTTTCTTGAGAAGCATTATCAACCTACAGGACTTTACTACCGATAATATGAAAAACCGTTGGGGTGATGATGGTTTGGATCAGTTAACTACAACTTCAGACTGGGATCCTAACAACAAGTTTTTCAGATACCTGTATGATCGTGTATATTACATTGTTCCACAAACTACAAACATTATTAAAGTTCTTGATGGTGTAGAGGTAAACAATGAAGCACAAATTGTAGGTGAGCTACGTTTTATAAGGGCTCTTGCCTATTATTATATGATAGACTGCTTTGGTAAAGGTGTACTTGTAACTACAGAGAACTACGGAGAAACATCTGCACTTCCTGAAGCTTCAAGAACTGAACTTTTTGATTATGTTGAACAGGAACTTTTAGCCATTGAAGATATTGTTCCAGACAATAATGGTTACGGAAGAGCTAATAAAGCTACTGTTCGTATGTTATTGGCAAAACTATATCTTAACGCCGAAGTTTATACAGGTAACGCTCGTTACAGCGATGCTTTAACCTATACCTCTAAAGTTATTGATGAAGGAGGCTATACACTTGCAACAAACTTTGTAAGTAACTTTTCAGGGGACAACGATACTTCTACAGAGATAATTTTCCCTCTGATTGCAGATCCTGTAGTGAGCCAGAGCTTTGGTAATACCACTTACATTGTAAACGGTTCTACAAGTACCGAGACAATGAATATTATGGACTTTGGCACTACCGATGCATGGACAGGACACAGAGCTACAAAAGCATGGTACGGACTTTATGGTGACCTGGACACTACCACAGATGACAGAGCTCAGCTTTTCTGGACTGAAGGACATAACTATGAAATGACCGATTATAAAATCTGGGCAGACGGATATCCGTCTATCAAGTTTAGGAATACAAACTTTAACGGACCATCAACAGCTACAAGTTTCTCAGGAACAGATTTCCCTATGTTCAGGCTGGCAGATGCTTACCTTATGTATGCAGAATGTGTTTTAAGAGGTGGCGGCGGCTCTAACACTCAGGCGCTTGACTATGTGAATGAGGTAAGAGAAAGAGCACATGCTACAGCAATAACATCAGCTCAGCTTAATCTTGACTTTATTCTAGACGAGAGAGCAAGAGAGCTTAACCTTGAAGGACACAGAAGGACAGACCTTATCCGTTTCGGTAAATTTACAGGTGGTTCTTACTTGTGGCCATGGAAAGGAAATGCTCAAAACGGTGCCTCTATACCGGCAACCTACAAGCTGTTCCCTATTCCTCAAAGCGCCCTACAGGCAAACGTTAACCTAACACAAAACCCAGGCTATTAATTAAAAAAAAATCAAGATGAAAAAAATATTCAGCTTTTCTGTTCTTGCATTATTGTTCATGTCAATAATGTCTTGTTCAAGTGATGACGATATCACAGTTGTTCAATCAGACTCTGCCCCGGTACTTATTTCTCCGGAAGATGGCACAAGCATAGAACTTACCCAGGAACTGGCAGACAACCCTGCCCTTACACTGGTTTGGGACCACAGCGTATACAGTGTTGACACACAAATTGATTACACTATAGAAATGGCTGTTTCAGGAACTGAATTTGCAGCTCCACAAACAGTAGGTACAACAAGCACTCACGTTTACAGTATGAGTGTGGTAGAACTTAATACTGTTGCAGTTGGTTTAGGCCTTACACCTTTTGAAGAAGGAAGCATTGATATAAGAGTTACTTCATCATTAGGTGACAATGCAGACCTTGCCATGACATCAAACACTATTACTATTAATGTTACTCCTTACGAAAACATAGAGCCTCAGGATCCGGTTCTGTTTTTTGTAGGTGCTCCGCAGGCATACTATGGCCTTAACGCTTGGGATAACACTACAGCAATACCAATGAGATATATTGGTGACGGTACTACCCTGGTATTTGAAGCTTATGTAAAAGTTGGTTCTGCAGACGGATTTAAATTCATAGGACAACAAGGAAGCTGGGACAACGGAAACTATGGTACTATAGGTGGTGCTCAGGATGGTAACCTTGAAAATTCAGGAGGAAGCAGCGATATTAAAGTTGCTGAAACTGATGGTGACGGACTATACTATGTATGGGTAGACATTGACAACCTTGAGTACAAATCAGTTAAAATGGACTGGGGTATTATAGGTAGTGCTACAGCAAACGGCTGGGATGGTGAAACTGCCATGACTTATGACTTTGACAGTAACTCATACAGCATTGCAGCAACCCTTACCGAGGGTGAGATGAAATTCAGATCTTCTAATACTGGTAACTTTATAGCAGGAGATGCATGGAAATTCAATGTAGGTAACAGTGACCCAATGGTAACTTATAACCCGGGCGCACCTAACTTTGCTGTTAGTGCAGGAAGTTATAACATCGACTTTTCTTTAGACTTTACAGGTACTGCAACTGTATCCGGACTTTAATAATTGTTTAAAAAAGGGCTGTTTAATACAGCCCTTTTTATCTTTTTATCATCATGAAAAAATTTACTCAACTATTACTTTTATTAACCGCTTCAATAGGTTTTGCCCAACAGCAAAATGTTACCTATTCGGTTTCGCCCACTACCTTTAATGAAGATGAGTCTATCACCATCACCATTAACGGTTCAAGCGTTAACGAGGCTACGTGGGGTGTTACAGGCAATGCCCTGTACCTTTGGGGCTGGTCTTATGATCTTAATGACGAAAACTCTATGGACTGCCCTACCAATGGTTCATGGGGAAGCTCAAACGAAGCTAACAAATTCACATACAACTCAGGTACCGATACCTATACAATGACCTTTGTCCCTACTACTTTTTATAACAGGACCGGGATAGGCTCTATAGGCTTTTTAGTAAAGGCGAAAGATGCTAACGGCGATAAAAAATCACAGGACATTATTTTACAGGTAGGAAACTTTCAGGTTTCGCTTACCACTCCTGCAAACAACAGCAATACTATTATTGCTTCGGGAAGTAATTTTAGCATAGCAGCCACTAACACAGGTGGTACTGCCAATTACGAATTGTTTGCTAACGGTATTAGCATAAATACTGCTGCAGATGTAAGCTCTTATAATTATACTGACAACAATATAACCGCGAACAGAAACTACGAACTTGTAGTTATACAAGGTGCTAATTCTATTAGCAAAACATTCTCGGCAATAGTAAATCCGGGTAGTTTGGAAGAGGCTATGCCTGAGGATTATGAAGACGGTATTACTTATAACCAAACTGATGCTACTAAAGCCGTATTGGTTTTAGACGCTCCAAATAAAGACTTTGTATATGTAGCGGGTAGTTTTAATAACTGGCAGCCTACATCGGCCTATGCCATGAAAAAGGATACAAACTCGGGTAAATTTTGGATGGAACTTACAGGGTTAACGGACGGTGAAGTTTACACTTACCAGTATTGGGTGGTTGATGAAACACCTATCGCCAATTCTCCAGCCCTGGTTAAAACAGCCGATCCTTATTCTACTTTAGTACTGTCTCCTTATGATGACCCTTACATCCCTGCCTCTAAATACCCTAATTTACCAACATATCCTGCAGGACAGGAACGCGAAGTAACAGTACTTCAAACCGGTCAGGCTGAATATGACTGGCAGGTAACCGATTTTGTAAAACCTAAAAAAGAAGACCTTATTATATATGAGATACTTGTTAGGGATTTTGATTCGGATATGAGTTATCAGGATCTTATAGACAGGATAGACTACTTTGTAAACCTAAATGTAAACGCCATAGAGCTTATGCCGGTTATGGAGTTTGAGGGTAACGAAAGTTGGGGGTACAACACGTCATTCCATCTTGCAAACGACAAGTTTTATGGCCCTGCCAATAAACTTAAAGAGTTTATAGACCTTTGCCATGAAAACGGTATTGCCGTTATACTTGACGTAGCCTTAAACCATGCCTTTGGCCGTAACCCAATGGTAAGAATGTGGATGGACGACCCTGATGGCGACGGTTGGGGAGGTCCAAGCACCGAAAATCCTTATTTTAATACAGAGGCAAAACACTCTTATAATGTAGGTAACGATTTTAACCATCAACAGGCAAGAACCAAAAATTATGTAAAAAGGGTTGTTAAGCACTGGGTTGAAGAGTTCCATATAGATGGTTTCCGTTGGGACCTTACAAAAGGTTTTACCCAAAACTGTACAGCTAACGACGAAGCCTGTACCAATGCTTATCAGCAGGACAGGGTTGATGTACTTAAAGAATATGTAGATTATTCATGGAGCCTTGATCCTACCCATTATGCAATATTTGAACACTTAGGCACAGATGCCGAAGAACAGCAATGGGCTAACTACAAAATTGACGAAGGTAAGGGTATAATGATGTGGGGTATTCTCAATGCCCAATACAACCAGCTTACAATGGGTTATGCCGACAACTCTAACATAAACAGAGTAGGCAGCAACAGCCGTGGTTTTACAGGTAAAAGACTTGTAGGTTATGCCGAAAGCCACGACGAAGAACGATTAATGTTTAAAAACCTAGAGTACGGTAACAGCAGTAATGCTTCACACAATGTAAAAGACCTGAATATTGCACTTAAAAGAATGGAGGCTCTTGGAGCAGTATTGCTGCCTGTACCGGGACCAAAAATGATATGGCATTTTGGCGACCTGGGTTATGAGCTCTCTATATTTACCTGCAATAACGGAACAGTAAACCTACCTGGCGGTACAGATGGCGACTGTAAACTGGATACCAAGCCGCAACCGCAATGGGAAGAGGACTGGATTAACGACATTACACGTCAAAAAGTATATTATACATGGAGCAGACTTAATTACCTTAAAAAACAGGAAGATGTTTTTGAAGGCGATTACCAGATAACCCCTTCATCGGGCAATTCGCTTACTCCTAAAATCCATATCTGGAACGATGCACTAACAAGTGCCGACCTTAAAGACGTGGTTGTTATCTCTAACTTTAATGTTACAGCTCAAAACATAGATCCTGATTTCCCTTATACAGGTACATGGTATAACTTAATGAACAATGAGGAAATTGAGGTTACCGATGTAAACGGTGTTATAAACCTTCCTGCCGGTGAGTTCAGGATATATGGTAACAAACAGGTAGAACTGGGTAATAGTGAGTTTGAAACTCAAAAAATAGTTCTATACCCTAACCCTGCAACTACGCAATTTACTTTAACTGCTGATGTAAACAGTGTTGAGATATATAACATTACCGGGCAACTGGTAAAAACATTTGGTGCATCGCAGGCTTATGATGTTTATGACATCAGTACACTTGCAAAGGGACTATACCTTGTTAAGGTAAGTGACTCTTATAACAACAAGAATACTTTTAAAATGATAAAAGATTAATTTGAGCAAGTTTTAGTTAAGTTCTTAAAGCCTCCTGGTCAAGCAGGGGGCTTTTTGTTATATAAATCATAAAGAAATGTGAAAAACAAAATGTGAGCGGTAATTTTGCGTTCCTATTTGAAATGAAAATGAAAATGAGAATACAAAAAATCGTTCTTTTGCTTTTAACAGCACTATTATTTACACAATGCGACACCGTGAACAATGTGTTTGGCAGTAACAACAAATCAAAAAAAACAACTGCATCACGTTCAAGGACTACCACAAAAAGATCTTCAACAACCACATCAGGCTCCCGCGCTCACTACAACATACAGTACAGGGACGACTTTCTTTCGGTATCCGACAGGGAAAAAGAAAAAATACTGGAAGAGTCTAAAGCTACCGAAGACAATTACTCACTGCTTATCTTCACTAAAAACTTTAAGGGAGAAAAAATAGTGGTAACATCTGAAGATAAAAGGCTTTTTAGCGGTTACCTTATCTCTAATGTAAAAACAGGCTATGCCGATAAACTTACCATAGACAATACAAAAGATGTAAAGGTTTTTGAAAACCTTACTAAAAAAGATATCATGATAGACAGTAAACAGGCTAAAAAGCACAAGTTTATCTATCTTCAAAAAGACAATTCCAACAAAGAAAGTCCTTTTGTATTGGTGTACAGCAATACGTTAAGACCATTGGATTAGTATTTTTTCTATTTTAGCAAAAATTTAAAACCATGCCTCTTTCAGATTCAAACCTAAACTCATTAATGCTCGAAATACATAACAGTATTAACAGCTATAGTAATGAGCTATCAGAAAATGTTACTTACCCTCCGGGTGGTGAACTTACAGAAGCTGAAAAAGAAGAGCTGAAAAAAATCAGCAATAATCCTGTTTTAAAAAGTGCTTTGCAAAAAATAACTGCCGACACAGCTGCTGCAGTTGTATTCGATATTTTCTGTCTTATAGACGGAGTAACAGACCCTGCAGATGAATGGACAGGCATTAAACTTGAGGATATAGCTGAGGATGAAGAACCTGAACCGGAGGAAATGATGTTACATGATAAATTTTATGACACTTATCCTGACCGGGATCAGCATAAAATATAACATTTGAACTATCCCGGGCTATCTCATTGAAGAAAAAAGAGATAAGTAATTTCAAACTTTGCCTAATTAAAGAATTAGCATACCTTTACCCCTCTCATCTTCAAAAAATTATCTCAAAAAGAATAATTTTTACATCTATTTGAATTTCTAATAAATAATTGTACTTTTGCATCCCCTTTATTGGGGATGGAATGTTTAATTAAATAAATTTATTGTGAACACATTAAGCTACAAGACAGTTTCAGCTAACAAAGCTACTGCTCAGAAAGAGTGGATTATTGTTGACGCTGAAGGTCATAATTTGGGCCGTTTTGCTTCAAAAGTTGCTATGCTTCTTAGAGGTAAATACAAAACAAATTATACACCGCACGTGGACTGTGGAGATAACGTAATTGTTATTAATGCAGAGAAAATCAATCTAACAGGAAACAAGATGGAGGACAAAACTTATATCCGCCACACTGGTTACCCTGGAGGTCAAAGAAGCATAACTGCTAAAAATGTAATGGCTAAGAACCCTGCAGTATTAGTAGAAAAAGCTGTAAAAGGAATGCTACCTAAAAACAAATTAGGTGCTGAGCTATTCCGTAATTTAAATGTATATGTAGGTTCTGAGCACAAACATGACGCTCAAAAACCTAAAACCGTTAACTTAAACGATCTAAAGTAAATGGCTACTATTCACAAAATCGGTAGAAGAAAAACCGCTGTTGCGCGTGTTTACGTTACTGAAGGTAACGGTAAAATCACCGTTAACAAAAAAGACTTAGAAACTTATTTCCCTACAGCTACTTTACAGTACAAAGTAATGCAGCCTCTTGCAATGACAGAGAACGCTTCTAACTTTGACGTAAAAGTAAACGTATACGGAGGTGGTATAACAGGACAGGCAGAAGCTGTAAGAATGGCTATCGCAAGAGCAATGTGCGAAGTTGACGCTGAAAACAGAAGCATCCTTAAACCGGAAGGTTTATTAACAAGGGATCCTAGAATGGTTGAGCGTAAGAAATTCGGTCAGAAAAAAGCACGTAAAAGATTCCAGTTCTCTAAACGTTAATATGCTGTTGTCGAAATTATTTCGATTCAGTTCATTTTTTATTATTGAATTTAAAACAAAGTGTTGTTGTCCCGCAAGGGAGTTAGTTTAGCATCTAAATGGCTAAGGCCGGAAAAACCGCCACTTATCCATTGCTTACTCAACAGAACGTAAACTATTACAAAAATGGCAAATAAAGTAGAAGTTAAAGACTTACTAGAAGCAGGTGTTCACTTTGGACACATGACTAGAAAATGGGATCCAAACATGGCTCCTTACATTTATATGGAGCGTAATGGTATTCACATTATCAACCTATATAAAACTGCTGCTAAAATAGAAGAGGCTAACGAAGCCCTTAAAAAAATCGCAGCATCAGGCAGAAAAGTATTATTTGTTGCCACAAAAAAACAGGCAAAAGATATTGTTGCTGAAAAAGCAACTGCAGCAAACATGCCGTTCATCACTGAAAGATGGCCGGGTGGTATGCTAACTAACTTCGTTACTATCAGAAAAGCTGTTAAGAAAATGGCTTCAATTGATAAAATGAAGAAAGATGGTACATTTAACACGCTATCTAAAAAAGAGCGTTTACAGGTAGATCGTCTACGTGCAAAACTTGAGAAAAACTTAGGTTCAATTGCTGACATGACCAGATTACCAGCTGCACTGTTTGTAGTAGATATTAAAGCTGAGCACATCGCTGTAAAAGAAGCGCAAAAATTAAACATTCCGGTTTTCGCAATGGTAGATACAAACTCTGACCCAAGAGAGGTTGATTATGTAATACCTGCAAACGATGATGCTTCAAAATCAATCGACAAAATTTTATCTTTAGTTACTGGCGCTATCGTTGAAGGTCTTTCTGACAGAAAGTCTGAAAAAGATGAGCAGGAAGCAACTGCTGCTAAAGCAGAAGCTCCAGCAACTGCTACTGAAGAATAAAAATAACATTACAATAAAGTCGTTGTGCTGGTATATGTTTACTTTTGTAGCCATTATCAACATAACGACTTTTAATTTTAACTATTAAAAATAAATCAAAATGGCAAATATTACTGCTGCTGACGTAAATAAATTAAGGCAAACTACAGGTGCCGGTATGATGGACTGTAAAAAAGCCCTTGTTGAGGCTGAAGGAGATTTTGATAAAGCAATCGAAATCCTTCGTAAAAAAGGACAGAAAGTTGCTGCTAACAGAGCTGACAGAGAGTCTTCTGAAGGTGCTGTAATAGCTGTTGTTAATGCTGATAAAACTGCAGGTGTTGTTATCTCTCTTAACTGTGAGACTGACTTCGTTGCTAAAAACGAATCTTTCGTTAACCTGGCTAACGAAATGGCTAATCTTGCACTTAACTACAATACTAAAGAAGAATTACTTGCTGCTCCTTTCAACGGAATTACTGTTGAAGAGAAACTTACTGAGCAAACTGGTGTAATCGGTGAGAAAATCGAGATCGGTGCTTTTGAAAGACTTGAAGGTGCATTTGTAGGATCTTATATCCACGCTGGTAACAGAATCGCTACTTTAGTAAGTCTTTCTGCTAACGTAGAAGGTGGTGAAGAAGCTGCTAGAAACGTTGCTATGCAGGCTGCTGCTATGGCTCCAATTGCTCTTAACGAAGAAGGTGTTGACGCTGAAGTAATCGAGAAAGAAATCGAAATCGCTAAAGATCAACTACGTCAGGAAGGTAAACCGGAAGCTATGTTAGATAACATCGCTAAAGGTAAACTGGGCCGTTTCTTTAAAGATAACACTCTTGTTAACCAAGACTACATTAAAGACAACAAACTAAGCGTAAGCGGTTATGTTAAGTCTGTAGACGCTTCTCTAACTGTAACAGGTTTCAAAAGAGTTGCACTTGCTTAATTAAAAGCATAACATAAACAATATAAAAGCCCGAATCATAGATTCGGGCTTTTTTTGTTGCATTTACATCTTACCTTTAGTTATCAAAAACACCCAATAATGAAAAGAATACTAGCCACTACCCTTCTTCTTATCGTAGCCTGCGGAAAACAGGAAAACAATCAATTGACCGAGCCTGCAACTCATGATAATACATCCAAAATTTCGGATAAATCAGCAATAACTGAGCCTTCTACCGAAGCCTTTCTTGAAATAGCCGTATTAAATGAAACTGAAAAAATAAAAGCTTATCTGATTCAAACCAAAACACAGGAAGGTAATCCTGCAGAAGGCGGCACATCAGCGGAATACATAGTCCGGTTTAATAATCCCAGCATACCTGAACTTAATATTGGATGCTGTGAGGCCACACTAATTAATGAAGGAGATTTAGATAACGACAAAAAAGACGAATTATCTGTTTTTAGCGCACCGATGAACGGATGCCTGTACAGCATGACTACCTACACTTTAAAACAAGGCAAGTGGAAAACTATTATTGAGCCTTTTATTATCCCTACAGCTTGTGAGGACTATTCTTTAGAACAAATAAATAGCTTGATTTATAAAGAAGGTGAGGAAGTATATATAAATGAACCGGATATAAATGATGAGAATTTTACACCAATAAAAAAAGAAATCAAATTAAATTAACAAAAAGCCAGAATCATATGATTCTGGCTTTTTGTTTTATCAGTAACACTATACTATTTACTGCTTCTTATTAATATTTCATAGGTTCGTTTGGTATAAACCAACTCCCTTCGTTTAGCCATTTCTTCTTTTTCACTTTTCCACTGTAAATCAGCTATGGCTTTTTCATTAATCTCATAAAAAGTGTTTGAAGCAACAAGGCTTTCCTCCTCCGTTAACGGAGACGCCAGTAACAACTTATAAAACCTTTCAAAATTAGGAAGATTGCTCTTTAGGCTCAATTGTTCTTCAATAAAGTATTTTTTCACCTCATCACTACCTTCAGAAATTATCCTGTCTCCCATTATACTAAACCAAAAATTCTTAAGGTTATCATGATAATCGGGTGCTGTAACCTCAATATCACTTTTATAGCGATCACACAATTCGGCAAGTGTAAAGCTGTTTTGGTCAAACGATTTGTATACGAGTTTGCTGCGAGGTATATCACCTTGCCCCGTTGGCGGATCATCATCATGAACAACATGTACATTCATACTATTTATAGCTGTTTTAACTTCTTTTGTGTTCTCATCAGAGCACGCTATAAACAGTAAAAAAACCGGAAGTACTAAATATAATCTCTTCATAAGGCTGGCGGTTTATGGTTAACAATAAAGTTTAAAACACTAAATATAAGCAATTTATGTTTACAAAAACTAAATAAACGGTAATTCAAAAACTTCCAATAGCTCTTTAGCCACAACCTGACCTTTTACAATACTTCGTCCCGCTGCAAGGTCAGGGTTAAGCTCACATGCTTTTTCCCATCCCAGATTTGCAAGCTTTAAAACATAAGGCAAGGTTACATTTGTTAATGCCAGTGTAGAGGTATAAGGTACCGCACCTGGCATATTAGTTACACAATAATGCACAATATCATCCACCACATAAGTTGGGTCATCATGTGTAGTTGGTATGGTCGTTTCAAAACAGCCTCCCTGATCTACAGCTACATCTACCATAACAGTTCCCGGACGCATTTCCTTAAGCATATCGCGTGTTATTAAATTAGGCGCTTTAGCACCCGGTATAAGCACAGCCCCAATTATAAGATCATGGTTTTTAATATGCCGCTTTATATTATATACACTGGAAAACTCAGTAACAACATGGTTTGGCATAATATCATTAACATAACGAAGACGCTTCATATTAATATCTAAAATAGTCACGTGGGCACCAAGCCCGGCAGCCATCTTAGCGGCCTGCACCCCAACCACTCCGGCACCTAACACAAGTACCTTCCCGGGAGGCACACCCGGTACACCGCCCAAAAGCACTCCTCTGCCCTTTATGGGCTTTTCAAGGTATTTGGCCCCTTGCTGTATAGCCATCCTACCGGCAACTTCACTCATTGGGGTAAGTAACGGCAATAATCCGTCTTCATCCCTAACCGTTTCATAAGCTATGCAAACGGCTTTACTTTCTATCATGGCTTCGGTAAGCTCCCTGCTGGAAGCAAAGTGAAAATAGGTGAATACAACCTGGTTTTTCTTAACAAGGCTGTATTCATAGTCCACGGGTTCCTTAACTTTCACTATCATATCTGCCATGGCATAAACAACTTCGATGGTGGCTAACAAAAAGGCACCTGTATCCCGGTAATCATCATCAGAGAAGCCACTTCCTTCCCCTGCTCCTTCCTGTACAAATACCTGATGGCCGCAGTTAACCAGTTCAAAAACGCCTGCCGGTGTAATTCCTACACGGCTCTCAAAATTTTTAATTTCCTTCGGAACCCCTATTTTCATACAACTAAACTTTAAAAATTAACCAAATATAACAAACAACCCCCTTAATTCATGTGTTTGAATTCAAATAATTAACATATTTTTAAAACACACCCCTTGAAAACATGAAAATATAGCACAGTTTATCAACATTATATACTTTAACATAAAAATCTTACTTTTGATAAAATCCCCATTACGTTTACTATCATGTTTCAATCCAGAAAAGACACTATTTACGTTATACTTGCCGGAATTTTTATAACCAATGCCGTTGTAGCAGAGCTTATAGGAGGTAAACTAATTAACATAGGCCCCTATGTTATGAGCATAGGTATTTTACCCTGGCCTGTGGTGTTTTTAACTACCGACCTTATTAATGAGTACTTTGGCCGCGAAGGTGTAAAGAAGCTATCCTACATTACCGCAGGCCTTATTGCCTATTGTTTTATAGTCCTTTATTTTGCTCTTATGATTCCTTCGGCAAAAGGATTACCCACAGTTAACGATGAACAGTTTAATGCCGTTTTCGGGCAAAGCATGTGGATTATTGTAGGAAGTATAACTGCTTTTTTAGTATCTCAGCTTATAGATATAACCGTATTTCATTTCTTCAAGGAAAAGACAGGAAACAAGATGATCTGGCTGCGAACAACAGGGTCTACAGTAATCTCTCAGCTTTTTGACAGCTTTATTGTATTAGGTATTGCCTTTTGGATGACAGGGAAGATAAACACCCCCACTTACATTGCTTCGGCATTTACAGGTTACTTTGTTAAGCTTGTAATAGCCATTGCCCTTACCCCTCTTATTTATGCAGGCCATGCGTGGATAAGAAAATACATGGAACCTCAAAAAGAGTAAGCTGCTGAACCTAAGAAAAAAAGCGGATAACCCCACAAGGTTTTTTAAAAACTAAGCGTTATATTTGATATAACACTACCTACTTAATTTATTTGTCTTGAAAAAATCTGCTTTACTATTACTACTATTTACCTGCATTGCTTTTGCACAGGAAAAAAAATACCAAAGCCTTTTATGGGAGGTATCGGGTAACGGACTGGCTAAAAAGTCATACCTGTATGGTTCAATGCACGTGAGCGACAAGGTGTCCTACCATTTGTCTGATGCTTTTTTTGAACACCTTCTGGAGTCAGATATGGTAGCCAACGAAAGTGAGCCTTCTACATGGATAGACCTGTATGGCGCACTCAACCCGGGAAGCTATCGTTACAATAACGAGAAGTTCTATTCTCAGTTTTACCTTTCCCCCCTTACTAAGGATGAAATGTATCCGTTATTCTACATGAATAACTTTACAATGAATAATCTCCTGTTCAGGACAAACGAACACCAAAAGGAATATCAGGAAGAAACCTACCTGGATATGTTTATATACAGGACTGGTAGAAAATACAACAAAAAGACGGTTGGGCTTGAAGATACCAAGACTTCCATAATCAACATAATGAATGCTGATGTAAGCGACACAAGGCCTAAGGAAGAGAATATGATTGCCCTGCAAAAAATCCTTAAGAACAATGCCTATGAGGATGCCATGATAAACTTTTACAGAGACAAAGACCTTGACATGATCGATTCGCTTACCGTATTATCGGCCCCTGAAGGTTATCTTAAAGCCCTGCTATACGACAGGAATGTGGTAATGGTAAAATCTATAGACTCACTTGCCCGCAAAGGAAGCCTTTTTGCAGCTGTTGGTGCAGCCCACCTTCCGGGCAAAAAAGGCATTATAGAAATGCTTAGGGCAAAAGGTTATACCGTTAACCCTGTATTTGATAGTTATACCGAACAGGGTAAAGCTAAAAAGCAGGAAATAGAGTCTTACTTTATTAAGCCTGCCTATAAAAACCGTACTACACCAGACGGAATAATAAGCCTGCCACTGCATATAGCAGTAATTGAAAACGAAGAGAATCTGGAGTCGCCCGATTTGGCAAATGGCGGGTTTATTAATGTAAAGCGCATACCTTTACTCGATTTCCTGAAAAAAGACAACAAGCCTTTTAACCATAAATCGTTAGACAGTTTGTTTTACGAGAATATTCCGGGCAAAATACTGGATAAAAAATTCTACAAACAGGACGGTTATGAAGTTTACGACATAAAGAACGTTACCAAAACAGGGAACGCACAACATTACAGATACTATATCACTCCGCTTGAAATTATTGTGGTAAGCATGGCAGGTGAAGAGGACTATACCAGAAAATTTGAAGAGGAAGTATTTAATAAGATACAGCTTAAGCCTATCTCTTCAGGCTGGAATACTTTTACTCCAAACAAGGGAGGTTTTAGTGTTGAAGCTCCTACCTATACTATTGTTTATGGAGACAGAGCCGAATCTAAAACCGTTTCGGATATCGAGATGTTTTCGTATGCTCCCGAGGATAACGCACACTATTTTATACTTGAACGCACCCTTAGTGATAACCAAACCCTTGAAAACTCTGATTTCGAGCTAAAGCGTATACAGTATGAGTTCTACAATCAGTTTGACATAGACTCTACCCAAACAAAAAGCACCAAAACACCTTTAAGCTTTACCTCATCATCAAAAATAGGCAACAAGACCATACAGCTTAAAACGTTCCTTAACGGGGCTAAATATTACCTTATGGGTACTGTTGGAGCAAGTGAAGAAAACTCAAAACGTTTTTTCAGCTCATTTAACTTCCAGCCTGCTAAAACTCAAACAGAATTCAGAGAGTTTAAAGACACCATTTCGGGCTTTGTGGTTGATATACCAAAGCTGCAAAATGAACGACTGGACTTTGTAAGCAAAAAACCTCAGCGTTACGGCAATGATAAAGTAAATGAATTCCAGATAAAAAACAGCAATTACAGCTTTACACTTCCGTCAGGGCAAGCCGTTAGCGTGTGGTATCATCAGGATCATAAATACAGAAACGCTACTCCTATAGACACCCTTTGGACAAAACTAAGGGAAAGGATAATTGGCGATGATGAAATAGACGAAGACAAGGCATATACCCTTGAGGACATCTACAAGAACAAAAACAGTAACCGTGGGGCATACTACGGAACCGGCAGTGATTATAAAACTGCCTGGGATATTATTCTGTCTAAAGATCCTGGGGTAAAACACAAAACAACCATCAGGAATGAAAAGACATCTCATGATGAAAGCACCAACACCTATCGTATGGATGCAATTGCTGTTGACTCGAATTCAGAACAGGCTTTAAAGTACACCTATATAAACCGTGATAACCAAAGATATCTTATAAGGACTTTAGTAAGTAAAGACTATAACGGCGAGGATGCTGATATTGAAAAGATTTTTAATTCTTTCCAGCTGACCAAAAAGCAAAGCGACGATATCAATAAAAATAAGGTTTCCCTGTTTATAGAAGATGTCAAAAGCAGTTACGACAGTATCCGATACTCAGCACTACAATCGGTTTCAAACCTTTCGGTAGAAAAAGAAGACTTACCCGTACTGGAAAACTTTATAAATACTTTCGACTTTAAAAAAGACGAGACCGAAGCCCTTACCGAGCTGTATGAAAAAATAGGCGAACTGGACGATAAAAGAGCTATTGCCTTTCTTGAAAAACAATACAAAAAGGAGAACACCAACACTATAATTCAGTTTGCTGTATTAAATGCACTAACCAATCAGTACTCAGAAGAAGGGTATAAAAAGATACTGGAGCTTATGGAATATGACCTCCCGGTATCAGACAACGGATATGAGATAAAATCACTGTTCAGATATTTTGAAAGCGATATGGAGAACAGCAATGTACTCTTCCCGGATATCTTCCAGTTTTACAGCATTAACGAGTATCATGAGCCAATACTTAACTTTACCTCTGCCCTTTTAAGCAGCGAAACGGTTAAGGCCAAAAAGCTTAAGAACTTTAAAAAGATGATCCTTACCAATGCTAAGCTGGAATTAAAAAGGGTAAAAAGCCGTAAGGCAAAGCAGGAAATGAAGGAACAGTACAATGGTGCTCCGGAAACCAAAGAACTTCTGGATTATATTACATTACTATATCCGTTTAAAGGTGACAGTGATGTTATGGCCTTTTTTGAAAGCATTAAAAAAACCAATATAAAACAGGCTAATCTGGCTGTATCTAAACTTAACATAGACAACGGTATAGTTGACAAAAACGAGCTTACAGAGCTTTTAAAGGATAAAGAAACTTTGTTTTTAACTTATAACAGACTTTATAAAAAAGAACCCGGATTAATAAAAAACATTTCCCATCAGGAAGTGGCTTCATCGGCATTATTCTCCTTAAAAAACATGAAGAGTAAAGAAGATTCTCTGGTTTTCATTGAAAAAAGGATTGTTCCGGTTTACAGTCACAAAGCCGAGTTTTATTTCTTTAAGATTCAAAACATAAGTGAAGACAAGGATCCTTATGACTACAATCCTGATAAAATAACAGGTATCGCTTTCTTACAGGAAGACAGCACCATTAATCCGGATGCCTACAAAATAATGGCTTCAAAAGTTATTATTGATGAGGATGAACTGGAAAATAACATGAAGGAAATGATTGACTCTGTACTAAACGGAGATAAAACAAGAGCTTCCTTTACAAAAGAAGACGATTACAACCGTATGCCTTACAGCGAATACGACTACGACTATTAAAAAGAATATGGAACAAAAAAACAGATGTGCATGGTGTAAAGGCGATGCATTATATGAGCAATACCACGACGAGGAGTGGGGAAAACCGGTTTATGATGACCAAAAGCTATTTGAATTTCTACTACTGGAAACTTTTCAGGCGGGGTTAAGCTGGATTACAATTCTTAGGAAAAGGGAGAATTTCAGAAAGGCGTTTGACGATTTCGATTATAAAAAAATTGCTTCTTACAATCAGGACAAAATAGACAGTTTGCTGCAGGATACTGGCATTATAAGAAACAGGCTAAAAGTATTGGCAGCCATATCAAATGCACAGGCCTTTATGAAGATACAGGATGAGTTTGGCAGTTTCTCCAAATACTATTGGGATTTTACAGACGGCAAAACTATAGACAACAAATTTATCTCTTTATCTCAGGTTCCTGCTACTACCCCGCTATCCGACAAGATTAGTAAGGATATGAAAAAACGCGGGTTTAAATTTGTAGGCTCGACCGTTATTTATGCTAACATGCAGGCCACCGGAATGGTTAATGATCACATTGCCGAATGCTGGACAAAAAACTAAGCTATAGACAAAAAGCATAAAAAAAGTCCCGCCATGGCGGGACTTTTATATTTCTAATAATCAAAGGATCTAAAAATCCAAAAATCTGATTAGTATCTGTAGTATTCCGGTTTAAATGGACCTTCAACCTCAACACCAATGTAAGCAGCCTGCTCATTAGAAAGTGTTTCAAGCTCCACACCAAGTTTAGCAAGGTGAAGTGATGCCACTTTTTCATCAAGGTGCTTAGGCAGCATATATACTTTGTTTTCGTAGCTCTCACTATTCTTCCAAAGCTCAATTTGAGCAAGAGTCTGGTTAGTGAAAGAGTTACTCATAACAAAGCTTGGGTGTCCTGTAGCACAACCAAGGTTTACAAGACGTCCTTCTGCAAGAATGATAACATCCTTACCGCTAATAGTATATTTATCAACCTGAGGTTTGATTTCAATTTTAGATGCACCGTGGTTTTTGTTTAACCATGCCATATCGATCTCGTTATCAAAGTGACCGATATTACAAACGATAGCTTTATCTTTTAACTGCTCAAAATGACGTCCCACAACGATATCCTTGTTACCTGTAGTAGTAATTACGATATCAGCATTACCAATTACAGTATCAAGTTTTTTCACTTCATAACCGTCCATTGCAGCCTGTAGAGCACAAATCGGGTCAATTTCAGTAACAGTTACGATAGAACCTGCACCACGGAAAGAAGCAGCAGTACCTTTACCTACGTCACCATATCCGCACACAACCACTCTTTTACCTGCAAGCATAACATCGGTAGCACGACGAACAGCATCAACAGCACTTTCCTTACATCCGTATTTGTTATCAAATTTAGATTTGGTAACAGAGTCGTTCACATTTATAGCCGGCATTACAAGCGTACCGTTTTTCATTCTCTCATATAAACGGTGCACACCTGTTGTAGTCTCTTCAGAAAGACCTTTAATATCTTTAGTAAGTTCAGGGTAACGGTCAAATACCATATTGGTAAGGTCACCACCATCATCAAGAATCATGTTAAGAGGCTTGCGGTCTTCACCAAAGAAAAGTGTTTGCTCTATACACCAGTCAAATTCCTCTTCGTTTAAGCCTTTCCAAGCATAAACAGGGATACCTGCAGCAGCAATGGCAGCAGCAGCGTGATCCTGAGTAGAAAATATATTACAAGAACTCCAGGTAACCTCAGCACCAAGAGCCACAAGTGTTTCAATTAAAACCGCTGTTTGTATAGTCATGTGAAGACATCCTGCTATACGCGCACCTTTTAAAGGCTGCTCATTTTTATATTCTTCACGTAAAGCCATTAATCCCGGCATTTCTGCCTCAGCAAGTTCAATCTCTTTCCTACCCCATTCTGCAAGGGAAATATCTTTTACTTTGTAAGCCACATAAGGCACAGTCTTCGTACTCATGAATATTGTATATTTGTATTTTAGCTAAAAAAATTTTTGCAAATTTAGTGATTTCCTTTGTAAACAAACAGTTTTATGAATATTTTAAAAATCGTTGAACACTTATAATTGTTTGATTTGCAACAAAATGAACTTAAACTCTTTAAAACACATAAATGCCTTTATACAAGTCTTATAAAATAGCCCACGACACGAAGTTACTGGTTTGGAAGATAACAGAGAGTCTCGAGGAACTGTCTGAAGGCACTGTCCTTAAAAATGTTTGTGAACAACGCCTTATGGGAATGAAATCCGAACAGCACCGCAAAGGCTTTATGAGCGTACGAAAACTGCTTGCAGAAGCAGGTTACAGCGACCTTGACCTGTTTTATACCGAAGACGGAAAGCCTCACCTAACTGACGGAAAGAATATCTCGATTACGCATTCCTATAGTTTTTCGGCTATTATTATAAGCAACCGAAGCATTGGCATCGATATGGAGATACGCAGGGAAAAGGTAATAAGGATAGCTGACAAGTTTGTAGAAAAAGAGTTTGGTTATCTGGATCAGGACAACACGGAGGATTATGTAAGAAGGCTTATTGTAATTTGGGGTGTTAAGGAAGCCTTATATAAAATGTTTTCGCGCCAGGGCCTTAGTTTCAAACAGAATATTGATGTGGATTCTTTTAAAATGGAAGATCTAAAGGGCACAGCTACAGTCCATTTTGAAGAGATTAACAGTAATCTTCCTTTTTATTTTGAGGAAATAGAAGATTTTACGTTAGTTTACAGCATTGATAATAACTAGTCATGACAGAGGTTTTTGATTTCCTTTTTGGACCCTATAAAGATTACAACACCTTATTTATAATACTTGAAGCTATGGGCTTTATTTTTGGTGCCTTAAGTGTTGTTTTTTCTGCCAGAAATAGTATATGGGTTTATCCTACAGGGATAATAAGCATCATTATTTATGTTTTCCTTTTATACAATTGGGAATTATATGGCGACCTTATAATTAACGGATACTACTTTATAATGAGTATATATGGCTGGTATATATGGAGCCGAAAGGACAGTGAGCACCATACTATAACTAAAATATCCTCAATGAATGCTAAAGATAGCTTAACATGTGTAGGTATATTTATGATTTCGGTTATATTTGTATCAGCCGTATACATACATTTTGACAAATTTACCGAATGGTGGGCCTATGTAGATAATCTAACTACCGCCCTGTGTTTTATAGGCATGTGGCTTTTAGCCAAAAGAAAAATAGAGAACTGGATTTTCCTTATTATTGCTGATATTATTTCTATTCCGCTTTATTTTATAAAAGGCTATACCTTATCCAGCATACTCTATCTGTTTTTAACAATAGTTGCCATATTTGGCTATTTAGCATGGAAGAAAACATTACAAAACAACATACAGACAGCATAAGTGTTATTATATATTCTGATAATGTAGCACAAAAACACGAGTGGAAAGAAAAACTGAACTCTTTTGAAAAAGAGGAGGTAACCTTTACATTCAATGCTTCAGGATTCTCTAATCTAATAGCCGGAGATATAGCAATATTAGTAGCTCCGGAAGATAATCCGGCAACCAATACTCTTATAAAGACATTTAACAAAAACCTTACGCCTTATATCACTATTGAGAACTTTGACAGTATTGAAAGTACTGTAAGTAATCTAAAAAAGGCTATAAAGCATGGTTTTACTTTAAAAGATTTCAGCCAGATTTATAGTCTCGGCATAGATATAAGCAAGATAAAGTCGCAACTTGAAACTTTTAAAAAAGGTATTTCTAAAATTGTATTGGAGAGACCTGCTACAATTAAAGACGGTATTAAACCCCTGTCAAAAAAAGAAGCTGCGGAATATGCTTCCTTCTTTGAAAACAAAAAGGATAAGCTCAGTTTTAAAAAATTTGTTCCCGCATCGGGAGCCGCAACAAGAATGTTTAAATTTTTAAACGAGTTCCTGCTAAATTTTGACCCAACTGAGGACACTGTTAATGCTTACATCAATAAAAAGAAAGATGAGGCGCTTAAGGTATTTATAATAGGTGCCGATAAGTTCCCGTTTTTTAATGATGCCCGTGAGGAATCAAGAAAAAATCCTGAATACAACAACTGGACAAAAGACCAGCGTTATTATAATTTTATAAAAATACTCCTTACCGATGAAAAGTTTAATTATGCCAATAAGCCAAAGGGCATATTACCTTTTCACCAGTATGAAGGCTTTACGGCCACTCCTGTTTACGAACACTTAAAGGAAAGTGTTGCGTATGCTGACTCTAACGGTAAATCGCATGTACACTTCACTATTTCTGAAGAGCACCTTGACGGATTTTTAGACAGCATTCAGGAAGTAAAAGAAACTATTGAAAAAGAATCAGGCACAAAGATCGAGTTTGATTTTTCATACCAGCACAAGGAAACAGATACCATAGCTGTTGACATGAACAACAAACCATTTAGGGAAAGCAATGGTGAACTTCTTTTCAGGCCAGGCGGACATGGCGCACTTATTGAAAACCTTAACAGGCTTGAAAGTGATGTTGTTTTCATTAAGAATATAGACAATGTAAGCCACAACAATGTAGATGCTATTGCCCTTTACAAAAAAGCACTTGCAGGCATACTTTTAGAGCTACAGGAAAAGGTTTTTGGTTATTTACAAAAACTGGAGCAAGACAACTCTACCAAAGAAGAGATTAACAACATTGTTGATTTTGCCAGAAATGAGCTGTTTTTGAATATTCCGGCAGATATAGATAAATATACCTGCGAATATAAAATGCAATATCTTCAGGAACTGCTCAACAGGCCGATACGCATTTGCGGAATGGTTAAAAACGAAGGCGAACCGGGTGGCGGGCCGTTTTGGGTAAAATCTAAAGACGGAAAACTTTCACTACAAATTGTAGAGAGCTCACAAATAGACCTTAACAACAGTTCGCAAAGTGAAATCTTATCTAATGCTACTCATTTTAATCCGGTTGATCTGGTATGCGGACTAAAGAATTACAAAGGAAAATATTTTGACCTTAAGAACTTTGTTGACCCTGATACCGGTTTTATAGTTGTTAAGAACAGAATGGGGCATGATGTAAAATCTTATGAACTCCCGGGGCTTTGGAATGGCGCTATGGCAGGATGGATAACAGTTTTTGTAGAAGTTCCGTTAGACACTTTTAACCCTGTAAAAACAGTAAACGACCTTTTAAAGCCATCTCACCAGCCACAATAAAAATGGACAAGGAAAAAATAATTACAGAATTAGAATACAAAGCTGTAAGAAGCAGTGGTGCAGGCGGACAAAATGTAAACAAGGTATCCTCTAAAGTAATACTTAGCTTTAACCTGCTAAATTCGCAGGCATTAGACAACGAAGAAAAAGAACTGGTTTCTCAAAAACTGGCCACAAGGCTTAACAGCGAAGGCATTTTGTCTCTACATTGTGATGAAGACCGCAGCCAGATACGCAACAAACAATTGGTCACAAAGCGCTTCATAGAACTTATAGAAGCCTCATTACAAAAAGACAAACCAAGAGTAGCAACAAAAATACCTAAAGCGGTTATAAAAAAACGACTTGAAAACAAAAGGCGACAGGCAGACAAAAAACAATCCCGACGCAGATTTGATTTCTAACACACACATAATCAGACACAAAATATAATCTTCAAATAATTTTAGCGTAAAAACATATTTTTAAAATAAATATATACCTTTGCCCCGTCTCAAAGGGGTGCTCTACTAAGGGCTGAGATTATACCCAAAGAACCTGGGCGGGTAATGCTGCCAAGGGAAAGGCAACTAAACGGAGTGCACGCCGTATTGCCACCATTACATCATTTTATTAACACAAAGAATAATTACCCCTTTTATTCGTAAAACACATTTTTTACGAATGAAAACTTTATTCATTTCTAAAAGCCAAAAAGCATGGCTTGTCACTTTAGGCTTAATTGCTTTAAGTACTCATGCCCAGGAAAACAAAACCGAGCAGGACAGTATTAAAACACAATCTTCTGACTACAAGATGGACGAGGTGCTTGTATCTGCCGTTCGTGTAGACAAAAAAGCTCCCGTTACTTTCACCAACGTATCTAAAGAAGAACTTGCTCCGCGCAACCTTGGGCAGGATATTCCTGTATTATTAAACTTTTTACCTTCAGTAGTTACTACTACCGATGCAGGTGCAGGTATAGGCTATACCTCAATGCGAGTAAGAGGGTCAGATGCTACCCGTATTAACGTAACTGTAAATGGTATCCCTTATAATGATGCCGAATCTCAGGGGTCATTTTGGGTTAACATGGGAGATTTTGCTTCTTCTACAGAGAACATCCAGTTACAGCGTGGTGTAGGTACATCTACAAACGGAGCAGGTGCATTTGGCGCCAGCCTTAACCTGTTGACCGATGCTTATTCTAAAAAATCAAGCGGTGAGATTTCTACTTCGGTTGGTAGCTTCAACTCCATGAAAAACACGGTAAAGTTTAGTACCGGACTTATGAACGATCATTTTGAAATCGCCGGGCGACTTTCAAAAATTGAATCTGACGGATACATAGACCGTGCTTTTTCCGATTTAAAATCTTATTTCTTACAGGGTACTTATGTAGGTAAAACTACCCTGATCAAAGCTTTAGTATTTGGCGGTAAAGAGCAGACATATCAGGCATGGAACGGGCTTGAAGACCCTGACAAACTTGAGAATGACAGAACTTATAACAGTGCCGGAGAATACACCGACGAAAATGGTGTTACCCGTTTCTACGACAATGAGACCGACAACTACCAGCAGGACCACTATCAGTTACACTGGAATGAAAAAATATCAGATAATTGGAGTACAAATGCTGCGCTTCACTACACCATAGGTAAAGGGTATTACGAACAATATAGGCAGGATGAGGACTTTGCAGATTACGGACTTAACGAAATAACTATAGGTGGCGAGACCATTAATTCTACTGATCTTATTAGAAGAAGATGGCTTGAAAACGATTTTTACGGAACTACTTTCTCTGCAAACTACAAAAATGATAACGTAAATGTTATTGTTGGTGGTGCGTTAAACAGGTATGAGGGCGACCATTTTGGAGAAATAATATGGGCACGCTATGCTTCACAAAGTGAAATAAGAGACCGTTATTATGACGATAATGCAGTAAAGACCGATTTTAATGCATTTGCTAAAGCGAACTGGCAACTTAATCAAAAGCTAAATCTTTTTGGGGATATGCAATATAGAAGAGTGCGCTATAAGGCAGACGGTGTCCTTGCCGATCCTGTAAACGACCTGTTTAATTTCTTTAATCCAAAAGCGGGACTTACCTATACCTTAAACAACCAAAACAACATTTACTTTTCTTATGCAAGGGCTAATAGAGAACCAAGAAGGGATGATTATGAAAATGGCAGTTCTAAGCCGGAAACCCTTAATGATTTTGAGTTAGGCTGGAGATACACTACCGTTAAAACAAGAATGAGCATTAATGGTTACTACATGCGTTACAAAGACCAGTTGGTACTTACAGGGGCACTTAACGATGTAGGGGCACCTGTATATACAAACAGTGGCGACAGTTACCGTTTAGGTATTGAGGCGGATGCTACATTTTTCCTGACAGACTTTTTAATACTACACCCTAACGTATCGGTAAGTACTAATAAGAATATCGATTTTTATTTCCAGAGAGACGGGCAGCTTCAAAACTTAGGAAATACAAACATTGCTTACTCCCCTAACCTGGTTGCGGCTAACGCCCTTACCGGATTACCGGTTAAAAACCTTCAAATTACCTTACTTTCAAAATATGTAGGAGAGCAGTATATGGGTAACATTGACTCTGATTTCTCTAAACTGGACAGCTACTTTATAAACGACTTAAATGTTTCTTATGAATTTAAAACCAATAAGATATTTAAATCTATTATGCTTAGCGGACTTGTAAATAACATACTTGATGTTAAATACGAGTCTAACGGATATTTCTACACTTATGATGATGACTTCTCTGTACCGGGAACAATTACAACTGTAGAAGGCGCGGGCTACTATCCTCAGGCAGGGATTAACTTCCTGGTAGGTGCGACTTTAAAATTTTAAGTTTATATAATTTTACTAATGCTAAAAATCCTGCCCTTTAAAAGGGCAGGATTTTTTTATACTTAATATCGTCTTCCGCAAATTCTCTTAGTATCTCATTTCGCTTTTCAAGCAGTCTTTTCATATAAGACTTAAGAAAAAGGAAATCTGCAAACCTGCCCAGTACACCAAACGGACTCTTGTAATCAAAAACATCAGTAACAATTACAACACCATCTCTTTCTTCAAACAAATGGTCGTGCCTAAAGCTTTTAAAAGCACCGCTTGCCATTTCATCTGTAAACTGATAAGGCCTCGCTAAAGATGTTATTTTTGATGTCAGCTCCTGAAAGACCCCAAAATGCTTTGCTCTCCAGGTCACCGTCTCATCCATTTCTATGAGTCCGGATGTTTTTCCGGCTATAACTTCTTCAAAGGTATGTGCCGTAGAAATTTTATGCAGATCAATACTCCGGGAAAGATCAAACACCACTTCTATAGGAGCATTAATATAAGTTTCTATTTTAATTACAGGCATTAATTATAAACCTTAATAACATTCTCGCTTATTATTTCTACCCTGTAAGGTTTTAAAGGGTATTGCACATCTGCATTATTGGCAAGTCCGGTAAAAAGACTGTACTCCACATCATCACATGGGCAAACGGCATTAATACCGTTAAGATCCAGAGTAGAACACGAACTCAATTCCTGATTAGGACAGCTCGCCTCATAGGCCGCATATCCCGCTCCGGTATTCATAACAATAATCCCTCTTATACCTATACCGGCCTGACCTATATATACAGGGTTACCAGTGTATATTAAAGGTGTGTATAGAGGAAGATTCATGTCTATGTTTATAGAAAAACCATAATTAGGCAGGTACTTGTTGCTATTATTATAATCGTCGTTACTACATGATGATAAAAAGACAACTGCAAACAGCAGTAACAAATATTTTCTCATTTTGATAAATTTTTACTGTATAATTATGAAACAAATTTAATTTATTTAACTTTGACAAACACTATAGCGCGAATTTAAAAATTGACGTAATAAAAAAAACAGTATCTTTGCGATAAAGAAATCCCGTCCTGATGGGATTTTTTCTATTTATATAAACGATGAAGTTATGAGTACAGTATCTTACTACACAGCAGAAGGACTAAAAAAGTTAAGAGATGAGCTTGATCATCTTAAAGCCATAGAAAGACCAAGAGCTTCTCAGGCTATTGCCGAAGCACGCGATAAAGGAGACTTATCTGAAAATGCAGAATATGATGCAGCAAAAGAGGCACAGGGACTTCTTGAAATGAAGATTGCCAAAATGGAAGAGCTCCTTGCTAATGCACGCCTTATAGACGAGTCACAACTTGACCTGTCTAAAGCACTTGTACTTTCTACAGTAAAAATTAAGAACCAGGCTAACGGCATGGAAATGAAATATACACTGGTAGCAGAAAGTGAAGCCGACCTTAAAACAGGAAAAATATCGGTTACATCACCTATAGGTAAAGGCCTTTTAGGAAAATCAGTGGGAGAAATTGCAGAAATTAAAGTACCTAACGGGACACTTAATTTTGAAATCCTTGAAATTACAAGAGACTAACCTGTAAAACCAGTTACTATGGCTTCCATATTCACTAAAATTGTAAATGGCGAAATCCCGGCATACAAAGTAGCCGAAAACGACAAATTCCTGGCTTTTCTGGATGTAAACCCAAATGCTAAAGGGCATACGCTTTGCATACCAAAACAGGAAATAAACAAAATTTTTGACATGGAGGAAGACCACTATCTTGAACTTATGAAGTTTTCGAGAAAAGTGGCTAAAGCACTTGAAAAAACTGTACCGTGCAAACGCGTGGGAGTTGCCGTAGTAGGCCTTGAAGTGCCTCATGTACACGTCCACCTTATTCCGCTTAATGAAATGGATGAAATGCGCTTTATAAACAAGGTTAAACTTGAAAAAGAAGAATTTGAAGCGTTAGCAAAAGATATAAACGCTAACCTATAAAATAAAAAAGGCACTTTAAAGTGCCTTTTTTTTATGCTTTATGGTAACTCGCCTGCATGGTAGTACCTACACCAACCTCGGAGTGTTTTACTTTGATTCGTCCCTTGTGGTATTCTTCCACAATACGTTTAGTTAATGATAGTCCCAGACCCCACCCTCTCTTTTTTGTGGTAAAACCGGGCTCAAATACCTTTTTATACTGATTTTTAGGGATACCCTTACCTGTATCGGTAACCTGTATCTTTACAATGCCGTCTATATCCTGAATAATAAGCTTCAACGAACCTTTACCTTTCATGGCATCTACCGCATTTTTAACCAAATTTTCCACTGTCCAGCTGTGCAGCTCTTTGTTAAGCATAACGGGTATAGGGTAATCAGGCCCATTGTACAAAAACTCCACCTGATTTGAAGTGCGTGACCTTAAATACTCGAAAGACTTTTCAGTTTCAGCTACTATATCAACCGGTTCTAATACCGGTTCAGAGCCTATTTTAGAAAAACGATCGGCAATAGTCTGCAGCCGGTTTACATCTTTCTCTACCTCAGTTACAGTAGTTTCATCCACATTATCAACTTTCATGATCTCAATCCACCCTAATAACGAAGAAAGTGGCGTACCAATTTGGTGGGCTGTCTCTTTAGCCATACCTGCCCAAAGCTTATTTTGGGTGGCAATTTTTGTAGCCCTGTAAAAGTTAAATACCAAAGCCCCAAACAATACTATAATAAGTATTAGTGCCACCGGATAATATTTAAGCTGATCTAGCAAAGGTGAATTACCGTAATATATATACTGATATTCGCTATCCGATATCATGATTTTTATCGGCTCATTTTGCTTTTTAATATCTTCAAAGTAATTGTGAAGCTTAACGGAATCTTTTAATATATCAGGAGATATATTATTGTTATCAAGAATATTATCAAGCTTATCGGTTTTAAATACAGGAATAGTATTATTACTCCTTATAACACGCAGCGTTAGTTCAAGGCCTGTATCCTGCAAACCGGGATCGTTAATAGCCTTTGTTCCCATTGCCCACAGCTCCACTTTATTTCTTTCCTCATCCTTAAAAACCTGAAAAAGATAATAGGTATTCCATACAATAAGTACAACTATAAGGAAAGAGGCCAGAATAATAAACCCTCTGGTAAAGCTTCTGTTATTAGAAAACTGCATATACAACTATTTGTGGCTTAAAGATAGTAAATATGGCATAAGTGTGGGTTTTGATAACGACCAAAAACTACGTTTATTATTTTGTTATTAAATCGGGTTTGGCAAACTGGGTTAAGTACGCAGGAAAATTTATCTTTGCATAAATACAATTTTTCGCAATGCTTAGTATAGATCCAAAAGAAATACCTACAGCAAAGCTACAGGGTTATTTACAGGGAGCCATAGGCCCAAGACCCATAGCTTTTGCCAGCACAATAGACAAAGACGGAACCCCAAACCTGTCTCCGTTCAGTTTTTTTAATGTATTTAGCGCTAACCCGCCAATACTGGTTTTCTCACCTTCACGCAGGGTAAGGGACAATACTATAAAGCATACGCTTATTAATGCAGAGCTTAACAGGGAGGTTGTTATTAACGTGGTTAACTATGCTATAGTTCAGCAGGCATCGTTATCAAGCACTGAGTATGGCGAGGGAGTAAATGAGTTTACCAAATCGGGGTTAACCATGCTTCCGTCAGATATTGTTAAGCCTTTCCGTGTTAAGGAATCACCTGTTCAGTTTGAGTGCAGGGTAAAAGATATTATCTCTTTAGGTGACGGAGGTGGTGCCGGAAACCTTATTATATGTGAAGTGGTAAAACTGCACGTTGATGAAAACATACTTGATGAGAACGGAGCGGTAGACCAAAACAAGATTGACCTTGTTTCACGTATGGGCGGAAACTGGTACAGCCGTGCCAATGCAGGTCTTTTTGAAGTAGAAAAACCACTTACAACTCTTGGAATAGGTGTAGATGCCATTCCTGATTTTGTGAAAGAAAGCTCTGTTTTTGACGGTAATGACCTGGGCAAACTTGGTAACGTTGAGACTTTGCCTACTGAAGAAGAAATTGATACCTTTGTAGAAGGCTCATTTGAAACGAAAGCTGTTTTAAGTGCCGACGATGAAACAAAAAAATACCTGAAAGCCAAGGAACACCTTGACAATAATGAGGTACTTACCGCATGGAAAGTACTGCTTGCAACAAGAAAATAATGATAATTGCCCGGCACTGCCGGTTGAAAACAACAATAACAAAACAGTATTATGGAAGTTACAGGAAGAATTAAGATGATTGATGAAACTAAATCTTTTGGAAGCAACGGATTTAGAAAAAGAGAAGTGGTAGTTACAACAGATGAGCAGTACCCGCAACACATACTGGTTGAATTTACTCAGGATAAATGTGACCTGGTTAACAGCTATACGGTAGGCGAACCTGTAAGGATTTCCATTAATCTTAGAGGAAGAGAGTGGGTAAACCCTCAGGGAGAAACCAAATACTTTAACTCTATCCAGGCATGGAGAATAGAAAAGCTACAGCCTGCTGCGCCTTCACAACAAATGCCGCAACAGCCTATGCCAAACTCTTATGACTCTTTTGAGCCGGCAACAAATTACAAAGAAGAAGACCACGACGATCTTCCTTTCTAATAAAAACAGAATAAAAAATGAAAGCCCCGAACAATGTTCGGGGCTTTTTGTTCAAAAAAAGACACTTCTCCTTTTGAAACAACCCAATAAGTAGTTTTTAAGTCCCCGACCCTAAGGTTACAAGGTGTGAGGTAAGGAAACTTAAAAACATTATTATGAACATAACCGATTTTTATTACCCCGTTTTAATCCCCTGCCGCAGGTGTATCGGTGTGGCGACAGGGGTTCTTAAAAACGTGGTGATTATTGTTCTCCAAAACTAAAACTAATTAGTAAGTGCTGTCACCACAACAGCATTCATTACTGCCTTTGCAGGGCTTTCCATTCCGCCGGAAACACTCGCTGCCATTACACTTCTAGACGTACCCCAATCGTCATCGTGTCCGTCTCCTATTCCTTTTTCGTTATTGTCTAATGCCAGGTTTGATGCCATCAGCATTATATTTTTTTCAGCCTCACTTATATTTGGATTTTCAGTCACCGCTACCGAAAAATCTCCTATAAGCCTTTTAGGTTCTTCAACTCTTTGATCAAGCTTATCAAACAGGGTAATAATATTGTTTAATGCCTCTCCACTTAATGGTAAATCCTCCACATAAAGTCTCGAGTAGTTTACAATATCATTTATTTCTCCCGAATTACAATTAATACTTTCACTGCCTTGCAAAACCATAAATGTTCCGTTTGATTTTGCAATCTCAAGTATATACTCTGTTATGCTTTCAACAGGTTTTTCTGAAGTGCCATACCTCAAAATGTACTCGTCTGTAATTTCATTGAATGCCAAAGAGGCAATTTCATTATAATTACTTTCAGTTTTTTGTCTGAATGTTTTACTCGAATTTTCACTTACTAAAGTGTCGTCTGTGCTACATGATGTTAAGAACGTTGTTATAACCACCATAAACAAAGAAAATCTTTTCATTTAATCACGTTTTTAAGATTTGTTTTCTTTGTTTACTCACCCGGGCAGTAAACTTTTTACTCTATCGATACAGGGCAAAACTATGTGAGGTAAAAAAAGTAGGCAAAAGGTTGTTGTGCAGATTTATAAATCCGCAGTGCAAAATCATATAAACAACTGATAATCAAAGAATAATTTTTAACACTTTTTCTTCTTTAAAATTGTATTTTTGCTCAAATTGCATCAATTTTAAATCCTTTCCCAGCTATAAAAACCTTTGTTTAAAGAATAAACGGCAGATAAAAAATGAAAACGCCTTACTTAACCCTGTTTTTTTTTCTTGTAAGTTTTTGTTCAACTGCCCAAAAAAGTTTTCAGATACCTGATTCGATTTCCAATAAGACCTATGAGGAACTTATTACTGAAATTGACAGATATAAAAATGACAGCATTAAATTGTTTGTTTACTTAAACACTTATATAGAAAAAGCCAAAAGAGAAAATAATAAAGACCGCCTGATAGTAGGATATCGAAAAACTCTAAAAGAGTTTCCCGAAGAAGAAGCACTTAAATATTCTGACAGCATACTTACAATTGCACAATCACTTAATGATGATGTGTTAATTGGTAAATCTTATATTGATAAGGCTATTATATATTTCAGGTTTAAAAACTACAACAAATCATTAAGTAGTTATTTAATTGCAGATAAGTATATTACCGAAAAAAATGACATTTATACGCAATACAAAATCAAATACGGTATTGCTAATATGAAATCATACCTAGGCCATCATCAGGAAGCTTTGGATTTATTTACAGAATGTAAAAATTTTTATGGCCAGCAAGAAGGATATAATAACAGGTTAGGTTATTTACACTCCCTTTGCTCTATGGGCCGCAGTAATTTCAGATTAAAAAACTACGATGTATGCTCTCAGATAAATGAATTAGGCATAAAGGAAAGCGAGGAGGAAGATCTCAGCCTGATACATACATACTTTATTCAGTCTGAAGGAATCAATCAATACCAAAAAAACAATTACCAAAAATCTATTAAACTTCTTTCAGCCTCGTTACCCGAAATAATCAGGAATGAAGATTTTGTAAATGTAGCAGTCAATTACTTTTATTTAGGCAAAGATTATTTAAAGCTCAACAACGACGAAAAAGGCATTGCCTATCTGCAAAAAGTAGATTCAATTTTACAGGAGCATGATTATGCCAACCTGGATTTAAGGGAAACCTATGAGATCTTTATTAATTATTACAAAGAAAAAGGAGACCTTGAAAATCAGCTTTTATATACCAACCGACTACTCGAAGCCGATAAGATTCTGGAAAAAAACTATAAAGACCTGGTATCTACGATCTACAAGGAGTATGATACCGCAGCCCTTATAGCTTCAAAAGACAATCTTGAAAAAACACTTAAACGAAATACCATAATAAGCTATACGGTATATTGCTTTGGTGGTTTGGTCATTCTGGTAATAAGCTTACTCCTTATCAGAAACTACAAAAAGCAAAAGGTTTACAAGCTCAAGTATGAGGAACTGATAGCTAAAACAGAGAATAAAGAGACTAAACCAGAGGAAGTTGTTGAGGTTACTGAAGAAGCTACAGATGATTTAGACATCAATCAGGATATTATAGTAAAAATACTTAACGGACTCGAAGCCTTTGAAAACAGGGAAGGGTTTCTTAATGCAGGAATTAACCAGTCGGCTCTTGCAGAAGACCTGAATACCAATACCTCTTACCTTTCAAAGGTTATTAATCATTACAAAGGGAAAAACTTTAATTCCTATTTAAATGAGTTAAGGGTAAACCATGCCGTAACCCTGTTAAAAAACAGCTCGGTTCACCGTCGTTATACCATAAAAGCACTGGCAGAAGAACTTGGCTTTAGTAATCCGCGCAGTTTTTCAGATGCTTTCTTTTCTCAAACGGGCATTAAGCCATCCTACTTTATAAAACAACTTGAAAAGGAACCGGCTCCATTATTAAGTGCTTAGGTATACATATTATTAAGTCATAGCTTTAATGCTTTTACCTCTCCGTTCAAATGCTTAAATTTGAACATTCATAATAAGTGCATTAATATATGTATTTCCTTTCCCGAGATTTATACTTCCCTCCTGCTGTACAGGCCTCTCCCGAAGGCATTGTGGCTATTGGCGGCGACCTGTCTCCCGAAAGGCTTATGCTTGCCTATCATAACGGCATATTCCCGTGGTTTGAAGACGACGAGCCTATTTTATGGTGGTCTCCTCCTGAGAGAATGGTACTTTTTCCCAACGAATTGAAGGTTTCCAAAAGTATGAGAAACATTATTAACCGCGGGATTTTTAAAGTGACCTTTAATACCGCTTTTAGGGAAGTGATAACCAATTGCCGAAACATTAAACGTGACGGACAGCCGGGAACATGGATTACACCTGATATGATTGAGGCCTATTGCAGGCTTAATGATTTGGGCAAGGCAAAGTCGGTTGAAGTTTGGCAGGATAATGAATTGGTAGGGGGATTATATGGTGTAGACCTGGGACATATATTTTGCGGGGAAAGCATGTTCTCTAAAGCTTCAAATGCCAGCAAGATAGCTTTTATAGCCCTGGTAAAACAGCTGGAAATTGCAGGCTACCGCCTATTGGACTGTCAGGTTTACAACGACCACTTAGCCACTCTAGGTGCACGCGAAATTTACCGCGAAGACTTCCTTAAAATTTTAAAACACTAAATAATAGTCGGTTACACAAATTTAAAATATCTTTGCACCGTGAAAGAAACGGTTAAAAAAATCAGTTTAGCATTAATTGCCGCCTTATACCTGCTTGCCGCGGGTGTGACTGGCTGCTACATGCCTGATTTTAAACCTAACACGTTAAAATCGTCTAAAGAGGTTTATCTTATTAAAAGCGAGTACAAATCGTCGCTTCATACTGTTTCCGAATCTAAGTTTACCGAAACCGCCGCTAATAAAATCAGTAATCCGGTTTACGGCATTACTCACGAGTATGGTATTGACTGCTTTATACCAAGTACTTTTGCACAGTACATACTTAAATCAGGTAATTTCTTTATCCGTTTCAACACAACGGATATCATCTACCCCTTTCATTACTTCTGGTAAATTCCTTTCCGTTTAAATGCTATAGTATTAGCACATTCTGGAGGCTTGCAATAATTATTGCCAGGCCACAAACTACATGTATATATTAAACACAATTTAAAATGGAATTAGGAACAACAATAATAGGAGGCATCCTTGTATTAGTATGCATTATACCAATAGTAATAGTAAGTAACAACAGAAAGAAAAAAGATAAGCTAACGCTAAAAGCACTTTATGATTTTGCCGAAAACGAGTCGTGTAAAATAGGCTATCATGATATATGGCTTAATGCCGCAATAGGTATAGATAAAGACAATAAGACTTTATTTTTCCTTAAAGGAAACCATAAGGAGCATTACATTAAAAAAGTAGATCTTGAGGAAATAAGAGCCTGCAATGTATTACCGCTGGACGGTATGGACAAGGCAGAGCGCATAGAAAAGCTGGAACTGGCATTGTTCCCTCAAACTAAAAGTGAACCTGCCATACTTTTAGAGTTCTATAGTGCTGATGTTTCTATGCAGCTTGCAGATGAGTTAATGATTGCCAGAAAATGGGACAAACTAATTAACCAAATGGTATAAAAACAGAAAACCCACTCAATTGAGTGGGTTTTTGTATTGTTTCAAATTCTTAAGCTTCAAATGGAACTATCGAAACAAAAGATTTGTTGTTAGCTTTCTTTTGGAACTTAACAACACCAGCAACTTTTGCATGTAAAGTATGATCTTTACCCATGTAAACGTTTTCACCCGGGTTGTGTTTAGAACCTCTCTGTCTTACGATAATGTTACCAGCAATAGCAGCTTGGCCACCAAATATCTTAACGCCTAAACGTTTCGATTCTGATTCTCTACCATTCTTCGAACTACCGACACCTTTCTTGTGAGCCATGATGTTTTGGTTTTAATTGTTAATTATTCTTCTGTAGCTTCCGCTTTTTTAGTCGCTTTCTTCTTAGTACCTCCAGCTGTAATTCCAGAAATTACAATTTGAGTTAAAGATTGACGGTGACCGTTTTTCACTTTGTAACCTTTTCTTCTTTTCTTTTTGAAAACGATTACTTTGTCTCCTTTTAAGTGTTGTAACACTTTGGCTTCAACTGAAGCACCTTCTATAGCCGGGGCGCCAAGGGTTACTGTTCCGTTGTCATCAAGTAAAAGAACTTTTGCAAATGAAATTGCATCTCCTTCTTTACCTTCAAGACGGTGAACATAAACCTTTTGGTCTTTGCTAACTTTAAATTGCTGCCCTGCTATCTCTACGATTGCGTACATAACAATATGGTTTAATTAATTTTTTGAGTTTGCAAATATACGACTTAATATTTATCACACAACATGTTATGGTAAAAAATACGCTCTGCTAACCCCTTAATTATCAATAATGAAAAAAAATAAAAATTTATTGTAACAAAATACCGAAATTGCGTACCAATTATCAAAATCAAAATAATTATTAATTTTTATGAAAAAATCTTTAATGGCTTTGGGTTCACTTCTGATGCTTGGCGGAGTAGCTTCAGCCCAAAAAGTAGCATTTGAGGAATACGATCTGGATAATGGTCTGCATGTAATATTACATCAGGACAAATCGGCTCCTGTTATCGTTACATCGGTTATGTATCACGTAGGTTCTAAAGATGAGAACCCTGAGAGAACAGGATTTGCACATTTCTTTGAGCACCTTTTATTTGAAGGTACAGAAAATATTGCACGTGGAGAGTGGTTTAAAATAGTTACTGCAAACGGTGGTAACAATAACGCCAATACTTCTGACGACAGAACTTACTACTATGAGGTATTCCCTTCTAACAACCTTGAGCTTGCCATTTGGATGGAATCTGAAAGGTTAATGCACCCGGTTATTAACCAAATTGGTGTTGATACTCAAAATGAAGTAGTAAAAGAGGAAAAAAGGCTACGTGTAGACAACCAGCCTTATGGTAACCTTCTTGCAGAGGTTAAAAGAAACCTTTTCACAGTACACCCGTACCGTTGGGCCACTATCGGTTCTATGGACCACCTGGATGCAGCTACCCTAGAGGAGTTCCAGGCTTTCAACAAAAAATTCTATATCCCTAACAATGCTGTATTAGTAATTGCCGGTGATTTAGATATCGCTCAAACTAAAGAGTGGGTAAACAAATACTTTAGTCCTATACCTAAAAGTACACCTATTACACGTCAGCACTTTGAGGAAGCTCCTATCACAAAAACTATCCACGCTACATACGAAGATCCTAATATCCAGCTGCCAATGGCAATTGCTGCATACAGAACTCCTTCTATGAAAACAAGAGAAGCAAGAGTACTTGATATGATCTCTGCTATCCTTAGCGGTGGTAAAAGTTCAAGAATGTACAAGAGAATTGTAGACGAGGAGAAAATGGCACTTCAAATGGGTGCTTTCAACTACAGTCAGGAAGATTACGGTGCATATATTATATATGGTATCCCAATGCAGGGCCACACATCGGAAGAACTTATCGCTGAAGCTGATAAAGAAATCGTAAAACTACAAACTGAACTTATTTCTGAAAAAGAAATGCAAAAGCTTAAAAACCAGTTTGAAAGCCAGTATGTAAACAGCAATGCAAGCGTTGAAGGTGTTGCAGAAAACCTTGCTACTTACTACCTGCTTTATGGTGATGTTAACCTTATAAATACTGAAAACGGTATTTACCAAAGCATTACAAGGGAAGAAATTAGGGATGTGGCTAAAAAATACCTAAACCCTAACCAAAGATTAATTCTTGATTACGTACCAGCTAAAGACAAAGCACAAAACTAAGCATACAAAACATCATGAAAAAAGTAATATATATATTAGCCAGCTTGTTTTTAACAGTTACCATGCAGGCACAAGACAGACCAATGCCCCAGGCGGGCCCGTCGCCTACTGTAAACGTAGGTAAGCCGGAAACATTTAAACTTAAAAACGGTTTAACTGTACTAGTTGTGGAAAACCACAAACTACCCAGAGTATCTTACACTCTTACTATGGACAACGCTCCATATGCTGAAGGAAGCAAAAAAGGTGTTTCAGACCTACTAAGTGCTGTAATAGGTAGCGGTACTAAAAAAATGTCTAAAGAAGCATTTAACGAAGAGATTGACTTTTTAGGTGCTAACATTAACTTCTGGGCCAGCGGTGCTGCCGGAAGCGGACTTTCTAAATACTCTAACAGAATTCTTGAGTTAATGGCAGACGGTGCTCTTAACCCTGTATTTACTCAGGAAGAGTTTGATAAGCAAAAAGCTAAAATGATTGAAGGACTTAAGTCTGACGAGAAAAGCGTTTCTGCAGTATCGTCAAGAGTTACAGATCTTTTAATCTACGGTAAAAACCACCCTGCAGGTGAGTATGTTAGCGAAGAAACATTAAACAACGTTACATTAAACGATGTTGTAGAAAACTACAACACATACTTTGTTCCGGGTAACGCCTACCTTGTAATTGTTGGTGACGTTAAAGTAAAAGACGTTAAAAAACAGGTTAAGAAGTTATTTGAAAACTGGACAGCTGGGACAGCTCCAAACATTACTTACACTGACCCTAAAGATGTACAGTACACGCAAATCGACTTTGTTGATATGCCAAACGCAGTACAGTCTGAAATTTCAGTTGTAAACGTTTCTAATCTTAAGATGACAGACAAAGAATACTTTGCTGCTATCCTTGCTAACCAAATCCTTGGTGGTGGTGGAGAAGGCCGTCTATTCCTTAACCTTCGTGAGGCTCACGGATGGACTTACGGTTCATACTCTTCACTTGGTGCTAACAAACGTGTATCTTCTTTCCGTGCTACAGCTTCTGTAAGAAACACAGTAACTGACAGCTCTATCGTTGAGATTCTTAACGAAATGAAGAGAATAAGAACTGACCTTGTTAGTGAAGAAGATCTTAAAAATGCTAAGGCTAAATACATTGGTAACTTTGTAATGCAGATTGAAAAACCATCTACTGTTGCCAGCTACGCTTTAAGAACAGAAACACAAAACCTTCCTGACGATTTCTATGAGAACTATATTAAGAACATTAATGCAGTAACTCCTGAAGATATCAGAAATGCAGCTCAAAAATTCTTTAAGGCTGATAATGCAAGAATCGTAATTGTAGGTAAAGCTGCAGACGTATTACCGGGCCTTGAAAGTAGAAACCTTCCTATCAACTATTTTGATAAGTATGGTAACCCTACACAAAAACCGGTTCTTAACAAACCAGTTCCAGCAGGTGTAACAGCTAAAACAGTTTTAGAAGGTTACATTAACGCTATTGGTGGTGAGAAAGCTGTTAAAGGTGTAAAAACACTTTACACTAAAGCTTCCGGTGTAGTACAGGGTACTCCGCTTGAGCTTACTGTAAAAACTACTGCAGACCACAAAATGTTTGTAGAAATGACTGCTATGGGCATGAGCATGATGAAACAGGTAGTTAACAACAAAGAAGGTTACATGGTACAACAAGGCCAGAAAATGGCTGTTGAAGGTGAAAAACTGGAGGAAATGAGAAAAGGTGCAGTTCCTTTTGATGAGCTTAACCTTGTAAACAATGCTAATGTTACCCTAACAGGTATCGAAACTATTAACGGTACTGATGCATATGCTGTTAAAAACGACGATACAACTTTATACTTTGACACAAAAACAGGTTTAAAAATTGCTGAAGCTAAAGAAATGGAGCAAATGGGTCAGAAAATGACACAAACTACATACTACAGCGATTATAAAGATGTAAAAGGTGTTAAGATTCCTTACAAACTTACAATGAATGTAGGTATCGATATTGAGTTAACAGTTTCTGAGGCTAAAATCAACGAAGGTGTTAGCGATGCTGATTTCCAATAATCATTAAAGATTTTATATACTAAAAAGGCTGCCGATTGGCAGCCTTTTTTATGTGTTTTATTTGTTATTTCCTTGCAGAGAAATAAACCCCTATTAAAATTACCAAAGCTCCGAATCCCTGAGCTAAGCTAAGCGATTCATTATCCAACAAGCCCCAAATACAGGCTACTATAGGTATTAAATAAGTAACCGAAGATGCAAATACAGGAGACGACATTTGTATAAGCCTGAAGAAAACAATATTTGCTATACCGGTACCTAATATACCCAGTATGGCTATATACATCATTGCGGTTTGAGCCTCGGGCTTTATCATTACACCACTAAACCCTGAACAAAATAGGATAATAAGGGCAGGCACAAGCATTACAACAAAATTACCTACTGTTATACTTAGCGGAGTAAGATCTGAAAGGTATTTTTTTATCAGGTTTACGTTTGTAGCATAGCAAATGGTAGCCAACACCACAAACAAAGCAAAATAATAGTTTTGTCCAGGATTGTCTGCAGCACCATTATACACTAAAAGTATACTTCCTATTAAACCTATAACCACCCCAAAATACTGCCTCCTCTGGAACTGAAGCCCAAACACAAGCGCCCCGATAACAAGCGTATTAAGCGGCACCAAAGAATTTAAGATGGCACTAACCGAACTGTTTATTTCCGTTTGTGCTATAGAAAACAGGTATACAGGCAAAAAAGTACCTGTTAATGCTGTTGCAGCTATGTACTTCCACTTACCTAACGGAATGGTTTTAAGACTTTTAAAACCTACTATTAACAGGAAAAGTGCACAGAATATAATACGCAGCGAACCCATCTGGAAAGCCGTAAGCCCTTCCAGACCTCTCTTCATCAATATAAAAGAACTGCCCCAAATACAGGCTAACACTATTAAAAGATACCATTTTAAGTTTTTTGACTGCATATTTTTAAATTATTTTGCCCAAAATTCCGCTATTTAAAACTGCCTGACAACAGTTTTTTCATATTTTTGTAAACTCTTTTAACAGAGTTTATTAACTACACAATATTATATATTATGAACAGTATTAAAAAAATTGCATTCTTCGCACTTACAGCAGCTTTATTTGTTAGCTGTAATGACAAGAAAGAAAACATGGAGACTCCTGAAGGATCTGCAGATACTACAATGACAGATGCTACAGCAGCTGCTAATGTAGAAACAACTTCTTTTAAAATCGATGGTATGGTATGTCCTGATGGATGTGCAGCCATGATAGAACGTAAACTTGCTGCTCTTGAAGGCGTTGAGGATGCTAATGTTGATTTTGACAACAAAACAGCTACAATTTCTTATGACGCTGAAAAACAAACTCCTGAAACACTTGTTTCTACTGTAGAAAACATTCCAAATACAAATGGCGCTTACAAAGTATCAGATGTGCACTCTTCGGCTGACAAAGCTTACTATGGTGTAGATCAGGAGAAAGAAAAAACTAAAAAAGCAGCCGACAAGAAAAACGATAAATCTTGTTCGTCAGGAGAGAAAAAAGAAGGAAGCTCATGCTGTGGCGGAGCTAAAAAATGCTCTTCTGAAACTAAGAAACCTACAACTATGTAATTCTTAAAACATATAAACAAAAAAGGCAGTTAATAGCTGCCTTTTTTTATTTCCATCGTATGCTTTCCATAAGGGTTCGCATATCGTTTTTCACATAACTTGCTGCCGGCATAAGGGAGTCGTAATTAGGCTTTACATAAAAATATAAAGACCCCGTAACAAAATGATTCGTACTGTCGGTTACATAAAACTGAGCATTAGTTGCCGCATCACCTCCTACCTGATAAAACATTCCGTAAAGTTTCTTTTCGGGAATAGCAAACGGCTGTTCCTGTATACCATCAGCCTTAATAACGTGCTCATAAGTCAGTTTTTGTGCATCCCTAAGCAATTTTTCAATATTACCGTTAACAGGCTTGTAAGTAAGGTAAACACTTGCCTTCATGTTAGGGTATCTGAGAGTAAGGTTGCAATTGCCCTTATCTTCAACAACAACTCTATCGTTTACTGCAAAATCAAAAGCACAATCCTTATTATAAAGCATATAGTTGGCCTCGTTGTAATCCAGCCTCAGGTAAGCCTCAGGTTTAGGCACTGTATCGCCTCCGCAGCTTGCCGAAAAAGCAGCTATTGAAACCATTATACCAAAACCAAAAAATCTTTTAATAGCGTCCATTTATAGTAAAGTAACCTTTATTTGTTTTATCCTTCTCTTATCAACAGATTCGACGGTAAAGATATTGTCATTAAAAGTAATTTTTTGTCCTTTTTTAGGAAAATTTCCTGATATCTCTAAAATAAAGCCGCCAAGTGTTTCGGCTTCACCCTTTGCTTCCTCAAACTCCTCTTCCTCAACATCGGTAACCCTGTAAAAGTCCTTAAGGCTTATTTTACCGTCAAAAAGGTAGTTTTTATCGTCTATTTTAGAGTAAATTATATCTTCGTCGTCAAACTCATCGCTTATATCCCCTACTATCTCCTCCAGTATATCCTCCAGCGATATTAACCCCGATGTACCTCCATACTCATCTACTACGATAGCAAGGTGGTTTTTCATGGTTTGAAACTCCTTTAGCAGGTTGTCCAGCTTTTTATTTTCGGGTACAAAAAACGGAGGCCTAATTATTTCCTGCCAGTTAAATTCTTCCTTATCAATATGAGGTATAAGGTCTTTAATAAACAACACCCCTTCAATCTGGTCTATATTGTCACGATACACAGGTATCCTGGAAAACCCTTTATCAAGGATTTTAGGGAATATCTCCTGAAAGGTTTCCTCAATTTCCAGAGCAAAAATATCGATACGCGGACACATAACCTGCTTAACATCGGTATTACCAAAAGATACTATCCCTTCCAGTATCTTCTGTTCTTCCTGGGTAGCATCACCATAATCGGTAAGTTCAAGTGCCTGCGAAAGCTGGTCTACAGAAAAGTTCGACTTCTTATTACCAAATCGTTTGTTTAGAGCCAGTGTAACCTCACGCATAGGCACACTTAAAGGCGACAGTAGTATATTTAGTACATATAGCGGAAAAGCTATCCTTTTGGAAAAACGGATGCTGTTTCTAGAGGCATACAGCTTAGGCAGCACCTCTCCAAACAATAATATAAAAAAGGTAACCAGTAGTATTTCGAGTCCGAATCTTAGAAACGGCGAAATAACATTAGCAAACAGATTGCCCGACAGCCTGAAAAAAAGGATGATAACGGCAAGGTTAAACATGTTATTTGTAATTACTATCGTAGCCAGTAGTTTTTTAGGCTTTTGCAATAGTGTACTAATGAGCTTACCTTTTTTAGGGTTCTCTTCGTTTATCTTATCAAGATCATTGGGAGTAAGCGAGAAAATAGCTACCTCTGTTCCCGAAATGTATGCAGAACAGATTAATAGGAGTAATATCCCTGCGAAACCTATAATAAGGTTATAATCTAACAGCGTGTAACTCGAGGGGTCAGGATCCAAAGCTATACAAATTAGTTAAACAATTAGAACGGAAGGTCATCATCCGGCGCAGGTACATTATGTGGTTCGGCATCCGGTGTTTTGGCTGGTTCGCTGGCAGCACTACCATAGTTTTGCTGCTTTGCAGGTGCTGTGGTGCTACCGCTACCGTCAATATCCTTTTTAGTAGTAAGGAAAGTAAATTCGGTAACCTGAATTTCCGTTGTATATTTAGTAGTACCGTCTTCAGCCTGCCATTGGCGCGACTTAATACGGCCTTCTATATAAATCTTATCTCCTTTGGTAAGGTATTTTTCACAAATTTCTGCAGCTTTGTTCCTCACCACAAGGTTGTGCCATTCGGTAGAAGTTATCTTTTCGTTAGTCTGCTTATTAATATACACTTCATTGGTCGCTAAAGGAAACCTTCCAATGCAGTTGCCTCCTTCAAAATAGTGCAGTTTTACATCATCTCCCAAGTGTCCTATAAGCATTACTTTATTTAACGTTCCGTTCATGGCTTTTACTGTGTTTACTCAAAAATACTAAATTTAATTGTTACTCCCAATGCTTCTCCATAAAATTATGGATCACTATAGGATACGGATAAGCCTTAACCTTATTATAAGACTGCCCATTAACCACAATATCTTTAGTAACCACCTCCCAAAAACGGATGTGCAGGTGCTGATGTGAAAGCTTATGCACAACTTCGGGCATTATAGCATGTACGCTTTTTACCTCAAATTCAAAACCGGGAAACTGTTCAATAAGTTTTACAACTTCCTTATCAGGCACCGGCGTTACAGTCTCCAAAAGCGGAAACTCATACAGATTATGCCAAATACCTTTTGCTGTTCGTTTTTGCACAATGGTATTTCCTAATGCATCTTTAACCACCATATAATTAAAGTACCTGTTGGTCACTTTTGTTTTTTTAAGTTTTACAGGCAGGCTGTCTACCCTACCGGTAGTATAAGCCACACAGTTTACATTAAAAATACAGTTTACACAATCAGGACTTTTAGGAACACATTGTAAAGCCCCAAACTCCATCATTGCCTGATTGAATTCGGCAGCATTATCTTTTGGTAATTGCGAACCTGCCAGCTCTTTGAACTCTGCCTTTGCAGCAGAAGACGATATATCGGTTTCAATACCAAAATAGCGCGACAATACTCTGTACACATTACCGTCTACCACGGGCACAGGTTCATTATAGGATATGGAAGCTATGGCAGCAGCAGTATAATCGCCTACTCCTTTTAGTTTTAATAGCTCCTTATAGCTTGAAGGAAACTTACCGTTTAAGTTATAAGCCACGTGTTTAGCGGTAGCATGGAGGTTGCGTGCACGGGAATAATAACCCAACCCCTGCCATAGCTTAAGCACCTTTTCCTCAGGGGCATCGGCAAGGTCAAACACGGTAGGGAAAGCTTCCTGAAAGCTCAAAAAGTAGGGTAACCCCTGTGCAACCCGTGTTTGCTGAAGCATAATTTCTGACAGCCATATAAAATACGGATTGTGAGTTTTTCGCCATGGCAAATCTCTTTTATTATGTAAATACCACTGAATTAAAGACTTATAAAAAACCATCATTACTTATTAGACAACAAAAGTAAAAGTTTATGTTATTAAATTTTAATGCATTAACGTTGAATAATTGTTTTTTTAATTCATATATTTGCAAACTCAAAAAAATGCACAAGAGAAATATTTAAATACTTATAAATAAGAATAAAAATGACGAAAGCAGACATCGTAGCGAAAATCTCGGAAAAACTGGGTCTAGAAAAAGGAGATGTACAGGCAACAGTTGAGTCTTTTATGGAAGAAGTAAAAAACTCTTTAGAAACGGGTGATAACGTATACCTAAGAGGTTTTGGTAGCTTTATTATTAAAACCCGTGCCGAGAAAACTGGTAGAAACATTTCTAAAAACACTACCATTAAAATTCCTGCACACAACATTCCGGCATTTAAACCTGCGAAAATATTCATTGACGGAGTAAAAACAAATACTGAAGTCAAAGTAAACTAATTATTAATCACAAAACCTTAACACTATGCCAAGTGGTAAAAAAAGAAAAAGACATAAGGTAGCGACTCACAAACGTAAGAAGAGAGCGAGAGCTAACCGTCACAAAAAGAAAAAGTAGTTTAATACTACTTTTTCTTTTTTAAGATTTAAGTTCATTGAAAAAGGTTTTTGTAAGACTCTAAGAAATAACACTCTAGCCTGTAAGGCTCAATTAAAAACACTATTTCTGCAAATTATTGTCTGTAAAAACCGCCGGGTACACAATACCTGTAAATTTATTGTTTAATCCATCTGTATAGAGCAATGGTTTCGATGTTTCAAACTTCAAGTTATATAACCTGAAAGCTAAAACCTGAAATTTTTGCCATGTGCGGATAAAAATGTACAGTGTGAACAAGGAATTAATTATCCGATCCAGTTCTGATGCCGTAGATTTTGCCTTATTAAAAGATGGAAAACTAATTGAATTACACAAGGAACAGGAAGATAAAAACAAGTTTTCTGTTGGCGATATATTTATAGCCAAAATAAGAAAACCTGTTGCCGGCCTTAACGCCGCATTTGTAAACGTAGGCTTTGAAAAAGATGCCTTTTTGCATTATCATGACCTGGGGCCTAATTTGCCCTCCCTGTTGAAATTCATAAAACTTGTAAGCGCAGGTAAAATAAAAGATTTCTCCCTGAAAAACTTTCCTTTTGAAAAAGAAATCGACAAAGACGGAGCCATTACCGATGTTTTGAGCGCCAACCAGTCGGTTCTTGTACAGGTAGTAAAAGAGCCCATATCTACAAAAGGCCCAAGAATAAGCTCAGAGCTTTCACTGGCCGGAAGATATGTTGTTTTAGTACCTTTTTCTGACAGGATCTCAATTTCTCAAAAAATTGATTCCAAAGATGAAAAAGAAAGACTAAAACGTTTGGTTCAGTCTATCAGGCCAAAAGGTTTTGGTGTTATTGTGAGAACAGTAGCAGAAGGCAAAAAAGTAGCCGAACTGGATAAAGACTTGCAAAACCTGATCGATAAATGGTCAGCCATGTGCAAGCGCATCCCATCTGCCCATCATCCCTCTAAAGTATTAGGTGAAGTAAATAAAGTTTCATCAATGCTAAGGGATATTTTTAATGATACCTTTACCGGTATTCATGTGGATGATGAGGATTTGTATTACCAAACAAAGGACTATCTGCAGGAGATAGCCCCTCAAAAAGCTAACATCGTTAAGCTGTACCAGTCTAAGGAACTGCCCCTATTTGAGAAATACAATATAGAAAGGCAGATTAAAACCTCTTTCGGGAAAACGGTATCCATGAGTAAGGGAGCCTACCTTATTATAGAACACACAGAAGCTCTTCACGTTATAGACGTTAACAGCGGGAACCGTTCTAATAAGGCACAAAGCCAGGAAGATACAGCCCTTGAAGTAAACCTTATTGCTGCTGCAGAAATTGCAAGACAACTAAGGCTAAGGGATATGGGTGGAATTATTGTTGTCGATTTTATAGACATGTCTAACCCTGAGAACCGAAAGACCCTCTACGACTTTTTGAAAGAGGAAATGAGCGACGATAAAGCGAAACACAAGATCCTGCCTCCTAGTAAATTTGGACTTATCCAAATTACCAGACAGCGCGTCAGGCCAGAGGTAAACATTAAAACCAGAGAAGAAGACCCTAACAGGGTTAATGGAGAAATTGAAGCTCCTATACTGGTAATAGACCGAATTACGGCCGACCTAGAAAGAATTATAAGAAACCACAAGAAGATAGTGCTTAATGCACACCCTTTTGTGGCTGCATACCTTACTAAAGGTTTTCCATCAATACGTTCAAAATGGTTTTTTGAACATAAAAAATGGGTGAAAATTATACCGCGTGACGCTTACACGTATTTAGAATACAGATTTTTTGACAGCAAAGGAAACGCTATCAAAGAGTAACAAACAAAAACCGCCTTGGGAAACCCTGGCGGTTTTTTTGTTTTTATTATTAAGATTTTTATTAAGTTTATAATATACGTATTAATATTCTTTATTATGAATTCTTTTTTCAACATTCAATTTGGTGAGTTTAATGAATCTTCTCCTAATTGGTTCGACTGGTTTTCCTTAATCATCAACATAATTGTTAGTGCCGCAAGTATATTGTTAGCTTTTTATTTAGCAGAAAGGATATACAAAAAGGAAAAAAAAGACAAGGAAAAGGACAACCTTGACTTACTTAATTCTGAAGTAGATCTATTTGAAAATAGCTTAATCGAACTAAATGTAGCTATAAAATCTCAAATAAAGGATTTAGAAGAATATGTTGAACAAAAGAATTTCTCATTAAAGTTTCACCCTGATATACAAGTAGATTTTCTACAATTTATTGATGTGAAATTTTTATACAAAAAAGAAGGTCTTCAAAACTCAGAATCTATCCAAAAAACAAATCGATTACTAACAAATCTTTACACTCTTTATGACTTTAGAAAATCTCTAAGAGATGAATTAAGAACATATATTAAAAAATATAATTATCATGAATCAAAATTTTATCTATATAGAATGCTTTTACACACAAAATATTTTGAGTTATGCAATAAGAGAAATATAGACGTCAAAATTGAACAGGGAATAAAAAAATGGAGCTTTAATGACGATGATAATTTTATGAAATCCTACACATCTCTGATAAATAAAACCTTAGCTGATGAAGAAATAATGTCAGGCGGAAGTCTTATATCACGTGAAGAATTAACAAAAAAATTTATTATCCCATTGGCGAAAATTTCATATGAACATATGCCTGAAGATTATAACGCAATAGAAGTGAATGAAATCGCAAACCAAGTGATTGCAGCACATCGTGACATGGAAGAAGTCACAGAAAAGCATTTTAATGCCATTAACTCCTATTTGACAAACTTGAATATAATAACCAAAAATATTGAAGCATATCTACCTAATATTCAAACAATCTAATACTCGTCAAAATGTATCATACTCCCCCACTTTTGTATAAGTCCTAAGGTAGGTGCCCTACATAACTTTGTATCATCAATATTAAATGATACAACAATGAGCAAAACAATTTTTATAACAGGTGCTTCAAGAGGATTTGGACGCCTTTGGGCAGAGGCCTTTTTAAACCGTGGTGACAAAGTGGTTGCCACAGCAAGAAATACACAATCGCTTAACGGACTGAAAGAAAAATACGGTGATGCTGTGCTAACACTTCAACTTGACGTAAACAACCGCGAACAAAGTTTTGCAGCAATAAACCAGGCTAAAGAACATTTTGGCACAATAGACGTAGTGATTAATAATGCCGGATACGGATTGTTTGGAACTATTGAGGAAACCAGCGAGGAAGATGCACGCCAACAGATTGAAACCAACGTATTCGGACTACTTTGGGTTACTCAGGCAGCACTTCCTGTTATGAGAGCACAGGGACACGGACACATCATTCAGGTATCAAGTGTACTTGGTATTACTACCCTTCCTAACTTAGGCATTTACAACGCTTCTAAATTTGCCGTGGAAGGCCTTAGCGAAACCTTAGCTGCCGAAGTAAAAGATTTCGGAATCAACATCACATTAGTAGAACCAAATGGTTTTGCTACCGAATGGGCTGGTACCTCTGCTAAACAATCAGAAACAATACCTGCTTACGACCAGGTAAGAGCCGCATTTAACGAAGACATGAGCGACACCGATATTTTTGGTATCCCGGAAGCTACTACACCTGCAATACTTAAACTGGTAGACGCACAAACACCACCGCTTCGACTGTTTTTAGGCAAAGTAGCGCTGCCATGGGCAAAACAAACCTATGAACAGCGTATTAACGAATGGGAAGAGTGGGATGCTGTTGCATCTGCAGCTCACGGAAAATAATTTCACATTGTTTTTTACTAACTTTACACTAGCACCCGCAATGGGTGCCGGTGTTTATCTTTAAAGGTTATGAAACATTTTAAAAGCCTGAGCGAATTTAACCGACAGAACGGTTTTCCGCCACCCGAAAATCCTTTATTAAGTTTAGTAGAATGTAAGGGTTTAGATACCTGTTCTTTAATCAGGGAAGAGTTTACCAGCGATTTTTATGCAATAATGTTCAAAAAAATGAAATCGGGAGTGGTACTGTATGGCCGTACAAAATATGATCATGATAATGGCTCGTTATCATTTATTAAACCCCGACAGATTATACAGCTGGACAATATTGAACTGGAAGAAAACGGTTTTATTATCTATATACACGAAGATTATCTTAATGGCCACAGCCTGCATTCTGAAATAAAGAAATATGGCTTCTTTGAGTATGAGGCTAATGAGGCATTGCATCTTTCCGCTCGTGAAGAACAGATAATCTGGGATCTTTTCTTCAGGATACAGGCAGAGTACAACAATACTACCGACGAGTATAGCCGGGACATTATCTTAACGCATATTGATTCCATACTTAAATATTCGCAACGCTTTTATAAAAGGCAGTTTATAAACCGTACCCAGCTTTCGGGTAAAACGATATCAAAATTCAATGAACTGCTGAGCTCTTATTTTGAGGACGGACAACTAAAGGAAAACGGGCTGCCAACGGTTAAAACTATGGCTGATTCCCTTAACCTTTCTCCCCGCTACTTAAGCGACATGCTTAGGCAGGAAACCGGAAAAACGGCTATAGACCTTATTCATATCCATCTTATAACCGAAGCCAAGCACATGCTCCAGGCATCGGAAAACACGGTAGCAGAAATTGCTTATCACCTTGGTTTCGAAAATCCGCCTTACTTTACAAGGCTCTTTAAAAAAGAGGCAGGATTGACACCAAATGAATACCGTAAACAGTTACTCAATTAATAGTCTACATATAACAAAGCCGCTAAAAGCGGCTTATTTTTTACCCAAACACCCCCTTTTTTTGTCCCAGCTGCCTCCTTACGTTTTAATTTGATTTTCAGAACTTTGAATATCTGAATAAAACATACAGCCATGAGAAAATTAACCATGTACAACTTTATTACCCTTAACGGTTTCTATAAAGGATTAAATGAAGACATAAGCTGGCACAGGCACGGCGGTGAAGAGGAAGGTTTTTCTGTAGACAGCCTTCAGCAGGATAATATGCTCTTATTTGGCAGGGTTACTTACCAAATGATGGCTTCCTTTTGGCCTACCCCAATGGCTATGGAAAGTATGCCCGATGTTGCTACAGGAATGAACAATGCCGAGAAGATAGTATTTTCCAAGTCACTTGATAAAGCCGAGTGGCAAAACACCCGTATTATAAACGGTGATATAATTGAGGAAATAAAAAAACTGAAACAGCAGCCGGGTAAAGACATGACCATACTAGGCAGCGGCAGCATTGTTACACAGTTTGCCGAAGCCGGGCTTATAGATGGTTATGAAATTATGATAGACCCTGTAGCCATAGGTAACGGCACACCCATTTTTAACGGCATAAGCAACAATTTAAACCTGATGCTTACCAATTCAAAAGTATTTAAAAGCGGAGTGATACTGTTAAGCTATGTCCCTCTGTAATTACTCTGTAGTTTCAAGGCTTATTCCTAAAGCAATAACATTAGGCAGATAAGGTCCGTTGACTTCATGCACTACCTTTATTGTATATTTACCTTTAGTAAAGTTTTGTGTTGCTATAGTTTGTGTCAGGTCACAAACATCACCCAGGCAATCACCCAGATCCTCACCTGCCTCATTCTTTAAAAGAAGGACTTCAGGAATCGTAACCTGTGCCTCCCCTTCTTTTATCATATACAACTTAACAGGAACTTTGTCGTAACCCGGTTCAAAAACATAAGAAAAAAACAAGTCCAGTTTTGCTTTTTCAACATCTTCAGTTAATTCAAAACTAAAGGTTTTTGCATCATCTGCTGCCCATCGGTTATCAGGAAAATCGTTGATTTTTTCACTATATAGGGAAAATTTAGCGCAGGAAGTTAAAAGCAACAAAGGAAGAAGAAGCAGTAGTTTTTTCATAAGACTTAGTATTGACTAATAATTGGTTAACCAATATAATCAAATTATTTAAACCGTACTTATTTAATGACCGATTTAAGCTCTTTGCGGTACTGCGAAGCACTCTTGCCCGTAAACTCCTTGAATGCCTTATTAAAATGGCTGAAATTATTAAACCCGCTTTCATAACATACCTCGGTAATGCCAATAGGTTTTTCGGCAAGCAGTTTTGAAGCATGTACAACACGGTATTCATTTACAAAACGGGTAAAGGTCTTATTGGTTATCTTTTTAAAATAACGGCAAAAAGAAGGCACGGTCATACTCACCCTCTCGGCTACCTCATCTAACGGAATAGGTTCCTTAAAATGATCTTTTACATAATTAAATATGGTATTTAGCCTGTCGTTATCCTGAACCTGCATTTCCATAGACAGCCCCTGTGCATTTAAAACCTTATAATCGGCTGCGTCTTCCAGTTCGTTAAGTACCTCAAGCAGCCCCAATAGTCTTTCAAAGTAAGGTTTATCATTAAGTGCCTCTATTTTATGGCCCAGTTTCTTTTTGGTCTCTTCGCCAAAAGCAAGTCCTCCCCTTGCCCTGTCAAACAAATGCTGAACATTCTTCATTTCCGGAATCTCTAAAAAACCTTCCCCTAAAAAATCTGGCTTCATCTGTATTACGGTTTCATTACGGTTTCCGGTAGTGGTGTCGGTAAATCCGCAGTGCGGCAGGTTACTCCCTATTAGTATCAGATCACCATCGGTATAATAAGAAAGGTGTGTGCCTATCTGTCGCTTACCTGAACCCCCGTTTACAAACACCAGTTCTATTTCGGGGTGATAATGCCAAACGTGTGCTTTACTATTTTCATTCTGCATGTATTTAGAATAACAAAACGAACTCCCAAAGGGAGGTTCTATAACTTCAAAAGTGGGTTTAAGCGTTTTCATGTCAACATCATTTTTCTCTTTGCAAATTTACCTAAATATTATGCATTTTTACCAAAATTAACACTAAAACGTTGTAGTAAAGTTAATATAGCATATAAATATGAAAATTATGTGGTAATAGCCAGGACTAAAACACACTAATTTAGCATCATAGAAAAAGATGTAGAACCTTAAGACTTTTAATTATGAAAAATTTTGCGAAAATTGGTTTAGCCGTAGCAGTTTTATTAACTACGTTCGGTGTACGTGCAGGTGAATATGATTTTTCACTGAAGGTAACTAACGAAACAGGAAAAAAAGTAAGTTTTTCTGTTATTGATGCAGAAACAGTAAATTTCTCTATATACAATACTAACGAAGAGTTGTTATTTAACGAACAGGTATCGGGCCCTAACGCTATTAACAGGACTTATGACCTTTCGGCTTTCCCTGAAGGAACCTATTACCTTGAGGCAGAAACAGCTGCTAAAGTTGCACGTTACGAAATTACTGTTGTAAACCAGACAGCTACAATCTCTAAAACTGCTATCGAAGAAACATATAAGCCGGTTATCACTAAAAAAGGTGATTATATCACTGTAACTGTACCTGGTGATGTAAAAACCCCTGTAAACATTACACTATACGATCAGCACAACGGAGAGCTTTACAACGAGACTGTAAAAGGTAACGTTGCTAAGAAGTTCAACACAAGTAAAATATTCTCTAAAGAGTTCACTTTTGTAATTAGTTACAACGACAAAATGTTCTCTGAAACAGTTTCAAAATAAACCCATAATTAGTTCTGAATAAATGCGGCAGCTTCCTTTACAGGGAGCTGTTTTGCTTTTTAACAGGTTACACCACTGCTTAAAAGAATAAGAAATAGTTGTAAAACCGCCAAAGCAAGCGGCAGAAAAAACAACAATAAACATACCCATATATAATATCCTCTATCTTTAATAACATGCAATATTATTAGGGTTAAGTTAATTACCGCCGATGCTATAAAACATACAAGGTAATAAATAGCAAAAGCATAATTAGTGCTTGGTTTAAGAAATGCTATCGGAAATAAAAAAAGTAAAAATTCTGCAAGCAGAATCTTCTGACTAATGGATTTTAGATTTTGTGATATTATCATTACTTGTTTATAAATTCAACCTTTCTTTTTATTTCATTACCCTCCTCATCGGTTATTGTTAAATAATAAGTTCCTGTTTGTGCCGTTACGGCCATTTCATGAAACGTTTGGGTTTCTCCCAGATATTTATCCCCCAAATACCAAAACAGCTTTGCATTAGGCACAGTATGGGCCGCTTTGAATATAACAGGCTGAATTTCGCCGTTAAAATCTTTGGTGAGATATACTTTACTGTCTTCCTTAGGATAGATAAAATCCATAGTACTGCCCGACGACCCTTTACAGTCTTCCCGGAAAGGCGGCAACGCTATATAATCCAGATGGTTGCTGCGGTAGTACCATTCCATTACAGGAGGAAGCACAAACCACGGCTTGGTCACCATATTATCCACACTCTCACATCCGCTGTTTACCTGATATTTTTCTGAAACATCAAGATGCACCAAACGATGATACGGACATGCTTCTGTTTGTTTCTCGCTTAAAGGGATCCATTGCTTAACCGTAGGGCAAAACTGCCCTGCCAGATGTCCGCTTGCGCTGCATACCTCAACCTCTTCCAGATCATCATAAGGAGTAGCGAACCATTTTTGCCTTGGCAGCAGGTTAAATACATCAAATAGCACAGGGGCCGCACTCCCTACACCTGTAAGCGTTGGCCTTCCTTCTCCCGATGCGTTTCCAACCCACACACCTACCACATATCTTGAGTTGGTACCTATAGCCCAGGCATCACGGCTACCAAAGCTGGTTCCTGTTTTCCATGCTATTTCCAGCGACGAATCATAAAACTTCCAGGCTTCATCCCCTTCAGGGCGGTTAACTTCCTTCATGGCATTATAGGTAAGCCATATAGACCCTGCTCCTAATACGGGCTTGTTATATACTTCCTTACCAAAGTCATTTTTAAGGCTGCTGTCCCAGTTAAGATTGGCAAATTCATTTTGCCTGTATTTTGCCTGATGTGTCGTAAAATAATTGAGCGTAGAGCTCATACCGGCATAAGCACGGCATAAATCCCAAAGGTTAGACTCCGCACCTCCTAAAATAAGGGATAACCCGTAATGATTAGGATGCTCCTTAATATCCGAAAGTTTAAACTTTTGAAGCTGCTCATAAAAATGGTATACCCCATAATCCCTTAGCATCAATACCGCAGGCACATTTAACGACCTTGCAAGCGCCCTTTGCGCCGGAACGGCACCATCATAAGTGAGATCATAATTCTTAGGGCTATAACCCGCTATCTGCGTAGGAACATCTGGTATTAAAGTGTTAGGCAATAACTCTCCCGAATTAAGCATAGAGGCAAACAGCAAAGGCTTAAGTATACTTCCCGTACTTCTCGCTGCAGGTATTATATCCACATCCTTTTGGTGTGCCATGTCGGTAGGGGAATTACCCACATAAGCCATAACATTTCGGGTTTGCACATCCACAACCAGTATAGCAAGGTTATAAACCTCTGTCTGTTTATATTCCTGATAATATCTTGCAGCTATCTGGTTTACCCTTGACTGCAGGTTATTATTTACTGTAGTCTTTATACGCTGCCCCTCGTGTGTTTTAGCAATATTCTGTAACAGATGCTGTGCCGACTGAGGCAGGTCAAATGGTTTTTGAGGCAACTCCTCCAGCAAAGACAGCTCATAGGTTTCCTTATCTATTACACCCTCATCTTTAAGTTTTTTAAGGAGCCTGTTACGTTTATCCAAAAGCTGTTTCTGATTCCTACCCGGATAGATAAGGCTGGGAGCATTAGGCAATACTGCAAGTGTGGCGGTCTCTGCCCAGCTAAGCTGATGTGGCTGAACGCCAAAGTAGCGCCAGGACGCCATTTCAAGCCCTACTACATTACCTCCGTAAGGGGCATGTGCAGCATATAGGTTAAGTATCTCGTCTTTACTATATCTAAACTCGAGTCGGGTAGCCAGTATGATCTCTATAAATTTTTCGAAGTAAGTACGTTTTTCATCTCCCCTGGAAAGGCGTATTACCTGCTGGGTAAGCGTACTTCCTCCTCTCACTACCCTCCCTGCCTTATGATTTTGTCTTGCAGCCTTTACAATCGCTACCGGATTAAATCCGGGGTGGCTGTAAAAATGCTGGTCTTCAAAATAAACAATGCATTGTTTAAACTTATAGGGCACACTATCCTGCGCCGGAAAACGCCATTGACCGTCCGTTGCTATACGGGCAGCCAACAAATCGCCTTCGGTACTTTCTATAACCGTAGAATAAGGCTCTTTAAAAAGAGTTGAGGGAAGGCAAAAATAGTATAGAAGCAGCAGGATAAAACTTACTCCAAGTTTTATCCTGCGCTTTTTAATCCAATTGATTATTGCTGTTTTTCTACTTTCACCCATTGTCCTTTGGTTCGTGCCAGATAAGAGTTGTCATACATGGCTTCACACTGTACTCCCGGCAGGTAGTAACTTCCCGGATAAGATGCATTAAGCAGTATCCTGAAGGATTTGGTCTCATGCGGTTTCAGCGTAAAATAGAAGTTGGTCCTGTCATCCCTTATATCGGTATAGTCAACCTGATTCTCTGCAAAGTTGCCAAAATCGGTAAACCTTGTATTTACAATTTCCCATCCCGAAGGAATAATCTGTGTAAGTGCCACATTATCTACCCTCTCCTCTTTCAGGTTGGTTATATACACTTCGGCTACAAACTCTGTTCCCTGAGTCAACGAAGCAGGGTTAATTACAGTACCAGACCTGTCTTTAAAGCTTATTCTTGTACTGAGTCCTTTTTGTTCGGTCTGCTCCTCGCCCACAGGCAGTATACCACTATATACTACTTTAGCGTATAAGGTAGCATCCTTAGTATTCTTAATTGTAACCGAATTATTATCCGACACCGTAAGCACCCTGTCTGCAAATGTTTTGGCAGTTGCTATACTTTGGGTTTTACCGGCATTGGTATATTGTAATTCTATTCCCTTACCACCATTTGCTTTGGCAAACTTAGACATTGAATACAGGCAGTAAGCTGTGGTTTGTGTACTCATCCACATGTTAGATGACATTGACTCGGCTATTTTATTAGCCATTTCAAATGCCTTTTCTTTTTGGTTAAGTATTACAAGTGTTTCCAGTGCCATAGCCTTGTTGCGCTCTGCAGATCCATAATAGTAATAGTATCCGTCATGGTAGCTGTAATTAATACTACTCTGACTTAACAATGACTGCCCAACATTCTTTTGCCCTGCAAGTGCATAGGCTGCTGCCAGTCTTAATTTCGATTCATTATCAAGCCCCCTCGTTTCTCTCAACCTGTTCATAGACGATAAGTCAGGTGAACCTGCAAGTGCCAGTGTATACAATCTGTAAGCCTGTGCAAAATCATTATGGTAACCTTCTGCATAGCGCCATTGTCTTGCCATTTTCTTTTGGTAAGACAACCATTGGGCTTTTGCATTTAAAGGAAGCTTATATCCTTTTTTCTCGGCTTCAATATAAAAATGCCCTACATAGCTTGAACCCCAGTCATCCGGATTTGAATTACCCGGCCAGTATACAAAACCGCCGCTTGCCGTTTGAAACTGTGCCAGCCTGTTTATGGCTGCGGTTACATTGCGCTGTATTTTTTGTTTTCTTGCTTCATCAATATCAGCTATATCCGCAAGGTACAGCTGAGGAAACACACTTGATGTGGTTTGCTCCAAACATCCGTGAGGATACTGGATAAGGTAATCAAGCCTCTTATTAAAATCAATAGACGGGAATGACGATACCTCAAGCTTAGCCTTATTACTGCCCGGCACACCAAATGCAGTCCAGTCTATAGTTGCTGTGCTCTTAGGGTCTATAACCAGTGTCTTAACGTTTGTGGTTACAGGGTTAGGGTTGGTTATATCCAACTCTACATCATAGCTTGCCTTTTCATTACCTGAGAAAGCCTCAACCGTAACCTTACCAATTCCGGTAAGGTTTCCTACCTCTAAATCAAAGTAGGCAATCTTTTCATCCGGCCTGTTAAACGACAGTGTCTGGCTTGCAGAGCCTTCTATTATAAAGCCGTTATTGGTTTTTACCTTAACGGTAACATTCTTCACATGGTTTTCCATGGCAAATACCGTTACCGGAAGGGTTACCTTCTCACCCGGAGTTACTTTTCTTGGAAGTGAAGCCAACAACATTAACGGACTCCTTACAGGTGTTGCCTTTTCGGCATTGCCATAAGCATTAAGATCGTTATTTGAAGCCACGACCATAGTACGTACGGAGCCTACATATTTAGGCAGTGTAATACTATGTGCTTTGGTTTCACCCTTAGCCAGATTAAACGGCCCCAAATAAATTACCACCGGTTTAAATCGGTTTGCTTTTTTGGCATTACCTCCTCCCAGGTCAGCATCACCACCAATACTGAATATCTGGTTTACCTTACCACCGTAAGCACCAATTATATCATCATATACATCCCAGGTTTTTACTCCCAGAGCTTCTTTTGCATAAAAACTGTCCCACGCGTTTGGCGTTTTAAACCTTGTAAGATCAAGCAAACCTTCATCTACTATGGCAATGGTATAGGTCATGGCCTTCCCTGATTTCTCGCTAACTTTTATTGTAGCTTTCTGTTCCGGTTTCAGCACTTCAGGCATGTTTATCTGAGGCTGTAATAACGTGCTTTTATCTACCACTTCAATAGGCACTATACCATACAGTCGTATAGGCGAATCGTTCTTAGTAGTGGCATGCGGCTGTAACATGGTAACATTTACATACACATTAGGGGCCATTTTTGCCGTTACCGGAATTTCCATTTGGGTTTCGCCTTTCTGCGTTTTTACCCAATAGGTTTCAAGTACCTTAGAGCCGTTTTCAAGAGACACCAATGCCCTTCCCCCTTCACTTGAAGGAAATGATACTTTTACTTTTTCACCTACACTGTATTTCTCCTTATCTGTTGTAAACACAAGCATTTTTGCCTCGTCTCCACCGTTGTTTCTGCTTCTGCCAGACCAGTAAGGATAATCAATATATACGGTTCCTCCGGCAGAGTGCCCGCTCTCATCATCAGTAACCCTTACAAGGAACCTGCCCCACTGATTTTTATCGGTACCAAAGCTAAAGTTTCCTTTACCCGAAGCATCTGTTATTATTTGGGTTTCATAATATGGCGTATTGGAAAGTGCAGAACTATAAGACGACATATTACCGTGTGAGGCATCCCACCACCAGCTCCATGACACCTCAAACACCTTAGCTGTAAGTTTTCTTGACGCCTTAGGTTTACCGTTCTCATCTACAGATACCACATTAATACGGTTACTTTTACCGTTCTCTACTATGCCATACTTATTGCCTTCAGGCAGCTTTACCCCTACATAGCTACTGTATGGTGAGTAGGTAGCACTAATAACATCGGTACTAAAGTCGCCTCCTTTTTCATAGGCCTTGGTCATTATCACCGCCTTAAGCATACCCGGTGCACGCAGTTTTAATTTTGGCTGAAGCGTTACCGTAGCCGAACCGTTGGCATCGGTCTTTCCTGTAAAGATATTTACCTCTTCGGTAGAGAAACGTTGTGCTGGATCGTCAAACACAAAATTGTTATAATTTTTAAAGGTTGTTTTCTGATTCAGGAACTTGGCCTGCATTTCCAGTTTAAGGTCTTTAGCTACTGCCCCATGAAGCCATGCCACATCAACATTAGCTGTGTTTTTTTGTGTTGCATAAATGGTTTTGCCATTAAAGCCATTTTTAATTTTTAATCGGTTAGGCTTTATGGTTTCTACCTTAATACTCTTATAGAATTTAGCTCCTCCAACAGCCACTACAGCTTCCCAGTTTCCTGTTGGTGCCGAAGTCTGTGTAGGCACAATAAATTTATAATGATTTTTATTGTTATGGTTCTGCACTGCTTCAAACACTACTTTACCATTAGGATCGCTTAGTTTTAGCTTGATAGGGTGAGATGGTGGCAGTTTAGCCGCTTTATCGTTAAGGATAAACCCAATAAACAGGGTATCTCCCGGACGCCATACACCACGCTCCCCGTAAATATACCCCTTAAGCCCTTTTTGCAGCTTGGTGCCATCTACATCAAAATTACTAACCGATTGTGAGTTACCATCAGCCATTTTCACATAGGTGGTATTGTCATCCTTTTTAACTATCGCGAAGAATGCCGGTCTTTCGGTTGACAGGGTAACAGAACCGTCTACCCCGGTTGTACCTTCTGCCATTTTCTGTTGCTGGTAATTATATACCGCAACATTGGCTCCCGAAACCGCATCGGTAGTAATAATACTGCTTACGCCAAAATAGTAACTGTTGTCCTCGCCTCTTTTTGCAATTACACCCAGGTCACTGGCCAGTACGTTAGTAGCTATCTTCTTATTGTAGTAATACGATTTGCTGCAAGGGTTTTCTCTTTCCCTCCAGTCGTAATCATAGTCATAGTAATCATAATATTCCTCTCCATATTCATCATACTCCGGATAGTAGTCTGACTCATCGTCTTCCTCTTCCTCATCGCTACTTTCATCATCGTTTGTTTCGCTAGGATCACACTTGTACAGCGAGTATGCTTTTTTATAGGTTATTTCTACCCTGTAAATAGCTCCCCTTTCGGGCTTAATAATGGTTGCAAGATCTATGGCATACGAATTCCATTTGCTGTAATCGGCCATCTTATCGGTATTAAGCACCAGGTTCTTTTTGGCTACCGGCAGGGCCACATTTCTTATATAACTTCCATCAAGCTCATTGCTTTGAAGGAACTGCATTATGTTGTTTTCAAAAATCCTGTAAACCTTTACATCTACCGCACTAAGGTTCACTGCCTGAAAGTTTATTTTAAGATTGCTCGACCCCGGTAGTATTGTTCCGCTCTTTAAGAACTTCACTTCCGGTTTAAGCTGTTCAAACAGTACTTTAGTTGAATATGTTTTCTTGGTCTTATAACCGTCTACGCTTTCTATACCCTGAAAAACCTCCACCAGTCGGTTACCGTTTAATGCTTCCGAAAAGAAAACCTTAAGCAGGTTACCGTCTACCGAGAATTTAAGGTTCTGTACCCCTTCTACCGATATAAGTCCGTCAAAATTCTGGTTCTTTTTAAGCGGATCGGAAAAGTTAATATACATGGCCTGCGTATCGCCGTTAGCCACATCAATACTAATAACCTTAAAGTTGTTCTTACCGGGAATGATAAACTCTTCCGACCCTTCACGCTCAATACCATAAGGCTTACCGTTCCATATAATTTTTATTGCTGCATCCTCTTCCGGACGCTGAATGCTATCTATCACAAAAGGAAACTCTGTCTGGTTACCTATGGTTTTAGCAAAGCGTACCGCAAGCTGCCTTCCGTCCTGTTCTGCCCTAACCAGTTTTTTCACGGTTTCGGCATCAATAAAATCACTTGTTTTGAGCTCACAGTTTAAAAACTGCCAGTCCTTACTGTATGATTGCAGGTCTTTTGAGGTAACCATAAAATCCTGCTCCAGTGTTTTTACTATAAAATTAAAATCACGCAGGTTTTTAGGTACGTCTATAAACTCAGAAAGGTGAAGTGTAACCCTGTATTCCGTATTCGGCTGTAAAGGTTTTTCAGGCTTAAAGGTTATAATATTGCCCGGCATGTAAACTACCTTTCCCGAAACTGAAGGTGATATGGTAAAATAATCGTCATCCAGTTCTTTGTTAAGTTCCCATTCCTTTTTATCAAAGGCAAGCCCCACCTTAATATCAGAGTGCGTTGAAATGATTCCCGAAGTAAAACTGGTTATGTATTCGCGATAAAGAGAGATATCGGATTCAAAATCTTCATCAGATTTTTTGGAGCATGAATGCAGCAATGCCATAGCTGCAACAAACAGTAACAGTTTAAGGGGTTTCATAGGCCGGTAAGGTTTATGTTAAAGAATGGATATTTGTGTACTGCAATAACTTAAAAAAAGTCGGAATTATTGTAATAAAAACATTAAAAATTTACTGACAATCATACCTTTATGCTTCTACCTTCTTCTTTTAAAAAAATCTTTGACCAAAGCCGAGCATTCGTTCTCCATAACCCCGCTAACCACCTTAGTTTTAGGATGAAGCTTTGTTCCCATAACTCTGTACCCCCTGTGTGTATCAGCAGCCCCAAAAACAATTTTTGATATCTGGCTCCAGTATAATGCCCCCGCACACATCTGGCAGGGCTCAAGCGTTACATATAGCGTACAGCCTATAAGATATTTCCCTCCTAAAAAATTAGCTGCCGATGTTATGGCCTGCATTTCGGCATGGGCGGTAACATCGTGCAAAAGTTCGGTTAGGTTATGGGTTCTGGCAATAACCTTATTATCAACAACTATAACCGCACCTACCGGTATTTCGCCTTTATCAAAAGCTTCCTGCGCTTCCTGCAGTGCTTTTTTCATAAAATACTCGTCGGTAAAAATGTCTTCTATCATTACGGTTAGCCTAATTGTTTGTATTGCCAACCCAAAAATAGGAAACTATATTGTAAATTTGTCCTTTCAAAAGCTATAATGTCAGGCAATTTACTCTCACACATACAAACCCCCGGCGATTTACGTAAACTGGAGCCACAGCAGCTGCCGCAACTGGCAAAAGAACTGCGTGACTTTATTATTGATATCGTATCGGTTAAGGAAGGCCACTTAGGCGCCAGCCTTGGTGTTGTGGAGCTTACCATTGCCCTGCATTATGTTTTTAATACTCCTGACGATTTACTGGTTTGGGACGTAGGCCATCAGGCATACGGACATAAAATACTTACCGGACGCCGTGATAATTTTGATACCAACAGGCAGTTGGGAGGTATTAGCGGTTTCCCGAAAAGAAGCGAAAGCATTTATGATAGTTTTGGTGTAGGCCACTCTTCGACATCCATTTCTGCGGCGTTAGGTATGGCAATAGCTTCTCGGTTGAAGGGAGAAGACGACAAAAACCACATTGCGGTTATCGGGGATGCCTCAATAGCTTCAGGAATGGCTTTTGAAGGACTTAATCATGCCGGAGTTACCGATGCAAACCTGCTGGTTATACTTAACGACAATGCCATAGGCATAGACCCAAGTGTAGGCGCACTGAAAGATTACCTTACACAGGTTAAGGACGGAAAAAATCCGCGGGAAAACAATATGATCAAATCCCTGAATTTTGACTATTCAGGACCTGTTGACGGACATGACCTAAACGGACTGATTAAAGAATTGGAACGCCTTAAAAACAAAAAAGGCCCTAAGTTCCTTCATATAATTACAACTAAAGGGAAAGGCCTTAAACAGGCCGAGGAAGATCAGGTAAAATACCATGCTCCCGGTAAGTTTGATAAACTTACAGGAGAAATCCTTAAGATTGCCGATGAGAACCTTCCACCAAAATACCAGGATGTATTTGGGCTTACCCTTGTAGAACTCGCCGAAAAGAATGATAAGATTATAGGTATTACCCCTGCCATGCCATCGGGCAGCTCCATGAAGTTTATGATGGAGGCTTTTCCCGAAAGGGCAATTGATGTGGGCATCGCCGAGCAGCATGCCGTTACGCTATCCGCAGGAATGGCTACTCAGGGCATGATTGTATACTGTAATATTTACTCCACCTTCCTGCAAAGGGCATACGATCAGGTAATACACGATGTGGCCCTTCAAAATCTCCCGGTTATATTTTGTCTTGACAGGGCAGGCTTGGTAGGTGAAGACGGTGCTACGCACCACGGGGTTTTCGATCTGGCTTATCTTAACTGTATTCCTAACCTGAGTATTTTTGCTCCGCTTAATGAGAGGGAATTACGAAATATATTATATACCGTACAGCTTGGCTTAGACCATCCTATAGCCATACGTTACCCGAGAGGCCGCGGTGAAAGCACCGAATGGCAGCTGCCTTTTGAAAAGATTCCGTTTGGCAAGGCAAAACAGCTTAAAACAGGTAGTGAAGTAGCGATACTTACCACAGGAACCATTGGCAACAATGTTACCAAAGCTTTAGCTGAAACTGAAAAAGCCGATTTGTTTTCTCATTATCATTTTGGATTTGTAAAACCTGTTGATGAGGAGACATTACGTACTATACTAAACAAATACAAAACTGTAATTACTGTTGAAGACGGGACAGTTAAAGGAGGATTTGGCAGTATTATTTCTGCTTTTGCAACCACACATAATTACACAACAAACATAACTATACTGGGCATTCCCGATGAATTTATAGAGCACGGAAGTATTGCCCAGCTACAACATTACTGCGGTATTGACGTTAAAAGCTTAAAAGATATTTTTTCAACTTATTAAAAATACCGACTTTTGCATCGCATCTATTTAATACACCGTTTAGTAAAATGAGAATAAAAGCCGTTCTTGCAGTATTATTTATTATTATAAGCACTAAAGCAACTTCACAGGTTATCATAACCACAACATTACCGGATACCATAAGCCATTGGGAAAACACCAATAAAGTAGGACTGGACATTAACCAGGTTGCCTTCATTAACTGGAGTGTGGGTGGTAACAATGCTATCTCCGGAGTTATAAAAGGTGAGTTTGACAAAAACTATACAAGAAAAAACGTAAACTGGGCTAACGAGCTTATTCTTAGGTATGGTCTAAACAGTCAGGAAGGTCAGGAAGTACGTAAAACTGAAGATAAAATTCAGCTAACCTCTACTTTTGGTTACAGGAAAGATACTGTATCAAACTGGTACTACAGTGCCAAGTTTAACTTCAACACGCAATTTGCTAACGGTTATGCCTACCCCAATACTGACGACGAAATATCAGGCCCTTTTTCACCTGCTTATATATTTCTGGGTATTGGTTCTGAATACAAGCGTAAAGATTTAGGCCTTACGGTTTATATGTCTCCGCTAACCAATAAAACTACTTTAGTACTAAACCAAACCCTTGCCAACAAAGGTGCATTTGGTGTTGATAAAGCAGTTTATGATGACTTAGGCAATCTTGTAAGATCGGGCAAGAACTCACGTACCGAAGTCGGTGTGCTTTTAACCGGACAGCTAAAGAGGCAGATATTTAAGAATATAATGATGGATCAGCGTATATCCCTTTACTCTGATTATATCAATAAGTTCGGAAACATAGACGTTGACTGGCAGTTACAACTGGACATGACCGTAAACGAATATGTAAAAGCCAATATAGGCACTCAGCTTATTTATGATAACGATATTAAATCTACTAAAGAGGTAGATGGTGAAGTGGTAACAATGGGCCCAAAAATACAGCTAAAGCAAATGCTGGGCGTTGGCCTTAGCTATACTTTTTAATTAAGCCTTAGTATTACCTGTTATGGTATTGTACAACAGTAATGCCTTACCATCGGTTAATGTAGATACAAAGTGGCAAATGTGCAGTAACCTGTCATAAAGGTTCATCTTTTCTGTCACAAACCTTTCAGGCAGCATTTTTAATACGAGCTTGTCGTAGTTGCTTTCTTTACCTTCAAACTTATTGTTATAAGCCGTACAGAACGTATCCAGAAGTGTATTGATAATACGGTAACCAATAATCTCCTTTTCTACCACCTCACGGCTCTGGTAAATATTTTTAATACTCAGGTTTATAATATCTTTCATCTGGGCTGTATACTTGCCCTGATCGGTTAAGGCATAAGGATATTCCCCATTAAGTATTTTGTCTTCATTTGCGACAAACACGTCAACCGCATCGCTTATAAGGCTGCTTATGGCCAAAGCACGCAGATAGCTTATACGGTCTTCTTTAGTGGTAAGCGTATTGTATTTTGCTACATCAATGCTGTTTTTTACCAGCTTGATAAGATATTCCAAAGCATATTCTTCCTGAATAAGCCCCAGGTTTATACCATCTTCAAAATCAATAATGGTGTAACATATATCATCGGCTGCCTCCACTAAATAAGCCAGTGGATGGCGCTCAAAACCTATATCATCACCTGTTTTGTTTGGAATAAGCCCTAACTCTTTTGCCACATCCTGAAAAAAGGTCTTATCACTCTGAAAGAAACCATATTTCTTATCGGAAATATTAGCAGTAGGTTTTTTAGGAAGCGATTCTTTAGGGTACTTCATAAACGCCCCAAGGGTTGCATAAGAGATTCTTAGTCCGCCTTCTATTCCCGGCCTTGAAGCCGTTAACAGGTTAAATCCGTTTGCATTCCCTTCAAAATCTATAAGATCCTGCCATTCCTTATCGGTAAGCTCATTTTTATACTGTTGCCCTTTTCCGGTTTTAAAATACTCGCCAATAGCTTTCTCGCCCGAATGCCCAAAGGGCGGGTTGCCTATATCGTGAGCCAGTGCAGCAGCAGCCACTATGGCACCAAAATCGTTCATCTGATAACCGTGTACATCCTGAAGGTAAGGATGCTTTTCTATAATTTTTTTTCCTACTAGCCTTCCTAAAGAACGGCCTACAACCGATACCTCAAGGCTATGGGTAAGGCGTGTATGCACAAAGTCGGTTTTAGAAAGCGGTATAACCTGTGTTTTATCCTGCAGGCTCCTGAAAGCCGATGAGAATATTATACGGTCGTAATCCACCTCAAAACCCAAACGGGTATCGTCCTGCTCTTTACGCAAACGCTTGCTTGTATCTCCCTGTCTTTTTAGCGACAGTAACTGTTCCCACTGCATTTTTGTAGCCATAATTAATCAAGGGATTTAAGTCCCTTATTTTTTATTATTAAACAAAAAGAAATCTTTAGACTTTTTAGGGTACTTATCATAACTTTTATCGCTTGGATTTTCAATAACCGATCTTATGGTTATTTTTTCTCCGGTCTTAAATCCGGCTGTTACACGCTGATAATCTAACAGGTACTCTCCGCAAAAAAAGTTCCCTTCATCATCTTTTTCTATAATTCCCGTGTAGATTTCCTTTTTGTCTTTTGACATATATCTGATTTAATTGTTTATTCTGAATAATTACTGTTCAATCCCTATTTCCTCAAAAGCTCTTTTAAGCTCAAGTGCGGCGCTATACACCTTCACATCTACAACACAGGTTTTTACGAACCTGTCATGCCATCCTCTTGGTTTTTCTTTTAAAAAAGAAAAGCCGTCAAAAGGTATCAGCCTGCATAATGTCCTTAAAAAAACAGTTTTAAAAGTTGGCTTAGAACCATCTTCCATAACCACCATGGTCCCCGTAATGTATTTCCCAAGGGTTCTTTGTGAAAATGTTTCAAAAATTACATAATAAGAAGAAAGAAAAAAACTAATAAACGCTAGTTCCTCCCATTGACTTAATTCAATAACCCACATATACAAAGACTCATATCCAAAATCATAAAGCAATTCTCCCATGGTTAGTATCACTATAAAAACAAGATACCTAAGGAGTATATCATCAATTAAATAATTGGCAAATCTCTTACCTGTACTGGCAAGCATTTCATGAGTAACTTCAATAGTTTCAACGGTTTTCATAAGGTGTGTTTGATAAAGATTGGTTTAATCAAACAAGGAGCATTACTGCTCCTTGTTTTTATCATTGGTTATGTTTATTCTAAAATTAAGAACCGCACATTTCGCAGTCATCCGGCTCTGCGTTACGGGAACGCTCCAGCATCGCCTGGAATTCTGTAACCGACATAGCTTCCGACTCGCCCTCTGCATTTGCTACCGCAGCAACAGGCTGTGCTTTTTTCTCATTATTAAGGGTAAACTTAATAGCATCCACAGCACTCTTAGTCCTTAAGTAGTACATACCTGTTTTAAGTCCGCTCTTCCATGCATAGAAGTGCATAGAAGTAAGTTTAGCAAAGGTTGCATTTTCCATGAACAGGTTAAGCGACTGCGACTGGTCTATAAAGTAACCTCTTTGGCGGGACATATCGATGATGTCTTTCATACTCATCTCCCATACCGTTTTGTAAAGTTCTTTTATATGTTGAGGAATAATATCTATATGTTGTATAGATCCGTTTGCCCTCATTATTTCCTGCTTAAGCTCATCGTTCCATAAACCTAACTGTACAAGGTCTTCTAAAAGGTGCTTGTTTACTACGATAAACTCACCCGATAGTACCCTTCTTGTATAGATGTTAGAAGTATATGGCTCAAACGCTTCGTTATTACCTAAAATCTGAGAAGTTGAAGCAGTAGGCATCGGCGCCATTAAAAGCGAGTTTCTTACACCATGCTCCATAACTTCTTTTCTTAGAGAAGTCCAGTCCCAACGGCCGCTTAAGTCTGAATCTTTTAAGCCCCAAAGGTTGTACTGGAATTCACCCTGAGAAATAGGCGATCCTTCAAATGTTGAGTAAGGACCTTCTTCTTTAGCCATTTCCATTGAAGCAGTAACTGCTGCAAAGTAAATGGTTTCAAAAATCTCCTGGTTCACCTTTTTAGCCTCATCGCTTGTAAACGGAAGGCGCATAAGGATAAATGCATCAGCAAGCCCCTGAACACCTAATCCTACAGGACGGTGGCGCATGTTAGAGTTCTCTGCCTCAGGTACAGGATAGTAGTTCCTGTCTATTACCTTATTAAGGTTACGTGTTACACGCTTGGTTACTTCATACAGGTAATCGTGGTTAAACTTACCTTCTTCCACAAACATTGGCAAAGAGATAGAAGCAAGGTTACAAACCGCAACCTCATCCGGAGCTGTATACTCCATAATCTCTGTACAAAGGTTTGAAGAACGGATAGTACCAAGATTCTTTTGATTTGACTTTCTGTTAGCCGCATCTTTATAAAGCATGTATGGCGTACCGGTTTCAATTTGTGATTCAAGGATTTTCTCCCAAAGCTCACGTGCCTTGATAGTTTTTCTTCCTTTTCCGGCAGCCTCATACGATTCATACATTTTTTCAAACTCTTCACCGTATACATCATAAAGTCCCGGGCATTCGTTAGGGCACATTAATGTCCATTTTGCATCTTCCTCAACACGTTTCATGAAAAGGTCAGATGTCCACATAGCATAGAATAAATCTCTTGCACGCATTTCCTCTTTACCGTGATTCTTTTTAAGATCAAGGAAATCGAAAATATCGGCATGCCATGTTTCTATATATACCGCAAAACTACCTTTACGTTTACCACCACCTTGGTCTACATAACGGGCAGTATCGTTAAATACGCGAAGCATAGGTACAATACCGTTTGAAGTACCGTTTGTACCGCGGATGTAAGAACCCGTAGCTCTTACATTATGGATAGACAAACCTATACCTCCTGCAGACTGCGATATTTTTGCAGTTTGCTTAAGGGTATCATAAATACCGTCTATACTGTCATCACGCATTGTTAAAAGGAAGCATGAAGACATTTGCGGCTTTGGAGTACCGGAGTTAAATAACGTAGGAGTAGCATGTGTAAAGAACTTTTTAGACATTAGCTCATACGTTTCAATTGCAGCCTCGATATCGTTAAGGTGTATACCTACAGATACCCTCATAAGCATATGCTGAGGCCTTTCTACAATCTTACCGTTAATTTTTAACAGGTAAGAACGCTCCAGGGTCTTAAATCCGAAATAATCGTAGTTAAAATCCCTGTTATAAATAATTGTTGAGTCTAAAACTTCTGCATTAGCCATGATTGTCTCATATACTTCATCAGAAAGAAGCGGAGATTCCTGGCCTGTTCTCGGGTTTACATAGTGATACATTTCATGCATCGTTTCCGAGAAGGATTTTGTTGTGTTCTTATGCAGGTTAGATACCGCAATACGCGCTGCTAATTGTGCATAGTCAGGATGCGTTGTTGTCATAGAAGCAGCTGTTTCTGCTGCAAGGTTATCTAATTCAGATGTAGACACACCATCATATAAACCTTCAATAACACGCATAGCCACCTTTACCGGATCTACTAAGTCATTAAGCTCATAGCATAACTTTCTTACTCTGTCCGTTATCTTGTCAAACATTACCGGCTCTCTGCGGCCATCTCTTTTTACTACATTCATAAGGCAACAATTTTAAGTTAATACCGGGTGTCACGACACCCGTGGGGTTGGGGTATATATTTATTAAAAATCAGCGTCAAAACTAATTTTTCCTGTATCATTATTATCTTTATTCAGTACTCCTGCTTTCTGATACTCAGAAACTCTCTTCTCAAAGAAGTTGGTTTTACCCTGAAGCGAAATCATATCCATAAAATCAAACGGGTTACCTGAGTTAAACTGTTTTTCACAGCCAAGCTCTACTAAAAGCCTGTCGGTAACAAACTCAAGGTACTGCGTCATTAAAGTAGCGTTCATACCTATAAGGCTTACAGGAAGCGATTCGGTAACAAACTCTCTTTCTATATTAAGGGCATCTATAATAATCTCTTTAATCCTGTCTTTAGGCACTTTGTTTACAAGATGGTGGTTGTGCAGGTGTACCGCAAAATCACAGTGTACTCCTTCATCTCTTGAGATAAGCTCGTTAGAGAAGGTAAGCCCGGGCATTAAACCGCGCTTTTTAAGCCAGAAAATAGAACAGAAAGCACCAGAGAAGAAAATACCTTCTACCGCCGCAAAAGCAATAAGCCTTTCTGCAAACGAATCAGATTCTATCCACTTAAGTGCCCATTGTGCCTTTTTCTTAATAGCAGGAAACACCTCAATAGCATTAAAAAGCTCATCTTTTTCTGCTTCATCCTTTACATATGTATCAATAAGCAGTGAGTAAGTCTCACTATGAATGTTTTCCATCATAATCTGGAAACCATAGAAAAACTTAGCTTCCGCATACTGCACTTCATTTACAAAATTTTCCGCCAGATTTTCATTTACAATACCGTCAGATGCTGCAAAGAAGGCCAAAATGTGCTTGATAAAATACTTCTCATCATCACTAAGCTTATTGTTCCAGTCGGTGAGATCCTGATGTAAATCTATCTCTTCAGCCGTCCAGAAACTAGCCTCCATCTTTTTGTACCAGTCCCAAATATCATGGTGTTTTATCGGAAAAATTACAAATCGATTCTTGTTTTCTTGTAAAATTGGTTCTACTGCAGACATATCTTTTTGACTTATATGGAATTATAAAAATGATTTTTTTGGTAAAGCGGTTCTACAAAGATTGGCATTTGAATTAAAAAATGAAAGCCAAACTTATTCACAATCAGCGATAGTTTTTAACAACGCCGATTTTTACAGAGAATAAAAACCTTATTCGCAACTTATTGATTACGAACATTTTGAACAAAAATAAAGTTACGGATTTTTTGCGGAAAAACCGCAATATACTTGGCTTTTTGGAAGAATTAATGCCTTCTTTGACCCGGTTCCTGTTTTAGCTCTTCGGCAACATTTTCAAGTTCCGCATACCAGTCAGCACCAAACTTTCTTATCAGCGCTTCCTTTACAAATTTGTACACAGGAACCTCTAATTCTTTTCCTAAAGCACATGCCGGATTACATATATCCCAGCGATCGTAATTTACAGCCGCAAACTCGGTAAAGTCTTTTACCCTTACCGGATACAAATGGCACGAAACCGGTTTTTTCCAGTCTACAATTCCCTGATTGTATGCCTGCTCTATACCGCACAATGCAGTTTGCCCATCAAAAATTACATAAGCACAGTCCTTATTATCTATAAGCGGAGTTTCAAGATCACCGTCAGTACCATGTACCCATGTCCCCTGCGCCTCTATAGCTGCTATACCTTCTTTTCTTAAAAAGGGTTTTATCTTGGGATAAATTTCCTCAAGTATTTTTGTCTCCTCTTCACTTAAGGGAGCGCCCGCATCACCATCTACACAACAAGCCCCTTTGCATGCCGATAAATTGCACACAAATTCTTTTTCTAATATGTCTTCAGAGACAATTGTTTTACCCAGTTGAAACATGCCGCAAAGATAGTCAAAGTTTACCCTTGTTTATCACCTAAAATGGTGCCTGAAAAATTTTAACTATATATCTCTTTATTATTAATACTTTTGTTAATTCTTAAAAACTAAGCTAAATGGGATTTGACTGGAAAGAAATGTTTACAATCAGCATGGTACTTTTTGCTGTAATAGACATTATAGGGAGCGTACCTATTATAGTAGACCTGCGCGCTAAAATAGGACACATACAATCGGAAAAAGCATCTATAGTAGCCGCCGTTATAATGATTGCCTTTCTTTTTGTAGGAGAAGAAATCCTTAAACTTATAGGCATAGACGCCAGTTCGTTTGCCGTGGCAGGTTCGTTTGTACTTTTCTTCCTTGCTTTGGAAATGATACTGGGAATACGTCTCTATAAAGAGGATAACCCTAGCACCGCATCCATAGTACCTATTGCGTTCCCGCTTATAGCAGGTGCAGGAACAATGACTACCATACTTTCCCTTAGGGCAGAATATGAGAAGATAAACATTATTATAGCCATACTTATAAATGTTACGGTAGTATATGTTGTTTTAAAATCTTCCTCTAAAATAGAGAAGCTTTTAGGAGAAAACGGACTTGGCGTTATACGTAAGGTTTTTGGCGTAATCCTCTTAGCCATAGCTGTTAAATTATTTGCAGCTAATGTTAAACAATTGTTCCCTTAGTTTTATATTTAGTACTTTCACAACCTGATAATCACATATATTAATCTTTTTTTGCATCTAAGATTTAAAGAATGAAAATTTTTATTTATACACTTATAGCTATCGCATTAGCCCTAATAATATTTAATGCAACACTACTTGATTTTAGTAACCTGTTTGAAGGAAACAGCCTTGTAGCACTTATAGGTATAGTAGCTTCACTATGTGCCGTGTGCATACTTATTATCTTCAAGATTGCAAGAAGCATTGACGAAAAAACCAGATACTAAGCCGTTTTTTATGTTTGATGTTTTAATTATTGGCGGAGGGGTTTCAGGAGTATCCTGTGCTCTTATATTAGGCTCTGCACACAATAAACCTTATGCTCAGGGCAAAAGGATAGGGATTTTTACCCACCAAAAATCAACTGCATTACAGGACGCATTATTTAATAATGCATACGGAATACCTCAGGGAAAACTGGGCAAAGATCTTATGGCTGAAAGCCTGGAACACCTGCACAGTGCTTATCCTGAAGTGGAGCAGATTGAAAACGAAAAAGTAATGAAAGTGGAAGGTACAGCCGGAGACTTTACGGTTACCACTAACAAAAACACTTACCAAACCAAAATCGTAGTTGTTGCTATTGGCTCTGCCAATACTTTTGCTATAGAAGGGTTAATGGATTATGTTATTCCAAATAAAAAGGCTATGCCTGAAAAAAACAGGATACAGCTTAAAAACGATGACCATTTGGTTACCGAAGGCATTTATGCAGCAGGAACACTTGCCGGATGGAGAAGCCAGCTATCTATTGCAGCGGGCAGCGGGGCATCTGTAGGGACAGATATCCTTACCTTATGGAATAACGGCATCCCGTCGCAACACCACGACAGTACACGTCCTAAACACTAATAAAAATCCAGAATTAAATTATAAGGCAGATGAAAGAATAATTAATTATTATTCTTTCTCATCTGTCAATACGGCTTTTACCATATTGTCTTCTTTAAGCACCATTTTGTAGTAGGCATCCTCTCCTATAAGCTGCCTTACAAATTCGGCAGCAAGATAATGTTTCACCCTGTCTTTGTGCTTTTGCAGGTTAAACACAAGTCCGTTATTAGATAGGTAAGACGAGAAGGCAGTATAATATTTATCGGTAGCAAGCACCTTATCCACGACTTCTTTTTGAGAAAGCCCTTCAAACTGTTTTCTCTCCCTATCCAGTTGCTCAAAAATAAAATAGCTAACAAAGCCTGACTGCATTACCATTGTAACACCTTCATCGCCATGTTTGCCTTCCATAGGCACAAACAAATCAGGTATAATACCACCACCGCCATATACAGTACGACCTTTAAGGGTTTTGTATTTAAGGGTATCAGCTATTTTAATACTGTCGGCAGCATAAAGCTCACCGCTTTCATAACGCTTGGAAAAATCATTAAAATAGGCATCTCCTCCTTCAGCATAGCTTCGCTGAATCGAACGGCCTGATGGTGTATAATACCTTGCCACGGTAAGCCTCACGGCAGAACCATCACCTAGTGGCATTTCGCGCTGTACAAGCCCTTTACCAAAAGAACGCCTGCCCACAATTTTACCCCTGTCGTTATCCTGTATGGCACCGGCAAGAATTTCGCTGGCAGAAGCACTGTTTTCGTTAATCAGTATATATACTTTACCTTTTTCAAAATCACCTCTTGAAGTGGCGAAAGTTAAATCTTCACGATTCTTTTTATTCTTGGTCTTTACAATCAGTAAGTCATTAGCCAATAAATCATCGGCTATACTAACTGCCATTTCAAGATATCCGCCGCCATTATCCCTTAAATCTATAATAAGCGAATTAGCCCCTTCTTCTTTAAGATTTAACAGCGCGTCATGAAATTCATTATAGGTAGTTTCGGCAAAACGATTGATTTTTATATAACCTGTTTTATTATCCAGCAATACCGAAGCATCTACACTTTTAATAGGAACTATATCGCGGGTTACATTGATCTTGAATTTCTTATTATCTGTTTTCCTGAATACCGTAAGCTCTATTTTGGAACCCTCTTCCCCTTTAAGTTTTGAGAACAGGCTGTCGTTAGGCAGGTTTCGCCCAAACAGTTTATCATTACCTGCAAATAAAATACGGTCGCCCGCTTTGATACCTGCCTTGTCTGACGGACCGTTTGGCACTGGCTTAATAACCGCTACAGAATCTTTGTACATATAGAAGTTCACCCCGATACCTACAAAATCGCCCTTCATACTTTGGGCCACCTGCTCCATATCATTTTTGTCTATATATACCGAATGCGGGTCAAGTTGTTCCAGTATGTTGTTAACGGTAAGATCTACTATAGAATCGGTATTTACATTATCCACATACTCGCTTTCAATAAAATCCATAAGCTTATTAAGCTTATTTTTATGGGATCCTGAACCAAGCATTGCATTACCCGAAGAAAAATTGAGAAAACCACCCATAAGCACACCTGCAGCCAATGCTGAGGCTACAATAATAGGCAGGTAAATCCTGTTTACCGAACCACCTCTTTTGTTATGAGGGTACATGTCTCTTTCTTCGTTTTCCATAGTATTATGAATCTAGATCGGGAATGTGCACGACTTCAACTCCTGCTCTTATCAGGAAATCGATACCCGAATTGTCTTTATAGCCGCTTTGATAAACCACCCTTTTTATACCCGACTGATGTATAAGTTTACTACAGTCTTTACAGGGCGACATGGTTATGTATAAGGTTGCCCCTTCACAGGACTGGGTAGAACGTGCTACTTTTAAAATAGCATTGGCCTCAGCATGCAGTACATACCATTTAGTAAGGCCTTCTTCATCTTCACAGCAGTTTTCAAACCCCGATGGTGTACCGTTGTACCCGTCTGATATTATCATCCTGTCCTTTACAATAATTGCACCAACTTTCTTTCTTTCACAATAAGACAGCTGGCCCCACTCTCTGGCTATCCTTAAATAAGCCTTATCGTATTTGTTTAATTTTTTATCCTTCATCTTTAAAGCATACAGTCAAATTTAAGCTTTTTTGACGTTTTTTATGCATTCTATCCTTACCAAATTCTGTTGTTAATTATCATAGGCACAACCACTCCCGCCACAAACGAACAGGTAACCAGTATCCAGTCTCTTAACGAGAAACGGAAAAAAGTTTGTACCGCCCATGAAAGAATAAGTACTATTAGCACAATAATAACCTGTGCCACCTCTATACCTAAGGCAAACTCCATTAAGGGCAACAGTTTATCGTCATGATTGTTTGCTACCAGCATTTTAAAATAGCTTGAAAAACCAAGCCCGTGTATAATCCCGAAAAATAAAGTGGTAAAAGCAAGGAAGTTTACACTGTCCTTTTTACCCGACTTATTTGCCCTGAATATATTATACAGAGCAGTTATGAGTATTGTTACCGGAATGAGGAATTCCACAAGCTTTCCGTTTACATGGATAATATCGTATACCGAAAGTATAAGCGACATACTGTGCCCTATGGTAAACAATGTTACCAGCAGCAACACATTCTTCCAGTCTTTAAATACGTATGGCACGGTTAGTGCTACGATAAAAAGTATATGGTCGTATGCATAAATATCAAGCACGTGGTACAGTCCCTGCTGAAAATATAACTGAAATTCTGACATAGTAATTTTAGTGTTTGCAAGCCGTAAACTTACATCAATTTTTATAAAATACCTTACTGCAAAAACGCCATAACGGCATATTATTGCCAAAAACTTTTAAAAAAATTTTAAAGGAGATAAAATATAGAATTATATTTGCTCAAAATATATAATACATAGAGAATTATGTCAATTTCAGATTTATTTGATAGCGGCTTTAAAAACAGGAATAAAGGTCACTTTTCGGCTATTGTAAGAGTAGCTATGGAGAACGGACACCTAAGTCCTGAAGAGAAAACGTTTCTTGATAAACTTGCAAAACAACTGGAGATTTCAGAAGATGAATATCAGGAAATAATGGCTAACCCGTTAAAGTACCCTATCAACCCTCCTTACCTGCATGTACACAGGCTGGAGCGTTTGTATGACCTGTCAAGAATGGTTTATGCTGACCATATACTTGGACCAAAACAAAAAGAAATACTTACCCGTTTTGCCCTTGCATTAGGTTTTACACCGGGTAACGTACACTACATTGTAGATAAGGCCCTTTCGCTTTTAGTTCTTAATGTAGATCTTGACACTTTCCTTTACGAAATGCAACACATGAATAAATAAAAAAAGCCCCGAAACCGGGGCTTTTTTTATTACTTATATTTTGCCATAAACTCTTCTGCCTTTTCCACCATATTGTAGCTTCCGCAAAAGAACGGAACTCGCTGATGCAGTTCGGTTGGCTTTATTTCCATTATCCTGTTAAACCCGTCTGAAGCCTTGCCTCCGGCCTGTTCTGCTAAATAAGCCATAGGGTTGCACTCATACAGCAGTCTCAACTTCCCTGAAGGCGCCTTAGAACTGGTTGGGTAAATATATATACCGCCTTTAATCATATTGCGATGAATGTCAGACACAAGACTACCAATGTACCTTGATGTATAAGGTCTGTCTTCCTCTTCTGTCTGGCAGTATTTGATATAGTCTTTCACTCCCTGAGGGAAATGAACATAGTTTCCTTCGTTTATTGAATAAATGTTCCCGTCTTTAGGAAACTGCATATTAGGGTGCGAAAGGTAAAAAGTACCTATTGCAGGGTTTAAGGTAAATCCGTTTACCCCGTGCCCTGTAGTATAAACAAGCATGGTAGATGTACCGTAAATTACATAGCCCGCAGCTACCTGGTTAACCCCCGGCTGAAGGAAATCTTCTATGGTTACAGGTGTGCCTACCGGCGTTACCCTTCTGTAAACCGAGAAGATTGTACCTACCGATACGTTCACATCTATGTTAGATGAACCGTCAAGCGGGTCCATAAGCACCACATACTTGTTATTATTAGATTCATCTTTACCTTTAATTGTTATAAAGTCATCATTCTCTTCAGAGGCTATACCGCAAACAATTTCACGGTTTACAAGCGTCTGCATAAAAGTTTCGTTAGCATAAACATCAAGCTTCTGCTGGTCTTCACCCTGTACATTCTGTTCACCAAAAGCACCTACAATATCTACCAGTCCTGCCTTATTTACCTTATAATTAACCACTTTTGCAGCTAATCGTATCGAGTTAATAAGTCTTGACAGCTCGCCCGAAGAATACTTGAATTCTTCCTGCTTTTCAATTATAAATTCCCCCAGTGTCTTGTTGCGTTCTTCCATTACTATAACGTTGTAGTTGTGTTGAGGGCACAAATATCGATATTTTTGTGATATGATAATAATTTATTATAAGATAGCTAAATAGAATGTATTTTTGCCTCAAATTTTGCTTATGGTTATCCGAAAAGGACAAAAAGAGGACATGCCTGCCGCACTGGAACTTATAAAAGAACTTGCAGTATTTGAAAAGGAACCTGATGCGGTGGTAGTAACTGTTGACGAACTGGTAAAAGACGGCTTTGGCCCTAACCCCCTGTTTAAAACCTTTGTTGCCGAAAAAGACAACGAGATTATAGGCATGGCGCTGTTTTATTACCGTTATTCTACCTGGAAAGGAAAAACCATACACCTGGAAGATCTTATCGTAAAAGAAAATCATCGCGGTACGGGTGCCGGAAGTGCGCTTTATAAAGAAGTTATAAAGTTTGCCAAACAGGAAGGCGTTCGCCGTGTGGAATGGGCGGTTTTAAACTGGAACCAGCATGCCATCGATTTTTATGAACGATCCGGAGCAACAGTTTTTCAGGACTGGCTAACAGTGCAGATGGACGAAGAAGGAATTACAAAGTTTACACTTAATTTATGAGAGTATTTAAATTTGGAGGTGCGTCGGTAAAAGATGCTGACGGCATTAAAAATGTATATGATGTTTTGCAGAAAGTAGGGCATGAAGATGTGCTTGTTGTTATTTCTGCCATGGGTAAAACCACTAACGCCATGGAGGTTGTTGTCAGGAACTATTTTGACAAGTCGGCCGAACTGAAGGCATCTATTCAGGAAGTGAAGAAGTATCATAACCAAATACTTCTAGACCTTTTTGACGACGAAAACCATGCGGTTTTTACTGCTGTGAATACTCTTTTTAAAGATCTTGAATATTTTCTTGAGCATAATAAGTCGCCTAACTACAACTTTGTTTACGATCAGGTTGTTAGTATGGGAGAGATTATCTCTACTACCATAGTAAGCCACTTCTTTAACCACAGCGGACTTAAAAACCAGTGGGTAGATGTAAGGGAGCTTATTAAAACCGACAACACCTATCGTGACGCGGTTGTTGACTGGGAACAGACACAACAAAACATTAAAAAAGGAATTAAAAAGAAAACGCTTAACATTACTCAGGGTTTCTTAGGGTCTGACGAAAACAGCTTTACAACCACACTGGGAAGGGAAGGATCTGACTACAGTGCCGCTATATTTGCTTACTGCCTTAATGCAGAAAGCGTAACGATATGGAAAGACGTTCCGGGTGTACTTAATGCCGACCCAAGGTATTTTGAAAACACTACCCTGCTCAATCAGATTTCATACCGTGAGGCTATTGAGCTGGCATTTTACGGAGCTTCGGTTATTCACCCTAAAACACTGCAACCGTTACAAAAAAAGGAAATCCCTCTTTATGTAAAATCGTTTATCAACCCGTTATTACCGGGAACAAGCGTAAGCAAAGGCGCTGATTTAGAGCCGCAAACATCGTGCTTTATCGTTAAGAAAGATCAGCTGCTTATATCGCTGTCTTCTCTTGATTTCTCTTTTATTATGGAAGAAAACATCAGTGAGATTTTCAGCCTGCTGCATAAATACAAAATGAAAGTGCACCTTATCCAGAACTCTGCCATCAGTTTCTCTGTATGTGTAGACGACAAGTTTGGCAACTTTAACGAGCTTAAAACAATTCTTTCTAAGAAATTTAAAGTGACTTACAATGATGACGTATCATTATATACCATCCGTCACTTTAACGACAAATCGGCCGATGCAGTTACTAAAAACAGAGAAGTTTTAGTAAGACAGCTAAGCCGCGAAACATTACAAATCGTTACAAAAGAACTTAAGTAATATAAAAAGCCCCTTTTCAGGGGCTTTTTTATTCATCATTATTAGTATCTACTCCTTTAGGCTCTTCTTTTAGTGCTATACGGGTTCTCGGGAGGCTGTCCGGATAATTTTTCTGTATAAATTCAATAAGCTTTTCCCTGACATATACCCTCAAATCCCAGGAAATGGAGGAATCTTTAGAACTCATAAGCGCCCTTATTTCCATTACCCTTTCGCGGGCATCGGTAACCTGAAGCACATTTACCTGTCCGTCCCATAAATCAGAACCTTCCAACAGCCTTGTTAGTTCTGTTCGTAACTTATCTACTTCCACCTGAAAATCGGTATAAATAAATACAGTCCCTAATATCTCTGCCGAGTTCCGTGTCCAGTTCTGGAAGGGTTTTTCTATAAAATAAGGCGTGGGCACCACCAGCCTGCGTTTATCCCAAATCTTTACTACCACATAGGTTAAGGTAATCTCCTCTATCCTGCCCCATTCGCCTTCTACAATAACCACATCGTCCAGCCTTATGGGTTGGGTAATCGCTATCTGAATACCCGCCAATAATGTCCCTAATGCTTTTTGTGCCGAAAAACCAATAATGATACCTGCTATACCTGCCGAGGTCAGGAAACTCACCCCTATAGACCGTATGCTTTCAAAGCTCATAAGTGCCACTCCTATGGCACATACAATAATAAGAAAGACCACCACCCTTTCCAGTATGGAGAATTGTGTATATACCCGGCGAGCGGTAAGATTATCCGACACCGAGATGTCATACTTCTTTACAAAGCTTGCCTTAAGCACTTTCACAAAAATTATTAGGAACCACGTAACACTTAGTATAAACAATAGTGTCCCGATATGCGCTATTGCCTTAGAGGCTTTCTCGTTAAAAACATCACTGGCTACGCCTATTCGCAGGGCAAGCGCAGCTATAAAAAGAACCAGCGGAATTTTTATGCGATGGGCAAAATTTACAGGAAGTATGTTTTTAGGGTTTTTACCTACCTTTTTTAGTACATAAAAAACTATAGTAAAGACAATTACCAAACCTACTACACTTATTGCAATAAATTTTATGAGGTTAGTGTCAAGATTAGAAAAATTCATTGGGCGTGTATTTTTAAAAGTTGACGGATAAAGTTAGAAAAACAAGCAGGCTTATAGAATCTATTAAAGATTATATTAACATAATTATCTGAAAAACAAAAGCCAACACATAAAATGTTGGCTTTGCACAATTAAATATTCAGAAAGCTTTAAGCCACCGTATTCATAACTTTTAGAGCCTCAGCCGGATTGGCAAGGCTTAATTGATAAACATCTTCTGTTTGCCCGGTACGTATCTCATACCTGTTTCCTGCAATGGCATCCAGCACATCCTCTGCCACTACTGACGGAGCAATGCCATTCTCTCCCCCTATCTCTTTAGAAAGTTCAGTGTTCACTAGAGGAGGCATCAGCTCAAACACCTTAACTGAAGTTCCTGTTAAGGCCAAACGCAATGATGTTGTATACGAATGAAGCGCGGCTTTTGAGGCCGCATAAGTTGGCAGGTGTTGTGTTGGAACATAAGCTACTACCGAAGATACATTAAGTACAGCCGCCTCATTTTGTTCTTTTAGCAATGGCAGAAGTTTATCGGTAAGTCGAAGTACCGAAAAGTAATTGGTTGTCATTTCGTCCACCGCTATATCATACGACCTTGATTCCGCCAGGTTATGTATAAGTGCCCTACCTGCATTATTGATAAGGATATTCAGCTCAGGGAATTCTGCTTTTATCCTTTCGGTAAGAGCATCCACATCAGCTGCACTGGTAACATCAAACTGTATTGCGGTTACATTGCCTAATTCTGCTTTTGCTTTTTCAAGCCTTGCTGCATCTCTTCCTGTAATTATCACCTTGTTGCCCTGCTGTACAAACTGTCTTGCAATTTCAAAACCTATACCGGCACTCCCGCCGGTTATTAAAATGGTATTTCCTGTTGTTTTCATATATAAAAGTATTTGGGATTATTAATTAAACTTTCTTAAAAATGGTACTGGCTGTATGCCCTCCAAAGCCAAAAGTGTTGTTAAGTACATAATTCACTTTGGTTTTTACGGCCTGCTGTGTAATTATATTGAGCCCCGAAGGGATTGCACTGTCAATGTTTTGTGTATTGATTGTAGGAGGGATAATATTATTTTGTATAGCCAGTACACTTATAATACTTTCTATGGCGCCGGCAGCACCCAGTAAATGCCCCGTCATGGATTTTGTGGCACTTATAGCCGGAGTATGATTACCAAAAAGCGTTTTAACCGCTACAAGCTCACTTATATCTCCTAACGGAGTAGATGTAGCATGGGTATTGATATAGTCTATCTTATCGGGTGTAAGCCCTGCATCATTAAGGGCTTTTTGCATACCCAGCAATGCACCTATACCATCGGCAGGGGTAGCTGTTAAATGATAAGCGTCTGCAGCCATACCGCCCCCGGTAAGTTCTGCATATATTTTTGCACCACGGCTAACAGCATGTTCCCATTCCTCCAATATAAGGGCGCCTGCACCTTCTCCGGCAACAAACCCATCTCTGTTTGCATCAAAAGGCCTTGAGGCTCCCTGTGGATCATCATTTCGTTTTGAAAGTGCCTGAGAAGCATTAAAACCACCAATAGAAGCAGGAGTTATAGCTGCTTCACTACCTCCCGCTATCATAATGTTTGCCCTGCCCAGCCTAATGGCATCATAAGCAGCAATTAGCGCCGTGTTTGATGAGGCACAGGCAGAAACCGTAGCATAATTAGGTCCGTGTAAACCATTACGTATAGAGATAACCCCTGCTGCAATATCCACAATCATCTTAGGGATAAAAAACGGATTGAAACGCGGGGTACCATCTCCTTTATGAAACTCATCCAGCTGCTCCTCAAACGTACCTATACCGCCGTTACCCGAAGCCCAAATAACACCTACATCAAATCGCTGTTCCTGTGTCATTGTTCCGAAATCCAAGCCTGCATCCTGTATTGCTTCATCAGTGGCAGCTATGGCATATTGGGTAAAAAGATCGTATTTCTTTATCTCCTTGCGCTCTAAATAATCTTCCGGGCTAAAACTCTTAACCTCACAGGCAAACTGCGTTTTAAACTTAGAGGCATCAAACTTTGTTATAGGTCCCGCACCACTTTTACCCGCTATTATATTCTGCCAGAACTCTTCTACCGAATTACCCAACGGGGTAATGGCACCAAGTCCTGTTATGGCTACTTTTTTCATACACTTATTTTATTTCGGTTTTTATCAGATTGGTATAGCCTCTTGCTATGAGCTTGGTATGGTCTTCATTCCATATCTCACACTGTGCATTTACAATCTGCTTTCCTTTTTTTATCACTGTTGATGTCGCTGTAATAATATCCCCTTCTCGAGCCGAAGCAAAATAGTCTACAGCCAGATTTACAGTTATATGATAATAGGGTTCGCCCATACTTATAAAAGTTGCCCCTATGGCATCATCTATCATAGCTGCCGTTACCCCACCATGGAGTATCCCGAACGGATTGGTCATTTCTTTTCTTACCGTATACTGAAAAGTGAGACTTTCAGGCTGCACAGCTACCATAACCGGATTTAACCAATTCATAAAAGCCGATGGCGAGTTCTCTACTGTTTTACCTAAAAACTGTTTCAGGAATTCTGATGCCTTTTCCATATTACTGTAAATTTTCAATTACTAATGCAGAAGCTCCTCCGCCTCCGTTACAAATTGCAGCAACACCATATTTACCGCCTTCCTGTTTAAGTACCGATAAAAGCGTTACCACTATCCTTGCTCCCGATGCCCCTATAGGGTGTCCCATAGCCACACCACCTCCATAAACATTTATCTTATCCATATCTATATCCAGAATTTTACTGTTTGCCAGTATTACTGCAGCATAGGCTTCATTAATTTCATAATAATCAATATCCTCTTTGGTAAGTCCTGCCTGCTCTAACGCTTTAGGAATAGCTATTGCCGGCGATGTGGTAAACCATTCGGGTGCCTGGGCAGCATCTGCATAACCTTTAATCTTTGCCAGTGGTTTCAGGTTATACTCCTTTACCATTTCTTCAGAAACTAATAATAAGGCAGCAGCTCCGTCATTAAGGTTACTGGCATTAGCAGCTGTAATAGTACCTCCTTCTTCAAAAACAGGTTTTAGTTTGGCTACCTTTTCCGGAATAAGTTTATAAACATCCTCGTCTGCCGAAATTGTCGTTCCATTAACCGTAACCGGGATTATTTCCTTATTAAACTTACCCTGACTAAATGCTGTTGCGGCCTTTTCATAAGACTGTAAGGCATAAGCATCCTGATTTTCCCTTGACAGATGGTATTCCCTGGCACAAATCTCTGCCGCGTTCCCCATGTGAAAGCCATTGTAAACATCGGTCAGGCCATCTTTTAATAAACCGTCTATAACTTCCGTATTACCAAGTTTGGTGCTCTTGCGCTGGGTTATATAGTGGGGTACATTACTCATGCTTTCCATTCCTCCTGCCACAACCGAATTATCAGCCCCCAACTGTATTTGTTGGGCTCCTGTGATAACAGCCTTTAGCCCCGAAGCACATACCTTGTTTATCGTTGTGGCATCTGCCTCAACCGGCAGTCCGGCAAATACTGCCGCCTGCCTTGCGGGAGACTGACCTAAATTTGCCGATAGCACATTTCCCATATACACAGAGTCTACCTTGTCTTTTGGAAACTCTATTTCATTCATTATACCCTCAATGGCAATTTTACCTAACTCCGTTGCGGTAAAACCCGAAAGGCTACCTAAAAACCCGCCTATTGGGGTTCTTTTTGCAGCCACTATAAATACATCTCTCATAATCTTATTTTAATTTTATACCAATCGGTATATTTTAGGATAAAAAAATTTATATCGCTAGTTCATCAATTATTTTTTTGGCATGATCCATCGCTGCATTAAGCGTATTTGTTTTGCCGGTAACCTTAACCAGCATAACGCCTCCTTCTATAAGTGCCACAAGTACCCACCCAAAAGCAGTTGCATCAACATCAGGTTTAATAATACCGCTTTTTTTACCGTCGTTTATTACCTTAACAATACTGTCGTGCCATTTTCTTATGGCAGTAACTACATTATCACGCAGGTCTACATGTGTATCATCTACTTCTGTTGCCGAATTAAGCACAGGACATCCCCAACGCAATACAGGGTTCTCTGTAAAGTCTGAAAAAACACTAATATATATTTTTAGTTTTTTAATCGGGTCGGGCTCATTATCCCTTTTCTTCTTTATCCATTTAGACAGCAATCCGAAATTATAATTAAAGGCAGCAATAGCCACTTCGTCCTTATTTTTAAAGTTACCGTATATGCTTCCTTTGGTTAATCCGGTAGCCTCAGTAATATCAGAAAGAGAAGTTCCGGCATATCCCTTCCTGTTAAAAATAGGTGCCGTTTTTTCAATTATAAACTGTCTTGTCTTTTCTGCTTTAGTCATCATTAGTGTAAAATCTACAATACAAAATTATACCAATCGGTATTATTTACAAAATATTTTTACATCTTTTTTAATAAATGTGATAACAGCCAATCTACTTTTATTTCGTAAATTGCATAGTACATCAGTCTTTTGATGGAAAAATATTTAAAATGAAATAACCTTAAATTTCAGAATTATGCAAATACAGATAAACACAAACAACCATGTTGAAGGACATGAAAGAATGGAAACTTACTTTAGAGAAGTAATTACCAACTCCCTTAAACGTTTTGAAGACAAAGTAACCCGAATAGAAGTTCATGTAGGCGACGAGAACAGCCACAAGTCTGGCGATGCCGATAAAAAATGTACTATTGAAGCACGTATTGCCGGAATGCAGCCAGTCGCTGCCACCAACCATGCTAACACTATTGAAAAAGCAATAGACGGTGCATTAGACAAAATCAAGAAACTGTTAGACACAACCTTTGATAAAATGAAAGCGCATTAAAAATAATGCTCAATGAATAAAAAAAGCCGCTCAGTAACTGAAGCGGCTTTTTAATTAAGTATATAAATAAGTATATAAAGTATAGTAATTTTAGAATGCTGTACTTATTGAAAAAGAGAAACCTGTACTCTCCGGCACAAAACGGCAAACACCACCCACACATACAAGACCACCACGCTGCCTACCATAGTTAACAGCAAACCTTGATGCCCCCACACGGTAAGCACCACCAAAGTTATAATAGTTATTTCTTTTATCCGGATCATCGTTCCCATAGTTAACAATATCCCATACATAGAAGGAATACTTATCGTTAAGGTTAAGTTCTACAGTACCACCGACCCAATTTTTAAAATCGGCATTGGCCCACATGTGCTCACCTTCTACACGAATCGATTTTGAAGGATCAAAATTATAGGTAGCCTCAGCAGCTACTATGTTAGTATGTACCTTTTCACCGCCCTCTAACCATTCTTTATTGTAGAATTGGTTTACATAATAGAACCCTGTATGCCAGCTTTCTGAAAGCTTTTTCTTCACCTCTAAATTAATATCGCTATAATACCTCTCACCGACACCAAAGAACTTAGTATCGTATTCAGAAGGTACAAGCCTGTAAGTTCCGGGAAGATTATACCAACTTGAAGCATTAAAACCTACGTTAGTACCATATTTTCCTCCAAATAAACTTTCAGGAGCAAAATCGTAAAATACATCTATCTGACCTCCGGTTTCTCCGGCTTTCATAATAGCATCGCTTTGAAAGTCAACTTTTGCCTGTGCCTGATATACATAGATATTAGCCAGATTAGAGTGATGCTGCTTGGTTAAAGCAGGCGTAAAATTAAGCACCCTATCATTAAAGTTTAAACTTGTAGACTCAGAATTTACAACTGTTGGTTCCCTTTCAGAAAGGAAACTCATGTTTTCCATCCTCCTAAGAGTTGCATCAATACCCAATCCGTTTGCAGAATAACCAAGGTTAAGCAATACAGCATTACCAGATTTAATAAAATTATTGTTTATCTTATTTTGGATATCTAGTACTGCATCTTTCTGTTTATAGTCATACTCTGTAGAAAGGTAAAAAGACCCGTGAATAAAGTTTAACCTACCCGCTACAGCATTTGTAAGTTCGTCAAAATTAGGATCAGGAATATACGTTTTCTCATAACGACCTACATAGCTAACCCCTACGGAAAGGTCAGATTCCTCAAAAGAAAGAAGTTTGTCAAGATTGAAATCAGAATCAAATCCGTAAATCTTTCCGTCAGACACGTCAAAACCTGTTCGTTGCTGACCGTAAAGGGCAGTTAACCTAACATTATCACTAGGTCTGTAAACAATCCTTCCGCCACGAAGCGCAGTGTTGATACCTAACGAACGGTCTTCCCAGGCTCTTAAAAGTAATCCGCTACCAAACTGCTCATAAAAATAACCGGCAGTAGCTTCAAATTTTTCCGACTTATAGCTTAAGTAATAAGTACCTACGTTTGTACCTTTAAAACCTGGGTTATAATTAAGCAGTGCATTAGGCTCATAGGCTTCACCCTGTATACCTGCTGTCCATTTTTTATACTGATAATTTACATATAGGTAATTGTTAGATCTAAATGGATCTTCAGGATGCTGAAGATTCCTCTCTTTATCATTAAGATACCATTGAGAGTTAGACTCAAAACTACCATATACTTTACCGTAATCTTTCTTTTCAGTTTCAGTTTCAGTATCGTCCTGTGCAAACAGAGATGTACTAAAAGATAACGGCAACAACAGCAATAATACTTTTCTCATCAGATTACAACTTCTTCAACTGGTTGTACAATTCCTCTTCTGCACCCTGGCTGTAACCATTATGTACATAAACTACTTTTTTGTTTTTTACAACAACAGTATAAGGAACATTAACTATACCTAATGCTCTTTTTAAATCCTGATTAGTATCTAAAAGAACCTGGTAAGGCCATTTTTTACCGTTAAGTAATGGTTTAACCCTTTTTTGTGTACGGCTATCGTCTACAGATATGGCAATAACCTCCATATTAAGCTCTTTAGACCACTGCGCATATTTTTCATTTATAGCATCTAACTCCTTAATACAAGGTGCACACCATGTTGCCCAAAAAGAGAATACATATATTTTATCTTTTTCAGAAAAATCGTTTTTTACGTTAAAGCTTTTATTATCAGCCGATTTAACAGTCACATTTGGCATCTCCTTTTGCGCATAAGCTGCACAACCAAGAAATAGTAATAACATTAGAATCTTTTTCATTCTGATTTGATTTTTATTAATTTACAGTTTTCCAGTCAGGTCGCAATATTAAAAATTTTTTAACAGTAATCAGAACTTTTTTTCTTAAAAAATTACCTAAAACCCTACCGATTTAGTAGAGAAATAGACTGATTATTAAAGTTTTGACACCTTTTTTTTATTAATATTGTTAAAAATGATGCCAAAGTTCATTTTTTGGCTGTTTTTTTTTTGCCGTAAATATTTTTTGTATACTTTCGGAAAAATTTTCCAAATTATTTTTTTGTTAAATGACAATTAAGTGGAAACACAAACTTAAAACTACCATCATTCATGAAAAAAACTTTACTTTTAGGAGTTACTCTATTAAGCGGCCTGTTTGCCAGTGCTCAGCTTAATAATGTAGCCGCGCCGGATTTTACTGCCACAGACATTAACGGAGGCACACACACACTATCAGAATACCTTAATGAGGGCAAAATCGTTATTATGGATATCTCTGCTGCTTGGTGTGGTCCTTGCTGGAGCTTTCACCAATCTCATGCTCTAGCAGATTTATACAACACTTACGGACCAGGCGGATCTGATGAGGTTGTAGTATTATTCGTAGAGGGAGACGCAAGTACTCCACTTGAAAACATTTATGGTAACGGTACTTCACCTGCAGGGCCTCCTCAGGGAGACTGGACAGAAGGAGGAACAACTCCATATCCTATTATCGATAATGCTTCGATAGCTAACTCTTACCAAATAAATGCTTACCCAACTGTATTCATGATTTGTCCAGATACAGGTAAAGTATTTACAATAAACAGAGGTGATCTTGATGTATTAGTATCTCAAATCAGCTCAGTATGTGATGCAACTGTAGAAGGTCTTGCTGATTTTGCAAGAGTAAAAGGATATAATAAACTTACTTGTGATGCTGATGCAGGAGTACCTGTAACAATAGGTAACTTAGGAAGCACCATTACAAGTGCAACTGTTGCCCTTAAACAGGGAGGAAGTGTTGTTGCAACACAAACTTTTGATGTAAACATTGCTCCTGGACAGGAAGAAACAGTAATGTTTGACGGTCAGACATTAACTACAGCAGGTGTAGCTTATACAGCTGAACTTACTGAAGTAAATAATAATGCTCCATATAGTACTGACGAAGAATATACAATAACAGATTCATTTACTGTTGCTTACAACCCTGAAACTTTAGAATCATTCAACAACATTCGTGTTGAAGTTAAATTAGATTACTATCCTGCAGATGTACTATGGGCTATAATAGACAGTAACGGTGAAGCTGTTCACATTCAGCAATATGCTGCACCATCAGCTGGTGGAGGTCCTTTCGCACTTACAACTCAGGTACACGATATCACTCTACCTGAAGGCATCAACTGCTATGATTTCTATGTATATGATTCATATGGTGACGGTATGGACTACAGTGGTCCAAATCAAGCTGGCAATCCTGCAAATTATGGCTTTAAAGTTTACTCTGGTGCTCCTGCAGACTTAACTAACATTATTTATGAGCATGATGGTGACTATGTTCAGCTTTATGAGCCAGCTTACTTTAAAACAACTGGCATTTTAGGTAATGAAGAGTTTGCTGCTGATAGCTTTGCTATCTATCCAAACCCTACAAGCGGTATCTTAAACTTTGCTACACAGGAAACTGTTGATGTAACAATTATAGACTTACAAGGTAAAGTTGTATTTACAGCTAAAAACATCAATAATGGTGATTCTATCAACCTAAACACTCTTCAAACAGGTCTTTACATTGCTAAAATAAATGGTGAGAACTCTGAAAGAGTAGAGAAAGTTGTTATAAAATAATTAGTATAACACTATTAAACTTACAAAAAAAGCTATCGGAAATGCTACGTTTCCGATAGCCTTTTTGCTTAAAAAAACACACATTCTTAAAAAAATAAACCAAATGAAAAAGATTATTGTTTTAGCAGCTTTATTACTTACTGCTGTAACCCAGGCACAATCTATAATTGTTTTTAGCGATGATGCTCAAATTAATGACGGAGATGTTATTGTTTATGAAGAATTAGGAGCTGAGGCAGGATATTTACGCTTACAGGTACAAAATACTTCAAACCAGTCTATCAGTCTTAAACTTAAGATGGATTCTATTGAAAACGGAGATAATTTAGCTAACGAAGACGGTGTAGTACAGTTTTGTTTTGGCGGATACTGCTACTATACAGTTTCTGAAGGCACAGCTGCTCCAAACAACCCTGATAACAGCGGTCTTACTCTTGCTCCAGGCGGAGTAAATGACGAAGGTGATCATTTTATAAACGCTTATCCGGGTGATGATGGTACAGGAGTTATTTACAACATGTCATTCATACAAGTTGATGCGGAGGGTAACCAAGTTGGCGACGCTCTTTTATCTTTCCAGTATAAATATGAGCCTCAAATGGGTATTGAAGATTTTGCTTCTTTACAAAACATGGGTATCAACATCAACAATACTGTAGTAAAAAACACTTTTGATTTAAATACTACAGCTAACACTACACTGGAGGTTTATGCTATAAACGGCCAGCTTATTAAAACTGTTAACCTAAAAACAGGAGCACAGTCTGTAGACTTATCAGCTCTTAATTCAGGTGTATACATTACACGTTTTACAACAGAAGACAAAAGAACTTCTCAGGTAAGAATTGTTAAAAACTAATACAGTTTAAACTGTACTATTAAAATAAAAATGAAACGTTTCTTCTTATTTTTTACTTTCATTGCGCTAATCGTAGCAGGCTGTACTTCAGATTACACAGTACTGGAATCAATTGGTTCTATTTCATTAACTGCTGATAAATCTTCTACACAGGCCGGAGAACTGATTACTTTCACCATTATAAATTCTAATGGTGAAAACATAACAGAATCTTCAACTATCTATGTAGACAATCAGCCTATTGAAGGAAACACTTTTACATCTGAGACTTATACTACACATGAAGTTAAGGCTAGTTATGCAGGACTTGAATCTAACTCTGTTACCATTAATTTTCACGACGGCTCTGAAACGAACTTCGTAAAAAGAGTACTTATTGAAGATTACACAGGTACATGGTGTGGATACTGCCCAAGGGTAGCACATGCTATAGAGCTTGTAAAAGCACAAACAGATGAACCTAATCATACAGCTGTTGCTGTTTCGATTCACAGGCCTTCTTCTAACCCTAACAGTCTTAATTATGACCCTTATAATTATGACACATCACAGCTAGAAGCGCTTCTTTCTACTGCAGGATACCCTAAAGGTTACCTGAACAGAATGACTTTATGGCAAAGTCCTGAGCCTAATAACCTAAACCAGGCTATTGCACTTACACAGGGAGAAAATCCTAAACTTGGGCTTGCAATGACTTCATCTGTTAATAACGGTAACATCGCTCTAGATGTAAACGTTAAATTCAGCAAAGATTTTGAAGGTCTTAAACTGGTTGTATACATCCTTGAAAACGGACTTATTTACGAGCAACATAATTATACTGATTATTATGGTGGTGTAGATGTTATTGAAGACTTTGAGCACAACCATGTATTAAGACAATGTATCACTCCTCTTTTAGGGGAAGCGATTAACGGGGTTACTACTACAGGTGAAACATACACAAAAACATTTAATGTGGCTGTACCTGCTAATGTAGAAAATGCTGCTAATCTGGAATTTGTTGCTTTTGTAGTTGATGCTAATGGTAATGCAATTAATGTAAGAAGTGCAAAACCGGATGAAACTCAGGAATTTGAAGAGATATAAAAATATTTTATACTTTTAAAGCCTCCCAAATGGGAGGCTTTTTTTTATTTTAATTATCATGAACCGACGCCATTTTATATCAGCAACCGGAAAAGCAGGAATAGCAACAGGCCTGGCAGGAAACATTATTCCTTCACTATACAGCCTCTTCGAAAATCCTGAAGAGAAACCTTTCTTTAAATTATCACTGGCACAATGGTCGCTGCATAAGGCCATCCTGGAAACCAAAACTCTTTCTAACCTTGACTTTGCCAAAAAGGCTAAAGAATTAGGTTTTGAAGGCGTAGAATATGTTTCACAGCTTTATCAACTTGATGAAAACAACCAGAAAGCATCACTGAAAAAACTTATTAAAGAACTAAAACTTAGGAGTAATGATCAGGGGATAAAAAATGTATTGATAATGGTAGACAATGAAGGTGAACTTGCTGCCGCTGATAAAAAAGAACGCGAGCTGGCTGTTTCCAATCATTCCAAATGGGTAGACGCTGCTGCCGAACTGGGATGTCACTCCATAAGGGTAAACCTTTTTGGTACCGGAACGGAACATGATTTTCATAAATGGCAGGCTGTATCCTACGATGGCCTAAGCCAGCTTTCACGCTATGCTTCTAATAGTGGCGTTAATATTATAGTGGAAAATCATGGTGGCTTATCATCAGATGCAGAAAAACTTATAAAGGTAATACGATCCATTAATAAAAGGAACTGTGGCCTGTTACCCGACTTTGGTAACTTTTGTGTAAAAAGAGAAAACGGCGAGCGATGGGGGGCTCCATGTATAGAGGAATACGACCGCTATAAGGGAACACTGGAAATGATGCCTTTTGCTTATGGTGTTAGTGCAAAATCCTATGATTTTAATGAGAAAGGAGATGAAACAACTATTGACTATTACAGAATGCTCAAAATTGTAAAAGAAGCAGGCTATAATGGTTTTATCGGTGTAGAATATGAAGGCAGCAGATTAAGCGAAGAAGAGGGAATCCTGGCAACCAAAGCTCTTTTGCTTAAAGCCGCAAATCAGTTGAAATAAGAAGTATATCCTTCAGGTAACCCGTTAAGCTTTTTAATTTTCACATCCTTAAAATACGTTTCGGCAGCTTCGCTCTGTAACTGGATTTTTCCTTTTGTAAGCGGAAAGCTTTCTCCATCTTCCATATAACGCGAGTTTTGCAGTACCATCACTACTTTTCCGTTAACTATATGCAGGCTTTTATCGCCATAACAAACAAGCTCAAGCTCTGTCCACTCTCCATTAGGGCTTTCATTATTTTCGCTTCTAAGGCAAAATCCTCCATATTGAGAACCCGTACCCATAGGCAAAAAAGACTGATTGTTTCCTGCAACAGCATTCATCATACCTTCTGGTAAAAAAGCTCTTATATCTATGGCAGAGTTGGCTATATTCCAATAATCTCCCATATGTCCTTCCATTATCTGAAACTCCTGCGAAAGCATCCATGCTCTCCAGTAATCTTTACCTGCATCACCTGTAGAATGATATAATATGCCTGAATCCTTTAATTTATCTTCCCGTGGAATCCATTTCTTATCGCCCCACTTTACTTTTACCTTTAAATGATAGTCTTGAAATTCCTGCTTGGTAAATACACAGCCATATCTTTCTCCACTAACCCTTAAAACAGGTTCACCATTTTCCTCAATCATAGTAAATACACCTTCCGGGTCATTATTATAACCCAAAGGATGTATGGTATCGCCGTTAGTACCTACAGGAATGCTTCCGTTATATTCATTTGTGTGCTTATAGCTCAGGTATTTTTCCCATTGCGACATATCCTTATCAAAAAGATTTATCCATCCCTCCTGCTGCTCATCGCAGCTTAAAAAACAGATGGCGCAAAAACAGAAGTAAACAGTAGTAAGAATAGCTCTAGACATGTAAGATAGGTTTTACAAAACGCGAAATATAGTTTTTATTTTCAACATAATCTATGCCAAAACAATCATATCGTTATACTTAATTTGCAAATAGCGGCTATAACTATTATTTTTATGCCTTCATATTTTTTGATTATGCGTTATGTAATAGCTTTTTTTCTTCCGTGGCTATCTCTGTTTTTACAGGGTAAAATACTCTCGGGTATAGTGTGCCTTATACTCCAGATAACCATAATAGGGTGGCTTCCTGCATTTATATGGGCCTTTACCTCTTTAAACAGGATGTATGCCGACAGAAGAACACGCAAAATTATAGCGGCGATGCCAAAACGATAAGTAACCGTAAGCTTATCTTTGTACCGATATTATCCCCTTACCTCAGGGATCAATATATTTCTTTAACTATCATCTATTAATAAAAACAATGAAAAAAGTAATTTTCGCCTTATGTTTCTGCCTGGCAGCTATCGCTGGTGTCCACGCACAGGAACTTAAATCTCCTAACGGAAATTTTACGCTTAAGTTTTCTCTTGAAAAAGACGGAACCCCTTCTTATTCCCTAACCTACAAAGGAAAAGATGTAATAAAACCAAGTAAACTGGGATTTGAACTTAAAAAAGATGAAAAATCATTACTTAATGATTTTACCGTTACCAACACAAAAACCTCAGCTTTTGACGAAAACTGGACTCCTGTTTGGGGTGAAGTTAAAACCATAAGAAACCATTATAACGAACTTGCCGTATCCCTTAACCAAAAAGGTACCGACAGGGAAATGGTTATCCGCTTCAGACTGTTTGATGACGGACTTGGTTTCAGGTATGAGTTCCCACAGCAAAAAAACCTTGTGTACTTTGTAATAAAAGAAGAAAGAACACAATTTGCAATGGCAGGTGACCATACGGCTTACTGGATTCCGGGAGATTATGATACTCAGGAATACGACTACACAACATCAAAGCTTAGCGAAATAAGGGGCCTGATGGAAAAATCGATTACTGCTAATGTTTCGCAAACTTCTTTTTCTCCTACAGGCGTACAAACATCGCTTATGATGAAAAGTGCAGACGGTATTTACATCAACCTGCATGAAGCAGCTCTTATAGACTATTCCTGCATGCACCTTAACCTGAATGACAAAAACATGACTTTTGAATCATGGTTAACTCCGGATTCTAAAGGTGATAAAGGCCATATGCAGGCTCCTCGAAGCACCCCTTGGCGTACTGTAATTGTTAGTGATGATGCGCGCGACATATTAGCATCTAAAATCACTTTAAACCTTAACGACCCTTGTAAAATAGACGATACTTCATGGATCAAACCTGTAAAATACATAGGTGTATGGTGGGAAATGATTACAGGTAAAAGTAGCTGGGCTTATACAGATGATTTCCCTTCTGTACAGCTTGGTGTTACTGATTATGCTAAAGCTACACCTAACGGAAAACACGGAGCAAATACAGCTCACGTAAAAGAATATATCGACTTTGCCGCTAAACACGGTTTTGATGCAGTACTTGTAGAAGGATGGAACGTTGGTTGGGAAGACTGGTTTGGCCACTCTAAAGACTACGTTTTTGATTTTGTAACTCCGTATCCTGATTTTGATGTAGAAGGAATAAGGGATTATGCCAAATCAAAAGGTATAAAGATGATCATGCACCATGAAACCTCATCGTCTGTACGTAATTATGAGCGCCACATGGATGCTGCCTACAAATTCATGAAAGATAATGGTTATGATGCCGTAAAGAGCGGTTATGTGGGCGATATATTACCAAGAGGCGAAAACCACTACAGCCAGTGGATAGTAAACCACTATCAGTATGCAATAGAAAAAGCAGCAGAGTATAAAATAATGGTAAATGCTCATGAGGCTGTAAGGCCTACAGGTGTTTGCCGTACCTACCCTAACCTTATTGGTAACGAATCGGCAAGGGGAACAGAATATCAGGCATTTGGCGGAAGCAAGCCTAATCATGTTACCTTACTTCCTTTTACACGCCTTATTGGTGGCCCTATGGATTATACTCCGGGTATATTTGAAATGGAAATAAGCAAATTCAGCCCTAACAACAATTCACATGTAAACAGCACCATAGCAAATCAGCTTGCATTATATGTTACTATGTACAGTCCGTTACAAATGGCTGCCGACATGCCGGAACATTACAATCAGTTTCTGGATGCATTCCAGTTCATTAAAGATGTTCCTGTAGAGTGGGATGACAGCAAATACCTTGAAGCCGAGCCCGGACAGTACATTACTGCTGTCCGTAAGGAAAAAGGCACTAACAACTGGTTTGTGGGTAGTGTAGGCGGATATGATGCACGTACATCTAACATTAAGCTTGACTTCCTTGACAAAGGAAAAACCTATGTAGCTACTGTTTATGCAGACGCCAATAACGCACATTACAAAACCAACCCACAGGCTTATGTTATCTATAAAGGTATCGTAACCAACAAATCAAAACTGTCTCAGTTTGTGGCACCGGGTGGTGGTTATGCCGTTAGTATAGTTGAAGCTACAAAAGCTGAAACTAAAGGTTTAGACAAACTGTAATAAAATACATTTATATATAAAAAAGCCCTTTCAGTCTGAAAGGGCTTTTTTATATTACCATCTTTTCCTGTTACGGATCTCTTTTATTTCCTGTAGTAATTTTAGGTTATCCTCTGTGCGGGGTTCCATTTGTTGTAACAGAAGTTCTGCCTTCTCTAAGTTAGGCCTTGCCCTTTTTAGATCTATAGGCTCCAGTAGCTCATATAACGAAAGATAAAACTCATAATAGTTGGGGTAATATTTAATCCCCGTTTCATGAAGCCTTATAGCGTGATAGTTAAATCCGCTGGCAAGGTATCTCGAAGCCATACCGTTTATCTCTGCAATTTCTGGGGCATAAAAATAATCCCCAAGCATAGATGCCTTAAGCATCTTCTCCTCTTCCTCTTTTACCGTTAAGGGTTTTTCTACCAGCTTATATTCCATATCAACTTTTGCTATAGAAGCAAACCTCGTACTGAAACTAAAGAAAACTTTAGTAAAAAATGAAGGGCATGCTGCTATAGGCACAGCATTATGGGTGGAATCATTGGCCTCAAAAAGGTTTACTGCCTTAAAAAAGGACGGATACTTCGCTTTTAGCTCATTATATTTTTCCCTGTGATTGTAATCCTTTACCTCTGTTGGGCTTCCTATGGAAATAAAAATATCCGATTTATCAATCTCCTCATTCTTATCCATTGCTGCAACCAGCTTTTCAAAACTGTCATAAGGGGAATGAGCCATTACTGCCGAATAAAACTCCGGCGAATGCAAATAGGAATACAACGCAAAAGAAGCCGAAAAAGAATGCCCCACTATCACCCTGTAGTTGCCCGGATGGTAGCGTTTAATTTCCTCGTTAATCTCTTCCGTTATAAAAGTATGAAGGGGCAATATCGCTTCAAGGCTATCTATTCCGCATTCCTGTATACGATCAGTTAAAGGAATAACCACAATAATTGCCTGCGGCATCTCATGTGTATACTGTAAATATTCTATATCATTAAGCACTGGGTTAACAAACCATTCATGTTGCCCGTCCAGCACATATATTACCGGTAAACGTACTGACTCAGACCCGTATTTATACTGTTCGGGGGTTTTTACAAAAATACTCCTCTCCCCTTTAAAAGCTTCGGAGTAGAATGTAAGTGTGTCCGTTTGTTGCCCAAACCCGGGAATAGAAAAAAACAGTGCTAAAAATACTATCAGTATAAATCTCATACGCTACCTATTTATCGGCTAAAAATTCCTCTATCAGCTCAACGGTTAATTTTGGTTCGTTGCTATCCTGATTAGCCGAACATATTTCGCCTATATACTCACCATGTGCTCCCGGCAAAACGGTTAACTGTGCATCGGCCAATAAACGTGATAATTCCAGGGCGTGTTCGGTTACTATAACATCCTTATCCGCATTAATAACAAGGGCAGGTGCTTTTACAGCCTTAATCTTTTCTTCCGGTATATCTTTAAAATTAAGCATACGTTCCACATCCCTGTTAAAGGAAACCTGTAATGCCGCCTTATCAGGATTTACCTGTAAAAAAGCTTCTTTTAATTGCGCAGGCATCATTTCTATAGTTACTTGTTTCATCCCTTCAAAGAAACCGGGAACCAGGCCCGCCCTGCTATAAGTCGCCGAACATAATATCAGCTTATCTACAACTTCCGGATGGCGTATGGCAATCTGCAACGCAGTAGTCCCTCCGTTACTAAAGCCCATAATATCTGCTTTTGCAATGGCCAGTTGTTGTAGCAGTGCAGCTACATCGTCGGCATCCTGCTCAAAGCTAAGGGGCACTCCCCTGTCTTTAGTCCGTCCGTGTGCCTGAAGCTCCACAGCTATTACTTTATGTTTTTTGGCAAATTGCGACAAGACATTACCGTAAGTGGAATTAATGGTAGAACCGCCTCCGTGTATTAACACCAGCGGAGTCCCACTGCCGTGTATTTCATAATACATTTCAAGTCCGTTAACGGTTGCAAATTGTCCCTGATTGGTTTGTGAACTCATTTTAGTAAATAATAACGATACCATCAAAATTAATAAATAAGTAATACGACTCATACACTTCTTTTTTTCTTAACAAATGTAACTTTCTCTATTTTAACAAAAGAGGTGGTAACAGGTCAATAAAAAGGGGTAATCGGGTCATCAAAAAGAATAACAGACATGAAAGTTACATTAGTACCTGTGTAGTACCTTCCTTTTAATAAGATAGAATTTGAGCAATATGTAATCGTAAAGCAAAGCTAATACCAGACCCGAACTTGCTATAAAAAGTACTTTCAGTTTTAAGTAATAGTAAACAAAACCACCTACTATCCCTCCGGCAAAGAAACATACTATAATAGCCACTTTTAAATAAATACTTTTTTTAAGGGCAAAGTTCTCATTGGTCTTTCTGTAAAACAATAGCTGAGACAATTCGATACCCAAGTCTGTAAACACCCCTGTTAAGTGTGTCGTTCTTACGACTGATTGTGACACCCTGGTTACCAAAGCATTTTGCAATCCCATCGCAAACAGAAGAATACAAGCTATGACATTAGGCTGATTAAAATGCAAAGTAGCCACCAAAACCAAAAGAATAATTTCAAGCAGAATAGGAACAACATAGGAAAGGTTTTCTCTTTTGCGGACAATAGTCTCACTTATAAGATTGCAACAAAAAGCACCGGCAAGAAAACTTAACAGAAACCAAAGGTAAATAACCGCATTTGAAAACTCTTCGCCCACAAAAGTCCTTGAAAAGAAAGCAAAATGTCCTGTTACATTTGTTGTAAGGACATTTACCGATAATAGTCCTACTATGTTTACGATTCCAGCCACAAAAGATAAAACAGATGCTAACCTGAGGTTATGCCCATACGACCTTCTTTTACCTTTATGACGAAACATTTATTTCTAATTTTTGCAGAATAAAAATAGTCTTTTCAAAGCATTATTTTAACATTCATTACATATAAAGTTTCTATCTATTCCTATAAAGTTAAGCACTAAAACACGATTATTACTCTTCTTTTAATTCGTCTATAACCTTTCTTATCTCCCTTGCATATTTACCATAGTAATAATATACCCATAGTTCAAGCATTACACCCATCATTAAAACCGACCCTACTATGGTTACAAACATGACTATTATAAAAGAGTTGTCTATATTATTCATATCTACCCCTGATTCCTGATAAAAGGAATAGTACATAAAACCTATTAAGAACAACACAAGGAAAGGTGTTAGGGCAAAACCAAAAGTTTTATATAGTTCCATATTAAGGCGTATATCAAAATAAGTTTCATACAGGCTGTCTTTGGTTTTAAGAGCAACGGCATTTAACCGTTTATAAAACAAAAACAATTTTACCAGATAATAAATACTAACTGCTGTAAACAGGCTGTACAAAAGATAAAACAACATGTATGTTTCTTTAGGAAACCCATAAATAACCGGTGTAAAGGCTAAAAACACAATAGCCAGTGCCTGATAGATAAACTCCCTTTTTAAATTCTTTTTAATCTTATCCAACGGCGTATTTGCCGACTGTATTTTTTCTAAGTTATCGGGTAACACTACATTATCTGTCTTTTCGTTATCCCAAGCTGATTGTATATCGTTAAAATCCATATCCCTGATTTTTAATAATTTCTTTTAATTTTTCTTTTGCCCTGTTTAGCTTTACTCTCGCATTCCCTTCAGAAATACCAAGGTTCTCTCCAATTTCCTTATGCGAAAACCCTTCAAGCTGATAAAAAATAATGGCTTTATCTATTTTGTCCAGTTTTTGAACCGCCCTGTAAAAATGCTCTAACTGATCCTCTTTAACTCCTGAGTCCCCTTCATCATCCTTAACATCCTTTTGCACCATATCATATTTATCAACCTTTCTCTTTTCCTTTTTTAAAAAGACAATGGATGTATTAATGGCAACCCTGTACATCCAGGTTGAAAACTGACTTTCTCCCCTAAAGGTATCGTAGGCTTTCCATAGCTGACAGACAATTTCCTGGAACAAATCCTGCTGATCGAGAGGATTATCCATATACATTTTAGAAACTTTATATAAAATTCCTTTATGGCTTTCGACCTTTGCTAAAAATTCCTGTTCCTTCTGTTTCAAAATACTACTATTTCAGTATTGGCTTCACGCTATAGCCTGCTTTTCTCAATAAATTTATAACACCGTTTTCTCCCGGTAAATGACCCGCACCTACAGCAAAAAACACTGGCTGTGCCTTCATTAGCTCCGGCATTTTTACTACCCAGTTTTTATTCCTGTTATCAAGCATTATGGTTTTTGCATTTGTATCCATAAACTTCTCATCAGTAACCATTTCATATAAACCATTAAGATTTTCCTCTTTGTATATGGCAACCATTTCATCAAAAAAAGATGAATTATAATACTTTAATTGTTCTATAAACTCCTTATCGGTATAAGATTGCTGAAACCCAGTAACCTGAACCTCTACTTTTTCAAGACCAAGTATTTCCTGGTGCTTTGCCATTGCCTGCTGCATAAACTCTACCTCATACATTTTTGGCGGGCAATTAAGGCTTTTAAACATTACCGCACTCATAATGCCCACCAGAGTATAATTCTCAAACTGGCTAGCCCCTGTACCAATTTCCTTCTGTAAAAAGCTGTTTAAGGTAGCATAATCCTCTTTGCTTAACCTTTCGCTAAGGGGTTTTCCAGAAGTAGTCATCTTTTGCATAGCCATCAGTTCGGCAGGATCATCAAAATCAAGCTCCAGAGCCAGCTTATCTGTATTTTCAAGAGCTTTCTTCACTTTTTCCTTAACCACAAAGTCATCTTCACACATCATATGCATGGTACCATACAAATAAGATGGTTTACTAAGTCCGTTCCCGGTTATCTCCCATAAAAGGGAATTCTCTAATTTTTGCGATTTGTCCTGTGCCTTTACTGTTACCGATAAAAACACTATTACTAATGCCGCTGCTAATTTGATTAATTTTTTCATTCTTTTATTGATTTAAGTTTTTTGATTAAAATGATGATTAAACTCCTGTTATTTCTTAAAATAGTTTGTAACGGTTGGCGTTAGCCCTTTCATTAAGAAAATCACAGAAAAAAGAAAAAGAAGTAAATTGAAGTCTTTTACAAAAACGAAATGGCTAACTAATGTATAGCTTATACCTCCCGCTGCAAAAAACACCAAAACATAATCTATTATACTTTTTAGTGTTAATCCTGAATGTAACTGATTTTTCATAATTGTTTCGATTAGCTGTTTATGTAGGGTAAGTAATGAGAATAGCGAAACGTTACAGAAAAAATGTTTTTTTCTGTAAAAAAATAAAAAAACTCTGTACTTATAAGGGATTTAAAAGCTTCAGAGGAGAAAAGATTTGAATACAATTTCAAAAACATAAGTGTTAATCATACAGATTACTTTAGTCATTATGGGCAAAGGAATTGATTATCTTTGGATTCTGTCAAAAAAAGGATCTTTTAGAATCTCCTAAACAAAACCATCCTCTATCCGAAAACAATAACCTGACAACAGCAAATGAAAATCTTTTATTACATATTCCTAATTTTAGCTTTTACAAGCTGTCAAACCCAAAATTCCATACCCAAAGAAGTATCTGAATACCTAACAGAAACTATTAACCTACTCGAACAAAAATCGGTAAACAGAAATGAAATTGACTGGAATGAATTTAGAATTGATATTTTTCAAAAAGCAAGAGATGCAAAAAATATTCAGGACACCTACCCTGCCATAAGTTATGCTGTATCAAAACTTAATGATAGTCATAGCTATTTTAAACCCGTGACAGAAACTGAAGCAGATTCAGAAAACAAGCCTTTGCCAATGTTATCTGATGAAGTCACTCCCGAAGACATTGGATACATCAGAATACCTTTTTGCATCGGGACAGAAAGCGATAACGATGTCTATATTGCAAAAATCAGAGAGAAAATAGAGGCGCAGTCTAATAAAGAGCTTAAAGGATGGATACTTGACTTAAGAGGTAATTTTGGAGGTAATATGTGGCCAATGTTACTTTCAATAGAACCATTAATAGGAAATGGAACTTTAGGTTATTTTGCAGATGCTGATAACAAATATAGGGCCTGGAAATTAATTGAAGGCAAAGCTTATATAGATGACCAACTTATTATTGAAACAAATATTCATTTCAAAAAAGATTTAAGTAATACGTTTTTAGCGGTATTAACCGATGGCCAAACAGCAAGTTCAGGCGAAGCAATTGCTGTAGCTTTTAAATTCAGAGAAAATTCAAAATCATTTGGCAAGCCTACTTTTGGGGTTTCAACCGGATGCATTTCACACGAATTGTCGGATGGCTCTACAATAAATCTGGCCGAAACCCTATTTGCAGACAGGAAAAAAACAAAATATGGCTCAAGTATAATTCCTGATTTTGAAGTTGAAGAAGACCAGACATTAAAAGCAGGGATTGAATGGATTTATAAAATGAATAAATAATTGCTTTTTTGACATAGCGCCTAAAATTGATATATAAAGATAAACACAAATGGCAAGCAACAGTCAATAGAAATGACTACAACAACCTATATTTTGACTACACCCATAAATTAAGATATAAAGAACTTTGTCATAATAATTTTAAACAAATAAGTTATGTCAAGTAAAATTGCAATAGTAACCGGTGGCAGCCGTGGCTTAGGCAGGGATATGGTCATCAATTTAGCCAAAAATGGGAATAATATTATTTTTACCTATCATAGTAATAAATCTGAGGCGGATAAGGTAGTAGCAGAAGTGATATCATTAGGTCAAAAGGCCTTAGCCTGTCAATTAGATGTGAGCGCAATTAAAAGCTTTGATACTTTTGTTGATACAATAAGCGATCATCTGCAAGCCCATGAAGGATCACCAAATTTTGATTTTTTAGTTAACAACGCCGGTACAGGAGTATATGGCTCTGTTACAGAAACTTCTGAAGAAGCATTTGATGCCATGATGAATGTTCATTTTAAAGGTGTCTATTTTTTAACTCAAAAGCTTTTGCCTTTACTAAATGATGGAGGAAGAGTCATCAATATTTCATCAGGATTAACAAGAGTTTCTTTTCCTAATGTATCGGCTTATGCCAGCATGAAAGGAGCTATAGAAACCTACACCAGATGCCTGGCTAAAGAATTAGGCCCAAGAAAAATTACGGCAAATACTATTGCCCCTGGTGCCATAGCCACAGATTTTGGCGGAGGCTCAAACAAATCAGATGAAAATAAAAGAGCTGTAATAGCTAATCTTACAGCATTAGGCCGTGTTGGCGAACCCGAAGATATAGGCGGTGTAGTTGCCTTTTTATGCTCTCCTGAAGCCGGGTGGATTAACGCACAGCGAATTGAGCTATCCGGAGGTATGATGATATAATTATTTTGTAATTTTGAGTAATGAGCCAACATCCGGTACATAGAGTCAAATCAATCGCTGAGTTCCACAGGATGAAAGGCTTGCCCTCACCTCAACATCCTTTAATCAGCTTATTTGACTATGGAGCCTTTCAGTGCTCCAAAGAGATAAACCACAAAAATTTTGTGTTTGATTTTTATCATATTTCCATAAAACGAAGTATTGGTGCCAAATTTAAATACGGTCAAAATCACTACGATTTTGATGATGGCGTGATGTTTTTTATCGCCCCTAACCAGGTTTTCGGGATTGAAAAGATTGAAGAAATTGCCACAGCTAAAAGTGGTTGGGTGTTAATGATACACCCCGATTTTTTATGGGGCACCTTACTGGCAAAAAGCATCAGCCGATATGAGTTTTTTGATTATGCAGTTAATGAAGCGTTGTTTCTTTCTGAAAAGGAAGAAACAACGCTTACCACTATTGTTAAAAACATTGAACAGGAATACAATACTAATTTGGATAAGTTTAGCCAAAGCATAATCATTTCTCAAATAGAAACTTTACTAAATTACTCCGACCGCTTCTATCAAAGGCAATTTTTAACCCGTAAAGCCTCTAATCATAAAATCTTAGAAAACGTAGAGAAAACTATCGAAGATTATTTTGATAATGAACACTCAAATGGTCTGCCTACAGTTCAATATATTGCACAGTCACTCAATATATCTCCCATGTATTTAAGCAACTTATTAAAATCTCTAACCGGGTTAACAACACAACAGCATATTCACGAGAAATTAATAGAAAAAGCAAAAGAAAAATTATCTACAACTGAATTAACTGTTTCGGAAATCGCTTTTGAACTGGGATTCGAACACAGTCAGAGCTTTTCAAAATTATTTAAGAACAAAACAAATATATCTCCTTTAAAGTTTAGGAGTGTTTTTAATCAATAAAACTTTATAATACTAATTGTTTAACCTTGTTAAATAAAAAAACCTGTAATTTATTACTTACAGGTTTTAGCAGAGAGGAAAGGATTCGAACCTGCCTCCGTAAACCCGTATGAATGCTGTTTTTTTCTATTTTAAATTTTCAAATTGCCATGAATCTGCAACAAGTTTAAGTCCAACCTTATGAACTTAAATACATTATAATTCAGTCTCACAAATATACACAAAAAGATCGGAGTCAAGCTACATCCGTAAAACTCGCATAAATGCTGGGCTCCATATATCATCGATTTACTTTGCTACGATTTCTCTCTGGCGTGTATTTGTCACAACCACTATATATAAATTTATAGTTCGATTATTGTCTTGGTTCCTTTACTATTTTAAATTGGATGTAGGTAGCCCCTAGTGAAATAAATTCCAACTTTCTAGTAGCCGCCGATCTACAAAATTTAATCAACACAGCTTAAATACGACCTTGTCACCAGCAAAATCCTCTCTGGTATTAAATCCCATCAAAACCGTACTACCACCTCACCTGTTAGTGCTTTTGGTTTAATTGTTGCTTTACTACAAATAACTATTGCTTTGGTGGTAATGGTTGTGGCTGGGATTATTTGGGTTTTGAGAAAGGTCTTAAAATAATAAAGCAACCCGAAGGTTGCCTTACTTTTTTATTGATTATTTAGAATTTACTGATTTATAATGTGTTTAAGGATATTATGGCTTTTATTTTTTATCGTGATAGCGTTTTAAAACTCTTCTTTCCATATTATCATCAGGCCAAATTTCTATCTTATAATAATCATTGTCTGTTTTGTTTGCTAAATCTCGTTCTTTTACACTATCTAGATTTATTGAGTAAACGCGCACTTTATATTTTCCTGGCTTAATATGTTTTGTATACTCAACTAAACTACTTGGACAGTCTAAAATCTGAATTTTACCAGATTCAACATTTATTCCAGCTTCAACTATATGGTCATATAAATCATAGTCAATATTGTTAACCGCTGTATCAATAAAAACTAACTCTCCTTTAACATATCCATAACACTGAGTATAGACAATTAAAGAATTTTTATAGGATTGAAGTCTATCTTCGTAACCTTCATCATCTGAACCTTCATTTGATAGTAGTTCTTTTATATTATCGCTAGTTATTAAAAATTGATTATATTCTGTATAAAATTCAAATCTATTTTCCATATTTTCTTTTCTATATAATTTACATTGAATTAATAAAATACAAGACGTTAAAATTAAATATCTTATTGTTTTTAATAGCATATTTTATTTTTTTAAACGTTAAATTTTGAATTCTTAAGGTACAGGAATTAAATTTCTGGCAGGAACCAACCTTGTTGTTTCTGATACTATAAAATATAATAGAAGAGCCGTTCCTGATAAACCAGTAGCTTCTCCCACTCTATCATAAAATGAACTGTCTGGGTTTGGCACAGGCACAGTATATTGCACAGGTTTACTAACAGGGTCGGGTAGAGCCTCTCTTCCTTTACCTTTTGGAACAGGAAAGACTAAAAAAGCATCACCTGATTCAAGGGTATTATATAGTCTTTGTAAATCTTGCCCTTGTTTATTATTCTCTTCTCTTGGAACATAAGTCACAGCAGCTCCTAAACCTCCTTCAATTGTTGAAGCAAAAGGGTATTCATCTCTTTGCATACCTGATGGAGGGGAAGGAAGAACTTTTGTTGCATGATACCTTCTCCTAGCTTTAGCTTTTTTGTCAGAGTCATAATGTAATACAGATGGTTTTCCTTGCATAAAAGCGTTTAAAGTATGTCTATAAATATTTGGTGTCTCTCCTTCGGTAACAAAATGTACACCTTTAAATTTTTCTTTCTTATTTAATTGATTCTTTATTATGTTGTAAGCAATCCCAGCATGTATTCCTGTGAACTGAACACCTCCTTTAATATTAATTATATCTCTTCCATCTGGGTCTTTAAAACTTATAGGATTATTAATACAGTAATTATAAGGTGAAAAAGATACATATTTTTCAGCAAGCGGGTCAAGATTCATCCATCTCCCTATTGCAGGGTCATAATTCCTTGCTCCATAATCGTACATGTTAAGCCCCAACTCGTCTTGCAGCTCCTTACCGTTGTACTTATACTTATTCTTATTGGTTTCTAAATCATTGTAGCCATTATGCCTTAACCCAAAAGGATAATAGTGACTTTCTTCGATTTTCGTAATTGATGTTATGCCTCCTCTACCCGCTGCTCCATAATATTTCATCCTTACATTACCCAGATGATCGGTATAATTATAGATATATTTATATGTACTTGTACCGGAGGAAAGAGTATGCTCAATATAACCTTCTGCCGTAGGGAAACTCTCTAAAACCACATTTTTATATTGAAAACCAGAAAGATAATCGGTAGTGGTTATAGTTGTACCATCAGTTACTGTTTTTTTAAGCTTAACACCATCAGCATCATAAAGGTAATTTATTTTTTTTGAAGTATCGTTATTAAACATAATTTCAACAGGAAGGTAGTTTGTATTATAAATAATAGAAGTTATTCCTTTATTGGCATCGGTTAAAAGATTTCCAAAACTATCATATGTATATTCATCGGTTACATTGGCACCATCCTTAAAGCCCTGTGTGCTGTTTGTGACATCAGTTATTTTGCGAAGCCTGTTTGTGCCACTATAGTAGGTATAAGTGTTATTATCTATTTGTATGGCACCCGTTGAGGTATCAACACCGCCAAACCTGTCTAAATGCAAGATATTACCATTTTTATCATACGTAATACTTTCATTATAGGCATTGGTAGTTGGAACAGCTAGATTTGGCCTTTGATAAACAGCTTCTTCAAGTCGGTTTAAATCATCATAACGATAACTGTATTCTCTTAAAACATTGTCGGTATTTGTTCTCCAGTATATCTCTGAGATGTTACCGTTGTAAAGAGGTTTAAAGTTGGAATTAGGGGCATTTTCAACCTGGTCATAATTTATCTTTAAAGCAAATAAATCAGTTGGCTGAAGTAAATTACCAATCAGATTATCAACGTTATTTATGGCTTTTAACCATCCCCTTACATTGTAATCATAATTTATAATCTGTGAAGAAACGCCTGCATAATCTCCAACTTCTTTTTTATTCAAACGTCCCAGCTTATCATAGCTGTTTCTGACCAATCTAGTTTCTGTTCCACTGTTTATCTTATGTGTATGGGTATACAGTCTATCCTGGTCGGTATAAGTAAAATCTTCTCTTACGGTTAACTCTGTATCTCCAGTTACCCTTTTATGACGTGTGTAAGTCGAGATGGGAGTTCCGTCATAATCCAGCTGGGTATCCGTTTGTGTATAGCCACCTAAATAATTGTTTGTTCGGGAAAGTATTGGCCTTCCTTTCTCATCATAATATATATAAGTTATAGATCCGGAGGTGTCAGCAGCGCCAACTAATGCCCTGGTCCAGCTACCGGTAGGTAATGATTTTACCTTTAAAGTAACCGCCTGATTTTCCACAACCATACCCTGTGTTGGGGCAACAGCACCATTCCAGGTATAATTATCATAATAATTTACTTTTAGTAGTTTAAGGCCCGGATAAGATATCATTTGCGGGCTTAGCCTGTAATCTATTGCTATATTATCTACCATCCCCGCTCCTCTTTCAGCTTTATGAAAATAAGTGTCGTACGTCGCCTGAAGATTTTTTCTTATTGTGCTGCTAAAACCGGATTGCGGAAACCAAGCTATAATTGCCGGCCTGTCATGAGATGTATAAATAGTATAATTCCATCCCGTTTGGGTTTCATCACCTCCAAAAGGCGATAAGGCAGGACCTGTGGCTACAACCCTATCTCCCGGATCATACACAATATATTCCCAGGCTTTTCCAGGTAATTTTTTTTCAACAAGCCTGTTTCTTTTATCATATCTGTACTGATATCCTAAGTTTGTTAAATAAGTAAATGAACCGTTCATTAATGGAGGCAATACATAACTAAGGTTACCATATTGGTCGTAAACATAATAGGTGTCATGAGCGGTACCTCCTTCATAATTCCTTTTAAGCACAAGCTGCCCCTTCATATTTGTAAACTCGACCGTAGTGTTATTGTTACCCGCTGTCCAGTTTTCATCTTTTGTAACTGTTTTATAAAGCTGGTTGGCAGGATAAGTACTGCTTGAAGTGTAAGTGGTAGTGTAAATCTGATATGTTGAACTCCATATGGCGGTAGCATATAGGTATTTTACAGCATCTGTAGAAGTGTTTAATGAATACACCATTTTTACTGTATGATCGGTATCACTATCGGGGTCTGCCAGCCAGGTTGTTCCCGGCGCACCTTTTTCAACCGGCCTGTTTAAAGGAGAATGATCATATATTGTTTCACTATATGGGTTTGATGTGTTTTCAAATTCTGTGGTTTGATAAAAACTAATAACATTTGATAGCGCAGTAGGGTCAAAGTCCATTGCGGAATTGGCAGACTCATATGGCAGGTATTCTTTAGCCGTCCTTCCGTAAGGATCATATTCCATATGGGTAATGAGGTCTTTCCCGGTTCCTGACATTTTATGGGCAACCTGTTGAATAGGTCTTCCAATACCATCATAGTAAGTTACTTCAACCCTTGCTTTAGTGGCATCACTGGTTGTTGTTTCCTCTTTATATGTTAGCTTTTTAATATAATTTTGACCTTGAGTTTGTGAAAAGGCAATCAAGGGCAATAATAAAAATATATATATAAGTTTTTTCATTTTATTTCTTTAATGCTGCTTTATTAAAAAATACCTCTGTATTTATATTCGTATTCAGAAATAATTTTACCTGTTTCGTCATTAACCTTTGTAAGCCTTCCTAAAATATCATAAGTATATTTAAGTTTATAGCCTCTTGGATCTACGGTCTCAATTACTCCTTTCACAGGGTCGGTTAAAAAAGTACTTATCTGTATTTCTTCAGTTAAATAACTGTTTTGTAAGTCCTGTAAAGCATTTCTCAAAGCAGATTCAGTACTAGCATTTTCAACAGCGTCTCTTTTATCAGGATTTATTAAACTATAAGCTATACCATTAATTTTCGCAACAGGTAAAGTGTGATTATAAGCCCATATATAGCTAATATGGCCAGAATTAGAACTGTTGTATTTAAATACGTCCTGAATATTGTTTTTTGGCCCGTAAGATGTATAAATTATACGGTCTTCGCCAATTGTAGCAGAACCGTTTTTAAGTGTTTCGACTTCACTTAAAAGAACCTGATTGCTAGAAAAATCTTTGTACTTGTTTATAACTCTTTGCAGAACAGAACCATTTTTATAACTGGTAATTGTAATGGGTTTATTTATGATATTCAGTACAACCATTTTATTGATTGCAGATACATCTGATGAATCAAAAAGGGAGCTGGTGTAACCTCCTACAGGATATTCGTAAACCGTTTTATACTCATTAAGGACAGATCCCTCGTTAATTGTATAAGCCTCAGAAGCTATCTGGTAATTCTCCGGATTGTAAGTATAAGTTGTTGTTTTAGTAATACCATTGCTACTACCGTCAGGATAATAAGTAGTTGTACTTTTTTTTAACTCTGCTCTTCCCGGTCTGATCTGTTGACTGCTTAATATAAAAGGAGCAACTTCAGTACAGTTATCATAAGTAAAGCAGGGGCTATATATACCTGGTTCAGAACTCGATTGACATATCATAGGGTACTCAGGAAATATGTTAACATAATTTACATATTTATCATAAAAAACTTTATGCTTGCACTCAAGAGCAATAAGGTCGAAACTTTTTATATTTTCCCCTTCAATATAATCATAATCAGTATCTTTATCGATAATTGTTTGCTCAACAAGTTTCGCTAAATTGTTTTCAACTGCATAAACTGATTTTTTAACCAGTAAACCTCTTTTATAATCTAAATTGGGGGGAGATAGATAAGGGTATTCAAATGTTTTCTCAGGACTTGGAAAATCTTTTGCAGTAGTATATTCGTATTCTGTATAACCATGAGCTGGTAAGTTACCCGTTATAAGATCAGTTTCAGCCTCATAAACCCGCACTTTTCCATAGCTTACATAACCTCCTTTTGTTAGCTGAACATTAGGTTCTTTAGTCCTTACATGATATTTAATATTGTAAAAATTTACAGTTGAATTTGAGGTGTTGGTATATAGGTATCGAGGATCAGAATCATAATAGTCCTTATACATACTACCCATTTTTGCATCAACAGCTCCTGATGATTCCCAGAAGTTAAAGTGAAATACATCATCACTTTCATAAAAATCGTAATCATACACAATTTTCTTTTTTACTGTCTCTCCTGTATCTTGCGGATCTTCAAAAGTAATACTCCCTATTCTTGTACCGCCACCCAATAGGTAACTGCAATAACTACCACTGTTAATAGGCTTTTGTGTTGCATAGGTAATATTAACTGTTAAATTTTGAGTTTGGTATGGAGCTGTAATTTGGCTTATAAAAGGAGCAACGGAAACTGTATAAGTACCTGCGGGAAGAGTAATTTTACCAGGTAAGTAAGCAAGGGCTATATTTTCTGAATTACTACCATTACTAAGGTAAACATAAAAATATTCTGAATTTGAAGTAGCACTAACATTAATCTCCTGTTCATGTGTAAGTGTAATTGTACCTCCAGAGACAGAGCCTTGTTGAGTTGCCTGAAAATAATTGGAATAATATTGAGGATTTAAATTTAACGGATTTGAACTATAATCAAAAATTTTGTCTGCACCCTCATAAGTAAATGTATTTGGCTCATAATAGAATTTTTTCACTCCTCCTGTGGGATAAGTAATTTTATTTAAAATCCCATATTCGTATGCTCTCTTAAAATAAATATTATCTCCGTAACTATAATCAGCATTAGTAAAGCCCCAAACATTAGGTTCATCTCCATAAGCCCCAACATTGTTCCTTTGGTAATATTCAAAGCTATAATTTTGGGTATTGTCAACATTTACATTCATTAACCAGAGCCTGTTACTCAGGTTTTCATAATTTAAATAGAATGTACGTTTTACGGTCGATCCCTGTTTTAATTGAATTTTATCAAGATAGAACCCTCCGTTTTCTATATGACTCCCCTGAGCTGTTGGTATAAATACCAACTTAGTATTATCCTGAAAAATAACTTCTTTAAGCTTTTGTGTGTTAGTTGTAACTGTCATTATTTTATTTATCTGCCTAGGTCTAAAATAATTAGTTACGTTTGTAACGTTCTGTAAGTGAAAATTATACATAGTAGCATAATCAGGTTTAAGCTCATTGATAGTTACTGACCAAGGAGTTGTATATATTTCGTTACTTTGATTATATGTAAAAGATGCAAGTGTTGTGCTTGTCATATCGTCTCTAGTAGTTGAAATTTTTGTCAGGTGCCACGCAGATACTGTTTCTTCAGGTACTGGAGGCTGAGGCATATCAAAGCCAAAGTTTTTTTGAGAAATCAGAGTTGTCTGAACTGCGGTTTGACTTGTTTCACATGCCAGTTCTGGATTAGTAGAGTTCCCAAATTCATAACAAATACCATTAGCATCAGTTATTGCAAACTTGAAAATTTCATTTGTATTACCATTTCCATTAACATCATTTAAATCAAAATAAATGTCTATTTTAAGTTTCTGGTCTTGACTTAAAAGTATGGGTTGTCTTGTTTGTGGGTTTATAGTGAAGCGACCGCTCATACCCATAAATGAAAACTGATACAAGTCAGGCTGCGTATCATAAACATGCTGAGATGTTCCATTAACTCTCCAGTTAAACTCACTTTTTTCCTGATCTGTTAAAGTTTCATAGTTCCAAAAATCCGAATTGTAATAAACCCCTTTTATTTTATAACTACCGTTTCCGTCAGGGCCTTTATCTAATTCATCTGCTCCTCCCCTTATTGTTCGTGAAATAACTCCACCTGCAATTAAAGACCAGTTGGTTCCGGTCCAACCGGAATGCTCACTCACCCTAACGCCTAAGGAACTATATTTTAGTGCCAGAGAGAAGCTTAGTTCACTATTTAATGGTTTGGAATATAGCGGCAAAGATATATCAGGCTGACCTGTATGTAAATCAACGGGAACTTCTTCAAAATGCATTAAAGCAGCAACTGTTGGAGAAGGCGGCACAACATCCGGCAGTGTAACCGCTTGTGTTATGTCTTGAGAATATGTGGCAAATGTTATTAGTATTATTATTGCCGAGTATAATTTTTTCATTTTGTTTAATTATTTTTTCCTTTCATTACTTTAACCGATTCGATTCCTGTATCGGTACTCACTTCAACAATGTATATTCCTTCCGGATAATTTTGCATTTCCAGTGGAATCGTTCTGTTGTTGACTGTAAAACTCTGAAGTTGTCTGCCTGCAAGATCATATACCCGGCATGTACCTGTATTAAAGTCGAAACCAACTATTATATTGGTGTATTGCACTGCAGGATTAGGAATTGCTTCAATCTTAAGTCTGTTATTCTCTTCGCGTTTGTCTTTGTCTTTAAACTTAACAACCCAAAAATCGTGACTGCCATTGCCACTATTCTTATCACGTGAAATAGCCCCATCTGAAGTCCCAGCCATTATATACCCGCCATCACGTGTTTCAATGAGTTTTTGTAATACGTCTTCTCCCTTGCTACCGATAGCTTTTTTCCATAACTCCTCACCGTCAGAAGATACTTTAATTGCTACATAGTCATTAATTTCTTTTTTATCTGATTTTTTCAACCCAAACACTTCGCTTTTTGCATGGCCTCCTAATAGATAGGTACCATCTTTATTTTCAAGTAATGATAGTAGAATATCCGTTTTTCCTATGTCATATGTTTCCTGCCATAAAATATCTCCTTCCTGATCAATTTTAATAAGCCATATATCCGTTCCTTTTTTATTGGATTTATTTTTATTTCCAGTGCTCGAAGAAGCTGAATAGCCACCTAAGAGGTAACCGTCATCTTTAATAGGTAGTATACAGGATAAATGGTCATCATCATCGCCTCCAAACACTTTTTCCCATTCTGTATTCCCATCTACATCAAGTTTAAGAACCCAATAATCACCTTCTCCTTTACTTTCTTCTCCTTTATCCCTCGAAGAGGGTGAATTAGAATATCCTCCTACGATATATCCTCCATCTTTTGTTTCGCTGATAGTCTCAATAATATCCAGATAATCACCACCAAGAGTCCTTTGCCACTTGATATTACCTTTTTTATCCAATTTAAAAATCCAATAATCAAGGCCACCAATACATTCCTGCGATTTACCATAAGAATCTGAACCGCCTTTTTTTATTTTAAGACTCATGTCTGATGTAGATGAAGCCCCAACAATATACCCGCCATCTGAAGTTTGGGAAATGCATTTTACCAAATCCTGATTATTACCACCATAGGTTTTTTGCCATTCTTCACCTCCTTTGGCATTAAGCTTTATAATCCAGATATCTTCCCTGCCCCGACATGAATCTTTTTTATGTTCTGAAATTCCTGAAGTGGATGTTCCTGCCAAAATAAAGCCTCCGTCATTTGTGTTTTTAATACTATAAAGAATGTCGGTTCCTTCTCCGCCAAAGTCTTTTTGCCAGTCGAGTTCCCCATTTTCATTCATTTTCCACAACCAGTAGTCCAAATCCCCATGATTGTCTTTTTCCTTATTACCTCCTTTTAGGGATAAGGAGCTTCCTGCTAAAATAAATCCGTAATCAGCTGTTGGCTGGACGTCAAGTAAATAATCTGCCTGCTTTCCTCCATAAGACCTGTCCCATAAGACATCCTGTGCCTGTAAGGTATAATTGCCTAAGAGCAGTAAGCACAAAACCATCATTTTTTTCATTAAATATTTTGTTAAAATTTGATGCAAAATTATCTTTTCCAAAAGGGATTGTTAAATCAAAAAATAACTAATTTAAATTTTAACATTCCTCAAATAATCACACAAACGGATGTTTATATGTTAAATATTAAATAATTTATACAGAATAACAATTCTTATATTTTTAAGTTTTAAACAAATATCAACTCATGTAAGCAGAATTTTAATGGTTATTAAAAGAGTAAAGAATTGTCTATGTTTTAGTCACATAAGTTTTGGGTGGTAGTAGGTGCTTTACTGATGAAAGTATATCTCATGTCAACTATGAGTGTCAAAGATGCCGCAAGAATCAGCCCCCTAGTGAAATAAATTCTAACTTTTTAGTGGAGGATTTGAAAAGTTTCGACAATTTGTTTTCAGAACAAATTCTTAATTACGGAACTCACAAATAAAGTTTTTTACCTTATTTCTTAAATAAGATATATCTTTGTTTAAGAAATTTATACTAACCTTAGTCGCAAGACAAAAACAATCAAAGACCATTAATGTAAGCCGAAGGAAGCTCATGGCATTGTCACACATTAAAACACTTCCTTCTTACCATAAGTACTTAAAAGAACTTCAGGAATTAAGGATTATCAAGTATACGCCTTCCTATCATCCGGGATATAAAAGTGAAGTAGAGCTCCTTTGAAATTTCACAAATCTTTATGTTTACAAAACCCTTGTTAATCTGGTGTTAATAGCAAAATCAAATCAGCTAAAAGAAAAGTTATTTCCTATTTAAGCTATCGACAAAGGTAAGGTGTTGTCAACTCAATAATATTTATTCGCTAAAAGCCCAGGCAATTGCTTAGGCTTTTTTTAATACTTAAACAACTACCCTAATCGTTCAGAGAACAGTTACCCTTGGTCATTTTGATTTTGTCAGCAGCATTTTAACTGCCAGCCCGGTTAAAACGGAGGCCATAAACCATTTTTGTACCCTTAACCAAATGGGTTTATCCGCAAACCATTTTGCCATTTTTGCAGCTGAAATTACAATCAGAAAGTTTATGGCAAAACTTATTAGGGTCTGAACGATTCCAAGCTGAAAGCTCTGACTTAAAACTGAACCATTTTCGGGTTTTATGAACTGCGGAAAAAATGAGAGATAAAACAGTGCCATTTTGGGATTGAGAACATTCGTCATAAGTCCAATATTAAATAGCTTGAAAGGCCTGTCTTTTTTGAGTTTTTTATTGGCATAAAAAACTTTATTTCCGGACGTTATGGAAGTATATGCCAGAAATAAAAGATAGCCAACACCCAGAAACTTTACCACCACAAAGGCATAAGGGATGGCAAAAAATATAGCCGTAAGTCCATAAGAAACCATAAGGATATGGAAAAAGAAACCACACAGCACCCCGAATAAAGAAATAATTCCTGCCTTTTTCCCTTGCGATAATGACCTCGAGATCAGATAAATCATATTGGGCCCGGGTGAAAGAACCATTAGGAGTGCTGCTACGCCAAATAATAATAAATCATGGATTGGTATCATAATAGTAGTACATCAGTATTGATTTAAAGCTTACCTTCCAGTAAATCTTTTAACTTTTTTAAATCTTTCTCCACCAATTTAGAATCTTCCATAAATTTTTCATCACTCCTATCAGGTAACTGATAAACAGTAAAGAGCAGTTCACTTCCGTTATGATTTTGAAATACCCTCATCGGGTTATAAACTTCAATTCCTGAGGGTAAAATAACCGTATGATCTAAAATACCGAAAATGTTCTTTTCTACGAATTTCACTTTTACCAACCCCATAGGCGATTCAGATATCCAATAGTCTGCTTCTTTTCTTATCGAAGCACTCAACCCACTTGCCCAGCTTGGCAAATTCTTAGGATTTGAAATATATTCGTAAACCAGGTTTACCGGCTGATCTATAGTCACGCTAAGATTTATTGCCCGATAAGTACTATATTTTTCATTTTATATGTTTTAAACTGATTGTTTATATTTTAATTTAACGCTTAACTCTTCTTTTTATAGATAGTTCTGACTGCCTTATTTTACATTCAGAATTCTGTCGTATATCTCCTGTTGCGATTTTACAAATAATTCTCCTCCGTACTCTTCATTATCGAGTGAAATGATCTCTATATCGCATACGCCCAAAATAGTAAAAATAGTTTGCAGGTAATTGGTCTGGAAGTTCATGTGTGCATTGTGTTCTCCTTCAGCATAGCCATTATCTCCTCTGCTTGACAAAATGAACAGTTTTTTATTTTCCAATAATCCTACATAATCTCCATCAGGTTCTCCTGATCTGAATTTCCATGTTTCGTTTATCCGCATGATATGATCTATATATGATTTTAAACCGCTAGGGATAGACCAGTTATACATCGGTACACCGATGATGTAGATATCTGCTTCCTTTAATTCTTTTATAAGTACATTGCTAAGTTCTAAAGGTTTCTGATTTTCTTCCGTCCTGTTCTCCACTTTGGTAAAGCTCGCCCCAATCCATTCATTGGTTATATGCGGAATGGGAGTTAAACCCACTTCACGATAGCTGTAGGTGTCTTCAGGATTTTTTTTTGACCAGGTTTCTACAAATAATTTCGTAAGTGCCCTACTGTTTGAATTTTCGGCCCTTGTACTTGAATTGATTACTAATATTTTTCGCATTTATTTTAGTTTAAATTCATTTTCTTGTTTTTACACACTTATCTAAAGCTGTACTATTAACTACACTTTACAGCTGTTTGAATTCATTTCTTCCGGAGGAAAGAAAAAGCTACATCGCACTTATTGCATTGTGTGCTGACACTATTTTACGCTAATTGCATAAAACTGGCACCAATCACTTTTAATTTGTCTTCAATACGTTGCCAAACCCTAAAATATCTAAACTTTCCCTCTAATGGTGTTCCCATCATTTTCCCTTTTGCGGTCATCGTTACAATTGAAAGGGCGGTATTGCCTGTAATTTTAATCTCGTTTATTTCAATGGAAGCCTCTTCTATAACTACAGTCTTCGATTTATAGGAGTCTAAATCCATTTTCTTGGTTATAATTTCTCCTGTCGGCGCAACTGCAATGAGGCCATCTTGCAAAAGTTGGTCAAGTATGTCCGCATTACCTGCAAGCTGGGCCCTAAAAAGTGTGTTTTCCACCTCAATGATCTCCGCTCTTTGAATCTTCATTTTATCCATACTTTAATGGTTTTATTGTTTCCAGTTAAGGCTTCCGTTACTATTGAACATTTGGATAGAGGGGTTTCCTAAGCTGTCAACCTGTAAAATAATTCTGGGTATTTCGTTGGCATCATTCATAATCAAAGCGGCATTTCCATTTTCAGTAATCAGATTAATCCTGTTGGTATTATGCCCAGGTTTGCCTGAGAGATCTTTGTCATTGATAACCAAGCCTGCCTTAAAATAATTGTCATTTTTATTGTCCTGAACCAACAGGCCGACTGCATCTGCGTTTTGGTAATCAAACGATAGTGCATTGAGATTGGTGGTTTCATTATCCGTAATGGCCAAACCTCCTCTCTCATCCCCATTTTTATCATAGAAAATAAGACCTGCCGGTCTGACTGCCCTTTGGTAAATTGTACCATTTATTATCGGAGGCGGAATATTATCCATATTAGAAATAACGATTCTGTTTTTTCCTGTTTTGTCTTTAATGTTAATCCGCTCCGCGTCCATAAATCCACTCCTGTCATTCAGCAGCATAAAGCTTAAAGCCGACAAGAGTATGACGTTAAATACAAGAAGTGTAAAAAACAGAATTTTAAAAGTTTTTGATGTTGTCTGCATAATTTTGGTTTCTCTTTAATTTAATTGATGATGAATGTTGTTTCTAATCCGTTTTGAAGCAACCATTTAGTTCAATGTATCATTTGGCTTTTATTTTTTTCATGAATTTGCTTGCTAGTGGTACAATGATTAAGGTTGCAGGATAACTAATGCAGAGGCTTATTGCGGTAGACTTTACCCAATGCTGCAAAAAATAGTTGTGAAAGCCTTCCGTAATTGCCGTATTGCCAAAAGCCATTACAACAGTCATGAAGAAGGCAACCAGAAAGTTGAAAATGTAAAACTCATATTTTTGAAAAAATCTCATATAAATTGGTAGTTCATCTTTTTAGTTAAACATGTTGACGGATAAGAACGCGCCGTAGTTTTCTTTCGTAATTTTTTCCGGACCAAACGCATCCCAATTAGACCCCAAACCAAAACTGAGGTCCCTATAACTTAGCCCGGCTCTTAGCATAAGATAGCTTCTGGCATGCCTCCCATCCGAAATGGTTTGATCGTACAGTCCCTGCGCTCTGGAATAAACCCTCCATACATCATTGATTGCGGGCTTGTATTCCACCATGGCAAAGCCTTCAATAATACTGCCTTCATCAAAACCGATCAATCGGGGGCTTACCATAAATACAAGTATTTCGGACACCTTTGCATACATCAATGCCGTTGTAGGGCGCAATCCGGTTACCGGGGTATAATGAACTCCTCCAAAGACACTTACTCCTTTCAGCACATCAAACTTTAGGTTTACCTGATTCATGGCATCCTGAGATAACTTTTCACTCCATTTCGATGAAATATTGGTAACACTAAAGAATCCTAATCGGGAAATATCACGGAATTCTTTATTTATAATCATTTGCGATGCATAACCATTATTGCCTGCCAACACCTCCATTATTACAGGAGAACCTTGTTTTTGCTCAACGGGGGCTGTTTGAGCGCTTAAAATAACAGGGGAGATCAACAAAGTGACAAATGCAGACTGCTTAAATAGCTTTTCCATTAATTCTGTTTTAGTTTTTCATCTCAATTTGAGGGATGTTAGTGATGACCTGCCATTGACCATTCTCAAGTACACAGATTATTGTCGATCTGAATAGTAATTGTGCGCTTTCCAGTACTGTCTCTGACATGGCAATATTTCCCATTTGATGAATACTTTCATATTTTATTGTCCGAGGGTGACCACCGAATTTTTTAGTTTTAACCAAATCAATGTATTGTTCTTTTGAGAAGATAAAAATCCCGGACTTTTCAAAGAATCCCTCCTGAATATTTTGATAGTTCGGGTGCAGTATCTGGTCAAGGAGTATTGTATCGTTTTTATCGCCGCCTTTTACGAAGGTTTCGATGGCTTTTTTAATTTCTTCCATGTGTTGTTGTATTTAAAATGTTTATTACTCTTTGTTTCCGTATTGCACCTTTTAGGAGGTACCATCAATTAAAAAACAGTTGGTGTTTTTAATACTGAGTTGTGAAATCAAACTGGCTTTCAGGGAAGATGGCAGGCAGGAGCTAGTTGGTTTGGTGATAAGAATTTCATCATACAGATGTAATCCTTTAATTAAGATATCAGACTGTTCTGATAAATCAGACGAATTAGGATGGTCATAAAAACCTTCTACCGGTTTATGACTGGGATGCCGGATTAGACTTTTGGCAAGATCCTGTTCAATGAATTTTGCGTCAGGGCCACATTTCTTCTTTTCTTTAACAAAATCCACTGCTTTTTGCGGCAGATAATTTTCTTTACGCAAGCTGCTATTAATTCTTGGCAATGTGTTCATCTTATTTACTTTCTTATAAGACAAAATCACATTGTGAAACGTGACAATAAACTAATCAATAATTAAAAAGGCATGAGTTTCTCCGGGTCAACTACTGAAAAAATATTTATGATTCTTCCTTTTTGATTTAATTCAAATATCTGGCAATTCATCAACTGTGAACCTTCGTAGAACAGTAATGCAGGTTGATGATTAATCGTGTCGATCTTTATATCAAACCCTTTTTGATAATACTCAAAAACATATGTTATAAGTTTCAACGTTTCTTCTATACCCGAAGTTAATTGTGCTACCACATTTATTTTTGTTCCACCGTCTGCAAGAACACGTACTTCCTCAGAAAGCATTTGTTCTAAGGTTTTAACGTCGCCCGTACGAATTGCAGTTATATATTTCTCCAGATAACCTGTCTCCTTTGCAGAGATTATAGCAAGTTTAGGTCTGTTTTGTTTTAGTTTCTTTTTGGCTCTTGTTAGTAGTTGTCTTGAATTCTCCACAGAAAGAGCCAGAACATTTGCAATTTCTTCATGATTATAATCAAATGTTTCTTTTAGTAGAAAAACAGCCCTTTCTTTAGTATTTAATACATCCAGCAAAACAAGCATCGAATAGCTGAGAATCTCTTCAATCTCAATTTTACTCTCTCCGTGATTGTTTATAATTGGTTCGGGAAGGGAAATTCTGTGGCTTCTTTCCCGGTCGCTTTTCTTTTTTAAGTTTATCGCCTGGTTAATAACCGATTTTATTAAATAGGCATTCTGATTCGAAATTGAAGTGGTTTCTATTTCATTAAATTTTATCAAAACATCCTGAATCACATCCTGGCTGTCAGCAATATTCCCCAAGATGTTATAAGCATAAGGAAATAAATTTTTCATTAGTATTTTCAAATCTTCCATTACAACATTTTTCAGATAGACAATCCTATAAGGAAAAACGTGACATGACTACTCAACCTTTTTTCTTTACAGCCTTTTATAATGATTTAGAGTATTTCTGAATCAATAGAACATTCGTTAGAACATGTTCAAATTATGTAATTGTAAAACATTAGCTCATCTTCAATGGTTCTAACTTACTTGACATAAATAGCTAATTTTCTGTTTTTTTCAAACGCAAAATGCGTGAGGTATTACTGAGCCCCTCATAACAAAAAATTGCCCCGTCCAGATTGGACTGTATCCCCAGGATTATTTTTATAACCTCACTAGCTTGCTGGCATCCTATTATTCCACATATCGTACTGATTATTCCTGAGACACTGCAATTGTTTTGTGATTCAAAAATTAGATCTGATTCGCTAAAAACATCATTTAAACCTATCCGGGATTTACCGTGCAAAACTGTTACATAACCTTCCCATCCCCTCACTGCCCCGTAGAGCAGGCTTTTACTTAAAATCTTGCAGGTTTTGTCCAGCAACAGTCGTGTATCTACATTATCGGTGCAGTCACAAATTAAATCATAATCTCCGATAATACCAGTAGCATTTTCTGATGTTAGTTCAACCTGGTGGCAAATAATTTTTATTTCAGGATTTTGGTTTCTAAGTCTGGCCGACAATACTTCAGTCTTACGCTTACCTATATCTTCAGGGGTGAAAGCAAACTGACGGTGAAGGTTTGTTTGCTGAATAATATCAAAATCGACCAATCCCAGCGTGCCTATTCCCATAGCGGCAAGATATGTCGCAACCGGGGTACCCAGACCACCTGTCCCCACGATAAGAATCTTTGCCTTACTCAGCCTGGCTTGCCCACCGACACCAAATTCACTCACCAGATTTTGCTGTAGATATCTCATCACTATCTGTTTATCTGCGATGTAATAGTGCTGTCTGTGATCTTGTCATCTGCTGCAAGTAAAAAGGCCTTCGATAATATTACTGAAAGGCCGCTATCACCTTCAAAATGCCATACTTACATTCGTATGAGTTGACTTGAAAACAATATAATTATATGTAAAAAATATAAATAAAAAATGGTAGTTGAACTCCAATTTTGGAAGCCGCTAATAAATCTTATCTATATTTTAAATGGTTTATGATTTCAGAAACTTCTACACGATTTCTGTAATCGCCACCTATAGATTTTGCAAAAGAAACGGTTAAGTCTTTTTCAATAACAAAAACTGCAGGAATTGGTAACTCTCTTGAGTCGTCAGAATAGTGGGAGTTAAAATCTAATCCGAGTTCATTCATTGTATTTAATGGTTCATCTGCATTTCTAAAAACGGTTGTAAATTTTCTTGCTACAATATTTCCATTGTCGCTTAACACCTCGAAATTAAGTTCATTTTTCTCTTTTATATTTAATGACTCATCAGGAGTTTGTGGAGAGATGGCAACTAATTCTGCTCCTAAATCGTGAATTTGGTCCAAGTATTTTTGGTAATAAGCTAACTGTAAATTGCAGTACGGACACCAAGAGCCTCGGTAGAATGTTAGCACAACCTTTCCTTTTTCAAGTAATTCTGATAGCGTTATCATATTACCCGTTGCATTAACAAGTGAAAAGTCCGGCGCTTTGTCACCTGCTTGTAGCTTTACAATGGACTTGTGGTTCTGTTGAAGGTTCTCGGCATCCTTATCAAATATTGAAAGTGTTTCTTTGGGAAGCATCGCCGCTAAATCATCACGCAAGTCTTGTAAGTTTTCTTTATAGGTTTTTTTTCCTGTATTCATTTTAATTTATTTAAGTTAAGGTAAAATTGATAAGGCAAAGTGCGGTGATTTGCCAGCTTTTAAAATGAAATAGATTAAGATTATCTTGAATCTATGACAATACCCAATGAATAAACTTGTAACCAAACTCTCCTTTTAAATTAATTTAAGTTTCTTAGCCAACTTAAAAACAATTTGACGAATAGACTGGCTCAAATCATTTATCTCATTACTATTGCGGTTACAAGCTTATACCTGGAGTTATTAAATATTTATCTCTTTTAAAGCGAATAAATTAGGTGTCCCGCTTAGAGCTGTGACCAGCCACCATCCATAACTATTTCTGCTCCTAAAACGAAAGAAGAATCATCGCTTGCCAAAAATAAATATCCCTTAGCCATCTCTTCTGCGGTGCCAACACGTTTTACAGGCACCCCGCTTGCCAATTCTTCGCGTAACCCCTTTATTTGCTCTGGAGACAGCCCCAGTCTTTCATGTATAGGTGTTTCTACGTGACCGGGAGACAATACATTTACCCTTATTTTACGACTTAAAAGGTCTGCTGAAAAGTTGCGGGCTAATGCTCGCACCGCTGCTTTACTCGCCGAATAAACAGATGCATTTTCAACCCCAACTTCAGCGGCAGCAGAACCGGTAATTACTATTGAAGCCCCATCATTTAAATACGGCAACGCTTTCTTTACAGTAAAAAATGTACCCTTAAAATTTATGTCGACAATTTCATCAAAAAGCTCCTCAGAAAAATCTCCGAGCGGTGCTCCTTTAAATATGCCCGCATTTACAACTAAGACATCAATCTTACCCATTTTAGTTTCAACTTGTTGGTATGCGTGGTCCAAAGAAGAAAGATTGAGCACATCAGCTTTAATAGCCAATGTATCGCTTCCTATTTTACTGGCAGAATCTTTCAGCGTATTCTCATCTCGGCCGGTAATTGCCACCTTTGCACCTTCACTTACAAAAAGCTCAGCGGTTGCTAAGCCAATACCACTATTACCGCCTGTAATTAGTGCTACTTTATTATTTAGTTTTCCCATTTATATAATTTTTAATTTTAAAAGAAGACAAAACTATCCCAAGATTATTCTACACACAAAAAGTTTGGTACATACAATTTGGTTCGTATTTTAGCCGAAATAATAAATAGTGATTATGAGAAAGTTAAATTCGACTAATTTTTTAAATGAGCAGGCCCTTGCAGAACATTGCGGAGTTACATATGCTATGACTCTTTTAACCGGACGATGGAAGATTAATATCCTATGGATGCTTAAAATAGGTGTAAATCGATACGGTTTAATGAAAAGGGAAATTGCCGGTATTTCAGAAAAAATGCTTACCCAGCGCCTGAAAGAACTTGAAGATGATGGCTTGATAGTAAAAAAAGACTATAAAACTGTACCTCCGAAGGTAGAATATAGTTTAAGTGAAGCGGGTGAAATATTATCACCTATTTTAGGCCAATTATCAGACTGGGGGGATAAAATAAGACCAATTTTGAAGGAAAACAACTAGTCCTGCACAAGTCATCTTTAATAGTTGTTGTTGCTATATCATGGTAGTAGCAGTCTTCTGAATCCTCTTTAGGAATCCCGTCAAAGGTAATCCCTAAATAAACATACTTCTCATTTTTCTTTGTGGATTTCTTCAAAAAGAAGATTAATCCAAGACTGCTTTCTAACATAATTCAACAAGTTAACCTTGTTTTTGTGGCAGTTTTTTATCCACTTTTTTCAAATTTTAAGCAATGTCCAAAAATAAAAAAAACCTGCAAATTATTGATTATGCAGGTTTTACGTCGTTTTTTGAAAAATTAGCTTTACTTTAAAAGCTAAAAATTCCATTTTAGCAGAGAGGAAGGGATTCGAACCCTCGATGCCCTTTTGGAGCATACACACTTTCCAGGCGTGCGCCTTCGACCACTCGGCCACCTCTCTAAATTATTGAGGCTGCAAAAATAGCACTAAATAGCAGATATCAAAAATTATTGCGACAATTCTCCGCAAAGGGAGGTTTCAAAAGCCGTTTTAAAATCGGCAGGAGTAACTTTCTTACCCAAAAGGTACATCAGTTTTGTAATAGCGGCTTCAGTAGTAATATCGGCTCCCGATATAACACCTATCTCCTTAAGCTGTGTACTGGTTTCATAATGCCCCATGTTAACACTACCTCCCGAACACTGTGTTACATTAACCACATGAAGGCCTTTGTCTATGGCTTCCTTAAGTATATTGATAAACCAGTCTTCCGTTGGCGCATTACCCGAACCATAGGTTTCCAATACTACACCTTTAAGTCCGGCGATATTAAGAATGGAAGAAAGTACCCTTTCGCTTATACCCGGGAACATTTTTATGATAACCACATTATCATCTAGCTCATAATGCACACTAAGATATTTACCGGAGTCTGCCCTAAGCAGCAGCTCTTTATTAAGCTTTAAATGCACCCCCGATTCTGCCAGTGCAGGATAGTTAGGCGACGTAAAGGCATTAAAATGCTCGGCACTTATTTTTGTGGTTCGGTTACCCCTGTAAAGCTTGTATTCAAAATACAGGCAAACTTCCCTTACCCCGGGATGGTTATTATGCCTTAAAGAAGCGATTTGGATAGCCGTAATAAGGTTTTCTTTGGCATCTGTACGCAAATCACCTATCGGTAGTTGCGAGCCCGTAAACACCACAGGTTTATTTAAACCTTCCAGCATAAAGCTTAACGCTGAAGCGGAGTAAGACATGGTATCTGACCCGTGAAGGATTACAAAGCCGTCAAAATCTTCATAATGCTCTTCTATCATCTTTGCCATTACAGCCCATTGGGCAGGATCCATGTTAGAAGAGTCTATAGGAGTATCAAAAGACACCGTTTCTATATTACAGTCAAGCTGCTTAAGCTCGGGTATTCTTTGTAATAGTTTCTTAAAGTTGAATGCCTTTAGTACACCGGTATCAAAATCCTTTACCATACCAATGGTACCCCCGGTATATATAAGCAGGATAGTAGGTTTAGATTGCATTTTGGTATTTCATTTTGTTAACCACCGGATTGGCATACATGGCCAGGAATCCGTCCCTTAAAACTTTGTTCTCGTTATCAATTCGCATTTCAAGGCGTCTTTCAAAAAGTAGCTTTTCCTTTTCGGTATAGTGCTTGGAAAAACGTGTGGTATCATGCAACAGGTCGTAAGCTATAAAGTTGGTAGGCCACAGCTTGTAGGTAGTAAGTATAGAATCGTCTATTACCTGCGCCAGTGCCTGTATCTGCTTGTTCTGATTATCAAATTCGGCAGCTATCTCATCCAACTCGTTTGTAAGTATATCGCCTACATGTATGTGTATCCTTTTTTTCTGCCCCATAATACCGCTTAACAGCGTCATGAAATCTTCATTTTTCTCTTTAATGTAAATTTCATCGTTAGCCTTAGCCATAAGCTGCGGCATTTTTAGTGCATCGGTAGGGTCATACTCATAAGAAATGGAAACCGGCACTATTTTAAGCTTTTTAAAATAAACCATCAGGTTTTCCTCGTCAGATGCCATAGCAAGCATTTTTAAAACCCCCTGCTGGGTGGCATCATCACCGTCTTTTGTACGTCCTTCACGCTGTGCTATCCAAACCGAACGGTTTTCACGCGTAAGCAGCTGGCAAATGTATTCAGACATCAGCTTAGAGCTTTGCAGCAGTTCCCTTGGCGACAGGCCACGCTGTACCAAAAAGTTACGGTTAAGCCTTGAAAGAACGTGTAAAAATGCTTTTTGTACCAGATTATCACCTATGGCAGAGGCAGTCATTACCAGTCCATGGTCATAAAGTGATACATTAATTAGTGAGGTATCTAAGATAATATCCCTGTGGTTTGAAATAAAAAGATACGGAGTATGCGGTTCCAGTTTTTCGAACCCCGAAGTGGTAAGGCCTTCTGAGCTTTTTTCCAGAACTTTTTGTACTGCCTGATAGATAAAGTTTATCTGAAAATCTCTTTTTGAGTGGGTCTTCAACAGTTGATCAACCCAAACAGACTCTTCTACATCAGGAAAGGTAAAGCTCATAAGCGCTTTCATCATTGGGTGATGTACTACGCTTTTAATGGCGTCATTCACCTCTGTATCATAAAAAGGCCTGATATGGTCAAATTTCGACATGTACTTCTCTAGGGTTAAAACAATTCACAAATGAACAAAAAATTTATCAATTTTAAGGGAATTCTTTGTTAAATCCCGAAAAGATTTACAGCATTTTGTGTTGTAATTTGGGCTATTTCCTCTACCGGAAGGTTATAAATCAATGCCAGTTTTTGAGCCACCAAAAGCGTATAGCTACTCTCATTCCTTTTCCCCCTGTGCGGTACAGGTGCCAGATAAGGCGAATCGGTTTCCAGTACTATATGTTCTAAAGGTATCTCGTTTAAGAACTGGTCTATCTTACCGTTCTTAAAGGTTGCCACACCACCAATACCAAGTTTCATGTTGTATGATATTGCTTTTTGTGCCTGCTCAAAATCACCCGTAAAGCAGTGGAATATCCCAAATAAGTCATCTCCCTTTTCACTTTCAAGCACTTCAAAAACCTCATCAAAAGCATCCCTGCAATGTATGTTAATAGGCAGGTTGTATTGTTTTGCCAACTGTATCTGATGCTTAAAGGCGTATTGCTGTTGTTTTAGGGTAGACTTGTCCCAGTATAAATCGATGCCTATCTCACCCACAGCGGCAAACTTACGTTTGGCAAGTTCGCGTTCTACATGTGCCAGCTCCTCTTCATAATTCTCCTTCACATAAGTGGGGTGAAGCCCCATCATCAGGAAAACATTCTCCGGATACTTAGCCTCCAGTTCATACATCGCCTGAGTATATGATGAATCTATTGACGGAACAAACAACCGTTTCACTCCGGCATCAAAAGCCCTTTGCATCATCTGGTCGCGGTCATCACTAAACTCTTCACTGTATAAATGGGTATGTGTATCTGTAAGTATCATCATTAATAGTTTGGGTTGCAAAATTACAAAGCCTTAGCGTTTTTACCTTAATAATATCATATTTTAAAGTATTTTTGGGATGCAATCAAAAAAACATGGAGAATATACACCTCACATTAAAAGAAAAAGGCTACAAACGCATAAAATTTAAAATATCTAAAACGCAGCACCTACTGGTAAAAGGAAAAATAAACGGTGTTGAAGGAAGTTTTATATTAGATACCGGCGCTTCTAACAGCTGCGTGGATTTTAAGGACATAGAACGTTTTGAACTTTTCGCCAAAGATTCCGACACAAAAGCAGCCGGTGCCGGCGGTACAGGGATGATTACCCAAACATCGGTAAAAAACACACTAAAGCTTGGCCGGTGGACCGATAAGAATTTCGGCCTGGTAATTTTTGACATGTCTCATGTAAACGAAGCCTTAAGACAATACAAAGCAAAGCCCGTACAGGGTATTTTAGGCGCCGATATTTTAATGAAAGGCAAAGCAATAATTGATTATTACAACCATTGTGTTTACTTAAAATCAAAATAATACAGCCTTAATAAACTTAAAATCATTACCTTACATGATATTAATTTATTGTTACAACCAATTACAAACTTCGTCGCATCTATAGAAATAACCGAGTATACAATCAAACCGATACTTTTTCATGAAAATTTTTTTACACACCTTACTACTATTACCTTTTACATTCTTTGCTCAGGTAGCTAATGATAACTGTAGCACTGCCACTGTGCTAACAGTAAACGGTTCTACAGAATGTACTGTAACACATGAAGGCACTTTTAATGGCTCAACCCTTCAAACAGGCATTGTAAACTGTACTGAAGAACCTACTACTGATGTATGGTACGAATTTACCGCTACTAACAAGTACCATTACATTAGTTTATTAACAGATTCATCATTTACATCATTAGGTATTGCCGTATATGAAGGCTGTTCTACAACAGAAACACCGCTAAACCCTATATATTGTATTGATAATAAACTGGCATTAAATTGCCCTGAACTGGAAATTGGCACAACATACAAAATCAGGGTATACAGTTTGAGTCCTGAAAGCTCAACCCTGGACTTTAGCATTTGTGTATCCACATATCCTAATGTTTTATCCGTTTCAGAATTAGAGTATACAATAGACGAAATAGTTTCTCAGGTACTTTTAACTTCTGAAACTGCTTCACTAATTGATAATATAACCTTTTCAACCGGCGAATCAGCAGGTGTTAACGGAATTGGGTATTTTAATAACGACGGCGGCAACTTCCCCTTTTCTCAGGGGCTTGTTTTATGTACAGGTAGTCTTAATGGTATCCCCGGACCAAATAGCAACCTTTTATCGGGAGGTAACTGGTTTGGAGATAATCAACTAACTAATTACATGAGTGAAACTGTACCATCTAGCGGATCTAATTATCATGATGCATCATTAGTTGAATTTGATTTTATTCCTCTTATAGACAGCATCAGTTTTGAATTTATTTTTGCATCAGAAGAATACGGAATTTATCAGTGTAGTTTCAGCGATGCTTTTGCTATATTCCTAACCGATATTACCGACGGAAATGAAGAAGCAGAATCTATAAATATAGCAACTCTCCCGGGCACAGATATTCCTGTAAGTTGTGTAACAATTAGAGATAATGCTTATAATTCAGGCTGTGCTTCTGCAAATCCTGAATATTTTGCAAGCTACAACCTGGATGGCGACAATATTTTACCGGGTGTTCCGGTAAACTTTAATGGTCTTACAGTACCTATAACAGCACAAGCAACCGTTATACCGGGCAATACTTATCATATAAAATTTGTTATAAGCGATCGTGCAGATCATATTTTAGATTCTGCCATTTTTATAAACGGTGAAGATTTTAACCTAGGCACAGTAGGAGATAACCTTACAATTATTCCTCCCACCGGCAACACTTTACAACTTTATGCTCAAAGTGAAACTTTAGCCGACTTAAATGTAACTGGAGTAGATATACAATGGTATGCAGATGACACAAGTACAACCGCATTACCTGAATCTACAGAGTTAGTTGACGGGCAAACTTATTATGCTTCACAAACAATTATAGAATTAGAGAGCACAGAAAGGCTTGCTGTTACTGTACATTTAGTTACTGCTGATAATCTTGCAAAATGTGACCAATACTCCGACGGATTTGAAACATTTAACCTAGAAACTAATAATGACATTGTATACAACAATCTGAATCCTTTAGACTATTATTCAGACTATTACCTTACTCATGGAGATGCCATTAATGAAACAAACCAAATAGAAAACCTGTATTACACCAATACAGAAACCTACACACAAACTCTATACGTAAGGTTAACCGAAAACAATGACCCTTCAAATTATGCTATTGCAACATTTGAATTGCATGTAATACCTACACCTGAAATTGTTACAACACAAGACATTATTGTATATAGTAGTTTAGCTGACCTTACAATAAACAATACTGAAATTTTAAATGAGCTAAACGCAGAAGAGTTTACCATCTCTTTTTATAATACAGAAACAAGTGCTTATGCTGCAAGCCCGTTAATACAAAATCCCGAAACTTATATAGCTTTTAATGGAGAGACTATCTGGATAAGAGTTGAACAAAACGAAACAGGATGTTTTTCCGTTACTTCACAAAATGTATATGTAACAGTTCCTCCTCCAACAGGTGATATGGATCAGTTCTTTTATGCAGGAGAAACGCTTTCAGATCTTGAAGTTACAGGTGAAAATATACAATGGTATGAAACCGAAACAGGTGACACACCACTACCAATGAACACTCCTCTTGAAGATGGTGTTACTTACTATGCCTCACAAACAATTGACGGAACAGAAAGCATTGAAAGATTTGCTGTAACAGCACACCAGATTTTAGGCATAGAAGACCTGGCTTTTAAAAACCTAACCTACTACCCTAACCCGGTAAGCAGCATACTTACATTAAGTAATATTAACGAGATTAGCAACATAGAGGCATATAATGTGTTGGGACAAAAAGTAATTGATAAGGATTTTAACACTACAGAAGTACAGCTTGACATGAGCCCCCTTGAAACAGGAATTTATCTTATAAAAGTTACTTCACAGGAACAACAAAAAATTATACGAATACAAAAACAATAATTTCTCATATATTAAAAAATCTCTGCGCTAAACGTAGGGGTTTTTATTGCCATTACAACCATCTGCATACACTACCGCATCTATACTAATAACAAGGTCTTTATAAATTATTGGTAAAGGTCACACCTCATGAAAAAACTAACAACTACTACTATACGTATACAAAAACAGTAATGTTTTTATATACACCAGCCCTGTAATGCAATACAGGGCTTTTTTTGTTTTACAACTATTCATTAGCTTTAAGCATCTTTATTAATAACCAATCAACCAAAAACATGAAAAAATTACTACTATTATTATTGGGCAGTATCGCTTACGCTCAGCCAAATATGGGCACTCCTAATGATTTATCGGCATGTGATGATGATTTAGACTCGTTCACAGCATTTAACCTTACCTTAAATAACGACCCGGTACTTAACGGATTGGACAGCAATGCCTATACAGTAAGCTACCATGAAACCGAAATGGATGCTGTTTATAATCTTAACGCCATAGTAAACCCGGTAAGCTATACCAACCTGGTATCTTCTGCACAAACTATCTATGTAAGATTAACCGAAAATGCAGACTCATCAAACTATGATGTGGCATATTTTACAATAAATGTGGCAAACGCACCTGTTTTTAGTATTAGCGACGGTATCATTTGTGTAGAATACAACACAGATGAAGTTATTGATGGATATACTTTAGATACATCACTTAACATGCAGGACTATACATTTGCATGGTTTAAAGATGGAGTTATTATTGATGACGCAAACATGAGTACGTATACTGCTACAACAGAGGGCCATTATGAGGTAATGGTTACAGATGCAGTTAACGGCTGCAGCACAACCGAGGGAGCCGATGTTACTATATCTGGACCAGCTGCTTTGTTGGTAGAAGGTACATTACTTTCAGATTCTCAAAACATAGTTATACCTGTAAATGGTTATGGCGAATATAATTACGGTATTGATGAAGAGCCTATGCAGGCAGAGAACTATTTTACCGATTTGGAATTAGGAACACATACAGGATATGTATATGACTTAAACGGGTGTGGAACCTTAACTTTTGAATTTGAGATCACCATACCTAATGCACCTACAGGAGAGCCTGAACAATACTTTACAGAAGGTCAAACACTTGCTGATATAGAAGTGGAAGGTGAAAATATTTTATGGTATGCAAACGATATTTTTACTACCGATGATGCCATGGATACAAATGATGAAGAGACACCTCTTCCTGCAAATACAGTGCTTGCTAATGAGGCCATTTATTATGCCACGCAAACCATAAACGACTCGGAAAGCTATTATCGTTTACCTGTAAAAGTGTATACTACACTATCAAACCAGGAGCAGGCATTTAAAAACCTGACTTACTACCCTAACCCGGTAAGTAATGTACTTACATTAAGCAATGCTAACGAAATTAGTAAGGTAGAAGCTTATAATCTGTTAGGCCAAAAGGTACTTGCTAAAGATTTTAGCACTACAGAAGCACAAGTTGACATAAGCTCTCTTGAAGCCGGAATTTACCTTGTAAAGGTTACATCTCAGGAAAAAATAACAACTACCATACGTATACAAAAACAGTAATACTTTTATATACACCAAGCCCTGCATTGTAATGCAGGGCTTTTTTTATTTTAATAAGATTAAACTTATTTATATTTTTACCCATCAAACAACCACACTCATGAAAAAAAAATTATTGTTATTGGCCTTATGGCCTATCTCATTATTTTCTCAGGCGCAATATGACACTTGTGAAAATGCATATTCTTTGAATATAAGCAACAGTATATTCTGCAATACAACTCCGTTAATATTCTTTGACGGAAACACGCTATCTGATGTTCCTGACAATTGTGTAGAAACAAATAGCGATAGCGATATGTGGTTCCAGTTTACGCCGGGAACAAATCAAACACAACTAAAACTAAACGTTCCGACTGATGGTTTCTTTTCACTTTACAGAGGAGATTGTAACTCCTTAACGCAAATTTGCACAGAACAGCAACAAGGTATTACAATACTACATGATCTTATTCCGGGAGAAACATATAAATTAAGATGTTACGCTCCTTCTGATTTTAATTCCGGCTTTGAAAGCTATATATGCCTTACCGTAAATGATGCCCCTATTTTAGTTTCTGACAGTCAATATACAATCGAACAATTGGTAACCGATGTGTTTTTCAATTCTCAATGTGTATCGGTTTCTAATATAACTTCATACACAGGTAATGCAAATAATTTAAATGGAATAGGCTACTTTAACAGAAATGCAACCTCATTCCCTTTTGACGAAGGTATAGTATTAACCAACTCTGATTTACAATTTGTACCCGGACCTAACAGTAATATGGCCGGAGCATTAGACCCCGTAGAGTGGCTTGGCGATGAAGATATTGAAAACGCACTTATGGAAGAAGGGATAACTTTTGAATCTAAAAACGCAAGCATTTTAGAGTTTGATTTCGTAGCCAGTGCAGATAAACTGGATTTTGAAATCATTTTTGCTTCAGATGAATATGGTTCATTTCAATGTGAGAATAATGATGCTATTGCTTTTTTACTTACAGATTCCGCAAATAACGAAACCGTAAATCTAGCAATTGTACCGGGAACAGAATCAACCCCTATTTGTATAGCAACAATAAGGGATAACCAATATATGAGTGCATGTACATCTGAAAATGCAGAATTCTTTGGTCAGTTTATTCCCCAAAATCCGTCTCCTTCATCAATCTCTCCAACAAATTTTAATGGACTTACTATACCATTACATATAACCGGAAGTATTATACCCGGAAACAACTACCATTTAAAACTTGTTATTTCAGATGGTGAAGACGTACAGGTTTCTTCTGCTGTATTTTTAAAGAAAGCTCTGTTTAACTATTCTGAACTGGATTCAGAAAACATTGCGATAAGTTCAACCACGTTTGATAATATATGCCCTCAGGAACCTACCATTTTAAGCATTAATCTCGAAGGCCCTTATGCCTATCAGTGGTATGTAGACGGTATACCTATTGAAAATGCTACCGAGACTACTTATACTGCTACCACCCCGGGACAATATTCATTATTTGTTTCCTATGAAGAAGGAAGCACTTGCGGGCGCATGTTTAATTATGCCTACTACATAAGTGAGGTTAACTTAAACCCAATGGATGTTAGTGACATCATAATATATGAAGACAATACTGATGGTTTTGCGCAGTTTGACCTGCAAGCTAAGGCTAATGAAATTATGGATGAAAACAATTATGAACTTTATGATGTATTTTTTTCAACTGATCCTAATGGAGAGGAAGGCTATATAAACCCTAATTTACCTTATACTAATCTTACCAATCCGCAAACGCTGTATGCTATTATTGCCTCCCCTACCTCCGTATGTGTAGCAATAATGCCTTTCCAGCTACGTGTACTGGACTCAACAGAAATAGTACCCCAGCCGGATGGAGAAAGCTCGCAAACTTTTACCGAAGGCGCTACACTTGCAGATATTGTAGTTTCCGGCGAAAACATACAATGGTATGATAGTGGCATTGAAGTTCCTGATGGAGTTATGAATACTAACAGTAACACTCCGCTACCTCTATCTACTTTACTTGTAGACGGTGCTACTTACTATGCTTCACAAACAATAAACGGTTTAGAAAGCTTAGACAGGCTTGCCGTTACCGTACATTTCTCACTTGACATAGAAAGCTCTGTTTTTAAAGGATTAAATTATTTCCCTAACCCGGTAAGCGATATACTTACATTAAGCAATGCTAATGAAATTAGCAAGGTAGAAGCTTATAATCTATTAGGTCAAAAAGTACTTGCTAAGGATTTTAGCACTACAGAAGCACAAGTTGACATGAGCTCTCTTGAAACCGGAATTTACCTTGTAAAGGTTACTTCTCAGGAACAACAAAAAACCATACGTATACAAAAACAGTAATGTTTTATATACAACTAAAGCCCTGTAATACAGGGCTTTTTTATTATTCCAACCATTTATACACCTTTATGCATCTTTATAAATAGATAGGTAACACATATCTGTCTGCTTATAAACAAACTGCTACTATTATACGTATATAAAAACTGCCATTGTTTTTTTATGCACTTAAAACCCCACACCTTTACGTGGGGTTTTATTTTTTATATCCTGAAACTTTTTTCTGTATATTGTGCACCCAAACCAAACAACTCATTAACCATGAAAAAAACACTTATGCTGGCTTTGTTCAGCTTATTTGCAATCACTTTTAGTTCCTGCACAGGAGAAGACGACGGACCATCTCAGGGAGGTATTGTAAAATTTAAACTTGACGGCACACAAAAAGAACATGTTATTTGTATTGTACTTGAAACAGAAGTACAGCCAAATGAATACATCCTTACACTTACTTCATCTAATACAGAAGAAACAGGAGTATTTCGTTATGAAATACCACCGGGTGTTACAGGAAATGTAACTCCTGAGTTTATGGCTTATCAGCTTACCAACAAGGTAATGGTTGCCAATGAAGGGGAATACCAAACTAATGTCTCCGTTAACAGTGACGGGCATCTTAAAGGAACTTTCTCAGGAACTTTTAGAAGCAATCTTGCTAATGATGACGAATTCATAACTATTACCGAAGGAGAGTTCGACGTTCATTACTAAACGTTTTATTTTAAAATAAAAAAGCCCCACTTAACAGTGGGGCTTTTTACTTTTATACTGACTTGTTATTAAAGTTCTAACGCTTTTCTTGCATTACCGTCCATAAGCAGTTCTACCGGATTTTCTAATCCTTCTTTAACCGCTACAAGGAAACCTACTGACTCACGTCCGTCGATGATTCTGTGGTCATAAGAAAGAGCCACATACATCATTGGGTGAATCTCAACTTTACCATCTACAGCAATAGGGCGCTCAATGATATTGTGCATACCAAGAATACCAGACTGTGGAGGGTTGATGATAGGTGTAGATAACATACTACCGAATACACCACCATTAGAAATAGTAAATGTACCACCTGTCATATCGTCTACAGTAATTTGCCCGTCACGTGCACGAAGTGCAAGACGCTTAATTTCTGCCTCAACACCACGGAAAGTTAATGCTTCTGCATTTCTCACTACAGGTACCATTAGTCCTTTAGGACCTGATACTGCAACAGAGATATCACAGAAATCGTAAGATATTTTGTAATCTCCGTCTATCATAGAGTTTACATCCGGATATAATTGTAATGCTCTAACAACAGCTTTAGTAAAGAAAGACATAAAGCCCAGGCTTACTCCGGCATGTTTAGCTTTAAACTCATCTTTAAACTCGTTACGCACTTTATTGATAGGCGTCATGTTTACTTCGTTGAAAGTAGTAAGCATAGCCGTTTCGTTTTTAGCCGAAACAAGACGCTCTGCCACTTTTCTTCTAAGCATAGACAGTTTAGTACGCTCAGAACCACGGCTACCACCTGTAGGAGTACCCATAGAAGCTTTAGCGTTTACCGCATCATCTTTAGTTATTCTGCCACCCTTACCTGTACCGGATACAGTTGCAGGGTCTATATTTTTCTCGTCTAATATTTTTCTTGCTGCAGGAGAAGGTGTTCCTGTAGCATACGTTTTCTCTGCAGGAGCTTCTTTTTTAGGCTCTTCTTTTTTAGGCTCTTCTTTTTTCTCTTCTGCTTTAGGAGCTTCTTCTTTTTTCTCCTCTTTAGCAGGAGCAGCACCTTCCGGTTTTGCAGCACCAGTATCTATAAGGCAAACTACCTGGCCTACAGCCACAGCGTCTCCTTCTTCTGCTTTAAGTGTAATAATACCACTTGCTTCTGCAGGTAGCTCTAGTGTTGCTTTATCTGAATCAACTTCGGCAATAGCCTGGTCCTTTTCTACATAATCCCCGTCTTTTACCAGCCATGTTGCAATCTCAACTTCTGTTATCGATTCCCCCGGCGAAGGAACTTTCATTTCTAAAATCATGTCAGTATAATTTTATATTTGCGTTGTTGTTAACTATTGAAAATCAAAAATACGATTAATTAAATAAATCTTTATCAAAAACCATTGCTATAGCAGCGGCATGACGTTTTTTAGCACGTGTGTAACTACCTGCTGCAGGAGCACTGTATGCTTTTAATGAAGCTACCCTGAATTTAACCTCAGTAAAGTTCATTAGCATATAGCTGTAAGCACCCATGTTTCTTGGTTCTTCCTGTGCCCATACATAATCATCGGCATTAGAGTATTTAGCAATAACTGCTTTTAACTGTTCTACCGGTAACGGGAACAACTGCTCCAGCCTTACAAAGGCTACATCGTCACGGCCCAGGTTTTCTCTCTCTGCCACAAGATCGTAGTAAAACTTACCTGTACAGAATACAAGTGTTTTTACTTTTTTAGGATCTGCGATTGGATCGTCAAGCACTTCCTGGAATGTACCTTCTGCAAGCTCATCTACAGATGATACCGCTGCAGGGTGACGCAGTAAACTCTTAGGAGTAAACACGATAAGCGGTTTTCTGAATGTAGTTTTCATCTGTCTTCTTAACAAGTGGAAGAAGTTAGCAGGTGTAGTACAGTCAGCAATATACATATTGTGATTAGCACATAGCTGCAGGTAACGCTCCATACGTGCAGAAGAGTGTTCCGCACCCTGGCCTTCATACCCGTGAGGAAGCAACATAACAAGTCCGTTCTGGTTGTTCCATTTATCCTCAGCAGCAGAAATGTACTGGTCAATCATAATTTGTGCACCGTTTGAGAAATCACCAAACTGCGCTTCCCAAATGGTTAATGTTTTAGGGCTTGCAAGGGCATAACCATAATCAAAACCTACAACACCATATTCAGAAAGCAATGAGTTATAGATATGAAGTTTACCGTTTTGCTCTTTTAATGAATTAAGAAGTATTACTTCTTCCTCAGAGTCCTCTACCTTAACAACAGCATGACGGTGAGAGAAAGTACCCCTTTCCACATCCTGTCCTGAAAGACGAACATCATAACCCTCAGTTATAAGCGATCCGTAAGCTAAAAGCTCACCCATAGCCCAGTCAAGCTTATCTGTATCAAAATACATTGTTTTACGGTCGTTGATAAGCTTTTGTATCTTACTGATAAATTTCTTATCAGACGGAAGCTCTGTTATAACCTTAGCAATATCTGTAAGCATCTCTTTAGAGAATGCCGTATTTACTTTTTGAAGCATTTGCTCCTCTGAAGCCTGAGAGAAACCTTCCCACTCGTTTTGCATAAACGGAGTGATTATGGTAAGGTCTTTCTTTCTTGATGCCTCAAGGTTTTCTTCAAGAACAGCTTTGTATTCGGTTTCAAGCTCTTTTACATAACCTTCTTCAATAACGCCGGCTTGTAAAAGCTCTGCAGCATAAAGATCTCTTGGGTTTTTATGCTTAGCGATTATCTTATAAAGTTTAGGCTGTGTGAAACGAGGCTCATCACCTTCGTTGTGCCCGTACTTTCTGTAACCCAAAAGGTCGATAAATACGTCTCCGCCAAATGTCATTCTATAATCAAGCGCAAAAAGCATTGCGTGTACCACTGCCTCAACATCGTCTGCATTTACGTGAAGTACCGGAGAAAGGGTAACCTTAGCAATATCGGTACAGTAAGTAGACGAACGCGCATCGTGGTAGTTAGTGGTAAAACCAACCTGGTTGTTTATTACAAGGTGAATAGTACCTCCGGTTTTGTAACCGTCAAGCTTAGCCATCTGTACAATTTCATACACAATACCCTGACCTGCAACGGCAGCATCTCCGTGAAGTGCTATAGGCAATACCTTAGAGTTATCCTCAGGGTAATACTTATCCTGTTTTGCTCTTGCAATACCTTCTATAACCGCACCTACAGTTTCAAGGTGCGAAGGGTTTGGAGCAAGGTTTATATTAATATTTTTACCTGTTCTTGTTTTCTTATCAGCAGTTAGGCCAAGGTGGTATTTTACGTCACCATCAAACAGGGCGTCGTCATCATAATCCTTACCGTCAAACTCACTGAAAATATCTGAAGTAGACTTACCAAAAATATTAGCAAGTACGTTTAGGCGGCCCCTGTGTGCCATACCCATTACAAACTGCTCTACGCCTTTTTCGGCAGCAGCCTCAACAAGAGCATCAAGCGCCGGTATTAACGACTCACCGCCTTCTAGAGAAAAACGTTTTTGACCCACATATTTTGTATGCAGGAAGTTCTCAAAAGAAACTGCCTCATTAAGTTTTAAAAGGATATGTTTTTTAGCCTCTGTAGAGAAGTTAGGCTGATTTTCGTTAACATCAAGCCTGTCCTGAATCCATTTTCTTACTTCCGGATCACGGATGTACATATACTCTACACCTATATGCTGGCAGTACACCTTTGTAAGGTGGTCTACAATTTGCCTAAGTGTAGAAGGCTGCATGTTAATTTCTTTGGCTGCATCAAATACCGTATCTAAATCAGCGTTTGAAAGGCCAAAGTTCTCAAGGTCTAAAGTTGGAGTAAACGACCTTCTCTCCCTAACCGGATTGGTTTTGGTAAAAAGGTGTCCTCTTGTCCTGTACCCTTCTATAAGGTTAAGAACTTTAAACTCTTTTTGTACCTTTTCAGGAACCCCTGAATAGTCGGGCACTACGGCACCGTTTTGTTGCGGTACGGCCTCAAAGAAACCTGAACCGTAATCAGAACTGGCAAAGTCAAAACCCTGGAAAAAGCTTCTCCAGCTTGGCTCTACACTATCCGGATTTTCTATATATTGCTCGTATAAATCTGCAAAAAAAGCAGTATGTGCTGCGTTTAAAAAGGAAAACCTGTCCATACTAATGTCTTTATGACCTGTGTGTGTTTAAAAAAATTTATGCAAAAGTACAATATTTGTAATAATCTTTCAGTGTTTTTCATATATTTATGATTATAAATTCTTAGCCCTTACAAACATGAAATCAGGTATTTTCACTTTTTTAACAAAATCAGGCACAGCAATCGCTTTCTGCCTGTGTTTTCTTTCTGCTAACGCGCAGAATAATAGTGATTTTTGGAGTAAGGTTCGCTTTGGCGGTGCTATAGGTGCATCCTTTGGCAACAATTACACTGATGTAATGATTGCTCCCGGAGCATTGTATGAGGTAAACCAGTACTACGGCGTGGGTTTATCGCTACAGGGAAGCTACATTCAACAAAGGGATATTTATGATTCATGGATGTATGGCGGCTCAGTAATTAACGTTTTTAACCCTATACCACAGATACAGCTTTCTGCTGAACTGGAACAGCTTAGGGTTAACCTTGATTTTGACGACAGGTTTACAGAAATCTACGGTAATCAGGACAGGGATTTTTGGAATACAGCCCTGTTTTTAGGAGCGGGTTACCGTACTCAAAACGTTACCATAGGCATACGCTACAATGTATTGTTTGATGACAACGACTACGTTTACAGCGACTCCTGGATGCCTTTTATAAGGGTTTATTTTTAGTGAAAAATAAACAGATGCCAATTTCTCTCCTCAAATTATGGATTTAGACTCTGCATTACAACAATTTGAAAAAGCAGCTGAACTACATGCTTACTATAACGAAAGATATGAGTTTAAAAAAGGAAATATACATGCTGACGCCGTAATGGAGGCTGTCAATTTCCTAAAAAGCATTGATGGTTTATCTCATTTGGAACAATTTCTTGACAGTGATAGTATGGGAATAAAAGGATGGGCTGCAGCCTACTTATTAACCTTAAACAACCAAAAAGCAATTGACGTTTTAGAAAATACAATTGCACTCAATATCCCTCATTATTCTTTTAATGCTAAAATTCTTTTATCTGAATGGAGAGAAGGTAACTTAAAATTATAATATGAAAAATAGAGAATAAATATGGTTAAAACCTGTTCCTAAACCACACCTTTTGCCATTCCCTTTTAAGTATAAGGAAAGCCACCTGCTCGGCCAGTTCGCTTAAATCGCCACCATTAAGGCTTTTTATTTCTTTTTCAGGAACATCTATAATATACAGGAGGTTAAGATATTCCCCAAACTTATGCTGGATAAGTCGGTATATTTTTTCATGTAACCCCACTTTAAGATTTATGGGGCTAATGGTAATTTCAAAATCTACAGGCTCATTGGCCAGTGTAAAATCTTTATTTACCTGCTCTACCAACTTAACATAGAGCTGCTCTTTCTGGGCTTCAGAAAGTAATAAATCGGTATTTGCAGGCGCTATATACATTATACTTTACGTTGCATCAGGTTTTCACCAAAAGCCCTAAGCATGGCTTTCTTATTTTCTTCAATATCCAATTGGGCCAGAGTATCAAACGCTTTGTGTGTGTACTCCTCTATAGCCCTTCTGGTTTCGGCATCAGCACCCGATGTGGTAAAAATATTTTTTACAAGCTCAATTTTTTCGGTACTGTCTTCCGGTTGCATAGAAAATAATTCTTTTAATTGTTCCCTGCTCATGTCATCAGCTTTTTGAAGAGCTTTTAGGTACAGGTATGTTTTTTTGTTTTCTATAATATCACCCCCTACCTGCTTACCAAACGTTGCAGGGTCGCCAAAAGCATCAAGGTAATCGTCCTGAAGCTGGAAAGCTATACCTAGGTTTAACCCGAAATCATATATCAAGTCGCAGTTCTCAACAGAAGTTTTTGCCACTATACCACCCATTTTCATGGCCGCCGCTACAAGCACTGCTGTTTTGTATTCTATCATTTTAAGGTACTCCGGTATAGTAACATCATTCCTTTCCTCAAAATCCACATCCCATTGCTGACCCTCACATACCTCAAGCGCGGTTTTGCTAAAAAGCTTAGCAAGCGAACGGAAAGTTTCCGGCTCATATTCCTCAAAATAACGGTAAGCCATTATAAGCATGGCATCTCCCGAAAGTATTCCCGTGTTTATATTCCATTTTTCATGAACGGTCTCGTTACCACGCCTAAGCGGGGCATCGTCCATAATATCATCATGCACCAGCGAGAAATTATGAAAAATCTCCACCGCAACTGCTGCAGGCAATGCTTCACGGCAATCGGCATTAAATATTTCGGCAGACATCAGCGTTAAAACCGGACGCATTCTTTTACCTCCTAACGATAAAATATATTTTACTGGCTCATAAAGATTTACCGGATCTTTTACTACCTGAAGTGTATTGAAATAATCTGAAATTACCTGCTGATAATGCCCTATTTGCTGCATGAATATTTTTTTTGCTAAAGTAAATCCTTTAGGCTTTTTTACCAAGCATTATTTTCTGCACTAAAAAAATAACGTAAAAACTTTGGAAACTTTTTTGGTATTAAAAGTTTCCTTTATACATTTGCCTCAATTTTAAAGGATTAATGAGAGAGACTATTTTAAATAAAGCAATGGAAATGTTTCTTGCCTACGGCTTTAAGAGTGTTACCATGGACGATATTGCAAACGAACTGGGCATATCCAAAAAAACGATATACCAGCACTTTGCCAATAAGAACGACTTGGTAGAGGCAAGTACCGACTATCTGTTTCAAACAGTATCGTGCGGTATAGACAACATTAGGGAGCAGGGTAAAAACTCTATTGAGGAGATTTTTATCATCCGTAGCTTTATGATGCAGCAGTTAAACAACGAAAGTGCCTCTCCGTTTTATCAGCTGCAAAAGTTTTTCCCAAAAATATTCTCATGCCTTCGCGCCAAACAGTTTGAAAAGATGAATGGCTGCATGATAGAAAATTTAGCCAAAGGCATAGAACACGGTTTATACAGACCGGATATTGATATAAACTTTATATCCAGAATGTACTTTACCGGATTAACTGGTATTAAGGATGGTGACGTTTTCCCAACTGACCAGTTTAATGCATACGACCTTACACAAAAATTCTTAGAATATCATTTAAGAGCTATAGCTACGCAAAAGGGTGTAAAAATACTGGAAGACCTTATTAAAACTCCTTAACAAAATTTTAACATATTTATTTGTTACAAACCCGCTACTTTTGCGTTAACAAAAATGTCAAACATAAAAGTTAAACAAAAATGTCAACACAAGAACTGGATATAGATACTGAAGAGTTGATAAAAGAGACTGCCAAAAAGATATTTTTTGGTGAAGGCCGTTTTAAAGCCACTACACAGGAAATTGCAGATGCCGCCGGAGTAAACAGAACATTAATAAACTACTATTTCAGATCAAGGGACAATCTTTTTGAAATTGTATTTGAGGATGCACAGACAAAAGAAAAGGAGATGGGAGAGCAAATCATTTTTTCTGACCTGCCTTTTCATCAAAAGATAGAAAAATACCTGGACCTGTTTTTTGAGCAGGCCAAAAAGTATCCTTATCTGGAAATTTATATGGTTACCCAAATGAATCAGGGCAGCTGTTTTAAAGATTCTGAAGCCATGAACAGAATGCTTGATAAGTTTTATCTGGAAATAGCACTGGAAATGGAAAAAGGAAATATCCATAAAATGAGACCTGAGCAGTTTCTGCTTAATATGATATCGCTTACTTCGTTCCCGGTTTCCATGAGGCCATTACTTCAGGAAAACATGGGGATAAGCGACGAATCTTATGACGCTATTATTGATGAGCGTAAAGAAATAATAATGAATACCCTTTTTAAATAAATACATCAATCAATTAATCACAGTTAGGTATGAGGAAAATCATCACTTATTTTAACAACAAAACCTTAAAATGTTTTGTTGCAGCAATGATTCTCTTAGCAGCACCGGCCCTACAGGCACAGGATGAAACACAAAATTTCTCCTTCACCCTTAATGAGGCCATACAGCATGCCCTTGAGTATAACCGCACGGTTATAAACTCTGAAAGAGATATCGCCGCAGCAAACAAGAAAAAATGGGAAACCATTGCTACAGGTTTGCCGCAAATTAGTGCCAGCGGTAACTATCAGTACAATTTTGAGTTACAGAAAAACGTTGTCCCGGCCGAATTCTTTGGCGGCAACCCGGGAGAATTTGTAGAAGTGGCATTTGGCACTAAACACTCTGTTGATGCCAGGGCTACACTAAACCAGCTTATTTTTGACGGAAGTTATATAGTAGGCCTTAAAGCTGCTAAAGTATATTTAGCCTACTACGAAAACTCTAAGCAAAAAACAGACATCGAAGTAAAAGAGCAGGTAATTAATGCATACGGAAATGTGTTGCTACTACAGGAAAGCGTTGCTATTCTTGAAAAAAACAAAGCTACATTACAAAAGAATTACACAGAAACAAACGAAAGTTACAAAAACGGACTTTCGGAAGAAGAAGATGTAGAGCAGATTTCCATTACACTTGCAAAAATTGACAGTTCACTTAAAAACGCTGTAAGGCTTAGCGACATCTCGCTTAACATGCTTAAGATAATATTAGGTATAGAACTTAACGATGGACTGGTACTTACCGATAAACTGGAAAGCCTAACTGAGGAAAATCTGGACCTTAGCATTGCTGCAGGAGAGTTTAACGTAGAACAAAACATAGACTATAAGTTAGGTAAAATCAACACGATTCAACAAGAGTTGTTGATGAAACAGGAAAAAAGCAAAGCACTGCCTACCCTTTCAACAAACCTGGCTTTTGGTTACAATGGTTTTAATAACGATTTCAACTTTTTCCAGAGCAATCAGCAATGGCTTAATTACTCTTACTTAGGTGTTAGCCTTAATGTGCCTATTTTCAGCAGCCTTCAAAGAAGTGCAAGAACGCAACAGGCTAAAATAGCTTTAGAGCAGGCAAGAACGCAACAGGAAGAGCTTGAACAAAACCTTAAGTTAAGATATCAGCAGGCTAAAAGTGAATATGAGTACAGTATAGAAGAATACTTTACATCTAAAAATAACTTAAGATTAGCCGAGCGTATAGAAAACAAACAACAAATAAAGTTTAAGGAAGGTTTGTCCAGCAGCTTTGAGTTTACAGAGGCTCAGCGTCAGCTTTATGCTGCACAGCAGGATTATTTAGAATCTATGACCGAAGTGATAGATAAAAGGGCAGCCCTTGAAAAACTAACCGCACAATAAAACACCCTAAAAATTAAAAAGATGAAAAAATTAGTATATATATCTGCGTTTTCACTCCTTCTTTTTTCATGCGGAGAGAAAAAACTAAACGTTGATGAAGTTGTAGAATCTAACGACATCAATAAAATAAGGGAAGCACGAGAAAAAGTGCATGCCGACTATGAAGCACTTGCTGCACAACTTGCAAAAATTGATGCTGCAATCGATTCGCTTGACCCTAACAGAAGCAGGATATTGGTTAAAACTATAGCTGTTAAGGACACTACATTTACCCACTTTATAGAAATACAGGGTAATGTAGACACTAAACAAAACATACTTATATATCCTGAGTTTTCGGGCATACTGCAACAGCTTAATGTAAAAGCAGGTCAAAGAGTATCTAAAGGACAGATTCTTGCAAGAATAGATGATGGCGGAGTAAGCGCACAGGTTGCTCAGGCTCAGGCTCAACTTGATTTAGCCCAAACAACTTTTGACAGACAGAAAAGACTTTGGGATCAAAAAATAGGTAGCGAAATACAGTACCTACAGGCAAAAACATCATTAGAAAGCCAGCAAAAAGTAGTAGCTCAGTTACAGTCGCAATTAAACAAAACTGTAGTTAGAGCTCCGTTCTCCGGTACTATAGACGAAGTTATGACCGAAAAAGGTAAAGTAGTAAGCCCAGGCCAGGAACTGTTCAGGATAGTAAACCTTGGTGATATGTATGTATCTGCTACAGTGCCTGAAACTTACCTAAGCCAGATTAAACTTGGTGCTCCTGTAGAGGTACGCCTTAATGCAATAGGCAAAACTTACAAAGGTAAAGTACGTCAGATAGGTAACTACATCAATCCTAATAACAGAACATTTGGTATAGAGGTAGCACTTCCTAATCCTGAAAACCTATTACGCCCTAATCAGGTTGCGGTACTTAAAATAGAAGATTACAAAACCGATAAAGCACTATTGCTTCCTGAAAACATCATACAGCAAAAAGCAGGCGGAAGACTTGTGGTTTATACTGTAGACAAATCAGACAAGGATGAAGTAAAAGCTGTTGAGCAGGAAGTAAAAACAGGTTATACTTCTGATGGTTATGTGGAGATCAAATCGGGTATTACTACCGGAGAAGAAATCATTACTGATGGAGCTAAGAGTATTAAAGACGGCTCAACCGTAGAAATTATTAAGTAAGCATAACTCATAATACAGCCAACATGAGTAAAAAAATAGAGAAAAGTTTCGGCATATCCACCTGGGCCATAAACAACAAGATGACAGTATATGTTATCACGGCCATTATATTTTTGGGTGGACTTATCTCCTACTATTCCATGCCAAGGGAAAGCTTCCCTGAAATTAAGGAGACCAAGATATATGTAAGCTCAATAAACCCCGGCAACTCGGCCGAGGATGTTGAAAAGCTTATAACAAAACCACTTGAGGATGAGTTTAACAACATATCAGGGGTAACAAAAATTACCTCAAATACGCTGGAAGACTATTCCATGATTTTAGTGGAATTTGATGAGGATATTACAGTAGAAGATGCTAAGCAAAAGGTTAAGGATAAAGTAGACAAGGTTAAAGCAGATACCGAATGGCCTACCCTTGATGGGGGGGCTAAAGTTGAGCCTAACACCTTTGACCTTAACATTGCAGAAGAGTTCCCTATACTAAACGTTAACCTTACCGGTGACTTTACTTCAGAAAAATTAAAAGAGTTTGCCGAATATCTTGAAGACCGTATTGAGAGGCTTCCGCAAATTAAGGAAGCTGCCATTCGCGGTGCGGAAGATAAAGAGGTTGAAATTGCGGTAGACATTTATAAAATGGCTGCTGCACAGGTTAGCTTTGACGACATTATTAATGCCGTAAAGTTTGAAAACAAAACCATATCAGGTGGTAGTGTAACCCGCGACGGTATTAAAAAGAACATAAGGGTAATTGGTGAAATAGACGACCCTGCACAGCTTGAAAACATCATTGTTAAGCACCAGGACGGTAAAGTATACCTTAGGGACATTGCTAACGTAACCTTTAAGGAAAAGGAAAGAACAACCTATGCCCGTGAATACGGTAAGCCGGTTGTTATGCTTGACATTAAAAAGCGAAGCGGTAAAAACATGGTTGAAGCCGTAGACGGTGTTAAGGCAATTATCGAGAAAGCTCAGGCAAACTACTTCCCTAAAGGACTTAACATTACTTATGCTAACGACCAGTCTTCAAGAACTATCGCTCAGGTAGACGACCTTGTAAACAACATCATCTTTGGTGTGGTACTGGTGGTTGTGGTACTAATGTTCTTCCTTGGTTTACGTAATGCCTTATTCGTAGGTATCGCTATCCCGTTATCAATGTTCATGTCATACATGATACTTGCCTCATTAGGTATCACGCTTAATACCATGGTGCTTTTTGCGCTGGTAATGGGTCTGGGTATGCTTGTGGATAATGGTATTGTGGTTGTGGAAAACGTATACTCGCTCATGAGTCAGGGTATGTCGCGCAAAAAAGCGGCCATAGAAGGTATTGGTGAAATTGCATGGCCTATTATCGCCTCTACAGCAACTACCCTTGCGGCCTTCTTCCCTCTTGGTTTATGGCCGGGTACTATGGGTAAATTCATGATCTATTTCCCAATGACGTTATCTATTGTATTAGGTTCATCACTGTTTGTGGCATTGGTAATTAACGCGATGCTTACTTCCGACTTTATGAGGCTGGAAGAAAAAGAAATGCCTAAAAAGAGAATGATAATACTAAGCCTTATTATAGGTATTATAGGTGCTGTTACATTAATGGGCGGATTTGCAACAGGATCCGGTGCATTAAAAGGTATGGGTAACCTAATGTTGTTCTTTGTAATAATGATGTGGATTTACAAATACTTCCTGCTTAAGCGTATGGACAAATTCCAAAGGAACAGTCTTGTATGGCTTGAAAATAAATACAAAAACTTTCTGGATTTTGCACTTTCAAGGTTTTGGCCAAGAGTATTCTTTGTAGGAACTTTCCTTATACTAATCGCATCGTTTATTGCTGTAGATGTTTCTCAGCCAAATGTATTGTTCTTCCCGGAAAACCAGCCTAACCAGATAATGGTTTACATAGAATTCCCAGAAGGTACCGATATTAAAAAGACTGATGCCTTTACGAAAATAATAGAGGAAAAAGTATACAAGATTGCCAACAAGTATGTGGAAAACGGCAGCAACTACATGGTAGAAAGTGCAATTGCACAGGTTGGTCAGGGAGCAGGTAACCCACAAACCGAAGGCGGGTCTGAAAACGACATGCCTCACAGAGGTAAGGTAACCCTTACCATGACCGAGTTCAAATATCGTAAAGGCAAAAACAGCCAGGACGTAATGGACGAGATAAGGGAAGTAGTTAAAGGTTATGCCGGTGTATCGGTTATAGTGGAAAAAGAGCAGAACGGACCTCCGGCTGGTTATCCTATCAACATAGAGATTACCGGAGAGGACTACAACCAGATGCTTGCGGAAGCCGAAAAGATGAAAACTTTTATAAACGGTAAAAATATTGCCGGCATAGAAGAGCTTAAAATAGATGTAAACAAACAAAAGCCGGGTGTAGATATCCAGGTGGACATAGACAAGGCCGGGCAGTTAGGTATTACATCTGGCCAGGTAGGCCAAACTTTAAGAAGATCGGTTTACGGGGAAAAAATCTCTACTTATAAAGAAGGTAAAGACGATTATGAAATTAACGTAAGGCTTGAAGAAGACCAGCGTAATGATAACAACATACTGTACAACCAGCCTATTACCTTTAGGAACCAGGCTACAGGTAAACTGGTACAGGTGCCTATCTCTGCTATTACTGAGGCAGAAAACTCAGTTACTTTTAACACGATCAAGAGAAAGAACCTTAAAAGAGTAATCACAGTATACTCTAACGTAACCACAGGTTATAACGGTAACATTATCGTAGAAAGAATTAAAAAAGAACTTTCTGACTATAAGATGCCGGGCGAAATTACCTACTCCTTTACAGGAGAGCAGGAAGAACAGTCTAAAAACATGGGCTTCCTTGTAAAAGCACTTTTAATTGCTTTAGGAGGTATCGTATTAATTCTTGTGGCACAGTTTAACTCGGTATCAAAACCTGTTATTATTATGATGTCGGTAGTATTGAGTTTCGGAGGGGTATTCTTTGGTATGGTATTCTTTGGCGACGACTTCGTAATTATTATGACCATGATGGGTATTATATCGCTAGCAGGTATTGTGGTAAACAACGCCATTGTACTTATTGACTATACCCAACTCCTTATAGACCGTAAACTGGCCGAAAAAGGAATGGACAAAGATGAACTGCTAACAAAAGAGGAATACAGGGATCTTATTGTAGAAGGTGGCCGCAGCCGTTTAAGACCGGTACTATTAACGGCTATTACAACCGTATTAGGGCTTGTACCTCTGGCAATAGGACTTAACATAGACTTCTTTAATTTATTTATTGAGTACAATCCTAAGATTTATTTGGGTGGTGATAACGTAATCTTTTGGGGTCCATTGGCAAAAACCGTAATCTACGGACTTATATTTGCCACTTTCCTTACCCTGGTAATTGTTCCGGTTATGTTCTTCATGCTTCAGAAAATAAAAATCAGGCTTAAAAAACAACCTGTCCACCATTAATACTCTATATATATTTATCTTAAAAGGGCCAATTTGTATGAATTGGCTCTTTTTTTTGTCCTCCCCTATCCAAAAAACAACTGAAAACGCTGAAGATTTACAAACAGAAACTCATAATTTTTTAAATCCTGATAAAAAAAGGGCTAATTTTTTACTTATAATTAATCTAAATAAAGCATTTTTAATTTTATTTAGAATAATTAAAAATAATTTGGTTTCTATTTTACTGCCTTATAATTTTGTTGCCGATAAAATAAACACCATCTAACAATGAATATCTCTATACTAAAAAAAGCACTGTTTAGCCTTATGCTAATCTGTACAGCGGTAGCAACTGCACAGGAACGCGGCAAAATAAACGGTACAATTACCTTGAGCGGCAATACACCTGCCGAAAACATTACGGTGGTTCTTAAGGGAACTGCTTTTTCATCGGTTACAAACACTCAGGGAAATTACGAAATTAAAAATGTAAAACCGGGTAACTATGTACTTCGTGTTTCTGCAATAGGTATCGTGCCTGTTGAAGAAAACATTACTCTGGCAGCCGGACAAACTATTTCAAAAAACTTTACCCTTGCAGAAAGCCAGGAAGAGCTTGATGAAATTGTAATAGACGGTAAAGGAAACAAGTTTACTCGCTCAAAAAGTGCTGTAGTTTCTAAAATGCCTTTAAAAGATATTGAAAACCCACAGGTTTACAATGTAATCACATCAGAACTATTAAAAGAACAGGTAGTTACAAACTTTGACGATGCCCTTAAAAATGCTCCCGGTATAGACAAACTATGGGAAGCAACAGGACGTGGCGGAGATGGTGCAGGCTACTTCTCATTAAGAGGTTTTGCCGTACAGCCAACAATGGTTAATGGTTTACCATCTATCACAAACGGAAGCCCTGATCCTGCAAATATGGAAAGTATCGAAGTTATTAAGGGCCCTTCAGGAACTTTATTCGGTAGCTCTCTGGTATCTTATGGAGGTTTAATAAATATCAATACTAAAAAGCCATATAACTTCTTTGGCGGAAATATATCTTATACTGCCGGTACTTATGGATTAAATAGATTTACAGCAGACATCAACACACCGCTTAACGACGATAAAACTGCTCTCTTCCGTTTAAATGCTGCTTATCATACAGAAAACAGTTTCCAGGATGCAGGGTTTAAAAAATCGCTATTTGTAGCTCCTTCATTATCTTATAAAGTAAACGACAAACTGTCTTTCCTTGTTAATACAGAATTCTTTAATGGAAAAAGCACTAACCAGACAATGCTTTTCTTAGACAGGGGTGCAGAACTTAGGGTACACGACATGAACGAGTTTAAATATGACAACAAACGTTCTTACACAGGTAACGACCTTTATATAGAGACTCCTACGTTTAACATCCAAGCGATAATGAACTACAAACTGTCTGAACAATGGACTTCTCAAACAGTATTCTCAAGAACATCAGCAAAATCTCAGGGATACTACTCTTACCTGTATGAATCAACAAGGTTTACACCTGTAACAGACGGTGTTGTATTAAGCCGTTACATCAGCAACCAAAATTCTGAAACCTACGGGACAGATATACAGCAAAACTTCATTGGTGATTTTGAAATCGGAGGTTTATTCAGAAACAGAATCGTTGTAGGTCTTGACTATTTTAACCGAAATGTAGTTAACAACAGTGGTGCTTATGTAGGTAATGGTTTGATTTATATTGGTGACAACCTTCAGCAGTTTAACGAACTTGTATTAGGTAATACAGATCCGGCTACATTTACAGATGACACTGGTATACTTACCCAGGCCGGTACTGATGCTCTTCTTGAAAACAGCCCTATAAACCCATCAAAAACAAGCCAGGAAACATATAGTGCTTATGCTTCTAATGTTATAAACTTCCTGCCATCACTATCAGCAATGGTAAGTTTAAGGGTAGACCGTTTTGCAAACAAAGGAGACCTGAGTACTACAAGCGATGATTATAACCAAACTGCATTTTCTCCTAAATTCGGTATCGTTTTCCAGCCTATTCTTGATAAAGTAGCAGTTTTTGCTAACTACATGAATGGATTTAACAACATTGCTCCTATAACAGGTACAAGTAATGAGACATTTACTTTTGACCCTGAACAGGCTAATCAGTTTGAAACAGGTGCCAAATTTAACCTTTTAAACAACAAGGTTATTGCTACGGTAAGCTACTATGATATTAAAGTAAGCAATACGGTAATCCAGGTAGCTCCTAATGAATATTCACAAGGAGGTGAGCGTTACAGCAGAGGTCTTGAAGCGAGTGTTACTGCAAGCCCCATAAATGGTCTTAATATTATTGCAGGATACAGCTATAACGACAGTTTACTGGAAACAGCTGCCGAAGGAGATGATTTTGCAGGAAAAAGACCTGAAAGTGCAGGACCCAGAAACCTGGCAAACCTTTGGGCAAGCTATAGATTTAAAGGTGGTAAACTAAACGGATTCGGTCTTGGATTTGGTGGTAACTATGCCAGTAAAAACCTAATCTTTAACAGAAACGTTGGTGGTACATTTACCTTACCGGAATATACAGTACTAAATGCCTCAGCTTTCTATAGCGTAGATGCTTTTAGTATTACATTAAAAGTTGATAACATTACTAATAAGGATTATTATAAAGGCTGGTCTACAATCAGTCCGCAAAAGCCAAGAATTTTCTCAGCAAACGTAACGTATAATTTCTAAGAGCAAACTAAAATAAACTATAAGGCAGTCCCTTCCGGGTTTCGGGAGGGATGTCGTAATTTAAAGAGAATATGAAAAAGTCAGTTTTATTACTATTATTATTTATGGTTTCTGCAAAGTCTTTTGCACACTTTATGTGGGTTGAAACCGCACAAACAGGTAAAGTAAACCAAAAACAGGAAGTAAAAGTTTATTTTGGCGAATACACTTATAATGTAATCGAAAAAGTAAACGAGGAAGCCTTTGGTAAAATGAAAAAGTTTACGGTATGGGTTGTTTCCCCTAGCGGAGAAAAACAACAGCTTATGGTAACTCCGGGAGAAACTTTTTACACAGGCTACTTTACCCCTAAAACAAACGGTACTTACACTGTTGTACTAAATAATAATGAAATTGATGTTATAGACTATACCCAGTATGACTTTGGTATATTCAAAAACACATTACCATTCTGTAGCAAAGGTAGAAGTAGGTAACAAACCTGCCCAGACAGCGGCTATTAACCCTGAAGGGCTAACAATTGTAGACATTACTAAAAAAGAGCACAAAGAAAAAGGGCAAGCTACCTTAAAAGTGCTTTATAAAGGTGAGCCTGTAAAAGGACAGGAAGTGACCGTATTTATTTCAGACCTTTGGTCTAAAAAAGTATGGACAGATGAAAACGGACAGGTACAGTTTACATTCCCTTGGAAAACAAAATATATTCTTGAGGTAACAACAAAAGAAGAAATTCCGGGAAATTATAACGGTAAAGAATATCAGTTTATATGGCATTGTGCCACTTATGCTATTCCTTTAGGATAAAAGTTTATGAGCAAAAAGAAAGGTAAAAAGAAAGGCTTTAAGCATTGGATAGGTAAAATGCACTTATGGCTGGGGTTAACCTCCGGCCTCATGGTTTTGTTCCTTGCCGTAACAGGATGCATTTATGTATTCAGTCAGGAAATTGTAGAGTGGCAGCGAAGTGATGAGATTTACGTTCCTGAGGTTAAGGAAAACCGTCTGCCTGTAAGTGCACTATGGAAACAAACACAAAAAGCAATTGGCGACAGCATTCAGATAAACGATGTTCACGTTTATAAAAACCCTGAAAAATCGCTGGAGTTTCATTGCTTTAAGGCAAGTCCTGAATCAGAATCCATATGGTATTTTAATACCGTTGAATACTATTATAAGGTATATACCGATCCTTATACCGGTAAAGTACTTGGCATTTACAATGAGAAGATGGATTTCTTTAATATTGTAAAGATGCTTCACTGGAGCCTTTTACTTAAAACCGAGATTGGCCAGCCCATAGTAGGTTGGGGTACCTTTATTTTTGTAATAATGCTTATTACAGGTATTATACTATGGTGGCCTAAAAATAAGGCAGCCCGCAAACAGCGCTTTAAATTCCAGTGGAAAGATTCTACACAGTGGCGCAGGAAAAACTATGACCTTCACAACATCCTTGGTTTTTACATTTCTGTCATAGTGATTATAATTGCCTTTACCGGAATGGTTTGGGCATTTACCTGGTTTCAGGCAATCGTTTATGTGGCAGGTTCGCAAAGCATAACACCTCCCGAGGTCGTAAAGAAAGAGTCGGTTATAAGTAATAATGATAAAGACATCGCTTTTGATAAAGCATGTGCCTATACCGAAAAACAATATAGCGATGCCGATGCTTACAGTATAGGCAAACCAGTGGAAGACAAAGGAGTTATTGATGTATATGTACAGCAATATCCGGGTAAATATTATGTATACCACCAGCTTATGTTTGACCAATACACCGGTGAATTATTACATAAGCGCAACCACAGCGAAAAGAACTTTGGTGAAAAACTTATTACGGCAAACTACGATATACATGTGGGTGCCATACTTGGCATTCCGGGTAAGATAATTGTCTTTATAGCCAGCTTTATAGCGGGTATGCTACCGGTTACTGGCTTCCTTATATGGTGGGGACGAAGAAACAAAAAAGTAGGAAAAACAAAGCCTACAGTTTCTAAGTAGCAAACAATATAAAAAGTAATTTACGGCCACAGCCGTATCTTGAGTTAGTGTATTCTATTTTTTACAAAAAAAGGCTGTAAGTATAATCCTTACAGCCTTTTTCAATAAATAAGTTTTTTAACGACTTACTTATTTAAAACTACAGCTTCTTTAGACCACTTCTTAATATCTGCGATCCTGCTGTCATTATAATCTACCTCGTTAAGGATAGACCCGGTCCAAAAGAACCATTTTCCTGTTTTTTCTCCATTTACATACTCTCCTATCGCCTGTTTGGTTCCGTCTGCATTATAAGCCACCCACTGTCCGTGAAGCTTACCATCCTTATTATAATAACCCTGTTGTTTAACCTGTCCGTTATCATAATAAAAAGTTGCTTTAACAGTTTGGCTTTCTAATTCATATTTTGGCTTTGGAGTCTCTTGTGCTGTAACAAAACATGCTGATAACAGCAATCCGGCAATAATTATCTTTTTCATATCTCGTTTTGTATTTATATTTACTATTATTACTACGAATATACAAAATTATTTTACACTAAATATACATTGACTTAACAATTTGGTAACATTGAAATAAAATTTAACATACACATATTGTACAATTTACACTGAAACACCAGTAAATACTAAGCCTTTCGGAGATTTTTTGTTTTACATAAAAAATTCTTTAACTTAACATTAAGTTTACATTAAAAACTCAATATTTTAAGATTTAACCTACAATATTGATGTATTACATTAAATCCTCTCCTTATATATAAAGGTATATTTCTAAAATAATTTATTTTGACTGCCTAAGTATGAGCATAATTGGTAATTGTTGCTAAATTTGCACATCTAAAATTAATTGAGATAATGTATAGAAGTCATAATTGCGGAGAGCTTAACGCTTCGCATATCAGTCAGGAAGTAACTTTAGCAGGATGGGTACAAAAAACGCGTAACAAAGGTTTCCTTATATGGGCCGACCTTAGAGACCGTTATGGCATTACGCAGTTAATATTTGACGAGGCAAGAACACAAAAAGAAGTTTTTGAACTTGCTGCAACATTAGGCCGTGAATTTGTTATACAGGTAAAAGGTACTGTTATAGAGCGCGAGTCTAAAAACCCGAACATGGCTACAGGAGAAATAGAAATCCTGGTAAAAGAGCTTACTATACTTAATGCTTCACAAATCCCTCCGTTTACGATTGAAGACGAAACAGACGGTGGTGAAGATATCCGTATGAAATACCGTTACCTGGATATACGCCGTAACCCGGTAAAAAACAGTCTTCTTTTCCGTCACAAAGTGGCAATGGAGGTTAGAAATTACCTTTCAGGACAAGGCTTTATCGAGGTAGAAACTCCGGTTCTTATCAAATCTACTCCGGAAGGAGCACGTGACTTTGTTGTACCTTCAAGAATGAACGAAGGACAGTTCTATGCACTTCCGCAATCACCACAAACATTTAAGCAATTGCTTATGGTAGGCGGTATGGATAAATACTTCCAGATCGTTAAGTGTTTTCGTGATGAGGATTTAAGAGCCGACAGACAGCCGGAATTTACACAGATAGACTGCGAAATGGCTTTTGTGGAGCAGGAAGATATTATCCAGATATTTGAAGGCTTAACACGCCACTTATTAAAAGAACTTAAAGGCATTGAAGTAGGCGCATTCCCAAGAATGACCTATGATGAAGCCATGAAAAAATATGGTAACGACAAACCGGACATCCGTTTTGGAATGGAATTTGGAGAACTGAACGAAGTTGCCCAACATAAGGATTTTGGTGTATTCAACAGTTCAGAACTTGTTGTGGGTATTGCCGTACCGGGCGGTGCCGCTTATACCAGAAAAGAAATAGACGGACTTATTGACTGGGTTAAACGCCCTCAGGTAGGTGCCAGCGGAATGGTATATGTTAAATGTGAAGAAGGCGGAACCTATAAATCATCTGTAGATAAATTCTACGACCAGGAAGATCTTAAAAAATGGGCCGAAGCTACAGGCGCTAAAGAAGGTGACCTTATATTAGTACTTTCGGGCGATGAATTTAAAACACGTACTCGCCTAAGTGCTTTACGTATGGAACTTGCAACCCGTTTAGGTTTAAGAAAACCGGAAGAGTTTGCTCCGCTTTGGGTAGTAGACTTCCCTCTATTAGAATGGGATGAGGAAACAGAAAGATTCCACGCTATGCACCACCCGTTCACATCGCCAAAACCAAACGATATCCCGTTACTGGAAACCGAACCGGCTAAAGTTAGGGCTAACGCTTATGACCTTGTACTTAACGGAAATGAAATAGGTGGCGGATCTATAAGAATACATGACAAAGCTACACAACAACTGATGTTTAAATATCTTGGTTTTACCGAAGAGCAGGCTAAAGCACAGTTTGGTTTCCTTATGGATGCTTTCCAGTATGGTGCACCTCCTCATGGCGGACTTGCTTTTGGTTTTGACAGGCTTGTTGCTATACTTGGCGGACAGGAAACAATACGTGACTTTATTGCATTCCCTAAAAACAATTCAGGCCGCGATGTAATGATTGATGCACCATCAACTATTGATGATGCACAGCTTAAAGAATTACATATACAGCTTAAATAAACATGAAAAACTTATTATTCTTACTGTGCTTTACATTTATATCAACAACTGTAAAAGCTCAAAGTGATGATATAGAAAGACCTTCTGTAGGATTTAACGTAGGTCCTACTTTGTCCAACATAAGAGGAAATGAAGCTGCAGACAAAAACAAATATGCATTTAACTTTATGGCAGGTGTATCTTTTGAACACCCGGTTAGCCGTCAGTTTTCAATTTTAGCTAATATAAATTACGAACGAAAAACCTTTAAACAGGATATAGTATTTGACGGGTTTCAAGGAAATTTCGATCCTATCGTAGACCCTGCTTTTCAAACTGGCGAAATAACTTTTAGAGGTACTTTACATTATATTACAATACCTTTAGATATAAGGTATTATATAGGTGAGAGTAAAAAAATATTTATTAATGCCGGTCCATATGCATCTGTATTTATTGACGACAGTTATACTCTTGACGGTGATAAAACAACTGACGGTGATAGCGAAGCCAATTTTAAAACGATGGATTTTGGCATTAATCTGGGTATAGGAACAAAATTTGCATTATCTCAAACTCAGGCTCTGAGTGTTGAATTAAGACACAATTATGGCCTCACTGATATAAGTGATATGAAACATATAAATGAAAATAAGGTAAAAACTAATGCCTTTAATTTAATAGTAAACTGGTCTTTCCAATTATAAGTTTAAAATTTTATAATAAATTCAATGTAAAATAATAATTATAAAAAAATTTTAACATTTTTTCTTTGCGGTGTCATAAATAAGTTTATCTTTGACCCATTATTAATTATTTTTTTATTACACAATGCGCACAGGCAAAGTAAAATTTTTCAATGAGTCTAAAGGTTACGGATTCATTACAGACGACGAAACAGGAAAAGACATTTTCGTTCATGCTACAGGAATCAAAACGGAGGATCTTCGTGAAGGTGACAAAGTAAGCTATGAAGAAGAAGAAGGAAGAAAAGGTAAAGTAGCTGCTCAGGTAGTAGCTATTGACTAATATAAAAATATTATCGATTACCTATTAGGCTTAAGCCGCTCTGTTATAGAGCGGCTTTTTTTGTTAATAACACACTTAAAATCATTTTTTTAAATATTTTTTTAAGAATAAATTAACATCTAAAATCTATTTTTAAACATTCAATATTCTGATTGAAAACAATATAGTTTTTATTTTTATTAGTTCTAAATAAAAATTAAGCCAATAGGACTCATCAATGAGCAAATCCTTTAAATAGTTCAGGCAGGACATGTATATTTGTGAATTGATTTAATAATTTAACCCAGTTATGCAAACAAATCAGGTAGACTATTTCCCTATATTTATGCAAATGGCGCTTGCCGTGGGCTTTGTGGTTGCGACCATTATTGTTTCTAACTTTTTAGGACCAAAAAGGCAATCGGTAAACAAGGATAAAAACTTTGAATGTGGTATAGAATCCGTAGGTAATGCGCGTATACCCTTCTCAGTAAAATACTTCTTAGTTGCCATACTATTTGTATTATTTGATGTAGAGGTAATTTTCATGTATCCGTGGGCCGTAAATTTCCGCGATATGGGATTTGAAGGCTTTTACAAAATGGGCATCTTTATGCTGCTTCTAGTTGTAGGCTTCTTTTATGTAATTAAGAAAAAAGGACTGGAGTGGGAATAGTATTAGGTATGCTTTTTGAGGCATAATTACCTGATAATCAAAATTAAATTACTATGAGCAATTCATCAGATATAAAATTAGTAGACGCTCCCGAAGGAGTGGAAGGAAACGGATTTTTTGCAACAAAGCTTGACTCAGTAGTGGGTCTTGCCCGTGCTAACTCATTATGGCCTCTTCCGTTTGCAACATCATGCTGCGGTATTGAGTTCATGGCAACCATGGCATCACACTATGATGTGGCACGTTTCGGATCAGAGCGTATGAGCTTCTCTCCTCGTCAGGCAGACATGCTTTTGGTTATGGGTACCATTGCTAAGAAAATGGCCCCTATCCTTCGTCAGGTTTATGAGCAGATGAGCGAACCAAGATGGGTAATCGCTGTAGGTGCCTGCGCATCATCAGGTGGTATATTTGACACGTACTCTGTACTTCAGGGTATTGATAAGGTAATACCGGTAGACGTTTATGTACCGGGATGCCCGCCAAGGCCTGAGCAGATTCTTGAAGGCATAATGCAGCTTCAGGAAATCGTTAAATCAGAATCAGTTAGAAGAAGAAATTCTCCTGAGTATAAAGAATTATTAGCTTCTTATAATATTTCATAAAGTAATGGCTTTAGAAACATCTGTTATACAGGACAAGCTTACAGCAAAATTTGGTGACAATGTAACCGGATTTATCCAGCAAAAAGATATATTTTCCTTTGAAGTTGCCTCTGATTCCATGAACGAGGTAATGCGTTTTCTAAAAGAAGACGACGTTTTACGCTTCAACTTCCTAACCGACATTTGCGGCGTGCACTACCCTGACTCTGAAAAAGAGAGGCAGTTTGCTGTGGTATACCACATGCACAACTGGATGGATAACGTGCGCATCAGGTTTAAATGCTTCTTAAACGGCGACAACCCTGAGATAGAAACAGCTACCAACCTGTTTTTAGGCGCTAACTGGCAGGAGCGTGAAACGTATGATTTTTACGGCATTATATTTAAAGGTCATCCGCAGCTTAAAAGGATACTTAATATGGACGAAATGGAATCGTTCCCAATGAGAAAAGAGTTCCCTCTTGAAGATGGTGGCCGTACCGATAAGGACGACCGTTTCTTTGGTAGGACTCCGGATAATGCTAATAATAACCTGAAATAATTTTTGATATAAAATGTCAGACCTGTTATTACCACCAGAACACCGCTACGCCAAACAGATTGAGGAAAGGCGCAATGAAGATGGCAGCGAACTATCTGTGCTTAACCTTGGGCCTACGCACCCTGCTACCCACGGTATTTTCCAAAACATCCTGTTAATGGATGGCGAAAGGATACTGGATGGCGAAGGTACTGTAGGGTACATTCACCGTGCATTTGAAAAAATTGCAGAAAACAGGCCGTTTTACCAAATCACTCCGCTAACAGACAGGATGAACTACTGCTCTGCTCCTATTAATAATATGGGATGGTGGATGACGCTGGAAAAGGCTCTTGATATAGAAGTTCCTAAAAGAGTACAGTACCTTAGGGTAATTATAATGGAGCTGGCACGTATTGCAGACCACATTATATGTAACTCGGTACTTGGTGTAGATACCGGTGCGCTTACAGGTTTCTTATACGTTTTCCAGTACAGGGAAAAAATATACGAGATATACGAAGAGATTTGCGGTGCCCGCCTTACAACCAATATGGGTCGTATAGGTGGATTTGAAAGAGACTGGAGTCCTGCCGCTTTCAGAAAGATAAACGAATTCCTTGAGGAATTCCCTGCTATCTGGACAGAATTTGAAAACCTGCTTACCCGTAACAGGATTTTTATGGACCGTACCATTAATGTAGGCCCTATTTCTGCAGAAAAAGCAATGAGCTATGGTTTTACAGGCCCTAACCTAAGGGCTGCGGGCATTGACTATGATGTTCGTGTTATGACACCATACAGCTCTTATGAAGATTTCGAATTTAATGTACCGGTAGGTAAATCAGGAGATACATACGACAGGTTCTGTGTGCGTAATGCAGAAGTCTGGGAAAGTTTGAGCATTATCCGTCAGGCTTTAGAGAAGCTTCCGGAAGGCCCTTACCATGCTAATGTACCGGATTACTACCTGCCTCCTAAAGAAGATGTTTACAACAACATGGAGGCACTTATATACCACTTTAAGATTGTTATGGGTGAAGTGCCTGTACCAAAAACTGAAGTATACCACGCAGTGGAAGGCGGTAACGGAGAACTTGGTTTCTACCTTATTACCGACGGAAGCCGTACACCATACAGATTACATTTCAGAAGGCCGTGCTTTATATATTACCAGGCCTTTAATGATATGGTTAGAGGACAAATGCTTTCTGATGCAATCGCAACACTATCAAGCCTCAATGTAATTGCAGGCGAATTAGACGCTTAATGACTATGGAGATTTCAAACGCAAAACAGGTTATAAATATAGATGCGAAACTAACGGAGCGCATCAACGAATTATTAAGCCACTACCCTGCCGATAAGAAAAAATCGGCTTTGCTTCCGGTACTTCACGAGGTACAGGATGCTCACGATAACTGGCTGAGCATAGAGCTTCAGGACAAGGTTGCCGAAATACTGGAAATTAAACCTATCGAGGTTTATGAGGTGGTTTCGTTTTACACCATGTTTAATCAAAAGCCTATAGGCAAGTACATGTTTGAATTTTGCAGAACATCCTGCTGTGCAATTCGCGGTGCCGAAAACCTTATGGACTACACTTGTGAAAAGTTAGGCATTAAGGAGGGCGAAACAACTCCGGACGGTATGTTTACCGTAGTGGGTGTTGAGTGCCTTGGCGCTTGTGGTTATGCACCAATGATGCAGCTGGGAGATTACTATAAAGAACATCTTACTAAAGAAAAAGTAGATGAGATTATAGAGGATTGCAGGAACGGCAAAGTTAATTTACACTAATAAGGACCATTATACCAAGTAACAATGGCTAGAAAAATATTATTAGAACACGCAAACATACCGGGTATTAAAACCTACGAAGTGTATCGCCAAAACGGGGGGTACCGCTCTGTAGAGAAAGCTATAAAAAGCATGACTCCGGATGAAGTTGTGGAAGAAGTTAAAACTTCAGGACTTAGAGGACGCGGAGGGGCAGGTTTCCCTACCGGTATGAAATGGAGTTTTATTGACAAAAAATCAGGAAAGCCAAGACACCTTGTGTGCAATGCGGATGAGTCGGAGCCGGGAACTTTTAAAGACCGTTTCCTTATGGAGTATATCCCTCACCTGCTTATTGAAGGTATGATCACTTCAAGTTATGCACTGGGCTGTAACCTTTCTTACATCTACATTCGTGGAGAATATATGTGGGTGTACCGCATATTGGAAAACGCAATTAAAGAAGCCTATGCTGCAGGATGGCTGGGTAAAAATATATTAGGTTCTGGTTACGACCTTGACCTGCACGTACACTGTGGTGCCGGAGCATATATATGTGGTGAGGAAACTGCCCTTATAGAATCGCTTGAAGGTAAAAGAGGTAACCCGAGAATTAAGCCACCGTTCCCTGCGGTAAGTGGTTTATGGGCAAACCCTACAGTGGTAAACAATGTTGAATCTATTGCAGCAGTACCCTGGATTGTAAACAATACCGGAGAAGAATATGCTAAAATAGGTATTGGCAGATCTACAGGAACAAAACTAATCTCTGCTTCAGGTCACATTAAAAACCCTGGTGTATACGAAATAGAACTTGGCCTTAGCGTAGATGAGTTTATGAACTCGGACGAATACCTTGGAGGTATGATGGACGACAGGCCGTTAAAAGCATTAGTGCCGGGAGGTTCATCAGTGCCAATTCTTCCTGCTCACCTTATTTATAAGAATGCAGAAGGAGGTGACCGTTTAATGTCTTATGAGTCATTAAGCGAAGGTGGATTCCAGTCTGGCTCTATGCTTGGTTCAGGTGGTTTTATCGTTTATAACGACACTACCTGTATCGTTCGCAACACATGGAACTTCTCCCGTTTTTACCACCACGAAAGCTGCGGACAGTGTTCGCCTTGCCGTGAAGGTACAGGATGGATGGAGAAAGTACTTCACAGAATTGAAACAGGCCACGGCCGTGAAGAAGATATTGAACTGCTATGGGATATCCAGAGAAAAATTGAAGGCAATACCATTTGCCCTCTTGGAGATGCAGCAGCATGGCCGGTAGCGGCAGCTATACGCCACTTTAGGGAGGAGTTTGAATATCACGTTCGTTTCCCAGAAAAAGTTAAGAACAGAGATCACTTTGTTGCCGAGCCTTTTGATAAGGTAAGACACCTGGTAGCAAAGCAGGAAATATAGGCCCCTCCCGGCCTCCCCAAAGGGAGGAGAGAGGCACAACGTAAGTAAAATTTAATTACCCGAGTTCCCCCGTTGGGGGTTTAGGGGGCTTAATAATTATGAAAGTAACAATAGACGGTCAGGAAATAAATGTAGAACCGGGGACCACCATCCTGCAGGCTGCAAGAATGATAGGCGGCGAATCTGTACCGCCGGCAATGTGCTACTACTCTAAACTAAAAGGTAGCGGTGGTAAATGCCGTTGCTGTTTAGTAGAGGTTTCTAAAGGTAGTGAAGCCGACCCAAGACCAATGCCAAAACTAATGGCATCGTGTGTAACAGGTGTTATGGATGGTATGGAGGTAAAAAGTATCTCATCTGAAAGAGTGCTTGATGCCAGAAAATCGGTTACCGAATTCCTATTAATAAACCACCCGCTTGACTGCCCTATTTGCGACCAGGCAGGTGAATGTGATTTACAGAACCTTAGCTTTAAGCACGGATCTGCTAAAACACGCTATATAGAAGACAGAAGAAGGTTTGAACCGGAAAACATTGGTGACAAGATACAGCTTCACATGAACCGTTGTATACTTTGCTACCGTTGTGTAATGACTGCCGACCAACTTACAGATAACAGGGTTCACGGTGTGGTAAACCGAGGAGATCATTCTCAAATCTCTACCTGTATCTCAAAAGCTATAGACAATGAGTTCTCAGGAAACATGATAGATGTTTGTCCTGTAGGAGCACTTACTGATAAAACTTTCCGTTTTAAGCAAAGGGTATGGTTTAACAAACCGTTCAATGCACACAGAAACTGTGATAAATGCTGTGGTAAAACTACCCTATGGATGTTTGGTAACGAAATACAAAGGGTTACTGCACGTAAAGATGAATACCACGAAGTGGAAGAATTTATCTGTAACGAGTGCCGTTTTGACCATAAAGATGTAAACGACTGGGTAATTGAAGGGCCTAGGAAGTTTGAAAAAGATTCTGTTATCAACCAGAACAACTACACAAGAAACATTGAGCCTGTTAAGATTGATACAGAGAAAAACATACTGCTAGGAAGGGATCAGGACAGAAAGAAAATCAGTATGCCGGCAGTGCCTCTTAAAGAAGGCGAAGTAAAGGTTTTTAAAGAAGGTAACGTATAGATATGGAACAGTCAATAATAATTGAAAAAAGCATTTTTATTGTTGTAATATTTGCCATTACCATGCTTATGGCAATGTATGCCACACTGGCCGAAAGGAAAGTTGCTGCATGGTTACAGGACCGTATAGGCCCTAACCGTGCCGGTAAAGGTGGTATACTACAACCCTTGGCCGATGGTTTAAAACTATTTGCCAAAGAAGAGTTTTTCCCTAACACACCAAACAAGTTCCTATTCGTTGCGGGTCCTGCCATTTCAATGAGTACGGCTTTAATGACGAGTGCTGTTATCCCTTGGGGAGATAAGCTTCATTTATTTGGTCGTGACATTATCCTTCAGGCTACCGATATCAATGTTGCCATGCTTTACATCTTCGGGGTACTTTCTGTAGGTGTTTATGGTATTATGATTGGAGGATGGGCTTCTAACAACAAATTCTCACTAATGAGTGCCATGCGTGCTTCTTCCCAAATGATTTCTTATGAGGTTGCCATGGGTCTTGCTATCATCGCTCTTATCATGATGACAGGAACTCTTAGCTTGAGAGAGATTTCGGCTCAACAGGCCGGTATGAACTGGAACGTATTCTACCAACCGGTAGGTTTCCTTATATTCCTAGTATGTTCGTTTGCAGAAACTAACCGTACGCCGTTTGACCTTGCTGAGTGTGAGGCCGAGCTTATAGGTGGTTACCATACTGAATATTCGTCAATGAAAATGGGCTTTTACCTGTTTGCAGAATATGCGAGTATGTTTATTTCCTCTACTATTCTTGCCGTACTTTATTTTGGTGGCTACAACTACCCTGGTATAGAATGGGCTACAGAGAATTGGGGTGTAAACGCTGCTAACATAATAGGCATAGGGGTACTGTTTGCTAAAATATGCTTCTTCATATTCTTCTATATGTGGGTGCGTTGGACAATACCAAGATTCCGTTATGACCAGTTAATGCGTTTAGGATGGCAAATGCTTATTCCGCTTGCCATAGCTAATATTATAATTACAGGGATTGTTATTTTGCTTACTCAGTAAGCCTTGAAAAGTATCTAAATGAATGCCTCCTGTAAAGGACGGATTAAAAAAATATAAAATGTCAATAGAAACCATATCATTATCGGGTAGAAAAAAAGAGGTTTCCAACAAAAAGATGACTTTTTGGGAAAGCCTTTATCTTGTGGCGATAGTAAAAGGATTATTTATCACCATCCGACATTTATTTAAAAGAAAAGTAACCATTAAGTACCCTGAACAAACCAGGGAGCTTAGTCCGGTATACAGGGGTCAGCACATGCTTATGCGTGATGAGGAAGGAAGAGAGCGTTGTACAGCTTGTGGTCTTTGTGCGCTTTCATGTCCTGCAGAGGCTATCACTATGAAAGCTGAAGAAAGGAAACCGGATGAAATGCACCTTTACAGAGAAGAGAAATATGCATCTATCTATGAAATTAATATGCTTAGATGTATTTTTTGCGGACTGTGTGAAGAGGCGTGCCCTAAACAGGCTATTTACCTTACTAAGTCGAGAGTTATGGTAAAACCTGACAGCGACAGGGAAGAATTCATCTACGGAAAAGATAAACTGGTTATGCCTCTTGACATGGCTATTAAGAACACTCAAATGAAAACGGCTAATTAATATGTTAACAACATTATTTTATATTTTATCGGCCATTACACTAGCAACAGCGTTTTTGACTATTCTTAGCAAAAACCCTATTCACAGTGCTATTTACCTTGTACTTTGCTTTTTCTCTATAGCAGGGCATTACTTAATGTTTAATGCGCAGTTCTTAGCTATTGTACATATTATCGTTTACTCCGGAGCTATTATGATATTAATGCTCTTTACCATAATGCTCATGAACCTCAATAAGGAAGATGAACAGAACAAGTCGGCACTCACGCGAATAGCAGCCGTATTGTCTTTCTGCCTTGTGGCGTTCGTACTTTTAGCAACTTTTGTTAAGGCACAGCCGGTAATAAACGAGTATAAGGTTTCAGGACAGGATTACCAGTCTATTAAAGTACTGGGTCAGGTATTATTAAACGAGTACATGGTTCCGTTTGAGTTTGCTTCGGTATTACTTCTTGTATCTATGATTGGAGCCGTATTATTGTCTAAAAAAGAACACATAAACAGCTAGTATGGAAAATATTTTACAACAGATAGGTATTGAGAACTACATTTATCTTTCTACACTGCTATTTTGTGTGGGGGCATTTGGGGTTCTTTACAGAAGGAATGCAATCGTGATGTTCATGTCTATAGAAATTATGCTTAATGCAGTTAACCTGCTATTAGTTGCTTTTTCTACTTACCATCAGGATGCTGCCGGACAGGTATTTGTATTTTTCTCTATGGCCGTTGCCGCAGCAGAGGTTGCCGTAGGACTAGCTATTCTTGTAGCTATTTACAGGAACCTGAACAATATTGATATCGATAGTTTAAAAAAATTAAAAGGATAACGCCTAATGGATACTAAGTTGGCATTACTACTACTTTTCGCCCCTTTTATTGGGTTTTTGATTAACATATTTCTAGGGAAAAAATCAAGCGGTAACCTGCCGGGCATACGGGGTACAGTTGCTGTGGCTATATCATTTGCCGTAACGCTTTATTTCTTTTTACAGGTAAGCAGCACAAAAGAGGCTGTTATGGTAGACCTGTTTCAATGGATGAAGCTGGCAAACTTTGATGTACACTTTGCATTTCAGTTGGATCAGCTTTCTTTACTTTGGCTAATGTTTGTTACCGGTATCGGTACACTTATCCACGTATACTCTATCAGCTACATGCATGATGACGAGAACATCCACAAATTCTTTGCTTACCTAAACCTTTTCGTATTCTTTATGATTACCCTTGTAATGGGTAACAACCTACTGATTATGTTTATTGGTTGGGAAGGTGTTGGTTTATGCTCTTACCTGCTTATCGGTTTCTGGTACAAAAATCAGGATTACAACGATGCGGCTAAAAAGGCATTTATCATGAACCGTATAGGTGACCTTGGTTTCCTTATAGGTATATTTATTATTGGTTATTTATTCCACTCACTGGATTATACAGATATCAGAACTGTTATAGAAACAGGTTCTCATCATATAGACCCAACATGGTTATCAATTGCTGCACTTTGTTTATTTATAGGTGCTTGTGGTAAGAGTGCACAAATTCCTCTTTACACATGGTTACCGGATGCGATGGCGGGACCTACACCTGTTTCGGCACTTATCCACGCTGCAACGATGGTAACAGCAGGTATCTTTATGATTACAAGATTAAACTATGTATTTGATCTTGCTCCCGAAATACAAAACATTATTGCAATTGTAGGTGCTGTAACATCACTTATTGCAGCTTCTATAGGACTTGTACAAAACGATATTAAGAAGGTACTTGCCTACTCTACCGTATCTCAGCTTGGTTTAATGTTCCTTGCTTTAGGATTAGGTGCTTATGAGATTGCTGTTTTCCACGTAATAACACACGCATTCTTTAAAGCATGTTTATTCCTTGGTTCAGGTTCTGTAATTCACGCTATGCACGGCGAGCAGGATATGCGTTACATGGGTGGCCTTCGTAAGGTTATGAAAGTTACTTTTATTACTTTCCTTATCTCTACCCTTGCTATTTCAGGTTTACCTCCATTTGCAGGATTCTTCTCGAAAGATGAGATTTTGATGACAGCTTTCCACCACAATAAACCGTTATGGGTTATTGGGTCTGTAGCATCAATAATGACAGCATTCTATATGTTCCGTTTGTTATACCTTACTTTCTACAAAGACTTTAGGGGAACTGAAGAGCAAAAGAAACACTTACACGAGTCTCCGGGACTTATAACTTTCCCTCTTATCGTGCTTGCTGTATTAGCAGCTGTAGGTGGGGCAATAAGTCTACCGGGTAACAGTTGGTTAAACGAATACCTTGCTCCTGTAATTACAAGACATGCTGAGCATCACCACATGGGTACTACAGAGTATATGCTAATGGCAGTAGCTATAGTAGGTGCATTAATAGGTATAGGATTAGCATACGCTAAATATATCAAACAGTCTGCTGTACCGGGTCAGGACAGCGAGATTACAGGTTTTGCCAAAGTACTTTACAATAAATTTTATGTTGACGAGATATACACTGCATTAATAGTTAAACCTATTTATGCACTGGGCAGCTTCTTTAAGAATGTTACCGAAGTGGCCATTTCAGGATTTATTTTTGGTCTTGGAAAACTTGCCAACGTATTAGGTGCAGAAGGCAAAACACTACAGAACGGAAGCATTGGTTTTTACCTGTTTGCTTTTGTACTGGGTATATGTTCAATAATCGTTTATATTTTTTTAGCTAAATAATTCATACCTGATGGACGTATTAATTATACTTATCACTTTACTTATTGGAGCTGCAGCAACTTATTTTGCAGGCGATAAACTGGCTTCAAAAGTTGCCGCATTTTTTAGCTTAGCAGCTTTCGGATTAACATTATACATAAGCTACTTACAAAGCAATGGTGTAGAAGTGGGATATACACGCCCATGGATAAGAGTACCTAACATCCAGTTTAGCTTTCTGGCCGATGGGCTGTCGCTTACTATGGTATTGCTTACCACAGCATTGGCTCCGATAATAATACTTTCAACATTTAAAAAAGTACAAAATAAGGCGAAGTCTTTCTACGGTCTTATAATGCTTATGGTTTTTGCTATGGCAGGAACTTTTTTAAGCGGTGACGGACTTTTATACTATATTTTCTGGGAACTTTCATTAATCCCAATTTACTTTATTGCCCTTATATGGGGTGGTGGTGAAGCCGAAGCAAGAAAAAAGGATGTGGTTAAATTCTTTATCTACACTTTTGCAGGTTCACTGTTCATGCTTGTGGCATTTGTATACCTGTACCAAAAAACAGGATCTTTCCTAAACTATACTTTCTTAAGATTACAACTTAACGGTACTGAGCAGTTTTGGATCTTCTTTGCATTCTTTATTGCTTATGCTATTAAGATTCCTATTATACCATTCCATACATGGCAGGCAAACGTATACCAAAAAGCACCTACAGCAGGTACTATGCTTTTATCGGGTATTATGCTTAAAATGGCAATTTACAGTATTATAAGATGGCAGTTGCCAATAGCTCCGGCTCCGGCAAAAGAATATATGTATCCGCTAATCGCATTATGTATTGCTGGTGTTATATATGGCTCTATACTGGCTTTAAAACAACAGGATCTTAAAAAGCTTCTTGCCTATTCATCCCTTGCACACGTTGGACTTATTGCGGCCGGTGTTTACACACTTACAATTGATGGTCTTAGAGGTGCAGTATTGCAAATGGTAGCTCACGGTTTTGTAGTGGTAGGACTTTTTTATGCTGCAGAAATAATTCAAAGAAGATATAATACAACCGAAATAAGTGAAATGGGTGGTATAAGGGTACAAACCCCACGATTTACCTCTATGTTCATGATACTGGTACTTGCTTCTGTAGCGCTACCGTCTACCTTTAACTTTGTTGGTGAGTTTGAAGTACTTTACAGCCTTGCGCAAACTAATATATGGTTTGCTATACTGGGGGGTACTACCATCATACTAGGTGCATTTTACATGCTTAAAATGTTCCAGCAGGTTATGCTTGGAGAGCAAAACACAAAAGTATTTGCCGATGTAACTTTTGGCGAAGGCTTTGTATTTGTGCTGATAATAGGTGTGCTGTTGTTCTTTGGTTTATACCCTAAACCAATTGTAAACTTTGTATCGCCTGTACTTGAGAATATAATATTACATATAAAAACATCTAATTAAGCCCGATAAGAAATGACTACATTAATAGCTATTGCAGGATTAGGGATTATATGCCTTATAGCTGAAATTTTCAATCTGAGAAAAGCCATTGTCCCGGTAAGTATCATCGGATTGCTTGCTATATTGGGCCTTAACGTAACAGAATTAAACCTGGTAGGAAACACTTACTACAATAACATGATTGTAGAGAATAACTATTCAAGAATATTTTCTGCCCTGTTTATCGTGCTTACTACTTTCCTGGTTGCCCTTAGCCCGGAATTTCATAAAAATCATAAAACTAAAATATCAGATTTTGTTGCCATAAAACTATTCCTTCTTGCAGGTGCTGTTGCTATGGTATCGTTTGGTAACCTTGCCATGTTCTTCCTTGGAATAGAAATCCTATCTATTTCCCTGTATGTACTTGCTGCAAGTGAGCCTAGAAATGTAAGCAGTAATGAGGCGGGTATGAAATACTTCCTTATGGGATCGTTTGCTTCTGGTGTTATTCTTTTTGGAATTGCATTAATATATGGTGCAACAGGGTCTTTTGATGTAGATACAATTTACAATACAGTAAGCGCTGGTAATATTCCCGGATGGTTCTTTATCGGTATCGTTTTACTTACTATAGGTTTACTATTTAAAATAGCCGCTGTACCTTTCCATTTTTGGGCACCGGATGTATATGAAGGATCTCCTGCTCTTACAACAGCTACCATGAGTACACTTGCAAAAGTAGCGGCAATGGCTGCATTTTTCAAGCTAATGAAAGGCCTTAACCACGAAGTACCGGGTACTTATGTAACTATTATCATAATTGTATCGGCACTATCTATGTTTGTAGGTAACCTTATGGCATTAAAACAAAGTAATGTTAAACGTATGCTTGCGTTTTCAGGTATTTCACATGCCGGTTTTATGCTAATGGTTTTCCTGAGCCCTCCTACAACCACAGGTGTACTGTTTTACTACGCTGCCGCTTACGGCCTGGCAGGTATAGCTGCCTTTGCTGTAGTATTAAGTGTTTGCGGAAATAAAGGAAACGAAGAAATATACAATTTTAACGGATTAGGAAAAACCCACCCATTAATGGCTGCCGTATTAACGTGTTCGCTTCTATCAATGGCTGGTATCCCTATTTTCTCAGGATTCTTTGCAAAATTCTTCCTATTTGGTGAAGTGCTAAGAGCAGGACAGGTAGCAATCGTAATAATTGCAGTGGTAAACTCTATTATAAGTGTAGGTTACTACTTTAAACTAATACTGGCAATGTATACAAAAGACAGTACAGAAGAAAAACAGACTGTACCTTTTGCTTACAGTGTGGTAGCAGTAATTGCTATTTTATTAAACATTGCACTGGGCATATACCCTGATTTGGTTTTAAAATATCTATAATAAAATAAAACAACAAAAAAGCCCTTCATACTGAAGGGCTTTTTTGTTTTATGCGTTGATTTTATATTGCAGTATAACCTCCATCGGCAATTATATAGCTTCCGGTAGTGAATGACGATTTATCAGAACTAAGAAAAGTAACCAAATCGGCAATCTCCTGTGGTGTTCCTAATCTGTTCATCGTACTTTTTGCAGCAACCGCTTCCATCATTTCCTTATTAAGATGGTCAGTAAGTAACGGCGTTTCTATATATCCGGGGCCAACGGCATTACAACGTATATTTTTCTGTCCGTATTCTGCTGCGATATTTTTTGTAAGCCCCACAACACCGTGCTTAGAAGCAGTATAGGCAGGACTGTTTGGTGCTGCTACAGTACCGTGAATAGAAGCAATATTGACTATACTTCCTCCTCCGTTTTTCATCATCTGTTCAATCTGATAACGGCAGGCATAAAATACACCGCTAAGATTTAGGCCAATAACCTTATCCCAGGCATCAATATCATACTCTCCCGTTGGTGCAGCAGGACCACCTATACCCGCATTATTGCATGCAATATCCAGTCTGCCGTATTTAGATACTATTGCTTCAACAAGTTTCTTGTTATCCTCAGCTTTAGAGGAATCGGCCTTAATAAAAAAAGCCTCTCCCCCGGCTTTCTTAATATGGTTTACAGTTTCTTCTCCATGCGCCTCATTAATATCGGCTATTACCACTTTAGCACCTTCCTGTGCATACGTCTCTGCTATGGCTCGTCCTATTCCGGATCCACCTCCGGAAACAACAGCCACTTTGTTATTTAATAATGACATATTATAATGTTTTAATTGTCCAATAAATTTACGAAGCAAATCACTGGAAAGCACCACTATACGGGCAGTTTATCCTTTCTTTAACATCAACTCAAACTATAAGATTATTTTCTTATATAAGATTATTTTCATACATTTGCTTTATGTATGCCCTTATAGACTGTAATAACTTTTATGTATCCTGCGAAAGGGCCTTTCAGCCTAAGTATCAGGACAGGCCGGTTGTTGTACTTTCCAATAACGACGGCTGTATTATATCGCGCAGTGAAGAGGCAAAAGCAATGGGTGTACCAATGGCAGCTCCCGAGTTTAAAGTACGCGATTTACTCAGGGAACATAATGTAAAGGTGTTTTCGTCTAACTATCCCTTATATGGAGACCTTAGCGAAAGGGTAATGAAAATAATGGAACTTTTTACCCCTAATGTAGAAGTGTATAGTATTGATGAGGCCTTTCTTGATTTTAACGGTATTACTATTGAAAACCACAACAACTACGGGCAGCAAATTCGCGAAACCGTAGCCAAATGGATTGGCTTGCCCATTTGTGTAGGGTTTGCCCCTACAAAAACACTGTCTAAAGCCGCAAAAAGGATAGCCAAAAAATTTCAGGATAAAACGGGAGGGGTTTATGTTATAGATACCGACGAAAAACGAATTAAGGCGTTAAAGTGGCTAAAGATTGAAGATGTATGGGGAATTGGCTACCGAACCGTAAAAAAGCTAAAGGCAAAAAAAGTAAATACTGCCTTAGACTTTACCGAACCTCATCTGGAGGCATGGATAAGAAAAGAAATGGGAGTGACCGGGCTACGCATTAAATATGAACTGGAGGGCAAACCCGCTATAGGCGACGGACAGGTTCCTGAAGTGAGAAGGAGCATAGCTACAACACGAACTTTCCCGAAACAGATATCGGACTTTGACCTTTTACGGGAACGCATTACAACTTTTGCAATGGTTACCGCCGAAAAGCTTAGAAAACAGCAAAGCTGTTGTCATACCATAATCGTTACACTGGTAGCCGATAAACACAAACTGAATAACCCAAAATACTATTACAGCAGGGCAGCCTTACTGCCATTTGCTTCGCAATCTGGTATTACAATAAGTAATGCGGCGGTAACACTTTTAAAAAGTATGCTGGCAGAAACAGAATCGGTAATATTTAAAAAGGCAGGGGTTATAGTAACCGACCTTATACCGGAAAATACACGACAATTTAATTTGTTTATTGACGAAAACCCAAGACACATGGCGCTTATGAAAGCCATGGACAACATAAATACCAAAATGGGCGACAGGATACTGAGACTGGCATCGCAGGCAAAAAAAACCTGGGATATGAAACAGGAAATGCTCTCTCCCCGATATACCACAAACTTTAATGAAATACTACAGATAAATGTTGATAGCAAGCAATAAATACAGGGCGCTTAATATATATGCTCCCGATATGGAAAGCAAAAGCCCCCTACCCTATATATCACACGGAGTTTCGGCGGGATTTCCGTCTCCTGCACAGGATTTTATGGAAACCAAGATTGATCTTAACAGGGAGCTCAGTAAAAATCCGTTAAGTACCTTTTACATCAGGGTATCGGGTAACTCTATGATAGATGCAGGCATAAACAATGCCGACATACTGGTTGTAGACCGCAGCATGGAGCCTTCAAACGGAAAAATAGCCGTTTGCCTGGTAGATGGCGAATTCACCGTTAAAAGACTGGTAACAGATACTGATTGCCTGTATCTAATGCCTGAAAATAAAGCTTATACCCCAATAAAAATTACCGAAAACAATCAGTTTGTAGTATGGGGCATAGTGACCTATGTGATAAAGAAAGTAGCTTAGCCATTTGCATAGCTTACATAAACAAACCTTTCTGATAATGCTTTTATAATCCTTTCATAATCCATTAATCTTTACTTTTGTAGCATCTAACTTATACGAAAATAATATATTAGACGTAATTTAACGAAATGTGGTTACAGGTGTTCTTTCACGAAATAAAAATGAATAGTTTCGTGAAAAAATAATACTTGGTTTAACAATGCTGAAATATCAGACATTGAAAAAAATATTGACAACACAGTATAAGCGTAATAGGAGCAAATTGCTTAATCGAAAAGTTCAGGCTAACCCTCAAAAAAAAACTTATTGTATAATAACTTATATATTAAATGGCATACCAGAAACTAACATATGCTGGGACAGAATGCAACAACTACTTGTATTTTTCCTTTTATGCGGAAGTCTTTGACACAAATCTCGTGACTACGGAATTGGGCATAGAACCGACCTCGGTGAAGATAAAAAAACATCCTGTGCCAATATCCACTTCATGGAAATATCAAATAGAGGTAGGAAGCGAGATAGATTTAGAAACTCCATTAGAACAACTTGTTGGCATTTTCGAATGTAAGGTGGATGCAATTAACCGACTCAAGGAAAAACTGCAGTTATCAACAAGAATTCAGTTCGTAATATACATAGACATAAATCCAGATTCATCAACACCATACTTTGGACTGAATAAAAGAACAATTGACTTTCTGGGAAAGACAGGAACAGAAGTTGACTTTGATCTTTATAAGACAGATACGATTGGACTTTTGGATAAGATGGATGAAGAATAACTCCATATAACACGTGTTTTACTCCAAGCGGATTAACCTTCGGATTTGGAATTTAAGCTTCTAATGAACTTTAATAATAACTGAAAATACTCTACCTCTAGCTCCCTTAATCTCACCAAGCGACGGGATTGTTGTGAATCATCTTAATGAAAGACCTGCTAAACATAATAATTGCCGAAAGACAGACTCTTCTACGTGGACTAACAATATCTTTTTTACTTATTTTTCCATTCACGTTCTTACCAACAATTATTAATAACGGCTGGGCTCTACAGCCAATTATTCAAAGAGTTCCATACTCGTCACTTTATGCTTTTGGTTTTTCATTAATAGTGGTAATTGCTTCGGTGCTTCATAATTACAATAACCTTGTTGACAGAAAAAGAATATTTGACAAACCAGCTTTCAAAAAACTTGACTTTTATGGGCGACTTTGTGGTATGGGAAGTATCGTAAATGAACTTGAAACATTCCTTTTGGGTAAAGTTGACAAATACTACTACAGACTGAATATCATTGACCCTGACCTAAAAAAATTTAAAGTTGAAATTATTCCATTAATTGACTTTACAAAAAATGAAAACCTGAAAGTAATACTGAAAAAGGAATATAATTTTAGGGAAGATTTACTAGTGGGACAACTTATAAACCTTACAGAGCAAGATCTTGAAAATGAAAATTTACTTTTGGACAGGTTATTAATTTTAGACAAAATCTTAACTGAATTGCGTACGGTTTCACTTGACATAAATGAATATGATCTTGACGAATAAAAAACAAACCGAACTACAACATGGGTTTGAGTAAGGCGGCTACCTGGTAACAGATACTAACTGACTCCAGGTGATTCCCAAAAATAAAGCCTATACCCCCATAAAAATTACCGAAAACAATCAGTTTATAGTATGGGGCATAGTGACCTATGTTATAAAGAAAGTAGCCTAAGTATTTGCTATCTCCTGTAAACAACTTATACTAGAAAACAATAATAGGATTTGGTTAATAAGCTGCAAAAGAAGAAATTTTCAGTATAAAAATAAAAAACCCACCAGCAAAAGCTAATGGGTTTTGTACCTGGAGTGGGAATCGAACCCACACACCGTAGTACACGAGTTTGAGTCGTGCGCGTCTACCAATTCCGCCATCCAGGCATTTTCCTCAGTAAATGTGGGTGCAAATGTAAAAAATTATTCCAATGTAAGATAAAAATAACCCAAAAAAACTTCCAGAGTTCAATTAAATTCCTAAATTTGCACCTCGTTTAGAGAAACAACACACTAAATAACTACAAAACAAGTATTTAAGATGTCATACGTAGAGCCGGAAGCTAAGATATTTTCATGTTCTAACAGTGAATACCTGGCAGAAAAAATCGCTAAAAGTTATGGAACTGAATTAGGAAAAATTACTTTTTCACAATACAGTGACGGTGAGTTTCAGCCATCATTCGAAGAGTCTATAAGAGGACTTCGCGTTTTCCTTGTATGCTCTACATTCCCAAGTTCAGACAACTTAATGGAATTATTGCTAATGATTGATGCTGCAAAAAGAGCTTCTGCAAGACACATTACAGCAGTAATACCTTATTTTGGATGGGCAAGACAGGACAGAAAAGACAAACCAAGGGTTCCCATAGGAGCTAAGCTTGTTGCTAAGCTTCTTGAATCGGCAGGTGCTACAAGAATTATGACCATGGATCTTCATGCAGACCAGATTCAGGGCTTTTTCGAAAAACCGGTAGACCACCTGTTTGCTTCTACAATATTCTTACCATACGTTAAGAGTCTTAACCTTGAAAACCTAACAATTGCGTCTCCGGACATGGGTGGATCTAAAAGGGCTTACGCATACTCTAAATTCTTAGGATCTGACGTAGTTATCTGCTACAAACAGAGAAAAGAGGCTAACGTTATCGAAACTATGGAGGTTATTGGTGATGTTAGAGGACGTAACATTATCCTTGTTGACGACATGGTTGACACAGGAGGTACACTTACAAAAGCTGCCGACATGATGATGGAAAGAGGTGCATTAAGCGTAAGAGCTATATGTACACACGCTATACTATCGGGTAATGCTTATGAGAAAATCGAAAACTCTCAGCTTCTTGAGCTGATTGTTACAGATAGTATTCCGCTTAAAAAAGAGAGCAGCAAAATACGTGTAGTAACATGTGCTGACCTGTTTGCTGATGTAATGCACAAAGTACACAGCAACAACTCTATAAGCGGTAAATTTTTAATGTAATTTTTTATTAATTAATATATTTCAAAATGAAATCAATTACGATCAAAGGATCTGAAAGAGAAAGCGTGGGTAAAGCGGCAACGCGTACGGCACGTAATGCTGGAATGGTTCCTTGCGTGTTATACGGAGGAGATCAGCCAGTACACTTTACTGCAGACGAAAAAGGATTTAAAAACCTGGTTTACACTCCAAACGTACACACTGTGGTAATTGAACTTGCCGGTAAAACTTACAACGCTATCCTACAGGATATACAGTTTCACCCGGTATCTGACAAAATTTTACACATTGACTTCTATCAGTTAAATGCTGAGAAAGAAATCACTATGGAAGTTCCTGTAAAAGTTGTTGGTAACTCTAAAGGTGTTATGGCTGGTGGTGTTTTACGTCTTAACCAACGTAAACTTAAAGTTAGAGCTTTACCTGCTAACCTTCCTGACTTTGTTGAGGCTAACATTACAAACCTTGAAATGGGTAACAAACTTTATGTTACTGAGGTACCTGCAGACAACTTCAAATTACTTCACCCGGACAACACTGTTGTTGCACAGGTAAGAATTTCACGTGCTGCTATGAAAGCTGCTCAGGAAGCTGCAAAAGCTGCAAAAGATGCAGGAAAGAAGAAAAAATAATTTCTTTTTCAATTATACAGAAAGCGTCCTTTACGGGACGCTTTTTTTATTTAAGGCAAAGTTGCCTATTTTTGAAGCATGAAATGGCTTACAAATCTCTTTAAACAAAACAAGACAGCTGAGAGTATCGACCCCATGAAAAAATATCTTATAGCAGGCCTGGGCAATATAGGTGCCGAATATGTAAATACACGCCACAACATTGGCTTTAAAGTAGTAGACCGACTGGCACAACAGGAAGGTGTACAATTTGAAACAGCAAAACTGGGTGCTATTGCCGAAGTAAAAATAAAAGGAAGGACACTTATCCTTTTAAAGCCTAACACCTACATGAACCTGAGCGGTAAAGCCATAAAATACTGGCTGGAAAAAGAGAACATACCGAAGGAAAACCTGCTTGTGGTTACCGATGACCTAAACCTTGCTTTTGGCACCATAAGGATTAAGGCAAAAGGAAGTGACGGAGGCCATAACGGACTTAAAAACACTCAACTGCTACTTAACTCTAACGAGTATGCACGCTTTCGTTTCGGCATAAGCGATGAGTTTAAAAAAGGCCAGCAGGTAGACTATGTTTTAGGCGAATGGAGCGAGGAAGAAAAAGCTAAACTTCCGGAAAGACTTGACATGGCATCAGAAGCTATTAAGTCATTTGCTTTGGCAGGACTAAACAATACCATGAATACTTTTAATGGTAAATAAATTATAAACAGGCTACCGCTTTAATCTTTAATATGTAATTTGGCTTAAAGTTTGTTTTTACAATTAAAAAACACAGTATGAAAAAAATTATCCTATCAATAGCATTTGTAACAGCATTAGCATCTTGCGGGAGCCAGAATACGGTTTTAAAATCAGGAAACTACAATCTTGAAAGCAACTGCCCTACTCAGGGAACATGTTTGTTTGAAGTGCTTAAAGACAGTAGTCTTGTGTACAAACAAAACGGGGCAGGTAAACTGTATTATGAATCTCAGGCACAGGAAGGCAAAAGTATTTTAAAGTACACCTACACCAAAACACCTAACCAACAGGCTCAGGATGATTTTTACAGAGAAGAAGTAATTATTGAAACAACAAGTGATGTAGCTTCTTTAAACAGGGATAGTGAAATTAAAATGCTTTTCGGGGTATTTTGCTACTGCAAAGATATCGCAGGTTACCGTGAGGTTAAAGACGGTTATGCAGAATATAAAGACGGAAAAGTTATTATAACACTACCTGACGTTATCCAAAACCAAAAGACAAAGACAATAATAGCAGATATAAAATAAAAAAGAGGCGCTTTATAAGGCGCCTCTTTTATTTATCGTGATTATTACTGAACCACTATCTTCTTAACTTCTTTTCTGCTGCCATCCTGAACAGAAACAAGATAAATTCCGGATTGTACTCCCTGTAAATTTATATCACTAGAGAAAGTTCCTGTATTTGCATAGTTGTTTGACAAAATCTGTCTTCCTCTCATATCATACACAGCTACATTAATATCATTTGCTGTAGCAGAAGTGAATGATATGGTAAAGTTACCATTGTTAGGATTAGGATATAAAGCAAAGCCATTAAGACCAAACTCTTCATTATCTAACAATTCAATAGCAAAAGGAATACTATTAACAGCATAATACACATTGTCTACAGCTCTAACCATTACCCTGCAGTTTTGAGACTCAGGAAGAGTAGTTGGTACCGTAAAAGTTTCAATACCGTCATTTGGTGTATTTTCAATAAACATCTCAAATGTCTGTCCACCATCAGTAGAAAGAAGTATATCAACATTTGTAGTAAACATAGGAGTCTGGTCAGTTCCTGCAACATCCCATGTTATTGTTTCAGTTGTATTAGTTTGCCAAACCTCAGTAAATCCATGCTGAGAAGTTACAGCAAAAGGCCCTATGTCACCTAAAACAACAATCTGTTTATTAATCCTCGCTGTTTGTCCACCATTTGGAACCGCATTATCCCTTACAGTAAGAGCAAAGTTAAGCGTTCTTCCCACGATAGGGATAACCTGCCATTGAGGAGAAAGATTATTATCTAAAACATCTTCAAGAGGAGGGAAATATCTTTCCGGAACATCAACCGGGCTTAAAGACCTGAACATTGGAGCATCATTGGATAAAGGCGATGGAGACCCAACCACAATAGAACCATTTGCATCGGTCTCTTCCCAACAGTAGGTAAGTGCATCACCATCAGCATCAGTAGCAGTAGCCGTCAAAACAAATGCTGTTGCCCTAGGTATATATGTACCCCCCTGAAAACCTATTTCAGGAGCAGCATTATTATTATCTGTCTCTTCTGCACAGTTTATTGAGCTTATAAAAGAAAATACTTCTCCTATACTTACTGCATGAAAATATGCATCAGAATTTTCCTGTACGTCGGCATTTGCACAAATACCGGCATAACCCATAATAGTAGTACCACTACCTGGCTCTACTGCTGTTTGAGCACTACGGTTTCCGTTACAAGAACCCGAATTTCCTCCACTTGCATTAAAAGTATGTCTTGCCGAAAACTGGTGACCCATTTCGTGGCAAACATAATCTACATCATAAGAATCTCCTACAGGATTAGAGCTACCGGTTACACCTCTCGCTTTACTGTTACTGCAAACACAACCTAATTGTGCTATACCTCCACCACCGGTACTTACTACGTGGCCAATATCATAATTTGAAAAACCAATATTCCCATCAATAACACTTTGCACCTCACTTAACAAAGTACTTCCATTTTCGTTAGAAAAAGGATTAGAACCTGAAGTAACAAAAATTACACTCTCATTATTAGGTATAATTTCCATAGTTATGGCAAAATCTTTTTCATAAATACCATTAACTCTTGTCATGGTAACATTCATAGCCGCTAAAACAGCAGCCTTTTTCTCAGCTGTTGTACCGCTGGCAGCTCCCGCCGCAGTAAAGTGGTATTGTGCATAAGTGTAAGTACAAGCCATTGCCAGCCTGTAAGTTCTTAAAACACCATCGTTAGACTGAGTATTTTTTACATTAAATTTCTGACCAAACTCAACTGCATCATCCGCTTCAGCTGTTTCACAGTCAAAAGACCTTCCGCCTGTAAGGCTAGATTTTTTATATAAGATATAATTTTGAAGATCCTTAGTATAAGTATCTATATAATAAGTTCCCTTTGTTGAAAAGGTAATTGTATGTAAACCAAAAATAGTGGTGCTGAAACGAATTGTAGATGTAGGGTTATCAATTCCTTTACCAACATAAGATTGTATTTCAGGATGATTTGAAGCAAGATCAGGATGCATTACTGATGCCTCATAAATCCTGAATCTTTCCAGTTGCCCTTCAAGATTAGGAAAAGAGACAATTACCTGAGATTCACCTGAAAAATTCTTTCTTGACGGAGCAGACGAAAGTACGTTTTTCATCGCTTCAAAATTCAGATGGTACAACTGATATTCAACCGGCATATCAGCACGATCTGTTTTTTCATAAGATACTAAACGCTCTTCTGATGTTTCACTCCATAGATTTGATTGAGAATAGCCCCATGCAGACTGCATGATAACTATCAAAATAATTAATAGCTTTTTTGTCATTGTAATAGTAGTATATTTATCATAGCTGACAAATATACTGATTAATGTTACTAAAAATTAGACTTTTAGCCTCAGAAAAATGTTAATTTCTTATTTTCATCGCTAAAAAACTATATTTTAAAATAAAATCTTCATCATTATTATAATATACCCTCTTCTTATTAAATTTGCTTTATCATAACTCTATTAGCCTTTGAAAATCTTCAATTCAATACAGGAATTTAATACCGATGTACGAACCATTGTAACACTGGGCACTTTTGACGGTGTGCATAAGGGTCATAAAAGCATCCTGGAAAAAATAACCTCGAGCAGTAAAAAAGCGGGATGCGAAAATGTATTACTCACATTTTTTCCTCACCCGCGTATGGTGCTTCAGCAAAACACTGATATCAAGTTACTAAACACCATAAAAGAAAAGGCAATGTTACTGGAAGAGTATGGTATAGATAATCTGATTATCCACCCGTTTGACCATTCTTTTTCACGCCTAACTGCCGAAGAATTTGTAAAAGTCATCCTGGTTGATAAACTTAAAGTGCAAAAGATAATAATTGGCTATGATCATAGATTTGGACGTAACAGGACTGCCAATATAGATGATCTTATTATTTTTGGAAAAGACTACAATTTTGAGGTAGAACAAATATCGGCTCTTGAGATAAACGAAGTATCGGTAAGTTCAACCAAAATAAGAAATGCCTTAAATGCCGGTTATCTGGAAACTGCAAACAGGTATTTAGGGTATCCTTACTTTTTAACGGGAACTGTAGTAAAAGGTAAACAACTTGGCAGAACCATAGGTTTCCCAACAGCAAACATACATATAACCGAAAGTTATAAGCTTATACCCATAAAAGGTGTTTATGTTGTTTCTTCTGAAATTAAAGGACAAAAAGTTTTCGGGATGATGAATATAGGCAATAATCCTACCGTAGGAGGCGTTGCAGAGTCTATAGAAGTACACTTCTTTAATTTTAATGCTGATATATATGATTCTGAAATAAGGGTCAACATACACTACAGGATACGTGACGAAATCAAATTCCCCAGTGTAAACCACCTGAAAGATCAGCTTATGGAAGACCAGAAAATATCACTGGAATATATTTCTCAAAAACTGTCATGAAAAATTACCTTTTCCGGCAAATAGACAATGCCCCTCTTATTGTTTTCAGGATATTCTTCGGGTTCCTGCTCGCCTGCGAAACCTTTGGTGCTATCTTAACCGGATGGGTAAAAGAAAATTTTATAGATGTAGAATTTACATTTTCACATATTGGGCTTGACTGGTTACAGCCTCTGCCGGGAATAGGAATGTATTTTTACTTTTGCCTTATGGGTGTTTTAGGCCTATTGGTTATGGCAGGCTATAAATACAGATGGACATTAGGTGCCTACACCCTACTTTGGGCCGGTGTGTATTTTATGCAAAAAACATCTTACAACAACCATTACTACCTTCTTTTACTGGTTTGTATAATAATGTGGTTTTTGCCGGCCAATACTTATGCCTCGCTAGACGCTAAACAAAAATCTTCTGTCAAAAGCCTTACAATGCCAGCATGGTGTTCGTGGGTTATGATAACTCAGGTAACCATAGTATACTTTTTTGCTACTATAGCAAAATTCTACCCCGGATGGCTTGACGGAACGTTTACTAAAAACCTGCTGGATCGTTCGGTTACAATTCCTGTACTACATGATATTTTTACCCAAAAATGGTTCTACCTTTTTATTGCCTATGCAGGTATAGCATTCGATTTGCTTGTAGTGCCATTGCTCCTGTTTAAAAAAACCAGGACCTGGGCTTTTATCGCTTCACTAATATTCCACCTTTTCAACTCCATAACATTACAAATAGGGATATTTCCGTTTTTTGCCTTAAGTTTTGTAGTATTCTTTTATCCTCCGGAAAAAATAAGAAGCATTTTCTTTAAAAAGAAACCTGTTATTACTGAGGAAATCGCACTAAAAGGCAGTCCTTATAAAACAACACTGTATTATTTTTTTATACCTTATTTAATAGTACAGCTAGCTTTACCGCTAAGGCATCATTTGATAAAAGGCGATGTATTTTGGACTGAAGAGGGCCACCGCCTTAGCTGGCGAATGATGCTTCGCACCCGTAACGGATATACAACCTACAAGGTAGTTGACAAAAAAACAGGTAAACCTATACCTTACAATGTACATACAAAAATGACCCGTAAGCAATATAACAGTATGTGCACTAAACCTGATATGATATGGCAATTTGCCCAACGTATTAAAAAAGAACAGGCACAAAAAGGGATTGACGTAGCTATTTATGCACAAACTGAAGCTGCAGTAAACGGAGCTCCTCTCAAAAAACTTATCAACTCTACAGTAGATTTGGGCGAGGCAGAGTGGCATTATTTCTCCCATTCACCATGGATAATACTCTATGAAGACATGGAATCCGTTCAAAAACAACCTTAATCCTCAATTATAAGAGTCATACTTCTTGTATTAAAATTTTATTAATTCTCTTACTTTTTTGCCTTTTTATAGCTAAATTTCGGAATAAATCGCAATAGACTTTGACTAGCATACTTCCCTCAAAAAGGAGTAATAACAGCCAAAAAAACTGTAACATAATTTATTAACGAATAAAACACAGCAGCTATGAAAGTTTCGAGGATAATAATTAACGGAATCATTATTTTTATCGGTATTGCACTATTTTTCCTTTTAATGGAAATGTTTGGCTTAGGAGATAAGATTTACCTAAGGCTTGTAAATTTTGTATTTGTAATATATGGTGTAAACCGAACTATTAAGCAGGATTATGCCGATCATATTGACGGATATTTTACTAACTTAAGTTCTGCCTTCTTCACGGCATTTACCAGTCTTGTAATAAGCATATTTGCTTTTATTGCGTATGCAGAATATAAAGGAGGTGAAGAGTACATACATACCTTTGCAGAAAACTATATTTTTGGAGGTACACCATCGCTTTACCAGTTTTGTATGGGCTTGTTTATAGAAGGTCTTGCGGCTAGTGCTATAGTATCATTCACATTAATGCAGTTTTGGAAAGATAAGGTTGAAAAAATCAATAAGGTAGACGACCTTAATCATAACTAAGCAAAGTTTAAAGTGTTTTTTCGGTTGTTAAAACGGAATTTGCTACTTTTGAGCCAACTTTAAAATTCCGTTATGAATACAATGAGACACGACTGGACTAAGGAAGAAATAATAGCATTATATAATAAACCGCTTATGGACCTGCTTTATGAAGCAGCGTCAGTTCACAGACAATACCATGACCCTAATATAGTACAGGTATCTACCCTGCTTTCCATTAAAACAGGAGGATGCCCTGAAGACTGCGGATATTGCCCTCAGGCTGCCCGTTACCATACTGATATAGAAGGCAACGACCTAATGAGTGTACAGCAGGTAAAAGCACAGGCACTGCGCGCTAAATCAAGCGGATCTTCAAGAGTATGTATGGGTGCTGCATGGAGAAACGTAAAAGACGGACCTGAATTTGATCAGGTACTGGAAATGGTAAGAACCATAAACAAACTTGATATGGAAGTTTGTTGTACACTGGGTATGATTACCGAAAATCAGGCTAAGCGCCTTGCCGAAGCCGGTTTATATGCTTACAACCACAACCTTGACACATCCGAAGAATATTACAAAGAAGTAATTTCCACACGTGGTTATGAAGACAGGCTACAAACAATAGACAATGTTAGAAAAACTAACGTTACTGTTTGTAGTGGCGGTATTATAGGAATGGGCGAAAGCGTAGAAGACAGGGCTGGTATGCTTGTAGCACTTGCTTCATTAAGTCCGCAACCTGAATCAGTTCCAATCAACGCACTTGTAGCTGTAGAAGGTACACCAATGGAGAATGAAAAACCTGTAGAGATATGGGAAATGATAAGAATGGTAGCTACTACCAGAATCGTTATGCCACAAACTCAGGTAAGACTTTCTGCCGGTAGAACCCAAATGTCGAGAGAAGGACAGGCCATGTGTTTCTTTGCAGGAGCTAACTCAATCTTTGCAGGAGACAAACTGCTTACAACCCCTAACCCGGATGTAAACGAAGACATGAAGATGTTTGAAATGCTTGGACTTATCCCGCAAAAGCCTTTCACTAAAAAATCACAGCCTCAAACTGTGGAAGCTCACGATTCAGAATATGCCCCTCTTGGCGAAAAACCAAAATGGACGCGCCCTGGTCACTCAATTGAACGTAACCTTAAAGCTTCAGGTAAAGCTTAAAAAATACAACTACATATAGTAAAGCTTTTCTCAAATTGGGAAAAGCTTTTTTATTTGCATTAAATTATAGTTTATATTTGGATTGATTAAATCCATCCCTTTTCTTCCGTGCACAAAAAAAGCCTTCAAATAGTATTCTCCTTTTTAATTGCGTTGTTTTTTATATCAACCGCAAGGGCAAATACTATACAACATTGTGATTCACTTATCAAAAAAGGTGTGGAATATATGTGGAAGAAAGAACATGTAAAGTCACTCGAACTACTTACACAGGCAAGAAACCTTGCCGAAAAGAACCACTGGTATGAGCAGGCTTTTTTAGCCACAAATAACATTGGCGCTAATTACTTTACCATGTTGGACTATGGCGAGGCCCTTAATTATTATCTGGAAAGTTATACCATTGCAGTAAAGGAACTGGACCCACAGCATGAAATGGTTGTTTTAAACAACATCGCCATTATATACACTAAAGAGAATAACTTTGAAAAGGCAGAGGAATACTTTAAAAAAGCCTATGAAATAGCCATAGAAAACAAGGACAAGATAAAGATTGGACTTTATGCCATGAATTTGGGTGGTGTAGCCAATGAAACAAACAGGCCCGAAGAAGCAAAAAAATACATTATAGAAGCAATCCCTTTACTGAAAGCCGATCCAAACCTTTATGTATTAGCCCAGATAACAATGGCAGAGAATGATTTGCTAACAGGCCATACAACGCAGGCAAGGGAGAAAGCCCTTAATCTGTATGCTACCTCAAAAAACCTTGACTTTAACGACATAGGTATTTCACTTTTGTTCATAATCACAAAAAGCTACCTGGCAGAAGGGAAGTATGACGAGGCTGCCGTTTCGGGGAAAAATATATTGGCAGAAAATCCTAATACCGAGACAAAAAAAACAACCTATGAGCTTCTATCAAAAATTTACTCTAAGCTAAAGCTTTACGATAAGGCATTACAGTATAAAGACTCTGTTTTATCGGCAGAAACAGAACTTAACGATATAAAAAACGGAAAGCTTTTAGAAACCAACAAGGTAAAATTTGAGATACAGAACTACAGGAATGAAATTGCCATAAATGAAGAAAAACTAAAAACCGAAAGAAAAACTTTCTATACCATTATAGCTGCGATAATGGCAGTAGTAACCATAATAATATTACTATTACGCAACCTGTCGGTTAAGCTAAAACAGAAAAAACTGATTGCCGAACAAAAGGAACAGGCTATTGCCCTGGAACTGGAAAAGGAAAAAAATGAAAACCTTGTACTGGAAAAACAGATAAGGGAAAAAGAAAATAAGGCCAAACTGGAACAGGAGCGTCTTAAAAATGAAATTGAATCGCGCAACAGAAAGCTTACGGCTAAGGCTCTTTATTTATCCGGCAGAAATGTGCTTATAGAAGATATTCTTACCAGCCTGTCTAAAATACCCGAACTATCAAAAAACAGTTCGCTTACTAAACACATAAAAACGCTTAGGGAACACCTTAAGTCAGATGATGAATGGGAAAATTTCATTACCCATTTTGAGGAAGTAAATCAGGGATATATAACACGTCTTAAAACAGTACACCCCTCACTAACTTCAAACGACATAAGGTTTATTTGCTATCTATACATGAACCTTACCTCAAAAGAAATAGCATCTATGCTAAACATTACTCTTGAGGCCTGCAGAAAAAGAAAAGAAAGGATTGCAACCAAGCTGGAACTTTCTGACAGCTCTCAGCTTTATGACTACTTATATACTATATAACAGCATTTTAAGCCAATCATCACAACAAAATTTAGTCGTTTTGTTAAATAAATAACACCTTAAACAATGTAAGCTGTTAAAATGTTGATATTTATAGCCAATACTGTACGAATATCGCAAAAATGTCTATCTTTAACGCGTTTGAAAGCAAATTTAGGCTATCATTTGCTTAAGTGAAGGCAGGCAGATTTAAGCTAAGATTTCAAATACCAAATAGAACTAACTCGGGTTAACCCCCCATTACATAACCATAGAAACCTATTTTTTATGAAGAAAATCTACTTGGCTGCCCTTGTGGCATTGTGTGGCCTTGCCGATGTTTCTGCACAGCAGGACCCGCACTATACGCAGTACATGTATAACATGAACGTGATCAACCCTGCCTATGCGGGCTCGAAGGAGAACTTGTCCTTTGGGTTATTGTACCGCAAACAGTGGGTTGACATCCAGGATTCCCCAACCACGGCAACCTTCTCAGGGCACAGTCCTGTTGGTAAGAATGTGGGATTGGGCCTATCGGTTATCAACGACCAGATTGGTCCTGTAAAGGAGACCAACACCTATGCGGACTTCTCCTACACCCTTAACTTAGGGGGAGAGCACCGCCTTGCCCTTGGCCTTAAGGCCGGAGCAACGTTCCACGATGTGGGGCTTTACAGTGATATCGGTAACGGATATGTACCGGCGCCGGGCGACCCTGCCTTCAGTGAGAACGTTAACAACACCTATTTCAACATAGGTGCAGGATTCTTCTACTACACCCAGAAGTACTATGTGGCCTTCTCGGTACCGAACATGCTTAAGAGCAAGCACCTTGACCTTACCCAAAGCGGAACTGACCTTCAGTTCGGATCGGAAGTTCAGCACTACTTCCTAACGGGGGGTTACGTATTCCAGTTATCGGATAACGTAAAGCTAAAACCCTCTTTCATGTTAAAATCAGCCTTCAACGTATCGCCTTCTATAGACGGTTCACTGAATGCGCTGTTCTTTGAGCGCTTTGAGATCGGGGCCACCTACAGGCTTGATGACTCTTTTGGTGGTATGGTCAACTACAGGATTACCCCTAACCTTAGGCTGGGTTATGCCTATGACCATATTGTTTCCGACCTTAACATCACTACCCCAGCCTCGCATGAGGTAATGCTGTTATTCGACCTGAACTTCCCTAAGAAAGTATCACGTTCACCACGTTATTTCTAACCTAAAAGCGACCAAGAAAAATGAAGAACCTATATATCAGTTTAAGTTTTATGCTGGCAGCACAGTTTGCCATGGCACAAAATAAGGAGACAGAAAAAGCAGATAAATTATACAGCCGTTTTGAATACATAGACGCGGCTCAGGAATATCTAAAACTTTCGGGTAAAAAAGACCCTTATGTTTACAGACAGCTTGCCGAGAGCTACTACAACATGTTTAATAGTAAAGAAGCTATTAAATGGTATGAAAAGGCTGTTAAAAGCAAACAGGATGCTGAGATTTATTACCACTATGCCCAGATGCTTAAGGCCGAAGGCAGGTATGAGGAAGCCAACGCGCAGATGATGACCTTTTCTAAAATGGTTCCTAATGATCAAAGGGCAATTATTTTCATGAAAGATCCTGATTACTTACCAAAACTAAAAAGCCAAACCAAGCTTTTTGACGAGAAGTATCTGGATATAAGTGATAAAAAATACACCGACTTTGGCGCTGTATTAAACGACGACAACACATTTTACTTTACAAGTACCCGAAATACAGAGCGCAGGACTTATGGAAGGAACGAGGAACCTTATCTTGACCTGTATGTAGCTACTTATCAGGGTGACGGAAAATTCAGCAAACCTACACCTGTAAGTGAAATAAACAGTAAATGGCATGATGGCCCGGCAGCAGTAACAGCAGATGGTAACACCATGTACTTTGCCAGCGAAAGCTTTAAAGAAGGTAAGTTTGAGAAAGACAAAGGACAGCAAACAGGATTATTATACCTGTTTAAAGCCACTAAAGAAAACGGGAAATGGGGTAATGTTCAGGCATTACCAGTAAACGATAAGCGTTGGTCTTCGGCTAACCCATCTATCTCTGCAGACGGTAAAACTTTATATTTCTCATCAAACAGACAGGGGTCATTAGGTGAAACCGATATCTGGAAAGTAGAGATTAAAGGTGATAACTCTTATGGTAAACCAGAAAATCTGGGACCAAAAGTTAATACAGAAGGAAGGGAAAGTTTCCCATACATAACTGCCGACAATAAATTATTCTTTGCTTCTGAAGGAAGAAAAGGATTTGGAGGTTATGATGTTTACATGATAGACCTTGCTAATAACGGCGAAGCTATTAACCTTGGTGAACCTATCAATACAGCTAAAGACGACTTTTCATTCAGTTTTAATACAGCTCAAAATGTTGGTTTCTTTGCCAGTAACCGTTTAGGTTCAGACAACTTGTATATGGCTATCCCTATTTGCGGAGTACAGGCTATTGTAACGGTTAGAGATTCTAAAACAGGAAAAGTTATACCGGCAGGAAAAGTTGCAATACTTGACGACAGAAACAATGTAATTGAAACAAGAACTGCTGATGACAACGGTACTGTAAGCTATGAAGTAGATTGTGATACACCATACACTATACAGGCATCTGCCGAGGGCTATAAAACAGAAAACTTCCCTGTTGGTAAAACAAAAGGAGGAAAAGTTAATGTAATGGCCGATCTTGAGCCGCTACAGGATCTTATTGTAGGCGACAGGGTAGTATTAAACGAAATTTACTTTGAATACGACAAGAGCAATATTACTCAGGAAGCAGCTTCAGAGCTTAACAAACTGGTAGATGTTATGAAATCTTACCCTAATATGGTTATTGAGGCTCAGGCACACACTGACAGCAGAGGTAGCGACGAGTACAACCTAAAACTTTCTGACGAAAGAGCTAAGGCTGTAGTACAATATGTTGCTTCGCAGGGAATCTCAAGAGCAAGAATTTCAGGAAAAGGTTATGGCGAATCGCAACCAAAAGTAAATTGTGGTGACAACTGTACAGAAGAACAGCACGCAATAAACAGACGTAATGAATTTGTTATAATTAAGAAGTAAAACGATTAATATAACAACCAATATAAAAGCAGCCCTTCGAGGCTGCTTTTGCATTTATTTAACCTTTTTTTATAACGAATTTACGTAACCGAATTTTACAGTTTGGTAACGCTTTAGTAATTTTGTAACGAATTAACTTTCGCCTTTATCTATGCCTTTACACCTAACAGAAATAGAACGTGTAAAAACCATCTCGAAAGAAGATTTTTACAATAATTATGTAAAAAAGCAAAAACCACTTGTTATAGAGCAGCTAACTCAGGACTGGCCTGCCTACGAAAAATGGAAGCTAAATTATATTAAAGATATTGCAGGAGATAAGACTGTACCCCTATATGACGATCGCCCGGTATCCCACAAAGACGGATTTAACCAGGCACATGCCGAAATGAAAATGGCCGATTATATAGACCTGATGCAATCTAAACCTACAAACTATCGGATATTTCTATATAACCTAATGAAGGAAGTCCCTTCACTCCAAAATGACTTTAAATGGCCTGATTTAGGCATCAGGCTAATAAAGCAACTACCCATGCTGTTTTTTGGAGGGGAAAACTCAAAAGTATTTATCCACTATGATATAGATTACTCTAATATTCTTCATTTCCATTTTCACGGCAAAAAAAGATGCATTCTTTTTGCGCCAAACCAAACCCCTTACCTATATAAGGTTCCGCACGCGTTAATATCAAGAGAAGATATTGATTTTGACAATCCGGACCTTGACAGATGGCCTGCATTAAAACACGCAGAAGGCCTGGTGGCCAATTTAGAACATGGTGAAATGCTTTATATGCCCGAAGGCTATTGGCATTATATGAAATATATAACGCCAGGATTCTCTATGAGCTTAAGGGCGTTGCCAAGAAAATTCAGCAACCTGTCAAAAGCTGTCTATAATATTTTTATAATGAGGCATTTTGATAATATAATGAGACGCTATAAAGGCCAGGCATGGATTGACTATAAAAATGAAGAAGCCGTTAAGCGAACCCATAAAAAACTTAATATAACCCAATAATAAACAGTCCTGTTCGAAAGAATGGGATTTTTTATACCTTTAATAAAAGAGTACGCCCTATGCACAAAACATATACCGTAGAAGAAGCAAAACGAAAACTGGAACATTACTGTTCATATCAGGATCGCTGCCATGATGAAGTTGAGCAGAAACTAAAAGGCATGAACATGATACAGCAGGCGAGCGATGTAATTATTGCCCATCTTATAGAACATAACTTCCTAAACGAAGAACGTTTTGCCAAAAGTTTTGCAAGAGGTAAATTCCGCATTAAAAAATGGGGGCGTATCCGTATTAAAAACGAGCTTAAACTTCGTAATATTTCTAGATATAATCTGGATGCCGCATTAAAGGAAATTCCCGATGATGAGTATTTTTCAGCTTTCGATGAGCTAGCTGAAAAGCAATGGAAAAATATCAGGGAGTCTGATATTCAGAAGAAAAAGAAAAAAATATTTGATTTTTTAATGAGAAAAGGTTTTGAAAGCAATATTATTTATAACAAAATATCAGAATTATGTAAATAATAACTGATTACCCATTTTCTTAAATAAATGTTAAATATTTTTAGTATTTTAGCAGTCCCCACGAATATAAAATAACGTAAAAATCCCCTAGTGCTATGAGAATAAAACTTCTTTTGGCCACCTTGCTACTTACGGCCTTTTGCTACGGACAAGAGTTTAACTTTAATGAAATTAACACAACAGGCAGACAGCTGGTTTTTGCAAAACCCGATAGTGCTGTAGCTTATATTAAGCAGGGCCTTCGTGAAGCAAAAAGAAAAAAAGTTCACGATACTATTATAAGTGATCTTTATAATCTTTATGGCATCCGTGAAATAATGCTGACCGATTTTGACTCGGCAATTCATTATTTTCAAAAATCTGCCGATTATTCAAAAGATTTCAAAAAAAGACAGACCAAACCTCTTATTAATATCGCCTTATGCATAAGGAACAAAGGCGATTATGATGAATCTATAAAACAGTTAAATGTTTTGCTGAAAACCGGCGACCAGTCAGACAAAACAAAGGCAATTATATATGGTGAAATGGCATCAAATTATGCTTTAAAATTTGACAATGACACCGCGATAAAGTATCTCCTTAAAGCCATAGAAGTTCTTAAAAGGCTTAAAAATGATGTGGAAATTTACCCTGTTAAACAAAAACTTGCTAATATTTATCTTACAAAAGGAAATTATAACTTTGGCCTTGACCTTTATAACGAATGTATAGAAGGGTTCAAAAAAAGTGGCGACCTCAAAAATTATTACTATACTCTATTAAACAGAGCAGAATGCCTTATACAGCTTGACAGACTTAGTGAAGCAAAAAATGATTTAAGAATAAGCCTTGAAGGTCTTAAAACCTATAATGATATCGCTGTTATGGGTGTTGCCTATTCTAAAATAGGACATATTGAAGTACGTGAAGGAAATGAGAAACAGGCAATGGAGGATTATCAGCACGCCATAGATAACCTTTTATTGGTCAATTCTCCTTATGTTACCCGAATTGGAATGGAATATATTAACCACCTTAACCGATACGGACAAAAAAATAAATCACTTAAAATAGTCGAACAGGTTACTGCTACAGATTCCTATAAAAATGCCAATATTGAAGATAAAATGTATTTCCTTCAGGCAATGGCAGACACCTATAATTTAACCGGGAACTATAAAAAAGCTGCAGAAAACTATGTAGAAACCGTAAAACTTAAAGACTCCATAGCTATAATGGATAAAGAAAGCGCTTTAAATGAAGTACAGGGAAGACTGCAAAACGAACTTCAGCGTGAAAAGAACATAGCCCTTGAAAACCGAAATGAAGCACTGGAACAAAATGCCAAGAAAAACAGGATTATATTTTGGGCTAGTATTATAATAAGTCTTGCCATAATTGCATTAATCCTATTTATATTAAGGGCTGTACGACTTAAAAGCCAACTACAAAATGAGGAACTGAAAACAATAGCTGCAGAAAAAAACCTTTTGGAGCAACAGGCCCAACATGATAAAGAATTTTTTGATGCCCAAAGAGAACGCATAAAAGAAAAACAACGCGAGCTTACCTCGTCTGCATTAAGAATGGCAAACATTCAGGACAGTATTAATAATATCATAGATAAATGCAAAAACAATTCGCTTACATCCGTTAATGAAGTAAGAAAAGAACTCCAGCACCTGGTTAAACAAAAAGACTACTGGAAACAGTTTGAAACGCGATTTAATAAGGTACACCCTGAGTTCAATACTATTTTAGCAGACAAATTTGAAAACCTCACCAAAAACGACCTTGAATTTTGTTCGCTTTTAAAACTTAATCTGTCAAATAAGGAAATTGCTTCATTGCTTCAGATTTCACACGAAAGTGTCATTACCAAGAAGTACAGAATTAAGAAAAAGATGAATATTCAGGAAGATGTGGAGTTTGATAAGCTTATCATGGAAATTTAGTCTGAATTCTTAATAAATCCTGAACCTAAAAACATAGACATAACATAAATTACTAAAAAACAACCGTTTAAATATTTAAAAAATACAGTTTGTCTATAATTTGTCTATTAAAATTTTGTTAAAATATCGAATTGAATGTACTAGATTTGTAAAAGCAAAGTCGACAAAACATTTGTTAAATCCGACAAACGGTAAATTGGCTTATACGTTCAACCATTTGCATTTCCTGCTTTATTACTAAATATGCTTTGTGCTATTTGCCCATTATAAAATGTAATGCCCCCGCATTTTATATTAAGCATAAACACCGGTGGTTTAAAGCCCCCTAAATCATCGGTGTTTTAATAAAGAAAATCATACGAAAAATCGTTTAATATCAAATTCCCCGCTGTTTTATGACGAAAATACCTACCGAAACTTCCTAAACCACAAAAACTACACTGTTTATTCTGTTACATTTTGGGCTATTTTCTGCTTAAAATACAACAATTCACAAATAATAGTATTTACATTATAAATAAACTACTTGTTAATTAAAATTTAAGCAAAAATTCAGCATCATATACATAAATAATTATATATCAGTATATTTGCCCCGATTTTAAATGTTAATAAATATCTAAAATATTGATTTTCATTTAAAATTTAATTACAAATTAGGTTATAAAAAACACAAGTCAGCTAAATAGTGATTGGCTGATTTTAACAAGCATATTATGGGTTTTAGTTCCCGTAATGTTTAGTAATTTTTTAGTTGGATGCAAGGAACCCCCTACTCTCGTAAGGGGTTTCTTATTTTATCTAGTTATCAGTATACTAACTGCATTACCGCCAAAACCTACTGCATTTACAAGAATTTTGGAAAGTTTTTTATCCTGTATAAAGTTTTCTTTATCTACAAAAGGAACGCCTATAAACTTTTCATGATTAAGCATCATGATTGCCATTTCAAGACTAAGTAATCCTGAAGCTCCAAAAGTATGCCCTATCTTCCATTTGTTACTGGTTAATAAGAGTGAATGATTACCAAATACTTTTTTAATGGCATTATATTCTGAAAGATCTCCTTTAATGGTCCCCGGAGCATGCATAACTACAGCATCAATCTCAGATACATCTATACCTTCCAAAGCCATAAGCATGGATTTTTGAAGACAGTCTGCATCAGTAGAAATAGAAACACTATGTTTTAAGACCTCTGTAGAATACCCTATACCTTCTATATAAGCTAAAGCATCAGGCTTTCTTCCGGGTTCAAGGCACGCTATGGCTGCACCTTCGCCAAGCACCATAGTATTTACCCCTTTATCCATATCCAATGAACGACAAGGATATTGTACCTTTTGGGAAGAATAAATCTTCATGGCCTGCATCTGCGCAATGGTAAACGGTGTTAAGGGCGCTTCGCTGCCACCAACCATAAACTTATCAGACATACCACCCCTTAACCATGCTATACCATTTAAAAGTGCATGTAAAGCCGTTGAACAGGTTATGGAATGTGATATTTCGGGTCCGGTACTTTTAAGGTCATGGGCTATCCAGGAAGATATATTACCCAGTGTTGTAGAGGGCGATGCCTGTACACTTGTTTTACCGGTATTGATAAACTCACTGTAATGATTCTCAAAAAGCTCTGTAGCACCACGGGAAGACCCGATGTTAATACCAAACACATCACCTTCTTTCCATCCGGCTGCCTTTGCGGCATTTCTTGAAGCTAAAATGGCATATAGTACAGATTTATCCAGATAACGATATTTTGCATCGGAATCTGCCAACTCACCTACCAGTTTTTCCAACTGATTATTAAGTGCAGCTACAGGTACATTTTTATTGCCTAAGTATTTAAAACTTATTTTAGTTTCAGGTTTAAGATAACTTGTCCATACCTCTTGAGGTGTATTTCCCAAAGGAGAAAAAGAAGCTATGGAAGTTATGGAAACGGGTATTGCCAAAATATTAGAATTTGCCAGCAAAAATACGGCAAACAATAAAAAAAACCGAGGATTAGCCCCGGTTTAATATGTTTTGCGTATAATAACATGTCTTTATCGACCTAAGCAGGCTTTGTCCTGTTATCACCTTACTGAATTCTTCCCAATTGGGTTGTGAAACAAACTTTTGTAAAGGCTGGTCTACCAAACCAATATGCGGCAGATTATCTAAAATCTGTTTGTCCCATTGTTCATGATATTTTAAAATATCATCGGGATAAACCACTTTTCTGACAGTACCTTCATCTTCTGCCTCAAAGGGTTCAGATACGTTAAGGTAACCATAATCATCCGTAAGTTGCTCTCCGGGATATATATCCCTTATGGCAATCTCAAAATCATAAGCAGTAGACATACAACTTGGATTAAAGCTGTGGTTTACATACTTGGCAATATCCCAACACAGCACTTTCTCCCCCCTTCCGTTAACAAAGCAGTAGGTTTCGATAAAATTATGCATTAAAGGATTTATCCGTTGTATATCATCAGTGGTGTAAACACTGTCCAGGTCATCCTGAACCCATGTTATAGTACCCTTTGGAATAAATTTTTTCGCTACAACCCCATAGCCCACTATGTTGTTGATAAAGCGCAGTTCGGTATCAGGATGTATCATAAAAAGATAGCGCTAAATAGTTAAACTAATTTACGCTATTTTCTCAATCGCCAACTTAACGGTATCATAAATATTTACTAACAACTCATTGCTGATAACATAAGGCGGAAGTATGTAAATAATATTACCTACAGGCCTAAGTATCACCCCGTTCTCTATAAAGAAATCATACAGCTTGTTCCTAAAATCGCCGTAATAATCTTCATTTCCTTCACGCTTAATCTCAAAGGCTACTATAACCCCCAGCACACGAACATTTGCAACCCTTGGATGATTTTCAATCTCATCCTTAAAGGCATGGTGCATTCTGTTTATCCTTACCAGGTTCTCCTGCATTTCATCCGACTGAAGCAATTCTAATCCGGCTAATGCTGCTGCACAACCTGTAGGATTAGCCGTAAAGGTATGCCCGTGAAACAAAGCCTTATTTACATCATCATCATAAAAACCGTCAAAAAGCTCCTGAGTAAAGGTGGTTATTGCCATAGGTATTGCACCTGCCGTTAATGCTTTTGAAAGGCACATCATATCCGGCTTTTCGTTAAGGTAATCGCAGGCAAAATACTTACCTGTTTTACCAAATCCTGTCATCACTTCGTCCGCAATGGTAAAAACACCATACTTTTTACATACACTGATAAGCTTATCAAGTGCTTCAGGCTCATACATCACCATTCCGGCAGCCCCCTGCACTAATGGTTCAAATATAAATCCGGCATACTCTCCTGTAGCCGCCATTTCGGTTAGCTGCCTTAAGCTTTCTTCCTCATTACCTGCAGTTGGTACAGGAATGCGTACCACCTCGATAAGAGAGCCTTTAAATGCCTCTGTAAAGAAAGAAATACCACTCGCTGCCATTGCAGCAAACGTATCACCATGAAAGGCGTTCTCAAAAGCCAGCATCTTAGTACGCTTTTCCCCTTTATTATAATAGTATTGCAGCGCTACCTTAACAGCTATTTCTACAGCGGTAGAACCGTTATCAGAAAAAAACAGCTTCTTTTGGTTGTCCGGTAATATGGCTACAAGTTTTTCTGACAACGACACTACAGGCTCATGTGTAAATCCTCCAAAAAGTACATGCTCTAAAGAGGTAAGCTGCCTGTATATGGCATCGGCAACAAACTTATTGCTGTGCCCGTAAGGATTAACCCACCACGAAGCGATGGCATCTATATATTGTTTTCCGTTTTCATCCCATAGCAAAGCTCCTTCTCCTTTTACTATACCAATAGGCTTTGCTGCTGTTTTATGTTGTGTATAGGGGTGCCAAAGATGTTTGCTGTCCCTCTCGGTAAGTCCCGGTATATTTACTGTACTCATGTTATAGATTATTCAGGTTGTCCCTAAAGTCGTCTGCATACTGCAGCACCACATTTTTGTCAAAATAAGGCTCCTCCTCTATACGGCCTATCATTTTAATTCCGGTACGTTTTAAAATCACCTCTTCGGTAGAAGGCACTTCAGGACCGTTAAATATGATGCCTGCTACTTCTATACCTCTTTGTTTTAAAACTTCAAGAGAAAGCAGTGTATGGTTTATACTGCCCAGATAATGCCTTGACACTACAACTACTTTATAATCCGGCTGTATCAAATCGATTATGGAATCGGTATCATTCAAAGGAACCAAAAGTCCTCCCGCCCCTTCTATTACCAAGTGGTTTTTTGTTTTCGGTTCTTTTATTTTTTTAAGATCTATAGTTACATCATCTAACTGCGCTGCCAGATGAGGACTAGCCGGCGTGTTTAACTTATAACTGTTAGGGTGGATAACTGTTTTATTATTGGTTATATAACGTTCAATCTTATGGCTGTCGGAATTATCAAGATCTCCGGCCTGCACAGGCTTCCAGTAGTCTGCTTTAATAGATTCCGTCACTATGGCCGATGCAATCGTCTTACCAACATCAGTTCCTATTCCTGTAATAAATAGTTTCATTCTAGATTAAATTCATTTCCGCAGTTATTACAGCGGTATTTATATTTTGTGTAAAATGGAAGCACTACCGATATAAAAGTGAAAAGGAATGCAAAAAGCGATTTTATATCCTTAATGGTAGTACCCAGCTCAATTTCATGACTGTTACACTTTGTACAGGTTAAAGGCTTACCTTCATCATCAAGCGAATATCGGCTAACATCCTGTAAAACCTCTGTCGCCCTGTCTTTATCATCAAGATGCACTAACAGTTTTACCCCACCAATTGCATTACTAACCAATGGATCGGTATCAATAGTATTATTGTCTTTCATGAAAACCTCAATACCTTCGGCTTCCAGCCTTCCTTTTATAATCATCGCTTCAGATGAATATTGAAACGATGCAACTTTTACAAAAGTGTTTTCCATATCACAAATTTATTAAATAAGCAGTCCACTGTCGAAGCAGTCCTTTTTTTTAAGGGTTTTAACTAAAATACAACAGTAATTTTAATAAAACATTACCAATATAGAGCTATTATATTAGTTAATTTTGACAATTACCTCATTAGTTTAACATGACTTTACTTATATGACGACCGCAAAATTGCCTAACTATGTAAAAGCAGTATATATATTCCTGCTTATAATTATCATAGTATTCTTTATGATAATTGCCAAGCAGATATTAGTACCGCTGCTTATTTCCGGTTATATAGCCATGTTGCTAACATCTTCCTGTAACAGGCTGGAAAGACGTAAAATTCCGCGATCGGTAAGTGCGGCCATATGCCTGTTGCTATTCATAATAACAATTTCCGGACTCCTTTTATTTATATACCTTCAGGTTAGGGGATTCATGGATGATTTGGGCGGAAGCCTTAAAAATGAGGTAAATGCTTTTGTAATTGAAGCCAACAAATGGACAGAAGAACATTTTGGGTTTGACCTGGGTATGCGCTATGGCTTTGAAATAAAAAAAGCCGTTGAGATGGTACAGACAGAGGAAGCTCCGCCTACCCAAATACTATGGTCTACCATAGCCATGATAGGTGATATTATACTGCTGCCGGTTTATATATTTTTCCTACTTATTTACAGAGATCACCTTGCTGTTTTCGTGGCTAAAGTTTTCAGCAGATCGAACAATGATGAAATATTAGATAAACTGACTTCCATAAGAAAAGTTGTGTATGCCTACATATCCGGTGCCGGCAAAGTAATGCTTATATTGGCTGTGGTAAATACGGCAGTGCTTTTTGCGCTGGGAATAGAACACGCTATATTTTTTGGAGTTTTGGCCGGCATACTTAATATTATCCCTTATCTGGGCCCGTGGATAGGTGCTACCCTACCATTTGTTTTTGCCCTAATTACTAAAGACAGCCTTTTTTATCCTATAGCTGTTATAGTATCCTTTACTTTTATTCAAATGCTGGAAGGCGCCTTTTTAACGCCAAAAATTACAGGAAGCAATGTAAACCTAAATGCATTGATTACATTTTTAGGATTGCTTATAGGAGGGGCAATATGGGGCATTGTAGGTATGATTATTATAATACCAACCATTGCCATACTTAAAAAACTGTTTGAAATGAGTCCGGATACCCAGCCCTATGCTTATCTTTTTGGAGAAGAAGACAACAACTGGTTCAAAAAACGTCCGCGTAAGAACAAAAAGGCTAAAACTGAGCCAGATGTTCCTGAAGCAGATTAAGGAAACGGGTAATGCTTTCTCGGGTGGTAAAGCTATGCAGGCAAAAACGCAGCCTTTCCTGACCATGAGGTACTGTAGGAGAAAGTATGGGCTTTACATTAAAACCGTTTTGCTGTAAATATTCGGCTATCTGTTTTACCCTGTCGTTACCGGGTATAATTGCACAATGTATGGCAGATTCACTAAAAATAAAAACGTTAGTAAAAGCCAGCCTCTCTAGTTCCTCATTAAAAAAAGTAATAATATCCCTAAGCTGCTTTTTTGCCTGAATGTTACTTTCCAGATGCTTATAAGATGTGAGAATTACCGCAAGCGAATGAGGCGGCAGTGCCGTGGTATAAATAAAGCTTCGGGCAAAATTTACCAGATAGGTTCTTAGCTCTTCAGCTCCTAAAACAGCGGCTCCATGGCCCCCCAACCCCTTACCAAAGGTCATTATACGGGCAAAAACCCTGTCCTGTAGGTTAAGTTCCTGTATTAAACCTTCGCCTTTATTACCAAATACGCCTAAAGCATGCGCTTCATCAATTACTAATCTGCTATTATATTCCTCAGCTACAGCAACCAATTTAACCAAATCCGGAGTGTCGCCATCCATAGAGAACACCGATTCGGTAACAACATATACTTCTCCCTTTATTGCTGAATATCTTTTTAAAAGGTTTTCTAAATGGCTAAGGTCGTTATGTCGAAACTTAAAGGTTTTGGCATTGCTGAGACGCAGCCCGTCACGTATGGAAGCATGTATGTACTCATCATACAGTACTATATCTTCCTTTTGTGGTACACAGGAGAAAAAGCCCACATTAGCATCATACCCCGAATTAAATATAAGCGCCGATGGGCTGTTATGAAAATGTGCTACAAAATCTTCAGTCACCTGATAAAGGTTATGGTTTCCTGTTATTAGCCTCGATCCGGTAGAACCGTTGCTAATAATATTAGCATCAAGTAGATATTGGTGTGCCTGCTGAAAAATTTCTGCCGACTGAGAGAACCCTAAATAATCGTTTGATGAAAAATCAACCAACCCGTTAGCAACAGGCAAACTACGCAAGGCATTTGCTTCAGTACGCTGTTGTAATTTGGCTATAAGGGATTTCGGTAAGCTTTTCATATCCCAAAAATACATAACTCCATGCTTATAGCAATTTTATAAAAACATTGTTTTTCAAAAATTAATTATTGTTTTTCGATAATTTATTTATATTTGCATCAAACAAACCAATCAACTTTACCTGCAATGAAAAAAATTCAAATATTAAACTGGATTTTAAGAAGTTTAATTCTTCTTGCCTTTTTAACAACTTGCTTTTCTGTATATATTTTTATTTCACTATATAACACTCCCACAATTGATTATTCTAAAGTCTTCCCTGCTTATTTACCTTACACGACAATCTTAAGCGGGGCACTGTTTTTTGCAGCCATGATATACCTACAGCTTTCGGTAAACTTATTTATTAAACAAGGCTTTTTTAACACTAAAAGTTCCGGCTATTTAAAACTGGGAGCAATCTTTTTAGCTCTGTTCGGATTGACTGATATAACAATTGCTACAATCAATAATGCCTTTAAGGCTAATTATGATTTATTAGATTATCTTAACAATAACAGCGGCCATATCGTTACATTGATTGTGGCAATAGGGATTTTTATTGTAGCCGACATTATCAAATCGGGAGTTACCATTAAACATGAAAACGACTTAACTATATAACAGCATGAAACGATTATCAACTCTAAAGACTATTACCGATATCTTATTTGTACTTGCGGTTATTCCGGCAATATTCGGACTTCCATTTATATTAATGGCAGCTATAATGCCCGAAAGAATTCCGTTTAAACTAAACGGAGACGAGTTTGCTACTATTAACGGCGCAGAACTGATTATCTCACTTCTTGTTATTTACTTAAGTTATGCTTTAGCGGTATATGCCCTTTATCTCTTTAAAAAGGTTTTAGAGTCTTTTAAAAAGAAACGCTTTTTTGATGAAGTAGTGATACTGTCTTTTAACCAAATGGGTAAAGCCCTGTTATTAAGCTGGACTATAGGGATTTTGCCTTCGCTATACTATAACCTGGTTGACGGTTCAATAAAAATAAGCATTGGGTTTAGCGATTCACTTTTTACACTCGGACTGGGATTCTTTTTTATCGTGCTTAGCGATGTTTTCCTTATGGCTAAAAAACAGAAAGAAGAAAATGATTTAACTATATAACCACATCATGAAAAAATATATAATACATCATATCAACGTTATTATTATCGCCCTAAGAATCTTAATAACAGTAGCAGCAATAATGGCTGTACTTAATATTGGAATGGGGTTATTCGCACTTATAAAAAACGACCACGGCATTGCCAGATCTTTTTTAGCCCAAACTTTTAAGGTACCCGATTTTACAATAAATGAAGAAGTAGGAGTAGCGGCGACTTTTGGTGTACTGTACGGAGCCCTATTGATTTACCTTATTTATGGTATTAAACATTTTTACAGGTGCCTTGTTAAGATAAAAGCAGGCAAAATGTTTTATAATGACCAAGGTGAAGATTTTAGAAAAGCCGGAGCATCAATCATTATTTTTGCCAAAACAAAGTACTTACTGTATTGCTGTACAGGCGTGGTAGTGTTTTTCGATATCACTATGTTTTTTAAACAGATACTTCCCTTTTTAGGCATTTACCTGGCCGGAAAACTACTTTACTTAATGGCATATATGGCCGAAAAAGGAGAATTTATCCAGGAAGAAAACGAATTAACCATATAAGCCTATGCCTATTATCATTAATTTAGACGTTATGCTTGCCAAACGGAAAATGCGTTCTAACGAACTGGCAGATAAGGTTGGCATAACTACCGCTAACCTTTCCATACTTAAAACAGGAAAGGCAAAGGCTATTCGTTTCAGCACATTGGAAGCTATCTGCAAAGAACTTGACTGCCAGCCGGGAGATATTATGGAGTTTGTGGAAGACGATAATCAGGATAATTTATGATCTATCTGCTTTTTCTCATACCCATATTAGCAACTGCCCTGTTCCCAAAGCGATTCCCTTTATACATCACTATATTTATTAGTATGTATGTGTTTTATGGACATCTCTGGATTGATGAATATTTTCTCTATACCGGAAAAGCCGGATGGAAAGGTTTTAATATATTTATGTTGACCATGCTAACAGGTCCGTTTTATTTTGTAATACACACCTTATTTATCTTTTTTGGTTGGCTTAAGGAAAATAGAAAAATGATGTGGACTCATATAATAGGCCTTGTCTTACTTGTCATACATGCTATCGCAGTGTTTTCTTAAAACTATAACTCAACCCATTTCTTATCCTGAGGATCTGTAGCGTCATATAAGGAAATATTTAGCTTTTTAGCAAGAGAGGTAGCAAGTGCTAAACAAACGTCATAGTCAGAAACATATAAATTAAAATAGGTCTCGTCTTTATACCATAAATTTATGTGGTAACTAACACTTCCATCACCCTCTTCATCTCTGTATAATTGCTTAAATAACGACACATAATCAAGTTCGCCTTTTGGAAATGATTTCCACCTACCCCATTTGAATGGACCAAATGCATACTCTTCCTTGAACCTGTTCTTCCTTAAATCTATTTTAAAACACATGGTACTTAAAAACGCTACCACAAAAAACAGGGCAACAAACGCAAAAGCATAGGACGAAAAATACTGCCTGAAAGCTTCCCCTTTATTATACTCAATAGTTCCGTAAACAGCAAAAAAGACCGTAGTCAGCATAAAAATCAATGCAATGATTTTATGCCTTGTTCTTAAAACTTCTTTGTCTATTATTAAAACATCAGGTCTATTCATACACCAATAATAATAAAAAAAGCCCTGTGATATGACAGGGCTTTTATTTTATATCTAAAACTAAATTAGTCTACTAAGATAGTCACTTTATTGTCTTTCATTTCCAGTGTGCCGGAAGTGATAGGTAAAAGAAACTTCTGGTCTTTATCAGACTTTACGAATTTCCCGCCAAAAGAGCTGTTACTCTTAAAATCAGGAACTTCTATTTTTATGTCACCGGCAGCAAGTATCGAAACGATATTAGCGTGGTGGTTTAACATCTGGAACTCACCATTTATGCCGGGAACAGTTACCGAAGTAACCTCGCCTTTAAATAAGTGACCTTCCGGTGATACTATTTCTAATAACATAGTTTAAAGTTTTGAGTTTAGGGCTGCGTGTTTCCTTTTATAAGGTGAAACCCGAAACCCTTAACTTTTATTATGCTTCGCTTAACATTTTCTGACCTGCCTCGATTACGTCTTCGATAGTACCTTTAAGGTTGAAAGCAGCTTCCGGTAAGTGGTCAAGCTCACCATCAATAATCATGTTAAAGCCTTTAATTGTATCTTTAATATCTACTAATACCCCAGGGATACCTGTAAACTGCTCAGCAACGTGGAATGGCTGAGAAAGGAAACGCTGAACACGACGAGCGCGTGATACTGATAGTTTATCTTCCTCGCTAAGCTCTTCCATACCAAGGATAGCGATGATGTCCTGAAGTTGTTTGTATTTCTGTAGAATTTCTTTTACTCTTTGTGCACAGTTGTAATGCTCATCACCTAAGATTAGCGGAGTAAGGATTCTTGAAGTTGAATCAAGAGGATCTACCGCTGGGTAGATACCAAGCTCAGCAATTTTACGTGAAAGTACTGTTGTAGCATCAAGGTGGGCAAATGTTGTAGCCGGCGCCGGGTCAGTTAAGTCATCCGCAGGTACATATACCGCCTGTACTGAAGTAATAGATCCTTTTTTAGTTGAAGTAATACGCTCCTGCATAGCACCCATCTCTGTTGCAAGAGTTGGCTGGTAACCTACTGCAGATGGCATACGACCAAGTAGTGCAGACACCTCAGAACCTGCCTGAGTAAAACGGAAGATGTTATCTACGAAGAAAAGTACATCTTTTCCTTGTCCGTCACCCGCACCATCACGGAAGTATTCAGCAATCGTAAGACCTGAAAGCGCAACACGTGCACGTGCTCCAGGTGGCTCATTCATCTGTCCGAATACAAATGTAGCCTTAGACTGTCTCATACCTGCTTTATCAACTTTAGAAAGGTCCCAACCTCCGTTCTCCATAGAGTGCATGAAATCGTCACCGTATTTAATAATACCAGACTCAAGCATCTCACGAAGAAGGTCGTTACCCTCACGTGTTCTTTCACCTACTCCTGCGAATACAGAAAGACCACCGTGACCTTTTGCAATATTGTTAATCAACTCCTGGATAAGTACCGTTTTACCTACACCCGCACCACCGAAAAGACCAATTTTACCACCTTTTGCATAAGGTTCGATAAGGTCGATTACTTTGATACCTGTAAATAAAACTTCTGATGAAGTTGAAAGATCTTCAAATTTTGGAGCCTGACGGTGAATAGGTAAACCATTTTCACCTTCTTTTGGTAAATTACCAAGACCATCAATAGCATCTCCAATAACATTAAATAAACGGCCATATATGTCTCCGCCTATCGGCATCTGGATAGGGCTACCTGTTGCAACAACTTCCTGGCCTCTGCTTAATCCGTCAGTAGAGTCCATAGAAATAGTACGAACAGTATCTTCACCTACGTGAGACTGTACCTCAAGTACTAATTTTGAACCATCTTTTTTAGTGATTTCTAATGAATCATAAATTTTTGGAAGCTCAGCATTTTGAGTGTTAAACACTACATCTACTACCGGCCCGATAATCTGTGCAACTTTTCCTGTTCCTTTAGACATTGCTTATATATTTATTTAACAGCTATTTACGTTTCGTAAAAAAACCTCTTTTTTCCGAGCGCAAAGATAGTTTTTTCCAAACAAATTATCCAATTTATTTTTTGCATTTTTTGCAATAAAAAAGCTGTTTATTAAAAATACACCTCTTTAACCCCTTTAAACATAAGTTCCGTTGCTGAATTCTTAGCCTAATCAGAAGTATTTTTATTACAAAGAATCTTATAAACTATTGTATGGAAAATTTTACAATAAAGGTTTTATTTATACTTCCTGTATAATCTGTACCTATACCCATCTTGTTTCTTGCAAGCTGAAGGTAGACATCACCTATATTCATCTCTCCAAAATAACCATTGGCTTCTTCTCTAACTTCAATTATAGAACCTACTTTTAACTGAGAATTATAAGCTATTACATTTGCTCTTTTCTTAGCTTTATCTATAAGTTTTTTAATCAGGTGCTCTTCTGCTTTCTCTTCATCAGCATAACTTAAAACAACAACATCTGTAGCCACCTGCTCTTCAGAGTCGAATACCTCCTTTAGTGCATCCAGTTCTTCTTTTCCATTCACAAAAACTGTCCACCCTTGTTTACCGGAGCTCCAGAAATTATCACTAAAAATATTTGCCTTCGAATTGTCCAGCGGAGTAACTTTATATTTATTTTTTCAAGCTTGGCTTTAATCCCCTGAAGTATATTTTTATTGTTCTCTTGCTGAACAAGGGGATCGTAATCTTCGCTAAATGCTACAGTATCGTATTCAACAGCAACAACATTGACCTGAAAACGAACAGGCTCTAATGACACCGTATCGTTAACAACAACTTCAATGAATTTACTTTGGGCAAAGCCTACAAAAGAAACAAACAGTAAAATAATAATTAAATTAAATTTTTTCATACTTAATGATAGTAAGGTGTTAAACAGTTATATACTAAAAAAGCCGCTAAGAAATCTCAGCGGCTCTAAATTAATTCATTTATTTTTAAGATTACTCTACCGTAACCGATTTTGCAAGATTTCTTGGCTGGTCTACGTTACACTCTCTCAATACCGCAATATGGTATGACAGCAACTGTAACGGGATAGTAGTTACCAGTGGCGAAAGCGCATCAGAAACTTCAGGTATCTCTATAACATAGTCTGCCAGATCTTTTACCTGAGTATCTCCTTTAGTAACTACAGCAATAATTTTACCGCTACGCGATTTAATCTCCTGTATGTTACTTACAATCTTATCGTAGTGCTCCTGTTTAGGCGCAATAATAACAACCGGCATTTGCTCGTCTATAAGCGCAATAGGCCCGTGTTTCATTTCTGCTGCAGGATAACCCTCTGCATGTATATAAGATATCTCTTTAAGCTTTAAAGCCCCTTCTAATGCTACCGGGAAATTATACCCCCTGCCTAAATAAAGACAGTTAGGAGCATCTTTATATTTAGAAGCTATCATTTTAGCTACATCATTAGTCTGAAGTGCCTCTTCCACTTTTTGAGGAATAAGCTCCATCTCCTGAAGGTATCTGAAATAATCTGTTTTAGTTAATGTGCCCTTAGCATTTGCCAAACGTAAAGCAATTAACGTTAACACCGTAATTTGTGTAGTAAATGCTTTTGTAGAAGCCACACCAATTTCAGGGCCGGCGTGTGTGTAAGCACCTGCATTGGTTTCACGCGAAATAGACGAACCTACCACATTACAAACACCAAATACAAACGCTCCGTTTTCCTTAGCTAGCTTAATAGCAGCTAAAGTATCGGCTGTTTCACCCGACTGCGATATGGCAATAACCACATCATTTTTATTGATAATAGGGTTTCTGTATCTAAATTCAGACGCATACTCCACCTCTACAGGTATACGGGTAAATTCTTCAAAAATATACTCTGCTACAAGACCCGCGTGCCATGAAGTACCACAAGCAACAATAAGAATCCTGTCGGCATTTAAAAACTTCTGAAGATTATCTTCAATACCTGCCATTTTAATAAGGCCTGTATCCGTATGAAGCCTACCCCTGTATGTATCTTTAATTACATTAGGCTGCTCATAAATTTCTTTAAGCATAAAATGGTCATAACCATTTTTCTCTATCTGCTCAAGGTTCATTTGCAATTCCTGAATATAAGGATCTACTAAAGAGTCGTCTTTTATTTTTCTTATCTTAAGCTCTTTGTCCAACCTTACAATTGCCATTTCTTCATCTTCCAGATAAATGGCATTTGATGTATACTCAATAAACGGAGAGGCATCTGATGCTATAAAGAACTCATCTTTACCCACACCTATAGCCAATGGGCTACCTAATCGTGCAGCAACAAGCTCATTTGGTTTTTTCTTATCAAAAACCACAATAGCATAAGCACCTACAACCTGATTTAATGCCACCTGTACCGCCTTACCAAGCTTTAAGTTATCCTGTTTTTGCACATCTTCAATAAGGTTAACCAAAACTTCGGTATCAGTATCCGATTTAAAGATATAACCTCTTTTTATAAGTTCTTTTTTAAGTGGTTCATAGTTCTCTATAATACCGTTATGTATTATTACAAGATCTCCCGAATTTGAAAAATGCGGATGTGAATTCACATCATTAGGCACCCCGTGAGTAGCCCAACGTGTATGCCCCATACCTATCGTTCCTACAGAAGTACCTTCCTGCTTTGCTCTCTCTTCTAAATCTGAAACTTTACCTTTTGTTTTAGAAAGTTTCAGGTCGTTCCCGTCATACAGAACAACTCCTGCACTATCATATCCTCTGTATTCAAGTCTTTTAAGACCTTTAATAATAATAGGATAAGCTTCTTTGTGCCCTATGTAACCTACAATTCCACACATAAGATTTTATTTTTTTGTTAATTATGGGGTTGGCTTAGTATAATAAATCTCCAGCTTAAGCCTTTTATCCTCAGGAACATTTGTCCCCGACTTACTTCCGTAAAGAACAGTTCCCGAAGTACTGATTACTGAAGCTACAGGAGCCGACTTAACATCGGTAGTACCTGAAGTGAAAGGTGTTTTTAATGCTGCATTGGATATTTGGTTGATACTTTCGGTAACAGCTAATCCAAGTACAAAATTTGTTGAATCTTTATTTACTATATTATTAATATGCTGTGTAATACGAACTTTATATTTTAAGCCCCTGTCATCTTCATCATAAGAAATGATACCATCATAAACATACCTGTTATACTTATTATTAGCAGCATTTGTAGTCTGGTCAATATAATAATCATACACAGGCCTTCTGTTTTTCACATCATAAAGATAAAGCCTTAAAGGCTCATCCGAACCGGTCATGGCAGTTTTATCAATATAAAAAGTAAGATTTGCCTCGTTTATAAGAACTCTCTCTCCTGTAACAGGATCTGCTTTTAAAAAGTCAAGATCGGCCTGATCTAAGATATTAATAAAAGCTAACGATCCTTCACCTCCTTTTACATACAAACGTTCATCACCTTCTACTTCATCCGATGTATTTATAGCATTAAGGAACGTATCGTTGTACGTGTTATCAAAAAAGTTAATGGTATTACCGGTAAGATTAAGTGTCATTGTCTTATCAATCCTGTCTTCTGTTGGCTCTCCATCAATATCAAGCTCATCATCATTATAAAACACCTCAATCTTACCCTGGCTAAAGTCAAGCATAGCCATAGCACCATCGTTACCTATCTGTTCAACATTAAAATACAAACCTCTAAAATAATCTGTAAACACATTATTGTTTACAAGACTACCTGCCGGCGCACTGAATAATTTTTGCTGAAAGAATTCTTTATTTAACTGAAGATAAATACCCGGAGCCTTACGCTCAACTGTTTTTACGTTACCTCCGCCTAAATCTACTTTACGGTCTATCTCTGCAGCACTAAATTTAAACTCTGCATTCTCAGACACATCAGTACTATTGTTTAAAAGAACTGTTCCTTTATTAGCTTCCACCATTGCCCTGTCATTAGAATAGTACTTCTGCACATTATCATCAGAACCCGGGTCGCTGGATCTTAAATAAAAACCATTTTCATAAACACTAAGCTTAATTTTAGCATTAGCATTTCCAAAAATGGAATCTAAAGTATAAGTACTCTCACCATCACTATCGGTATCTTCCAAATCACTGAAATAAGGAATATAAAGATAAACCGTATCTATAACGGGTGTTGAAAGTGTTGGGTTTACACTCGCCAGTTGTACCTGACTTACAAAGTGTGATATTGTCTTGCCAAAAGCAGGATTATTATATACCCCTAAAGTATTTAAAGGCATATTATTTGTTTGTACCGGCCCCGTGGCTTTATCATAAGCTATTGCATGGCCTGTATATTTTTCTATACCATTATGATGAATATCTCCCTGAACCAGGTCAGAGCCTATTTCATTATAATCATAATCACAGGCAACAATTGTTATAAGGGTAACAGCACTTAAAGCAACAATAAATTTGTTTAGTATCCGGCTTTTCATAGTCATTTTTTAATAAGGTTTCCTATAAAACCTGATTTTTATAGAAATTAGTATACGTTTCTGCAAATTTATCTTTTTCCACATACGGAAGGAATGGTTTTCCGGACGCCTCAATAAATTTAACCATTTCATCAGAAACGTTCTCAGAAGCAACAATCACAGCATCAGAATGTGCTATGGCAACTTTAAGTATATTTTCATAATTAGGCTCTGCAAGAGATGCTATATCACTTTCAGGAATATCGTCAAAAGCCACTTTTTTAATCATTTCCATATCAAGAGTACCGTCAAAAGACTGACCGTAAACCGAAGTAACTATCTTAGTATCGGCAAAAAGGGCTTCGTCTTTATAGAAGTGCTTCATATACACAGGCAGCATAGCTGCCATCCAGCCATGCACGTGTATAATATCCGGAACCCAGTTAAGCTTTTTAACGGTCTCAACCACTCCTTTTGCAAAGAAAATAGACCTTTCGTCGTTATCAGGATACAATGTTCCGTCTTCATCAGCAAAGGTTGCTTTTCTTTTAAAATACTCATCGTTATCTATAAAATAAACCTGAATTCTCTCTTTTGGTATAGAAGCCACCTTAATAATTAGCGGCATATCCATATCATTAACCACAAGATTCATTCCTGATAAGCGGATTACTTCATGTAACTGGTGCCTTCTTTCGTTTATGTTACCATAACGAGGCATGAAAATCCTGATTTGTCCGCCTTGGTCATTTATCATTTTTGGCACATCATACGACATTAAAGAAACTTCATTCTCAGCCAAATAAGGTACTACTTCAGATGATACATACAATATCCTCTTATCCTCCATCGTAAATATTAAATTTTAAAATTGGGTATAAAAAACACGCAAAATTAAACAATTTTATGCATTTTATCACTAAAATATTAATTTTGCTTCCAACTTTAATTATAAATTAATGCTCATTTTCAACAACAAAACCGATATAAAAGCACTGTTAGCAAAGCATAAGGAAACTAACAGCACCATAGGTTTTGTACCCACAATGGGAGCCCTACACAAAGGCCATCTTTCGTTATTGGAAGAGTCTGTAAAAAATAACGACTATACTGTTATCAGTATTTTTGTTAACCCTACCCAGTTTAACAATACCGAAGATCTTGAAAAATATCCGCGTACATTGGAAGCCGATGTTGATAAGATTAAAACGGTAAATGATAACATAATAGTATTTGCCCCAACCGTTAAAGAAATGTATGATAACGAGGTAACCTCTGCTCATTTTTCTTTTGACGGACTTGAAAACCAAATGGAAGGCCAGCACAGGCCGGGCCATTTTGACGGGGTAGGCACCATTGTAAAAAAACTGTTTGAAATTGTAGAGCCTGACAATGCTTACTTTGGCGAAAAGGACTTTCAGCAATTGCAGATAGTAAAGAAAATGGTAGAGAAAAATTCCATGCCGGTTAATGTTGTGGGCTGCCCGATTTTAAGGGAAACCAGCGGACTGGCTATGAGTTCTCGCAACGAACGCCTTAGCGACGATGACAAAAATAAAGCTGCCTTAATTTACAAAACCTTAACCGAGGCAAGGCAATTATTTGAAAAACACACCGTTGACTACGTAACCGAATATGTAAAAAGCATTTTTAAAGCACATCCGGAGTTTGATTTGGAGTATTTTGAGATAGCGGACGAAGCTACCCTTATACCCACAAACATTAAAGAAAATAAAAAATATCGTGCCTTTATAGCTGTTTTTTTAAGTAATATTCGCCTGATAGACAATATTTCATTAAATTGATTACCTTTGCGCCATGCAAATTCAAGTTGTAAAATCCAAGATTCACCGTGTTACGGTGACAGGAGCCGATTTAAATTACATAGGCAGCATAACCGTTGATGAAGCATTAATGGAAGCTGCTAATATTATTGAAGGAGAAAAAGTTTCTATCGTTAACATAAACAATGGCGAAAGACTGGAAACTTATGTAATTAAAGGAAACAGGAACAGTGGGGAAATTACCCTTAACGGTCCTGCTGCCAGAAAAGTACAAAGAGGTGATATCATTATCATCATATCGTATGGTATAATGGATTTTGAGGAAGCAAAATCTTTTAAGCCATCTATTGTTTTCCCTAACGAGAAAGACAATTCATTAACCTAAGGTTTTGAATAAAAAAATAAGCAGAATATTAAGTATACTACTCCCACTCACGTTGGGAGTTTTTTTAATTATATACATATACAGGCAATTCTCTCCTAAAGAGATTGAAGAGGTAAAAAATAGTTTTAAAACGGCTAATTATCTGTATGTCTTTATTTCGCTTTTTTTTGGACTTACCGGTTTTTGGGCAAGGGCCTACCGCTGGAAATATACTTTGGCACACATTGGCTACACAGCCCCTTTTTCAGTAAAATTTGGCGCTGTAAGCATTACCTATTTAATGAATATGTTTATTCCGCGAAGCGGTGAAGTAAGCCGCGCACTGGTATTAAAAAGATATGCTGATGTGCCTTTTGACAAAGGTTTTGGGACCATTATCGCAGAAAGGATAATAGATCTTATACTATTGGTAATCGTGTTAGGATTAACCGTGTTATTACAGTTTGACATGGTTAAGGAGTACCTCGTAGATGTACCTTTTAAAAAACTTATCCTTTACGGCTCTGTAGCCGGCATACTTTTTTTAGGATCTGTCCTTTTCTTTATCTACTCAAAGCTTAACTGGGTTAAAAAACTTAAAATAAAAATATCAGGACTTGTAGAAGGCGTACTTAGTGTTTTTAAAATGCCTAACAAATGGCCTTTCCTGTTATTATCTTTATATATATGGTTCTCTTATGTACTCATGTTTTACATAACCATATATGCACTACCTGAGACTGCAGGCCTTAGCTTTGGGTCTGTAATTACCACATTTGTAGTGGGTAGCCTTGCAATTACTTTTACTAATGGAGGTATCATGTGGTTTCCTGTAATGGTAGCAAAAACCCTTACTGCTTATGGTGTTCCTTTTACTGCAGGAACAGCTTTTGGCTGGATAGTTTGGGGATCTCAGACAGGGTTGATTTTTTTATTGAGCGGACTTTCATTTTTATTATTGGCTTTACTTCAAAAAAGCAAATAATCCCTATCTTTCGCCTTCAACTAAAAACCAACCAAAGCAATGAAAAAAATTACCTTACTGTTGCTTGTTTTTGCATTTTGTAAAGTCACTGCACAAAAAACAACTACAGAAGAAATTACCTCTGAAATCCTAAAAGAAAATAGGCTTGTTACGATTAAATTACCTCCGTCGTATGAGCGCAACAAGGATAAAAAATACCCGCTGCTTGTATTGCTTGACGGTGATTACCTCTTTGATCCTTTTGCAGGTGTAATATCCTATACTTCTTATTGGGACGATCTTCCTGAGGTACTTATTGTAGGTATTAGCCAAACGGAAAGAGATATTGACTGCGAATCGGATCCTGAAGCTGGATTACCGTTTGAGAAAGGCGAAAAATTCTTTGATTTTATAGGGCAGGAAGTAGTGCCTATGATGGAAAAAAAGTACAGGATATCTCCGTTCAAGATTATTGCAGGACACGATGTAACAGCAGGTTTTGCTAACTTCTTTTTATACAAAGACAATCCTTTGTTTAATGCCTATATCATTTTAAGCCCTGAGCTGCCTACCGAAATGGAAACCCGTATTCCTGCAAGATTCAGCGCTGTAGATAAACCCATTTTTTACTATCTGGCTACAGCCGATGGCGATGTGGGCCGTTTAAAAAACAAGATAAAAGTATTAAACGACAATATTAAAGCTGTAGCTAATACTACTTTCCGCTATCAGTTTGATGAGTTTATGGGAGAGTCACACTACTCATTGGTGCCAAACGCAATACCAAGTGCATTATACCATATCTTCTCCTCCTATCAGCCTATCACATCAGCCGAGTTCCAAAAACTGGCCGATAAACCATCTGGTTATGTACAGTACCTGAAGGACAAATATGAAATGATAGAAAGGGATTTAGGTGTAAAAATGACTGTTCGCCTTAACGACTTTAAAGCTATTGAGGCAGCTATTTTTAAAAACAGTGCTTTTGAGGAGTTTAGGGATCTTGCAGAAGTAGCTAAGAAAAACTACCCTAAAACCATTTTAGGAGAATATTATGAAGCCCTTTTTTATGAAAAAACAGGCAACATAAAAAAAGCCGTAAAAATTTATACCAATAGTTATAACTTTGAGGAAATAGGAGGTATAACTAAAGATTTTATGCTTGAAAAGGCAGAGATTTTAAAAAGCGAGATGTAATATATATGGCTAAAGTAAAAACAGCTTTTTTTTGCCAGAACTGTGGCACCCAGTATGCCAAATGGCAGGGACAGTGTAATTCATGTAAAGAATGGAACACCATAGTTGAAGAACTGATACAAAAGGAAGAAAAACAGTCCTGGAGGCCTTCTTCGCCTGAAACAAAAAGAGCTACTAAGCCATTACGCATAAAAGAAATAGATTCCTCTCAGGAAATTCGCCTTAACACAGGCGACGGAGAGCTAAACCGGGTATTAGGCGGTGGACTTGTACCCGGCTCACTTACCCTTTTAGGAGGTGAGCCCGGTATAGGTAAAAGTACATTGCTGTTACAAATCTCATTAAGGCTGCCCTACCGTACGCTTTATGTATCGGGGGAGGAAAGTCAGAAACAGATTAAAATGCGTGCCGAAAGGATAGAGCATTCTTTAGATAACTGTTTTATACTTACCGAAACCAAAACACAAAACATCTTTAAACAGATTGAGACCATAGAGCCTGAGGTTGTTATTATAGACTCCATACAGACTCTGCATTCTGATTTTATAGAATCATCGGCAGGAAGCATTTCACAGATTAGGGAAACCACAGCAGAGCTTATAAAGTTTGCCAAGGAAACCAATGTTCCTGTAATACTGATAGGGCACATTACAAAAGACGGCAGCATAGCCGGACCAAAAATACTGGAGCACATGGTAGACACCGTGCTGCAGTTTGAAGGCGACCGCAACCATGTATACCGCATCCTTCGTTCGTTAAAGAACCGTTTTGGTTCAACAGCCGAACTGGGTATTTATGAAATGCAGGGAACAGGATTACGAGAAGTGGCAAACCCGTCAGAAATATTAATATCCCATAAAGAAGAAGAGCTTAGCGGCACCGCCATAGCCACCACTATGGAAGGTATGCGTCCGCTTATGGTAGAAATACAGGCTTTGGTCAGTTCTGCTGTATACGGTACTCCGCAAAGGAGTACTACAGGGTATAATGCTAAAAGACTGAACATGATACTGGCCGTACTGGAAAAAAGGGCAGGTTTCAGGCTGGCAGCCAAAGACGTTTTCCTTAATATAACAGGAGGCATTAATGTAGATGATCCTGCTATAGACCTAGCCGTAGTTGCTGCCATACTTTCTTCTAACGAAGATATTCCTGTAGGAAAAGACTTTTGCTTTGCGGGAGAAATTGGTTTATCAGGTGAAATTCGTCCCGTTAACCGGGTGGAACAACGCATACAAGAGGCCGAAAAACTAGGATTTTCCACTATTTTTGTATCTAAATACAATAAGATCTCACTAAAAAACACCCTTATAGAAATTAAGCTGGTTTCTAAGATAGAAGATGTTGCCGGCCATTTGTTTGGGTAAATAAATTACTATGCGCAGAATAAATTCGAAAAAGGCAGCCTTACTTTTCCTAAAAATTGCCGCAGCAATCCTGCTCTTATTGGTTATTGGCTTTTTTGCTTTTCGCAATACCGTGCTTAATAAAGCCATTGCCCGTGCAAAAGCCAAAATGGAAACCGAGTACAACAGTACTTTTACTGTAGGCAATGCTTCTTTTAAAGGCTTATCAGGCATAGAGATAAATAACATTACACTTAAACCCCACAAAGGAGATACCCTTTTAAATATAGAAACCGTAAAAACCAGCATCAATCTTTCAAGGCTGTTTACGGGAGATATTCAGTTGGGCACACTCCAAATGAAAAACGGCTATATCCAGCTGGTAAAAAATGAGAAAGGCAAAAACTTCGACGCCTTTTTACACCGCAAAAAAAACAGTACTGTACAGGAAAAGACTGAAGGCCCTGATTATGCCAGAAGGACATACAAGCTGCTGCAAAGGGCACTTAACCTGGTTCCTACAGATATGCAACTGGAGAACCTTACCCTTAAAATGGACGACAACGGCCGAAAGGTAAACATGAACCTGAAACAGCTTAAACTGGCCGATGAACAACTGGAATCTTATATTGCGGTAAAGTCTGACAGCCTTGTACAAAACTGGGAAGTAAAAGGATTTGCCGATCCAAGGGACAGGCAGGCCGACCTGAAATTTTACAATCCGGGCAAAGGCAGGATTATAGTACCTTACCTTGATGAACGTTTCGGTTTAAAATCAGGATTTGATTCCATTAGGGTTAATGTAGAAAACATAGACCTTAGCGGAGACGAGTTCAGAATGGACGGTTTTGCTTCTATTGGTAACTTTATGGTAAACCATCCTAAAATTGCAACAAAAGATGTAGTGATAAATAGTGCCCGTTTTGATTACCATTTTCTTTTCGGTCCTGATTTTATAGAACTGGACAGCACCTCAACCTTAGAGCTTAACAAAATAAAGGTTAAGCCTTTTGCACGATACAGCATTGAAAAAGATACCGTATACCAGTTTAAGGCAGGTATACCTAAAATGCTGGCTCAGGATTTTATAAACTCATTACCAAACGGGTTGTTTACGCATTTTGAAGGCATGGAAGCTGAGGGCAGCTTTAGCTATAACCTCGACTTTATGTACAACAAAAACAAACCCGATGATATTGTTTTTGACAGTAACATTAAGAAAGAGGATTTCCGTATCAAAAAATATGGCGAAGCCGATCTTGCCAAACTTAATACATCGTTTGTATACAGGGCTGTAGACAATGGCATACAGCAGCGTCCTATCCTGGTAGGTCCGGACAATCCTAACTACACTCCTTATGAACTTATCCCTGCCTATTTAAAAAATGCGGTATTAACCAGCGAAGATCCATCATTTTTTCATCACAGAGGTTTTATTAACGAGGCATTCAAGCAAAGTATTGTTAAGAACATAAAGACCAAAAAGTTTGCCCGTGGTGCCAGCACCATAAGCATGCAGCTTGTAAAGAACGTTTTCCTTACCCGTGAAAAGACCCTGTCACGAAAACTGGAGGAAATACTGTTGGTATACATTTTGGAAAACAACCGCATTGCCAGTAAGGAAAGAATGTTTGAGGTATACCTCAACATTATAGAATGGGGGCCTAATGTTTATGGTATAGGCGAAGCAGCGCAATATTACTTCCAGAAACAACCAATAGGGCTAACCCTTGATGAGTCCGTCTACCTTGCCAGTATAGTACCCCGCCCTAAAAAATTCATGTGGCGCTTTAACAATGAAGGTTATCTTAAAGAGTTTGCCGTTACACACGACAATTACATTAAAAAACTTATGGTTAACAGGGGAATTATAACTCCGGCAGACACTACAGGCCAAAGCGGACAGATAAATGTTACAGGCCCTGCAAGAGAAAGGCTTAACCTTAAGGAAAGTACCTCTATGGATATAGACACTATCGAAACAGAAAGCTTTTTAAATAAATTGTTTAAAGGTTTTAAATAATTTAAATGCTCTTCCCAACCTTTTTACGTTATTAGTACTCTATACTAATAAACATAAAACAAGTTGTTATGAGAGCTCTTTTTTGCCTTTTACTTTTTGTGTGCTTACAGGCGCAGGCGCAAAAACCCATATTTATAAATGCTGAAGCCGAGTCGGCAACAGTATACTTTAACGGTGTCGAACTAACCCATAAGGCCAATGCAAAACTGCCTGCGGGAACCAGCGAAATTGTAATTAAAAATGTGGCCGACTACCTTAACGAAAATACAGTTCAGATAGGCGCACCCTCTACCCTTACTGTACTCTCGGTACAGTTTACAAGGGATTATATATCGGAATATGAACCGGATGAGACTTCCCCTGCCGTTAAGCAGGTGCGTGACAGTATTGCATTACTTAAAAAAGAACTGGACAAAACTACCAATGCACGGGTTTCGGAAGTTAAAACACTGGAACTATTGGACAAGAACAATCAGGTATATGGTCAGGACTCGGGCCTTAGCGTTACCGAACTGATGAAAATGGTAGATTACTACAAAGCCAAAAGAACCGAAACCGCAAACACCATAAATACCCTTACCGAAAAAGAACGTAAATTAAACGACGCTATAGCCAGGCTAAACACGAAACTGGAAGTGAATACCAACAAAGCCGAAAAAACCTCATCGGGCAAGCTGGTGCTTCAGGTAATGAACGAAACAGCCGGTAATGTCCCTCTATCCATAAGCTACCTTTCCTCTCTTGCCTCTTGGGTTCCTTTCTATGATTTAAGGGCAGATAACATCTCTGAGCCTATCAATATGCTCTACAAAGGACAGATAACACAAAAAACAGGTCTCGACTGGAAAAAGATTAAGCTCACCTTATCAAGCGGACAGCCTAATCAAAACAATGAAGCCCCTATACTAAGTGCATGGTTCCTGAGATTTAATTCAGGCTATGCCATTGAAGACAGGGCAAACGCAAAGGTTTTAAATAACTTACAGGGAGCTGTACCTGGTATAAATATTTCATCAGATAATGGTACTCCGGGAACAGCTTCAATGTATGAAAAAAGAGAATCTTCTATAAATAAATATGTAGACATAAACGAAAATCAACTCGCAGTATCTTTTGATATCGATGTGCCCTATGATATTTTAAGCAACGGTAAAAAGCACAGTGTAACCCTTAAGGAAATAAAACTACCTGCCTCATACAGGCATTACGCTGTACCTAAACTGGAAAAAGAAACTTTCCTTTTAGCAGAAATTGAAGACTACTCCAAATACAATCTGTTAAGCGGGGAAGCCAATATAATATTTGAGGGTATGTATGCCGGAAAAACCTACATAGACCCTAACAGCACCAGCGATACCCTTAGATTAAGCATGGGGCGTGACAAAAAAGTGTCTGTAAAAAGAGAAAAGGTAGTAGATAAATCAGGATCTAAATTCCTTTCCTCTTACAAAGAGCAGACTTTTACTTACGACCTTACCGTAAAAAACAATAAGAAGGAAACTATAGCCTTAATGCTTAAGGACCAGTACCCTATTAGTACTGATAAGGAAATCGAAATTGAGTTACTGGAAAGCGACCATGCAAAAATCAATAAGGAAACGGGTGTGTTAACCTGGGAACTTAGCTTAAAACCGGGAGAGAGTAAGAAACTTCGTATAAGCTACAAAGTAAGGTATCCTAAGGACAAAGTGATTTATAACCTATAAGATTTTGTTAATCAGTAAATTGTATTGGTTATTATTCTTAACTTTAGAGCATAACCAATACAATTATGCTATGAAAACACTACTTACTTATCTGATGTTTTTATTTGGTACGGCTGTTTTTGCACAGCCCATACCACTGTTAGAACAGGTAGCTACGGGGTTTAATTCGCCTGTAGTAATAACCAACGCCGGTGATGGCCGTATTTTTATCGCAGAACAGGGCGGATTAATCAAATTTATAGAAGACGGGAATACTAATCCTGTTACCTTTCTCAATATAAGCGGGCTTATTTCAAGTGGAGGAGAACGGGGCCTATTGGGATTGGTTTTTCATCCTGACTATGCCACAAACGGTTACTTTTATGTAAACTATACCAACACCAGTGGGGCAACAGTTATTTCACGCTTTAATGTTAGTGATACCGATGAAAACACTGCAGATCCGGATAGTGAAATTATTATGTTGACTGTTTCTCAGCCTTTCTCCAACCACAATGGCGGTTGCCTGCAGTTTGGACCTGACGGTTACCTATACATCGCCATGGGCGACGGAGGTAGCGGAGGCGACCCAAATAACTATGCACAAACCTTAACCAGCTACTTAGGGAAACTGCTTCGTATTGATGTTTTAGATGATGGTACTTATGCAATACCCGATGACAACCCATATGCCGGGACAGATAATGTAGAAGAGATCTGGGCTTACGGATTGAGGAATCCGTGGAAATTTTCTTTTGATTCGGCTACAGGAGATTTGTGGATTGCTGATGTGGGGCAGAATAACATTGAGGAAATCAATAAGGTAGATGGTACACTTCCCGGACTAAACTACGGATGGCGCTGTTATGAAGGTGATACCGAATATGACATGAGCCAATGTGGGGGAATTACCGGAACCACTATGCCCTATGCACAATATACTCACAGTGAAACGGGTGGTTGCTCTGTAACAGGAGGATATGTTTACAGAGGGGCTATGTATCCGGGAATGCAGGGCTTGTACTTTTTTACCGACTTTTGCTCTAATGTAGTTAGTTCCATAGATACAGAAGGAGTAATGGCAGAGGTTGAAACCGTTAATGGCAGTAATTTTACCACTTTTGGTGAAGATGCTGATGGCGAACTATATATTACAGGTATGAGCGGGAACATCTATAAAATAATAGATGTTAATTTAGGCATTGATGACTATAGCAGTACTGCTTTTAGTATTTACCCTAATCCGGCTACGGACTATCTTACCATAGAAAGTAATACACAATCGTCAGGATTTGCCCAGGCATATGTTTATGACATGGGTGGTAAACAGCTTATCAGCAAAAAACTGGAGAATACTACCGTTAATACCCTTGATATTGCAGGGTTATCATCGGGCTTATATGTATTAGCCCTTACCGATGAAAACGGCTATAAACACAATTATAAATTGTCTGTAAAATAAACAGAAAAGACTGTTACAGAGTTTTTGTCATTTCGACGATAGGAGAAATCTCTATTCTTGACTAATTGAGATTTTTCGACTCCACTTCGTTTCGCTCAAAATGACAGTAGTTGCTGTAACAGTCTTTTTTTATAAAATATAAATTAGCTTAATTATATCTCGTTAAGCATTTTAGAAATCTCATCCAGTTTAGGAGTAAGTATAATCTCTATCCTTCTGTTTTTAGATTTTCCTTCAGCCGTATCGTTATCTGCTATAGGAGCAAATTCACCTCTACCGGCTGCCGTAAGGTTTTTAGGATCTACACCTTTATTCTCACGAATTATGTTTACAATGGCAGTAGCACGTTTTGTAGAAAGATCCCAGTTACTTTCAATCTGACCGGAACCGTTGTAAGGAACATTATCGGTATGTCCTTCTATAAGCACCGCAATATCAGGATTGTCTGCCAATACCTTAGCTACCTCGCTTACAGCTTTTTTACCTTCTGTTCCTACTGTCCAGCTACCGGAATTAAATAAAAGCTTGTTTTCCATAGAAACATAAACCTTACCGTTTTTGTGCTCTATGGTTAAACCTTTACCTTCAAACCCGTTAAGCGCTCTTGAAAGTGTTTCCTTAAGCCTTTGCAGGCCTTCCTGCTGTGCAGCAATCATACCTTCAAGCTCATCTACACGCTGAGACCTGTCCTGTAACTCTTCCTTAAGCTTGTTAAGCCTCTCCTGTTCTGCAGCAAGTGCTTTTTCCTTAGCTTCAAGTTGTGCAAGCAGCTCCCTGTTTTTCTTCATGTTGCTGTCCAGCGCTTCACTACTGTTTTTTTCAAGCGCACTGTAAGAAGCCTTAAGGTTATCAAGGTTGTTTTTAGTGGCAGTGTAATCTGCAGAAAGCTTATCTCTTTCCTGTTTAAGCTTATCCAGTTGCGACTGCAGGTCTTTAGACTGCAAATCCAACTGATTCTTTTCCTGTTCAAGCGTACTGTTCTCATCGGCCAGTGCGCGGTTTTCCTTTTTAAGGTCGGCATATTTGGTTTCAAGATCGGTATAAACCTTCTTGGAAACGCAGGATGTCATTAAAGCTAATGCTAAAAATCCAACGGAAATTTTTTTTACCATGTTTGTGTAATCTATGTTTAGTAATTAATCAGGTTATTCAAATTCAACCAAAACAGGGCAATGGTCGCTGTGTTTCGCTTCCGGCAATATAACTGCCCTTGTAAGTCTGTCCTTCATCGCTTCGGTAGCCAGAGCATAGTCAATACGCCACCCCTTATTATTGTTACGGGCATTTGCCCTGTAACTCCACCAGCTGTAATGGTGCGGGTCTTTATTAAAATGACGGAAAGTATCTATAAATCCGTTTTTAATAAAGGCATCCAGCCAAGCCCTTTCTTCCGGAAGGAATCCGGAAACCTTTGCATTGCGGATAGGATCGTGAATATCTATCGCTTCGTGACAAATATTATAGTCCCCGCAAATAATAAGGTTTGGTATCTCTTTTTTCAGATTGTCTATGTAATTATGAAAATCGCGCATGTACTGAAATTTATGCTCCAGCCTGTCGATATTAGTACCGGACGGAAGGTAAAGGCTCATTACAGAAAAGGTATCAAAATCCAGCCTTATGTTTCGGCCTTCAAAGTCCATATAATCAATTCCTGTACCATATACCACATTGTTTGGTTTATGTTTAGAGAATATGGCTACACCGCTATATCCTTTTTTTTGCGCTGAAAACCAGTAATGGTAAGGGTATCCGGCAGCCTCAATTTGCTGTACGTCTACCTGATCGTGTGTTGCTTTTATCTCCTGTAGGCAAATAATATCGGGGTTGGCCTGTGTTAGCCATTCCATAAATCCTTTAGTAAATGCCGCTCGTATACCGTTTACATTATATGATATAATCCTCATTTTCCTTTTTTTATTGCCTCAAAAGTAACCAAAAAAGGACTAATATAATAATAAGGCATCTCTCACATTATAAACAACTTATTATCAGTAAAATATAAAAAAAGTCATAGTTAAAGAACCTAAAAATGTTAATCGCACCCCCCGTTTGTTAAGAATTGTTATCTTTGTTTCTTGCCGAAACACTATAATGTAGATGAGCTTAGTTACCCCTAAAGAAGTTGCGAAAGCAATTAAGACTGATAAATATGGTTTTTTAGGAACTTTTTCTGGCTGGTTGCTGATGAAAGTTTTAAAAATATCTACCTTAAACAAAATATACGACAGGAACAAGCATCTTAGCGATATTGAATTCCTGAACTCTGTATTGGATGAATTTCAGATCAAATTTGAAATCCCTGAAGAAGATTTAAAACGTATTCCTAAAGAAGGTCCTTATATAACCGTATCTAACCACCCGCTGGGAGGTATAGACGGCATACTGCTTTTAAAACTTATGGTTGAAAAAGACCCTAACTTTAAAATTATTGCAAATTTTTTACTGCACCGTATAGAACCGCTAAAACCTTATGTAATGCCGGTAAATCCGTTTGAAACACATAAGGATGCGAAGTCGAGCGTAGCGGGAATAAAGGATGCTTTAAGGCATTTAAGTGAAAATAAACCGTTAGGAATTTTCCCTGCCGGTGAGGTTTCTACCTATAAAGACGGGAGGCTTTTAGTAGACAGGCCATGGGAAGAAGGAGCTATAAAGCTTATAAAGAAGGCGAAGGTTCCGGTAGTACCCATTTATTTTCACGCAAAAAACAGCACATTGTTCTATTGGCTTTCTAAAATGAGCGATACCCTGCGTACCGCCAAACTGCCAAGCGAATTGCTTACACAAAAAGACCGCGTTATTAAGGTAAGGATAGGCAAACCTATTTCGGTTGCCGAACAAAACGAGTATGAGACTGTAGAAGCCTACTCAGAGTTCCTTAGAAGAAAAACTTATATGCTTGCCAATCCTTTCGAAAAAGGAACGAAGCTTATAGATACTTCTAACCTTAACCTAAAGATACCGAGAAGCCCTAAGGAAATTGCTGCGCCATCTAACCTTAACCAGATACTCTCTGAAATAAAACAACTTCGTAAAGGCGATTACAGGCTGCTGCAAAGTAAAAATTATGAAGTATTCTTTGTATCGGCAGATAAGATTCCTAATGTACTCCACGAAATAGGCCGACTAAGGGAAATTACCTTTAGGGAAGTAGGCGAAGGGACTAACGAGTCGCTGGACTTAGATAAATACGACAAATATTATCATCATATGTTCCTTTGGGACGAAGAGGCAAAATGCATTGCCGGCGCTTACCGAATGGGACTTGGAACAGAAATTTACACCAAATATGGTATAGACGGTTTCTATCTGCATGATCTTTTCCGTTTTGAACCGGAACTGTATGATATGATGTCTAAATCCATTGAAATGGGAAGGGCATTTATTATAAAAAGCTATCAGCAAAAACCAATGCCACTATTCCTTTTATGGAAAGGTATTGTACACACTACACTGCGCTATCCTGAACATAAATATCTTATAGGAGGTGTAAGCATAAGTAACCAGTTCTCTGAATTTTCTAAGTCACTGATGATTGAGTTTATGAAGTCTCATTATTATGATCCATACATTGCTCAATACATACACCCTAAAAAGGAATATAAGGTAAAACTTAAGGATGCAGATAAAGACTTTGTATTTAATGAAACGGAATCTGACCTTAATAAGTTTGACAAGATTATTGAAGAAGTAGAACCGGGGAACCTGCGTTTACCTGTGCTTATTAAAAAATATATTAAGCAAAACGCAAAGGTTGTTGCCTTTAATGTAGATCCTTTGTTTAATAACGCGATTGACGGACTGATGTACATAAGGATTGCCGATCTTCCTGAAAGTACTGTAAAACCGGTAATGGAAGAGTTTCAGGCAGAACTGGAGCGCAAGCTTGCCGAAAAAGACGAACATTAATAAAAAAGCCTTCTTTTCAGAAGGCTTTTTTTAATTATGCTTGTTGTTCTCCTATTTCGTTCATTTCGTTATAAGGATTTTTTGGATCTGCACCATATTGGTTATCTCCACGGTCGCCTTCAGTAGCAAATAATACTAGCAACCATATACTTCCAATTACAGGAATTAAACCTACTAAAATAAACCATCCACTCTTGTTTATATCATGAAGCCTTCTTACTGCTACAGCAAGCCCCGGGATAATAACTCCAAGAGCATATATTGCATAAACAAACGTGAAAATGGAGGAAACCATCGTTAGAATAGCCAGAGTAAATATAATAAGAATATTCATTAATGTGTAATACCAGTACTCACTTCTCCTGGCTCTTCCTTCAAAATTTGCATAGTTATCCCTAACTACTTTTAAATACCATTGAATCATAATAATTTGTTGTTATTGGTTTAAGTGCCGAATTTAGCAATTATTATGATATTTCTACAACAAAAAAATATTTTGTTATAAAAACGCCTTATCTACGGGTTCCCATAATTCTATCTTATTACCTTCCACGTCCAGTATCCAGGCAAACTTGCCATAATCATAAGCTTCAGGCTCACCAACAAGTGTTACACCTTCTTCTTTCAGCTTAATTATAAGGCTGTCTAAATCGTGAACCCTGAAGTTTTGCATAAACTGTTTTTGCGAAGGCTCAAAGTATTTGGTGTCGGCAGCAAAAGGTGACCATTGCGTACAGGCATCATTTCCTTCTTTGTCTTTCCACCAAAATGTCCATCCGTAATTATCGGTAGCCAGTCCCAAGTGTTTTTTATACCAGTCTTTAAGCGCATCCGGATTTTCACTCTTAAAGAAAACCCCGCCTATTCCGGTAACGCGCTTCTCCTCTTCATTGGTGTCGGCACTACCAAAATACACTGCCTTAATCTTATCCACTATTACCTGCGCCAGTTTCTCATGGCTTTCAAAAGTCCATCCTGCAATATGAGGCGACAGTAACACATTATCAGCATCCAACAGGTACTGAAATGCTTCGGGAATTGCGTCATCGGTAAACAAATGCTCAAAAGAAGACTTTTCATACTCCAACACATCCAGCGCTGCGCCCAGTATTTTACCACTTTTTAGCGCCTCAGCTAAATCGTGAGTAACTACACTTTTTCCGCGGGCCGTATTGATCAGCCAAAACGGTTTGGCAAATGCATTTATAAAGTCGGTATTAACCATTTTATTTGTTTCGGGAGTCCAGGGAGTGTGTAAGCTAAGTACATCTGCTTTCTGTTGGAGTTCTTCGAGCGAAACCTGTTTGGCATTCGCATCACCTACCATTGGTTTTATATCATAACACAGTACCTCAACATCAAAACCACGAAGCTTTTTGGCAAACGATTTACCCATATTACCATAACCTATAATACCTACGGTTTTTCCGTCAAGCTCATGACCACGGTTACCCTCCCTTATCCATTTGCCCGAACGTATTTCCCTGTCGGCACGGTTAAGGTTATTAAACAAAGACAATAGCATCCCCAAAGCCTGCTCCCCGACGGCATTGCGGTTCCCTTCGGGTGCAGCAATAAGATGAATACCTTTAGATTCGGCATAATCACAGTCAATACTTTCCAGTCCGGCTCCTACACGGGCAATGAACTGAAGCTTTGTCGCTTTGTTCAGAAAAGTTTTATCTATATCAAAACGACTACGGATTACAATACCATTATACTCATGGATTTTTGCTTCCACTTCTTCTTTGGTCGATTTGTAATCGGCATGGTTTTCAAATCCCGCCTGTTCCAGCTGCTCCCACAAAATAGGGTTGTTGCTGTCTATATGAAGTATCTTAACGTTCTTTGGGTTCGTTTGTATAGTCATGTCATTGTATTAGTGACACAAAGTTACCAAAGTTTACCACATAATTACGAAAGCGTTTCGTTATGCTGTGAAAGGTCAAGCCCAAGCTGTTCTGATTCCTCCGAAACACGAAGCGGTATAAACAGGTTGGTAAACTTGTACAACACCATAGCACCAAAGAAAGAGAAAACTGCCACAAGCACTAAAGCTATCATGTGATGGGCAAATACTCCCCAGCCACCATGCAGCAGACTCGCGTTTTCACCTTCGGCAAAAATAGCCGTAAGTATCATACCCATAATGCCGCCCACACCGTGGCAGGCAAATACATCCAGGGTATCGTCTATTTTTTTAAGCTGTTTCCAGTGTACCATTACATTAGAAACTATTGAAGCAGCAAAGCCAAAGAATATACTTTTTGGGATAGATACAAACCCGGCAGCAGGCGTAATGGCAACAAGACCCACAACCGCACCAATGCAGCATCCTAAAGCAGAAACCTTTCTGCCGTTAAGTCTGTCGAAAAAAGCCCAGGTAAGCATCGCCGAAGCCGATGCAATAGTAGTTGTGGCAAATGCCATAGCCGCTGTATGGTTTGCAGCCAGTGCCGACCCGGCATTAAAACCAAACCACCCGAACCAAAGCATACCGGTACCCAACAGTACAAAAGGTATATTAGTAGGAATGTATTCCACGTTTTTACGTTTGCCCAATACCAGTACCCCTGCAATTGCAGCAAAACCGGCACTCATATGTACTACGGTACCTCCGGCAAAATCCTTAACGCCAAAGTAAGCACCAAGCAGTCCGTTAGGGTGCCACACCATGTGGCAAAGCGGAGTGTAGATACACAAGCAGAACAAACAGATAAACAACAGGAATGATATAAAACGAATGCGCTCTGCCAGTGAACCTGTTATTATGGCGGGCGTGATGACTGCAAATTTCATCTGGAAGAGCGCAAATAATATAAATGGTATTGTTGAAGCCATTTGGGCATGCGGATGTTCGTCCACTAAATCGAAAAAGGCAAAATCGGTTGGGTTACCTATTATACCATATTTCACTCCGTCTATAGTTATTCCGATAGATTCGCCAAAAGAAAGGCTGAAACCTACAGCTACCCATAAAAGGCTTATTACCCCAAGGCATATAAAACTTTTAAGCATGGTAGAGATAACATTCTTTTTACCTACCATCCCCCCGTAGAAAAATGCCAGCCCGGGAGTCATAAGCAATACCAGGCACGAAGCCGTAAGCAACCAGGCCACATCGGCAGGTACTATAGTACTGGTACTGTTAAATTGTGAAGAAGTTTCGGTAGGTGAGGCATGCTCCCAAAATAGTCCGGTTATGGCAACCGCAGCGGTTATTAAAAAGGCAACAATCCAGCGTTTTTCTAATTTTTTTTCCATATACCCCTAAATTTTACAGGGGTTAAATTACAAAAATTAATCTTGCTCGAGTTATCAGGAGTTAATTTTAGGGCATCAACAAAAAAACAAGATTGTACACCCAAAAAAATTAATTATTCAAATCTTTTTTCCTATTGAAAAAAAATATTTACAAAAAGTTATTCCTTAGATGAGCAGAATTGTATTTAATTATCCTTAGAGAGTCGTAAAATTAATTCCTCGATAGTCCATAAACATTCTGTTTCATGAACTATTTCAATATTCAAAAATTCATGGAGTTCATGATCATCGCAATTTGAAATTTCAAAAAACAATGTTGGTAATCCTATTTTAGCAGCATTAAAAAACTCTCCTTCAATAAGCTTTTCTCTTATTAATCTATCAATTTCACTTATACTTATACAATTAGGATTTCCTAAAACTACACTTCCATAGTTTTTATAATTACTAAAGTCTCGATATAAATAATTGAAGCGTATCATTTTTTGTCAAAAATCATATCTCTATGATATTCTAAGAATTCCTTTTTAGGGAAATATTTTAGAGGAGTATTCAACTTTTTATTTTCTATGGAAGCAAAATTATTTTGATAATAACTAAACCCCTCCTTCTTTTTTAAACTGGAAGAAATCAAAACTTTATGATTTTTATCAAAAGATATATAACCTTTATCGAATGCTCTGTCGTATAATGCAGATAAACAAATACCATTCTCAGGATTCAATCTTTCTTCTTCATTCTTGGACCAAGGTAATATATGGCTAGCAAATAACAAATCTGGAATATCAATGTTTGTTATTGCACATTTCGAAGTATAATTTGCCATTATCATCTCCCTAAAAACAGATTGATTTACCCTTGTTTTGACAGCTCTAATTTTTGTCTCCCCTTTCAAATCTTTAATATCAAAAAGCAAGGAATTATATTTTTCTTCTATTGTCGAATGTTGCTTTTTAGCCAAAATTTGCTCACTTTCATATATTAATTCCTCTTTATTGTCTACAAATTCTTCCCAAATTTCTTGTACTTGCTTTCCTGTGTTTTGTAAACCACCAACTCCACGATTTTGATGATACGGGTCAAGACTCGCAAAATTACCTAATCTCATTCCTACTGCACTTGGAGTCCTATTAATTAAATTGGCTAATTCTATAACTTGAGAGTTGGTTTTATGAGTTTTTCCAAATTCAATTTTTAGGTATAAGTTAAATGCAAGAATTAGTTCTTCTCTAGTCCAAAGTCTTTGCTTTTTATCCATAGTATTAATGAATCTTTAGTAATAATTCAAAGCTACAATATTTATCCAATCGTAAAGAGATTATATTTTTTAGAGCAAAACATATTATGTAAATATAATTGACATTTTAAACATAAGCAGCCTATTATTGACCTCTTTAATAAAAAAAACCGGCTCATCGCCGGTTTCTTGTTTTTAATAAAGTATCAATTAGTATCGAGCCACTCTTTTACGCGGCTGGTTATGGTAGTGTTTTGCATGTTTAACCTTTTTAGCTTTATAAGGTTTATAGTAGGTGTAAGGCGTTCTTCCGTAATAGTTATTAACCACTACTTTGTTGCAACGGTGAAAATCGTAGTTTCTGTAAGCCACAGGAACATAAGCCGTACGCACCCAGGCACCATTGTTTATATAAATATAATCTCTTGAGGTCATGTCGTAGTACACATTAATTTCAGGAAGGTAGTAGTACCTTGCTTCCACATGTGTAGCCGGAACCCAAACTACAGGTGCAGGAGGTGGCGGCGGGGTACCTATATTCATTCTTACACTTACAGATACCTGTGCTTTTGCAAAAGCACCTGTCAATAATAACATCCCAACGAGTAAAATTCTAAGTGTCTTCATAATCTTTAAGTTTAGGGCTATTTCTCATTTCTAAAAAACAGCGCGGTTTTATAAAGACGTAGCCAAGTATCGTGCCGAAATAGGATGCTTGCATAGTTTTTTAACTAAAAATTAAATCAACTACCTGAAAAACAAGCAATTATTTTTTAGTAATTTTATTGTTTAATCCCTCAATTTATGGAAACAAAAAAGGAAATAACCGAAAAAATATTCAAGATAACGGTACTTATTCAGGAAAAATACCCGGAATTATCCGATTATCTGGATGAAGTACAGGACACTATTCCCGCAATGGAACATCCGGAAGTAGATGCAGGCACACTGTTCAAATACTACGAAACGCTGGACAATATGCTTAAGGATTATTTACTGGAACACCCTGAGTTGGGCGAATAAAATCAGTTTATCAAATACTGTAAAAATTCCTCTACCGACTCGTAGCATTCTTTAGGCAGCTTTTTCTTAAGGCGCATTTTGCACACCCTTACACTCTGCGGCGATATGCCCAGTATGTTTGCCATGTCCTTTCCGTTAAGCTCCAGGCGCATCAGCACCATGATGCGTATTTCGGCTTCAGTCAGGTTAATTTTGCTGTCCTTAATACGTGAAAAGAAATCGGGATAAATAGAGTTAAAGCGCACCTTAAATTTCTCCCAGTCCTCATCGGTAAGTATTTTTTGCTCTAAAAGACGTGCTACCTCTTCTTCGGTAGCCTCTTCCCGTATAACCTCCTTACTGTTTTCATCCTGAAGTCGGTTAATTATTGAGTTCTTTTTTGACAAATCCAGAATATATGTTTTAAGTTCTACTTCCTTTACCTCTATAATTTTTTGGGTATTATAAAGGTCTTTCTCTAACTGCTGCCTTTTAAATTTAAGCTTGTACAGATAGCGGTATATAAAAAATGCTACAAATAATAATACTATAAAAATGCCTATACCTATAAACCAAAGTCGGTTTGCGGCAATGGCTCTTTCATGCTGCAGGTTTTCTATTCGCAGGTTCTTTACTTTTACCCCCATACCTGCCTGATAGCGCGAAAGAATCTCTTTTTGATTAGACTCCAGTATTTCACTCTCCCATTCGTAATGCTTCTTTAGGTAATACAATGCCGAATCAGGCCTGTTAAAGCGTTCATGATTACGGGAAAGTTCATAATAGGCTTCACTGGTGCGTACCTTACTGTTTAACTTAAGGCTAATCGCAAGACCTTTGCGGGCATTATAAAAGGCTTGTTCTTTATCGCCCTTTAAGGCATAAACCGTACTAAGGTTTTGATAGGCCGTCGCCATACCTTCGCGGTATTCGTTTTGAAGGCATTCATCCAGCGAAAGTTTGTAATACTTAAGTGCAGGGTCCAGCTGGTCGTTATAACGGTATATCTGCCCCTGATTGTTATAGGCAATAGCGAGGTCACGCGGTTCCTTTAATTCGATAGAAATCGCTATGGCCTTATTATTAAACTCAAATGCTTGGTCAAACTTGCGTTTCTCCTTAAGTATAAGTGCCCTGTTTGTGTAAGTTAAACCTAAAAGGCGGGGCAATTTAAGCTTCTCGGCCAGTTGTGCCGCTTCATTATAGCACTCCATAGCCGCATCGTTATCTTCCAGCCGCCAGTGTACAAGCCCCAGGTTATTAAGCAGGGTTGCCATCTGCTCTTCGTCTCCGTTTTGCTTTACCTGTTTGTAGGCTTCGGTAAAGTATTTAAGCGCCTCCTGATAATTACCCATTCGCCATTGTTCGTTTCCAAGATCGGTTAACGAAATGCCGGGTGTGGTAGTGTCGGGCAAATCAATATTTTCGTTGGTGTCTGTTTTACAGGAAATGAAGAAAAGCATCAGGAACAAAATGATCCTAACGTAAAATCTCATATGTGTCTTTTTATAGCTGCTCCAAATGTAAGGCATATACCTGATTAATCAAATATTGAGTCAACAATTTGTTAATGAGACCATTCAACAAAAGTTAAACTTGTTCGAAATGCCTTTTGTTTTAGGCATTCCTGAGTTAAATTTAAGCTTTAAATTCCGAAAAATTATTATGAAGCAACCCCTTCTGGCTTTTAACGATAAAGGTATTTACTGTTCGCAGGCTAACGTATACCTTGACCCGTGGCGTCCGGTAAATAATGCCATTATTACACACGGACACAGCGACCATGCCCGATGGGGACATAAAAACTATATTACACACCATCTTAATGTTCCTATAATTAAACACCGTTTGGGCGACATTACCGTTACCGGAAAAGACTGGAATGAGACTTTTACCATAAACGGAGTGAAGTTCTCCCTACACCCTGCAGGGCATATTGTGGGCAGCGCTCAGGTTAGGGTAGAATACAAAGGGGAAGTATGGGTTTTTACGGGAGATTACAAAACCGAGGACGACGGACTTTCAACTCCTTATGAAGTTGTAAAATGCCACACTTTTATTACCGAGTGTACTTTTGGGTTACCTGCCTTTAAATGGTTGCCACAACAGGAAGTAATGGATGAGATAAACACATGGTGGGCACAAAATAAGGCAGAAGGAAAAACATCGGTGCTTTTTGGGTATACATTAGGCAAGGCACAACGATTGCTTAAACACCTGGATACAGATATCGGAAAGATATATACTCACGGCGCTGTGGAGAACATGACGGAAATTATTCGAAACATAACCGATTTACCCGAAACTACAGTGATAACCCGAGACACAAAAAAAGAAGAGATAGCTGGCAATATTGTTATTGCTCCACCCAGTGCACATGGTAGTGTATGGATACGAAAAATGACACCTTTCGTTACCGGGTCGGCAAGTGGATGGATGGCCTTTCGAGGGGCACGCAGGCGAAGAGCAATAGATAAGGGTTTTGTACTTAGCGATCATTGCGACTGGGAAGGCCTGTTGGAAAGTATTAAGGCTACAGGAGCAGAAAAAATTATATCTACTCACGGTTACAGTGATATTTTCTCGACTTACCTGAGGGAACAGGGTTATGATGCCCGCACAGAACACACCCAATATGAAGGAGAGACCGATGAAACGGAAACAAAACCGAATGACGCGGAAGGAGGGGAATCATGAAGAACTTTGCCGAACTTATAAAAGCTTTAGACAGTTCTAACAAAACATCGGTTAAGGTAGATGCCCTAACCGAATACTTTCGTCATGCTAAAGATACCGATAAGGTTTGGACGATAGCCATACTTTCCCACCGCAGGCCTCCTCGTCCGGTTAATACTACATTACTTCGCCTTTGGGCTGCCGAACTGGCTAATATACCATTATGGTTGTTTGAGGAATCTTATCACATTGTGGGCGATTTGGCTGAGACTATAGCCTTGGTGATTCCCACTTCAAAAAACCAGTCGGATAAAAGCCTCACCGAATTTATTGAGGAAATTATCGCCCTAAAGAAAAAGACTGAAGAGGAGAAAAAACAATACCTGCACAGCAATTGGCTGGCGCTTAACTATTATGAAAGGTTTGTTTTTACCAAGCTCATTACAGGAAGTTTTCGCATTGGCGTAAGTCAAAAACTAATGACAAGGGCACTTGCTAAGGTAACATGCCTTGATGAGGATATACTTGCCCATAAACTTATGGGCGACTGGAATCCGGGAAAAATAAGCTTTAAAAAACTTGTACTGGAAGAGAAGGCACAGGACATGGCTTCTAAGCCCTATCCTTTCTATCTGGCTTATGCCATAGAAAATGAACCGCATGAGCTGGGCAACCCTTTAGAATGGAGTGCCGAACACAAGTGGGATGGCATACGCTCACAAACCATCATTCGCGGCGGGCAGCTTTATATATGGAGCCGGGGTGAAGAACTGGTAACGGATAAATACCCTGAATTCAATATGTTTTTGGGTGTTATTCCTGACGGAACAGTACTGGATGGTGAAATACTCCCCTTTATAGATGAAAAAATAGGTTCATTTTATGATTTGCAAACCAGAATAGGGCGAAAGAATGTTTCGGCAGCATTATTGAAAAAGACACCAGTTATAATTAAGGCTTACGATATTTTAGAGTGGAACGGTGAAGACATTCGCGAACTGCCTTATATTGAGAGAAGAAAATTACTGGAGCAACTTTTTGAAAAGGTAAAAAGTTATGGTCTTCCATTACACTTATCAGAAAGAATACAACTACAAATGTGGGATGCCGCCATCCATGAAAAAGAAAAAGCACGTGAACTGCGCAGCGAAGGGCTTATGTTTAAACGTAACTATTCTCCTTATCTGGTAGGACGAAAAAAAGGCGATTGGTGGAAGTGGAAACTCGATCCTTTCGCTATAGATGCCGTACTTACCTATGCCATGAGGGGGCACGGAAGGCGCTCTAACCTTTTTACCGATTATACTTTTGCCCTTTGGCAGGAGAATGAGGAAGGTGAAAAAGAACTGGTAACCTTTGCAAAAGCCTATTCCGGATTAACCGATGCCGAATTCCGTATGGTGGATGATTATATTAAAAAGAATACGTTGGAACGGTTTGGGCCCGTGCGAAGTGTTACACCAAAACTGGTTTTTGAAATAGGCTTTGAGGGTATTGCTTTTTCAGGGCGGCATAAAAGCGGTGTGGCTACACGTTTTCCGAGAATACTGCGATGGAGGCATGACAAAACCATTGAGGAAGCCAATACTATAGACGATTTAAAAAACATGATACCTAAGTAATGAACAGGGAGCAGCTTTTTGATTTGGCTAACCAGTGGTTTGAACAGAAGGGCTGGAAGCCGTTTCCGTTTCAAGCCCAAACCTGGACAGCATTTCTACAGGGAAAGAACGGACTGCTTAATGCCCCTACCGGCAGCGGAAAGACCTATGCCCTGTGGATTCCCATTGTTTTAGATTACATACAAAAGAACCCTGATTATAAAACCAAACACAAACTAGGATTAAAAGCAATATGGATCACCCCACTACGCGCACTGTCTACAGAAATAAAACAGGCGGCAGAAAGGGTAATAAACGATCTTGACCTTAAACTTACCGTGGGCATACGAACCGGGGATACCTCATCGGCAGAAAGGGCCAAACAAAAAAACAAGATGCCCGATTTACTTATTACAACTCCCGAAAGCATGCAGCTCATGCTGGCCTCAAAAGGATATGAAAATCTTTTTAAGAGTTGCTTGGCTATAGTAATAGATGAGTGGCACGAACTATTGGGCTCAAAACGAGGTGTACAGACGGAACTGGCACTTTCCCGACTTAAAACCATTGCCCCCGCCATGCGTATTTGGGGCATCTCGGCCACTATAGGCAACCTGCATCAGGCGATGCAAGTTTTGTTAGGGCCAGAATCTCAGCAACTGGAAAAATCAGTGATGATAAGAGCCTATATCAATAAAAAGATTAATGTGCATTCCATAATCCCTGATAAAATGGATTCCTATCCGTGGCGCGGGCATATGGGGCTACACCTTATAGACGAGGTGGCACAAATCATAAAAAAGAGCCGTACCACACTTGTATTTACCAATGTGCGTGCACAGTGCGAAATATGGTATCAGGCACTATTGGAAAAATATCCTGAATTTGCCGGAGAAATGGCAATGCATCACGGTAGCATCTCCCGGGAAACAAGGCAATGGGTAGAACAGGCCATAAGAGATGAACAGCTCAAGGCGGTTGTTTGTACCTCAAGCCTTGACTTGGGTGTCGATTTTGCTCCGGTAGAAACTGTTATACAGATTGGTGGGCCTAAAGGTGTTGCACGATTCCTGCAACGTGCCGGCCGTAGCGGCCATAGACCTGGAGAAGAAAGCAATATTTATTTTCTTGCCACTCATGCATTGGAATTGGTAGAAGCATCACCCCTGCGGCGAGCCGTAAAAGAAACTGTGGTAGAAGACCGTATCCCCTATCTTAACAGTTGGGATGTACTGGTACAATATCTGGTAACGTTGGCTGTATCCGACGGGTTTTATCCAAAGCAGATTTACAACGAAGTTAAAAGTACCTTTTGCTATCAGGCAATGACAGAAGATGAATGGCAATGGATACTCAATTTTATAACAAGGGGAAGCCAGAGCCTGCAAGCCTATGATGAGTATAAAAAAGTAGAAATTGAAGACGACGGTAAGTTTAAGGTAAACAGCAGGGCAATTGCGCTGAGACACCGCATGCAAATAGGTACTATAGTGGGCGATGCCGTTATGAATGTAAAATACATGGGTGGCGGTTATATAGGCAATATAGAAGAATGGTTTATCTCTAAACTCAAACCGGGAGATGTATTCATCTTTGCAGGAAGAAAACTGGAGTTGTACCGCACAAAAAATATGGAGGTATTGGTACGGCGTGCCAATCCGTCTGCAAAAGCACAGCACGCCAGTTGGATGGGAGGTCGTATGACACTTTCGGCGCAAATGAGCGAACTTCTTCGTGAAGAGCTTTATGCTGCCAACACCAAAAAAATGTCAGCCGAATTAAAAGCACTAGCCCCCGTTTTTAAACGGCAGCGAAAGGAATCCATAGTACCTAACGACAGCGAATTCTTAATCGAGACCTTTAAAACACGTGAGGGTTATCATGCTATTTTTTATCCTTTTGAAGGCCGTTATGTACATGAAGCCTTGGCAAGTTTGCTGGCCTATCGTATAAGCCTGCTCTCTCCCATTACTTTTTCGCTTGCTTATAATGATTACGGTTTTGAACTGCTTTCTGATAAAGAAATTGATATGCAGCAGGTGTTGGATAATGATCTTTTTACCCCACAGCATTTGCATTATGATTTGCAGCAGAGTCTTAACGCTACCGAAATGGCAAGGCGAAAATTCAGGGACATTGCTGTAATAAGCGGATTGGTTTTTACCGGTTACCCCGGAAAAGTGGTAAAAACAAAACATCTGCAAAGCAGCTCTCAGCTAATTTTTGAAGTATTTAAAGACCATGAACCTGATAACCTCTTATTACTTCAGGCTTATAGAGAAACATTTGAACATCAATTAGAAGAAGGCCGTCTTCTCTTAGCTTTAGAAAGGATACAGCAACAAACAACAGTATGGAAACAGTGTGAAAAGCCTACACCTTTCAGTTTTCCTATTATAACCGACAGGCTAAGGGAAAGGCTTTCCAGCGAAACTCTTGCCGACAGGATTAAAAGGATGACAGCATCGTATATGAAATAGATTTTGATACAAACACATGACTTTAGAAATTGAAATAACCAACAAAACATTTATACTCCACAATACAGGGGCATTATACTGGACTGACAAAAAAATGTTACTCTTATCGGATGTGCATTTAGGTAAAGTTTCCCATTTCCGGAAACATGGTTCGGCAATACCTAATAATGCAATACTACAGAACTTTAAAAAACTTGATGCCGTTGTAAAACATTTTGAACCGGAAAGCATCTGCTTTTTGGGAGACCTTTTTCACAGTAGTCTTAATAAAGAATGGATACTGTTTGAACAATGGGTCAATAATACCGGGATCCCCCTAATACTTATCGCCGGAAATCATGATATAATATCCCCACATAAATATGAAGAACTCAACATTGCTATTCATAGTGAATGGATATTAGATGGTTTTTTATTAACGCATCATCCGGAAAACAGGGAAGGATTTTTCAATCTTTCGGGGCATGTACATCCGGCAGTTCGATTACAGGGTTTGGGAAGGCAATTTTTAAGACTACCGTGTTTTTTCAGGAATAAAAACCAAATGATTTTACCTGCCTTTGGAGAGTTTACAGGAACCTATATAATAGAACCTCTGGAAGGAGATATTATTTATATTACGACTAAAGAAGAAGTGATAAAACTATAAAATGAAAAACCTTACGGCAAGGCCGTAAGGTTCAAAAGAAACATCGCACTGTAATCACTACCACTATGAAAGTGCGTGTTTAGCTAGTTTGTTTTAAAAAAAGGCACGTAAGTGCAATACTTTTTTGATTTTTTTTAGCTATGCAAATGTAATAATAAGTTCTTAATGAGGACTCTTTTTGTGTTGACAATTACGTTGACAAGGTTGTAAACGCCTAAAATTGTGTGTTTCTTTGAAAAGAACCGCGTTTATTAGGCAAAAAAGTTATTTTTCATTTATTTTTACCGCGCATTAATAATCATTCTGTAATTTCCTTCTTTTAAAGGAAAATCAGCTAAAACTACTATATGAAGTCAAGGTTTATTAACTATTTCGTGTTTACTGCTGTCTCTTTAACTGCTATTTTACTAGCGGTAAATTATGTGACATCTGCAATTCCCGAAATCGTATTAGAAATATTTAAGTGGTTGTCGGTTTTAGGACTAACATTCTTTGCCATAAAAAAGCGTTCCCTAACAACATGGATACTGGTTTGTCTTGTTATAGGTGCTTCAATAGGGCATCAATGGCCTGAAGTAGGTCAAAACCTTCAGGTACTGAGCAAAATATTCCTTAAACTTATTAAAACCATAGTTGGCCCATTAATTTTTGCCACTCTTGTATATGGTATTGCCGGGCACAGTAACATTAAACAGGTAGGCCGTATGGGCTGGAAATCACTCCTGTATTTTGAAATAGTTACTACATTGGCATTATTTATAGGCCTTGTAGCCATAAACCTTACTAAAGCCGGAGAAGGTATAGATCAGCCTGCGGCTATGCACGAAACCCTAAAAGCAGCAGAACCTCAAACATGGCAACAGATAATCCTTCATATTTTTCCTGAAAACATTGCCAAATCAATGGCAGAAGGAGAAGTACTGCAAATAGTGGTTTTCAGCGTTATTTTTGGTATAGCCCTTATTATGGTTCCGGAAAAGAAACGTAAAGTAATGGTAGACTTTACCCAGAGCCTTAGTGAGGTAATGTTTAAGTTTACCAATATAGTAATGTACTTTGCTCCTATTGGTGTAGGTGCTGCCATGGCATATACTGTAGGGCATATGGGACTTAGTGTTCTGGTTCCGTTACTAAAACTATTGCTAACCTTATATGGTGCCCTTTTGGTTTTTGTATTGGTCGTATTCTTACCAATAGCACTTATCATAAAACTACCTATACGCACTTTTATTAAGGCTATAGGCGAACCGGTTTCTATTGCGTTTGCTACAACCAGCTCAGAAGCTGCTTTACCCCGCGCTATGGAAGCTATGGAAAGTATAGGCGTGCCAAGAAAAATCGTCTCGTTTGTTATGCCTATGGGTTACAGCTTTAACCTTGACGGAACTACGTTATACTTATCATTAGCCAGTATATTTGTGGCACAGGCTGCTGGTATAGACCTTAGCCTTGGCCAACAGTTAATAATGGTGTTTACCCTTATGGTAACCAGTAAAGGAGTTGCCGGTATACCAAGAGCCTCCCTTGTAATACTTATGGGTACGGCGGCATCGTTTAACCTGCCTGTATGGCCTATATTTATAATATTAGGTATCGACGAGCTTATGGATATGGCACGTACATCCATTAATGTGGTAGGTAACTGTCTGGCTTCGGCAGTTATTGCCAAATGGGAAGGCGAGTTTGATCCGTCACTTGAGGCTCAAAAAGTATTTGAGACCGAACTGTATGAAACACATCCGGAAGAAAATAAATAATTATAAGCCGCTTAATAAGCGGCTTTTTTATTACCATTAATTATACTGTAATAATAATTTACGGAATATGATTTTTATCATAAAATAGGCAATACCAGCAACTTAAATTTGTACTATAAATTTAAAACATTACCGGTATGAGTACTTATGATAAATATTTAAACAGCTACACAAAAGGATTTATGGGCTTTAACACTATCGCAATTTTAGGACAAAGTTGTTTGGGTGGTATCGCAGCCATGTTTGTATTACAAAACGGAACCTCTATAGCACAAATGGTACAATTGTTTTTAATAACAATTTTCTGTTCAGGATTTAACGGTGCCGTACTGGCACAAATGAAACCAAAAGTAGTATTCAATTTCTTAATAGCAACAGTTGCGCTTAACCTAACATTAGCACTTTTAAACATCTTCGTGATTTAAACAGACGCTATAATGATTATCTGACCCAATCGCGTTTGCTTATCTATTCAGCAGCTTTTATTAAGGTAAAGGCTGCTGTTTTATTATACCCTGCTTTGTGACTCATGATATACCGGAAAATTGCAAGAGTTTGCTATAAAACACATTTCATTGGCTTTTTTATGAAGCTCATCTGCCTTTTCCTTCATACTCTCATCTTCAACAACTACACTGGGCCTTAATATCACTTTTGTAAACCTGCCTGAGCCATTTGCAGTTTCTTCCATTTCCCCATAGGCCTCATCTGTATAACTCACAACTATAACTCCGGCTTCAGAACACAAATGCAGGTACCAAAGCATGTGGCAGGAAGATAGCGAAGCCAAAAGCATCTCTTCAGGGTTATACCTTGAACTATCTCCCCTAAATGCAGGATCTGACGAACCTTTAATAACAGATTTCCCTTTTGCAGAGATATCATAATCACGGGTATAGGACGCATAATTTTTAGTTCCGTTTCCTGTATTCCCTGTCCATTCCAGTCGGGTATTGTAGTGATGTGCTTTCATATCCTAAAATTAATTTATTTTTTTTATTTCACTACTGACATAGGGTTGTCACAACGTCAAAATAACTTTGCTTCATAATATAAAAATCATCAGTTATGACAACGACAACCAATTCTGTAATTACATCACAGCAGTTCTTAGAACACTGGAAAGGACACCGTGCACTTACACGTAAAATCATAGAAGCTTTCCCTGAAAAAGACCTTTTTGAATTCTCTGTTGGAGGCATGAGGACTTTTGCCGAACTGGCAATGGAAGTAGTAAGCATTGCTTTCTATGGTGTGGAAGGCCTTACTACCGGACAATGGAGACACATTGAAAAACTGCCCTACTTTACCGGAGAAAAAAACATAAGCACCAAACAGGAACTTTTGGAATTTTGGGACGAAACCACAGCTTACATTGAGCAGGAAAGGGAAAAATTGCTAAACCTGGACTTTAGCCAACATATAAAGTCTTTCGAAATGTATGAAAATACCATTTGCTCTTCCATGCTTTACTGGATAGACAACGAGGTACACCACAGGGGCCAGGGGTATGTATACCTTAGGGCTTTAGGCATTACCCCTCCGTTTTTCTGGGATCGTTTTTAATACACGGAGTACAATCATCATCAAATCAATCACCAAAGAAAAAGGGACGCTATTCTAGTGTCCCTTTTCATTTTAAGGATTAAATGTTCCTTAAAAATTAAGGGTTTTAAAAAATAAATAAGGATTTTTCATTTTTTTTAATTATTTATGCGCTCAACAAACAATAATCTAAAACAGCATGGGGGGCCTAAAGAAAGTAAATGAAGTAAGACGTACAATAATGCGCGGATTAACACGTAGTATTGGTGCTACTAATCTTGAAAAAGACTTTAAACTAAAAGAAAGACCCGAGATAAAAAGAATACTTATTATTAGGCCAAACAAAAGGCTTGGCAATCTTTTACTGATCACTCCGCTTTTACAGGAAGTAAACGAGGCTTTCCCAAATTGTAAGATTGACGTTTTTGTAAGGGGTGGACTTGCTCCTATCCTTTTTGAAAATTATGATAATGTAGACCGCGTTATTAAGTTGCCGGGCAAACCTTTTAAAGAGCTTATTAAGTACTCGCTTGCCTGGTTATCTCTTAAAAAGAAACGCTATGATATGGTAATAAACGTGGTTAACTCATCTTCTTCAGGAAGGTTGTCTACCAAATTTGCCACAGCTAAATTCAAGCATTTCGGAGATGTATCAGATAAGATAAAAGAGCTGTATCCGGATAGCAACCACATTGCAAAATACCCTGTATATAACTTCAGGTATTTTTTAAGCAAACTGGGTTATGAAAGAAAAGACAAACCAGTACCTCCGCTAAACCTAAAGCTTACTGCCGAAGAACTTGTTCAGGGCAAACAGATTGTAAAAGATATCGTTAAGAACGACAAAAAAACAATAGCCATATTTACTTTTGCTACCGGAGATAAATGCTACAAGCCGGAATGGTGGAATCCGTTTTACGAAAGATTGCAGGCAGAATATGCTAACGACTACAATATTATAGAAATACTGCCTGTTGAAAATGTTTCGCAAATAGACTTTAAGGCTCCTACTTATTACAGTAAGGAAATTCGTGAGATAGGTAGTGTTATGGCAGCCTGTGAAGTGTTTATTGGTGCCGATAGCGGTATGATGCACCTTGCAGCGGCATCACTGGTTCCTACTATTGGGTTGTTCTCTTGTACAGTTCCTGCAACATATGGACCTTACAACAAGGGAAGCGAATCTATAGAAACCAACAAAACAGATATGAACGACTGGATTGAAAGTATAAATAAAGCTTTAAAAGTATAAAAAAGCCGCTCGATTGAGCGGCTTTTTATTTTGAATTTATCCAGTATCTAGAAATAAAAATACATTTACTCAGAAATTTCATCGTTTTAACTTCACAATCAAAATTTCACCTCAATAAATGATGCTATAAATACTTTTTATTTGAAGTGTGAAAATAATACAGATAAATTAATAAAAAAGAGCAAAAAAAATATCTTACTACGTTTTTTACAGAAAAAAACCAATAAACATAATTAAAAAAGTTAAAAACAACAATATCAACAAATTAAAAAAAAGTTTCTATTGTAACATCCCTTATCAAAATTGTGTTTTTTTGATGATTATTTAAAAAATAATTATAGGTAGAGTAATTTTGTTGCAAAATTATTCACTACCACTCATCATGAAAAAAACTATTTTACTTTTTTTCATGTCATTATTTATTGTGTGCGGTTACGCACAGGGAATTACTCCGGCTGAAGGATTTGAAGGTGCAACCTTCCCTCCGACAGGCTGGACTAAATACAATAATGGCATAGGAAACTTGCAACAATGGAAGCAGACAGTAATTGCTGCAAACGACACTTATCCTCCTCACACCGGAGATCATGCAGCCTTTATTGATCGTGAAAACGTGCCGGATGCGGGAGATCCTGCAAAAGACTGGCTTGTAACACCTTCTTTTGAAATGCCTGTTAACGGGCAGCTGCGTTTTTGGTCAAGCCTTACACTACCGGGTAATCAGGGAACGATTTACAAAATACTTATGGCTCCGGCGGGTGCTGATCTTTCAGACCTTGCTTCTTACACCATAGTTTCAACGTATACCGAACCTCTTATTAACCCCACTCAAACAGAGTATAACGAGGTTATTTTAAACCTACCGGGAACAACAGGGCAAAACTATCATATCGCTTTCCTTATGGAAGGTGATTTTCAGGATCGCTGGTTAGTAGACGACGTAAGCATTGTTGAGCAGTGTTTAGCTCCTACCAACCTTAATGCGGTTAGTACAACGCCTACTTCTGCGAGCTTAAGCTGGGCAGGTGCAGCACTTCAATATGAAATTGAGGTTATGCCCGTTTCAGAGGCTCCGGATGGTTCAGGAGATATTGTTAACGGCACTTCAACAACTGTTTCTCCGTTAATACCAACTACTGCATACAAATTTTATGTAAGATCTGTATGTAGTGAAGGTAATACAAGCGAATGGGCAGGTCCGTTTAACTTTTATACACAGCCTGCAAATGATGATTGTGCTAATGCGATAGCACTTACTGTTAATACAACAAATATTTGTACAACAAGCACATTTGGTACTGTTGCGGGAGCAACACCTTCTAATGATGGCAGCGATGTTTGTGCAGGTACCGAAGACGATGATGTATGGTTTACATTTGTGGCTACAGATACGACTCACCTTATCAATCTTAACAACCCTGCAAACGGTTCGACCGATTTAAACAATATATTGTATAGTGGAACTTGCGGCTCGCTTACACAGGTTAGCTGTAACCTTAATAACAATACTACCGTTACCGGGCTTACAATAGGCGAAACTTATACTTTAAGAGTTTACAGTGCTGTAGCTACAAGCCAAAACACAACTTTTGATGTTTGTATTGGCACACCACCTCCACCACCAGCAAATGATGAATGTGCAGGAGCAACAACCCTAATTGCAAACCCTGACCTTGATTGTGATAACTTTGCAACAGGAACAGTATATTCTGCTACGGCATCGCCTCAGGGCAATACCTGTTTTGGAAGTGATGATGATGACGTATGGTATCAGTTTGTAGCTACAAATCCAACACATACTATCAACTTAAGCAACATAACCGGAAGTACAACTCTTTTGTACCATACCGTTTACAGCGGTAACTGTGGTGCTCTAACTCAAATGTATTGCAGCACAGCTACTACCAGCATAACAAGTACATTGACAGTAGGAAACACTTACTACGTAAGGGTATACTCCTCTGCAACTACCGCACAAACATCTGTTTTTGACATTTGTATAGCTACACCGCCGGGACCTCCGGTTAATGACGAATGTGCAAATGCTCTTTCAGTTCCCGTAAACCCGGATTTAAACTGTACGCTTTTCACATCTGGAACAGTAGCATGGGCAACACCTTCTCCTGAAAATGCTACCATTTGTTCGGGTACAGAAGACGATGATGTATGGTTCTCTTTCATTGCTACAAACCCAACGCACACCATTAACCTTAATAACGTTGAAGGCAGTACTAACGACCTTAATCATACTATATATTCAGGAGCTTGCGGCTCGCTTACAAATATTTTATGCAGTAGCCCTAATAACAGTTATATATCAGGATTAACAGTTGGAAATACTTATTTCATCAGGGTGTTTACTGCTACCAGTACCGCGTTACAAACCACAACTTTTGATGTTTGTATAGGTACTCCACCAGCCCCTCCGGCTAATGACGATTGTGCAAATGCTATAACAGTACCTGTAAACGCTGATTTAAATTGTACAAACTCTGTTCCCGGTACTGTAGAGTGGGCAACACCTTCTCCTCAAAGTGGCACAACATGTAATGGTACTGAAGACGATGATGTATGGTACCAGTTTGTGGCTACAAGTGTAGCACACAGGATAAGACTTACTGATATTGCAGGAAGTGCAACGCTTCTATACCACACCGTTTACAGTGGAACATCGTGTGGCGATATGACCCTGTTATATTGCTCTAACGGAAGCGATAGTTTTGCAGGTAACCTTACCATAGGTAATACATACTTTATTAGAGTTTATACTTCGGCAGACACACCGCAAAACACTACGTTTAATGTATGTGTTAGCACACCTCCACCACCGCCTGTTAATGATGAGTGTGCAAATGCAACAGTAGTAACTGTAAATCCTGATTTATCATGTGCTTCGGTTACACCGGGTACAATCAGCTGGGCAACTCCTTCATTAGAGAGTAACACCTGTAATGGTGTTGACGATGATGATGTATGGTTTGAATTTGTGGCTACAAGCACAATGCACACTATTGATTTTAATGACATTGTGGGAAGCACCACCGATTTAGACCATGTTGTATATTCAGGGGATGATTGCGGCAATTTAACCCAGTTATATTGTAGTTCATTCAATAACAGTGTTGCCTCCGGACTAACCATAGGACAAACCTACAAAATAAGAGTATACACATGGACAGCTACAGCAATGCAAACAGTAACATTCAATCTTTGTGTGGGTACACCTCCGGGGCCACCTGCAAACGATGATTGTGCTAATGCAACTGTTGTACCTGTAAATGCAGGCGAAAACTGTGATTTAACTGTACCGGGAACTATAAACTGGTCTACAGCTTCTCCCGAACCTAACACTTGTACAGGTACTGCAGATGATGACGTATGGTTTGAATTTGTGGCTACCAGCACAAAGCACAGGGTACAGCTACTTAACCATTCGGGCGCGCCGTTTTTGTATTACAATATTTATTCAGGTAACACCTGTGGTACGCTTACACAAGTTCAGTGTAATACCAGCTCTGCCTACTCAACTTTCCTGGAAGGCCTTACAATAGGGCTAACCTATAAACTCAGGGTTTATTCAAGCGTGGCTGTACCATTCCAGTTGGCAACATTTGACGTGTGTATAACCACACCTCCTCCGGCACCTGCAAATGACGAATGTGCTAATGCAACCGTTATCCCTGTAAATACAGATCAGTTTTGTAATCAGACTGTAGACGGTACAATCTATTCGGCTACTGCTTCACCGGAAGCCAACTCTTGTACAGGTACCGATGATGATGATGTATGGTTTGAGTTTACCGCCATAAGCACTAAACACAAAATCGACCTTCTGAACATTACTAATGGAACAACTTCATTATACTATGCGATTTATGAAGGTACAGTATGCGGAAGCTTAACACAAATAACCTGCGGTACATCCAACACCACTTTTGTAGATAACCTAACTATTGGATCAACATATAAGATAAGGGTATATTCATTTACATCTACTGTAAATCAAACTTCTGATTTTGAAATCTGTGTAAGTACTCCTCCGGGTATTCCGGCAAATGACGAATGTGCTAATGCAACATTACTTACCGCAAATACAGGAATTGAGTGTATTGAATTTGGTTCAGGAACGATTTACTCTGCTACAGGGTCTCCACAAGCAACTACATGTGGGGGTACTGCCGATGACGACGTTTGGTTTGAGTTTGTTGCTACGAGTACTTCTCATTATATAAACATTTCTAATACCAGCACTTCATCATCAGATTTATACCATGTGATTTATGAAGGAGATGACTGCGGTAATTTGACAGAAATGTACTGTAGCGACCCTAACAGTAGTACAAGTGACGATTTTGTAATAGGGAATACCTATAAAGTAAGGGTATATTCAAAAACTGCTGTACCTAACCAAACGGATTCTTTTGATATTTGTATCGGCACAAGAAATGTATCGATTAATGTAGATGAAACCACATTTACTGCCGAAGAATTGGTGCAAAATGTACTGTTCAGTTCTCCTTGTGCAGTTATTACAAATGTGAGCACTATAACTGGAACCGATTTTAATCAGCCAAACGGTATAGGTTATTTTAATGCCCCAACAGGGTCTGTTTTCCCTTTCCAGGATGGTGTTATTTTAGCAACTACAAGTATACAACAGGCAACAACACCTCCGGGAATTGCAGGCGTACAAACTACAGCATGGCTGGGAGATGCCGACCTTGAAGCTATTATTGCTGAGGGTGGCAATACACAGCCTACCTATAACGCAACCATACTGGAATTCGACTTTTTAGCTTATACAAATGAGTTTACTTTTGATTTCCTTTTTGCTTCAGATGAATATGGTCCATTCCAGTGTCGTTTCTCAGATGCATTTGCATTTATACTAACAGATTCTGAAGGTAACAGCCAGAACCTTGCGGTAATACCGAGCACAACAATACCTGTTTCGGTAGTTACCATTAGGGACGATGCCTATAATGCAACCTGTGATAGCCAAAATGAACAATATTTCGATCAGTATAACCCTAATAACCCTTATGCAGCCGCTATAGGCTTTAGCGGGCAAACAGTACCGTTTACTGCTATTGGACAGGTTGTACCGGGACAGCAATACCATATTAAGTTTGTAATTGCTGATTATAACGACGCACTACTTAACTCTGCCGTATTCCTTGGTGGAGGTAGCTTTGATGTAGGCGGAGTCGATTTAGGTGAAGACTTAACAGTTGCAGGCGGTAATGCTGTTTGTGATATGCAGGCAGTAACACTAAGCGTTGATTTTGATGATCCGTCACAATTTGAGTTTGAGTGGTTATACGACAGTACCCCTGAAGAAGGAGACGATACCACACTTCCTGTTGTAATACCAAACGAAACCGAAGCTACACTTGAGGCTACACAGCCGGGAAGATATTTTGTAAGGGCTACTTACGAAAGTTCTTCATGTTCTTTAGAAGGAAGCAAACTTGTTGAATTCTACACTCCTGTGGCAGAAACTGTAGGTGCTCCTGTAGACCTTACAGAATGTAATGCCAGTGGGTTTGCAACATTTGATTTTACTTCTAATACCGATCTTATCATTGCCGGTGTGGCAGAAGGTTATAATGCTGCCGACTTTGTGATTTCTTATCACGAATCTGAAACAGATGCTCAGGGTAATTTAAACCCTATAGGGCCAGAATATGAGAATACAGTTGCAGAGTTACAGCCTATTTATGTAAGGGTAGAATACACACCAACAGGCTGTGTAGCCATCCTTAACTTTAATCTTATCATTCAGGATCTTACTCCTGACTTTGATATGGGAGGTAATCAAAACATCTGCGAAGGTACTACCGATGCAACTATCAGTCTTGTGGCTAACAACTACAATCCTGAATCACCTGATGTTACTTATGCATGGACTTACAATGATAATGCATTACCTGACACCGGAAGCAGCATCACAATAACAGGAGAAGGTGTTTATGAGGTTACGGTTAACAACTCAGGTTGTGAAGCTACACAGTCGGTATTTGTAACGGTTACCCCTCTGCCAATTGCTGATGTAATGGAAGATGTTACTTCATGCGACAGCTATATACTACCTGTACTTAGCGACAACAATACTTATTATACAGGCACAAACGCAACAGGCGATATGCTTGCTGCCGGTACTGAGATAACAACAGATCAGACAATCTACATCTTTACCCAAACTCCGGGAACAGAATGTTCTGACGAAAGCAGTTTTATGGTAACTGTGTTTGCTACCCCGGTTATTAGTATTACCAGTGGCTGTGAAGGCGGAGTTTATACCCTTGAGGTTTCTCTTGATGATAATTATACTGAAGACAATGTTCTTATTGAATGGACAGATGCCAGCGGTGCTATTATAAGTACAGACCTTAGGGCTGTTGCAGAAGAGACCGGCGACTATATGGTAACCGTAATCCCTCTTGATAATGAAGCTTGCTCTACTGTCTTAACAGAGACTGTAGAAAGTATTGCCTGCCAGATACCTCGTGGTATTTCTCCAAATGGCGACGGTATGAATGATGAGTTTGACCTTTCAGGATTTGGCGTTGCCAGAATAAGCATCTTTAACCGTTACGGTAAAGAGGTGTTTAACCACGGCACATACAATAATGAATGGCATGGTCAGGATTCAAACAATAACGACCTCCCTACAGGAACCTATTTCTATTCTATCCAGTTTGAAAATGGCGAAAGCAAAACCGGCTGGGTTTATATCAACAGGGAAAATTAAACCGTAGGAGATAGTAAAAATAAAGTAGTCTGCTTACTCCTCCATAATGAGTAAAATAGATTAGTTTTTAGTTAGTAGTTAAAAAGCCGTACAAATTGTACGGCTTTTTTATTTTCTTTATTAAAGTAAATCTAACCTAATTAGCTCTCTTGTCTATAAAATTTACAGGCTTTCTGCTCATAGGGTTAAACATAACCTTATTAAGCTCTTCTGCGGTAATAAAAACAATTTTAGGCGTAACCCTTAGCTTAGCCCTGAAATGGTCTTTTATTTGAGTTAACAACTCCTCCGAAGGGCTATCTGCCACTGCCTTAATAACAATTTCATCGGTACCAAGGTCGTTAGTCGAAATTTCTATGATATGATTTTCTATCTGGGTAAACGAGCGCAACAAATCAATCATGGCCGGCGGATATAAAGTTGTGCCCTTATATTTTATCATTTGCTGTTTCCTGCCTATTACCGGGCCTACCCTAAGCGTGTTTCTCCCACACTCACAAGGTTCGTGGTGTAATTGTACAATATCGCCTGTTTTAAAGCGTATAAGCGGCATACCCTCAATACCAAGCGTAGTTACAGTTAACTCCCCACTTCCTCCGTTTGTTACAGGATTATCATTCTCATCCAATACCTCCGGAATAATCAGTTCAGGATGATGGTGCCCTCCGCACGAAAACTCACATTCTGCAAATGCAGTGCTCATTTCGGTAGAAGCATAGGTAGAGAACAATTTGATGTTCCATTTATCGGTAATCTTTCCGGAAAGCGTATTCATGGAAAAATCCTGATTACGCAAAGGTTCCCCTATACATATAGCCCCTTTAATACCACTTGCATTATAATCTATACCGTGTAATTCGGCATATTCTATAAGTTTCAGTAAAAAAGACGGTACGGTTATGAGGTATGTAGGCTTGTATTTTAAGATGGAATCCCATTGTAATTCAGGCACTCCTGCACCAACACGTATAACGCCTGCCTTTATTTTTCTAAGTCCTAAAAAATAGGCAAGTCCCGCCATAAAACGCCTGTCAATGGTCGTCATAAGCTGAACAACATCCCCTTCCTTAATTCCCGAACAGATAAATGATATGGCTTCGTTATAGGCAAGCCTGTCAAGGTCTTTATCGGTAAGTCCGAAAGTTACCGGCTTTCCTGATGTTCCCGAAGTAGTGGTATAGTCGATTATGTGCGATTTTGGTACACATAAAAAATCATCGTTGTATTCCTGCAATTGCTCTTTAGTGGTTAAAGGCAGCTTTTGCAGGTCTTCAAGTGTATTTATAGTTGTAATGTCTATTCCTTCTTTTTCAAAAAGCCTTTTGTAGAAAGGAGAATTATCTGCGGCATAGCGTAGTGCTTCACGCAGCTTCTCTTCCTGATGTGCTTTTATCTCGGCCAACGATGCCTTTTCTATAGAAGGGATATTCATTACTTTAGTTTCCTGTTTAGCTTTTCAACGTATTTTTCAATCTGTATTTTCTCCGGCAGTGTGGTAATTTCCTTTGTAAGTGCCTTTTCAAATTCTGCACGGGCTGCTGCAAGGTAGCCTTTGTTATAATAATACAAACCTACTTTATAATACACTACCCAGTAATCCGGGTTTTCCTGCTGATATGTTCTGATAAAATCCGGAGACAACACTCCGTCTGTTTTTATAGCCTTGTCCATCACCCTGTCATTTACCCTGAACTTTTCGTAGTTTTTATAGGCCGTACTGTTCACAAAATTATCCTTAGGAATCAGTAGTGAATCGATACCCATAGACGTTTGGCGGTCTAAATGTTCCTTACCAAAAATTTCATCAAGGTCGTAGGCAACATAAGCACCCAACTGATACGGTCCGGATGATACCCAGGCCAACCTTTGCTCCGGCTTGAATACTACCGAATGGTGCGCCAGCAATTGATTAATGGCTTTTTCGTTACCGTAACCCAGCATCAGGTCGTTAAGCCCTTCGCGGTTACGCATAATGGCAGCCGCTTTCGCCGGAGTTACTTTATCTGTATCATCCAGCAGCTCTTTTATCCTGTCGTATCGATACTGCGAATGGCTGTTTTTTATCGTGTAATTGTTATTGTCATCATCCATGTAGGTATCACTCTGGAAATGATTAGAACAGATAAGTTCTGATGTGTTTTCAACCTCATATACACCAAACTTTAAAGGTGATACCTCTATAAGTACGGCTTTATGATCCTGTGCACTGCCCACCATAATAGTTTCCGAAACAAAAACCTCCCTGTTCTTTGCTATGGCAATGGCTTCTTCTATGTTTTGTGAATATTGTAATATCTCCCTTGCCAATAAAGATATAGGTGTTTTTGCCATAAAAGGGATATCCGATTTACCTGAATTTATAGTAACGGTAAGCCCTTTTGTATTCATCCCGGACAATACCCCAATCATTCCTCCCCAGGTAACCGACATAAAAGGGTATCCTTTATTAGGTTTTACAAAAGATACTATCTTGTTTTTGGCAAAATCGTCTCCGGCATAAAAATCAAGGTTTCTTGCTATGAGTAAAGACCCGTCTGAAGTTTTATTGTCCCAGGCTGCAAAAGAAGTACAGCCTACCATGGAAAGGTCGTTTAAGGCGTGCCCTATATCGTGTGCCGCATGCAGGTACAGGCTTCTTAGATAAGGAGGAGCAACATAATCGTATTCCTCCGATGCATATCGTGATACTCCATATATCTCTGTTTGGTATTCATTAGAAACGTGAAGGTAAAGCTTGCGGTTATACCATTTTAAAAATTGTCTAAGTATAGACTGCTTAAATTTTGAAGGGACAATCTCTTTGATCCTTCCCATAAACACATCTTCCTGATACAGTATCAAGTCATGAGATAAAGCTCCGCTTATCAGCCCCCTTTGCAGGGCATCACCTTCCACATACATTTCCCAAAGGCCCTGTTCGTTCTTTAAAAGAAAATTATTGCCACAGGTAAATAAGCTGTCGTTATATTTTATAACCTGCGGAACGGTATTATCGTAGATTTCCGTTTCAGGTCTTTGATGAACCGAATTATATGTACCGCAGGAAGTCATTTGCAAAGCTGCAAATGATAACAACAATATATATAAAACGTTCCTCATGTATTATAGATTAAGTTCGTTGTTTATTTTATTAACCAGGTACTCTTTGCCTAATATTTCTGAACAGGTAACTACAGCACCAATAGTAACGCCTAATACCCCGTGCATATTAATACTCTGTCCTGTAAGGTATAAATTCTTAAGTTTTGTTTTGGCAGAGATAAACGTCTTCATAGGATTGTTTGAATCCTTTACATAACCGTACAGGTTACCGTTTTGTCCCCCGATATAGTCACGATAAGAAAGCGGGGTAGAGGTATGCACCGACTTGATACAATCTCTTATTCCAGGGAATTTTTTCTCCACTTCCTTTAAAAACTGTTCTGTTTTTCTTTCCTTAAACTCTTTATAGGCTTCTCCCCTGTCAAACTCTTCAGCAGTCGTATTGTGGGTGTGTTCCCATTGCTTTACCTCATTAAAATCCATAAAGGTTATAAGTGTCATGCTGTCTGCCCACTCACCCTGCTTTCCGGAAACATTCATGGATGCCATATAACCTTCCGGCCAAGACTCCTCTGTACACTCCATTGTTTTCCAAACCCTTTTGCTATCCTTAAAATGATAGTAGTTATGGTTCATGTATTTAAACGTTTCCGGCTTAAATACAATATACAAACTAAATGCCGAACCTACATTTTCAAGGTTTTGAATCCTGCTGTAATACGATTTTCTAAACCTGTCTTCCCCTATCATCTTAAGGGTCGTTTTAAGCTCTATATTAGAGATAAACATATCCCCAAAAACTTCTTCTCCGGTCTTTATCTTAGCGGAAACTAATTCGTCCCCCTCAAACCCGAATCCTACAACTTCTTTGTATTTATAGGTCTCGCCACCATATTTCTTAAGCTGCTTAATAAGCTGCTTGGTAATTTGGCTGCCTCCGTTTATACAGCGCCACGAGCTTTGCATGTATGAGTTTACAGAAAGCGCATGTACATAAAACGGTGACTTATCTTCAATCCCAGCATATAGAAAGTTAGATCCTGCCAATACAGCCCTAAGCTTTTCATTTTGGGTTAGCTCATCAATATATTGTTTTGCGTTTACAGAAAGTATGGCACTATCATAGCCTTCCTGCCTGTTTTGCAGATTGTATAACGGAAAAGAATCGCAGGTATCAACAAGTTTCTCACAGTAAGCCTTAAGGTTTTCCTCTTCATCAGGAAAAAACTTCACCAACTGCTTTACAAAATTATCGTATCCCTGTGCATGCGGATACTCCTGCTCATCATCATCAAAAGATATGATATCATAGGCATCCTCATCCATTTTTTTAAGCTTAAGGTCGTCTATTATACCTATATACTTAAAATAGTTATACAGGTTTTGCCCTTTGTCAAGCCCACCTATATAATGGATACCCGTATCAAAAATAGTTTTATCGCGTACAAATGTTTGCAGATTACCTCCAAACTGGTTGTTCTTTTCAAGCACACAAACACTATAGCCTTCTTTAGCTAAAATAATGGAAGAAACCAAACCTCCCAGTCCGCTGCCTATAATTACAACATCATATTTTTTTTTCACCTGCTTATATCCTTCTTAAAATTATAAAATCTTCTCCCTCTGTCATTGCCTCAAAGTCATTATAGCTTACAGCTGTTTGTACTGCTGTCAAAATTATATATTCTGCTTTTTCAAATAAAATATCGGGAACATTATCTGCATTACCATCAACCAATATAACAGTATAATTTATATTTTTTGCCTCTTCTAACGACTCTAAATATTTAATGCTTCTTGTTTTATTGATATAGTTTGTTTTAGCAACCTCCCTTTTCTCCTCATCAGCTATAAAACTGTATATCTTTCTTTGTGGTTGCTGTAAGGCTAAAAGCACACTGGTTTCACCAAAATCACTGGCTATATGCAGCACGGTACTTTTAGTTCCTATAAAAGGATTGATGTCATGATATATACCCGCTACTTCCGAAAAATGCTGCTTAACAGCTTTTACAATATCAAACTCCTTATAGGCAAAGCTTTGCATCAGCTTATCATTAAAATAATAAGGCACTTCAATTTCTGTTCGCATTTGTGCAAACTGTTCTTTATAGTAGGTACCTATTTTCTTGGTACGCTCTGTATAATTTGATCCAAATGTTGTATCGGCTGCCTTTATCCTTTCAAGAATCTTAAGGGTAATACTACCGTTATTGATAATAAAATCTCCTTTAGGCAATACTTCCGAATTACCGTGTATCAGAATAGGTACTATATCCAGACCAAACTCTTCTGCAAGATAAAATGCCCCTTTATGAAAACGCTGTATGTGGTTATCCCTAGATCGGGTACCTTCAGGAAACACTACCAGTGAATAGCCTTCTTCCACTTTTTTGCGAAGATGCTCCACACCTCCTTCAAGCCCTTGCGAAACAGGATAGAATCCTGCCAGCTTAACACCAATACCAAAAACAGGAGAGTTATATACCCAGTCACTCACCAGATAAATAAGTTTTGGGCTAAGCATTCCTACAGCCAGTATATCAAGGAAAGACGTATGGTTTGCAATAATAACCGCAGGCTTATCAAAAGTCTCGTTATGCGGATTAAGTACGGTTTTCTTTATGAACGGATTTGTATACAGTACCGATTTCATAAACTTAGACATCATATACCTAAATGCCTTCATTTTCCATGCTCTTCTTGCCGGCAGCACATTAACAAAAATAAGGCTGAACAGCGACAGAAGGAAACCTCCCAGTCCGTAATAAATAAATGATGCTACAGAATGCAGGGTCCTTCTTAAACCTAAAGGTGCTTTTCCTTTGTTTACCCTGTGAGTAAAGAAGAACCTGAATATTATAGGGTAAAATATAAATGTAATGATAAGCGCCGCAAAAACCCCGATAAGAGAAACTGACGAAATAGATTTTAAGGCAGGATGTGAAGCAAATATCAATGCACCTATACCCAAAACCGTAGTTAATGCCGCCAACAGGATAGATGCCCTATAGGTTGCCATTTCATTCTTTCCGGTACTGTACTCCTTTTGCAGGGCACTGGTCATGAAAATACTGAAATCCACTCCATGCCCAAAAACAAGCGTACATACTATGGTACTGAATATATTGAACTTAATATCAAACATACCCATTATACCTGCCGTAACAATACCCGTAACAGCTATAGGTATACTGCTTATAAGTACCAGCTCTATCCTCCTGAAGAACATAAACAATATGATCAATATTGCTATAAAGGAATAGTTGATAAGCGAATTAAAATCGTCTTTTAACCCTCCTAAAAAGGTTTCATTCATTTGTTGCCTGTCAATAATTACAACCTTAGGCATTTTAGAAAGTTCTTTTACAACCGCGTCCCTTTGCTCATCTGCCACCTTAACCACATTAAAAAGTGTATAGAACCCGTTCTTTTCGGCTATAAACTCGTTAAGGTATAGTGTCTTTACCTCAAGGTATTCTTGCAGGCTTACAGTTTTGAAATCGCTATTTAATAAGCTGTAAAACTTATCGTAAGCATTGGGTTTAAAACCCAGTTTTGACCCTTCGTCAATTAATCCCGCTTCTACAAACTGCCTGCGTTGCGGTGTCCAGAAAGCATTCCATTTTGCAATCTTTTCTTTTTGCTCCTTTTCCGAAAGCACCACTCCGCCAACCGAACTGTAGCTTAAAAGCTTATTGTTGTTTTTATCGGCTAACAGCCTGTTGTAAAGAACATTGTTGTTTTGCAGCAGTTCTTCGGGAGAATTACCATAAACGGCTACATACAATGATTTTGACGTAAGGTTTGTTGCGCTTTCAAGGTGCTTTTCTGCCTGTTGTATTTCGGCAGGCACATAGTTTAACTGCGATAAATCACCATCATAAGTAACCCTATTAAAGGTAAACAGGCTCGCTATTATAACAACAGCACTTATTGCTATAAGCACCTTATTATTATCGAATGAAAACCCTGCCAGTTTATCCAGCAACGTATTGTGCTCTATATTTTTGCCCTGTTTGGGCTTATACAGATGCGGAATTATAAGTAATGAGAAAAATGAAGTTACCACCACGCTTACCGCTGCAAAAATACCCAGATCCTGTAAAGCCCCTGAGTTTACAAAAAGCAGGCACATAAATGCTACTGCCGTAGTGGTACTGCTCATTATAAGCGGTTTGGTTATATCTTTATACAGTACGTTTATATCACTGTTATGCCTGTGGTGTGTTAATATATGCAGGGCATAATCTATAGTTACCCCAAGCAGGATAGCACCTATACTTAAAGAAATGGCAGAGATTGTTCCCCTAAGGAAATATAGCAGCGCCACTGCAAATACTACCCCGAAAATGGTAGGAACCAAAATAATAAACGGAATAAGGAAACGCCTGTAATATACCATAAGCAAAAGCATAAGCAGCGATATGGCAATAAACGTTGTGGTTCTTATATCACTCTTTATCTGTTTGGCATTAGCCACCGCAATATTGGTAGCGCCAAAATATTCTATTGTTGCAGTTTTCTCAAAATTGGTATTAAGCGATGCTTTAATGGCATCCAGCTTATCTACAAAAGCGGTATTTTTTTCGGTTTCGTTACCCGGTAGTTCAGGGCTTATAAACAGCAATAGTTTTTGACTGTCTTTAGTAATTACATAGCCGTCTACAAGCTGAAATTCGTCATCCAGTCCCAGCTGTTTCAATTTTTCAAGCCCTATAAAGGACATCCCGAAAGGATCCTGAAGTATAAAGTCTTTTGTAACCAGCCCCGATGGTGATATAATAGATCTGTAATTGGCCGAAACGGTAGCTGCTATGCTATCCGCCTTTAGTTTTTGTTCTATTCGTTTATAATCCTTATCATCGAGAAACAGGGGTAAATTAGAGTGTACAAAATCAAACGCTTCCTGTATATTCTCGTCATCCACTTTGCCCTGTACTGCCTTAATATACTTATCACAGCTTTTAAGACTGTCTAAAAACACATTGGCAACCTCTGTAAGCTGCTGTGGGGCAACTCCCTCTTTTGCATTAATAATAACCGTAATCTTATCGGTAAAATTAAGTTGGCTCAGTACTTTTGCAGTCTCGTCGGTACGTTCGCTTTTAGGGATAAGACGGGTAATATCTTCCTCAAACTTAATTTTTGAGGCAAAATATCCAAATACCGCTAAAAATGCCAGGGCTATACCAATAGCCAAAAACTTATTACGGTTTACAAAAAAGTGTATGGTGGTAAAAAACTTATGCATTCTTATGTACTTTATTTCTGCCTATTGACAAAAGGATAAAATAACCCGCCAGGCCAAACAGGCAGGCTGCAATTGCAGCCAATAAAATACTTCCCACAAGATATTGCGTCATGCTGTTTTGAATATTTTCCAGGCTAAAATTGGTATAATCGCTAACCGGACCTCCAAGGGCTAATGCACCCATCTGCAATGATAAATAAATTATTAAAGGTATAAAAGGCGGAATACTGACATTGGAAAATGCAAAAGCTATAAGCTTGTTGAGCCTTAAAACATAAGCCAGAAAAAGTACAAGTACCGTTTGAAAACCCCATAGCGGTGCAATACCTATAAATACTCCCAAAGCTATGGATAATGCTTTTTTAGTATTGCTGTCGTTGCTTTCTAATACATTTTCAAGAAAGAATTTCTTAAGCCCCTTTTTTTTAAAGCTCATGAAAAAATCCCTTGGTTTGATATACAGAAGGCTTATGACAACTAATACCGTGTTGAGTATACTGATTCTGGTAAAGTCTTTAAACGGGCGAAAGTGCGATACCCTTTCGCTCATATCATAAAGCACTTTTACGGGTACATTTTTTACGGGTACACCTTTCCATGAAGTGCGTACTATAATTTCTATTTCAAATTCAAACTTGCTGGTATAGTACTTTGAAGGTATTTTGTGTAAAGGATATAACCTGTAGCCCGATTGGGTATCCTCAAGTTTTTTTCCGGTTTCAAACCAAAACCAGAAATTAGAGAATTTATTACCGAAACTGCTCTTTTTAGGCACTCCTTCCTGAGCCATATTACGGCTACCGATGAGCAATGCCTCTCCGTTCTTTTCAAGCTCCGATAAAAACACAGGTATATCATCGGGAAAATGCTGTCCGTCTGAATCTATGGTGATGGCATAATCATAACCGGCCTGTTTTGCAGCGGCAAAACCAATAGCCAGAGCATTACCCTTACCTTTATTTTTAGGGAGATGAATAGTATTAAGTTCTGAGTATTCTCTTAAAATGGCAACGGTAGAATCTGTAGAACCATCGTTAACAACAATTATGTTGTTTGTATATTGCAGCACACCGTCAATAACCCTTTTTAAGGTCTTACTGTTGTTGTATGTAGGTATAATAACGCAATAATTTACAGCAGCTATTTCGTTATAAGGTTTTGAAAATGTGTGCATTACAAGGTCGCCATTTTTTAATGTGAGCAAAGATACTTTTTTTAACTTTCTCAAACAAAAAAGAAGTTTCCTGTACAGGTACAGAAAACCCTATCATTAAAAAACAGCCTTTTCTTCTTTTGTAAAAAGAGCCGATCTTGCCACAAAACCTTTAGTAAACTCCTTAAGGTCCTGCTTTTGACTATCGTAGTGTTTAATTAAAAACTTTTTATCCTCTTCAATATCCTTATTGTAGCCGGTAATTTTAGGTGCATTTTCCTGTATGCTCATACGAAGAAGCCTTACCTCATAATTATCGGCATCCCTATTTATAACAGACTCAAGAAGTTTAGCGCCTTGCGTAAATAAACTCTTTTTATTCAAAAGCCCCTTTTCATACTTCGCCTTTAAGGTTAGCGAAGCTGCCTTATAACCAACCATGGTATTATCTCCGGCATCACTTACTCCTTCTAAAGATTTATACAGCTCCTCAGCCCCCTGTTCAGAGGTTGCGGCACTAATATAATTTTGCCTTATGGAAGAAAGATCCTGCGTTGCCAGCACAAAAAAAGAAAGAAAAAAAGCCAGTAATTTCATAAATACTATGATTTAGGTTCATCTTAAAATTGGCAAAAACCAGTTTATAATCCTAATTTTTACTGTAAATACAGCTTAATTTTAACGCGGTTGTATCATCAAAATAAGTGGTATTCTTTACTTTAACCGAGGCATCTTCTGCCTCGGTTATTTCAAGTTCAAGTTTTAGCTCAGAATTTACCTCAGGGTTAATAAGTGCCATAAATTTAATGTTTGAGGCACTTTTCATTGTTATAGGCACATTAACTGCCTGTTGGGTAAGTTCCTTGATAATTTGCATCATGCAAACTCCGGGAGTAACCGGATTGCCCGGAAAATGCCCTTTAAAAACATCGTGATCTTTGTTAATAACAATGTGGGCCACATACAGTTGACCCTCCGTTTTTTCAAACGACCTTACCTGGTAAAAATCTTTAAGCAACATATATCTTATTTAAACGTATAAGTAACACCCAGTTGGATAACACTGTTTAACACAAGGTCAAAATTGTCATCCTCATAATAATAATCATCGTGATAAATATCACCAAAAATATCAACAAGTCCAAGCTTGTAACGTGCTTCAAATGTTAATCCTATCGGCAGGGTATACCCAAGCCCTCCGTTAAGCGCAAAATCAAAATCCATCAGGTCATCGCTATAACCCAATTTATCAAAATTATCACTTAACCTAAAGTCTATCGACGGTCCCACTATACCATGAAAACCTTCTACAATTCTAAATTTATTCATCACTGCAAAAGAAAGGTAACTTACGGAAAGATCTTCTTCCGGAAACTGATAACCAGGATATTGGGGATACACGAAGTCATAATTGTTAGCTTTTGCCCCCTGTCTGGTGTAAGTTATCTCAGGCTGTAAGGTGTAAAAACTGGCCAACTTAATGCCTACAAAGCCTCCTACATAAAAATCGGCTTTAGTATCCATATTACTATCCGTAAAAGTAGCAAGATTTAAACCGGCTCTTACGCCTGGTTCTATCTTAACTTGTGCCTGAGCCCCATAACCCAGTAATGCCAAAAATAAAAATGCAATTGTTTTTTTCATGGTGTGGTTGTTTTAAAAAATTAATTATTTCCTTTTTGTATCAAAAGTATAGGTAACGCCTGTTTGGAAAACTCCATTTACTACAGGCCCGTCAAAATAACTGTTATTATAATAATTGTCGTAATAATCAGGATCATCATGTCCAAAAACATCTAGGAATCCAAATTTAAAACGACTTTCAATTGTAAGCCCAATCGGGAAAGTATAACCTATACCTAAGTTAAGTCCTATGTCATAGTTTCTTACCTCTTCCCCAAAATCGGAACCCATATTATCGGAAAGCTTAAAATCCATTGACGGCCCTACTAATGCATGCAGTCCATGGAAAACATAAAACTTATTAATCAGGTTAATATTAAGGTACTGCAAAGAATAATCCTTATCATACTCCCCATACCTGCCAAATCCGGCATCGTACATAAAATTAGCTGTTGCTCCCTGTCTTGAATAATTAATTTCGGGCTGTAGTGCATAAAATTTAGCCAACTTAATTTCGGCAAGTCCTCCTAAATAAACATCGGGCCTAACATCAAAGACATCGGCAGTTAATACACTAAAGTTTACACCTCCCCTAACTCCCGGTTTCACCGTAATTTGTGCATTTGCCTGTAAAACAATGAACGAAAAAAATAAAAAAGCTAATACTCGCTTAGCAAAAAATCTGGTAATCATATATATATTAAAAAAATTATTTCGAAGCTCCTTTAGCCTTAAAGCTATAAGCCAATCCCAACTGGAAAACATTATTGGCATTATTATCTCCTACAGTATTAATTGTGCCGTTATAATCATCGGTTTCCAGCACATCAAACAAACCACGTTTCCATCTGGCCTCAATAGTAAGCCCCATAGGGAGCGTATACCCTATACCCATGGTAACCCCCATATCAAAATCAATATTGGTTGGTACACTACTGTTTAACTCAATATCAAATGTAGGCCCCATGTGCATATTTACATTGTAAAAACTGAAACGATTAATAAATACCATTGAAAGATATTCTATTTCTATATCCTTCTCAAAACTGGTAATTGTACCGTTATCATAATACCTTAAATCGGCAACAGCACCCTGCCTTGAATAATTTATCTCGGGTTGTATGGCATAAAAATCAGTAAGCTGCAAAGCTACAAATCCGCCCACATAAAAATCGGTCCTGTAATCAAAATCCGTATGGGAAAAATTAGAAAAGTTCGCTCCTACCCTAAGTCCGGGCTTAGCACTAATCTGAGCACTTAATACTGATGTGAACAAACACAACAGCATCAATACAAATACTTTTTTCATAAGTGTGCCTAATTACTTGCTCCTTTTACATCAAAAGTATAAGAAATACCTACCTGGAACACAAGGTTTGTATTAGAGTGATCTTCATAATAATAATTTGAACCATCACTATAATAATAGGTGTCGAGTACATCAGCAATACCTTTCTTAACACGTCCCTCTATACTTAGACCAAAGGGAAGTGTATAGCCAATACCCGCAGTAATGCCAAGATCTACATCATTTTGATATCTGTTATCCACATTTGTGCCTATATCAAATGTTGGCCCTACCTGAAAGTTAATAGCATCATTAAACGTAAACTTGTTTATAAGGGTTAATGTTACATACTCCAGTTTTATATCTACATTCTCTGTGTAGCTTTCTCCATAATATGAATCGTAAAAGTACAAATCACCTTTAGCTCCCTGGCGTGAATAACCTATTTCAGGCTGCAGGGTATAAAATCTGGTAAGTTTAAGCGCACCTATAGCACCTACATAAAAATCGGTTTTTGTATCAAGATCTGTATTGGTAAGCCTGGAAAAATTAGCTCCCGCCCTAAATCCTGGCTTAAATGTTACCTGGGCAGATGCCGCAAAAAGGCCCAGCATAAAAAATGCAAATAGTAATTTCTTTTTCATAATTGATTGGTTTTATTGGATAAAGTTTAATTCTATCTTTAATTTAATATTCTTATGGTCTATTACTATATTCCGGGCTAAAATACTACTTTCGGGCACATAGGTTATTTCTATTTTTTCTTTCCCTTTTGTGGCATTAACCAGTTTTACAAGCCTGTTACTTTCGGCATCCAAAAATAGATAATTATATCTTTTCTTATCTTCCGATTTATAAACTTCAAAACCGGAACTCTCATACTTGTTTTTATAAGCATGTTCCTGCTTTAGCAGCAACATAAAATCGCGCTTAAGGGTGTTTACAATAATTTTTTTGTCCATTTCCTCCAGTATATAATTCACCTTAAAACTATTGTCTGAAATCTCAAAATCAAAAAGCTTATTGCCAAACTCAGTAGTAAAAGCGGTACGGTAAATAGAATCGTTAATCTTCTTAGCTATAAAAATACCTCCAAAATCTTTTCCGTATATAGATATATGGGCTTTATAGACATAGTCTGTTGCCTTGTCTGAAAAGTATGAAACCTCATACACCCCTTCTTTTTTAATTTCCTTAAAACCACTTACTGTTTTAACCGCACACGAAGGCAGTAAAACAATGGCCAGAAAACTAATTAGAAAATACTGAATCCGGAATTGACGCATTGGCAACTTTATTTTTAAATACAATTATAGTATAATCTCCCGATGGCTCTATCATTTTAACCTGAGACACCATACTTCCCCTTTTATCAAAATAAAGCTCAACCTGCTTTATGTACTTTTTTAGCGTAGCATCTTTAGGAACAAGCTTGCTGATATTGTATTCTGCTGTTTTAAAGTAACTGATGGCAAACTCATTTTCATCAAACATATTACCGTTTACTGTACCTACAATAAGACCGTTAAGCTTGGCAAACATTTTACTGCTGCTCAAATCCATTTCGCTCTTTTTTCCGGCATCGTTAACAGATACTTTGTTTTTTTTAAACGCTACACTGTAACTGTAAGGCTTGGTATATTGCCATAACAGCATATCCGGAAACTTAAAGTTCATTTTCCCGGAAGTCTCAATATCGTTAGACAGGAAATCCATATGCTTAAACTGAGTAAAATCGGCAGTAAGGGTCTTTGTATTTTTAGACACATTTATAACACCGTTTTTAAAGGCCGTAATCTCGGCAGCAGTCATTTTTTGCTCCTGTGCATTTATTGTAAATACAGTCAGCAAAAAAAACATATAGATAATACTATTCTTCATAAGCAGGAATATTTAGCAATTGGTTTACCGTAACGGCTTCATATTTGTTTTGCTCCAAAAGTACCAATAATTGTTCCAAAACATTTACGGTTTTTTGGGATGTGTCATGCAGCAGTATTATACTCCCCGGTGTAAGCCTTTTTTTAATACGGTTAAGCAGGCGGTTTTCACCCTTAATTACCGTATCAAGAGAGCGTATATTCCAGCCTATTACATAGTGACCGGTTGCTTTTACAGCTTTGGCAATATTAGGATTAGTTACTCCAAACGGTGGCCTGAAAAAAAGAGATTTTTTTCCTGAATATTTTTCAATTAAACCGTTAGTAATCTCAAGTTCTTCCCTAAATTTTTGAGCGGGGAAAAAACCCACTTTTGGCGAATGGCTATACGTATGGTTGCCAACTGTATGGCCATCATCCAATATTGCTTTAAAAATATCAGGGTGTTTTTCTATTTGCGAGCCAATACAAAAAAACGTAGCCTTAGCATTATGCTTTTTTAAAAGATCAAGTACTTTAGTAGTTTCGGGCGTTGGGCCGTCATCAAAAGTAATAGCTATTTTTCTATCCTTTACAGCTGTATTTTTACAATAGGTTTTAATATGGTAACCGGTAAATATAAAGGCAGAACCCACGCCTGTTATTATAACCCAAAGCAAGACCGGTAAGAGAAACATCCACCAGGCTATAGCAACAAAAAAGGACAGGATAATTAACAGTAGTACTACTAACAAAAAAAAAGCAGTATTTACTTTGTGGCTCAGCATTTTGATACTAATGTAAAACTATGGTCTTTACCCTGGTACTGGTTGTACAGCACTATATTTCTATATTCTTTCTTTCCGATGGAATTAATAAGTACTTCTGATGGAACATGCTGTTTTTTTACAACCTGAGAAGCAAGCCATAAACCAAAGGCAGATGCAGTATTATACTCCCCACTTAAATGTTTATAATACAATTGCGGGATATTACTTAATTTATTTTTTGCCAGTTCGTTATAGTAAGCGTCAAACTCCACATCGCCGTTGTAGCCCAGTACAACAGCATCAATATCACTTATATCGAGATTGTTGTGTTTAAGGAAATCTTTCAGTTTTCCTTCCACCTCCTCTTTTTCAAGAATGTTATAGATTGCCACATCCTTTAGTTCGGCATAGGTAGTTTGCTGTTTGTCTCCTGAAAGTACAAAAAACACAGCACCTTCTGAAAACACCGATCCTTTTGAAGTAGAAGTCAGTACATCATAATCAGGCTGCCCTTTGCTTTTTATATTTCCTTTTATCTCCAGAAAATGCATTGTTGCTTCACCTGCCTCTTCGACACCTCCGGTAAGTACTGCATTGGCTTCTCCCTCTTCAATTTGAAGCTGTGCATCAATCAGCGCCGATTCAAACGAAACCGCTCCGTTAACATAGGTAAAATTGTAAGCCTTACATTGCAGGCCAAGGGCAATTTGCCCTCCCACGGTATTATGGGTAGACTGAATAAAGGAAGTTGGCGTAAGGAACTCCTCATTGTTATCCAGTATGGCTTTAAGGAATTTCTCAGAATCCACTACACAGCCCATACCAGTCCCGGTAATAATAGCATCAGGTTGTTCTAAACCGGCTTCTTTTAAAGCCATTGCCGATGCCACTATTCCGTTCTTAACCCCCTTAGCCATTCTTCTTCCGGCAGCAGGGGCAATAAATTCTTTATAATCAGGCTGGCTTATCTCAAGAATATTATTGTCTTTATTAACAATAATCTCATCAAGAAAACCATCTCCAAAAGTCTTTTGTGCAGAAACACAACCAACACCGTTTATATAACACTTTTTCATTAGCTTTTTGAGAACAAAAGGGTTGAACAGTTACCGCCAAACCCAAAAGAGTTTGACAACACATGATTGATTTCTTTTTCCATTAAAACCGTTTGCGGAACAAGATCAAACTCTTCCATTTTGGTTTTATAGTTAAGGTTAGGAAACACCTTATTATGCTGTAATGCCAGCACGCTGAATACTGCCTCAATTGCGGCAGCGGCTGCCAGTGTATGCCCTGTAAAAGGTTTGGTAGAGCTAAAGTGGGGTACATTTGTGCCAAAAGTCCTTATAAGCGCCCTTCCTTCCGAAAGATCGTTATTAGGGGTTGCCGTACCATGTGCATTAATATAATCTATATCCTGTGGTTTAAGTCCCGACACCTTAAATGCCTTTTCCATTGCAAGGTAAGCACCTTCCCCGTTTTCTGAAGAAGCGGTTTGATGGTAAGCATCATTGGCATTGCCATAGCCCGAAAGATAGGCTAGTACTTTTTTGTTTTGCTTTTTCACCACCTCATCCGATTCTAAAACCAGAAAAGCAGCAGCCTCACCCAGGTTAAGTCCCTTCCTGTTATTATCGAAAGGAGTATTATAGGTATCCGATAATATCATAAGTGTCTTAAAACCGTTTATGGTAAATTTTGAAAGTGCATCAGTACCACCTACAATAACCCTGTCCAGCTTTCCGGCCTTAATAAGCCTTGCACCAAGCATAATGGCATTTGCTGCCGAAGAGCATGCCGTGCTTATGGTAGTAACCACACCTTTAAGACCTAGCTGTTGGGCTATTTTATGAGTTGAGTCGCCTGCATCATGAGAATCGATATACTTCCTGCTTTCTTCCTTATCGAAATAATCGTAGAAGAACTTTTCGGTCATATCCATTCCGCCTACACTTGTTGCAGATATAATACCAGTGTTGTACTCGTTAATATCGTTTATACCTGCATTCTGTACCGCCTGTTTTGCTGCCAAAGCACCAAGCATTGCAGTACGTGAGTAGTTATTATCCGCATCCAGGCCCAGTTCCTGCTCCAGCTCAGCATTGGTCTTTTTAATTTCACCAACCTTAATGGCATTTGCATGAATGGTTTGTATGTTTTCTATGGCAGTTATGCCCGGTTTGTTATGTATAAGCGCATTAAAGCTCTCTTCAACAGAAGTTCCTATTGAAGAAATAATACCCATACCCGTTATGGCAACTCTACCACTCATAATTACTTAGTACGGTTTTCTGTAATGTATGCAGCCATAGTCTCAATAGACTGGAATATAGCCCTTCCCTCTTTAGGATCAGAAAGCTTAATACCATAATCCTTATCTAACATCACGATAAGCTCTAATGCATCAATAGAGTCAAGACCTAATCCGTCACCAAAAAGTGCATCATTATCGTTAATATCTGCAGGCTGTATATCCTCAAGATTTAAAATGGTAATAATTTTCTCTTTCAGTTCCTGTTTTAATGCTTCCATGTTTAACTTAAATATAGTGTTTGTATGTTTTGGGGCGTATGCTCAATAGTTCCGTTATCGGAAACCAGATACATAAACGCCTTGTATTCGTCGTTTAAAAATTCAACCCAGCCACATAATACTTTTGCAGCTTTATCGGTATTTAACAAGACTGCTGCATAATTAGCAAAAAATTCCGGATTGAAAGCGTCAAATATAAAGAAACTATTTTCTGTATATAACTTGTGCTTTATACTAATCTCTCCCAGGCATATATTAGGCAGCGTATATACAAATACCGCCGGACTGGGAAAATAATTATCCTTATCGCTGATGGAATCGTTAAACTTCACATCAGTATCAAGGCTGGATGAGGCATTGGCAAACAAGAGTGCCGTATTTTCATTATCGCCATCCTTAAGCAATAATTCTGCTGCAAGAAAAGACAGCTTGCTCAAATTATCCATCTTAAAAAACTTAGGATAATCGGTTTCCAGATGCCTGTATAACTGTTTGGCAAATTCTGCAAAAGCAGCATCAGGGACATTAAAAAAATCCTGCCCGTTTAGCTTTACCGTATTGTTTTCAATACTGCAATAACCCGATATATACTGCTTACCTGCCATTCTTTATTTTTTGAAATACAACAGCCGTATTACAGCCCCCAAATCCGGAAGCCGTTTTAAGGAAATAATCTACCTGTGTATCTTTATTTTCACGTATTACATTTATAGGCTGCGAAACACCCGGTTCATCATACCCTAATGAGGTATAGACCCTGTTATGCTTCATAGTTTCTAATCCCATTACCGTTTCTAAAAGTCCCGATGCACCAAGGGTATGCCCGTAATACCCTTTAAAACTGTTTACAGGAATCTCATTAAGTCCTGTCCTGTTAAAGGCTATTGCTTCCATCTCATCGTTAAAGGAGGTTGCTGTACCGTGTGCCGATATGTACTGTATAGCATCTGCCGATATCTTAGCTTCCTTTAATGCACTCTCTATACTTCTTACCAATCCTTCGCCCGTTCTTGAAGGACCCGATATATGGTTGGCATCGTTTATCGATCCGTCTCCTATAATCTTTGCGTTAGCATTCTTACTGTCCACAGTTACCAATGCAGCAGCAGCAGCTTCGCCAAGAGTAACGCCTTTTCGGTTTGCCGAATAAGGCCTGCAGGGCTCATCGCTCATTGCCTGAAAAGAATTGAAACCGGCAAGAACAAACTTTGAGACCTCATCGCCACTTACTATAAAAGCATGGTCATAAGCCCCTGCCTGAATAATCCTCTTTGCCACAGATATCGCCAGTATACCCGACACACAGGCATTTGACACCACTATAGGCTGGGAAGAAAAACCAAAGAAACCGGCTATGTTTTGTGCCAATCCCTGAAGATATGCTTCTTGAGGAACAGCTTCATTATGTTGTAAAGCAGTTATATTACCCTTTGTGGTAGATAATACAAATGCTGTTTTACCAGTAAGCGCTATTCCTGCTTTTTGCACAACAGGATACAATGCCAGCAGCATCATTTTCTCAAGTCGTGTATAACTGTTTCCGTTGCTTATTGCAGCAAAGGCAGCATTGAGTTTTTCATCATCAATAACTCCGGAATAGAAAGGCGCGTCCATTAATGCCGGATTATCCTGCCTGCTTATACCCGATATGCCTTTTTCAAGGGCATGCACATTACTTTCCACATCAAATCCTAACGGAGTGACGCAGTTAGTATGGCTTATATAAACATTTCTTAAATCCATTATTATATCAGTCCTACTTTACTTCTCCATTCCTCAAAAAAAGGAGGATAGTTAAGCTGCATTATCCCTTCACTATTTAAAAACACCTGTATGGTTTCTCCTGTACAGGCAATGTTATTATCTGCATCAAATATCTTATACCTGAAAATCATTTTGGCAGCAGGAGTATCTACAATAGTAGTCTCTATCCTGAAAACATCGCCATACTTTAATGGCAGCTTGTGCTCACAGCTTGACTTGACAATAGGTGTTGTATAACCGTGGCTATGGATATCCAGATAGCTAACACCATGCTGCCTGCCAAAAGCCTCACGCCCGTCTTCAAAATAAGTTATGTAGTAGCCGTGCCATACAATTCCCAGCGGATCTGTTTCATTAAAACGAACCCTTACTTCCTGAGTAACCGTTAGTGCCTCTGCTTCTTTATACTGCTCTTTTCTTTTCATCATAAAAAATTGATACTGCCGTCATTATCAGGAAAAACAGCAGTAATAGCCCTAAATAGGGCAAAATTCCTATTATCGTATATTTTCTTAAAAGCACATCATAAAACGCTTCAAGACCCCAGTTCATAGGAGATATTTTAGCGATATGCTGCATTATTTTCGGCATTGCAAAAACAGGTACCCATACTCCGCCTATAGCTGCAAGTATAACCACAGAAGTAGCTCCAAACGGCGCCGATTGTTCCTGAGTTTTTGCCACAGTACCCAGTAATATCCCAAAGCCTACAGCTGCAAGGCCACTAAATAGTGCAACAACACTCATTAGTGCAAAAGTACCGTCCAACTCTAAAGGTGATAGCCCTATTTTTGGGAATACATACATCCCAACTCCCAACATTAGGTAAAACTGAAGCATGCAGATAATAAGGTAAGTAATAGTTTTACCTCCTATCACGGTTGCATAACTTACAGGGTTTGTTCTTAACCTTACATTGGTTCCCTGGCTTTTTTCCTTAACTATATTTATGGATAATGGCACTACAATAAAAAATATGGCAAACAGCGTCCAGGCAGGTACATTATGCTGTGTAGAGTTTGGCACCATTTCCTTGTTATCAAACATAGGTACGATCTCCTTAAAGCTTATATAGCTCTCCTGATTAAAAGCTGCAACACTTTCTTCACCCAGCTGCTCTGTAAAAGCATTATAGATTGTTTTGGTTTCTATTTGCGAAATCATTTTGTCTATAGTGCTTTTCACTGCTGTTTTAAATGCGGTTTGCGAAGCCGGGTCAAAATACAACCTTACCTCTTTTGGGGCTTCCTTTTTTGCAGAAGGCTCTACGGAAACCGTATCCTCTTCCATGACGCCCTGCATTATACTGGTTACGTTCTCTTCTACTTTTTCCTTAAGCCCTTCACTCAGCTTCTCGGGTATTATGATGGCTAACTGATAGTCGCCGTCAAACACTTTCTCTTTTGCAAATGCCTCATCAATCGCTTTACCATCCTGAGATGTAATAACCTCAAACGAATTGCTTTCTCCAAGATTTTCCTTCACCAGTTCAGACACCTCTCCCTTATCGTTGTCTACAAGTAGTATCGGGATTTTGGTTTCGGTAGCTGTTTTAAACGTACTGTCCTGTATAAGCGTTATGGTAATGATAAGTACCAGCGGCATAACAAAAAGTATAACCAGCCCTCCCGCATCACGCTTAAGCAAAAGCACTTCCTTATATATGGACATCCATAACTTATACATGGTCTCTTAAGGCTTTACCGGTTAATGAAAGGAACACATCTTCAAGAGTGTGTGCGTTATGAGTAAGTTCTATTATTTCCTGCGGAGTACCTTTAATCATTATCTCACCATTATCAATAATGGCAATATGGCTGCACAAATCCTGCGCCTCTGCCAAATGATGTGAGGTATATATAATGGTAGTACCGCTTTGGTTTACCTGTTTTAGATATTCAATAATAACCGCTTTAGAGTGCACATCTACCCCTACGGTAGGCTCATCTAAAAACAGTACTGATGGTTCGTGTAACTGCCCTGCCAAAAGGTTGATCCTTCTTTTCATACCACCTGAAAAAGTGTCGATTTTTTTATCGGCAAACTTTAAAAGGCCCAGGTAATCCAGCGAATCGTTTATCTTTTGTCTTAACACCTTTCCTTTAAGGCCATACATACTGCCAAAGTACATAAGGTTTTCGCGGGCGGTAAGTGTAGGGTATAAAGCATATTCCTGCGGAACCACACCCATAATCTTTTTTATTGCATGCGCATCGTTAGCATAATTGTACCCATTAATGCTAAAATTGCCCGATGTGGGTTTTATAAGTCCGCATAACATAGAAATAAGTGTCGTCTTACCGGCTCCGTTAGGGCCAAGCAAACCGAATATTTCTCCCTTGTTTATTCCCAAAGACAAATTATTAACCGAATAGACATCGGCATTCTTATACTTTTTAGAAAGGGATTGTATTTCTATTATAGGATCTGTCATTACCCTTAAATGCTTTTTCTTAGTTTTTTAAAGAACTCCTCTTCTTTATCGGCAATCGTATTTAACTGGTCTGCCAGTACGTTATATACATCAGGCTGAGAACTGCGCTTTTTATAAACCCTTGCTGCCTCTACGGCAAAGTCGCGCCACATATCGCCTATCTGGGTCATTTCAAAAGAAAGTTCCTTTAGTTTAGGGTTGTCCAAAACCACCGACGCTTCCTGTAAGAATGCCGCATATATAAACCTGAAGCCTCCGCCTCCGGTGCCTATCTCTTCCTGCATGCGCACAATTTGCGCCAGGTAATGATTCGCTTTTTTAACGCCATGCTTTAAAGGCCATTTTTTTATCTGCTTTGCCACAAGCCTTATTCCCCTTACTCCTACAATAGGAACAGGTGCAAGCATATCGCGGCAGGTAGTTTTAATAGCAGTGATTATCGCCTTTTTAAAATCAAGATCTTTTGGTATGTGTATAGGATAATACATTTGCCCTTTTGGTGCAAAAGCACCTTTGGCAAACCTTACCCTGTCAAGATCCTGTGCAGAAAGTGTGGTTACGGTTTCCATAACCGGGTCACTTATCAGGTAATCGTTACCTTCCTTTCCATACACCACAAGGTTGTGGGCATTAAAGTGAAAGCGGTAATCATCAGGAAAATAGGTAAGGTTATATACCCCTACCTGCAATCCCGATGGAATATTGTTTTTAAGGTTGTTGTCTAATGCCGCTACGGCAGATTGAGACCCTGAAAATTTTTGTCTTTTTATTTTTATACCTAACCTTTTGGCAACCTTGCCAAAGATAGCTCCCGGCAATGGCCTGTAGCTAAAAGCGGGTGCATGATTTACTTTAATAAATGGAAGGTATACAAAAAACAGGCCTGAACCGATACCAAATATCATAGGTTCGCTTATGTTAAGCCCATTATGCTTTAATAAGTTTGAGGCAACACCATTCTCGCAATGTGCCGACTGGTAGTGCTTAAAATCAGTCTTCATTATATCAGCCCTTAAAATTTTTTAGTTCCTGCAGTGTTATAGAAAAAGCGTCTGCATATTTGTTAAGCATCCTGTCGCTTAATTTTTGAAACACTTGCGGTTTAAAATGTCTTTTAACTCTCCATTGCCATATCCCTGCATAATCGGCAAGGATACCGGTATCCATTTTGTTGAGTTCCATAAAATATACTAAAGGACTCACTTCTCCTTTTATAACCTGTTGCCTTGCGGCTTCGGTACGTTCTTTAATATCTTCAATAGCATTGTTTAGCGCAATGGTTTTTGGCTCCCATCCTGCACTTAATGCTGTTTTGTAATTACCGTTCTCATCTGTAGCATAACACAGCTCGCGCATGTTTACCGTTTCCAGATTGCTCTTATCCTGTGGTACTTCGCTCTCTTTCATCGTTGCTGAATAAATAAGTTAATATCTCCTTCTAAAAGCAATGTATCTCCATCATAAGTACTGCATTGCATTGTACAGGTGGTATAAGTACCCATATCAAAGCTGGATTGCAGTACCGCAGTTGTAGTAATCTCGGCACCTACCTTTGGCAAGGCGTGTATTTTTACACTTTTTATAGAGCTTATAAAGCCTATCACCCTTACTCCCGGTATATCTTCTCCCTCTGCGTCTACAAAGTAAGAACTTCCTACAATGGCAGAACAGGTTTGGGCAGCATTCTCTACAAGACCGGCTTCAACAAACTGGCCTTTTTCAACAAAAATGTTGTCTTCGGCTATCGTGAATATGGTCTTTACGTTTTCATGGTCCATAGAAACAATAAGATCTACCATTAGCATGGGAGCCCTGTGTGGCAGGTACTTTTGTATTTCTATAGTGTTTTCCATAAATAATTATTTTGCCAGTACGGTTTTCATTTGTGCAGAGGCAATCTGCACTCCGCCTCTTTTTGTAATTATATCAACAAGGGTAATCCCCATAAATTCCTGTATAACCTTTACTTCGGTAACCAGTTCTTCTCCGGCAAGGGGAAGCTCAAATACCTCTACATCCTTTATAGAACCTATATACCCAGTAGGTGCCGGTTCTTTTTTAAGATAAAACTGGTAACCTGTATATAATGCTACCGATTGGGCCATATGCTCTATAATGCCCGACTCTACAAAATTTCCTTCCTGTACAAAAATATTATCGTTAGGGATTGTAAGTCCGGCTATTATGTTGTTTTCCTCAAAAAACAGGAGTTTGTCTACCATTACAAAAGGAGCCTTTTGTGGTATAAGACTCTCAACTAAGTTTTTTTCCAGAATTGATTCCATAATTAACAAACGGTTAAATAAGCAATTGAGTAGGTAAACCTACCGCTTTCAGGAACTATAAGTAACAGCTTTTGGCCTTTTTTAAGTTTGCGTGAAGCCATAATCTCTTCTACCATAAGGTATATTGAGGCAGAGCCTACATTACCCACAGTGCTTAGGTTCATAAACCACTTATCATTAGGCAGGTCAATCCCTTCTTCTAATAAAGCGTCGTACAGGCGGGTTGCAAAAAAGTTTGACGATACGTGCGGTAACAAATAATCTATATCACTATCACTCACGCCATGCTTGTCTAAAGCAATTTTTGTACTTTTTGCTCCCAGCTTCAATACATATTTTTCAAGCAGTTTTACATCCTGCTTTACGGCAAAAACCGATTGTTTAAGCCACTCTTCGGCCTGATAATCCTGCCATGGTTTTATATTTCCGTCATCCATCTTATCACCCCCTGCATACATACATGCTTCCAGTTCATGGGCATAAGAGAAAGACTCCATCCATTCTATCTTTAAAGAAATGTCGCCTGCAGGCTCATTTTCTAAAAGTAAAGCCCCAGCGCCGTCTGACAGCATCCATCTTAAAAAATCTTTTTTGAATGCTATTATAGGCTGCTCTTCAAGATTCTTAAGGTTTATAACTTCGTTATTGAATTTATCGGCAAGCATCCAGGTTGAAGACCTTTCAGACCCTGTGCAAACCGCATTTGATGTATTTCCTGATTTAACAGATAAAAATCCGTATTTAAGTGCATTCATACCGGCACAGCATACCCCCGAAGATGAATTAAGCTCTAATGAACGGTTGTCCATAAGCCCGTGTACCATTGCAGCATGCGACGGAAAAAGATTATCTGGCGACGATGTACCGCATGAAAGCAGTTCTACATCATTTTTTGTAAAGCGGCTGTCATACAGCTGCTCTATGGCAAGGTGTGTTAATTGTGCATTATTATGGGTAATAATACCATCTTTAATTGCGTAATATCTGGAAGTTATTCCATTATTCCTTAACACTATTCTTCTCGCCTTAGAGGCAGTATCGTTTATCATGCCGAGTATGCCTTCCATCTCGTCATTAGAAACTGCTTCATTTGGCAAATATTTACCTGCCTTTGTTATATAAACATTAAACATAGTATTCCCGGTGATTTTATACGCTATGTACGGTTTTAAAATATTTTACCGTTTTCTTTATTTTATTTATTTTAAAAGGATAAGTAATCAGGTGCAATATATACACAATTGGCGATATAACCCATATAGCCAACACTAAATAGACCACAAATACTTTAAGCCATTTTTTTCGGGTATTGGTACGTTTTATTATAAAAGCCGACCATTTACTGAATATAAAATTCCCCTTTTTATCTACTGCAACAAGATACGGACTAACCCTTACGGCATCCTGAGCCAATAGCTTTTCCTGCAAATCATCATAATGATTGCTTTGCAATGCCTGCCCTATGGTATGCCCAAATTTTTGCGATTCGTCTATATCTTTTTGCGACACTCCCGGTAAAGGGAAAATGCCAAGATGTTTTTCTTTCTTTCCGCTAAACATCCACTCAACAATGGTAATAACACTTATAAGGTTACCCACACGGTCTACAAGTGCTATATTTCCTTTTAGCAAAGCACCGTTTTCTTTAAGCAGTGCCTTGATTTTTTCCTGCGCAAGAAACCACATATTGCGGCTACCGCTTATGGTAACTACCGGTACACCCTGCAACAGCTGTTTTGCCTGCGGGCTTTTAAGGAAAGAATTTGCCGGGATAGACGGCGAAAGGAACCAAACCTGATAATGGAATAAAACCAGGTCGTATTTTTTATCTAAAATTTCCTGTGGTATCGGTTTTATTTGTGCGGGTATCTGCAAAAAGGATTCGGGAAAAACATCAAAAAAAGATTCCTTCACCCAAGGAAAGGGAAAAGGCTTTTCCATTTCAATACAATAAAAGGAAACATCTACGTCCTGCATAGCCTCCAGGGGGCCTGTTATAGCATCAGCTATTTCCTTAAGCTGCCCTGACTGGGAGAAATAAACTACGAGAACATTTTTCATTTAATTGTTATTAATAGTAAAAACAAACACTGTTTTAAACCTATATCTTATTATTTAGACGCTTTCCAAAAATCAAAATAATTAAACCATTGCAATGGATATTTCTCTAGCATAGACTCTACACTCTTAACATAAGTTGCAAGCAGCCCCTGAGCATCTCTGTGCTTTACTTCGGCTTCCCTTGCATACAAATGATAATGCAGGTTTTTCTCTTTCATTACATAAACAAAAACAACCGGAACCTTAAGCCTTGAGGCTATAACAACCGGACCGGCAGGGAAATTAGCTTCTTTCCCTAAAAAAGGTTCTGTTAAAAACTTAACCCCTTCAAAATAACGATCGCCGGTAAGGCAAATAAGCTCGTTATTACTCAGCGCATTATTAATATCATAAACATGCGACAGATCTTCCTTTATAAGGATAAACTTTACCTTAGAATGGGTTGAAATACTGTCAAGATATTCTTTTATGGCCTGATGCTCCATATCTGTAGTTACAAGATTAATCTGGAACTGGTCGTCAAGCTCAGAAAAGAAATACTCTGCAATTTCAAAATTCCCAATATGTGCACTTATAAGCACGCCTCCCTGCTTTTTAGCCAGAAGGTCTTTTAATGTTTCAACTCCGTCAAACTCATATGTAAACTTATCTCTTAAACCGGCAGATATAGCCGTTTTATCAATAAGCGTTTGTCCAAAAGTATAATAACTCTGGTAAACCATTCTTTTTGCCTTACCACGTGAATAGCCAAGCCTCTCATGGAAATAATAAAAAGTAGCCCTGTTTATTTTCCTGAGAAATAAAAAATAGTATGTGGCAACAAAATAAAGAACAAAGTAGGAGGTCTTTACACCAAAGTTCCTGATACAAAACACAAATATTTTATACCCAAGAAGATTACCTTTAGATTTACCATCCCATTCACTCATGTTTTATTATTTAGCTTTTATCTTATTTTCTATAAGATCGTAGAAGTTTTGAAATGTAGAAATGCCTACAAAATCAGCTTCACCAAGTTTTACACCAAAGTTAGACTCTACAGTAACAACCAGGTCTACATAATCCAGGCTGTCAAGTCCCAGAGTATCTTTTAAAACTGCATCAGGTGTTATAACATCTGCATCAACCTCAAACTCATCGATTAAAAAATCATTAATCTTCTCAATAATTACTGATTTGTCCATATATAATTTTTATACTTTTTTTACTATTAAAGCCGAATTTGTACCTCCAAACCCAAATGAATTCGACAAAAATATATTAATTTCCTTATTAATCACAGAAGACGCTAAATTTAATTTAGCCGAGTCTTCATCACCCTTTTCAAAGTTTATATTAGGCGCAATAAACGAATTTTGCATCATCAAAATCGAGTATATAACCTCACTTGCACCTGCCATCCAGCACTCATGTCCTGTCATAGATTTGGTAGAGCTTACATAAGGCTTATTACCAAATATCTCATAGATAGCTTTGGCCTCATTAGCATCTCCCACAGGTGTAGATGTAGCATGTGCATTTATATAATCTATATCTTCTGCTTTCACGCCCGATTGTTCAATCGCTTTGCGCATTGCACTTGCAGGCCCCTCAACATTTGGTGTAGAGATATGGCCTCCGTTTGAAGAGAAACCATAACCAATAATTTCGGCTAAAATAGGAGCTCCCCTTTTTACTGCCGACTCGTAGCTTTCCAAAACAAGTGTGGCACCGCCACCGCTTGGAACTAAACCGTTGCGTGATGCATCAAATGGCCTTGATGCCTTGGTAGGTTCTGCCTCGTCCGGAGAAAATACACCCAAACCGTCAAAGCTACCCATCGCATATTTATTGATTTCCTGAGCACCTCCGCAAATAATGCAATCCTGTAAACCGCTTTTAATAAGATGGTACCCCATACCTAATGAGTGCGATCCGCTGGCGCAGGCTGCACTTACTGTCATGTTAATACCCCTTAGCCTGAAAATGGTAGAAAGGTTCATAGTTACGGTAGAGTTCATAGACTTAAATATAGCTCCCGAACCTATTAATGCTGTATCTTTCTTTTCCCTGATAATATCGGTAGCATCTATAATAGCTTTAGAAACACTGTCGTTTCCATACAATATACCTACCTCGTTTTTATCAAGAAAATCGTCGTCTATACCCGCCTGTTTTAACGCCTGAATCGTTGCCATATAAGCATACTCGGTCTCTTCACCTATACTTATACGCTGACGTCTGTTTAATAAATCCTTAAGCTCGGGTTTTGGAACCAGACCTGTTAGGGCCGACCTAAAACCAAATTCTTTTCTTTCTTCATCATACTGAATTCCGGACTTACCATTATATAAAGAGTTCTTTACCTCTTCTAACGAAGTTCCAATACAGGAATAAATTCCCATTCCGGTAACTACTACTCTTCTTTCCATGTTATAATTTGGTTATGTTAAGAATATATACCTCCGTTAATATTTATTACCTCACCTGTTATATATCCGGCTTTTCTTGAAGCAAGGAAGCTAACAAGGTCTGCCACTTCTTCTGCTTCACCAAAACGGTTTGCAGGAACCAGCTTAACCAGTTCTTTTTCATCCAGCTCTCCGGTCATATCTGTTTTTATAAAGCCCGGAGCAACAGCATTAACCGTAATATTACGTTTTGCCACTTCCTGAGCCAGTGCTTTAGTCGCTGCAACAACAGCTCCTTTTGCAGCAGAATAGTTGGTTTGTCCCGGTGTTCCTTTTACCCCCGAAACCGAAACCATATTTATAATCCTGCCATATTTGTTACGCAATAGTTTTTGTATAAAAAAGCTGGTAACATGATAAAAGCCGTTAAGGCTGGTATTGATAACCTGAGACCAGTCGTCGTTAGACATCCACATAAAAAGGCCGTCTCTTGTTATACCTGCATTATTAACTATTACCTCTACAGTTGCATCAGGATTATTATCCTGCCATTCCTGCAATACATTTTTAACTTCATCGGCATTAGCCACATCAAATTTCAGTAACTCACCTGTAGCCCCGTTTTCAATTACCTTTTGTAATGTTTCTTCGGCTGCTGCCAGGTTAGACTGGTAATTGATAAGAATATGGTAATCGCTCTCTGCTGCCAGTTTTTGACAAATAGCACGACCTATACCTCTTGAACCACCTGTAACTAATGCACACTTCATAAATTATATTTTCTATTGTTTAAACAATTCGGCGTTATCAAACCACTTACCTGTAAATAGCTGCCCTTTAGTATCTAAAAAGCCCCATTTCTTTTTACTGTTTTTAACTCTAACCAAGCCATCTATGAAGCCTTTTTCTTCTTTACCAAAAATAGAGCCAATGGATGCAGCTGTTATATCATATTCAGTTGGGATTATTATTTTACCCGTTGTATCTATAAAGCCCCAGTTTTTTAATTTTACGGGAGCAAGCCCGTCTTCACTAAAAACTTCGGCATCATCATATACGGCATCAACAATCAGGTTACCCGAAGTATTTACATAACCCCATTTTTTACCTACCAAAACCGGAGCCAGATTTTTAGAAAAAGCTTTTACCTTATCAAATTTCGGTTCTATTACCCAGTTACCTTTAGTATCTATAAAACCTATTTTTTTATCTTTTCTGGCATAAGTGATATCCTGGGCATAAAAATCCCAAATCTTATCTACACCTTCAATCGCCTTAAACTTTCCTGCTGTTATAAGGCCAAAAGCATCTCCGCTTTTTGCCCATGTAATATTCTTGTACAAGTTACCTATTTCTTCATACTGTAACTCAATAACAACTTTTCCGGTTTTGTCTATAATACCCCATTTGCCATCATTTTTTACTCGGGCATAATCGCCTTCAAACGATTTTATAACGTCGTATTTATAATCAACTATAACAGCACATTTGGCGTTCATCAATCCTACTTTCTCACCTTTGCGTATTATGGCTACACCGTCCTCAAAATCATAATACTTATCTGTAGCAGGAGTCTCTACAGTTTCACCTTTTTTATTAATGTAAAAACGTTTTCTGTCTTTAGATACCACACAAAGGCCACTGTTAAAATACTCTACATCATCAAAACCGGCAGGAATTGCCAGCTCCCCGTTAGTATTGATAAAACCCCACTTACCATCAACATTTACAGCGGCAAGCCCATCTGAAAAATCTTTGGCCTTATCATACTGTGGTTTTATGGCAAACTCACCTTTTTTATTTAAGTAACCTACCTTACCATCCAGCCTTACCAGTGCCAGTTGTGCAAAGGCAAACTGAGTACAAAACAAAAGAATAAGAACAATTTTTTTCATGGGTGTGTAAATTAAGGTCTTTAATTGTTGTTTTATTTTCTATCTCATAAGATATTCCTTAATAGACTGTACATAAGGGTACAAAGGTCTGTCATCTGAAATTACAGGGAATATCGCTTTAATATCATTATATAGTTTTGCCGTAGCTGGCGAAACTTTGTCTTTATATCCCAGGGCATCTATACCCTGAACAATTGCCATTGCTTCTATAGCCAATACCTCATAAGCATTTTCTATAGTTTTTGCTGTTAGCAGGGCTGCATTAGTACCCATACTAACAATATCCTGATTGTCATTGTTATTAGGTATGCTGTGTACATACATAGAGTTAGACAGCATTTGGTTTTCGGCAGTTGTAGAAACGGCTGTAAACTGTACTCCCTGAAGCCCAAAGTTAAATCCTAATTTACCAAGATTTACAAATGGAGGCAACAGCTCATTAATTTTAGCATTCATCAGGTAGTTTAACTGGCGCTCTGCAAGCATCGATAATTTTGTAACTACCAGCCTTAGCTTATCCATTTCAAGCGATATATAATCTCCGTGAAAGTTTCCGCCGTGGTATACCTGCCTGTTCTTCACATCTATAATAGGGTTATCGTTTGCCGAATTGATTTCATTTTCAAGAACCTCAGCGGCATTTTCAATTGTGGTAAGAACCGGCCCCAGTATTTGAGGCACACAACGCAGGGAGTAATATTCCTGCACTTTTTCCTTAAATACGGTTTCATTATTTTCTCCCTTATAAAGGTGGTCTTCTCTTTTCCTTATCAGTTGGCTTCCTTCAAGGTGTTCCCTCATTCTGTTAGCCACTTCCTGCTGTGCCTTATGTAATTTAGCACCGTTAAGTTCCTGAGACAAATGATCATCATAAGCCCTGACCATCTCATTAATGGCTGCAGAAAATTTAAGCGACCAGTTTAAAAGCTTTTTAGCATTGGCAAGGTTAACAACACCTATTCCCGTCATTACCGATGTACCGTTCATAAGTGCCAACCCTTCGCGTATTTCTACATGAATAGGCTGTAGCCCTTCGGCAGCAAAAACTTCTGAAGTTGCTTTTCGCTCACCTTTATAGAAAACTTCACCTTCACCTATAAGCACAAGGGCTAAATGTGCAAGCTGCACTAAATCTCCACTGGCTCCCACTCCGCCATGTTCAAATATAAGCGGGGTGATATCTCTGTTTAGTAATTCCTGCATTAAGTGAATTACAGAAGGATGTACTCCCGAGTTACCTAATGCCAGTGTATTTAGACGTGCCAGTATAGCCGATTTTACAAAAACAGGTGATAAAACCTTTCCTGTACCGGACGAATGGCTTCTTATTAAATTGTACTGTAACTGTACCCTGTCTTTATCTTCAATGCGGTATTGAGCCATAGGGCCAAAACCTGTGGTAACACCATATATTATTTTATTAGCCGAGAATTCCTTTAAGAAATCGAAACTTTGAGAAACTCTTTCAAGCACTTCTGCACTAAGCTCAACAGTTTCATTTTCAAAGATGAAAGATTCAAATTGTTCAAGGCTTAAATATTGGTTTATCTTACTCATTTATAAAATCAATTACTTTATTTTTTGCAAAAACAACACTTTTGTTTTGAATAACCAAATTGTCTTTTAATTTTACAGGGGCTACAAATGTAGAAATTTTTAAGAAAAATTTAAGACACATAAAAACTTATATGCTAAAACAACAAACAGATGTACTTATTATTGGCGCTGGACCTTCAGGATGTGTAGCGGCTTCATACTTACATAACAATAACATAAAGGTAAAAGTAGTTGAAAAGTCTAAATTTCCACGATTTGTTATTGGCGAGAGTCTTATACCAAGAGTAATGGACCACTTTGAGGAAGCAGGACTTCTTGAAAGCCTTAAGGCCATGAATTTTGAAAAGAAATTTGGCGCCCGCTTTATAAGAGGTGAAGAAATATGTGAGTTTGATTTTAGCGAAAAATTTGGTGAAGGCTGGGACTGGACCTGGCAGGTACCCCGTGCAGATTTTGACAATACCCTGGCTAAGGAAGTAGTAAACAAAGGAATTGATCTTGAATTTGAAAGCGAAGTACTTGATGTTGTCTTTAATGAAGACGGCTCCTCTATAACAACAGTAAAAAACAAAGAAGGGGATATAAATGAAATACATGCCCGTTTTATAATAGACTCCAGCGGATATGGCCGTGTACTGCCAAGAATATTAAAACTGGATGCTCCTTCTTCTATACCTGAAAACTCATCTCTCTTTAGCCATGTAAAAGATGTTAACAGGCCTGAAGGGCGGGAAGGTGTTTTAATATCTTTTGATATCTTAGAAACAAAAGTATGGTTGTGGGTAATACCATTTTCTAACGGCAATACCAGTATTGGCGTTGTAGGCCCTACTTCTTTTATAAACTCTTTAGGAGGCAGTAATGCCGAAGCTCTTAAAGAGGTAATTAACAGGTCTGATTTTTATCGTGACCGTTTTAAGGATGTAGACTTTTTATTTGAGCCTCATAAAATTGAAAACTATTCGTGCTCTGTAACTAAATTATGTGGCCCGGGCTTTACCTTAACAGGAAACAGTTCAGAGTTTTTAGATCCGGTATTCTCTTCAGGAGTATGTTTTGCTACCGAATCAGGTATGCTTTCGGCTAAATTATTCCTAAAGGAATTACAGGGCGAAAAAGTAGACTGGGATAAAGAATATACTGAATACATGAAATATGGTGTAAACGTATTTGCCACTTACGTTAAGGAATGGTACACCGGAAACCTGCAGACATTGTTTTTCCACAGGCCGGAAAATTCGGATGTGAAGAAGAAAATATGCGCCGTATTAGCAGGTTATGTATGGGATAAGGAAAATTCGTTTGTAAAAAAACATGCCCATGTAATTAAGAACATGGCTTACATGATAGAAATGGGCAAAACAATGGATCAGGAATCCTATGATAATTAAAACCAAAGTTTTATAAATAAAAAAAGCGCCTTTTAAAGAGGCGCTTTTTTTATTTTATTTCAGTAAAAATTACTTTGTTTTTTTAAGCATCATTTTACCCAATGATTTTGCTGTTTTAGCAAAACCTTCACCTATTCTGCTTTCGTTACTAAAGTTATTACCCCACTGATCGCCCGGAGCCTCATCACTCTGGATTTCAAGCAGAACATTACTTTTATTTGCAGTCTCTACAAAACGTAATACTGTGCTAACCTTTGCAGGTTTTTTCATCATGGCTACGTCCCATCCCGGATAAATCCATACCACATCTACAATAAGAGTATACTTTGCACTTGTTAAGCCTTCTTCTACAGTTACATTTTTCTCGTTACCATATACTTTATTAAGAAGCTCCATGAATTTAGGATTCCATATCATTTGCGGACTTGCTTCCCATTTCTTTTTCCAGGCATTACCGTTACCTTTACTTTTTTCGTTAAGGTCTTTTACCCTTTCTTCAACATACTGCTCGTTAGTAAGGTTATCTTTCATTAATTTAAGGTCAGAGTAATTAAACTCCACGTTAAGTTCTTTCTCTCCTTTTAAGAACTTAAAGTCTCCTTTTTTAACGTCCATATCTTGTGCAATACCTGCAAAAGATACCAGCATTAATGCTAATAGTGCTATTTTTTTCATGATTTAAATTGGTTAATTGAAAGCCAAAAATATAAAAATATTTCACTTAGCTGTACCAACTATTACTAAATAATTAAAAATATCCTATATATATTACAAAAAAACACCTGTTTTCGCAGGCCTCTCAATTAGTTAATGTGAACCTTTATCATCACATCTTCTTTTTCCTTTTTATATACCTCTACGGCAAAATAATTTTCAGCAACTTCAACAATCCTGCCTATTCCGAACTGATAAACAGGCATTCCTTCTACATCCTGTAAATTAAACACAGGACTGTTTACATAACTCCCATCTGTATCCTTAATCTTAAAGGAAGTAAAATAACCGTCACGACCATCAAAGTATTCTTCAGGAGCCTGATCCTTTGAAAGGTTATGGTTTTTTATATCATCAAGGAAAAACACATAGTGATAATTCCCTACATTAATATATTTAAACGATAAACCTCCTTTGTATTGTAGGCCAACCTGTCTTTTAGGGAGCTTTTTCATCCAGGACAAATTACCCTGTGCATCTATTTTAGTAACTAATATATCTCTGAAATTCGTTGTGTAAGTATTTTCTAAAGGTTTATCTGGTGTTGGTGAAAAGACTGACCCTATAGAAAAGTGCTCTATAAAAAGTACCATGCTTCCGTCTTCATTAGTTACAAGATCTCTATACCACAACCATAGCATATCGACATTAGGATCATCTCCTTTATCAATTTCTTTCCTTTCCTTTTCACTTAAATAAGACTTAACTATCTCTGTAGGGATTTCATGAGTAAATATATTATACTGCCCCCTTTCCTTATGTATTTTTATAACAGCAATACCATCTGCATCATATTCGTCAGTATTATTATAAAAACCTGTACAAACAATGTTACCCTCTTTATCTTCAAAAAGTTTTTTGGCGAAGACAAAATTGTCTTTGATCTCAATTTTTGTAATATTAATTTCTGTTGAACCTGCCGGAATCTTAAAAAGTTCAAGATGATAATTGACTGACTTATCTTTTTTACTCATTTCTTCACTATCGTCATGATAGACGTTTGCCATCATGTAAGTGTTAGCCTCTGCATCTATGGCATAATCACTTATGCCCATTCTCCTTCTGGTATACGGCATTTTAACTTCTTGCTGAGATGTCACATTGGCATTTTCATCCATAAGACACACTCCAATAATATTCCAGCTTTTAGTGTCCCGCTTTTTCTTAGGCTTTTTTGTGTAGTGGATTAAAATTTTATTTCCTTCTTTTGAAGTAACAAAATTAAATTTTGCTGCCCCGTCTGGCAATATATAAAATGCACCCATTGCACTTCCTGTTACTTTGCCTTCTACTTTTAGCACAAGTGTATTTTTGCCAATAAATTCTCCTTTATCAAAATCTATTTCTCTTGAAAAAAGCTGCTCTACACGACCATCCCATAAGGAATAGAATAAATAATACCTGTTACCAATTTCCATAAGCTTTTCCAACTGCACATCTTTAGGAAAAAGTTTTGCCACCTCATATCGCTTTTTTGACTTAAAAACTATTTTCTCTTCTTTACTATCAAACTTTTGAATAAAAATTTCCTTTCTTTTTATTTTTATTGTAAGGATTTGGTCATTTTTTGAAAAATAGAATTTTTCAAAACCATCACAAACTTCATAAGTGTTACTAACGGTATAGCTATAATCTGCAGAAAGCTCTTTTTGAGCCATAGTTATCCAGGCATTTAGTAATAATGCAAGGAGCATAAGATGTTTTTTCATCATAAAATTAAGGTTGGTTAAAAACGACCGCAATTTTACAAAGATATTTTAGTTTTTTTAACATTTTTTTGTAGTCTTTTACCTCATCTGGACATGTAAAATATTAAAACAAAAAACCCGCTTATTTACATAAGCGGGTTTTGTAGCCTCGACAGGAATCGAACCTGTATCAAAAGTTTAGGAAACTCCCATTCTATCCGTTGAACTACGAGGCCTAAACAAAAAAAGGCCTTACATTTCTGTAAAGCCTTTGGTTAAAGTAGCTCCCCCTCTTGGGCTCGAACCAAGGACCCTCTGATTAACAGTCAGATGCTCTAACCAACTGAGCTAAGGAGGAAACTGTATATTTTAAAAGTAACTGCTGTTTATTTTGTTTTCCCAGCTATACTTAATGTTTCTAAGAACTTGTGTTTGCTAATATTGTTGCCTTTATTGCGGTGCAAATATATAACCATTTTTAATTTTCGCAAACAAATTCAAGAAAAAAATTTGAAAAATTTTACTTGCCAGTAATTATCTTAAAAATATCATTCCCGTTAACCAGCAACACTAATGAAATAAGTATAACAAAACCAGCAATTTGGGCATATTCCATGAATTTATCACCAGGTTTTCTGCCTGTAATCATTTCAAATAATAAAAACATTACATGACCACCATCAAGAGCCGGAATAGGTAATAAATTCATTACACCAAGCATGATTGATAACAATGCGGTAATGTTCCAAAACGCAAACCAACTCCATGAATTAGGAAAAATATCAAAAATGGCATAAAAACCACCTACCCCTTTATAAGCCCCGGTACTTGGCGTAAAAATAGCTTTAAGCTGAGTAAAATATTTTCCAAGTTCATCCTTACTTCTTTGTAAGCCTGCCGGAACAGATTCAAATAAGCCATACTCTTCCTGACTTATTTTATAATATCCAAGCTTTTCAAGATTACTAAGACTTAAAGAAGTCGTTAGAACTCCTACCTTACCCTCTTTATCAAAACCAATTTTAATCGGCTGCTCTTTTTCATCTCTAAAAACAATCGCATCAAAAGTCTTTCCTTTATTGTTTTCTGCAAAAGCAACTACCTCATCTGCATATTTTGTTTTTTGCCCGTTAATAGAAACAATAACGTCTCCTTTCTGTAAAACATCCTTATTAACAGAAGAATCATCAACCTTAGCCACCACAAACGGATATCTTAATGACACTAACGGAGCTTTCTTACCGTCCATCATTTTATCAATAAGGTCTATTGGTAAATTAATATCCTGAACACTGCCGTTTCTCTCTATAGTAACTTTTTTTGCAAAAAGCACATCATAAGCAACGTCATTAAACTTCTCAACTTCTTTACCATCCAGCTCAAGTATCTTATCCCCGTTTTTAAAGCCTAATTCTTCTGCTACAGGGTTTACTACTGCAATACCGTCTTTAACTTCGCTGTTGGCAATATAAGTATCGCCATACACATAGGCCATACCTATGTAAATCACGATAGCCAGAATAAAGTTTACGGTAACACCGCCAAGCATTATAATTAGTCGCTGCCATGCCGGTTTAGAGCGAAACTCCCAAGGCTTTGGCTCCTCGGCCATTTGCTCCTTGTCCATACTCTCGTCTATCATACCGGCAATTTTTACATACCCCCCGAGAGGCAGCCAGCCAATACCATAAACGGTTTCGCCTATTTTCTTTTTAAAAAGTGAATATTTTATATCAAAGAAAAGATAGAACTTTTCAACTTTGGTCTTAAATAACTTAGCCGGTATAAAGTGCCCCAGCTCATGCAGCACGATCAATAAAGATAAACTCAATAAAAACTGAGAGAGTTTTATTACTACTTCCATTTGTCAATTTTACTCTGTTAACGCACAAAAATAGCATTTTCTGATTACTATCGGTCATTTAATTTCAAACGTTATCCTATTTAAATGTTTGTTAATAATAGCTCTACACGTTTTAACTTTGCTTTTTGTAAGGTAACTTTACGTTTTGTAAAATCTGTTGATTTGATTTTACCATCAAAAACATCTGTTTTTTGATTACTTCTTTTAACCTCAAAAAGTAAGATTATGGCTTCAAAATTGTTTTCATTACTTCAAATAAAAAGTATAATCCTTAAAAACCGTATTGTAATATCTCCCATGTGCCAGTATTCGGCAGAAGACGGTTTTGCCAACCATTGGCATCTGGTACATTTAGGCGCACGTGCGATTGGCGGAGCGGGACTTATTATACAGGAAGCAACCGCCGTTTCTCCCGAAGGACGAATAACTCCCGAAGATTTGGGCATATGGAAAGATGAGCACATTGAGAAATACAAAGAGATAACTGCTTTTATAATGCAGGAAAATGCTGTTCCCGGCATTCAGCTGGCACACGCAGGCAGAAAGGCAAGCACATCGGCACCGTGGCAGGAAAGGCGTAAACTTACCGAAGCCGAAAACGGGTGGCAAACGGTAGCGCCAAGTGCCATACCGTATTATGATAACGACGCACACCCACCAAGGGAAATGAGCATAGCTGATATTAAAAAAGTAATTGCCGATTTTAAGGCTGCCACCAAAAGGGCTCACGATGCCTGCTACAAAGTATTGGAGATACATGCGGCTCACGGTTACCTCATCCATCAGTTCCTGTCGCCATTATGTAATAAGCGTACGGATGAGTATGGAGGAAGTTTTGAAAACCGTATCCGATTGCTGATCGAAATACTGGAAGCTGTTAAATCCGAATGGCCTAACGACCTGCCTTTATTTGTACGTATTTCGGGCACCGACTGGGCTGCAGGAGGTTGGGAGGTAGAAGATTCTGTTAAACTGGCAAAACTGCTGAAAGAAAAAGGGGTGGATGTAATTGACTGTTCGTCCGGCGGGGCCGTACATTTCCAAAACATACCTACAGCACCTAACTACCAGGTTCCCATAAGCGAACGCATAAAAAAAGAAACAGGAATACACACCGGAGCTGTCGGACTAATTACCGAAGCGCATCAGGCAGAAGAGATATTGGAAAAAGATCAGGCCGATTTAGTATTTTTTGCCCGTGAATCGCTTCGTGATCCTAATCTTGCCCTTAACTTTGCACACGAACTTAAAGCCAATGTTATTTGGCCTAAACAATATGAAAGGGCACAGCTCGAAGACTAATCCGCAATAGTCATTCAATTTGCCTGTACTCTTTCAGGAATTAACCGCAACATCTGTTAATAATTATGAAGAAACTAAAAACAGCTCTGCTTTCCTATGGTATGTCCGGCAAAGTGTTTCATGCGCCCTTTTTAGAGCTGCATCCGCGCTTTGAGCTAACCGGTTCATGGGAACGCAGCAAAAAACTTATACAACAAGATTATCCCGAAGTAAAAAGCTACAGTTCACTGGAAGAGCTCTTAAATGATGATGTAGACCTGGTTATTGTTAATACTCCGGTTGAAACGCATTATGAATATGCCAAAAAAGTACTTGAAGCAGGTAAACACGCCCTGGTAGAAAAATCTTTTACCACAACAACTGCCGAAGCCGAAGAACTTCGTGACCTTGCCAAACAAAAAGGACTGAAACTTTCGGTGTATCAAAATCGCCGTTGGGATAGCGATTTTAAAACCGTTAAGGAGGTTATAGACGAAAAATTGCTGGGCGATGTTGTAGAAGCCGAGTTCAGGTTTGACCGCTACAACCCTAATCTTAGCCCTAAAATACATAAGGAAACCGCTAATGCAGGAGCAGGAGTTTTAAAGGACCTCGGCTCTCACCTTATCGATCAGGCAATACATCTCTTTGGATTACCCAATGCAGTTTTTGCCGATTTAAGGATTACCCGAAAAAATTCACTTGTAGACGACCTGATGGATATACTGTTGTATTATTCTGATAAGAGAGTACGGCTTAGGGCAGGTTTCTTTTTTAGGGAAGCTGTACCTGCTTATGCTGTTCACGGTACTAAAGGATCTTTCCTTAAAAGCCGTGGCGACATTCAGGAAGACGAACTTAAAACCGGTAAAAAACCTACTCTTGAAGGCTGGGGAATAGAACCGGAAGATAAGGCCGGGATACTGCATACCGAGAAACATGGCGAAGTGTACCGCGGGCATATCCCTACCCGCCATGGCAATTACTACGGCCTTTTTGATGCATTATACCATTCTATTACCGAAGATAAGCCGGAACCTGTTCCTGCAGAAGACGGCGTTAAGGTAATGAAGGTTATAGATGCTGCCATACAAAGCAGCGAACAGAAAAAAGTTATTCAACTAAAATAAACTATCATGCAAAAACGACAATTAGGAAAGTCTGATCTTCAGGTTTTCCCTATAGCCTTTGGAGGAAATGTGTTTGGCTGGACGATAGATGAAAAAACCTCTTTTGAAATACTGGATGCCTTTACAGGTGCCGGTTTTAATTTTATAGACACTGCAGATATATATTCCCGCTGGGCACCCGGTAATAAAGGAGGTGAATCGGAAACCGTTATAGGCAACTGGCTAAAAAAGAATAATAATCGTGATAAAGTTATTATAGCCACTAAAGTAGGTGGTGATATGGGAAGCGGAAAACGTGACCTTTCCAAAAAGTACATCCTTAAGGCTGCCGAAGATTCCCTTAAAAGGCTACAGACAGATTATATCGACTTATACCAAACCCATTGGGATGACGAAACCACACCGATTGAGGAAACACTTGAAGCGTATGATCAACTGATAAAAGAAGGTAAGGTTCGTTACATTGGTGCCTCTAACCTTTCTACCGAAAGGCTTCAGGCTTCCATGCGTATTTCCTTTGAACAGAAACTACCCTCCTATGTTACCTTTCAGCCACATTATAACCTTTATGAAAGGGAGGTTTTTGAAGCCAGTCTCGAAGAGGTATGCCTACAGCACAATCTGGGAGTAATAAGCTACTTTTCACTGGCAAGTGGTTTCCTTACCGGAAAATACCGTAGCGAGGCCGACCTGAGTAAAAGTCAGCGTGGCGGGGGCGTAGCAAAATATCTTGACGCAAGAGGGATGAAAATACTTGATGCGTTGGACAAGGTAGCTGCCGAACTTAACACTGCTCCGGCTACAGTTGCATTGGCATGGCTTATTCATCGCCCATCGGTAACAGCCCCCATAGTAAGTGCTACCAATCTTAAACAGCTGGACAGCATTATAACAGCTCCCGATCTGGCTATTACCAAGGAACAGTTGGATTATCTTACCCAAATAAGTGCATGGCATTAATATGGCACAACATTATGATAAAATTGTACAACTCAAAATAAAAGGTATTATCTAATTTTAAGCTCTAAAAAAGTCTTATTAAAACATCTATGTTTAAACAAATAACCTTTCAGCATTGGAAGTAAAGCGTGACGATATGGCAACAGGCGTACTGCAATATAAAAAGCAGTATAAGGATGTAAAAGTCTCTTATCTAAAAAGGGTACGATGGGCCGTATCGCTGTATTACTTTTCTATGGGCCTTTGTTTTGCCACATGGGCAAGCCGTATACCTGATATTAAGACATCCCTTGGCCTGTCTGAAGCCGATTTGGGTACCGTATTGTTTGCCATTCCGTTTGGGCAGCTGTTTATCATGCCTTTCTCAGGAAGGCTTGCCTCAAAGTACGGAAGCCATAAAACAGCCGTAATAGGTATAAGCCTATATGTTATAAGTCTTACCACCTTAGGTTTGGGTACAGAACGCTGGCATTTGCTGTTAGCCCTGTTCTTTTTTGGTATGTGCAGTAACCTTACCAATATCTCGGTAAACACTCAGGGCATTTATGCCGAAGGGCTTTACAAGCGCGCAATCATGTCATCTTTTCACGGGGCATGGAGTATCGCCGGTTTTACCGGGGCAGTAATAAGTCTGGGAATGACAGCACTGCATTTAAGTCCTTTAGTGCATTTCATTATAGTGTCATCTGTTTTACTTATTGTTGTAGCCACTAACTTTAAATATCTTGTAAGGGTTAAAAATAAACCTACAGAACAAACTAAGAAAAAAGGCTTCCCCAAGCTTAACCCTACACTTATGTGGCTGGGCGTTATAGGCTTTTGCTGTATGCTTAGTGAAGGTATTATGTTTGACTGGAGCGGAGTGTATTTTAAAGACGTTGTAAAAGCACCTGCAAGTCTGGTAGTTTTAGGCTATACTTCATTTATGCTTATGATGGCTACAGGCCGTTTTTTAGGCGACCGGGTAGTCCAGCGTTTTGGGCGTAAAAAGGTATTACAGGTAAGCGGCTGCCTTATTTCGGTAGGGTTATTAAGCGCCGTTTTACTTCCTTATATAGTAACTGCTGCCCTCTCATTTATGCTTGTGGGGATAGGTGTTTCTACAATTGTACCAACGGTTTACAGCCTTGCGGGGCGCACTCCCGATATTGCTCCCAGTATAGCACTTACCATGGTATCGAGCATCAGCTTTTTAGGGTTTATGTTAGGCCCTCCGGTTATTGGTTATATTGCCGAAGCATTCGGACTTAAAATTTCTTTTGCGATAATCGGTATCTTTGGGTTTGGTATTACCATAATGGTAACGAGAATCAAATCCATAGGTCACCTTTTTATCCGATAAATCAATTAATAATAAAAACATTCAGCTAAAAAATGGAATACAGAAAAATAGGAAACTCTGACTTAAAATTATCAGCAATAACTTTTGGCGCATGGGCTGCCGGAGGATGGATGTGGGGTGGCACCGAGCGTAAAGATGCCATACATGCCATTCAGGCTTCTTATGACGAAGGTGTAACTTCTATAGACACCGCGCCCATTTACGGGCAGGGCGACAGCGAAGAGATTGTTGCCGAAGCTGTTCAGGGTATTTCCCGCGACAAAGTAGAGATCATTACAAAATATGGTATGCGTTGGGATCTGGCTAAAGGTGACTTTGCCATGAGCAGCAAAAACAATTTGGGTCAGGATATCGATATTTATAAATATGCCGGAAAGGAAAGCATAATCAAAGAGTGTGAAGACAGCCTTAGAAGGTTAAAGACCGACTATATTGACCTCTACCAAATACACTGGCCGGACAGCACTACTCCTATCCAGGAAAGTATGAAAGCGGTTGCCCAACTTATAAAAGAAGGTAAAGTACGCCATGCAGGAGTTTGTAATTACAATGCAGCACAGGTTCAGGAAGCTGATAAATATGTAAACATAGTATCAGACCAGGTGCCTTACAGTATGGTTAAACGTGATATAGAAAGGGAGCTTATTCCTTATACTATTGAGTCAGCCAAATCTATTATTGCCTACAGCCCGCTGGAACGTGGTCTTTTAACCGGAAAAATGCAGCCGGGACATCAGTTTGAGGAAGGTGACCACCGCGCCAAACTTTACTTCTTTAAAGATGAAAACCTGAAACGTACTAACGAATTCCTTACTAAGATTAAGCCTCTGGCGGATGATAAAAATGCTACGCTTTCTCAGTTAGTATTACGTTGGACAATAGAGCAGCCGGGCATTACCATTGCACTTGCCGGAGCAAGAAATGCACAGCAATCGGTACAAAACGCCAAGGCGATTAACGTAAAACTTAATAAAGAAGAAATAGATTTTATAACCACCGAGCTTAATAAGCTGGAGCTGGTAAAATAAAAAAAAGAGGCTTTCAGCCTCTTTTTTTATCTTTTGTCATTTCGATACAAAGCACAGCGAAGTATTAGAGATTTCTCCCTGCATTTCATTACGGTTCGAAATGACAGCTATGCACTTTTTATTCCTTTATAAATTTAAGGGTTGCTTTACCCCCGTTTGTTATCAGGTTTATAAAATGGATTCCCGGTGAAAGCTGCGACACATTCCATTGTGTTTGCGGGCCTGTTTCCATTTCCCTTTGCCCTAACACATTATAAAATACTGCTTTTTGTATGGTTGCATTTTGTGGCAGGGTAATATGTAATTCATCCTTAACAGGATTAGGATACAGCTTTACCTGAGAAAGGTTAAACTGTGGCCTGCTTAAAAACGCGCTGTTAGAACAGATGATATCTTTTTCAGGATCAAATTCAAATCCGGCAACGGCAAAAGGTACATTGACCGTAAATTCCTGTCCACTGAAGGTATTGTCCAGTAGTACATCAAAAGTTTCGCCTTCGCTGCTTAGCAGCCTTACTTTTACAGGCATTTCAAAAAAGTCAACCGAATTATGCGACTGCTGTTGGTTAATAGTAATCTTTGCCTGTCCGCCACCTAAATCCTGTGTTGTAACATCATAAATAGGATAACCCTGATTGTACACCCAGTCGTTAAAAAACTCTGTCAGGTCCATTCCCGAGGCAGCTTCAAGGTGCGCCTGTAAATCGGGTGTGGTAGCATAGCTGTAGGCCAGTGCTTCATCATCAAGATAATTACGTATTCCCTCAAAAAAATCCTCATCACCTAATACATAACGAAGCATGCTCACTACCATAGCCCCTTTATTATAACTAAGCCTGCTACTAAAAATACGCCCTACATCATTAAGCTGGCTTTCCGGTATGTAAACACTGCCACCCGGTGCCGAGGTAATGTTTATTATTCTTTCCCCTTTCCAGTTTACAAAACTAAAATCGCCATCAAGCTCTTTTATAACAAGGCCCGAAAGGTAAGTAGCAAAACCTTCGTTAAGCCATATATCGCTCCATGATCCGCAGGTAACCTTATCTCCAAACCACTGATGCCCCAATTCGTGGGCTATGAGGTTCCTTCCGAAGTTTACCATAAACGATACTGTGGTATGCTCCATACCCCCGTTTATGTTGCATTGGGCATGACCATACTTTTCATTAGAAAAAGGATAGGTTTCAAACAGGTTTTCAAACAGGCTCATAATAGCCGGTGTTACGGCAAGCTGCTGTTGGGCAGTTTCAAAATTCTCCGGATAGATATAGTTCACTATCGGAAAAGTATTAGGAGCCGTACCCGCCTGTTGAGTATAGATACTGTACTCGGTAACTGCAATGGCAATAAGGTATGCCGGAATAGGGTATTCGTGCTTAAAATGTGTTGTTTTAAATCCTCCGCCATCCAGTTCCTGTGACTGCTCTACACCGTTAGAAACACTGGTATATTGTTGTGGAGCCGTTATATACACATCTATACTGTCTATCTTATCATTAAGATCCTGCTTGCATGGCCACCAGTCTTTTGCTCCATAGGGTTCAGACAACGTACTCATTACAGGTATCCCATTGTGTGTGGAAAGGTTAAAAGCCTCTTCCTGTGTGGAAGGTGATCCCGAATAGTTTATGGTAACCGTACCTTCCTCTCCCTGTAGCTGTAGCTGTGGAAGGGTTATTACAAGTTCATTCCCACCCTGGGTAAAGCTAAGGTTGGTATTGCCCTGCTTAACCGAGCTTACCGAAAGCTGACTTGTAAGATCGAAAGTAATGGTCGTCATATCCTCCAGTGCAATATAATTTGTGGTTACACTGCCTGTTATAAAAAACACAGCAGGGTCTACCGTAAATTCAAGCCTGTGGTAGGTAATGTCATAATTTTGGGTATCAGGATTTGTAGAAAGATCCTTTAGTGTAAAAGCCGATTTCATTTCGGCTTCGGCAATCTGTTGTATCTCTGTATCAGAGCCTTGAGAAAAGGCCGTAAAAAAGGCAAGTAATCCTAAAACAGTAAGTATATTTCTTCTCATTAAAGCTATTTTTTTCAAATGTAAACAGAAAAACCTGTTTTTTAGCGCCTTAATTCTTAAAAAACCATACTTTAAACTTTGGTTAGGCACGGGTATTAATTAAAACAATTCATTAAATTTGCTCACTTTATAAAAAACCATATCCATGTTACAGACAGTATTTATCAGAGAAAACAGAGAGAAAGTAATTGAGGCTTTGGGCAAAAGGAACATTGATGCTACCGAAATGGTAGATGAGGTAATTGCCCTTGATGAAAAAAGAAGGTCTACCCAGGTAGAGCTTGATACTGTTTTATCGGAATCCAACAAGCTATCTAAAGACATTGGAGAAATGATGAAGGCAGGCGAAAAAGAAAAAGCATTGCTTTTAAAAGAAAAAACAGGCCAGCTTAAAGAGCAGAGTAAAGAACTTAGCGAAGAGCTTAATAAAGTTTCGGATGAACTGCTACAGGTACTTTACAAACTGCCTAACCTACCGGCAGATATTGTTCCTGCAGGTAAAACCCCTGAGGATAACCTTGAGGTACACCGCGAAGGTGATATCCCTCAGCTTTTTGAAGGTGCCCTGCCACACTGGGAACTGGCTAAAAAATATGACATTATCGATTTTGAATTAGGTAACAAGATTGCCGGAGCAGGCTTCCCTGTATACAAAGGTAAGGGAGCAAGGCTGCAACGTGCGCTTATTACTTATTTCCTAGACAAAAATACAGATGCAGGCTACAAAGAGTATCAGGTACCTCACCTTGTTAACGAGGCATCAGGATACGGTACAGGCCAGCTTCCAGACAAAGAAGGCCAAATGTACCATGTAGGCCTTGACGATATGTACCTTATCCCTACGGCTGAGGTTCCGGTAACTAACTTTTTCCGTGATGTTATCATCCCTGAAAATGAACTTCCGGTACTTTGTACAGCATATACTCCGTGTTTTAGGAGAGAAGCGGGATCTTATGGTGCACACGTTCGCGGACTTAACCGCCTTCACCAGTTTGACAAGGTAGAGATTGTTCGTGTAGAGCACCCTGACAACAGCTATGCAGCGCTGGATGGCATGGTAGAGCACGTAAAAACACTTTTACAGGAATTAAAGCTTCCATACAGGATCTTAAGATTATGTGGTGGCGACATGGGCTTTACATCGGCACTTACTTATGATTTTGAAGTATTCTCAACTGCTCAGGACCGTTGGCTGGAAATCAGCTCGGTTTCTAACTTTGAGACCTTCCAGGCAAACAGGCTAAAGCTTCGTTTCCGTGATAAGGACAACAAAAACCATTTGGCACACACCCTTAACGGAAGCTCACTGGCATTACCAAGGGTACTTGCGGGTATACTTGAAAATTACCAGACTCCTGAGGGTATTGTGGTTCCGGAAGTTTTACGCCCATACACTGGTTTTGATATTATAAATTAGTAAATTTATTACTATACCAAAACGCGGATAATGCTAAACCAGGTATTATCCGCGTTTTTTATTATAGCTTTCAAAAAACATAGCTTTACCGTAAACATGGTATCAAAACATTCAAGAATTGTACATAATATTACTAATGATTATTTTTCAGTCTGTTTTCATGTAATTGTTTCAAATTAAGCTAAACCAATAAAACCATGAGCAAAACAATTCATTTAATCATAATAATCATTCTGGCTTTTTCAACTCTTACTTTCTGTTCTGCTAAATTCACTCAAAAGAAAGTAGAGTCTGAAAAATTGATTGAAAAAATAGAACTGATGGAAATTATTTATAAAGATGAACTTAATCAGTTACTAGGAACAAACTTATTTAAAAAATATAACGATAAGTTTATAGGAGTAGTAGGTGGCAAAGTCAGTAACAACCTCTGCGCAGGAGTTATTGAGGGCATTAGGAATGATACAATATTTAACATATCATTCATGAGCAGAGATAATGATTTGCTTATGGTAAAAGAATTCCCAAAATCAACTTTTTATTACAAAGATGAAGCGATTATTGAGGAATACATTATAGGACGAACGTATGCAGCTTGGATAAACGACTCCTGTATTTCTATAAATTTTGAGAAAATCCATCCGATAAAAATTGATACAATGAAGAATAAATTTAGTTATCATCAATGTAAAATTGAGAATCACGATTTTTTTCAAGCCTGTAATTATTCAAAATAAATTGCCGGCAACGCTAAAGTTCACTTTACTAATCATGCCCTGTAACCAAAAGCTCAGTATATATATTTAATTAGTAAATTTGTTACTATACCATTATTGCTATGAAAAAACCGTTTGCCTTTATCGCTCTTCTGGCATCAGCCATAGCATTTGCACAAAGTGCGGGTCCTGTTATACCCCAACAGGGTAAAACTACAGAAGATTTTGTTCCTAAAGGCTGGAAAATTATCTCCTCTGCATCCGGTGACCTTAATAAGGATAAGGCGGAGGACATAGCAATGGTGATTGAAAATACCGACTCAGCCAACTTTGTTACTAATGAAAATTTTGGCTCACAAATACTGAATCTAAATCCGCGTTATCTTCTTATCCTGTTTAAGGATAAAAAAGGTTATATACTCAATACCCTGAACAAAAGTTTTATCCCTTCGCAAAACGACATAGAGTCTCCCTGCCTGGAAGACCCTCTTGCAGAAGCCGAAGAAATGTCAATTACAAAAGGAGTGCTTAGCATAAACTTCCATACCTGGATGTCCTGCGGCAGTTATGGGATAAGCAGAGAAACATTTAGGTTACGCTATCAGGATAACAGGTTTGTGCTAATAGGCTATGACTTGTGGGAGTCCAGTAGGAACATTGGCGACATTACCGAAGTAAGTATTAATTTCCTTACGGGTAAAAAGAGTACAACGACAGGAGAAAAATTATTTGATGACAATGACAACAGTTTAATTCAAACTACCTGGGAAGACATAGAAACAAATGAATTGATTAACTTAGCAAACCTGAAGTGGCCCAACGAAATTGAATTTTGATATGAAAAAAGTATTTGCCCTTATAGCCTTTATGTGGTCGGTTGCGGTGCTTGCACAAAACGAGCAGCTGGCACAAAACTATTTTGAAAAAGGCGAGTTTGAAAAAGCACTGGTTATCTATCAGGACCTTGATGCAAGGCATCAAAATAATACTTTTTTTATTCAGAAGATCATTGCCTGCTACCAGCAGCTGCAACAATATGGCGAAGCCGAAAAGCTTATTAACGAAAAACTTAAAAGCACCGAAAAACCTTACCTGTATGTAGAGCTTGGCTACAACTATCAGTTACAGGGCGATAAGGAAAAGGCCGAAAAGAATTATAACAAAGCAATAGAAACCGTAGCACAAAACCCTTCAAACGTTTATGCCGTAGCTTCAACTTTTGAACAGAAGGTACAGGTAGAAAAAGCACTTGAAGCTTACGAGACAGCCACCTCTATAAACAAAAGCCTGAATTTTGATTACCAAATGGCATTACTACAGGGACAGTTAGGTAATATAGACCTGATGATAGAGCGACTGCTTAGCTACTCTTATAACAACAAACAGTCTTTGCCTGTTGTACAAAATCAGCTTTCCCGATTCATGAATGAGGAGAGCAACACTTTTAATACCTCTCTGCGCAAAGCACTCCTTGTAAATACCCAGAAAAACCAGGATATCTTTTGGAATCACTTCTTAAGCTGGTTTTATGTTCAGGAAAAAGATTATAGTAAAGCGTTTATTCAGGAAAAGGCCATTTTTAAACGTGACCCCGATACCTTTAACAATATTGTTATACTGGCAAGGGTAGCAGCCGATGAAAACGAAACGGAAACCGCACGCGAGATATATGGCTTTGTACTTGAAAACACAACAGACCCTGACCTGCTGTTACAGGCACATGAATATCTTATTACGGCAGATATAAAAGACGGTACCGAGAAAGAATACCCTGCCATAGAGCAGCGCATAAACAACCTGCTTACAGAATATGGTACCGGACCTACAACATTGGACCTGCAGATTCTTAAAGCTGACTTTGAAGCTTTTCATTTAAAAAACACGCAGGCCGGTATAAATACGCTTAACACCACACTGGACCAACAGCTTAACCGTTACCAGAAAGCCAAAGTAAAAATGAAGCTTTCGGATATATTACTGCTGGATGAGAAATTCAATCAGGCAATTATTTATTATGCCCAAATTGAAGACGATCTCAAAAATGATGCGGTAGCACACGAAGCCAGTCTTAAAGTAGCCAAGGCAAGTTATTTTAAAGGTGATTTTGAGTGGGCACAAAAACAGCTCAAGGTTCTTAAGTCGTCATCATCGCAGTTAATTGCCAACGATGCCTTAGAGCTTTACCTGCTTATAATTGATAATACTGTAGAAGACAGCACCCAAACAGCCCTTAAAAAGTTTGCCCGTGCCGACTTTAAACTATACCAAAACAAAAAGACCGAAGCTCTAGATGCCTACAAGGATATACTGGCAAACGACAAGACACAAAGCATTCAGGATGTTACCCTGCTTCGCATAGGCAGGCTGTATGAAGAACAAAAACAATATGACCTTGCCCTGCAATACTACAAGCAGATTATAGACAATTATGCCGATGGCATTTATGTCGATGAGGCACTATTCTATTCGGCAGAGATATATAACAAACAGCTTGAAGATACCGGTAAGGCCATGCCTTTGTATGAAAAGGTGATTTTTAATCATCAGGACAGTATCCATTTTGTGGAGGCCAGAAAACAATACAGGCAGCTTAGGGGTGATGCAAACAGCTAATTAAATTGTACCTTTGCATCGGTTGTTCCAAATAACCGGTTTAACGAATTACCAAATTTACATTTCATGATAATATATAACGTAACAATAAATATAGACGATACCGTACACGACCAATGGCTTAGCTGGATGAAGGACAAACACATACCGGAAGTACTTGCTACCGGAAAGTTTGTGAAAGCTAAAATGGTTAAGGTACTTATCGTTGAGGAAATGGGTGGTACTACCTATTCTATACAGTACTTTGCAGAGAACAAACAGATGCTGGAAAGGTATTATCAGGAAGATGCACCTAAATTAAGGGAAGAAGGCCTAAGGCTTTTTGGTGACAAAATGCTTGCTTTCAGAACCGAACTGGAACTGTTACACGAGTTTAAACGCAATTAGCAACAACGCTGCCTGAAGCCTGTAGTGCTGCAGGCCTATATTTTTAATGACGATGGATAAAGTAAAAGCAAAAAAACATCTTGGGCAGCACTTCCTTACGGACGAAAGCATTGCTAAAGACATAGCCGATACCCTCTCCCTTGAGGGTTATAATAAAATACTGGAAATAGGCCCCGGTATGGGGGTACTAACCAAATACCTTTTGGAGAAACCCATAGAAACGTATGTAATTGAGATTGACAACGAATCGGTTGAGTATCTTAATGCACACTATTTTAAGTTACACGGCAAGATTATATCTCAGGATTTTTTAAGATATAATATTGCTAAAGATTTTGGTGATGAGCAGTTTGCCATTATCGGTAATTTCCCTTATAATATCTCAACACAAATTGTTTTCCGTACTCTGGAAATGAGAGACAGAATTCCTGAATTTGCCGGGATGTTTCAAAAAGAGGTAGCCGAACGCGTTTGCGAGAAAAAAGGCAGCAAAACCTATGGTATCCTTTCGGTACTTACACAGGCTTTTTATGATGCTGAATATCTGTTTACCGTCCCGGAGCATGTGTTTAACCCGCCACCAAAGGTAAAGTCGGGCGTACTGCGCCTGCGTCGAAAAGAAAACTACCACCTTCCGGTAGACGAAAGGCTTTTCTTTAATGTGGTGAAAACCGCCTTTAACCAGCGCAGAAAAACGCTTCGTAACAGTTTAAAAACATTCAACCTTTCTGATAATTTAAAGGAAGATAGTATCTTTGACCTTCGTCCGGAGCAACTGTCTACGGAAGAATTTATTGAATTAACAAAAAAAATAGCGGCCAATGGAGTTTAAAATCAGCAGGGATTTTATTGCTCAGATCGAGCAACTGATAAGTGAGAACCGTGAAAAGGAACTACAGGACCTTCTTCATGATCTCCACTATGCTGATATCGCCGAAATTATGGGCGACCTCGATGACTCCGAGGCTATTTATATATTCCACATACTCGACAGCGAAAAAACAGCCGAGATACTTCTTGAGCTGGATGAAGAGGTAAGGGAAAAGATTCTTCGTGAACTTTCGCCAAAGGAAATTGCCGAAGAGCTTGACGAACTTAGTACCGATGATGCTGCCGATATTATTGCCGAATTACCGCAGGAAAGAAAAGAAGAGGTAATCTCTGAACTTGTAGACGTTGAGCACGCGAAGGACATTGTAGATCTTTTGCGTTATGACGAAGACAGTGCCGGTGGTTTGATGGGTAAGGAGCTTGTAAAGGTTAACGAGAACTGGAACGTCCTTACCTGTGTAAAAGAAATGAGGGAACAGGCTGCCAATGTGCAGCGTGTACACTCCATATATGTGGTAGATGATGAAAACAGGTTAAAAGGAAGGCTTTCCTTAAAAGACCTCTTAACTACTTCTACCAAAACACCTATTAGTGAAGTTTATATCCCTAAAGTGGATTTTGTTAAGGTTGACACTCCCGATGTGGAGGTAGCCCGTATAATGCAAAAGTATGACCTGGAAGCAATTCCGGTTGTGGATGAGCTGGGCAGGCTCGTGGGCCGTATTACCATTGATGACATCGTAGACGTTATTAAGGAAGAGGCCGACAAGGATTATCAGCTGGCAGCAGGTATCTCGCAGGACGTTGAAGCCGATGACAGCATAATCGAACTTACCCGCGCGAGACTGCCGTGGCTCGTTCTTGCCCTTTTGGGAGGATTTATTACCGTTAAAGTAATGGGACTTTTTGATGCCGCTATGAAACACCACGGTGATCTTTTTTATTTTACCCCGCTTATTGCCGCTATGGCAGGTAATGTAGGAGTACAGTCGTCCGCTATTATCGTTCAGGGTCTTGCTAATAACACAATTAGCGGCTCTCTTTTTGGCAGGCTTATTAAAGAGGTTTCCCTAAGTTTGCTTAACGGTACCATACTTGCCATAATCTTAATCCTCGGAAGCCATTTCCTTTTAGATGTAGATTATGATTTAGGCCTAACCGTAAGTATATCGCTGGTTTCGGTTATTATTATAGCCTCACTTATAGGTACGTTTATACCTATCCTTTTAAACAAAGTAGGTGTTGACCCCGCTTTGGCTACGGGTCCATTTATTACAACCAGTAATGATATTTGCGGTATCCTTATTTATTTTACTATTGCCAGGGCAATATTAGGGTTTTAATTATAAAAAACTGTAAACCGGTTTAAAACACCGTCTTTTATCCAATAACTTACAGAACCTTTATCTTCACTAAAAAGTAGCCAGTGTAACTGCTCTTTTTTGTAGTCTTCATAACTCTCAGAACATATCGCATTAAACGACATTGATTCAGGATACTTTTCTGAAAACAATTCCTGTTTGCTCCCTATAGACAAACCATCTATTTCCCATCCCGAATCAGGGTTATTAATATCAACACTTATCAGCTTAGTATCATCTTCAAAGGTATAGATATCTCCGTTTAAGCTGTACACAAACTCCTTACTGCCATAGTTATTCACTTTATCAACAAGGGTTAGTTTTCCAAATTGTTTTTCAAACTCATACTTGGTATGCCCCTCAAGGTTTTTTCCTTTAAATAAAGCTATACCGGGGTTCTCTGTTGGAAAATCAACCATCCTCATCCCCTTAACATCTCTTGTGAAATCAAACTCAAAAAACTCTTTTAAAGTTCCTGTAAGTGACTTTTTAAACACACCTTTTTCATCAATATAAGCTTTTGTTATTTCAGGAAAAACAATACGATTATTATCAGCTGTTGTAAAAAGAGTATCCCTAAACTCTTCCTTCTCTACCACAATCATATTATGGATCATATCCCCTGCTCCTATAACGCCATAGTTATTGCCACAACCATGTGGCACTTCACTCCACTCCTTAGCTTTCTTTTTTAATGAAAGTAATCTTTCTGCAAGTTTTTCATCATCAGATTCCGCCATTACATAACATGAAAACCCTTTAAAACCTAACTTCCTGTATTCCTCTACGTATATCTTTACAGAGCAGGGCCCGTCATCATCTTCAATAAGGAGTCTGTAAGCCGTAATTTTTGCCTGTTGTGAAAAACAGGCTGTATAACTAAAAAGCAGTATAAGGTAAAGGTGTCTCATTTAATTACTATTTTTACTTAAAACGTAAACATGAAAAAATTATTTCTGTTCCTTTCGGTACTATCCATAGGAACAACACTACTTATACAAAACAATACCACTGTAAATCCGGAAAAAGAAACAGCCGTTATCAATCAGCTATTAGACGATTGGCATAAAGCTGCTGCGAATACCGACTATAACGGATACTTTGGCAAAATAGCCGATGACGGTAGGTACATAGGTACCGATGCTGCCGAAAACTGGGACAAAAAAGCATTTGAGGCTTTCTCCAAACCTTATTTTGATAAAGGCCGTGCCTGGGATTTCAAGCCCGTTGAGCGCAACATATACTTCAGTAAAAACGGTAAAGTCGCTTGGTTTGACGAATTACTGGATACCTGGATGAAAGGATGCCGTGGGTCTGGCGTACTGGAAAAGGAAGGAAAGGAATGGAAAATTAAGCACTATGTACTTTCCATGACCGTACCTAATGAGGTAACCCAAGAGGTTATTCCTTTAAAAGCAAAATATGAGGATGCTTATATAGAGAAACTGAAAGAGAAAAAGTAACTGCAATATATTCTGTCATTTCGATACGCAGCATTGCGAAGTGAGAAATCTCAGAAGTGAACAGATCAAAGAATAATAAAAAAGTCCCGCCAATGGCGGGACTTTTTTATTATTCTGCTTTTGCACTTAAATGCTCTAACATATCTGTTGTCATGGCATCAAGGTCAAACTCGTGTTTCCAGTTCCAGTCTTGTCTTGCACTGCTGTCGTCAATACTTTGCGGCCAGCTGTCGGCTATCTTTTGGCGGAAATCCGGCTCATAAGAGATGGTGAAATCCGGCATGTGTTTTTGTATCGCCTGAGTAATTTCTTTCGGTGTAAAGTCCATTGCCGAAAGGTTGTAAGACGATCTTATTTTTATGTCTTCGGCAGGAGCCTGCATAATTTCAACAGTTGCACGGATGGCATCATCCATGTACATCATTGGTAGTCTCGTCTCTTCACTAAGGAAACAGGTATACTCACCGTTCTCTAATGCCTTGTGGTAAATATCTACAGCATAATCAGTAGTACCACCACCCGGAGGTGTAGACCAGCTTATAAGGCCAGGATAACGTATGCTTCTTACATCCACACCGTAAATGTTATGGTAGTACTCACACCATCTTTCGCCCGACTGCTTAGAGATTCCATAAACAGTAGAAGGCTCCATTACGGTATACTGCGGCGTGTTTTGCTTAGGGGTTGTAGGCCCGAAAACCGCAATACTTGAAGGCCAGAATATTTTTTGGATTTTCCCAGCTTTAGCAAGGTTAAGTACATGGAAAAGAGAGTTCATATTTAAATCCCAGGCAAAGGCAGGGTTTTTCTCGGCAGTAGCCGAAAGTAACGCAGCCATCAGGTAAACATCGGTAACATTATATTTCTCGATAGTTTCTTCAACTTGGTTAAAATCAAGGGCGTTAACCACTTCAAAAGGACCCGAAGCCACAAATTCAGCATCACCTTTTCTTACGTCAGAAGCAATTACCTTATCTGTTCCGTATATGCTTCTAAGCTTTTTTGTAAGCTCAGTTCCTATTTGCCCACAGGCGCCAATGATTAAAATCGTACCCATAATTTTAAGTTTAGTGGCTGCAAAGATAGTATTTTACCATTATGAAATCCATTTATTTAACTGGTATATACAACAATCTGTTAAAAGATTGTGATTTACACCCTGCACTCATTACGATATCCCCAAATTAGCCGCGATTTTTATTTAACAGCTATTATTTTTTAGGGCTGCGGGTAAATTGGCCTAACATTTGTAAATTTGCTTTGCAATAAAAACACTATGAAGTATTTAAAATTCATTATACTGCTTTGCCTTCCGGCTCTTATGCTATCATGCAATGATGATGAACAGGTTAGGGCTGCCGAAGCGCTTAGGGCACAAAAATATAATGACTCCATTTTAACGATAATAAACCAAAACTGGAAATTCAACATTCCTCCCGTTACGCCAAAAGTAAAGGCAAAAATAGACGGGTGGAACGAATGGCAACAGTTTAAGGCCGAACTGGCCGATAAGCCTACCGGTTCGCTTAACGCATACAGGGGAAAGGTTAAAGCCATTGCCGAAAAAGCAGAAGAGCTTAACAAAACCATCCCTCCTTTTTTCAATCAGCCGCAAATGCGCAGCCGCCTTGGGGTCTTAATGACTAAAGTACGATCGCTATACACTTATATTGACCTTACCGTAGTGCAGGAAAAAAAGGTGATTCAGTACATTAAGGAAATCTCTAAAGAAACCACATCGATACAAAACCAAATGGACGAAATGGTGCGCTTTAGTGAAATCCCTATGGAAAAAGGCGAAGAAGAACTGCTTATGGCTCTTGATACCGTAAGAATGGCCAACCCGGACATGATACCTGAAGCAGAGAAAAAGCCTGCCCCTGCTACGCCTAAAAAAATGGATTCTAAAAAATTAAAGCCTTTTGCTCCTCCTTTAAAGGAATTAAAACCCAAAACTGAAAATTGAAACCGGAAATCTTAGAAAAATACAGTCAGTCGGCCAAAGTAAAACAAATTAGCGACAGCCTTTTACAGCGTGAAAATAAACTTCATGTAAAAGGTCTTACCGGCTCTTCGCTGTCGTTTGTTATAGATCCGCTGTTCAGGCAAAGTGAACTTCCTTTTCTTCTTATATTTAAAGACAAGGAAGAGGCAGCTTATTACCTGAACGATCTGGAGCAGCTTACAGGAGCTAACGATGTTTTGTTCTATCCAGGTTCTTACAGGAGGCCTTACCAGATAGAGGAAACCGATAATGCCAATGTACTGCTTAGGGCCGAAGTGCTTAACCGCATCAACTCACGCAAAAAACCGGCAATAATAGTTTCCTATCCCGAAGCCCTTTTTGAAAAAGTAGTTACCCGTAAAGACCTTGACAAGAATACGCTTAAGGTAGCGGTAGGCGATCAGGTTTCTATAGATTTTATTAATGAGGTACTGTTTGAGTATGAGTTCCGTCGTGTGGATTTTGTTACCGAACCGGGTGAATTCTCGGTACGCGGGGGTATTGTAGACGTATTCTCTTTCTCTAACGACAACCCTTACCGAATTGAGTTTTTTGGCAATGAGGTAGACAGTATCCGTACGTTTGATGTGGAAACACAACTTTCTCTGGAAAAGCAGAAAAAAATTACGGTTATCCCTAATATGGAAAATAAGTTTTTGCAGGAAAAACGCGAAAGCTTCTTAGACTATATTAACGAGAAGACCGTACTTTTTATACAAAATACCGAAGGGCTTTTAAGCCAGTTGGATTCATTATTCCATAAAGCAAGTGAGGCTTTTGAAAAACTGAGCAAAGACATAAAGCATGCTTCTCCCGAAGAGCTTTTTCTTAACCAGCAGTCTTTTGTTAAGCGGGCTTTAGACTTTACGGTTGTTGAGCTTGCATCAAAGGCGGTTTTTAAAACTCAAAAAAGTTTTGAGTTCTACATTCAGCCGCAGCCGTCATTCAACAAACAGTTTGACCTGTTGCTTAACAACCTCAACGACAACCATAATAACGGATTTAAAAACTACCTGTTTTGCTCTAACGAGTCGCAGGCAAAACGTTTTCACGATATTTTTGAAAGCCTTGACGATGCTAATCACGAGGATGTGCGCAAGCAATACAAAACAATTGTTTTCCCAATCTATGAAGGGTTTATAGACGAGGAGAACCAGATTGCCTGCTATACCGATCACCAGATTTTTGAACGTTACCATAAGTTCAGCATCAAAAACGGTTACTCCAAAAAACAAACCATTACCCTTAAGGAGCTTAACTCCCTTTCGGTAGGCGACTATGTAACTCACATAGACCACGGTATAGGTAAATTTGGCGGACTGCAAAAAATTCAGGTGGAAGGCAAAACACAGGAAGCCATAAAACTGGTTTATGCCGATAATGATATTGTATATGTAAGCATTCACTCGCTGCACAAAATATCAAAATATAACGGGAAGGACGGCACACCTCCCAAAATATACAAACTGGGATCGAGTGCCTGGAAAACCCTTAAACAAAAAACAAAAGCCAGGGTTAAACATATTGCCTTTAACCTTATACAGCTGTATGCAAAACGCAGGCTGGAAAAAGGTTTCCAGTATGCTCCGGATAGTTACCTGCAGGCAGAACTGGAATCGTCTTTTATTTATGAGGATACTCCGGATCAGATTACTGCAACTCGTGATGTAAAAGCAGACATGGAAAGCGAACGCCCAATGGACCGCCTTGTTTGTGGTGATGTAGGTTTTGGTAAAACCGAGGTGGCCATACGTGCCGCCTTTAAGGCAGTAGACAATGGTAAGCAGGTGGCCATACTGGTACCTACTACCATACTGGCATTCCAGCACTTTAAAACATTTCGTGAGCGTCTAAAGGATATGCCTGTTACCATAGGCTATATAAACCGTTTCCGTACGGCAAAGCAAAAAAACGAAACACTTAAAGACCTTTCCGAAGGCAAACTCGACATTATAATAGGTACGCACCAGCTTACCAATAAAAATGTGGTGTTTAAAAACCTGGGGCTTCTTATTGTGGATGAGGAGCAGAAGTTTGGTGTAAATGTAAAAGACAAACTTAAAACCATAGCTCAAAATGTAGATACCCTTACCCTAACGGCTACCCCTATACCACGAACACTTCAGTTCTCGCTTATGGCTGCCAGGGACTTATCGGTAATAACAACGCCTCCACCTAACCGTTACCCTATAGAATCACAGGTGGTAGGGTTTAACGAAGAGATTATTCGCGATGCTATTTCTTATGAGATACAGCGTGGCGGGCAGGTATACTTTATTAATAACCGTATTGAGAACATTAAGGAAGTTGCCGGAATGATACAACGACTTGTTCCCGGAGCTAAGGTTGGTATAGGACACGGACAGATGGAAGGTAAAAAACTGGAAGAGCTTATGCTTGCCTTTATGGATGGTGATTTTGATGTACTGGTAGCCACTACCATTATAGAAAGCGGCCTTGACGTTCCTAATGCCAATACCATATTCATTAATAACGCCAATAACTTTGGGCTTAGTGACCTGCACCAAATGCGCGGGCGTGTAGGCCGAAGCAATAAAAAGGCATTCTGTTACTTTATAACACCACCTTATTCTGCCATGACCGAAGATGCCCGCAAGCGTATTCAGGCACTGGAGCAGTTTAGCGATTTGGGCAGCGGTTTTAACATCGCCATGAAAGACCTTGAAATTCGTGGTGCCGGAGATTTATTAGGAGGAGAACAAAGCGGGTTTATTAATGAGATTGGTTTTGAAACCTACCAAAAGATTATGAACGAAGCCATAGAGGAACTTAAGGAAAATGAATTTAAGGACCTTTATGAGGAAGTGGAAGGTACTAACGAAAAAGAATACGTTAAGGATATTCAGATCGATACCGATTTCGAGTTGCTATTCCCTGACGAATATGTAAACAATATTACCGAAAGGCTTAACCTGTACAACGAGTTAAGCACCATTAAAAACGACGAAGAGCTTAACGTTTTTGAACAGAAATTAATTGACCGTTTTGGTGCTTTACCAAAAGAGGCACAGGCTCTTTTAACCAGTATGCGCATTAAGTGGCTGGCAACAAAAATGGGTGTGGAAAAACTGGTGCTTAAACAAGGGAAAATGCTTGGCTATTTTGTATCCGATCAACAATCGGCTTACTATCAGTCGGGTGCTTTCCATAAAGTACTACAGTTTGTACAAAAACATCCTTCCCTTATACGAATGAAGGAAAAACAAACCAAAAACGGATTGCGACTGCTTATTACTTTTGAGAATGTAAAATCGGTTAAGAAAGCAAAAGAACTGCTTGAAATGGTTTTTGAATAAAATAAAAAAAGCGGACTTTATAGTCCGCTTTTTATTTTAATTAAGTTCGTTCCACCACTGCTGCTGCGGAATACCAATATCAGTAAGATTTGTCTTTTCACCTATCATAGGGGTAAACAACGGCATCCCTTTTTGGCCTGCCTCATCTACAACTGTTTTTATAGATTCGTCCCAGGCATGTAAAGCCAGTGAGAATTTAGACCAGTGTACCGGCATAAGCCTTTTGGTCTTTAAATCTGCTGCCGCCTGTACCACCTGCTGCGGCATCATGTGTATGTATTTCCAGTACTCATTATATTGTCCGCATTCTAAAATAGCCAGGTCAAACGGCCCATACTTATCGCCTATTTCCTTAAAAAAGTAATCGTAACCGGAGTCACCTCCCAAAAACAATTTCATACTTGGTGTTTGTAGTACAAAAGATACCCATAACGCTTTGTTCCTGCTAAAACTCCTTCCTGAAAAATGCCTGGCCGGGGTAATATCTACCGTAAAGCCATCGCCCAGTTCCACATGTTCACCCCAGTCTTTTTCCTCAATAATTGCGGTGTCATACCCCCAGTACTCCAGGTGTTGTGCTGTACCCAAACCTGTAACCACTTTCTTTACTTTTGATTTAAGTTTTAAAACGGTATCATAATCCAAATGATCCCAATGGTCATGACTGATAAACAGGATATCTATATCAGGGAAATCGTCTGCCGTATAGGCATCACTACCGGGATAAGCCTTGTTTGTGAAACCAATCGGAGAAACACTTCCGCTAAAAACCGGGTCAACCAAAATGGTCTTACCGTCTACCTGCATAAAATAGGACGAGTGCCCAAACCAAACTATTACATTCTCTTTCGGGTCCAGATGTAATAAGTCTTCTTTTTTTGTAGGGATACTGTCCTGTGGCTTGTTACGTTCCTTTTTTCCGAAAAAGAACTCCTTAAATACGGTGTAGTAACTGGTGCCTTCGGCAAGATCTGGCGTATGGCTGAGATTTTGGAATTTGCCATCCCTGTAATTAGGCGACTGTTTTATCCTCTCCAGCCTTGCTCCCGCAGGCTGTTTGCCAAATTGCGGCTGTTGCATAAATATAGCCGTTGCCACTATCAGCAACGCTATGACAATAAGTATTGACATAAATATTCTTTTAATTATTTTTTTTAACCGTTTCATCTATATTGATTGACTAATCACTCTAAAATTTGTTCAAATTTTTTTAAACCAGCATTCCCCATAACATCTCAAAGCTATCGTCAATAACCTGCTGTTGTTTTGCTTTGGTAAGCTTGTATTTATTAAGGTAAGAATACAGCCCGAAAATATGGCTGCCCATAATGGTGTGTATAAAATCTGTATCGCGTTCTTTAATTGCGCCCGCATCTATAGCCTCTTGTATCTGATCACAGCTCTTCTTCAATGTTTTCTTCACCTCTTCGGGAGATAACAACGATGCAAAAGGAGACGTGCTAAACAGCTGGGCATAATAAAACTCATTGGTGTTTTTTAGCGACCAGTCTAACACTGCCCTGAACTGACTCCTGAACTTTTCCTTCGGATTGGTTTCCGCTTTGGAATGCTCCTCTACATAAGCGCCCATTTTTGATTTTACATACAGATAAAGTGACACGATAAGATCTTCTTTGGTCTTATAATAATGAAACAAGGTACCGTTTGCCACACCGGCTTCCTTAGCTATTTTGCTGGTAGGGGTTGCATGAAACCCGTTTTCAACAAAAAGCCTTAATGCTGTTGTAAGTATTTGTTCCTGTTTATCCATTGTCATATTAGACCGACTAATCACTCTACAAAGATATATCTTTTTTATTAAAAACAAAACCCTTTCAATAAGAAAGGGTTCGTTTTATCATCATGTGTGTGTTTTAATTGTCAAAAAGCCTAATTAGCTTAGATTTTTAAGGTCTTTTATAACCTTAAAGGCAACATCTACCTCCTGCTCGCTTACCAAAATGGTAAACTCATAAGAAGTTGAGATAACCTCATTGATTATAATACCTTCCCATGCTAACCTTTGGAAAATATAATAATACACACCCGGTGTAGAAATATTATCTTTAGGCAGCTTTACAGTAATAGACGCCAGATTATCTGTGCGTTCAATCTGTTTTTCATCGGCAAACAACTTTTCTACGATGTGATCTATAGAAGAGCTTACCACGATGTTAGTTTCGTTTACACCTCTTGATGAAGTGTAGAAAACCTCAGGGAACGAATTGATATTAGATATCAGGTCGGCCTGCTTGTTAAGAATGGTGTCAGAAATCGCAAAAGTATAATCCGTTAAAGATGACCTTACGGTTATCTCGCCAATAGAACGAAGTACTTTTACAATTTTGTGATTTACTCTGAAATCAAGGTCCTCAGAAAGTCTTTTTAAAGACATTACAACAGCTCCCTGCTTAACGTCTTTACCAATTTCCTGTTCAAGTTCGGGCATCATTGTTCTCGCGAGAGAGGTAAGGTTGATGATACCTTGCGACAACGCACTTAATAAAAAGGGCTTTGTCTTGATGTAGTGTTCTACTACAGAAGAAATAGTTTTCATAGCTTAATAGGTTGTTACATAAAGTCTTTTCCCGTAACAAATATAAAAAATAAAAATAATTGTTACATATTTAACAACTAAAAATAAAAAAAAGCGTCAACTATATGTTCTATAACAAAATTGCCGTTATTGTTATAAATTGATACTATATCAAACCGTACTTCAGCGTCTAAATCATAAAGGTTAATATACTCATCTACAGCCTTTACCATTAATTTTATCTTCTTTGGTGTAACAAAATCCTGCGGAAGGCCAAATTCAAGGCTCGATCGCGTCTTTACTTCCACAACGGCAAGGATATCTCCCTTTTTTGCAAGGATATCTATTTCTGCTTTCTGAAAAACCCAGTTGGTTTCCAGTATTTCATAACCTTCCTTAAGCAAAAAATCTACGGCCAGTTCTTCGCCTTTTTTGCCCAGTTCATTATGCTCTGCCATTTATTCAAATGTCACTTTAGTGCCCTGTGCCGTTACTTCAAGAGTGATTTTCTTTCCAAAAACAAGAGCCCTGTTATCGGTTGTATGTCCTGCGGGGAAATTAAAGCAAATAGGTATATCGTAGTCTTTGGTAATGTCTTTTATAATTTCGAGCGCATCATGCCCCCATGGTATATCATTATCATTCATCTTGGTCATCCCACCAATAATAATACCTTTCACATTCTTAAAGTAACCGTTGCGTTTTAGGTTCATCATCATACGGTCTATATGGTACAGGTACTCGTCAAGGTCTTCAATAAAAAGGATCTTGTCTTTATAATCCACTTCCGATTCCGATCCGACAATACTGTACAATACCGAAAGGTTACCCCCTACCAATTCTCCTGTAGCTTTACCCTGTTTATTATAAGAGTGCGCCGGGATGCTGTATTGCAGTTTCTCTCCAAAAAGTGCTTTTCTTAAAGTCTCCTTAGCGGCATCGGTAGCATGAAGCACACTTACACACATAATACCGTGCAGGGTTGCAATATCCATATTATTGATATGGCTGTGCAGTACGGTAGCATCACTAAAGCCAATAATCCATTTGGGGTGCTTTTTAAAGTTGTCAAACTTTATACGGTCTACCATCCTCACAGTACCGTAACCACCCTTAGCACACCATACTGCCTTTATGGAAGGATTGTCTATCATTTCCTGAAAATCGGTTGCGCGCTGCCAGTCGGCCCCGGCAAGCTGATTGTTTTCCTTACCTATGCTTTTACCTATTACCACATTAAGCCCCCAGCTTTTAAGCAAATCTATAGCAGGCTGCAGGTGTACGGCTTCAACTTTGCGGGCGGTGGCTACTATGCCCACAGTATCTCCTTTAGTAAGGTACGGCGGAATTTTCATAAGGTCTTGTGCTTGTATTAGAGATGTAAAATGTATTAAGGTTAAAACTAAAACGGCTTTTATAAATCGTGATATCCTTTGCATTCGCTTATTTTTTCAGTTAAACAAACTTAACGAAAAATACCGACTATGTCTTCGTTCAAATTCTTAACAATTATACAAAATCAGTATCGCTCTTATTACAATAAGGGTACAAAAAATAACGCTAATTATTCGTACTTTTGCGATTCAATTTAAATTTTCGAGATGTTACAAGATCCAAAAAGATATACTGTTACGGCAGCATTGCCTTATACTAACGGGCCTATACATATAGGTCACCTGGCTGGTGTTTATGTTCCTTCTGATATTTATTCGCGTTACCTTAGGTTACAGGGTAAAGATGTGGCGTTTATTTGCGGAAGCGACGAGCATGGTGTGGCAATATCCATGAAGGCTAAAAAAGAAGGCATTACTCCGCAGCAGGTAATAGATAAGTACCACACTATTATCAAGCAGTCTTTTGAGGATTTTGGTATCTCTTTCGATAACTATTCCCGTACTTCAGCCAAAGTACACCATGAAACGGCAAGTGAGTTTTTCAGGAAACTGTATGATGAAGGGAAATTTATTGAAGAAGTAACCGAACAGCTTTATGATGAGGAAGCACACCAGTTCCTGGCCGACCGTTTTGTAACAGGTACCTGCCCTAAATGTGGTAATGAGGAGGCTTATGGCGACCAGTGTGAAAGATGTGGTTCATCGCTTAACGCTACCGATCTTATCAATCCGAAATCGACAATAACCGGATCTAAACCGGTATTAAAGGAAACCAAGCACTGGTTCCTTCCGCTGGATCAATATGATACCTTTTTAAGGGAATGGGTACTGGAAGGCCATAAAAACGACTGGAAACCTAATGTATTCGGTCAGGTAAAATCATGGCTGGACGACGGACTTAAGCCTCGTGCGGTTACCCGCGACCTTGACTGGGGTATCCCGGTACCGGTAGATGGTGCCGAAGGTAAAGTACTTTATGTTTGGTTTGACGCTCCTATAGGTTACATATCATCTACAAAAGAGTGGGCGCAACGCGAAGGAAAAGACTGGGAACCTTACTGGAAAAGCAACGATACCAAACTGGTACACTTTATAGGTAAGGATAATATTGTTTTCCACTGTGTGATATTCCCTGCCATGCTTAAAGCAGAAGGTACTTATATATTACCGGACAACGTTCCTGCAAACGAGTTCCTTAACCTTGAAGGCAACAAACTATCTACTTCTAAAAACTGGGCAGTATGGTTGCACGAGTACCTTGAAGATTTTCCGGGCAAACAGGATGTACTGCGCTATGCATTAACTTCTAATGCCCCTGAGACTAAGGACAACGACTTTACCTGGAAAGATTTTCAGGCAAGAAACAATAACGAGCTGGTAGCCATATTTGGTAACTTTATAAACCGTGTGGTAGTACTTAGCAACAAATATTACAACGGTGTTATTCCTGCACCAAATGAGTTTAGTGATGTAGATGAGGCTACGCTTACCGAAATGCGTGCGTATCCTGCTGTTATAGCGAGCTCTGTAGAGCGTTACCGTTTTAGGGAAGCCCTTAGCGAACTGATGAACCTTGCCCGCCTTGGTAACAAATACCTTGCAGATGAGGAGCCTTGGAAAATGGTAAAAGAAAACCCTGCAAGGGTACAGACACAAATGTATGTGGCATTACAGATTGCTGCGGCATTATCGGTACTTTCTGAGCCATTCCTTCCGTTTACGGCAGCTAAACTTAAAAGCATGCTTAACCTTGCTGACGGCGAACTGGCATGGAATGATATTACACTTAAGGAAGATCTTATAAAAGCAGGCCATCAGATAGGGCAGGCAGAACTGCTTTTTGCTAAAATAGAAGACGAAGAAATACAAAAACAAGTGGAGAAACTGGAAGCTACAAAAACAGCTAACAATGCAGCCAATAAGACTGTAGAACCTCAAAAAGAGACTATTACTTTTGAAGATTTTGCCAAGATGGATATCCGTACGGGTACTATTCTTGAAGCAGAAAAAATGCCTAAAGCCAACAAGCTTTTAGTATTAAAAGTAGATACGGGTATTGATGTTCGTACTATTGTTTCGGGTATTGCAGAAAGTTTTAAACCTGAAGATATAATAGGCAAACGTGTTAGCGTTCTTGTTAACCTTGCCCCTCGTGCCCTTAGAGGTGTGGAGAGCCAGGGTATGATTCTTATGACACAAAATGCCGAAGGCAAACTGGTTTTCATTAACCCGGATGCTGATGGTGTTGGTAACGGTGAAATGATTAGTTAATCCGTTCCCTGTTAATATAAAAAAGGCTCCCAATCGGGAGCCTTTTACTTTTATGCTTAGTCTAATTCCTTTATCAGTTCCTCTTTAGTCTTTCTTGCTTTTTTCATTGTTATCAGCCAGTCCTTTTCGGTATCACGATAGCCTAAAGGCAGTAATAATACGCTTTTAAAGCCCTGTTCTTTAAGCCCTAAAAGCTCATCCAAAGCCTCAGGGTTAAAGCCTTCTATCGGGGTTGCGTCTACCTTTTCGGTAGCAGCGGCTGCTATGGCAAAACTAAAAGCAATATAGGCCTGATGTGCCGCATGGTTATAGTTAACTTCAGCCGGTCTGTTTGCATACGACTTAATTAAAAACTGACGGTACTCATCCCATTTTTCACTAAAGCCACGCACCGCATACATACTCTTAAAGGTATCTGTAATACGCTCTTCAGTATAATTATCCCATGCTGCAAATATCAGCAGGTGGGAACAGTCCCTTATTACGGTCTGATTATTGGCAACAGGCATGATCTTATTTTTAAGCTCCTCGCCTTTAACCACAAGTACCTCAAAAGGCTGAAGCCCGCTAGATGTAGGCGCCAGCCGTACCGCTTCTAAAATCCTTTCTATTTTATCGTCTGCTATCTTCTCACCATTCATGGCTTTGGTAGCATATCTCCAGTTTAAATGTTCTAAAAATTCCATATGTAGTATTTTACCGAGTGCAGGGCCCTTTTTTGACTTTCAAAACATAAACCCTGTCTCCTCATTTTGAAATGCAAAAATACGATGATAAATGCAATACGCTTAAAAAGTTTGTTTATTTAACCCTGTAACCTTTAAAAAGAACATAACTAAACCTCTATCAGCAAATTAATCGCTAACTTTATAGTACATACTAACCATTTATACCTAAGAATTATGAACAGGAACACAAAAGGTTTTCTGGTATTTATAGCATTAATGTCATTGCTTTTTGTTTTAGTCGATGTGTTTTTATGGATAAATGTTGCCAATGGCTTTGACGGAAAGGAAGAAATGCGTTCGGCTTATATACAGCATTACCCTAATCCTGTAAGAAACCTGCAGGGGCTTATTATACTGCCGTTGGTATTGCTTACCTTTGCTTCGCTGTTTTTTATACGTTCGGCCAGAACCAATTTCATTAAGATAGCCGGGGCAACACTTGCTGTCCTGCTGGCCATTTTTTTAATCTGGAAAATGTTCTCTATTTATTAATGCTCCCTATAGCTTACCACCCCATTTACAAACATCCGTTACCGGAAGGCCACCGCTTTCCCATGATAAAATATGAACTCCTGCCTCAGCAATTACTTCATGAAGGCACGGCTGTGAAAAGCGATTTCTATTCGCCTTCCCTGCCCGATATGCAGCATATACTTGAGGTACATAAAAAGGAATATGTGGATGAGCTTGTTAATTTGACACTTGACCCAAGGGCGGTTAGAAAAATCGGTTTTCCGCTTTCGGCAGAACTGGTGGAAAGGGAACTGCGCATTGCCGAAGGTACTATTTGGGGATGCCATAAAGCTATGGAACACGGCATTGCCTTTAATATTGCAGGCGGCACACACCATGCCTACAGCAACAGGGGTGAGGCGTTTTGCCTGCTTAACGATCAGGCGATAGGGGCAAAATACCTCATCAATAACAAACTGGCTAAAAAAGTACTGATTGTAGACCTTGACGTACATCAGGGTAACGGTACTGCCGAGATATTTGAAGGTAATAACGATATATTTACCTTTTCCATACATGGTAAAAGCAACTATCCGTTTAAAAAGGAAACGTCTGACCTTGATATTGCCCTACCGGATAATACCGGAGATGCCGAATACCTTTCCATACTGGAAGATACATTACCTAAACTTATTGAGACTGAAAAGCCCGATTTTATTTTTTACCTGAGTGGGGTAGACATACTAGCTTCTGACAAACTGGGTAAATTAGGCTGTACTATTGAAGGGTGCAGGCAACGTGATGAGTATGTACTATCGCTTTGCCATAAATTGGGTATACCGGTGCAATGCAGTATGGGTGGAGGTTACAGCCCCGATATCAAAATTATTATTGAAGCCCACGCCAATACTTACAGAGTGGCAAGGCATATATATGTATAAAAAAAAGCGGGGCAATTGCCCCGCTTCTTCTTTCATAGCTATTTCTCCCTCAACCCCTGACGCAATATTTCTTTTATACCTTCTATATGCTGGGTAAATTCCATTACCTGCGAAAGCATCTGCGCCATTTCATTCTTATCTCCAAAGCCTTTCAGCTTATTGTTTTTCACAAAGGTTTCCTTAATGGAAGCCCAGCGTTCTTTTTCATCATCGCCCAGCATACCTGTCATTTCCTTAAACTTTAACAGGTTGGCTTCGGCAGCACTGGTAAGCGTTTGTGTCTCGTTTTGATAATGCGATAACAATAAGGTTTGTATCTCGGCATCATTCATTACAGGAACAATTTTACCCACCAGCTTGTTCATATCACGGTACGATCCCTGTAGCCTGAAAGGCGGTTCGGTACGGTAGGCATCTTCCATCGCTGCCGATGCTATATAGGCTGCATTAGTCTTAAGCACAACCTTACGCACTTTAACCACTTTATCCAGTAATGAGATGTAAGTCTCAATATCCTGCTTGGTGTGGTTACCCTTAAGCTCCAGTCCGTCACGCTGCCCTGTTTCGGCCATAGTGATGAGCGGATACAGGTCGTCCATACTTTTAGAAGCCAGTTGTGCCAGTACCGGGTTTGAAGTAAGCGCATTTTCAATAAGGCTCAGTTCAAACAACTGTGAGGTGTTGCCAATTACATCTCCCAGATTATAAATATCAGCACGGTTGGCAAGCATGTCCGGTATACGGAATTTCTCTCCTGTTTCGGTATACGGGTTACCCGCCATTACCACACAGAATTTCTTAGCCTTCATGTCATACGTTTTAGGCTGTCCGTTGTATACACCCTCAATCTTACGGGTACCATCGGCAAGCGAAATAAACTTTTGCAGGAACTCAGGACTGCAATGCTGAATATCGTCCAGATACAGCATCACATTATTACCCATTTCCAGTGCAAGGTTCAGTTTCTTAAGCTCTTCCCTTGCTGCGGCATTATTTGCCGAAGACGGGTCTACCGAGGTTACCTCGTGTCCAATGGCCGGTCCGTTTATTTTCATAAACACAAGACCAAGCCTGTTTGCCAGATACTCCATAAGGGTAGTTTTACCATATCCAGGAGGCGAAACTAACAGTAGCATTCCCGAACGATCTGTACGGCGGTTCTCTCCGGCACTACCCAACTGCTTGGCAAGGTTATCACCAAACAACGGCAGGTACACCTGATCTATAAGTTTGTTACGCACAAACGAGGTTAATACCTTTGGCATAAACTCATTAAGCCTCAAATCTGTTTTAAGCTGTTGGGTAAGCTTATGGCGCTCTGCCCTAAAAGCCTCAAATGCCGGAACATCTACCGTAAAATACCTTTCCATTAACTGTACGAAATGGTGGTAATGGAAATGGTAAGTTCCCTCGGCAATCGTATTATGCGAACCTGCAAGACCTGTTATTTCCTCTTCCGGTTCAACATTGACTTTCTTCTCAGCCGACTCATGCCTGTACAACAGCAGGGCTGCAATTTCATACAGGTATTCCATATTGTCCTGCTGCCCTCCCTGATTAAGGTAAGACGACACCCACTGGGTTGCCAGCTGTATAGGGGCTTCTGTATCGTGGGCATTTTCAAGATTATGTCTAAACGCCACAGCGGCACCCTTATTTTCCAAGATTTTTACAAAGCTCTCCGCAAGATGCGAAGCTTTATGGCTTATACTGAAGGTATCATCATTTTTAAGTTCCTCAAACAGGTAACCGGCAATGGTATAAGCATCTGTATTACCGGTTTTGTTTAAGGCTCGCTTTTCAAGGAATTTTTCTATTTCCTGAGTCAGTTCCTCAACTATATAATCAAACTCTGTGCTGTTAGGGAATATGGCCAAAACGCCTCCCGCAGCTTTTATTTTACTGTTCAGTTTAGTGCGCTGCTCTTCCGGCAGGCTATACCAAAAAAACTGTGCACAGGCCCTAACCACAGGACTGTAACGTAACAGCCCCAATGTATGGTGTTTGCTTACCAAAGCCTTTAAAAACTTAAAGGCATCGGCATCATGCACCCCTTTTACATAACCTTCGGTATAGTTTTTAGAGGTCTCTTCACTAACCAGTTTTGCCAATTCCTCATCGGTAAAGTTGTTTAACTCTTCAGGATTATAGTTCCTGAAAATCTTATAAGCAAGGTAAGCACCCCTGTATATCTCATTATTCTCTGACACCAAATCCTGATCCCAGTATTTTTGTGATGACAAAAGGTTCTCACTTTTCAGTTCCTGATAAAAATCGGTACCTGTTAAGTGATAGTTCAGTTTACCGTCCCTGTACACAATGGTAAGGTCTAAAGGCTGCTTGTTTACTGCAAACCTATGGTTACCAAAACGAATTATATTATCGCCATCCTCATACAGTTCCTGCCTGTCCTTAAGCTTACGAAGGGCATCCTCCCGAGCCGATTTCAGCTCGGTTTCAATAGCCTCTGCCTTTCCGGTATCTTCCAATGCTACCAGCTGCTGCACCAAATCACGAAGTTTGGCAATCATAAGGTCAGAAGCAAAATAACCGTTTATATCCTCAACAGAATTGAATGTCAGGGCTTTTGAAGCCACATTTTTAAGTATACGCTGCGAAGCGCTCTCTATGGCAACTGCCTTCTTGTTTCGGGCTTCGGTAAGGCCGTTCTTTTTTGCTTCAAAAGCAGCATAAACCTCTTCCCTTTTTTCTATTATCGATTCGGTAAACTCCTCATAATCGGCAAAACGCGCTTCAAGGTCTTCAAGCTGAACCGATATCTTATTAAGCAGTTCTTCTGTCTTTTCCGGAGTATCTGCCCTGTCCAGTGCATTTACAATACTCTGGTCAATCAATTTGATTTGAGCAGCAAAGTCGGCCTTGGCTTCCTTACCTCCCAATGACGATATTTTGTTCTTAATATCTGCCTTAAGCCTGTTAAGCGTTGCAAATATGAGCGATATGTTATTGATGATCTGCGTAGACTGCGAAGTGTCTTCTATTTTTAGGTTAGACACTATATCAATAAGCATTTCCAAATCGGCTGTAATACCGTTTACCTCATCCTCAAGTTTGCGCGCCTCCATAACAGTGGCAATACCATCTAAATCCTTTTGCTTTTCCTCCACACGGTTATGATAAGGAACCAATGCCTTATCGTCCACAAGGAACTGCACGCAGTTTTGAGAAATCACCTCGGTTTGTTCTACTATTTCCTTTTCAAGATTCGTAATGAAATCCCCATCGGTATAACGTACTTCCCTAAGGCTTATCACTTCTCCGTGAAGCCCTCTTAAACCTGCCAGGTCAGATACAAAAACATCTATATCATTTAGCGGTGAGCTCTTTATCTTTTCAAATAACGTTTGGGCTTTCTGCCTAAGCTCATCGGTAAGCTTTTGCGCATTTTGCCTTAGTTGAACTACTTTTTCAAATTCGTCTATCGCTGCATTTGCCGTATTACGAATCTCGGTAAGGGGCAGGTGCAGCTCAAAGGTTTCCTTTGAGGTAATCCAGTAATAGGTGTCCAGTATGTTACGTGAAAGCCTGGTAAGGTCGGCATACAGCCCGTCATAATCATCATCCTTATTAAGCAGGATAATAATAGACTGGCAGTCGGCCATGGCCTTAACGATATCCTTGTTGCCTATTTTATATATGTAACTGTCCTTGTGCTGCGAAGGCATAATATCTCCTTTTACAAAAGGCGTTTGCCAAATTTGTATCAGGTGGTTCTTGGTTTGCTCTTCCGAAGCCTTAAAGTAACACAGCTCCCCGTTTTCAAGCAGCGTAAACCCGTTGCATATTATAGGGGTGTTTACCTGCTGCGTAATAAGGTTATAGGACATTAATACATACTGCCCGTACTTTTCCTCATAAAACACATACAGGAAATCTTCTCCGTTTGGCGAAGCAATCCTTTCCTGGAACAGCAGGTTCTCCAAACTGTTCTCAAAAATTTTATATTCGCCCGTCTGGAGGTAATATCCGTTAGAAAAGATGATACCATGCTCGTCCGGCAAGAGTATTGCCGATGTAGAGAGGCTGTCTACCTTTCTTACTTCCTGCAGTTTGTGATTATAGACAAAAAACCTGGCCTCCTCCTGAAACGGCTTAATCTGTAAGGTGACAAGGTTGCCCAAATCGGCAAACTTGTAGATTCCGTCGTCTAATGTTTGGTCAGGATGAATAACCTCCTCGTCATAAATCCCTTTACCTGTGGCAGTATTATCTTCAATTTTTATGGTTAGCGTGCCGCCCACAGTTTCAACAAATACCCTGTCCATAATAGACACGTGCGGGTGTTTGCCATACCTGTGCATATCGCGGGTGGTTTCCTGCCAGTTAAAATCGTGCTGCCTAGGGAAACGATATTCATGATCGCTTCGGTTATCCTGGTAGACCAGGCTATTTTCTTTTATAAGCCATTTAAAGGTTTTAACATCACTTATCCTGTCACTTATCTGGAAAACCATGTGCAGGTAGTTGCCTGTTATAAAGAACTTGCGAAACTCGGTATCCCTGTAATATTTGTACAGGTTATAGAAATCGGTAAGGAAAGTCTCATCGGCAATAAGCTCAAGCCCCTGCTTAATAAACTCGCCGTCCTCATAACTGTAGATACTGAATACGTCTTCGGTCTTGATATCAGTACGCAACCCAAAGTGCACATTGTAACCAAAAATACATTTATCGCCAATGGTTACTATATCGCTGGGGATACAGCTGTTATCGGTAATAATCCTGTTGTTGGCTATAAGTTTAGTTTCTATGCTGCCAAAAACCTCTTTTCGTGCCTCATTAAGTTTGTGCAGCCTGCCCAAAAGATCGTTCTTTTGGGTTTCAAGGCGGCTGCGTATAATTTCATATGTACCGCCTTCCAGTGTGCTCATGGTTGGTTGTTTTTTATTTATTATATAACCGGATAGGTTTAATTTGCTGGTTTCTTTTCAAGTTCAATAGTTTTTTCTTCTCCCGAAGATATTTCTACCTCCCCTGATGTATATCCTGCTTTTTCAATTATTACTTTCATTGGTGGACATCCAAACATTCCGCCTGATATACCTGAAAGTTCAAATTTGCCTAATGAATCGGTTTGTTTTTTATTGTAAGGTTTGTTTTTATTATACACCACAACATTCTTCAAAGGCTTTTTAGTTTCCTTGTCTATAACGATACCTTCTGCAACCTGATAACAGTCGCATGAAATAGTAATACATGTTATAAAAGCCAGCATTATTATTTTTTTCATAGTCTTTGAAAAAAGAAGGGTAATTCCCCGCACAGTGGCAGCTGCGCGGAGAAAAAATATAAAAAATCAAATAAAACTTATCCCAGTTTTTTGTCAGAAAGGCCAAGGTTTCCTGCCATATCCATAAGGTTAGAGAACAGGCCTTTTTCACCGTCATCGCTACTGCGTTTCTGCAGTTCCATAAGCAGGCCGGCTACCGTAAGGTTTTTAATATCTTCCGATGTAATGCCGTACTTATCTGCAAAGCCTTTAATCCTCTCTAAAAGATTTTCCTTTCCTTCGCTGCCGTCACCCAGTACCGCATCTTTAATATCGGTAATGTTTTCTGAATGATTTACCAGCCTGTCAAACCCTTTAGCCTTAGTTATCTGTCCAACAATCTGATCAAAGAACATGGTCTCACCACCCACAATATCAATCTTAGCAGCCTTAAGCGCCTCACCAATTACATTAGCCTGAGCATCGGCAATGTCTTTCTGGATGTTGATATGGGCAAGATCTACCTGAAGTTCTTTGTTTAGGCGTAGTTTAAACTCTTCGTGTTCTTTACCTACACCGTCAAGTTTCTTCATTGCTTCCGCTTTCTCTTCAATACCGCTGGCTTCTGCAAGGGCTTTTTCTTTAATCACATCAGCCTCTGCAACACCAAGTTGTTTTTCGGCCTCAGCTTTCGCCTTAATACCGGCAGCTTCTGCAAGGGCTTTTTTCTCGATAATAACAGCGTCAACAATACCCTGTCTTTCGCTGGCATCTGCCTTAGCATGCATTACCTGAGCTTCAGACAATCCTACAGTAGCATCTTCTTTAGCCTTAGCCTCTGCAAGTATCTTTCTTGCCTCAGCTTCTTTCTCGCTTGCAGCCATTTTAGCAGCAGCTTCGATATTGATCTCTTCGGCTTTTTGCTTAGCAGCTTCTTTTTCTGCCTCAGCAGCCTTAAGACGTTTAATGTAAAGCTCTTCACTTTCCTTTTCAGCAAGTGTAACAGCCACTTTTTTCCTTCTGTCTGCTTCTTTGAAGGCTTCTATATCCTTCATGTTCTCCTGCTCCTGAACCACGCCTTTTTCAAGCATTACCCTGTCGCGGATAACATTTTGTATGTTTTTACGCTCTACCTCAACGGCTTTGTCTTTTTCAATCTGGGCCAGTGTAACGATACGCTCTCTTTCTGTCTGCTCCAGCGCACGGTCTTTTTCTACCCTTTCGGTTTCGACAGCTGCTGTACGCTCTTTGTTTTTGGCAGCAACAATTACAAGCCTGTCCTTATTTTCTTCAGCTACCTGAACTTTCTCGGCAGTGCTAATTCTTGCTGTTTCAGATTTCAGCCTTTCCTCTTCAAACACTTTTGCAATCTCTGCCTCTTCACGAGCCTTGATGTTTGCAATTTCACGTTTTTGCTGTTCCTCTTTTTCTGCCAGCTGACGGTCTAAAGCCAGTATTGCCTCACGTGCTTCTACGTCCTGCTTGCGTATGGTTTTCTCCTCATCCCTTCTGATAAGGTTTGACTTGATATTTTGTACCGCAGTAAGCTCTGTAATTTTCTTGATACCCTCCGAATCCAGGATGTTATCTGATTTCAGGTGGCTAAGAGGTGTCTGCTCAAGGTCGTCTATAGCACAGTCGTCCAGTATGTATCCGTTAAGATCGGTACCGATAATGGAAATGATCTCTTCACGGAATTCGCTTCGTGCCTCATACAGTTCTACAAAATCAAACTTTTTACCTACTGTCTTTAACGCTTCCGAGAATTTTGCATCAAACAGATTGCGCAGTACATCAATTTCTGATGCCCTTTCACAGCCTATGGTTTGGGCCACATTAATAATATCGGCAGTAGATTTATTTATCTTGATAAAGAAGGTAACTTTAATATCGGCACGTATATTATCTTTACAGATAAGTCCGTTCACACCTGTACGCTCCACATCCAGTTTTTTCACAGAGATATCCATGATCTCCATTTTATGAAGTACCGGTACTACAAGCCCGGCATTAAAGAACACTTTTGTTCCTCCGGCTCCGGTGCGTACAATAACCTTGCCCTGTATAATTTTCTTATACATTGATACAATCCAAACAAGGGCTCCGATGAATACTATTATTATAGCAATCATCCCAACGAGTAAAGAATCTCCTAACATTTTAATTTAAAGGTGTTTTATGATAATAATTGGTTTAAAAAATAAATTCAATAATTGTCTGTATCACAGCCGATACGGCCGCAATAAAATGATTGATGATTGATAGCATGATTGGTTGGTTTTTTAATAATCGAATTTTTCAACGAGGTAATATTTCCTGTCTTCCGTTTCTCCCACTATAACCGCCTGCTGTCCGGCTGTAAGCCTTTCATCAGTATTGCTTCTCGCATAAATTTTCATGGGATCTCCGTTCACCGTCAGTTCCACCTGTCCCGTTTTATCCTGTGCCACGGCAGATATTACCGTACATCTCCTGCCTAAAAAATCTATTTCGGGTTCGCCCTTATGGTTTACCATTTTATATAGGTAGCCAAGGGGTTTGCTAAAGAGCTTTACCACAAAAAGGCTTAGTATAAAGTTTGGGATAAGCAGCAAAAAGCCCAATAATGTACTCTCTATCCCCAGGTAGTAGGTAACGTTAACTCCCACCAGCCACATTGAGAAAAAGATAATGGTTATTATGAACATGAGCGGGAGTTCGTCAAAATTAAAGTACTCCAGCGCTTTCATAAAACTGCTGCCCTCTGCAGCGTTCTCGCTTCCGGTAACATCGCTGTCAAAATCGGCATCCACATCTGCCGCGTCAAAATCAACGCTAAACAAATCGGGGTCTATGCCCGCAATAATAACCAGCAGCCAATAGATTACCATAATGATAGACATAATGGTAAAAAACGCATTTACAGGTGAAAAAGAAATCTCTATTAATTCCTTCATTGTTTTAGTTTTTAGTCCTTAGGACTGCTGATGCCCAGCTGCTCTTTTAATTTTTCAAGCTCACTGGTGGCCTTGGTCTTTTTAACGTCCACAGCCCTGTTTATTTCGTCATCAACAGACTTTGTTGAATTTGCAATTTCGCCATAAGCCTCTGCCAGTGCCTCTTCCTGATGCACTTTCTCCTTCATACGTTCCAGCAGTGATATGGTTCCGTTTGTATCAATTTTAGCCATTTGCTTGTTAAGGCTCTTGGTAGCGTCGGCCACCTTAACCCTTGAACGCAATATTTTAAGCTCGTTTTCCCATTTGCTTATATTCTGTTTAATGGTTTGCACATTGCCCTCCATCTGGATAACGTTCTGGTCAAACTTTTCCTTGTCGCCTTCGGCCCTTAACTGATGGCCTAAAGCTTCCTCCTTTTTAACCAGCGCTTCGGTTGCCAGGCGGTCGGCCTCTTCGGCTTCCATATCGCCTTTTTGTGCTTTCTTTAAAATAAGCATGGCTTTCTCGTTATAGTCTTCGGCCGTATTGCCGTATTGCTCAACTTCGTTTTTCGCACGAATACTCATGGCCTTCACCTGAGCAAGTGCCTCCAGGCTCTTGTCTAGATCCTCCTTCATGTCCCTAATACCCTGTTCGGTCATTTTTATAGGGTCTTCCATATTATCGATGGCGTGATGTACTTCTGCCTGCCCGATTTTAAATAGTCTCTTTAGAAATTTCATAGCTCTTAATTTTTTGAAAAGTTAATAATCTGTTCAGAATACTCACTCAACAGCAGGCTGAGCGAATTTAATGTTGCCTCAAACTCGTTTTTATCTAAATTTTCGAGCTGAAGGGAGTCTCTGAAAATTACTTTTCTCCCTGTATCGTCAAGAACAAATGCGCCGTGAATAATGTCGCGGTTTTTTTGAAGGAGCGCCTTAAAGACGACGTTATTAGCGTCTGGTTTGACCTCAAATAAGAACTGCTCAAAAATCACGATAGGATGTGCCACACATATAATAAGGTTAACAATACCATCCTGCTCGCTGTTTACCATAAAAATACCATTCTTGGCATTTTCATATTTTATTTCAAGCTGAAGGTCATTCAGGTAATTTTTCACCACTCCAAAATAATCTTTCATCATACAGGTATTAAATAATTTTATAAAACTCGTTTATTTAGCTTTTTTAAGCAAGTTAAGTTTTAAGTACTTTTTAACAGGATATGCAACTTTTTCACTTAACAAGCTCATTATATTAGCAATATTTGTTACCTTTGCTAATAATGTTAGTACAAATTTACAACAATTAACATAAATTGCAAATAAAATTAGCAAAAAATATTTTTTATGTTTGGAAAGAACCTCAAAAAAATACGCAGTGTAAGAAATATGAGTCAGCAGGAATTCTCAGAACTGTTTGATTTAAAGCGCGCTACGCTTGGAGCATACGAAGAAGAGCGCAGTAATCCTAAAATTGACACCGTGATAAAAATTGCTAATTATTTTAGCATTGGTTTGGAAGAACTACTAACGAAAGAGCTAACCGTAAACCGTTTATTACGCTTTAATGAGGCTATAACTACCGAATCATCCTACAATAATGATGATTTTGACACTATACCCTGTATAACAGAAGAAGTAAAAACAAGGTATTTGGATAACTTTGCTAATAATATTAGCAATGAAGACCTGCCAACGGTAAAATTACCCCATGTGACCGGCAAAGATAAAATGGCTTTTGTGATTGATGATCTTACCATGAGTGGCGGAACTAATGGCTTTTTTCCAAAAGATACTATAATAGGTGCAAATGTTCCGCTAACGGAATTAGCAAACCTTTCGGGTGAGTTAAGTGTAGTAATAACAAAAGACCAGCTTTATTTCAGGAAGCTTACCTATAATAATAATACCGTAATGCTAACCGCAAACCACCCCGGGGTGGAGCCCGTATTATTAAGCACCGGAGATATAAAAGCTGCATGGCGTATTATACATGTTTTTCGCTATACTATGCACAGCGACAGCAATGCTCTGGAACAGCGTTTGGCACAACTTGAAAACACTATTGCCTCGCTAAGACAAAAACCATGGTAGGTTAAACACTGTTTAATGTTTTATTAAAAAGATTAAACAAACGTTTTCTTTTAATTAATTTTATCCTTCAAATCAAAATTTAAAAAAGAAAAACTATGAAACTACAAGACATTTTTAAGCAAGCATTATTGTTAGTATTTTTTGCTGTTACATTAAATTCATGTAGTAGTGATGATGACAACAATATGGTTAACGAAGGTAACTCTATTGCTGACATTGCAGCCAAAACAGAGAATCTTAGTATTTTGACGCAGGCTTTAACAAAGGCCGATTTAACCTTAACCCTTGACGGTAGTGGTGAATTCACAGTATTTGCCCCTACAAATGCAGCTTTTACAGCATTTTTACAGGCAAAAGGGTTTGCTACATTAGATGATGTACCTACACCTGTACTTAAAGAAATATTACTTAACCATGTTATAAGTGGTGAAGTAACTTCATCTTCTATTTCTACAGGTTATGTAAAAACTTTAGCAAAAGGCAGCGCGTCTGCCGAAAACACATTAAGTATGTATATAAATACTGTTCAGGGAGTAGTACTTAATGGCGGTACAGCTAACGGCGGAGCAATGGTAACTTCTGCAGATATTATGGCAGATAATGGTGTGATACATATTGTAAATGGTGTTATAGACCTACCCACAATAGTAACACATGCAGTAGCAAATCCTGATTTCAGCATTTTAGTTCAGGCCTTAACAAGAAATGACCAGCCTGATTTTGCAGGAATATTATCAGGTACTGAAAATTCGCCATTCACAGTATTTGCCCCAAACAACACTGCGTTTGTTAGTTTACTTGCTGAACTTGAACTTACAGGTTTAAGTGATATCCCGCAGGCAGTATTAGAAAACACTCTAAAATATCATGTTGTAGTTAACAACAATGTATTAAGTACAGATCTTACTAATAATATGGAGGTAACTACATTCCAGGGAGATACATTTACTGTTAATCTTAACGGAGGTGCAACAATTACTGATGCTAACAACAGAACAAGTACGATTATTGCTACCGATGTACAGGCTTCTAATGGTGTTATTCATGCTATAAACACCGTTATATTACCAAGCTTATAAATTTAAAGTTAGGTTGATTATTGAAAAAGGGCTGTCTTAAAATAGACAGCCCTTTTTATTTACCAAACAGTAAAACATCGCTAACCAGTACTTCGGTTATGTATCGTTTCTCCCCGTTCTTATCGTCATAGCTCCTGTGGGTAAGCTTACCTTCAACCGCTATCTCTTTTCCTTTCTTTACATACTTTTCTATAATCTCCGCTGTTTTGCCCCAGGCGGTTACCGTGTGCCACTGTGTGTCGGTAACTTTTTCCCCTTTGTCGTTAAAATAGTTTTCGTTTGTGGCTATTATAAGCCTTGCCAGCTTTTTACCGGCTTCAAAAATTTTAATCTCAGGATCGTTACCTGCGTTACCTATTAACTGTACTTTGTTCTTTAATGCATTCATGGCTTTTCGTTTTAAATGTTATTGTTATTTGAATTGTACACAGCAAAGATGCTGCACCATGAAAACTTTAACCGGTTTTTAACTATTTACTATCGGTTATAACTATTTGTAAACGTTTGTAAACGGAAATAATTCGTACATTTAGAATTCATATTCACTTTATGAATTTAAAAGACATTCTTAATCACTCGGCAGGGGCAATCATAAGACACAAAAATCCTTTTAAAAAATTGCCCGTTCCTAAAAATAAGAGAGAGTTACCCCAGGAATTTATCAATAAATGGGTCGCACCTTGTTATATGGATTTATTAAGCCGAGAACATAACCAAGGCCTAATAATTCGTTTAACGGAACGAAAAAATGAAATAACAAGTGATGTAATAGATAATTGTTTAGGCGACTTTAACTGGCGTTCAAGGCAAACAGGAGCTTATTTTGCTGCCGTTACTAACAGAAATGAATATGTAAAAAGTATAGGAAACCTTCTTTTAAAAAGCGAAGTATGTTATGCCGGTAAAGTGTATTGTTTAGTACTCGCCTATTTTAATACTAAAGAGAGTGTAACTTTTTTAAACACCTATTTAAAATTTTATCTAAAACAGCCTGATTTATGGTTTGATCAAAAAGAAGCAATGCAGGCTTTAGCTTATCTTGACAAGGTTAACGGCACAAACAACCTTTTAAAGCATTATGATAACTGGATAAAGTTTATTGAAAACAAACCAAACTGGGAAAAAGATATAACTACTGAATTTATTGAAAATAATATTGCAATTATAGAGGCTATTAATAAAAGAAATATTTAAAATTTATGCAGATTGAAATTAATAAGGTTGAACTACGCAACCTTCAGATTGAGGATTACAAACAGTTAAAGATTTCCATGCAGCATGCCTATAACGACATGGAAGAACCTTACTGGACGGAGAAGGATATTGAAAAACTGCTGAAAATTTTCCCCGAAGGGCAACTTGTAATTTTAGTGGACGGAAAAGTGGTGGGTTCTGCCCTGTCGCTTATTGTTGACTATAAAAAAGCCACATCGGTACACACGTATGATAAGATTACGGGTAACTCTTCCTTCAAAACACACGATTATGATGGCGAGGTATTATATGGTATAGATGTTTTTATACACCCTGAATACCGCGGACTGCGTTTAGGCAGGCGTTTATATGATGCCCGAAAAGAACTGTGCGAACAACTTAACCTTAAGTCCATAATATTTGCCGGAAGAATTCCTAACTACAATGAGCACGCTAAGGATCTTACCCCAAAACAATATATAGATAAGGTGCGCCTAAAGGAACTGCATGACCCTGTACTGTCCTTTCAGTTAAGTAACGACTTTCATGTTATACGTGTAATGCGCAATTACCTTGAAGGCGATAAGAGCTCACAGGAGTATGCGGTATTGATGGAATGGAATAATATCTATTACGACAAAAGCCCTAAACTTATTAATACCCGTAAAAGCGTTGTGCGTTTAGGACTGGTACAATGGCAAATGCGCCCGTTAGCAAATTTGGAGGCATTGTTTGAGCAGGCCGAATTCTTTATCGATGCCGTATCAGGTTATGGTAGTGACTTTGCCCTGTTCCCGGAACTGTTTGTGGCTCCGCTTATGGCCGACTTTAACCACCTTAGCGAAGCCGATGCAATTAGGGAAATTTCGCGTTATTGCGAGCCTATCAAAAAGCGTTTTCAGGAAATGGCTATTTCCTATAATATAAATATCATTACCGGAAGTATGCCGCTATTTGAAAACGGCCACCTGTATAATGTAGGTTTCCTTTGTAAGAGAGACGGTAGTAGTGAAATGTATTCTAAAATACACATAACACCTAACGAAGTGCATTACTGGGGTATGAAGGGCGGAAGTGAGATCAAGACCTTTGATACCGATTGTGGTAAAATAGGGATTATGATATGCTATGATGTGGAGTTTCCGGAACTTTCAAGACTGATGTCTGACGAAGGTATGGAAATACTGTTTGTGCCTTTCCTTACCGATACCCAAAACGGTTATACCCGCGTAAAACACTGTGCCCAGGCACGTGCCATAGAAAACGAATGTTATGTTGCCATTGCCGGATGTGTAGGAAACCTGCCAAGGGTAAACAACATGGACATACAGTATGCGCAAACAGCTGTATTTACCCCGTCTGACTTTGCTTTTCCTTCTAACGGAGTAAAAGCAGAAACAACCCCTAATACAGAGATGACCCTAATCGTAGACATTGACCTCGATTTATTGAAAGAGCTGCACGAATATGGTAGTGTACGTATTTTAAAAGACCGTAGGCATGACTTGTATAAAATAAAAAAGGTAACACCTGCAAAGGCTGAAACTACAGAAAATAAAACAACCAAAAAATAATAAGGATGCCAAGAACCTGTCCGGAATGTGGAGATGTTATTGTAGGCCGCGAAGACAAAAAGTTTTGCAGCGATGCCTGCCGCAATGCCTTTAACAACAAAATAAATAAAGACAGTAATAACTATATGCGTAATATTAATAACCGATTGCGCAAAAACTACCGTATACTTGCATCACTAAATACCGAAGGCAAAACAAAAACCACAAAATCCAAGCTGGTAAGCAAAGGGTTTGATTTTGATTATTTTACTAACCTGCTGCATACCAAAACAGGTAACACTTACTATTTTGTGTATGAGCAGGGTTATATGCCTTTGGAAAACGATTATTATATACTGGTTAAAAAAGAAGTTTCACAATAATGCAGATATCAATTTTAGGGATTGGATGGTTGGGGCTGCCATTGGCACAGTCATTACTTCAAAAAGGATTTACAGTTAAGGGATCAGTCACTTCGGCTGAAAAGCTGGAATTACTGAAAGAACATAATATTATTCCTTATCAGGTTTCACTAACAGCTAACACCGTTGAAGGAGACATTGCTAATTTCCTTAGCAAAAGTGATGTGCTTATTATAAACATCCCTCCAAAGCTTCGTAATGCCGATAGTGAAAACTTTACAGATAAGATTAAAGCTCTTATTCCTTACATAGAACAATCGGGTATAGAAAAAGTGCTTTTTGTAAGTTCCATTTCTGTTTATGGTGAAAAGAACGCAGGTATAGTTACCGAAGAGACTACTCCGTTCCCTGATACAGAATCAGGAAAACAATTACTGGAAACCGAGAAGCTTTTATCAGAAAACAAGAAATTCAAAACAACCCTATTGCGTTTTGCAGGGCTGATAGGCGCGGAAAGGCATCCTGTTTATCATCTTGCAGGAAAAGAGAATTTACCAAATGCCAACACTCCTGTTAACCTTATTGACAGAAATGATTGTGTAGCTGTGATAGAAAAGATTATCGAAAAAAACACTTGGGAAGAAACTTTTAATGCTGCCAGTCCGGAACATCCTACACGAAAAGAATATTATACCAAAAAAGCAAAGGAATTAAACTTAACTGCCCCAACCTTTCTTACTGACGATAAGAAAGAAGGAAAAATTATTTCTTCTGAAAAAATAACTTCCGTGTTGGGACACCTGTTTAATAATTTATAAAAGTGGAGAACCATACAGACAAAATCTGTACAGTTTCCACTCAATAAATTAAAGTAAGGTGATTTGGTTTTTCAAATAACGTATAACTAACGCTTAATAATATACGGATATCCGTAATTATTGCTATTTTTTTAAGAATTTTATGTAAATAAAAAAGCAGGAAAGGGTATTTCCTGCTTTTTTATTAAAGATATCCCTGTTTTCGGGCTGTACGAATTAAATCTTCATCATCGCCTTTTACATCCAGTAGCCGTTTAAGTTTATATTTTCTTTTTTCTATGGCACTGGCAGAAAGCGGTATATATTTTTCAAGATTTTTGTTTTTTATTCCTTTGGAAAGCAGTTGTATTATCTTCATATCGGTCGCATCGAGAACAATCCCGTTTTCGGCACGTTTTATAAAGTCAGCAACTGTTTTAGAACGAAAAACCTCATTAGAGAGCACTTTACCAAACCCATTTACAAGTTCATCAGTACTACAATCACTCTTATTAATAAATCCTTCAGGGTTTATTTTTTGCAAAATCCTATCCATGATGTCCATTTCTTTATGCATAGTCATCATAATTATTTTACAGTCGGGCATCTGGTTACGAATAAGCATAGCAATATCTGCACCGGAGAATAATTTTTTCTCGGCAAAATGTGGTATACTATAATCTATAACCGCTACATCAAAAGGCGTGGTGCTGCTTGTTACAGCATCATAGCCAGTTTTACAGTCAGTTGCTTTAGTAAAAAATAATCCGTGGGGAGGAGTTACTTCTAAATTTCTAAAGATTGAGTGGTAGCCTTCAAGAACCACCACATGATCGTCAATGGCAAGAACATGCAACGAATTTTTCAATCGGCGTTATCATTTTATTTTTTAGCTTTAACAAATTTAAATGTTAAATACATACAATCATTACGGGAAACCCGCAATTAACACTTTTGTTTGTATGTGCTTAAAAAACAAAAACCTATGAAAAATTCATAGGTTTTTGTTTTATTTTTTCTGTAAGAATTATTCTACCAAATTTTTACTCTGTCATCCGGTGCTAAATACATACCATTACCCTCTTTAATATTGAAAGCTTTATAGAAAGCATCAATATTTTGAAGAGGCACATAAGCCCTGTACATACCCGGTGAGTGCGGATCGGTTTTAACCTGATTTTTAATAGCCTCATCTCTCATTTTTGTTCTCCAGATAGTAGCCCATGAAATAAAGAAACGCTGCTCAGGAGTGTACCCGTCTATTAACCCTGGGTTTCCGTGCTCTTTAAGATAAAGTTGTAAACCATCAAAAGCAGCATTTACACCTCCAAGGTCACCAATGTTTTCTCCTAAAGTAAATTTACCGTCTACATAGATACCCGGTAATGGTTGTAACTTGCTGTACTGATCTGCTAAAGCACCTCCAAGACCTGTAAACTGATCAAGATCGGTATCACTCCACCAGTTAACAAGGTTACCATCTGCATTATAACGTGAACCGCTATCATCAAAACCGTGAGATATTTCGTGGCCTATTACTGCACCAATGCCTCCGTAGTTTACAGCTTCGTCTGCCTTATAATCGTAGAATGGCGGCTGTAATATACCGGCAGGGAATACAATTTCGTTATAAGCAGGATTAAAGTAAGCATTTACAATTTGAGGAGCCATGTGCCACTCATCTTTATTAACCGGCTTTTTAAGATCTTCTTTATCCTGATTAAATCTCCAGCGTGCAATAGCTTTCATGTTAGCAAAATAAGTACCTCCTTCTTCAGGCCCTTTAACGGTAAGCTGAGAATAATCTTTCCATTTATCAGGGTAACCTATCTTAACTCTAAGTCTTCTTAATTTGTCAATAGCATTTTGCTTCGTGCTCTTTGCCATCCATGGCAGGTTATTGATACGGTTCTCATAAGCAAGTATTACATTTTTAATCATGCTTTCTGCTTTTACCTTAGCCTCTGCAGGGAATTTTTTCTCAACATAAAGTTTACCAAGGGCTTCTCCTATTGTACCGTTAACCGTTTGCAGTGCATTCTTATCGCGGCTTTCCTCTTTAAGTGCACCTCTAAGTGTTTTATTGTAAAACTCCCAGTCGGCAGTTTCTATATCAGTAGTAAGATATCCTGAAGACTTGTTTATAAGTGTCCATTTCAGGTAATCTTTCCATGTTTTTACATCTCCTTTAGCTAAAATAGCCTGTAGAGCTTTCATATATCTTGGCTGAGATACCACAAGAGTATCTATGTTTCCTATACCTGTATCGTTAAGGAATTTTTTCCAGTCTACTATTGGTGTAAGTCCTCTAAGATCGTTTACAGCCATTGGGTTATAGGTTTTCCTGTCATCACGACGCTCTACCCTGTCAAGTCTTGGCTCAGCCATAGCAGTCTCAAGAGCTACAATTCTTTTTGCAGCATCTTTTGCATCCTTATCGCTGTAGTCAATATATTTAAGCATTCTTGCAACATGCTGCTCATACTTTTCTTTTTTCTCTTTAGAATCGTCATCGTCAGAAACGTAGTAATCCCTGTCCGGTAAACCAAGAGCACCAGGCCCTATATAAAGTACATTCTTATTACTGTCTTTAGCATCAGCTCCTACACCTAAATTAAAAAATCCAAGGCCTCCTTCCGGTTCCATATCACTAAGTAATTGTTGCAGGCCGTGTACATCCTTAACCTGGTCAATTCTTCTTAAATAAGGCTGTATAGGTGCTATTCCTGATTTATTACGGGCAACAGTATCCATAATAGACCTGTATAGCCTTCCTGCCTTACCGGCATCAGTATCTGCAGTATAGTTGCGGTTAGCAGCTGCTTCCTTAAGTATTTGCAGCGCATCGTTATTGGTATTCTCTCTTAGCTCATCAAAGCTACCCCAACGGGTTTTGTTTCCGGGAATCTCTGTCTGGTCTATCCAGGTTCCGTTCACATATCTGAAAAAGTCATCTGCAGGGCTAACTTTCTTATCCATATAAGACAGGTTAATACCATGTGTTTCCTGCTTTTGCGCACTACAAATACCTGTACCTAATACAAGTGCTGCAGCAGCAATTTTAAAATTTTTATCTAATTTCATCTTTTAAAGTTTAAACCTTCGGTTACAAAAATATAAAGTTAACATAAATAGCATTGCTTAAATCTGTTAAATATATCGTTTTCGGCAATTTAACAATGCATAAGTCATAATAAACAAGCTGTAATAGACTACTGTTTTGTAGTTTTGTGAAAAATATATCCAAACATGCTTTCATTCTTTAAAAAATACAGGACTTTTTTCGTTGTATTCTTTATACTCTCAGCAATAATACTGGTATTATTTTACTCGGCATTAAAGCCTCAAAAAAGGCTTCAGGTTTACAATCCGTCCGATGTAAATCCGGAACTTGTAGACACTACTATACAGTACGTTGCACGCGACCATAAAATTGCAGACTTTGCCTTTGTTAACCAAAACGGAGATACCATTACTCAAAAGGACTATGAGGGTAAAGTATATGTTGCCGATTTCTTTTTCACTACCTGCCCTACCATTTGCCCTATAATGACAGATAATATGGTGTGGCTGCAGGACAAAATCAAAGACAACCCCAATGTTATGCTGTTATCACATTCGGTTACTCCCGATATTGACAGTCCTGAAGTTCTAAAGGATTATGCGGAAAAGAAAGGGGTTATAGAAAATGGCAGATGGAACCTGGTAACAGGAGATAAAAAAGACATTTATTACATAGCCCGAAAATCATATCTGGCAGTAAAAACCACTACTTCAGATGAGTTGTATGATATGGTACATACCGAGAATTTTATACTGGTAGACCAGAAAGGAAGGATTCGTGGTTTTTATAACGGAACCAACTTAGACCAGGAAGTGGAAGGCGAAAAAAATGTTAAACAACTGCTGGAAGATATTAATTGGCTTTGCGAGCACGAAAAGTGATGCTAATTGAATATTAATTCATAATTTTGCAGTCTTAATTTATTCTAAATAAGCTTTGAAAACTTCACTTGCAGGGCTAAAAAAAGGACAAAAGGCCATCATTACCGATTTTAATATTGATGCCATCCCGTTAAAGTTACTTGAAATGGGGTGCCTTCCCGGCAATTTTGTGGAACTTTTACAAGTTGCCCCCCTGGGGGATCCAATCTACATTAATGTAAACGACAGCCATGTAGCCATAAGGCTGGAAACTGCCGAAGAAATTGATGTTGAAATAATTGAAACGATTTAATGGCAGCCCAAAATCTAAAGATAGCCTTAATTGGCAATCCCAATACCGGAAAAACATCTGTTTTTAATCAGCTAACAGGTCTAAACCAGCAGGTAGGTAACTACCCAGGAATCACCGTTGAGCGAAAGCAGGGTTCGGTAAAGCTGCCGGGCAATATAAAAGGCACCATTATAGACCTTCCCGGTACTTATAGCCTTAATGCCAGCTCTATGGATGAGAATGTGGTTATAGAACTGCTTCTTAACCGTAACGATAAAGACTTTCCTGATGTGGCAGTAGTGGTTACCGATGTGGAAAACCTGAAACGAAACCTGCTGCTGTTTACCCAGATAAAAGACCTTGAAATCCCTACCATACTGGTTATAAACATGGCCGACAGGATGGAGCGTAAAGGTATTAGCCTGGATATACCTCATCTTGAACAGCACTTAAACACAAAGATTGCCCTTGTAAGCTCAAGAAAAGGAACTGGTATTGACGGACTGAAGAAACTTATAGTAAACTATGAATCCCTTTCTACCGAACCATGCCTTAATGCATCAGGTATAGATCCTGAATACTTTAATAAACTACGCAATGCTTTCCCTAACCAGTTGCTGTATAAACTTTGGCTGGTAATTACCCAGGACGTTAACTTTGGTGCACTGGAAAGAAACGAAATACAAAACAGCTCGTTTACAAAATCAAAATCTGAGCTTAAGCGATTACAGCAAAAAGAAACCATTAAGCGTTATCAGTTTATAAATGATGTGCTTAAGCAGGGCCAGACCATAGACTCCTCTAAAGCTAAAGACCTAAGGGCAAAGCTGGACAGGGTACTTACACACAAAGTGTTTGGTTATGTTATCTTCTTCTGTATACTCATGCTTATATTCCAGTCGATATTTGCATGGTCAGAAATTCCGATGGACTTTATAGACCGAAGCTTTACATGGTTAAGCTCATGGACCTCCAGAACCTTGCCCCCGGGCAAGCTCACCGAGCTTGTTGCCGATGGTATTATTCCGGGTATAGGCGGTGTGGTAATATTTATTCCGCAAATTGCCTTCCTGTTCCTGTTCATTTCCCTTTTAGAGGAAAGCGGTTATATGAGCCGTGTGGTTTTCCTGATGGATAAGATAATGAAACGCTTTGGCCTTAGCGGAAAAAGTATTGTTCCGTTAATATCGGGTACGGCCTGTGCCATCCCGGCTATTATGGCGGCAAGAAATATTGAGAACTGGCGTGAAAGGCTTATCACCATTTTGGTTACCCCTTTTACAACCTGTTCGGCAAGGTTACCGGTATACACCATACTTATTTCCCTTATTATCCCTAACAGGATGGTGTTGGGTGTTTTTAACCTTCAGGGTTTAACACTAATGCTGCTTTACCTTTTAGGTTTTGCAGGTGCCATACTTGCCGCATATATACTCAACCTTATATTAAAGGTACGTTTTAAAAGCTTTTTTGTGGCAGAGATGCCTAACTACAAACTCCCTATGTTTAAGAATGTGGGAATTAATGTGGTAGAAAAAACTAAAGCCTTTGTATTTGGTGCCGGTAAAATAATCCTTGCACTTTCCATTATCATTTGGTTTTTAGGATCTCACGGCCCGGGCGACAACTTTAAAAATGCTGAAGCCCATGTAAGACAGCAGCCACAATCTCTTTCGCTAACTGAACAGGAGTTAGACAACGAGATTGCCGGTTATCAGTTAGAAAATTCTTACATAGGTATTATGGGTAAAAGTATAGAACCAGCCATAACGCCTTTGGGTTACGATTGGAAAATTGGCATAGCAATTGTGTCTTCTTTTGCTGCAAGAGAGGTATTTGTTGGGACACTGGCTACCATATACAATATAGGCAGCAGTGACGACGATGCTACCATAAAACAACGCATGGATGCCGATGTCAGTCCGGTAACAGGTAAAAAGGTATTTAATTTTGCCACTGGTGTTTCACTGTTATTGTTTTATGCTTTTGCCATGCAGTGTATCAGTACGCTGGCTATAACCAAAAAAGAAACAAATTCCTGGAAATGGCCACTTATTCAGCTGTTTGGCATGAGTACTTTTGCTTATGTTGTATCGCTAATCGCCTACCAGTTATTAAAATAAATGAAAAAAATAGTTTTTGCTCTTTGTTGTAGTCTAATAATCGTTACGGGAGGGTATTCTCAAAATAAGCTGGACAAATCTAAAAATGAATTAAACCAGCAAAAAGATTTAAATACCGCCGCCCCTCAATCGTCATCTTCTTCGTCAGGAAATGGCGGCGATGGAGATGGTTCCATTTTATTAGAGCTTTTAGGAAAGATTGCTTTATTTACAGTTGGAATGTCAACAGTAGGGCACTATGGTGTAGAAAACCATCTTCATAATGAACTCACAGAGTACCCCTTTTACATTTCTGAACATGGTAACTATTTTGACCCCTTTTTGCATGAAAACGGCAACATAAATAATTTCAGGTTTGATGTTAAGGATAAGTTTCTGTATAATAACGGTAACCTTTTTGGCAATCATCTTGAAGCAAAACTGCGACCTTTTCAATACTTTTATATAAAAGCTGATTACTATCAGTTATTCGAATTTCAGGAACACAGTTCTGATAATCTTTCGTTATTCTATTTTAATTTGGGATACGACAGAATACGTTTAAAGCGTTTTAATTTAGGGTGGACGCTGGGTGCATCTTACATTGCCAACGATGTAAATAAGTTTGGCTTTTCATTTGGCGCCAATGCCGAATACTTCTGCAAAAGGAATATCAGCTTTTTAGCAGGAGCAAAATGGTCCTTTATAAACGAAAAGCCCGTTAATGCCTTTGAAATTGAAGGGCGTTTTCACAGGAAGAACTATTTTATAAGTGTGGGCTTTGAGCACCTTGATATTGCAACACCTAACTACAATTTTGCGACCTTAGGAGGAGGCATTTATTTATAATTATGGATGTACAGGAAATAGTAGTATATATACTTGTAGCTGGGGCAGCAGCCTTTCTGGTAAAGAAATTCTTTTTCAAAAAGAAAAAGAAATCAGGCTGCGGCAGCGACGACTGCGGCTGTCACTAAATTTTAGTGGGTGCCATTCCGTACCTTTTTTTAAAGGCATAGGAAAAGTGCGACATATCTTCAAATCCCACTTCGGGATAAATATCCGATACTGTCATCTTCTTTTCGGTAAGTAAATAATAGGCTTCCTGTAGCCTGCGCTGCACAAGCCACTTACCCGGTGAGATACTGAAGACTTTTTCAAAATCCCTTTTAAACCCTGAAAGACTTCTTCCAGTTAAATAGGCAAAACGGTTAACACCCACATTAAAGTGATAGTTTTGCTCCATAAAGGCTTCAAGGTCTATCTTTCCGGGATCGGTAAAATCAAAGAGTACATCCTTAATCTCAGGGCACAATTTAAGCAATAGCAAAATTGCCTCTTCCTGTTTAACCGGCAATAAGGGTGAACCCGGATATTTTAATACCGGCTCATATTCCCTTAACGAATTCATATAATTGGCAAGCACCGAATTGTTATCCAGAACAAGGCAGGAATTCCCCGATGATTTCCTTTCACTTTCATAGCCATACTTAAGACTGAAATTCTTTAATATTTCCTGAGAAAATGTAACGGAAACCGAACGGAACTCTCCTCCCTGCGGTGGCGTTTTTACATATTTAAGCAGCTGGTTGCGGCGGCAAAAGTAAAGCTGCCCCGCCTCCATGGTTACTGAATTGTTACCGTCGTTAAAAGTAGTGCTGCCCGATTCCACATAACCAAGCACATGATCGCTTATAAAATGTTCGCCCTGTCGGGATTCGGTAAAATAGCATGAAAATTTTATAGAAGGGAATACAGTTTTTTCCATAATATTTAAAGATACGTAAAAAGCAGCAGGTATAGTACTGCTGCTTTTAATCAAATAATTATACTAAAATAGTTTTTGGTTCAACATACTCTTCAAGGCCATACACTCCCATTTCCCTGCCTATACCAGATTGCTTGAATCCTCCAAAGGGAGCAAGTGGGTCATGGTAAAGTCCGTTAATAAGTACCCTTCCCGCTACAATTTGTGAAGCCACACGTTTAGCCCTCATCACATCCGATGAGCTTACATAGGCCTGTAGGCCGTAATCAGTATCGTTAGCAATCTCAATAGCCTCTTCCTCGGTTTTATAGGTAATAACAGAAAGTACCGGGCCAAATATTTCCTCACGGGCAATACGCATATCGTTAGTAACATTTACAAAAACTGTTGGCTTAACAAAGTTACCTGCCTCAAGGCCTTCCGGTTTTCCCGGGCCTCCCATTAGCAACTCGGCTCCTTCTTCCATACCCAATTGTATATATTCCTGTACCCTGTTATATTGTTTTTGGTTTACCATAGGGCCTAATACAGTAGTGGCATCAGCGGGGTTACCCACCTTTACCTGCTCTACAGTTTCCTTAAGGAGTTCCTTTACTTCGGCTATCTTACTTTCATGAACTAATAATCGTGTTCCTGCAATACAGGCTTGCCCGCTGTTCATATAGGCTGCCGAAACTGCCATAGGTATAGCGTCTTCAAGGTTAGCATCATCAAGAATAATATTAGGCGATTTTCCTCCCAGTTCCAGTGTTACCCGTTTCATGGTCTCTGCGGCACTACGCGCTATAAACTTACCAACTGCTGTAGAACCCGTAAAAGATATTTTTGCCACATCTCTGTGATTAACCAAAGTTGCCCCTACCACGTCACCACGACCGTTTACAATATTAAATACTCCTTTTGGCAACGCGGCTTCATGAAAACATTCCAGCAGTAACTGTGTTTGAAGCGCACTCATTTCACTGGGCTTTATCACTGCCGTACTGCCCGAAGCTATGGACATAGCCAGCTTGCTGCATATAAAACCGTTACTTGCATTCCACGGAGTTATGATACCTACCACTCCCAGCGGCTGCAACATAACTTTTGATTTGCCTACAATCTTTTGGAATTCGAATGTTTTTAATACTTCTATTGCAGAGGTAAATCCGGAAAGTGCATTTTGAATACTCATGGTACAAAAATGCAATGTCCCGCCATATTCCTTTACCATTACCTCTATAAGTTCACATTCTCTTTGCTTTACCACATCATAAAGCTTTTGCAGATAAGCAATGCGCTCCTCCTTTGTAGTTTGAGAAAAGGTTTTAAATGCTTCTTTGGCTGCTGCAACAGCCAGTTGGGTATCGGTTTCGTCACCAAGGATAACTTTGCCGATAAGTCCGTTATCTGTCGGACTAATTAAATCGAAAACTTCTGTTCCGTGCGGTTTTACAAACGCTCCGTTTACATAAATGGTGTCAATTGTTTTCATGTCTTAATTTTTTACAAAGTTCTGCCGCTTTTCAGCTTTTTACTTTGCTGAAAAGTCCAAGTTTACTTTGTTAAAAAGTTCACATGAATTTTAGTCCTTAATGATAAGTACAGGTATATCAACCTTATGCCTAACGGCATCTACGGTGGTACCAAAAATAAGATCCTTAAGCCAGTTATGTCCGTGAGCTCCTAAAATAAGGATATCATAATTCCCGCCTTCCTTATTTATTATGGCCGGAATCTGTTTTTTAGGACTACCAAAGCTTAACTCGGTAGCCACCTTATAACCTTTTTGTTCCAGACTCTTTTTATAGGCCTTAAGGTAATCCTTATCACTGGATGTCTCATAATCATGAGCCTGGTCGCCATACATCATGGCGCCTACCGTTTCCACAATATGGATAAGAGTATATTCGGCTTCCTTGCCTCCCATTTGCAACGCACTGGATATAGCACGGGTATCGGTTTTGGAAAAATCGAGTGCCAGGGCAATCTTCCTGTATTCCTTAATACCATTTTCATCGTTAACGATAATCTCATCAATATGCGGCACCAGTTTTTCCTGTTTGTGTTTTTTATGAATAAGTGGCCTGAAGATAATATACAGCAACAGTGCAGACGCACCTACTGCAAGCGGCACCACAAATACCCATATATATACAGGATTTTCTGAAGTAGCTACCCAACCTCTTATTTCATCAAATACCAGTTTGGCATTAAGCCCAACTATAACTAATGCTATGGCCCACGAAGCAATTTTGGTTACTGTACCTATTGCAAACTCATTCATCTTTTCCTTATCGCTTACAAAGTGTATCAGCGGGATAATGGCAAAACCTAACTGAAGACTCAAAATTACCTGACTGAGTAAAAGTAATTCTCCCGTTGCATCTTCTCCTAAATATACAATAGCAATAAAGGCCGGCACTATAGCCAGTAATCGGGTAACAATACGCCTTACCCAAGGCTGTATCCTGAGGCTAAGGTAGCCTTCCATAACAATTTGCCCGGCAAGCGTGCCCGTAATGGTAGAGCTTTGCCCGGCGGCAATAAGTGCGAGAGCGAACAATACCGAGGCCCAATCGGTACCCAACAGCGGAGCCAATAATTGATGGGCATCCTGTATGTCGGCCACCTCGTGCATACCATTATTAAAAAATGTGGCGGCGGCCAATATAAGTATAGCGGCATTTACAAAAAAGGCAAGATTTAAAGCTATAAGCGAATCTACAAAGTTATAGCGAATCGCCTGCTTAATGCCTTTAAAGGTTCGGTCAAACTTTCGGGTTTGTACCAGAGATGAATGCAGGTATAAGTTATGTGGCATAACCGTTGCCCCAATAATACCTATGGCAATATACAATGCTGCACTATTAGGAATTTCGGGTACCAGTCCTTTTACTATCTCACCCATCTGTGGTTTTGCAAAGAACATTTCGGCAAGGAAAGAAAAACCTATTATCCCGATAAGGGCAATTATAAAGGCTTCCATCTTTTTTATTCCTTTATTAAGCAGGAACAAAAGCAGGAAGGTATCCAGCATGGTAATGCTCACACCCCAAAGTAAAGGAATGTCAAACAAAAGCTGCAAACCTATTGCCATACCCAAAACTTCGGCAAGATCGCAGGCTGCAATGGCAATTTCTGCCAGTCCGTATAAAATATAATTGACGCCTTTAGGATAGGTTTCACGCGAGGCCTGAGCCAAATCGCGCCTGCTTACAATTCCAAGTCTGGCACTAAGGCTTTGCAGTAGCAGCGCCATAATGTTAGACATTAACAGTACCCACAACAGCTTATAGCCAAACTGGCTACCCCCGGCAAGATCGGTTGCCCAGTTACCCGGATCCATATAGCCCACACTTATCATATAGGCAGGTCCGAAAAAGGCAAGTATCTTTTTCCATACAGAGGTATTTTGTACAATATTTACCGACTCATGTACCTCTTCCAGGGAATGGCTGTTCTTTGTATTCATACTACACGGTTTTCACAAAAAGGTTGGCAGCGATCTTATAAGAAACGCTTAACTGCCTGTCGTTAACCTTTAGGGTAAGGGATTGATCAAAATGTTCTCGTGATACTATTTCTATAGAAGAACCCAAAGCAATTTGCTGTTTGTCCAGATACTGAAGGAAAGATGCGGAACTGTCCTTAACCCCAACACATATTACCTTTTGATGCAGTTCGGTTTCACTAAGCAACTGTTTTTCTACTTTGGCTATTTTACCTTCCCTATCCGGTATTGGGTCGCCATGCGGGTCTTCGGTTGGGAAATCAAGAAACTCATCCAGTTTATCAGTCAGTTTTTCCGATTTTATGTGTTCCAGCTGTTCGGCAACATCATGTACTTCATCCCATGAAAAGTCCAGCTTTTCTACCAGAAAAACTTCCCACAGGCGGTGCTTTCGCACTATCATAACGGCATGCTGCCTACCCTTATCGGTTAAGGAAACACCCTGATATTTTTTATAGATAACCAAGTCTTTTTCGGCCAGCTTCTTTACCATATCGGTTACCGATGATGGTTTACTGTCCATTTCGTTTGCAATTGCATTTGTAGTAATTCCTTTAGTGTTTCCTATAGAAAGATGATAGATAACCTTAAGGTAATTCTCCTCAGAATACGTCATTATAATATTAATTATTAAACAAATATAAATAATTAATTTGTTATGTTGAAAAACATTTTTAGTTTTGTCTAAAAATATAATTTGTTAAATGAAAAAAATAATTTACTCTTCCTTAATATTGTCCTTCTTCTTCTCGTGGTCTCAGGAGGAAAATATTACTATGCCTACTATCAATAAAGCATCGGGCATAGCAACCGCACAAACCACAGGAACAGTAAAAGGACAAATAACCGATAACGGCAGCCCTTTGCCGTATGCAAGCATACATGTAAAGGAAACAGGTTATGGAATTTCTGCCGATGAGAACGGAAACTACAGTATTAAGCTACCGGCAGGCAACTATACCCTCATGGTATCGGCCATAGGATATAAAACAAAAGAAAGAACAATAAACATAACAGCAAATAATGAAAGCCAGCTTAATATAGAACTGGAAACCTCTTCCCTAAATCTTGATCAGGTTGTTATTACTGCCAGCCGCAGTCAGGAAAGGAGACAGGAAGCCCCTGTTATTGTTACGGTAACCAATTCGGCAATACTGCAAAAAACAGAATCGTTAAGCCTTTCGGAAGGGCTTAATTTTCAGCCCGGTTTAAGGATGGAAACCAATTGCCAAAACTGCGGTTTCAGTCAGGTACGTATGAACGGGCTTGACGGGGCCTATTCACAAATACTTTTAGACAGCCGCCCGGTATTCTCTGCACTCAACGGAATATATGGTCTTGATCAAATCCCCACTAACATGATTGATCGTATTGAGGTTGTGCGCGGGGGCGGGTCGGCTTTATACGGTTCCAATGCTATTGCAGGAACCATAAATATTATTACTAAAGATCCTGTTGAAAACAATTTTGAGATAAACAGCCATCTTGGCCTTATAGATGGTAAACAGCCCGATAAGGCGCTAACCCTTAACGGAACGGTTCTTAATGAAGACCTCACTTTAGGCATGCAGGTTTTTGGGATGCTGCGCGACAGGAATCCCTATGATGCCAACGGTGACGGCTTCACCGAGATTACAAGAATGGAAAACCGAACCTTTGGCTTTAAGGCTTTTCAACGTTACCAGAACAGGAGAAAACTAACCCTGGACTTCCATACCATTAATGAATTCAGGAGAGGGGGAAGCCAGTTAGACTTACAGCCTTTTGAATCGGACATTACCGAACAGATACGCTCTAAAATGACAGGAGGTGGTGTTACCTACGAATTCTCTAATGAGGATATGAACAATAAATATTCACTATATGCCAATGCACAGCAGTCTAAAAACGAGAACTTTTATGGTGGCCGTGCCAATGACGAATTCGGGAATATTGATTATGAAGAAAGCATTAGAGGTTTTGGAAATACCGAAGTAACGACCTATATAACCGGTGCACAATGGATACATAACCAGGAAAGCTTTTTGGGTGGAAGAGGTACATTTACAGCGGGATCTGAATATAAAAGGGAAGAAATGACCGATCGTAAACCGGGATACAATGCCTTTGTGAACCAACAGCTTAACATACTGGGCATATATGCTCAGGAAGAATGGAAAGTAAACCAAAGATTAAAACTACTGGGAGGGCTGCGTGCCGATTTCCATAATGCAGCTCAGGAAGATGTTGTTTTTAACCCCCGCCTAAACATACTTTACGATATTAAAAAGAACCTGCAATGGCGAACAAGCTATGCTAAAGGTTTCCGTGCCCCACAGGTGTTTTCGGAAGATATACATGCCCGTATCGCTGCGGGAGAAGTTAGCCTTATACGGCTGTCTGACAATCTGAAATCGGAAACTTCAAACAGTTTCCTTACTTCTCTCGACTGGAGCAAAACTACCGAACACCTGGAAGCCGGAGCCACAATAGAGGCTTTTTACACCCGCCTTAATAATCCGTTTATACTGGAGCAGGTAGGAGAAACGCTTTGGGAAAAACGCAACGGCAAAGGTGCCGATGTATACGGTATTAATATTGAAGGAAAATTTGCCCCTAACGAAAAATGGCAGATGCAGGCCGGAGCCACACTTCAAAAAGCTTTATACAGCGAAGCCGTAGACTGGAGCGATAACCTTGAGAATACCAACAGGAACTTTTTCCGATCACCTAATTTTTACGGGAACATGATAGTTACCTATGCTCCTAAAAAAGAGTTTCAAAACAACCTTACACTTGTCTATACCGGCAGTATGTATGTACCTCATTATGCCGGATATATAGCCAATGATGAGCTTAAAAAAACAGAAGGCTTCACTGAGGTAAGCTGGAAATCATCGTACACATTTACGCTTCAGGATCAGTTTGAGTTACAGCTTAGCGGTGGTATACAAAACATCTTTAATGCCTACCAAAAGGATTTTGACCTTGGCGTAGACAGGGATGCCAGTTACATTTACGGTCCGGGAAGGCTGCGAACCATTTTTGTAGGTGTAAAAATAGGTACGAACCTGTAATAAGAGTTACTCATATCACTGGGCTTATAAGAATAAATGCTTACATTTATCTTATAAGCCTTTTGTGTTTATCCGTCTATGAAGCATTACTATTATATTTTTACAGGAGCAGGGTTATCGTCCTTAATGACAGTGTATAAAATGGCACTATCAGGCAGGTTTAACGATAAGTCTGTTTTGCTTATAGACAGCAATTCTAAAAACACAAACGACCGTACCTGGTGTTTTTGGGAACAGGGCAAAGGCAAATGGGACAACATAGTGAGCAAAAACTGGGATACTGCATGGTTTTCCGCTAAATCGTTTAAAAAAGAACTGGATTTTGGCGATTATCAGTACAAAATGGTTCGCGGACTCGATTTCTACGCTTTTATTTTCAACGAACTGAAGCAACATCCCAATATTGAATTTGCCAATCAGAAAGTTGTGGATTTTGCCGATCTACAAACCCATGTTCTGGTTAAAACGGAAACAGAGAACTACACTTGTAACAAACTCTTTAACAGCATATACAATCCTGATATCCCTAAAAAAGGAAAACACCCTGTATTGCAACAACACTTTAAGGGCTGGTTTATTAAAACCAATACTCCTGTTTTTGATGACAGCAAAGCTACCTTTATGGATTTCAGCATTCCTCAAAAAGGCAATACCCGCTTTATGTATGTTCTACCCGTTTCATCAACCGAAGCCCTGATTGAATATACCTTATTTTCAGAACACCTGCTTCCAGAGGAAGAGTATGATAGTGCCATTAAGGACTATATAACTGGCTTAGGAATTACTTACTATGAAATAGCTGATAAAGAAAAAGGCAGCATCCCCATGACGGTATATCCGTTTTGGAAAAACAATACACAAAACATAATGCATATAGGCAGTGCCGGAGGATGGACAAAAGCCTCAACCGGGTATACCTTTAAAAACAGTGATAAACAGTCTGAAAAACTTATCCGCTTTTTAGAGCAGGAAAATGATTTGAGGAAATTTTACAAAACCAACCGTTTTTGGTTTTACGACCTCTTATTACTGGATATACTATACCGCACCAATGAAAAAGGCAGTGAGATATTCGCTGCCCTGTTCAAAAAGGGAAATGCATCCCCTGTATTTAAGTTCCTTGATGAGGAAACCTCATTAAGTGAAGATCTGTCTGTAATTGCTAAATGCCCGAAGAGCCTTTTTATAAAGGCCCTTCTGAGAAACATATTTAGAATTTAAAGCTCACACCCGAGTAAAGCCCTATAAAGTAAGGCCTGAAATTACCCGAACTTCCGTTAAAGGTATTTACCTGATATTTAAAGGTAGGCTCGAAGTTAGCTTCAAATGATTTCCAGAAACTATATTTAAATCCAACACCAAGGTTGGTACTAAAGTTCACGTCGTTAAGGTTTCCGGCTTCTCCTACCTCAGTGCTGTAACCCTGATCAGAAACCACGCTTATGTTATTATCGTTTAGGAACAATGTACTAAAACCACCTATAAGCTCAATACCAAACTTTTTATTCAGCAGTTTGTAAGACATTTCCAGCGGCACCTCTATATAACCCATCTTCTGTACCATTTGCCCTTCAAAGTTTTGGTTGGCAAAAGTATTGGAAGCAAACAGTATCGGTGCCGTGCCTGAAGTAGGTGTAAGTCCTGCTATATCTCCGTTTCCGTTTTGAGTCTCTATAACTATATTAGCCGACCTGCTGCCTGCCGATACTATATTATTTGTTTGCCCGTCTAACGAAGCATAATAAGTAATATCGTTAGTAGAGTAGCTAAGGTTTACCGTGTTGATACCCGAACGTATGGAAATCTTATCATTTATGGCATAATCCAACCCTACACCATAACTCATATCGGCATCATAATTTTTACTGTTTGATGCAAACTGCGCATCAATAGGAGAACCCTGCGACATTGAGTTATAAAATAACGGAGCCACCTGAGGCTTAACATTCCACTTGTAGTTTTTAACCGCCTCGGCAATAGCCTCATCTTTTTCTCCCTCTTCTTTTTCCCTAAGCAGTTTTTCAAGCTCATTCTCCTCCTCCACAACAGCAGTGTCTACAGTAGCTTCAGCATCCGCAACTTCCGATTCGTTTCCGTTTATCAGTTGGTTAAGCTTACTTTCTTTTTCAGCATCATCAAACTGTATGCTGTTTTCGTCAGTAGTGTTGTTATCATTCTGGATATCGATCTTATCAGAATTTACAGGGGTATTATTATTTGCCACACCCTGATTGTTTTCCTTTTGTAATACGTCTAACTTATCTGTATCGGTAGTAATGCCGCTTCTATTTTCGTTACCGGAAGCAGTATTGCCATTACTCTTAGTATTCGTTTTGCCCTGAGCAATCCTTTCTTCCTGAGTAAGTAATTTATCTTGAGTTACAGGGGAAGTAATATTTTCATTACCCGATTTTGTTTTACTACTGGTTTTACCTGATTTATTACTACCTGTTCCCATCACTACGGCATCCTGTTGCTTTACAGAACCCATAACCGTAGCACCTTGGTTTCCTGATGTAGCATTCACTCCCGAATTTGTTGTTTCGTTTTCAGTAGCCGAAGCAGCATTACCGGTTTGGTTAGTACCACCCTGTGTAACCGCGCTTTCGGTATCGGGTACAATAGCGCCGTTACCGTTTTGATCTCCGCCGTTTGAATTTTGCTTGGCAGCATCCTCTTCCTGTACTACCGGATTCACAACCGGATCTGTAACTGTATCGTGGTTACCGTTAATAATAGGCCACGAAAGCATAAGCCCTATTACAAATAGTGCCGCAATGCCGCCTACCCTGTACCACCATATAGGAATAACCCTTCGTTTCTTTTTATCCTTTTGCAGTTCTGCCTCAATGTTTTTCCACATGTTTTCCGGTGGAGCCACATCAAAGTCCTTAAACTTCTCCTGGAATAATCTGTCTATGTGTTTTTTCTCACTCATTTTGCCGAATGAACTTTTGTGTTGCCCTTATGGGCTTCAATTTTCTCCTTCAATATTATCCTTGCCCTGGCAAGGTTAGATTTAGAGGTGCCTATTGTTATATTAAGCATCTCTGCAATTTCTTTATGCGAAAACCCGTCGGTTACATACAGGTTAAAAACCATCCTGTACCTGTCGGGCAGTTCCTGAATAATGGCGAGCAAAAAATCCATGGAAATGTTGTCTTCCTCAATTTCCATAGTGTCTTCCTCGTCAGGAATGTTCTCATTAACCAGTTCTACAACACCCTGTGTCCTGTATTTTTGAAGAACGTTGTTTACCATTACCCTTTTTGCCCAACCCTCAAACGAGCCCTGAAAACGGAACTGGTCTATTTTTTTAAAGATCAGTAAAAATCCGTCCTGCAAATTATCCTGAGCATCGGCATAATTGCGCGAGTATTTAAGGCATACCGCAAACAGCTTAGAGGCGTATAGCCTGTAAAGCTGTTCCTGCGCCTTAATACTGTTGTTTTGGCAATCATGTATTATCTGCTCAAGACCCAAGGGTTTTATGTATTATAAATTACTACTGTGCAATAGGAACCTCTACCTCCATGTATGAGTTAGTTCCGTCTTCATTTTTCCCCGTGTAAAACTTAAACAGGTAAGACGAGCCGCCATAGGTAGGGCTGCAGGCAAAATTAAAAGAAGCCTCTTCCGGCTCTACCCCGTCCAGGGAAGCACAGTTGGAGTCTTCAATAACCAGTGTTTGTACCGCAATTACCAGGGCATTGTTTTTTTCCTCATAATGAAACCCGTCATAAAAATAACAGTCTGTTGGCCTTTGGTACTTTACTTTTATCTCATAGTTTTCACCGTGCACAAAATACTCGGGCATCTCTACCCCAACAACAGGAACAAACGCCACGTGAAACTGCGGATTGTCCTCATCAAAAGAGCAGGACGTTAATAAAAATAAAGCAGCAAAAAACAAAATCAGCTTTTTCATAAAAACCTTTTCAATATCCATTATACAATTAGGATGCTAAAATGCACAAAAGGTTGCGTTTAGCAATAAAAAAACCCGAATAATTTCGGGCTTTTACATTTTGTTTAAGCAATGCTTTCTTTTATTGCTAATTTTATTTTCTCTTCCAGCTCATCTGCCAGTTCCGGGTTGTCTTTAATCAACGATTTAACAGCATCCCTTCCCTGCCCCAGTTTGGTGTCGCCGTAGCTAAACCATGAGCCCGATTTCTTAATGATTTCAAACTCTACCGCAAGGTCAAGTATCTCTCCGGTTTTGCTTACCCCTTCGCCATACATAATGTCGAACTCGGCAGTCTTGAACGGAGGTGCAACCTTGTTCTTAACGATTTTTACCTTAGTACGGTTACCCAGTACGTTTTCACCATCCTTGATTTGTGAAGAACGACGGATGTCTATCCTTACCGAAGCGTAGAACTTAAGTGCGTTACCACCCGTTGTAGTTTCAGGGTTACCAAACATAACACCTATTTTTTCACGAAGCTGGTTGATAAAGAATACCGTACAGTTTGTTTTGCTTATGGTAGCCGTTAGCTTACGTAAAGCCTGCGACATAAGGCGTGCATGAAGACCCATTTTAGAGTCGCCCATTTCTCCTTCAATCTCACTTTTTGGTGTAAGTGCGGCAACCGAGTCGATTACCACTATATCTATAGCTCCTGAACGGATAAGGTTTTCGGCAATTTCAAGTGCCTGCTCACCGTTATCGGGCTGAGAGATGATAAGATTTTCTACATCTACACCCAGTTTTTCGGCATAATGGCGGTCAAAAGCGTGCTCGGCATCCACAAACGCGGCAATACCACCTGCTTTTTGCGCTTCGGCAATAGCATGAAGGGTAAGGGTTGTTTTACCCGACGATTCCGGACCATAAATCTCTATTATCCTTCCGCGCGGGTACCCGTTTACCCCAAGGGCAAGATCTACACCAAGCGATCCCGAAGGAATGGCCTCTACCTCCTCAACGGCCTGGTCGCCCAGCTTCATTACCGTTCCTTTACCGTATGCTTTGTCCAGTTTATCCAGCGTTAGCTGCAGTGCCTTTAGTTTGGCTTCTTTATCTCCGCTCATTGTTTGCTTTTTAATTTTCAGTAAAATTAGTGCTTTTTTTTGTTGCACCAAAGGTATAAGAAAAAAATCTTATAAGATTTTTTTCTTATACTTGTTTTGAGAGATTTTTTGTAGATTTAAAAGAATTTAAAAACACACCTCCCTATGATAAAAGACAGTAAAATTATACAAGCTGTTTCTAGTATTTCGCAAAGAGCAGAAAGGCAAAGAGATATAAATAAAATAATTGATTCTTACGTTGAAGTAGGTATACTACCCCAACTTATTAATAATAATAATCAAATTTTATACGGCAGAAGGGGAACAGGTAAAACTCATATTTTAAGAATTTTAGAGGACACTATAAATAAGACTCCTAATAAAACTACTTGTTATATAGATTGTAGATTCTTGGGTAGCTCTCCTCAATTCACAGACCATACAATGTCAATAGAATATAGATGCTCGTCTTTATTTACTGATATTTTAAACGAAATATTTAATTCTATATTAAATTATATTGCTTATAATCCAAATAAAAATTCTGATTTAGCTTTAGATTCTCTAAACTCTCTAGAAAAAACTTCAATAGAAGAAATCCAAAAATCAAAGAAAATTACTAACAGAGAAAAAGGACTTAAGGAAAAACAGTCTGGAAATAATATTAGTTTAAACCCATCATCTATTGATGTTAGCTTTACAAATGCCTCAAAAAAAAGTGATGAAAATGAGAAAACAACGGAATTCGAAACAGAAGAATTTGAAAAAATAGTTTTTCCAGATTTACATTATTATTTACAAAGAGTTTTAAAAGAAGCAGAAGTTGATTTGTTTCTTATTATAGATGAATGGTCAGCTATACCTATTGATATTCAACCATATCTTGCAGAGTTCTTAAAAAAATCTTTTATTCCTGTTCCTGAAGTTATTTTAAAAATTGGAGCACTTGAGTATAGATCGAGTTTTACTATCCCTAGAGAGAAACATAATTATATCGGTTTTGAATTAGGTAGTGATATAAGCACAAACCTTGATATTGATGAATATTTCGTATATGATAGAAATCCAAGTGAAATCACAAATACTTTTTCTGAAATTTTATTTAAGCATATAAAATCAGAACTGCCGGAAAATTTTTTATATGAAAACTACGCCATAAAAACCAACAAACAACTCTTACAAACATTATTTACAGGAAATACCGCCTTTGATGAATTAGTAAGAGCCTCGGAAGGAGTTGTAAGAGATTATATAAATATTTTTACTCTCGCTTTTTTTGACGCCCAAAGAAAAAATTCTTCTAATATAGATAAAAAGATAGTTGTAGAGGCTAGTCGACAATGGTTTGAAAACGATAAAGCAAAAAATCTTGATGATTTTTTACATGAAAAAGTTCGTTTAATTATTGATGAAGTAATCGGTAAGAAGAAAGCTAGATCTTTTTTAGTGTCAAGAAAATTAGAGCAAAATCCAATTATCCAAAAGTTATTTGATGCCAGAGTAATTCATATCGTTAAAAGAGGATATTCCGATAAAGACAACCCAGGAATTAGATATAATATTTATTCTCTTGATTACGGAACTTATGTTGATTTAATAAACACAAGTAAACAGCCACAAATTGAATTTGAATTTACGGAAGAAGTAGACTCAGAAGAATTCATTGTTCCTTTTGATGATAAAAGGAGTATAAGAAGAATAATACTTACCGAACAGCATTTAGAATAAATCCAAAAACCTCTACTTGCTAATTAACTGATTTTCCCTATCTTTGCCGCCGGTTCTTCCATTTAGAGCCGAACTTATTTTTACAATAACTTTCTGAAACTTAAATTTTTGTATAGCATGCAACTGTTCAACACTTTAAGCGCCGAAGAAAGAGCTGAGCTTATAGAGCAATCAGGCAAGCAGCGCCTTACGCTGTCTTTCTACGCATACGCGCACATTCAAGATCCACAACAATTTAGAAACGAATTATTTCTTGGCTGGAACCCGCTTGAGGTTTTAGGCAGGATATATGTGGCAAAAGAGGGTATTAATGCCCAGCTTTCGCTACCGGCCGATAATTTCTATGCGTTTAAGGACTTTATAGAAACCTATCCTTTTATGAAAGGCATAAGGCTGAATGTGGCGGTAGAGCAGGACGACCTTTCGTTCCTTAAGCTTACCATTAAAGTGCGTAACAAGATTGTTGCCGACGGACTAAACGACGATACTTTTGATGTTACCAACAAAGGGGTACACCTAAAGGCAAACGAGTTTAACTCGATGCTGGAAGACCCTAATACCATTGTGGTAGACATGCGTAACCACTACGAGAGCGAAATAGGCCACTTTGTAGGCGCCATTAAGCCGGATGTAGATACGTTTAGGGAATCGTTACCTATTATAGAAGACCAGTTAGCCAACCATAAAGAAGACAAAAACCTGCTTATGTACTGTACAGGGGGTATCCGTTGTGAAAAAGCGAGTGCCTTTTTTAAGCACAAAGGTTTTAAAAACGTATACCAGCTTGAGGGCGGTATTATAGAATATACCCGCCAGGTAAAGGCAGAAGGACTTGACAGCAAGTTTATAGGTAAAAACTTCGTGTTTGACCACCGTCTTGGGGAGCGCATTACCGACGATATCGTTTCGCAGTGCCACCAGTGCGGCAAACCGTGTGATAACCACACCAACTGTGCTAACGAAGCCTGCCACCTGCTGTTCATTCAGTGTGACGAGTGTAAGGCTGCCAGCGAAAACTGCTGTAGCGAGACCTGCCAGGATATTATACACCTTCCGGAAGAAGAGCAAAAAGCACTTCGCCGCGGTATCATGAACGGTAACATGGTATTTAAAAAAGGAAAATCGGAAAGGCTTACTTACAAAAAAACAGGTGAAGCAGTTACCAGTGTACCGCTTGCTAAGGCAAAACCGGTTAAAAAGATTAAAAAAGTGCTTGTGGGTAAAGGAGAACACTTCTTTACAAAAGCATCTATAGGCCAGTTTACCATAGAGAACCAGGAGCTTAAAACAGGCGATACGGTTATGATTGTGGGCCCAACCACAGGTCAGGAGGAACTGGTTATAGACAAAATGTTTGTTAACGGAAAAGAAAGCGATACTGCCGTAAAAGGAGACAAAGTTACCTTTACTGTTCCGTTCAGGATACGACTTTCAGATAAGCTGTTTAAGGTACTTAGCTAAAAACCGCTTACCACAATATAAAAAGCCTGCACCATGTGCGGGCTTTTTTTGTTTTTACCCCTGAGAATCAGTCCTCACAGCAGCTACCGAGCTTTATGTTGGCATTCACATAATATTAGCTTAAAAATACTATCTTTACACACAAAATCGTTTAAGAATCAGTAGCGGGATTAACCGCGATCTATATATATTTAAAATTATGGCATGTACAAACTGTTCTACGGGTTCTAAAGACGGAACGCCGAGAGGATGTAAAAATAATGGCACTTGCGGAACGGACAGTTGTAATAAACTTACTGTTTTTGACTGGCTCTCTAATATGAGCCTACCGGGCGGAGAAGAGACGTTTAATTGTGTGGAGGTTCGCTTTAAAAACGGAAGAAAAGAGTTCTACAGAAATACCGAAAAACTTACACTAAGCATAGGCGATATAGTTGCAACAGAAGCTTCGCCGGGCCACGATATAGGAATTGTAACCCTAACCGGAGAACTGGTTAAGGTACAGATGAAGAAAAAGAATGTTGACCCGTTTGGGGAGGTTCCTAAAATATACAGGAAAGCTACCCAAAAGGATATTGATATATGGAGCGAAGCCCGTAACAGGGAAGAGCCTATGAAGGTTATTGCCCGTGAGCTGGCTATTAAGCTAAACCTTGAAATGAAAATATCGGATATCGAGTTTCAGGGAGATGCTTCTAAGGCTACGTTCTACTATACGGCAAACGACCGTGTGGATTTCCGTCAGCTTATTAAGGATTATGCGCGTGAATTCAGTATCAGGATCGAGATGAAGCAGGTAGGTTTCCGTCAGGAAGCTTCAAGGCTTGGAGGTATCGGTTCGTGCGGAAGGGAGCTTTGCTGCTCTACATGGCTAACCGACTTTAGGAGCGTTAATACCGCTGCGGCACGTTACCAACAGCTTTCACTTAACCCGCAAAAACTTGCAGGGCAGTGCGGTAAGCTTAAATGCTGCCTTAACTATGAGCTTGATACTTATCTGGATGCGTTAAAAGATCTTCCGGATCTGGATACTAAAGTATATACCGAAAAAGGTGATGCTGTTTGCCAAAAGGTAGACATCTTTAAAGGTCTTATGTGGTTTGCCTATTTTGATAATATGGCACACTGGCATGTTATCAGTGCCGACAATGTGAAGGAAATAGTAGCGTTAAACAAAGAGAAGAAACGTATCTCATCACTGGAAGAATATGCAATAGACCCTACCGTTACGGAAGAGGACACTATCGAGAAAAACTTCCAGAATGTTGTGGGTCAGGACAGCCTTACACGTTTTGATAAGCCTAAAAAGAAAAAGAAAAGGCCGGTTAAAAATAAAAAGCCTGAAACTGCTGCAGCTGCCACTAATGAGGCGAAGCCTGCACAAACTAATAAAAACAAACAGGCTAACGGCGGTAACAAGCCTGCGAACAATAACAACAGGCCTGCAAATAATAACAACGGCAATAACCCTAATAAACAGGGCGGCCAGGGTAATAAAAATAAAAGGCCGAACAACAATAACAGAAAGCCGAACAACAACAGCAACAATAATAAACAACAATCAAACGACAAAAATGCTAATCAGAAATAGCCTTTTAGCCATAGGATTGCTTTTCCTTACCGCTTCGTGCGATAAGAAAAGAGTTTTTGACGACTACAAAGCCATTAAAGGCACATGGAATAAGGACAGTATTGTTTCGTTTCAGTTTGAACAAAACGATACTGTTACTCCTTACAATATGTTTCTTAATATAAGAAACAACAACGATTACCCGTTTAATAATATATTCCTTATCGTAAACCTGGAACAGCCCAATGGTGTTACGGTTACCGATACACTTGAATATATGATGGCAAATCCTGACGGCTCGCTTTTAGGTAAAGGTTTTTCTGATGTAAAGGAAAGTAAGCTTTGGTATAAGGAAAATGAACATTTTCCTAAAGCGGGTAACTATACGGTTAGCATACAGCAGGCCGTAAGAAAATCAGGAGACATACCGGGCGTGGAAGAGCTTAACGGTGTTACCGAAGTAGGCTTCAGGATAGAATCTGTAGAATCTAAAGAATAAAAAATATTTATGGCAACAAACAAAAAGAGTGCTGCAAATAACAAGCAAGAGGAGAATTTCTCTAAATACATAAAGGCTTTCTGGAAAATATACGTTGGTATGGTGGTACTGGCTGTATTGTTTTTCCTTTTTGCCTCATGGGGTTTCTTTGGGCACATGCCTACGTTTGAGGAACTGGAAAATCCGGAATCTAACGTTGCTACAGAGATCATTTCTTCAGACGGCGAAACGTTAGGTAAGTTCTATCTGCAAAACCGTACTCCGGTTAAATTTGCCGATCTTCCTGATAATCTTGTAAAAGCGCTTGTTGCTACAGAGGATGAGCGTTACTACGAACACTCGGGTGTAGATGCAAGAGGTACACTAAGAGCTATCCTTACTTTAGGTAGAGGCGGTGGTGCCAGTACCATTACCCAGCAGCTTGCCAAAAACCTTTTCCATGGTGAGGGTTCTAAAAACCTTGTGATGAGGGTTATCCAAAAAGCTAAGGAGTATGTAATAGCTACACGTTTGGAAAGGCAATACACCAAAGACGAGATTATTGCCATGTACCTTAACACGGTAGACTTTACTCATAATGCTGTGGGTATACGTTCGGCAGCAAAAGTATATTTTGGTAAAGAGCCTAAAAACCTTACTACCGAAGAAGCAGCTGTTATTGTGGGTATGCTTAAAAACCCTTCGCTATACAACCCAAAATCTCACCCTAATAACTCTAAGGCAAGACGTAATGTGGTTTTCCACCAGATGGAGAAAAACGACTTTATAACCGAAGAGGAAAAAGTGGCATTACAAAACAAAGATCTTGAAATGCACTATTCTCCGGAATCACACAAAGAGGGTGTTGCCACTTATTTCCGTGAATACCTGAGGGAGTTCATGAAAAAATGGGTGGAGGATAACCCTAAAGAAGACGAAAGCACTTATGATATTTACCGAGACGGTTTAAAAATATATGTTACTATAGACTCCCGCATGCAAAAGTATGCCGAAGAAGCAGTACAGGAACACCTTGCTAACCTGCAGGAAGAGTTCTTTTTACAACAAAAGAACAACAAGAATGCGCCTTTTATAAACATCTCTAAAGAAGAGACTGAAAAGATTATGGAAAGGGCCATGAAAAATTCTGACAGGTGGCGTATGATGAAAGATGAAGGCAAGAGTGAAGCCGATATCAAAAAATCATTTAACGTAAAAACCAAAATGAGAATCTTTACCTGGAAGGGAGAAAAAGATACTATTATGAGTCCTATGGACTCTATAAGGTACTACAAAAACTTCCTGCAAACAGGTATGATGTCTATGAGGCCGGAAACAGGACATGTTATGGCCTGGGTAGGTGGTGTGGACTACAAATACTTCCAGTACGACCACGTAGCTCAGGGTGCAAGACAGGTAGGCTCTACCTTTAAGCCATTTGTATATGCCACTGCAATAGAGCAGTTACACATAAGGCCTTGCGACTCTATAAACGACTCTCCGTTTACCATGCCTAGGGGCCGTTACGGCATTGAGGCTGACTGGACACCAAGAAATTCTGATGGTGAGTTTAGGGGGATGATACCTTATAGTGAAGCTTTGGCAAAATCTGTGAACACTGCTTCGGCAAAACTTATGGATCGTGTAGGACCAAAAACAGTAGTAGACTTAACCCATAAACTGGGTATAACTTCTAAAATACCGGAACAGCCTGCAATTGCACTTGGTGCAGTAGATGTTACCGTTAGCGAAATGGTAGCTGCTTACAGTACTTTTGCAAACAAAGGTCTATACATGAAACCTATGGTTATTACCCGTATTGAAGATAAAAACGGAGTAGTGCTTTACCAACAGGTTGCTAAACCGGTAGAGGTAATGAACAAGGATATCGCTTATACGGTTATAAAATTACTTGAAGGTGTTACCAGAAGCGGCTCTGGTGTACGATTAAGAACAGGAAAATCAAATGCTGCTTCATACAAGCGTGTAACAGGCCACCCGTATCAGTTTACTAACCCTATTGCCGGTAAAACAGGTACTACACAAAACCAGTCAGACGGTTGGTTTATCGGTATGGTACCGGATCTTGCTACCGGTGTTTGGGTAGGTAACGACGACCGTGCCGCTCACTTTAAGAGCATTACATACGGGCAGGGAGCTACCATGGCATTACCTATATGGGCAATATACATGAGAAAATGCTATAATGATGAAACACTTAAAGTTTCCAAGAAAGAATTTGAAAGGCCTGAAAGTCTTTCCATAGACTTAGATTGCGACGATCATAAGGAAGCTGTCAAGGATTCTGTAGACACTAACGTTGAACCTATGGATGAATTTGGCCTCTAAAAAATTCGCTTAAAGCAACTCTTTAAAAAATTAAAAAACGCCCATTAAAAGGGCGTTTTTTTATATATTTATCCCTCAAAATTAAAATACATTGTATGATTAATAAAAAAGTACAAAACGTAGAGGAAGCATTACGCGATATAAATGACGGAATGACCATAATGCTGGGCGGATTTGGCCTTTGCGGTATTCCTGAAAACAGTATAGCCGAACTGGTAAAAAAAGGCACTACAAACTTAACCTGTATTTCTAACAATGCCGGTGTGGACGATTTTGGCCTTGGCCTGCTATTACAAAAGAAACAGATCAAGAAAATGATCTCTTCTTATGTAGGTGAAAATGCCGAATTTGAAAGACAGATGTTAAGCGGTGAGCTTGAGGTTGAGCTTACGCCTCAGGGTACACTGGCAGAAAAATGCCGTGCTGCACAGGCAGGTATTCCTGCTTTCTATACTCCGGCAGGATATGGTACCGAAGTAGCTGAAGGTAAAGAAGCAAGAGAATTTAACGGTAAGATGCACATCCTTGAAGAGGCTTTTAAAGCTGACTTTGCCATTGTAAAGGCATGGAAGGGTGACGAGGCCGGTAACCTTATATTTAAAGGTACTTCAAGAAACTTTAACTCATGCATGGCTGGTGCTGCAAAAATTACCATTGCCGAGGTAGAAGAGCTTGTTCCTGCAGGAACGCTTGACCCTAACCAGATACATATTCCGGGGATATTTGTAAAGCGTATTTTTCAGGGTGAGAAATATGAGAAGAGAATTGAGCAACGTACAACCAGAAAACGTAATTAATCATGGCATTAGGTAAAGAACAAATCGCAAAAAGAATAGCAAAAGAAGTTAAAGACGGATATTTTGTTAACCTTGGTATTGGTATCCCTACCCTAGTTGCCAATTATGTTAGAGAAGATATATCAGTTGAGTTCCAGAGTGAGAATGGTGTACTTGGCATGGGTCCTTTCCCTTTTGAAGGTGAAGAGGATGCTGATGTAATCAACGCAGGTAAACAAACCATAACAACATTACCGGGCGCATCATTTTTTGATTCTGCCATGAGTTTTGGTATGATTCGTGGCCAGCACGTAGACCTTACTATTTTAGGGGCTATGGAAGTAGCCGAAAACGGCGATATCGCTAACTGGAAAATTCCGGGTAAAATGGTAAAAGGTATGGGTGGTGCTATGGACCTTGTAGCTTCTGCCGAGAATATCATCGTAGCCATGATGCATGTAAACAAAGCCGGTGAATCTAAACTTTTAAAACGTTGTTCACTACCTTTAACAGGTGTAGGCTGCGTTAAGAAAATTGTTACTGAACTTGCCGTTCTTGAAATAGTACCGGAAGGCTTTAAGCTTTTAGAGCGTGCTCCGGGAGTAACTGTTGAAGACATTAAAAATGCTACCGAAGGAAACCTTATCGTTGAAGGCGATATTCCTGAAATGGTAATTGACTAAATAAACAAAAGCGAAGCATTTAGCTTCGCTTTTTTATTTCTTCCTGAAACTACAGAAAGTAAAATTCTGTACGGTATCAAAAGGTGTTTTATGGTCTTCATTAAAACACTCTATCTTTTCAAATGAGTTTTCAAACTGAGCCGCAAGTTCTTCTTTAGAATATTGCCTGATAGGGATACCGCTGCATTTTAACGGTCCGCTTTCAGAAAATGTCCCTATAACCGCAACACCATTATCTACTATAGCAGCAGTAGCATTGCTAATATAATTAGCAACCTCATCTGCTTCCGTTAAAAAATGAAAGGCCGCACGGTCGTACCAAAAATCATACTGTTCTCCCGCTGTAAAATTTGATGCATCGGCCACAATCCATTTTACCTTAGCAGCATTATCGCCCAGCCGTTGTTTTGCTCTTTCAAGTGCTGCTTCAGATACATCGAGAATAGCAATATCGCTATATCCGTTTTCCAGAAGCCAGTCGGCAAAAAAGCTGTCACCACCTCCTATGTCAATTATTTTAGCCTCTTTAGGCAGGTTGAATTTTTCAACAAACCTGATGGCTGATACCTGCTGTGGCTGATACCAGCTTACCTCGTTTAACTGTTTTGTGGTATATATATTTTCCCAGTGTTTTTTCCTGTCAAATGTCTCTGTCATCCTATTCTCCTTTAGGTATCGCTTCAATTAATTTTTTGGTGTACTCCTTTTGCGGATTTTCATAAAGGGCATCTGCCTCATTCATTTCTTCAATCTGTCCTTTATTCATTACCAATACCTGATCACTCATGTATTTTACAACGGCAAGGTCGTGCGAAATGAAAATATAGGTAAAACCAAAGTTCTCCTTTAATTCATTAAGCAGGTTGAGTACCTGTGCCTGTACCGAAATATCTAATGCTGAAACCGATTCATCACAAACTATAAGTTTGGGCTGTAATGCTATGGTACGGGCTATTCCCACACGCTGACGCTGCCCTCCCGAAAATTCATGCGGGTATCGGTTAAAATGTTCTTCACCTAAACCTACACGGTTTAGTATTTCTATGGTTTTTTCCTTTCGTTCCTTATCATTTTTATACAGGCCATGTACCTTCATAGGCTCCATTATAGCCTTGCCTACAGTTATCCTTGGGTTTAGGGACGAATAAGGGTCCTGAAAAATAATCTGTATTTCTTTTCGCAGTGCTCTAATCTCTTTTGAGGATAGTTTTGTAAGGTCGGTTCCCCTATATAATATCTTTCCTGCTGTTGCCTTATCCAGTTGTAGTATGGCATTACCCAATGTAGACTTACCACAACCTGACTCGCCTACAAGGCCAAGTGTTTCTCCTTCATAAATCTTAAAGCTTACATCGTTTACAGCCTTAAATTTTACATCCTTACCAAACAAACCAGCCGAAGAAACATATTCCTTTTCTACATTAATCACTTCCAGTAAAGGAGGCTGACTGTATAATGCTTCATGTTCCTTTTTACGCTGTTGCGGGGTAACCTCCGTTTTATCAACTGTGTTTTCAAGGTAGTTCTGAATAGTGGGTAACCGCTTTAAACGAACATCAAGGGATGGCCTTGAATTGATAAGAGCTTTGGTATAGGTATGTTCCGGATTATGAAAAATCTCTTCGGCATTGCCCTGCTCCACTATATTCCCTTTGTACATTACCAGTACCCTGTTTGCAATTTCAGAAACCAGTGACAGGTCATGAGAAATAAAAATGATGCTCATTTTTGTTTCCTGCTGCAATTCCTTAAGCAATAGTATTATCTCTTTTTGTACGGTTACATCGAGTGCTGTGGTAGGTTCGTCGGCAATAAGTATCTTGGGCTTGCAGGCAATTGCCATGGCAATCATAACCCTTTGCTTTTGCCCTCCTGATATTTCATGCGGGTAACGGTTGTATATCTTTTCCGGATTGGGCAGCTTTACCTTTTCAAATAAGGAAAGTACCGTTGCCTTTATTTCTTTTTGGGATAAAGAAGTATGCTCTTTTAGTATTTCCCCTACCTGATAGCCACATTTAAGCGACGGGTTAAGGGAACTCATTGGTTCCTGAAATATCATGGCAATATCATTACCCCTTATCTCTCGTAATCTTTTATTATCGAGTTTTGCTATATCATCCCCATTAAAGGCTATGGTACCCGATGTTACCTCCAGTATACCTTTTGGTAATAATCCCATTACTGCCAGTGAGGTAACCGACTTACCACTACCTGACTCACCCACTATTCCCAGTATCTCATTTTCCTGAAGGGTAAAAGTACTATCATGTACTATGGGAGTCCATTTTCCTTCTTTTCTTGCCGAAATGGTAACATGGTTTATATTTAACAGGGTATTGCTCATGTGGTAAAAATAAGGGTTTATTCCCTTTTATTCGGTAACAAAAGTAGCTAAGCTACACATGTATTATTTCTTCTTCAATCAACAGGTCTTCACGGCGAAAACGTAGCAGCACCTGTGCTACGGCTATAACATCCTTTTCGCAATAGGTAACTATACGGTCTATATCCTTTTCAATATAATATACCTCAGCTACCTGACTGCCGTCTATATCTCCTTTAGGAGAAGGTATCCCCAGTATCTTGGTAAGCAGTTTTAGTGAAGTAAAACTTTTATAGTCGCCAAACTTCCACAGCTCCATTGTATCAAGATGCGGGACTTCCCATGGTTTCTTACCAAAAAGGTTAAGTTTGTTAGGAATCGGGACATTGTTTATTATCATCCTTCGGGCTATGAAGGGAAAATCAAATTCCTTTGCATTATGTCCGCACATTATATGTTGTGGCTGGCTGAAATGATTATTGACCAGATTACTGAAATCCTTTAGTATTTGGGTTTCTTCACCAAAAAAGGACGTAACCCTAAAATGCCTTATGTCTCCGCGAAGCGTAAAGAATCCTGCGGAAAGGCATATTATCTTACCAAACTCGGCCCAAATACCTGCCCGGTCATAAAACTCCTCAGGAGTATGATCTTCCTTTCGCTGATAAAATGTCTTTTGTTCAAAAAGCTGTTGGGTTTCCTCATCCAAAAGCCCAAAATGCCTTTGCTCAGGAACCGTTTCTATATCTAAAAAAAGTATATTTTCAAGGTTTATCCTTTCTATCATAAACTATTTATTCTCCTGTTGCTCTTCTTCCTCTTTTGTTAATGGCTTATAATTCCCCACTCCTTCATTCTCTTTTATCAGTCCCATCATTTTGTAGGCCTCATCTACATACACATAAAAATCATTACTGTGTGGGTCCTTCTCTGTTTGTAGGCCTTTGGTGTGCCCCAAACGAACAATTATAACATTATCCTCAGGTACAACAATTACAAACTGACCTAAATGGCCTCGCATGTAATACATTTTCCTGTTAAGGTAATAGTTAAGCCACCAGCCGTAACCATATTGCGGAGAGGCAGGAAAACGTGCCGTTACCATAGTTTTTACAGCTGTAGTATCCAGTATCTGATTTCCGTTCCAGTTACCCTCATGAAGGAACAGTTTACCAAAACGTGCAAAATCCCTTGCATTACTGGCAAAACAGCAATAGGCTTTTTCTATCCCTCCCGGTTCATCCAATTGCCATAAGGCAGGATTTTCTGCTCCCATAGGTTTCCAGAATTTTTCAGACACATAATCAGAAAGATGTTGCCCAGTAGCTTTTTCCAGTACCATGGCAAGCAGTTCTGTTGCACCGCTTACATATTCAAAATCCCTTCCCGGTTCTCTCACTACTTTAACACCCAAAACCGTTTCCCTAAGGTTATCATCAAAATAAGCTCTTGTTGTTACAGAAAACGGACTACTGTACTGCTCTCCCCAATCCAAGCCTGTTGCCATAGAGGAAAGGTCGCCCACCGTAAGTTCGGCAGCATAACCATGATTGTATTCGGGAAAATAATCTGAAACCTTTTGGTCAAGACTTTTAACCTTACCCTCCATAATAGCTTTAAAAAGTGCTGCCGAAACAATACTTTTTGCCATAGAGAAAGAGTTGGTTTTAGAATCTTTTCCATAACCATCATAATAGCTTTCATGCCAAATGCTGTCGTTCTTAATAATAAGATAAGCTACAGTTCCCAATGTTTTATGGGCATCTTCCAGTCTTTGGGTTGCGGGTACTTTATTATAATCTTTATCTGTCGCCCAAGGCTGTGCAGTACCGGCTTCTACCACGCGGTTATCAAAATATTCGTAATCGTCTAAAAAGGCTGTGGTTTTACCATTTAGGTAAACTACCCTAACCGCTTTTAAAAGATAGTCAACATTAAATATATACAGTAAAGCCACTATAACCGCAATAGTGATTATAAGGAATATAAGAAACTTCTTAAGGAATTTCATGGTGGTTTGGTTTTGTTTGTGTTATTACGAATTTACATAATTTTTATTACCTCCAAACTAAACCTATGATTTCCTTATGAAGGGAAAATACTTTTTAAAAAAGGGATTGCTGCTTTACCGGATTTTCATGTTCCAAAAGCCACTTTTTACGCCACAGCCCGCCTGCATAACCTGTGAGGGAACCATCACTGCCTATAACACGGTGGCAGGGAACAACTATCCATAACGGGTTTTTTCCATTTGCACTGGCTACAGCACGAATCGCCTTTACATCGCCAAGCTTTATTGAAAGATCCTGATAGGACATGGTTTTACCAAAAGGGATTTCAAGCAGGGCTTTCCATACTTTCTTCTGAAAATCGGTACCCTGCGGATTTAGCTTAAAATCAAAACCAGTTCGCTTTCCTTCAAAATATTCCTCAAGCTGTTTAGCTGCATCAGCGAGTTCGTGGGGAATATCATGAGAAGGTACAAGCTTATCATCATCTAATACAGAAATTTTAGACACGCCTTCGGCACCCCCTTCTATAAGGGTGATACCTACCGGAGACTGTATATAAATTTCTGCCATGACTTAAAATTTAAGTGCTTAAATGTGCTGACTTAATCACCCGCTTCCAACTCAAAAATATCATTTACGCTAATCTTAAAAAGTTGAGACAGCTTTAATGCCAGCGCTGTAGAAGGTACATACTTACCTTTTTCCATAGCATTAATGGTTTGTCTGCTTACCCCTATTTTATCGGCAAGCACCTGCTGGGTAAAATTATGTATAGCCCTTTGTACTTTTATATTATTCTTCATCTGCCCCTGCTTTATTAAGTTTATAAATATTATAACGAAACAGGATGATAAAGATAAGAAGCTGGGAGAACATTATGGCACTCATTACCGTTAGAAAAGGCATTCCGTATATAAATATATAGCTTAACATTATAAGTCCATAGTTTATTATTGTTGCCCAGGCTAAGCTGTTAAGCCTTACAGATACCACCATTTCGTCTTCATATTTTTCTTTGGAAAAGGCGAATATTATACCAAATAAAATTGTGAGTACAACAAGTATCTCATCTGTAACAGAATCTTCTATAAAGCCAAAGCTTTTTCTTTCTCCCAAAATTCCGTAATCTGAAACTAAGGCAAAGACCTTTGCCTTAATTGAAAATCTTTCAAATCCATCTAAAAAATAGAGTAATGTCAAAACTACAAAAGAAAGGAGGAAAATAATACCGCTAACTTTTTTTAGACGGTAAGGAAATAAATAGTTCGTTTTCATGATGATTGAATTAAAGTTATGAGTCAAATGTAAGACAAATTTTTCAATAAGTAAAATAAACTTTACATTTTGTAAAACAAAAAAGCCATCAGCATAACTGATGGCTTTTCTTATCGAATTGCTATGAAAACTAATTATTGCTTCACTTCAGGAGCAACAACTTTACCTTTTATCGTAAGTACTTTTTTCACGTCGCTGTCATTAGTAGTAACTGTTACTGTTTTAGTAAAGTTACCCGGATTAGCTGCATTATAAGTAGCAGTTACAGTACCCATTTCTCCCGGCTTGATAGGAGTTTTAGTATAGTTGGTAGCTGTACATCCGCAAGAAGCTTTTACGTTTGTAATTAAGATAGTCTGATCTGTAGTATTTTTAAAAGTAAACTCGTGAGATGCAGGATGTCCTTTTTCTACATCACCAAAGTTAAACACGTCTTCTGTCCATGTAATTTTAGAAGGCTCCATGTTTTTAGCCGCAGCTACATTAGTTGTAGCAGTAGCCGCAGGTGCAGCTGCCACTTTTCTCGCTGTAGGTGTTTGAGCGTTTGCAGCGTTAGAAGTAAAAAATAAAGCTCCTACTACTGCAAATAATGAAAGTTTTAATGTTTTCATAATCTAATTATTTAAATTTGGTTAAACTGTCTTTTTATTTGAAACATGACAAATATATCTACTAATATCCACATATTTGTTAACCAGCTTCAAACTCTTGTTAATAACATGTTAACGTGTTGTGCAGTAGTGTTTTTTAAAGTAATATCGATTCAGGAAATTTATGCGGTTTGAAATTAAGTACACTTAATATAATAGTATTTGTAGGACTAATTGCCATAGTGGGGGTACTCACCATGCAATTGCTTATGCTAAATCAGGCCTATGCTTTTGAAAAAAAGGAAATAGGCGAGAAAATACATTTTGCCCTGCAGGATGTGGTAAATAAAATATATCGCGATAATAACAGCGACCTTCCGGCAGCCTCACCCATTAAAAAGGTATCGGAAGACTATTATGTGGTGAATGTGGATGATACTTTTGAAGCCCCGATACTGGAATACTACCTAAATCTGGAGTTTCAAAAAGTGAAAATGGACATGGACTATGAGTATGCCATTTACGACTGCGCATCAGACGAAATGGTGTATGGCGAATATATTTCCTCCAGCGGTACGGCAGAGAAGAACGAAAAGAAATGTGAAAACTGCTTTACCAAAAAAGAAGGGCTGGTATATTATTTTGCAGTACGCTTTCCCGATTTAAAATACAGCTACATCTCTTCCTTACAACAATACTGGATTTATACCGGAGTACTGTTCCTTGTACTGGTTATATATGTATACTCTGTATTCCTGTTATTAAAGCAAAAGAAATACAGCGAGCTGCAAAAGGACTTTATAAACAATATGACCCATGAGTTTAAAACACCTTTGTCGTCTATACTTATTGCCTCAAATTATGCTGCCAAGCAACCCGAGATAGAACGCAATGTTAAACTGAACAAATATCTTGAAATCATTATAGAGCAAAGCAATAAGCTTAACCTTCATATTGAAAAGATATTAAATGTCGCTAAGTCTGACGAGATGCACAGGGGAATCCATAAAAAGGAATTCAACATTGTAGATTCTCTTGAACTGGTAAAGGAAAATGCATTGCTTAAATATGGTCATGCTAACGTTAATCTCACTTCCTTAAAGGACAGTTACAGCTTATATGCCGATGAGTTCCATTTTTACAACATTGCCTTTAATATTTTGGAAAACGCAATGAAATACGGCCCTAACGGAAGTACCGAGGTAAACATAAACCTGGTGGAGACCGATAAGAAACTGGAAATACGGTTTAGCGATAACGGCCCGGGAATACCTAAAGACCATATTGATTATGTTTTCGACCGTTTTTATCGTGTACCTCGTGAAAACAGGGAAGAGGTAGAGGGCTTTGGTATCGGTTTGTTTTATGTAAAAAAAATATGCGATCTTCATAAATGGAAAATCAGCATTGCCAATAATCCCGAAAAGGGTATTACAGTAACCATAGCTATTCCTAAAAAGCAAATACAATGAGCAGGAAAAAAATATTATATGTAGAAGACGACAACACGCTTGCCTTTCTTACTTCCGATAACCTTGAACAACATTTTGAGGTAGTTCATTTTGCTAACGGTAAAGATGCGTTTGAGGCTTTTAAGAAAAACGGTTTTGACCTTTGCGTACTGGATATTATGCTTCCCGGAATGGATGGTTTTGAACTGGCTACTGCCATAAGGGAACTGGATGTGGAAATCCCTATAATTTTCCTTTCGGCAAAAACGCTTAAGGAAGATCGTATAAAAGGCCTTAAACTGGGTGCCGATGATTACCTTATAAAGCCTTACAGCATAGAGGAACTTATACTTAAAATTGAAGTTTTCCTGCAACGCAGCCAAAAACAGGCAACAGTAAAAAACATTACCTATACCATAGGCTCATTTGTGTTTGACCCTACCAATTACTCTCTTACCAAAGGCAGGGAAACAACGATGCTTACCGAAAGGGAATCGGCATTATTAAAGCTTTTTATAGAAAATAAGAATACCATACTTAAACGTGAAATGATGCTGAAAGCCCTTTGGGGAACCGACGACTATTTCATGGGCCGGAGTATGGATGTATTTATATCAAGGCTTAGGAAAATATTCCGTGAGGACGAAAGCATCCGTATAGAAAATATCCCAAGGATAGGATTTAAACTGGTAGCTCCTTAATGGTTATTGCTTATCCAAATGGCTGTACATATAGTCTTCCAGTGCCTTTAGTTCCTTTTCAGAAAAGTTTCTTGTAATGTAAAAATTGGTCTTCATTACCTCATATTGTGAAGGGTCTACTATAGGCTCACCCTTCCCTTTAAGGAACTGTACCATGTCGCCGTTTTTATCTTTATAGATTTTTGCAATCTGCTTTATGCTTGGCGCTGCAAATTTTTGTTCCGGCTTATGGCAGGAAAAGCAGTTCCCTTTACCATTAAATATTTCACGCCCTAAGGAAACCGACGGGTCCTGAGATATTCCGGCAGCTTCTGCACCTTCATCGGCAGCAGGGGTTGTATATAAAGATTCTTTCTTTTCTTCCTGTTTACATGAAAACAGGGAGGTAGCAAGTAGTAACAGTACGATTTTTTTCATTGGATGAATTACAAACCACCTCAAATGTGTCATTTTGAGCGAAACGAAGTGGAGTCGAAAAATCTCAATCTTTTACATGAGATTTCTCCTAACGTCGAAATGACAGAAAACGACACTCTTGAGACAGTATTTATATTTTTATTTATTTAAAAGTATAGCTGCTTCTTTAGCGAAGTAGGTAGATATAATATCTGCCCCTGCACGTTTAATACAGTGCAGCTGCTCTATCATAATCTTATCATGATCCAGCCAGCCTCTTTCGGCAGCTGCCTTAATCATGGCATATTCTCCCGAAACATGGTATACCGATACCGGTACGTTAACCGCATTCTTTACTTCCCTAACAATATCAAGATAAGCAATACCCGGTTTTACCATTACTATATCGGCACCTTCTTCCACATCATGCAGTGCTTCTTTAATGGCCTCGATACGATTGGCATAATCCATTTGGTAGGTTTTCTTATCACCAAATCCCGGAGCCGAATCCAGTGCATCCCTAAATGGCCCGTAGAATGACGAAGCATATTTAGCGCTATAGCTCATAATCCCTACATTATGATGGCCAGACTCCTCAAGTGCTTTACGTATAGCCAGCACACGTCCGTCCATCATATCGCTTGGTGCCACAAAATCAGCTCCTGCATCAGCATGGCTTACACTCATTCTTGTTAAGGCGTCTACAGTAGCATCGTTTAAAATTTCTCCGTTTTCTACAATCCCGTCATGTCCGTAAATGGAATATGGGTCAAGTGCCACATCGGGCATAACTACCATTCCGGGAACAGCATCTTTTATAGCCTTAATGGCCTGCTGCATTAGCCCGTTAGGATTCCATGCCTCTTTTCCTGTATTATCCTTAAGCTTATCGTCTACCTTTACATAAATGTTAACTGCCTTAACACCCAAATTCCAAAGCTCTTTTACCTCCTTAACGGTAAGGTCTACAGAGCGGCGGTAAATACCCGGCATAGAAGGGATAGGCACCTCCACGTTACTGCCTTCGGCAATAAACATAGGGAACATAAAATCATTAGGTGTAAGAACGGTTTCCCTTACCAATGCACGCATGGCATCGGTTGTTCTTAATCTTCTGTTTCTGTGTATAGGGAACATGTATTATATATTTAAATTTTTATTATGTCTTTTATCTTTTGTGTTTCTTCCTTTACAACCTTAGGCGCTCCAAACCTGTAACCAAAAAACAGGGTGCCATAGCCTATTGTATCATTCATATTGACACCTAAACTGGTATTATGGTTAGACACCCTCCCTTTAGAATATAGTCCGCCATAAAAAGTATCCGAATTATATCCCATAGAGAGGCTCAATGTTACCTGTGTTAAAAAAGCCGTATTGTTCTCTCCTTCATCATTTATATAAGAAAACCCGGCTCCAAATGAAGCCCCTGCCGCAATGAGAAAATTTTTTGCCACTACCAGGTTATAATTATAACTTGGTGACAGTGCCACATCTATAAAATATGCCTTACCTCCCAGTTGCGGTTCTTTTTTACCGTTTAGCTCGGTATAATAATAACTTACAAAAGGGGCAAAGCTGCCTGCACTTTTTAACTGCTTTACATTTTGAAAAGCAACTGCTTTAAACGAAAAATTCTCGTTAAAAACATACCCGGTGCTTCCTCCTATTTTTAATGTTTTAAGTCCGGGCAAATAAACATCTTCAAATCCGTCTGCCTTTAGTGAAATACCTTTTTGATAATAAAAATCAAAATGCTGCACCCACTGACCCGGAAAAAAATTAAAGCCAAAAGAAGTCATTTTAGAATCTTTTCTGTCTTTATTGTTTGCAAAGAACCTTGGTGCCACACCTATGCTAAACGATATAAAATCGTACTGTACCGCAACTCCAAGCGTGGTCTTTTTATTTGGTTCAACATCAACCACCGTATTATCCTCTGTATACTTCAGCATAAAATCATTAGAGGTTTGGTGCATATAAAGTTGTACCGAAATCTTATCATCGAAATATTGGATATAAGGATTACTAATACTGTCCTGTTGTGCAAAACAGCCTCCACATATAAAAAACAAGCCTCCTATGTAGCCTCTTACATCCAATTTACCGGTTTAGCTAATACTTTTATCAGTCTCTCCTCCTCACTACCCTCTTCAGGATGGTGGTCGTACACCCACTGCACATGTGGCGGAAGACTCATAAGGATACTCTCCATCCTTCCGTTTGTCTTAAGCCCAAAAAGGGTTCCTTTATCATGTACAAGGTTAAACTCCACATAACGTCCACGGCGTATTTCCTGCCATGTCCTGTTTTCATCAGTATATTCTATATCTTTTCTTCTTTCTACAATTGGCACATAAGCCTCAAGGAAGCTGTTACCCACTTCGGTTACAAAATCATACCAGTTTTCCATACTAAAGTTCTCTGTCGCCTTACAATGGTCAAAAAACAATCCGCCTATACCGCGACCTTCGTTACGGTGTGCATTCCAAAAATACTCGTCGCACTGTTTCTTAAATTTAGTATAAAATTCCGGATTATGTTTATCACAAGCCGTTTTACAGGTTTGGTGAAAATGTATTGCATCTTCCTCAAAAAGATAATAGGGTGTTAGATCCTGACCTCCGCCAAACCAACTGTTTACAAGGTTACCTTCCTTATCATACATTTCAAAATATCTCCAGTTAGCATGTGCTGTAGGTACAAACGGATTTTTAGGATGAATTACAAGGCTAAGTCCGCACGCAAAAAAATCTACATCGCCCACATTAAAGTAAGCCTGCATGGCCTTAGGTAACGGTCCGTGTACGGCAGAGATGTTTACTCCTCCCTTTTCAAATACATTTCCGTTTTCTATAACACGGGTACGACCACCACCGCCTTCAGCACGTTCCCAAAGGTCCTCCCTGAATTTTGCTTTGCCATCTACCGCTTCCAGTTTAGATGTTATGGTATCCTGTAAATCCTGTATGTATTGGTAAAATTTATCTTTCATTGTTGTTGTAATCTGATTTTAATAACCCGTAGTAAATAATATCCTCCAGCTGTCCAAAACCATTTCTAAATTCCTGCCTCAAAATCCCTTCCTGTATAAAACCTGTCTTTTCGGCTATTCTGCGGCTTCCTTTATTTACCGGAGAAGTACATATAAAAACCTTATTCATATCCAGTTCATTAAAACAAAAAGCAACGGCATCTGCCACTGCTTTAGAGGTTATGCCCTTGCCTTCATAGTCCATATCTATAAAATAGGCAAGTTCACATTTATGTACTTTCTCATTTATGTTTTTTACAACCACATAACCAATAAGCTCTGTCGTTTCTGTACTGCGCAGGTAAAAATAATAGCCTTCTCTTTTCTTTTCGGTCTCCAGAGCATCGGTTAAAAACTGTTCTGTTTTTTCCCTGTCGGAATTAGCAAAGGCCGTAACCGGAAACGTTTTGCGTATGTGCTCCCTGTTCCTGTCAATGAGCTTAAAAAACTCTCCCGGAAGGATTTTTGCTATACGGTCGGTTCTCCAGTTAGTAAATTCCATTGCTATTGTTTTAATCGGGCTATTTTACTGGTTATATCAAAAGAGAACATCTTGCTCCCCATTTGTATAAAACTATATAAAGATACCGCTTTTGGTTTCAGGTTTTCAAATTCCTGCTTCTGGCTAAGTTCTGCCATAAAATCGGCAAAGAGCTCAATATTAGCCCAGTCCAGCCCTGTATCTTTAAGATGATTGTTAAGCTCATCGGGAGTTATGCCTTTTAGCTTTCCAAGCGACAACCCAATTTGTGAAAGGTCCTCATCGGCAGTGGTATCACTCCACCCGTCCGGAACAAAAACCAGTGATATCAGCTTTTTGAGCTGATTGTTTATCCTCTCGTTTTCTTCGTCCCTTAAACCTAAACTTAACGGCATACCCTGAGTTATCTGTCACAGCCGGCAGTTGTATAAACTATCTATACAACTGCAACTGTAAACTATTATTTATATTCTTTAACTGCTTCTATAAATGCTTTTGCATGGTCTACCGGGATGTTTGGTAATATACCATGACCCAGGTTAACTATATAGTTGTCCTTACCAAATTCATCAATCATTTGATGTACCATTTTCTTAATGGTTGGTATAGGTGATAATAATCTTGACGGATCGAAATTACCCTGAAGGGTTATTTTTCCTCCCGACAGGTAACGTGCATTACGTGCCGAACAGGTCCAGTCTACCCCAAGGGCAGATGCCTTACTTTGTGCCATATCATTAAGGGCAAACCAGCATCCTTTACCAAACACGATAACGTGAGTTTCCGGAGCCAATGCCTCAACAATCTGGTTAATGTATTTCCATGAGAACTCCTGATAGTCTACAGGAGAAAGCATCCCTCCCCAACTGTCAAAAACCTGTACCGCATTAACACCTGCCTTTACCTTTTCCTTAAGGTAGGCAATGGTAGTATCAGTTATTTTCTGTAATAAGGCATGGGCAGCTTCCGGTTGTGAAAAACAGAATCCTTTTGCCGTATCAAAGCTTTTTGAACCTTTTCCTTCTACCGCATAACAGAATATTGTCCATGGCGAACCTGCAAAACCTATAAGCGGCACCTCATCATTAAGCATTTCCTTAGTAAGTTTAATGGCATCCATTACATAGCCTAATGACTCGTGAATGTCCGGTATACGCACCTGCTCCACATCCTGTGCAGTACGGATAGGGTTTGGCAAAAACGGCCCAACGCTTTCCTTCATTAACACCTCAATACCCATAGCCTGCGGTACCACAAGAATATCCGAAAATAAAATTGCAGCATCGGGCTTCACAATGCGTATTGGCTGTACAGTAATTTCAGCAGCCAGTTCCGGTGTCTGGCATCGGGTAAAAAAGTCATATTTATCCCTTAATGCACGAAACTCAGGTAAGTATCTTCCTGCCTGGCGCATCATCCATACGGGTGGCCTTTCTACTGTTTCGTTACGTAGCGCTTTTAAAAATAGGTCGTTTTTTATGCTCATCTCTCAATATTTGCTGCCACAAAGCGGCTTATTTCTCTTTATAATAATTTATACACTGTATAATTACATTCTCTACCGTAGGGCGGTTTGCAATTACAATATTTTCTGTTATGCCTTCCAGTGCTTTTGCAGTGGTTGTCCCTATACAAAAACAAATGGCCTGGCCTATTTCATTCTCCATTAAAAAACTCTGCACTCCAGACGGACTGAAAAACAGCACTCCGTTTGTTACTGCATTTATTTTGTGTGGCGTTAAGGCTGTCTTGTATACCTCAATTTCCGTAAAGCCTATGCCCGCTTCCTTCATTGCCTGTGGCAAAGTATCCTGCCTTAAATTTCCCGAAAAGAACGTAAAGCTCTCATCGGCATAGTCCTTTTTTATGGCAGTTGCCAGGTCTTCGGCATAATCGGCACAAACCTCAACGCTATATCCGTTTTGCTGTACTACTTCGGCTGTTTTGGCTCCTACACAAAAAACAGGGTTTTCTTTATACTCACTGCTTTTTTCATTAAGCAGAAAACTTTTAAAAGCGTTCTGGCTGGTAAATATCAGGTTTTTCGCTACCTCCATTTTAAAAGGCAGGCTAACGGTTGTTATAAAATCGGCCTCAAGCACACTAAATCCTGCATTAAGCAGGTACTGCTTATGGTTTCCCTGCAGTTTTTTAGTTGATACTATTCGGATACCGTTTTCCAAACTTCCTGTTTTTACCTGCGGCTGCAGAATTTACCCACATCCTTATTAAGGCCGAATACCACCAATATATCTCCTTCTTCTATAACCGTGTTCTTATCAACAAAACCTTCGGCCTGATGTACATGATTGGTTGTCCCTAAAATAGTCTTGCGCTGTTTCTTTCTAAGAATGGTAATAACCCTAAGGTTAAACTTCTCCTGAAAGTTAAGCTCCTCAAGTGTCTTCCCTGCAAAATCAGGCACTGCTGTTAGCTCTGATATCGAATAGTTCTTGTCGATATCAAAGTTATCCACTATACCTTTAAGGTTTATCTTTTTGGCAAGCCTGTCGGCAAAATCCTGCTCCGGGTGAATAATAGTTTCAATACCCATAGCATTAAGTACCGTATCGTGAATAGGCGAAAGCGAACGTCCAATGATCTTGGCTTTAGACAGTTTTTTAACTACTGCCGTGGCTATAATAGCTGCACCTTCGTTTTCACCAATAGCAATTACAGCAATATCGGCATCTTTAATAGGTAGTGCCTTATAAGCCTGTTCGTTAGTCGCATCCATACATATGGCATGCGAAATTTTATCCTTAACGATATTTACCTTGTCCATCTTATTATCAATCCCAATAACCTCATTTCCGGTTTCTGTCAGGTTAACTGCCAGCGACATACCGAAATTCCCCAATCCAAAGATGATAATCTTCATACTCATAACTTTAGTTTATTAAGATATTCTCTTCCGGATACTCATAGCTTTGTGTATGAAGGCGCTTCATCATACCTATAAGGAGGTTGAGTAAACCTATCCTTCCGAAGAACATTACAAATATTAAAACATATTTACTGCCTATACTTAAACTCGCGGTGATACCCAGGCTAAGCCCTACGGTACTGAATGCCGAGAATGTTTCGAATGCGATTTGTATAAGCGTAAAGTCTTTTTCAAAAAACAGTATCATTAATATACCCATGCCTATTACTATAAGCGATATGCATATAATGGCAAAGGCGCGCTTAACCGACTGGTTATTTATCTTTCTCCCCCTAAGTTCTATATGCTCCTTGCCTTTAGCTATGGAAATTATATTAAGAGTTGCCAGTGCAAAGGTACTTGTTTTAATACCACCTCCGGTAGACCCCGGTGAGGCACCTATCCACATTAAAAAGATAACAAAAAGTATGGCAGGCATGGTAAGATCGGCAAAATCAAATGTGTTGAAACCGGCAGTCCTTGCCGTAACCGATGTAAATGCCGCCGATGTAACCTTACCGAATAAAGTATCTGTTTGAAACAAATGAGTGCTTTCGGCAAAAAAGAAAAACAACGTACCGCCCGTCAATAATATGGCTGTTGTTATTACCACAATTTTAGAGTTAAGGGTAATAACCCTCACCGTGGTATGCATCTTCCTGTTGAATACAATATTTAAGATAAATCGCTTAATGTACCTAAGGAAGTTGAAAACAATGTTGTATCCTAAACCTCCCAGAATGATAAGGTGCATTACAATCCATTGGAACATATAAGCTCCCTGTAATGCCGTATCGTTAAGTCCGCTGGAAAGTGTAGAGAATCCGGCATTACAAAACGCCGATATAGAATGGAATACCGAAAAGAAAAACTTATTCTTTATCTCCGGTATATCGCTAATGTAATAATAAATAAAGGCCGCACCTACAATTTCTATACTTACGGTAAATACTACTACCCTCATGGCCAGTCGCATTACATCATGAAGCCCTTCACTCTCTACAAAGCTACTCACATTCATTCCTTCCCTAAAGGAAGAACCCTGTTTAAAAAAATAGGCAAAAAATGAGGTAAAAGTAAGCATCCCTATACCCCCTAACTGTATTAATATCAATATTACCGTTTTGCCCATAAAGGTAAAATCATGAGCCGTATCCAGCACTACAAGACCTGTAACACATACCGCACTGATAGATGTAAACAAGGCATCGGTAAAGCTAATTCCATGTGTGGTGGCATTAGGCAGCATCAGTAAAAATGCACCTATAAGTCCCACTACCGCAAAACTCCCTACAAATAAAACCGTAGGGTTATAGTATATGGCATATAATTTTCGAATCAGGTTGGTAAGCCTCAAAAAGAAGTAAATGATAAGGCCTGTATCCAGTATATAATTTACATCGTGCAGCCTGCCATACTCATCGCCGGTAATAAAGGCAAAAGATGCCATAATAAACGTTATTACCAGTACCAGTATGTTTGCCTTAAACATTTTACGCCTTCCCGGCCTGTAAGCATGCTTAATGCGCAGCACATTAAACCCTATAAGTGCTATTATAAGCAGGGTAAGGTAAAGCGTTTTATGGTCCAGCCATGTGGTTATGACGTTTTCATATCCAAAATCAAAAATCAGGAAGACAATTAGCAGGATGTCAATAAAGCCGTAAATTTTTGATAAAGTATATGCCAGATTTCTAGCCATTGCCTATTTTTTAAGTTTTTCGCGTATCTCCGCCATTAATTCCGTTCCTCCATTCGCAAGCACTTCTTCAGCACAGTCATTACCAAAGTTACTAAAGTCTACCGACAACGGCATTGCCTTTTCAACATGAATTTTCTGCTTTCCGTCTATAGACAGTAATGTCCCTTCAAAGCGTATTTCATTGTTTACAAAAGTAGCAAGTGCACCAATAGGGGCCGTACAGCCTCCTTCCAGTTTCTTTAGGAACTGGCGTTCTATATGGGTGGCAATTTCTGTTTCTTTATGGTTTAATTTGGCAAGCGCCTCCCTGCAATGGCTGTCATTTTCCATAGCTACCACAAGCATTGCTCCCTGTGCAGGTGCAGGAATCATCCAGTCGAGTACCATGTGGTTTTCCGGAAGCAGGTTTATACGCTCCAGTCCGGCACTGGCAAATACAGCACCGTTCCAGTCACTTTCACTAAGTTTTCTAAGCCTTGTATTTACATTACCCCTTAAATCGGTTACCGAATGGTGCGGATGCCTGTTAAGCCATTGTGCCTGCCTTCTAAGGCTGCCTGTAGCAATGGTACCGGCTCCGTGTAAAAATTCAAGATCTCCTTTATGCACCAGTATGTCGTGTACATTGGCACGCTCTAAAACCGCTGCCTGCACTATACCTTTTGGCAGGGCAGTAGGCACATCTTTCATAGAATGTACAGCAATATCCACCTGCCCTTTTATCATAGCGACATCAAGGGTTTTGGTAAATATTCCTGTTATTCCGAATTCGTAAAGGGGAATGTCCAGCACTACGTCACCGTCTGATTTTACTGCTACAATTTCGGTAGCATATCCTAAATCTTCCAGCTTCTTTTGTACAGTATGAGCCTGCCAAAGGGCAAGCTCACTATCTCTTGTGCCTATTCTGATGGCTTTGTTCATTTTGAAGTATTTTCAATCTTAAAGACTTTTTCAATCCATTCGATACTTTCATCTACCATGGTATCGCTGTCTTTTAAGTGATTCGCAAAGTGTGTTGTAATTTTCTGAATTATTCTCTTACTGATTATCTCAGCCTGCTCTTCATCAAAATTACTTATTTTTTTGCGTTGAAAGTTAAGTTCGGTTTCTTTTATTGAGTTAAGCTTTTCCTTAAGCGCGTGTATGGTGGGCGCAAATTTCCTGGCATTCATCCAGTTGATAAATTCATCCTTGATCTCCTCAATAATCGCTTCGGCAGCAGGAATGTGTTTTTTCCTGTTTTCCAGTGTACCATCGGTTATTTTAGAAAGATCGTCAAGGTGAACAACTGTTACATTATCCAGTTCCTTCACGTTATCATGAACGTTTTTAGGAATAGAAAGATCCAGTATTAAAAGTGGTTTATTAAGCTTAAGTATATCTTTATCTATAGTTGGCATAGGTGCCCCTGTAGCTACCACAAGCACATCGGCCTTAGGTATTTCAAGCGGAAGCACATCATAATCCTTAACCACAAGGTTAAATTTACCGGCAATCTTTTCTGCCTTTTCCTTTGTCCTGTTTACAAGAACAATGTGGTCATTCTTAGTGTGCTTAACAAGGTTCTCGCAGGTATTGCGGCCTATTTTTCCGGTTCCGAAAAGCAGTATGCCCTTATTGCTCACATCCTCTACATTGTTAAGGATATACTGTACCGAAGCAAAAGAAACCGAAGTAGCCCCTGAGCTAAGTTCTGTTTCGTTCTTTATTTTTTTGCTTGCCTGGATAACACAGTTTACAAGCCTTTCCATAAATGCATTGGCCAGGCCTCTTGACTTAGATTCTATAAAACTGGTTTTAATCTGGCTTATAATCTCAAAATCCCCCAGTATCTGGCTGTCAAGCCCGGTACCTACCCTAAAAATATGGTTAATAGCCTCTTTGCCTTTGTATACAAAAGCAACTCTCTGGAACTCCTCTACAGAGCCCTGGCTGTTATCGCAAAGTAATTTGATTAGCTGAAAAGGGTGCTGTGCAAACCCGTATATCTCGGTCCTGTTACAGGTAGATGTAACAATAAGACTGCTTATATCTTCATTTTTCGCCTGTTCAAGAACATTAAGCTTTGCTTCGTTTCCCAAGCTGAATTTACCCCTAGTCTCGGCATCTGCCTTCCTGTAACTCAATCCTATAGCATAAAAGTATAGGTGCCTCGACAAGTTATTATTCTCCATAGTACTCACTTTCCTAAAAGTTTCACAAAATTATCATTAAGGCTTATTAAAAAATAACGCTAAAAGTTCTTTTTGTGTCGCTGCGGGATATTTTAACCCAAATTGCTTTTTTAAACCTTAAATACGCTAAATTTGCAATGAAATCAATGTTTTGCAAAAATACAGTTTAGAACAGTTCTAAATAAAGAGATTTTATATTTTTAAAAAACCCGTCAAAAAAATATCGCTATGGGTTCTCACGAGGAAATTAAAATTGAGGATGATTTTTTTGTGCTGCGTTTCCAAAATGACAGCGACGAAACCTCCCATTTTGAAAGGGAAGTAAATACCGACCTGATACAATTTCACTTTGGGTTAAAGGGCAGGGCCAAGTTTATTTTTAATCAGGGCCGCTATGCACTGGACCTAAGGGAAGAGGTATCGCTTTTTTTATACAATCCGCAAAAGGAATTACCGGTTCATTTGGAGATTGCCCCGCACTCATGGGTAATATCCGTTCTTATTTCCATTAAAAAGTTTCACAGCTTTTTTTCGGAAGAGGCCGATTACATCCCATTCCTGAGTTCAGAAAATATAGATAAGAAGTACTATAAGGACGACAGGATAAACCCCTCTATGGCTATTGCATTAAACCAGCTGTTTAACTTTAACCTGCACCAGTCCATAAGGAAACTGTACTTTAAGGGTAAGGTTTATGAATTGCTTAGCCTGTACTTTAACCGTGCCGAAGATGCCAATACAGAGCAGTGTCCGTTTTTGGTGGATGAAGACAATGTAATAAAGATAAGGAAGGCAAAAGATATTGTTATTGCCAATATGGCCGAACCACCGGGGCTTCAGGAACTTGCAGACCAGGTAGGCATTAACCTGAAAAAGCTGAAAATGGGCTTTAAACAGATTTACGGCGACAGTGTATATAGTTTCCTTTTTGATTATAAAATGGAGTATGCCCGTAAGCTACTGGACAGCGGAACCTATAATGTAAACGAAGTAGGGCTTCGAATAGGTTACAGCACTGCCAGCCACTTTATTGCTGCCTTTAAAAAGAAATTTGGCACCACGCCTAAAAAATACCTTATGTCTTTAAACGCTAATGCTTAATATCAAAGCAACTCTCCAAGAAATTTTTGATAAAATCATCACGAGAGTTCAATAAAGAATTGCAGCAATTAATATTCAACAATCGTTAAAAACAAAAATAATAATATTCAGAGCATGGTTTTTGATGACCTTTGCCCAACAAACACAAAAACAACAACTGTAAGATAAACATGAAAGGTGTATTGTTAATTAACCTTGGTTCTCCGGACAGTCCGGATCCAAAAGACGTAAAACCCTATCTGGACCAGTTCCTGATGGACAAGTATGTTATAGATGTTCCTTTTTTACTAAGGGCTCTTTTAGTTAGAGGTATAATACTTAGAAAAAGACCGGAAGATTCGGCAGAAGCCTACCAGAAAATATGGTGGGAAGAAGGGTCTCCACTTATTGTACTATCGGAAAGGATGTACAAAAAAGTGGAACAAAAAACCGAACTGCCTGTAACATTAGCCATGCGTTATGGTAAACCGTCTATAGAAACAGGATTACAGCAACTGGCAGACCAGGGTGTAACCGAGGTACTGCTTTTCCCTCTTTATCCGCAATATGCCATGGCTTCTACCCTTACTGTTTTAGCAGAGGCAGAAGAAGTTCGCAAAAAGAAATTCCCGCAAATGACATTTACCGATGTCCCTGCGTTTTATAATAAACCCGACTATATAAAAGTACTGGCAGACTCAATTAAGAGTTCACTGGAAGGTTTTAATTACGACCACCTGCTGTTCTCTTACCATGGTATACCAGAACGCCATATAAGAAAAACAGATGTAACAAAATCACACTGTAAAATAAACAGCACCTGCTGTACAACGCCTTCGGCGGCACATAAATTCTGCTACCGTCATCAGTGTTACGAAACTACACGATTAGTAGTGGAGCAACTGGGTATTCCTGAAGATAAATACTCACTAACATTCCAGTCAAGGCTTGCAGGAGACAAATGGCTTGAACCTTATACCGATGTTGAGATAAACAACATGCCGGCAAAAGGAGTTAAGAGCCTTGCGGTAGTTACACCTGCGTTTGTAACAGACTGTCTTGAAACGCTCGAGGAAATAGCCATGCGTGCTAACGAAGATTTTAAGGAACACGGAGGAGAAAACTTCATGGCTATTCCTTGCCTTAATGATAATAACGATTGGGTTGATGTGGTGGCGAACTGGATTAATGAGTGGGCCCATGCAGAAACACCTGTAGTATAATGTCTGTAACCTCTACGGATCTAGCCAATAAGGACATTAAGCAGCTGCTTTTCCGGCAGTCGGTACCTGCTTCCATAGGTATATTGTTCATGACAGTTAATGTCCTTATTGACACTATATTCGTAGGCCGATGGATTGGCGCACTGGCAATTGCCGCGCTATCTGTAGTAATGCCTATTACTTTTTTCATTTCTTCTATGGGTATGGCCATAGGTATAGGCGGAAGCTCGGTACTTTCACGAGCCTTAGGTAAAGGCAATAAGGAAAAAGCCCTTAACACCTTTGCTCATCAAATCATGATGACTTTTGGCATTGCTTCCCTTTTTGCAATATTAGGACTTTTTTTCAGCGAAGAAATATTGTTTGCCTTTGGTGCTAACGGAGCGATAATGGCTCCCGCCAAAGAGTTTTTTATACCCATACTTATTGCTGTTCCTTTTCAGGCCTTTTGCATGACGGGAAACAATGTAATACGGGCCGAAGACAAGGCACGCCATGCAATGACTGCCATGATAATATCGGCAGTGTCAAATATCATACTGGATATACTTTTAATCAAGATCCTGAACTTAGGGGTATTTGGTGCTGCACTGGCAACCGCATTTTCCTTTTTCTTCTGCTTTTTATATATCCTTTGGTTCTTTATTTACAAAAGCGAACTGAAACTGGAACTAAAACATTTTGTTTTTCATAAGGAACTCGCAAAAGAAATTGTATCCTTAAGCTTTGTAACGTTTGCAAGGCAGGGCGTAATAAGTATCCTGGCTATTCTACTTAACCATACCCTATATGCAGAAGGCGGCGAACATGCCGTAGCCGTTTATGGCATCATAAGCCGAATGCTTATGTTTGCACTGTTCCCTGTACTGGGAATAACGCAGGGCTTTATGCCTATAGCCGGTTATAATTACGGCGCCGATAATTACGGGCGGGTAAAGGAAACTGTTATCACTGCCATAAAATATGCAGGTTTCTTTGCCGTATTGGTATTTATAGTAGTATTAGTATTTGCCAAACCTATCGTTTCTGTCTTTACTACCGATGCAATTGTAATTGCCGATACCCCCGGTGCTTTACGCTGGGTATTTGCTGCATCGCCCATTATTGCTGTTCAGCTTATAGGCGCTGCTTATTTTCAGGCAGCGGGCAAGGCTACAAAAGCATTACTGCTTACGCTAACAAAACAGGGCTTTTTCTTAATACCGCTAATACTTATTTTACCGCACTTTTTTGGTATTTTTGGTGTATGGGTATCATTCCCCATTGCCGATGTATTGTCAACAATAGTTACAGGGTTATTCCTTAAAAAAGAAATGACCTACCATCTTAAAGAAGCATAATGGAATATAATTATATAAAATCGCTGCACCTCATCTTTGTGATAACCTGGTTTGCCGGGCTTTTTTACATAGTAAGGCTTTTTGTTTACCATTTAGAGGCTAATGATAAACCGTCTCCCGAAAAAGAGATTCTTATAAAGCAGTACAAACTTATGGCTTACAGGCTGTGGTATATTATTACATGGCCATCGGCAGTGCTGGCAAGTATTTTTGCCTTTTGGATGCTGTTTTTTACCGCTACCGGAAATGCATGGCTTACCCAACCTTGGATGCATGTAAAACTGGGGTTTGTATTCCTTTTATACCTCTACCATTTAAAATGTCACTCTATTTTCAGGCAGCTACAGAATGACGAAATAAAACACACCTCAAACTTTATGAGGATTTGGAACGAAGGTGCCACCATAATTTTATTTGCCGTTGTTTTTTTAGTAATTTTAAAGAATGCCGTAAACTGGATTTATGGCGTGGTGGGTATTATACTGTTTTCTGTACTTATAATGCTTGGCTTTAAATTTTACAAACGAATAAGGAAAAAGAACAACTCCTAACAGGATGAGGCATAAGTTTAAGATAGGTAAATGGTCATTAAGGGTAAGGATTTTCCTTTCCATGATATTTGTTACCCTTATCGCCTCTTTACTTATCGCCGCAGTTTCCATATACCAGTTTGGCAAGGAAGCCAAGGAATACCATGAGGACAGGCTGGAAAGAAAGGAAAATGCCATAAAAGAGCATATCAATTATATCCTTTCTACTACTACTTACCCGCTTTCAACAGAAAACCTTCCATTGATTTTCAGGGAAAGGATACACGAACTGGCAAACATCCACGGACTTGAGGTAAACATATACGATCTTAACGGACATCTGCTTAAATCCTCTAAAGCCGCCTTCTCGGTAGATACCATAAATAACAATATCCCTCCAAGCATACTTAGGGTACTTCGCAGTACGGCAGAAAAACGCTATGTAGACCTAAAAACCGAAGACGGGCAAAAGTTCCGTTCCTCATACAGCTACCTTAAGGATACCAAGTTTAAACCTTTGGGGATACTTAACTTGCCTTACATAAAAGACGAAGGGTATTATGAAAAGGAGCAGCGTAACTTTTTTATGCGCTTCGGCCAGGTATACTCTTTCATGCTGCTTATTTCCATTATTGTAGCCTATTTCCTTTCCAGCTATATTACAAAATCACTTAAGTCAATTAGTGAACGGATTGCCGAAATACGCCTTAGTCAGATCAATCAGAAGATTGAAATGCACGATTCCCCTCAGGAAATCAATCAGCTGGTGCGGTCGTACAACGCATTGGTAGACGATCTGGACGACAGTGCCGCAAAACTGGCACAAAGCGAAAGGGAACAGGCATGGCGCGAAATGGCAAAACAGGTAGCACACGAAATTAAGAATCCGCTTACGCCAATGCGACTTACCGTACAAAGCTTTCAGCGTAAGTTTGATCCTAACGATCCTGATATAAATAAAAAGCTGGATGAATTTTCCAAAACCCTTATCCAGCAGATTGACACCATGAGCTCTGTAGCTTCGGCATTCTCCAGCTTTGCTTCCATGCCGGCACAGCAAAACGAAAACATCAATATCGTTAAGATTGTTCAGCTTGCACTGGAAATCTTTAATGAAGGGTTTATTACCTTTAGTGCCGAAGAGCAAAGCATTATTACCCGAATGGACCGTACCCAACTGATCCGTATTATTACCAATCTGGTTAAAAATGCCATTCAGGCTATCCCTTCTACCCATCCTGAACCTTTAGTGGAAGTAAGTGTTTACCGTGAAGGAAATTCTGTAAAGATTAAGGTAAGGGATAACGGAAAGGGAATTAGCGTAGAAAACAAAAATCGTATTTTTGAGCCTAAGTTTACCACTAAAAGCAGTGGTATGGGACTAGGCCTGGGAATTATAAAGAATATCGTGGAAAATTATCACGGAACAATTACTTTTGAAAGCGAATTGGGCCATGGCACAGAATTCCTGGTTTCGTTGCCGATTACCGATTCTGATTTACCTCCTAAAGAAACAGACAATAACTAAAATAAAATCTCATGAACTACGAAAATATTTTAGCAGAACAGGATAATGGTCTTGCGGTTATTACCATAAACAGGCCATCTAAACTTAATGCCCTTAACAAAGCAACCATACTGGAACTACACGAAGCTTTTAAAGCTCTTGATGCCGATAAGAATGTAAAAGTTATTATTGTTACCGGTAGCGGTGAAAAAGCTTTTGTTGCAGGTGCAGATATTTCTGAATTTGCCGACTTTAATGTAACTCAGGGTGGTGAGCTTGCTGCAAAAGGACAGGAGCTTTTATTTGATTTTGTACAAAACCTGTCTACTCCGGTTATTGCTGCGGTAAACGGTTTTGCACTTGGCGGAGGACTTGAGCTTGCTATGGCAGCACACTTTAGGGTAGCTTCAGATAATGCAAAAATGGGATTACCGGAAGTATCTCTTGGTGTAATACCGGGATATGGCGGTACACAACGCTTACCTCAGCTTGTAGGTAAAGGCCGTGCTATGGAAATGATTATGACTGCCGGTATGATAGGCGCTGAAGACGCAAAAGCATACGGACTTGTAAACCATGTAGTGGCACAGGCAGAGCTACTTGATTTTTGTAAAGGTATCGCATCTAAAATAATGAAGAACTCTCCTGTGGCTATTTCGGCTGCAATCAGGGCTATTAATGCCAACTATGAAGATGGCGTTAACGGTTATGATGCTGAAATAAAAGCTTTTGGTGAAGCCTTTGGTACCGAAGATTTTAAAGAGGGTACCACAGCATTCCTTGAAAAAAGAAAAGCTGAATTTCCCGGAAAATAATATTAGATAAAAAAAAGCCACTCAATGAGTGGCTTTTTTTATTCTTTATGAACATCCTTAAACCTGAGCATATCAAAAAGGCGTTGCTCCTTTTCGTTATCAAAACCGCAGGATGTTTTAAACTCTTTTGGATTTTCATACGTTCCAAACAGCATGTCCCACCAAACTATATCGCCATAATTATTAGTATGCTTGTTGTATTCATGGTGAATGCGATGCATTTCAGGTCGCTGAAAAATATAGCCAATCCACTGCGGAGTCTTAATATTGGTATGATAGAAAAATTCTCCTAAGGCAGTGCATACCGTATAAATTCCCGCTGCCTCAAGGCTTAACCCTAAAAGCGTATAAACCAGTAAGCTTCCTATAATCGAGTTTACAACCATTTCCAGCGGATGCTTGTAAAAAGACGTTATCACCTCTATACGCTGAGGGCTGTGGTGTATCTGATGAAAATGAGTCCACAAAAAATCAATACGATGTCTCCACCTGTGCCACCAGTAAAATATTAAAGTAGCTATAAAATAGGCTATAATTCCCCCTAAGGCAGGAGAAACATGATTTGAAAGATGAAAAATGGAATAAGAAGAAAGCCATTTCTCCCAACTGATTCCAGCAAGCAATACGACCCCCAACTGTACAAAGTTAACACCCAGTACCCTGATAGTCCAGGTAGGTACCTGAGGCAGTTTCCACCCCAGGTTCAGTCTTTCTATTATAAAGCAAACTGCAAAGGAAATAAATATAATGGTTAGCATAAACCCTGATTTACATTAATGAAAATATTTGCCAGAACAACAAAAATCCTGAAACAATTACCAATACAAGCGAAAGTGTTTTTAGAAACCCAGCGCTTATGGAGTTGGCAAAAACAGCTACAGAAACAGCAAGCATACCACAATTGATAAACGTAAGGGTATACTGCCCCCTAAGGCTTACAGGAAAGTGAGACCGGTAGGCCTGTTTTATGGTTTCAAAATCTTCATATCGGGCACAGGCCCTAAACCATAAGATCATATTGGTCATGGTGGCAAGTAGGCATACCAGTCCAAGACTATAGAGAATTATTTTTACTGTATTTTTCATAGTAGGATAATTAATGGTTAAAAAATCCCCGCAGCAGTAAGGTGTGTAAATTCGCCGCGGGGAAAGGCATCCGCTAAGCGTTTAAATTCTCTTTTTCAAATACTTTAAGGTCACGGGTATTTTTTTGCACAGCTATAGCCGCAAAAAGACTAAGGGTGAACGACATTCCGTAAAAACCCTTTTCACTCAGTTCCATATCGGCATTCCATAGCCCTATTATCAGTAACAGTATAGCCGCAAAAGTCGTAAACCAGCTAATGCTGTAATACAGGTCGGTTACGGGTATTCCTTCCAGTCTGTCCCTTACACTCTTTTGTACCGATACTACCGAGAATAATCCAAACAGCAGTATGGTAAAATAATATCCTTTTTCATTAAGCAGCATAGTATTAGCATTAAAAAGTCCTATACAAAAGGAAGCCATACCTATAATAAGCGCACACCACGATGCTCCTATAAAAGCATTACTCGGTTTAGATGCTGCCGTTGAAGTTTTATACAGTTTTTCATTTTTAAAGGTTTCGGTAACCTCTGTTGTTTTTAGCGAATCCATAATTTTTGGTTTTTGATTATGGAGCAAATCTCATATAAAACAACAGGCTGTAAAAGTCAATATCATTTAAAAACTGATGATATATTATGTATATTTATAGCAAATAAGATCAGATTATGAATGCACTTACCGATATTATATCCATCATGTCTTTAGATGATAAACAAGCATTTATAAAACATGTTAACAATAAGAACAAGCGGAAAGACACCCTTAACACCGACTTGTTTAAATTATTAATAACTGATGATATAAACATTAAGGATAAATTATATTCCGACGCAAAAAATGCAGGTGCCTACCATGCCCTGCGTAAAAGAATGTATGACAGCCTTATCGGTTTTATGGCAAACCGCAGCTTTGAAAACAACACCGGAGATGAGCATGAAATTACCCGCCTGCTTTTGGTAAGCCGTGTTTTTTTTGAGCATAAACTATACAGGGAAGCGTTTAAATGCCTTGCAAAAGCCGAAGCGCGTGCTATGGCAGGAGAGTATTTTTCTCTGCTAAACGAAATTTACCAGGTACAAATACAGTTTGCCCATTTTGACCCGCAGTTTAATCTTGATAAAGTACTAAAGAATTTTACCCAAAACAGTAAGAGGCTACGCAACGAAGAACAGCTTAACCTTGCTTATGCTGTAATGCGAAGGGAACTAATGGATATTTACCATAAGGGAAAAGTTACCGATGTACAGCAACTGATAACCAATACCATGAAATCCTTTGGTATTTCGTTACGGGAAGTGCTTACATTCAAGTCGCTGTACCAAATGCTGTTTATTGCAAACGAATATGCCTCCATTAACAGTAATTACAGCCTTGTGGAGACTTTTTTGGTAAAAGGATACCGTTTTATAATAGACAGGCAGGAGCTAGCCCAAAAGCATTTGTATTACCATATCTACATCCTATATTTTATGGCTAATATTCATTTTAGGAACAGAAGGTTTAGCGAATGCAGTGACTATTTAGACCTTATGTTTACCGAAATGCACAAACAGAATAAAAAATACTACAGCCGTTTTATAGGTCGCTATTACCTGTTGCTTATGCTTAACGAAAACTATAGCGGCAATGCGCAGGCGATACTTAACCTTATAGATAAAGCACAGACAGAAACCAAAAAAGCCGACCCTACCGATAAAAACGATCTGTTATTCTTTTATGTAACCTACTGGCTACAGCAAGACAATGCACGAGAAGCCCGAAGGTACATGCGCGAGTTTATTCATTCGGACAGTTGGTATGAGAAAAGGATGGGTATGGACTGGGCCATTAAACGAAGCCTGGTAGAAATTGTAATGCATGCAGAACTGGAAGATCCTGAACAGGCCCTTTACCGATTAAAGGGTTTTAAAAGGCGCTACAAAAAATACCTGACAGAAGTAAAAGAAGAAAGGGTTATTGCCTATACCTCATTAGTAGAAAAATTCATAACCGATAACACTATAATACATTCCAAAAGCTTTATACAACAGCTTAACCAACTAACACAGCAGGCCCTGGCAGAAAGCGGAGATGTTTTTGTATTAAGCTTTATAGGATGGCTATCTGCAAAGGTGAATAAAAAACCTGTTTACCCTGCCATTCTCAATTTAATAAACAATCATTTCTCCCCGTTCCATTCGGCATAGAACTGCGCAAGAAAATCTTCCATGTACCTGTGGCGCTGTTCGGCAAGATATTTACCGGTTTCGGTATTCATCCTGTCTTTAAGTAATAGCAGCTTCTCATAAAAATGGTTTATGGTTGGTGCGGTACTCGCCTTGTATTCCTCTTTGGTCATGGCTAGGTTCGGTTTTATTTGAGGGTCATACAAAGCCCTATTTTTAAAACCCCCATAATTAAATGTACGCGCTATGCCTATAGCTCCTAAAGCATCAAGCCTGTCGGCATCCTGAACAATATCGAGCTCCTTAGAATGGAACTTCTTTTCAAAATTACCTCCTTTAAAGGAAATGTTCTCAATAATGTTTACTACCTGTAATATTACCTCTTCAGGAACATTTTCATTTTCCATAAAGCGCCATGCCAGTGCCGGGCCTACCGTTTCATCACCATCATGAAACTTGCTGTCGGCTATATCATGAAGTAATGCTCCAAGCTGTACAATAAGCAGGTTACATTCCTCCCCTTTTGCAATAAGCAGGGCATTATTGTATACACGTTCTATATGAAACCAGTCATGCCCTCCTTCGGCATCCTTTAGTTGTTGTTTTACAAATGCTTTTGTTCTTTCAATAAGATTGCTCATTACTTTAACTTAAAAATTATTTTATTTTAAGAACCTGGTGTCCAGATACATAACTTGTAAATTCAATCCTGTCGTCAAATCTTTCCATCTCATAAGGAGGGTCTATAGGAACCTGATGGATACGGTCACCTTTAAATGTAACCGATTCGGCATCTAACTCGTCTATCACCAAAACAAAAGTTTCATATTTTTCAAAGCAGGGATAGCAAAAAGCCTTAGTGTGCCTTTTTAGTTTTCTTTTTTCAATATCTATAACACCCCATTGATAAACTGATCGGAAAAAGAGCATATTTGTTTCCTCAATAAAACAAAAATCATTTTCATCTATTTTTTCGGGCGCTTCAAACCATAAAAACTTTACAGTAACCCTATGGTTTTCAACTTCAATATTGGCTACAGAACAACCAACGGGTTCTCCCGGATTCTGTATTGCTTCGTGGCACAAAATATCTGCATTATCTGCTATAATATCAGAATCAAAATGCTCTACACTTATTTTTATGGATTTCATATTTACTTTAAAAGGACAGTAATTTAATAAAAAAAGCTGCCCTAAAGCAGCTTATATATTATTTAACCAATGCCGGTTGTACCCATTTAAAAATATGCGACTCTTCCGGTATTATAATTCTTTCAGATATTCTTGTCATCCTGTCCGGAAGCTTCATAAGGAAATCCCTTGCCTTCTCTGCTTCGGCAGTAAGTCCGTTTATTTTGTCAATCTGCCATTTTTCAATCAGTTTTCTAAGGATGTCAACATAGTCTAAAGCGGTATAAACCCCTATACGCTGTGCCGAATCTGAAAACTGCTCAAAAGCACTTCCTTTAGCATCACCAGACTCCCTTAGAAAATGTGCAGGCATGGTAATCTTAAGTTTCATCATGTGCTGGAAAGCCAACATCATTTCACTTGGGTCTACCTTAAAAATCCTGTCTACAAATTCGCTGTATGCCATGTGGTGACGCATTTCGTCTCCCGCGATAAGCTTACACATTTTAGACAGTTTGTTGTCTCCGTATTTCTTAGCCAGCTGCGCTACACGATTGTGCGAAATATATGTGGCAAGCTCCTGGAAACTTGTGTACACAAAGTTTTTATACGGATCCCTGTCGGTACCAATATCAAAACCATCGTTTATAAGGTGGTGGGTTGTCATTTCAACCTCACGCATATTTACCCTTCCGCTAAGGTATAGGTATTTATTAAGCAGGTCGCCATGGCGGTTTTCTTCACCTGTCCAGTGTCTTACCCATTTGCTCCAACCGTTACCCGGTCCTTCCTCAACCTGTTCTATACCCTCAACATCCATAAGCCATGACTCATAGGTAGGTAAAGCTTCCTCGGTAATGGTATCGCCTACCAGTACCACCCAAAAATCATATGGAAGATCTTTAGCAATTTCCCTAAGCTCCTTTAATTCTTCATAAAAGTTTTCTTTTTGGGAATCCGGCAGCATGTCAGATGGCTGCCATATTTTCTCTACCGGTATAAGATAGTTTTCCACAAAAGAATCAATGTTCTTTTCCAAAAAGTGCATTACTTCTATGCGGACATTTTTTATTGACATAATATTAATTTTTTATTCCTTGTACTACTGCGTTCTCTGTTCTCTCCATTACTTCTTCAAAAGGAATATTCTTTATGGCAAATGGTTCCTGTACTGTAAAAGTTAATCGGTTGCCTAATCCTAACGGGTACTGCCCGTATTGCACCATCTTCCACGAATTGTTGATGCTTATAGGTACAATATAAGCAGAAGGGGCGAATTTACAAAGGATTTTAAGACCGTTTTCCGAAAACTTCTTAGGGGCTCCCGTTTTACTTCGGGTACCCTCAGGAAAAATTACTGCCGAACGTGTATTCTTTTCGATGTAAGTGGCAATCTGTTTTATGGCAGGTAAGGCTTGCTTTGGGTCTTTTCTATCTATTAAAACGGAACCTCCGTGTCTTAAATTGTAAGACACGCTTGGTATTCCCTTTCCTAATTCTTTCTTACTGATGAATTTAGGGTGGAATTCTCTCATAAACCATATAATAGGCGGGATATCATGCATACTCTGGTGATTTGCCACTATAATAAGCGGTACCCCTGTCGGTATTTTTTCCCTACCTTCAATTTTATATGTTGTTCCTAAAAGGTGTGTACTTCTAACTAAGCATCCGTTTAATATATCTACGCTTTTTTTATGTGCCTGGTATCCAAACACGTTTAAACAAAACCACTGTATAGGATGAAATATAAGCAGTATAAGCAAAAAAACCAGATAGTAGATTATCGATAAAGGATATGACAGTATCTTGCCCATGTATGTTCTTAAAAATTCGCGTAAAAATACAGTCTTTTTAATTAATAATAAAAACATTTAGTATGTAAGCATACTATTGTAAAAAAGAAAGCCACGCAAAGGCGTGGCTTGAAACTTTTAAATAAGCTTTTATTAGCAAAACTCGTCGTAAGCATCTTTAAGGTTCTCTGCAATCATTTCTGCAGGGCGACCTTCAATATGATGACGCTCAAGCATATGCACAAGCTCACCATTTTTAAATAATGCCATACTTGGAGATGACGGAGGGAAAGGGAACATAAGTTCTCTTGCTGCATCTACAGCTTCCCTGTCTACACCTGCAAAAACCGTTACCAGTTTTGCCGGAGTTTTACCGTTGCTAAGGCTCATTTTTACACCCGGTCTTGCATTTCTTGCTGCACATCCGCAAACAGAGTTTACCACTACAAGTGTAGTTCCTTCTGTAGCGATTGCATCTTTTACTGCTTCTGGTGTATATAGTTCTTCAAAACCTGCCTCTGAAAGTTCAGCACGCATTGGTTTTACTAATTCTTCTGGATACATAAATTAGAATTCTTTAAAAATGTTACTTAAACAGGCTACAAAGATACGGATTTTTTAAGCAAAATCCGTTTTGTAAAAGTGTTAAGCTTTTCCTTTTGTATTATGCAGTAACTGATGATAAATTACCTGTCGCACCCTGTCTTTCAGGTCTTTTTTATCGTCAAGGGTAAGCCCTTTGGTCTCTATAAAATGATGCACCTTAGCCCTCATACGGCCGGGACTGCCGCTAAAGAAACTGAATGAGAATCGTTTTTTATTGTCGGCAAAGGTCATGGGCACCACAGGAATCTGGTGCTCTATAGCCAAACGGAAGGCTCCGTCCTTAAACTCATCAAGCAGGATATTTTCATCTTCAGGAACACCTCCTTCAGGAAAAATACAAATACTAAGCCCCTGGTTAAGCCTGTGCTGCGCGCGCTTAAATACCTCAAAACGGCTTTTTGAACTTTCCCTGTCTACCAGTATGCAGGTACGTTTATAGAAGAACCCGAATATAGGAATCTTAACCAGTTCTTTTTTTCCTACAAACACAAACGGGCTTTTAGATATAACCAGCATCAGCATAATGTCGGTCATAGAGGTATGGTTAGCTACCAGCATGTAGCTTTTACCTTTTTCCAGTTTTTGTTCGCGCTCTATCTTATAGTAAAAGCCCATCCCGAAAAGAATGATTTTTGCCCATAACCGTGCCATTATAAAAAACTGAGGATAGGTTTTCTCAGAAAGGATACTAAGTATAAGAAAAGGCGACATAATGATAATAGGAACACCCATAAGGACATAAAACCATATGCGCCATAGTGTCCAAAAAATCGCCTTTAGTATTTTCATGCTGTCAAATGTAAGAATTCAATCCCTATTTTTTCGCAAAACCTTTTACCTTTGTGTAAAATTTGAAAAGCATACCATGGCAAAAATATTAACCGGTATTCAAAGTACCGGAACACCGCATTTAGGCAACCTTTTAGGTGCTATTATACCAGCCATAGAAATGGCTAACAAACCAGAAAACGAATCGTTTTTATTTATTGCCGACCTGCACTCTGTTACACAGATAAAGGATGGCAAAACACTTCGTGAAAACACATACAGCGTGGCAGCCACATGGCTTGCCTTTGGCCTTGATATAAATAAAGTAATTTTTTACCGCCAGAGCGATGTACCTCAAACCGCAGAGCTTACATGGTACCTTAGCTGTTTTTTTCCTTTCCAGCGTTTAACACTGGCGCACTCCTTTAAGGACAAGGCCGACAGATTAGCCGATGTAAATGCCGGACTGTTTACTTACCCTATGCTTATGGCTGCAGATATATTATTATATGATGCAGAATTTGTACCAGTAGGAAAAGACCAGTTACAGCATATAGAGATTACACGCGATGTGGCTTCCCGATTCAATAGCCAGATGGGAGAAACTTTTGTATTACCGGAAGCAATTACAGGCGAGGAGACAAAAATCATTCCGGGTACTGACGGGGAGAAAATGAGTAAGTCCCGTAATAACATCATCAATATATTCCAGGAAGACAAACCGCTTAGAAAGCAGGTAATGTCTATTGAGACTGACAGCACACCGCTTGAAGATCCTAAAAACCCTGATACGTGTAATGTTTTTGCCATTTATAAACTATTGGCAACACCGGAACAAACTGAGCAAATGAGAGCAAACTACCTTGGGGGTAACTATGGTTACGGCCATGCCAAGCAGGCTTTATTTGAACTTATTGTTGAGAAGTTTAAAACCGAAAGGGAAAAGTATACTTACTACATGAACAACCTTGCAGAAGTAGACGCCCTTTTAAAAACAGGATCAGACAAAGCAGCTATCATAGCAAACGGTGTACTTAAAAGAGTACGCGAAAAGCTTGGATTCAACTAAAAAGCATCACAGCATTCAATATAAAAACAAGCCCGATAACTATTATCGGGCTTTTATATTTTTAGGGATTTCTCCTTCCGGTCGAAATGATAGGCAAATTGAATACTTATCAAATCGCTTCAAATAGTTTTCCCGGTAATGGCCTTATTACTCCTTTAAGTTCCATAGTAAGCAATAACGATGAAAGCTTAAATACCGGCATACCGCATTCTAATGCTATGATGTCCATAAGTTCTTTGCCGTTTTTCTGTAAAAAATCATATACTTTCTGTTCGTCATCCTCAAGGGTAACAAACAGCTGCTTTTGTATGGGAGCCACCTTTTTATCTTCAGTACTCCAGTTTAATATATAAAGCAGGTCAGCAGCATCGGTAAGCAAATGAGCCCTCTGGCTTTTAATAAGATTGTTACAGCCCATACTGTATTTATCGGTAACACGACCCGGTACGGCAAACACATCCCTGTTATAATCGTTAGCAATATTAGCCGTTATAAGCGAGCCTCCCTTATCGGCACTTTCTATAATTACCGTAGCTTCAGCCAACCCTGCCACAATACGGTTACGCTTTACAAAATTTTCCTTATCGGGGTTTGATGTACTCCAAAACTCTGTAAAGAAACCTCCGTTTTCCTCCATCTTTGCTACATACTTTTTATGTACCTTAGGGTATATCTGATTAAGCCCGTGTGCTACCACACCTATGGTTTGCAGGTTTTGTTCCATAGCCACCTGATGCGCAAAAATATCTACGCCATAAGCAAAACCGCTTATAATGACCGGATCCATCGGAGCAATATCCTCAATGAGTTTACGGCAAAAATCAGCTCCATAAGATGTCATTTGGCGGGTACCCACAATGCTTATTGTTTTTTTGCCTTCAAGGTTTATATTCCCCGAGCTGAAAAGCACCACCGGGCCATCAATACAATGCTTTAGCCTTTCAGGATAATCTGCATCCAGATAATAGGACGTTTTAATGCCGCTATCTTTTATAAACTTCATTTCGGCTTCGGCCAGCTTAAAAACTTCCTTATCCTGTAAACTTTTATATAAGATATCCCCTACACCCTCAATAGCCAGAACCTGCTGCCTTTTTGCTGAAAAAACGGCTTCGGCACTACCTAAATGGTTTATTAGTCTTTTTGCCACAATATCGCCCACACCCTCTATCTTAAGCAGGGCAAGCGTACTAAACAATTCGTTATCAGTCATTAATACTTTAAAATATTCTGAATAAAACCCGCCTCGACAATTGTTAATAAAAATTGTGAATAAAATTTTGCATTAGCGGTTGATTCGTTAAATTTGTTGTTATGATGATAGAGAAACACATATCAGCGCTACTATATCGTTACCAGTGCGTTATCGTTCCGGGCTTTGGTGCTTTTTTAACCGAAACCAGGTCAGCAAGCATAGATACGGACACTAATACGTTCTATCCACCTAAAAAGCTAATTTCTTTTAATGCGAATTTAAAGAATAATGACGGGCTTTTAGCGAATCATATCGCCTTACAGGAAAAAATTTCTTACAACGAAGCCGTAAGCGATATCGAGAAAATAGTAAAGCTATGGCTTGACGAGCTGCAAAATGGTGAGCGCCTTATACTTAAAAATATAGGTGACCTTGCTTACAACAGTGAGAGCAGCCTTGTGTTCTATCCTAACACACCGGTTAACTACCTTACCGATTCTTTTGGTCTTGGCAGCTTTACTTCTCCTGTAATTACACGTGAGGTACTTAAGGCAGAGGTAGAGGAGCTTGAGGAAGAAGTTCCGGTTATGTTTACTCCCGAAAGAAGAAAGAACTACTCTTTCCTTAAATATGCAGCTGTATTTATAACAGCTCTGTTTGCAGGAAGTGCAGGCTTTAAAGTATACTACGACAACAAAATAAACAAGGAAACCCGACTGGCAGAACAACACGTTCAGGAGCAGGTTAATCAGGAAATACAAACAGCAACGTTTTTTCTTGACCCTATGCCGGCAGTAAAGCTTACGGTAAAAGAAGAAACTGAAGAAAAGCTATACTACCATATTGTTGCTAATGCTTTCCGCAGTGAGGCTAATGCCGAAAAAGCACTACAGCAGCTTAGGGCAAAAGGCTTTAAAGCAAGAAAGCTGGACAAAAACAAATACGGGCTATATCCGGTTATTTACGGAAGCTACCCAACTTATGAGTCGGCACACGAAAATCTTAGTAAGATAAGAAAGGAAACCAATAAAGAAGCCTGGTTACTTGTAAAAGACCTATAAAAAACTAAACCCATGTTAATGCATGGGTTTTTTTATGATTCTGCACTATCTTTGCCAAAAATATTATTCAATGCAGGCAAAACACCCTTCTGACTCTATGTGCATTATGACCGATTTGGTCTTACCCGGAGAAACCAATCCGCTTAACAACCTTTTTGGTGGCGAACTGTTAGCACGAATGGACCGTGCGGCAAGTATAGCTGCGCGCAGGCATTCCAGAAGGATTGTTGTAACGGCATCGGTTAACCACGTTGCCTTTAACAGGTCTATTCCTTTAGGGAGTGTTGTTACTGTTGAAGCCAAGGTTTCCCGTACTTTTAAGACCTCTATGGAGATTTTTATTGATGTATGGACAGAAGACCGTGAATCGGGCACAAGAGCGAAAGCTAACGAAGCCATCTATACTTTTGTAGCTGTAGACGAAACAGGACGCCCTGTAGAAGTTCCAGCCATTGAGCCGGAAACAGAAATTGAAAAGCAACGTTTTGAAGCTGCACTAAGAAGAAAGCAGCTTAGCCTTGTACTGGCCGGAAAGCTTAGCCCACATGATGCCACCGAGCTGAAAGCGTTATTTATATAATATACTCTTTTCTCATTAAGAGAAAACAGAACATAAAAAAGCAGCTCTTAGAGCTGCTTTTTTTGTTTTATTTTTTATCGGTTAAGCCACTGCTGTGGATTTAGATAATCGGTATTTTGTGTCATAATAAACTTGATGACAGTTTCACCGGTTATTGGGTTGGTCCATAGAGTGCCCAGTTTTTGTCCCATTTTAACCTTGTCGCCAATGCTAACACTAACTGAACTCAGGTTGTAATAAAGTGTCAGGTAATTACCATGTTCAACTATTACAAATTTTCTCCCCCCGTTAATTTGGGATACCGAGTTTACCACTCCGTCAAATACTGCTTTGGCACTGGATCCTTTCTCAGTAGTAATTTCAATTCCGGTACTGTTCATCTCACTACTTGTCTTTACATCTGCACTTGTTGCCCTGTATTTACCAAAAGGAACTGAAACATATCCTTTATCTACCGGCCACGGCAACTGGCCTTTACTGGCCTTAAAGTTATCGGCTACTATCTTACCTTCTTTACTTAACTCAGCAAATTTGCTTGAAGATACATTAGTAGTGCTTTTGCCCTCAGCTTTGGCTTTTTTCTTATTAGCCTCTGCAATTGCTTTTCTAATAAGCTCGTCAATCTGGTTTTGAAGATCCCTTTCCTGCTTTTGCTTTTTCTTAATGTCAGCAGCATATTTCTTCTTATCCCTCTGGATAATCTTTACCAGCTTTTCATGTTCTTTCTTGTCGCCAACTAAATCTTCTTTTTGTTCTTTGGTTTCGGCAAGAAGCACTTCTTTCTCTTTTTTCTGACCATTAAGTTTTTGTATAAGCGCATCGAGCTCTGCCATTTTCTCCTTAATTTCCTCGGCCTGCATCTTCCTGAACTCACCATACTGTTTCATATACTGAACCCTTTTATAGGCCTGAAGAAAACTTTCAGAACTTAGTATAAACATAATACGGCTTTGTTCCGATCGGCTTTTGTATGCTTTTACTATGGTATTAGCATAATCTTCCTTAAGCACTTCAAGCTCTTTGTTTAGCTTGTTTACTTTTTTCTGATTAAGGTATATATCGTCACTAAGCAGCCTGCTTTGTTTTTGTATGGTACCAATAAGGTTTTCTGTAAGGCGTATTTTAACCTCACTTTCCTTTATTTGCCCTAAAACTGATTTCTCTTTTTTATCCTCCTTGTTAAGCAGGTTTTGAAATTCCTTTATCTCTTTCTGTATTTGCTTTTTTTGTTGTTCCAGCTTTTTCTGCTCGGCACTGGTTTGGCTCCAGCCTATAGTAGTGGTGCAAATAAGAAATAAAGTAAGAAGCGTTCTAATCATTTTCCGTCCCGGTTAGTCTATTCTATGTTTATACGTTTCATGCCACTTGGCACATTGAAGGTAAACCTCAAATCTTCTTTATCAAAGGTAATATTATTGTATTCAATATCAACGTTTACACTATCCTCTTTTTGAGCTTCAGCCTGTAGCCCTGTTGGCAGGATTGTCTTTCCGTATTCTTTGTATCCGGGATAGTTTACCGTTAACTTTTGCGGCTCATATCCTCCCTGTTCTATAACCTGTTGCTTTAGTAAAAAGTTAGCCCCTTCAAACAGAAAATGCTTAAAAATATCATAGTCCTCTTTACCGTCCAGGCTGTATAGACCATCCTGTAATCCGGCCTTATACTTTCCTTCTGCAAGATTATCCATGGCACGACCTAAAAGCATGTTCTGTACCTTATTGTAATCTAAGTCAGTTCCCAGCCATTGGCTTAGCATTTCATAATCACCCTCAAAGTATTCTTTTTGGGTATTTACATAATAGCTTACTTTTTCTGGAGTTACTAATGCCTTTGCGACAGGATAGCCCAGTACGCTGGCATTAACCCAAATCATTTCGTCTTTTTTAACCCTTATATCCAGACTAAAACTATACGACTCGCCGCCTCCCTTATAACTGGCAGATGCCCTTATCTGAAGGTTGTTAAAATCTAAAGGGTTCTCGTTATGACCTTTTACTATTTCCTTTACCGATTTTTCAGTATTTGCATTCTTTTCAGCAATAAGTCCCTGTTTCGATTTACATGAAACAAGGGCAAGGGTTAGCAGTAGGGCTACTGTTATTTTTTTCATGGATTATTCTCCCGGTTTTTGCAGTTTATTGGCTTTAGAAAAATAAGCCTCTTTTTTCTTTTCATCTCCCAGCCCGGCATATGCTTCTCCCAGTTGCCTGTTAAAGCCAGCTTCAAGCTCAATATCCTCTACTACAAAGTCCATTCCGTTTTCAAGCCATTCCTTTGCTTTTTTGTACTGTTGCTTTTTGTTTGCTGCAAAACCTGCAAAATAATACAGCCTTGCATGGGTTGGGAACAACTCTGTATACTCAGTCGCTTTAGTATATAGTTCGTCAAAACGCTGGCTTTCCTGATAGGTATACAGCAACAGTTCTATCGCCTCAATATCATCGGCATCGGCAGCAAGGCTCTTTTGAAAGTAATGACCTGCCTGATCAAAATTCCTTTTAGTGAAAAAGAATTTACCTACCTCTTTAGGTACGTTTACTTCCTCATCATCTGCAAAATAATCTACAGCTTTTTCAAGATCGTTATAATACTGAGGGTTGTTGTAGGCAAAAATGATAAACTCATTTAATACCCTATGCTTTATTTTTCTGTCAATTTTTTTACTGCCTAAAATCCTGAACATCGATTTTGCGGCTTCATCTCCCTTATTATTGTTAAGGTTAAATTTGAACAGGCTTACCTGCCCCCAATCGGATTCAGGAATTTCCTTTGCCAGTTTCTCGGCTATCTTTTCGGCCTTTTCCTCCTCATTGCTTTCAGAATACAGGTAAATAAGCTCCAGATAGTTAGACTCTTCCTTAGGATATTTTTTTATCGCTTCTTCCAGATCCTGCTTTTTAGGCTTGTTCAGTTTGTTGTTACTTAAAATCTGTAACTTAAACATCTCCCTTCTTTCGGTTTGCCCTACAGTCTGTTCCAGTTCATTAATAAGTGTAAGTGCCTTGTCAAACTGTTCGGTATACATATAAAGCGACACCAAATCTTCCTGATAGAACTCTTTTCTCCATTCGGTAAGTTTCTGCACTATCGGAATGGCCTTATTAAAATCCTGGGTTTGGTAGTACACATCATATAGTCCTACCCAATACCATCTGTTTTTTGGATCGAGTTCAGTAGCTTTTAAAAAAGCTTTTTCTGCTTCCGGATAGTTCATAAGGGCAAGGTAATTTTTACCTATTTCATGATATACTACCGGGTTATTTGGCTCTTCGGCCCTGCATATTTCCAGAGCGCGAAGTGCCTTATCATAATTTTCTATTCCTTTTTGCTTGAGTGCTTCATAAAAATTATTTTCAAAAACATCGTTAGCCAATGCAATCTGATCCGGCTCCTCCTGGGCACGGGAAACTGCAGGGGCTAAGAGCATCCCTGAAAACAGCAGTCCGCAAAAAAGAATCTTTCTGTTCATTGTATTTATTCTATAATAGAGTAGTCACCAATGCTTATGCTTGTAAACTTACCGTTAAAAGCTGCATGGTTACCTATCATGGCATTATCTAAATGAGCATTTGTAATAACAGCATTAGTTTGCACCAAACTGTTTTTAATAACACTGCTCTCTACTCTCGTATTATTGCCTAACGATACATTAGGACCAACAGTAGCATTTTTAAGCACTACGTTTTCGCCTATAAAGCATGGCGGTACAATAGTACTGTTTTCAAGCACCGCACTTTTTGATATTAGGTTTTCGCCATCGTTATGCAAAAAGTTAAGCATTCTTGAATTGGTCTCAACCGTAACGTTTTTGTTACCACAGTCCATCCATTCGTCTACTTTACCCGGCACAAACTTCATGCCCTTTTGCTTCATGTTTTCAAGCCCGTCTGTAAGCTGGTATTCTCCCCCTTTAACAACATTGTTGTCTAACAGGTACTGAAGTTCCTCACGAAGCGTTTCACCACTTTTAAAATAATAGATTCCTATAATGGCAAGGTCAGACACAAACTCTTTAGGTTTCTCAACAAAATCAACAATTTCATTTTTGTCGTTTAACTGAACCACACCAAAAGCACTTGGGTCTTCTACCTGTTTTACCCAAATTACACTATCGGCTGTAGTATCTAACGTAAAATCGGCCCTGAAAAGTGTATCGGCATAGGCCACAACTATCGGTCCCTTCATAGATTCTTTAGCACTCATAATGGCATGGGCAGTACCTAATGGCTGCTCCTGGTAATAAATACTACCTTTTGCACCCAGCTTTTCGGCAATGGCAACAAGGTCTTTTTCTACCTGAGTACCAAAATCTTTATGTATAATAAATGCTATCTCTTCTATTTCCTGATTTATTACTCCTGCAATATCCTCTACCAACCTGTGTACTATAGGTTTACCTGCTATTGGTATTAACGGTTTTGGTACTGTAAGCGTATGCGGGCGAAGGCGTGACCCCCTTCCTGCCATAGGAACTATTATTCTCATTATTCTTCTTCGTCTTGTATGTTTATATTATTATTTTTTGCAGCCTGCATAAAAATATCAAGCTTGCCTTTTTGTTCTAAGTCCTGGTAATAATATGCTAAGTTCTGTTCAGCATCATGTATATAGGGTGATTGATTTTCAGAATATTTTAAATACGCCTTAAACATATAATCCACTCCTTTTTCATAATCCTGCGATATATAAAATATACGACCTGCCCCAAAATAACCTTCCGGATCTTCCGGATATATTTCAATAAGCTTAACGAAAGATTCTCCTGCAGATTTATAATCTTTAAGCTTTTCATAAGCTGTTCCTATATTCATTAACGGAACTCTACCTGTGGGATCCAACTCTAAAGATTTTTTATAACATTTAATAGCTTCTTTATAGTTATCCATTCTTCTATAACAAATTCCGAGATTATCCCATGCAAAAGCAAATTTAGGGTCAATTTTTACCGCCTTATTATAACTTACAATTGCCATATCATATTTTTCCTCATCAGAATAACTAAGCCCTTCCTCATAAAACTTCATGGCTTTTTTGTTTTTTGACAATGAATTTGCATTTTCCTTATTATCTGAAAACATCAGAGTCTTTACAGCTTTACACTCTTTTTTCATGTAATTCTGTATTTCATCAAAACCTTCGTTAGCTATAATAATGTTACTGCTTACAATAGTATCATTATCTACAATTATCTGTTTTTCTTCTGATTTTCCTGAAAGGGATTCAAAAATCTGATTGTTAATAATCGTATTCCTAATGCATCCATTAATTTTTGCTACTATACTGTCTTTTGGCTGATTTACACTTATTTCATAACAGCATTCGCAAGCTTTATCGGCCAATTCCTTTACTTTTTGGCTGGATATCTTATTTGCATCCTGTGCATAAACAAAAGAGCCCATTGCCAACAATGCAGTAAGGCTTACATTTTTAAAATAATTGGCGGTTTTCATATGTGGTTGGTTTAGTTGGTTACTTTACACCAGTACTACCAAAACCTCCAGCTCCGCGGGTAGTTTCGGTAAGTACTTCTGCTTCCAGCCATTCGGCACGCTCATGTTTGGCAATTACAAGCTGCGCTATTCTTTCCCCATTTTCAATTGTTACCGGTTCGTTAGACAGATTAACTAAAATAACACCAATCTCCCCCCTATAGTCAGCATCAATAGTTCCCGGACTGTTAAGCACCGTTATACCTTTTTTTGCCGCCAGTCCGCTACGCGGCCTTACCTGTGCTTCATACCCTATAGGCAGCTCCATAAAAAGACCTGTTTTTATTATAGCCCTTCCCAACGGACTTAATATTACAGACTCCTCAAGGTTTGCCCTAAGGTCCATGCCTGCAGAGGCGATTGTTTCATAATTTGGTAAAGCGTGATTGGATTTATTAATTATTTTAATTGTCATTACTGGTATTTTATTTATAATTCAAATATATCAAAATCAAATGTAAGTGCCTTCCTTTGGCCGGGCTTATTTGCGCTTTAAAACACGCTGTAGGGTTTCCCTTTCGTTTCGGTATATAAATACCGCATATATAATTATAACAGCCACACCTACAAAATAGTTTTCCCTAAACTTATAAAAATACAGTAAGGAAAGCGCTATGGAAAGCCCCAGATAACCGCCTATCTTTTTCATATCATAAGGAATAGGGTAGTACTTGTTTCCCAAAACATAAGAGATTATCATCATGGTCCCGTATGCGGATATCGTAGCAATTGCCGAACCCATATAGCTGTATTCATGAATAAGTAAAAAGTTAAGAGCTAAGGTTACTATCGCCCCTACTATAGAGATGTAGGCTCCCATCTTAGTTTTATCGGTAAGTTTATACCATACCGAAAGATTATGATAAATTCCTAAAAAGAAATTTGCTATGATTATAAGCGGTACCACCTTCATCCCGTCCCAATAGGACTTATTATCAATAAGGAGGACTTTAAGTATATCTGAAAAAACTACAACACAAACCAATATTACCGAACCGAATATTACAAAGTATTTGGTTATCATGGCATAGGCCTTGGGTGCCGATTCGTTCTTGGCGTAACTGAAAAAGAACGGCTCTATTCCCAGCCTGAATGCTGTGGCATACAGCGTCATGAACAGGGCCAGCTTATAGCAGGCCGAATAGATACCTACTTCTGCTTTGGCTATATTATCCGGCAATAGTTTTTCAAGTAAAATACGGTCAAAAGTCTCGTTAATGGCAAATGCCACACCCGCAACTAAAACCGGCAGGCTGTAACGCATCATCCTTCCCCATAATTCCCTGTCAAAAGACCAGCGAATTTTAAAGTAATGTGGAGCCAGTACCATTAGGGTTAAAAAGCTGGCTATAAGGTTAGACACAAAAATATATCCTATCTGGAAATCTTCTTTATAAATCATTTCCCAAAAGCTCCCCGGATTTGAGGCAGCCCATTTTGGCAGCCAGGCTATGAAAACCACATTAAGGCCGAGGTTTACAAATACATTTCCAATTTTTATAGCTGCATAATATATAGGCCTTCCGTCGGCTCGCAGTTTAGAGAAGGGTATAATTACAAGAGCATCAAGCACTAATATCCAAATGGTATATGTAATGTACTGCACATCGATATCTGACCATTCTGCCAGATAATTTCGCCCTACCAATGCAGCAAAAAGGAAAAATATGGAAGACCAAAAAATGGAAATTGTAGACGTGCTTACAACGTTTCGTGAGCTATCAGTATTATAAAACCTAAAGAAAGAGGTTTCCATACCATAGGCAAGGATAACATTAAAAAATACCATCCACGAGAATATTACCGATACTTCCCCATACTCACTATTAGGGAGATAATCGGTATAAAGCCTTACCAAAAGGAAACTGAGCATGCGTGGCAAAACTGTTGCCAAACCATATACTGCAGTTTGCTTAAAAAGATTTTTATAAAGACTCAAAAGTTAGTTGATTTAGTAAATATAAAAGAACCATCAAATATAGCATCACTATTTGTTCTTTTAGCTACTAAGGTAATAAAAAAAGCCACGCTGTAGCGTGGCTCTTTATAGTTGTGTGTCGTTCAGTTTATTAATTGTTCAAAGCTTCTGCACCACCTACAATCTCAAGAATCTCACCTGTAATTGAAGCCTGACGCGCTTTGTTATAAGTTAATTTCAACTGGTTTCTAAGTTCCGTTGCATTATCGGTTGCTTTATGCATTGCTGTCATACGTGCACCATGCTCAGAAGCAAAAGAGTCGCGGATAGCTTTATACAGCTGCGTTTTTAACGAAAGTGGTATAAGGCTTAATACGATTTCTTCTTTAGACGGTTCAAAGATATAATCTGTTGTAGCATTGCTTTCTACTTCTGTAGCTTCAGCAGGAGCTAACGGTAAAAACTGTTCTGTTTTTACAATTTGGGTAGCAGCATTTTTAAAATGGTTATAAACCAGTTCAATCCTGTCATACTGACCCTCTGCAAACTTATCCATAAGTGTTTGTGCAATAACCGCTACGTTTTCAAAAGTAAGGCTATCAAATACAGCACTTTGGTTATCTATAATGTTGCAGGTCTTTTTTAAGGCATCATTACCTTTTTTACCAATAGCTAAAACATCAACCTTTTTACCTGCATAAACAGACTGAAGGTTTTTAACCTGTTTTATCACATTAGCATTAAAGGCACCACACAATCCCCTGTTTGAAGTAATAACAACAACAAGTACATTGTTTACCTCGCGTTGCTCAGCAAATGCACCTCCGTTATCACCTTCTAGGGTAGCGCTAAGGTTTTGTAATAGTTCTGTAAGCTTTTCAGAATAAGGCCTCATAGCCGTAATAGCATCCTGAGCTTTTTTAAGCTTGGCAGCAGAAACCATTTTCATCGCACTTGTAATTTGCATAGTCGATGAAACCGAAGCAATCCTGTTACGTATTTCCTTTAAGTTTGCCATTTGTTATATGGTATTGAGTATTGAGAAGTGAGTATTGAGATTCAACATCTCACCGCTCAATACTTAAATCTAAAATCTAATTAATATTTTGCAGAAACTTCAGCAGCAGCTTTCTCAAGTACATCTGTAAGCTCATCTGTAAACTTACCTGCCTTAAGCGCATCAAGAGTATCTCTGTGCTTAGCGTTTAGGTACTCGATATAGTCTTTTTCAAACTCTTTTACTTTGCTTACAGGAACTTTTCTAAGTAGGTTTTTAGTACCTGCATAGATAATAGCTACCTGATCTTCTACAGTATAAGGGTCGTTTACAGCCTGCTTAAGGATCTCAACGTTTCTTCTACCTTTTTCAATTACGTTTAATGTAGCAGCATCAAGGTCAGAACCAAATTTAGCGAAAGCTTCAAGCTCACGGAACTGTGCCTGGTCTAACTTAAGAGTACCAGATACTTTTTTCATTGATTTGATCTGAGCGTTACCACCTACACGAGATACAGAGATACCTACGTTGATAGCCGGACGTACACCTGAGTTGAATAGATCTGACTCAAGGAATATCTGACCGTCAGTAATCGAGATAACGTTTGTTGGGATATAAGCAGAAACGTCTCCAGCCTGAGTTTCGATAATAGGAAGAGCAGTTAATGAACCACCACCTTTAACGATTGGTCTTAACGACTCAGGAAGGTCGTTCATTGTTTTAGCGATATCATCATCAGCAATAACCTTAGCAGCACGCTCTAATAATCTTGAATGAAGATAGAAAACGTCTCCAGGGTAAGCCTCACGTCCCGGTGGTCTTCTAAGTAGAAGGGAAACCTCACGGTAAGCAACAGCCTGCTTAGATAAATCATCATAAATAATAAGTGCAGGACGACCGGTATCACGGAAGTACTCACCTATTGCAGCACCAGCGAACGGAGCATAAACCTGCATTGGAGCAGGATCTGAAGCGTTAGCAGCAACGATAACTGTATAAGCCATTGCTCCTTTTTCTTCTAATGTTTTTGCAATACCAGCTACTGTAGAAGCTTTTTGACCTACAGCAACATATATACAGAATACAGGCTTACCTGCATCATAGAATTCTTTTTGGTTAAGGATGGTATCGATACAAACAGTTGTTTTACCTGTTTGACGGTCACCAATAACAAGCTCACGCTGACCACGTCCTACTGGAATCATGGCATCAACCGCTTTAATACCTGTTTGTAGCGGCTCAGTTACCGGCTGACGGAAGATAACTCCCGGAGCTTTACGCTCAAGAGGCATCTCATAAAGATCACCACCTATTGGGCCTTTACCATCAATTGGGTTACCTAGAGTATCAACTACACGGCCTACCATTTCTTCACCTACTTTAAGTGAAGCGATACGCTGTAGTCTTTTTACAGTAGAACCTTCTTTAATCCCAATTGAAGGGCCAAGCAATACTACGCCCACATTGTCTTCCTCAAGGTTCAATACAATACCTTCTAACCCGTTGTCAAACTGAACTAACTCACCATATTGAGCGTTCGATAGACCGTAAATACGGGCAATACCGTCACCTACCTGAAGAACAGTTCCTACTTCTTCTAATGTAGCACCCGATTCAAAACCGGACAATTGTTTCTTTAATATTGCTGAAATTTCAGCAGGTTTAATTTCTGCCATCTTACTTTATAATTTAAACACTATTGTGTGGTAAATACTAATTACTTAATTCTCGTTTTAATGTTAACAACCTGTTGGCAACAGATGCGTTAAACTGCTTATCTCCTATTCTTAAGATAAATCCTCCTATTATTGATGGATCAACTATATTTTCAATGGTGATTTTCTTATCTGAAAACTCTTTTATTTTTGCCAATACCTTAGCTTCAAGTTCAGCAGTAATAGGGAAAGCTGTTGTTACCTTAGCCGTTTCAAGCCCGTTTGCCACATCAAACTGTTTGCCGTATTGTACAGCTACCTGTTCAAGGATCTTAAATCTTTTATTTTCGTGTAAAAGACGGAATAATCCTTTAGTGATGCTTTGCGATGCCGAAAAAACTTCGTTTAATGCACTCTCCTTTACCTCTGCCTTAATAGTAGGGCTATTGATAAAGCTGTTAAGCTCATTATTTTCCTTAATTGTAGATGCTATAAGAGCCATATCCTCGTTAACCTGCACCGCTACGTTTGTAGCCTGTGCCATTTCAAGGATTGCCTTAGCATATCTTACTGCAGCTCTTGAACCTGTCATAAGATTAGTTTAATTTTACGTCCTCTAACATTTTCTCAACTAATGTAGTTTGAGCAGCATCGTTAGATAGTTCCTGTTTAAGTATTTTCTCTGCAATTTCAAGTGAAAGGCCTGATACCTGAGCCTTAAGCTCTGCCATAGCAGCATTTTTCTCGCTGTTGATAGTAGCTTTAGCCTGCTCGATCATTTTCTCACCCTGTAGCTGAGCCTCATGCTTAGCATCAGCGATCATTTTTTCTTTGATCTCTCTGGCTTCTTTCATCATTGCATCTCTTTCAGCTCTGGCTTCCTGGATAATTCTTTCGTTATCAGCCTGTAGGTTTTGCATCTCTTTACGAGCAGCCTCAGCAGCAGCTAAAGCATTAGCGATACCTTCTTCTCTTGCAGTAATGGCATCCATAATTGGCTTCCATGCAAATTTTGCTAATAATACTAAAAGGATTATCAGGATAACTGCCTGATAGAAAAACAACCCGAATGAAAAATCGTTAATTAACTTTTCCATTATATATGTCTAATTAAGTTCTTTTAAATTTAAATCAATAATTCAAAACAACACCTGCAGCCAACCGCTGCAGGTATTTGTTTTTTAGTTTTAATTAAGCTGCGAAAAGAGCTGCAAAAGCAACACCTTCAAGAAGCGCAGCGATAATGATCATCGCAGTCTGGATTTTACCAGCAGCCTCAGGCTGACGAGCAATAGCGTCCATTGCAGAACCACCGATTTTACCTAAACCAAGGCCAGCACCTATTACTACTAAACCTGCTCCAATAATTCCTGGAATTGTCATAACTATTTGATTTATTTAATTAAAAAATTCTTACTCTTATTATATTATTATCGGCTCCTCTTCTGTGTGAGCGTCATGATCTTCTTCATGGTGATGATCCTGTACAGCCATACCTATAAACAGTGCCGAAAGCATTGTGAATACAAAAGCCTGAAGGAAAGCAACAAGTATTTCTATGATAGAGATAAATAATGTTAATCCGAAGAATGAAGGCCCTGCGATCCAGTTTTTGAATACGAAGATCAGACCCAGTAAGCTCATTACTACAATGTGACCCGCAGAAATGTTAGCGTAAAGACGTATCATTAACGCAAACGGCTTTGTAATAGTACCTAAAATCTCGATAGGTATTAAAGCTATCTTCATTAGTACCGGTACATCCGGCATCCAGAAAATGTGTTTCCAGTAATCTTTGTTTGCACTAAACTGTGTAACAAAATAGGTAAATAAAGCTAAACATGCAGTAATTGCAATATTACCAGTAACGTTAATTCCAAGTGGAGTTAAACCTAAAAGGTTAAGGATAAGAATAAAGAAGAATACAGTTAAAAGGTAACCCATAAACTTTCTGTATTTCTTTTCACCTATGTTAGGTAAAGCTACTTCGTCTCTAATAAATATTATAAGCGGCTCTAATACTCTGCCAAGACCTGTAGGTATAGGACCTTTCTTGTATGATTTTGCTAGACCAATAAAGAATACAAATAATAGTATAGAAGTAACAAGCATAGCCACTACGTTTTTCGTGATTGAAAAATCAAGAGGCATTGCATTTGTTGGGTGATGATGTTCATCAAAACTTAATGTTCCCTGAGCATCTGTCTTATATATTTTACCGTGGTATAACGCGTAGTAGTTACCGTCTGCCTCTGCAATTTCCTCACCGTGGTGGAATTTTGAAGAAGAGAATACTTTTAAACCATTATCTAATAAGATAACAGGAAGCGGGAAACCATAATGCTTTCCTGTAGCTTCATCTGAAAAGAAAGTGAAATCGTGAGCATCCTGTAAGTGATGATCAATAAACGCTTTAATTTTTCCTTTTTCATCAGCCGGTTCATGGTTTTCGGCTGCGTGATGTTCTGCTGTGTGAGCAGTAGCCTGGTTATTAACCTGTAGGGAATCTTCTACAGGATTTGCCATAGCAATAAACGGAACTACAGCAATAAGGGCTGTTAGCGTGTTTTTAAGTGATTTTACGTGAAACACCATCTTATTAAATATCTTAATTTTACGGTCCTTAAATTTTGTGCAAAGGTACATTTTTAATTAATATTCCAATATTATTGCGCAAAAAAATTTACCGTAATTTCAGATTATGATGTTTATTATTACTTATTGTTTAATAAACGAGCTGTATAATAGGCCTCTATTATCAAAAACAAAATGAAAATCACAAAAAAATTAATTTTTTCTGTGGGGTTTTCGCTTAGTTTATTTATTACAGGCCTGGCCAAAACATAGCTTATAGCCATTTTTGCCCCGGTTAAAAACAAAAAAGCATAACCTAACTGTTCCCTGTTTTTTCCTGAAATAAATATAAGTACTGATATGATTACTGCCGAAAACACGAAAAAGAATAGGTAAACAACAGAAATCGGATATATAAAATCATCTGTAGCTAATCCTATATCCGGTATTAAATAAAGTAAAGTATTAAGGCCAAATAAAACAATGGCAATAATTGCTAATTGTAAAAGTGCTGATGCGTATTTTTTCTTCATTTATTTATTCAATTCGTTTACCTGCCTTATAACATTATACATGGCTATAGCTACACCTATAAGTGCAAAGAGTATTCTGTTTGGGTTAGAGGTGTTGCCATACTTATCGTCCAGCCAGCCCCCAAACCAGGCAAACAAAAAAATAATAATCCCCATTTGAATGGGGATATTAATAAGTGCAATCCATTTATTGCGTTTGTTTTTATCCTGCTTGTTGCTGCTCATTTTTTTTAGCCAAAGGCTTTACGGCATTCTTCATGGTACAGGTTGCAGTAAATTCGGCTCCCGGTTCTACCGAAAGCTTATTTACTATTACCTCCCCCTTAATTGTTGCTTTAGATTTTACATTAAGCAGTTCAGATACTTCTATTTTGCCTTCAAAGTTGCCCTCAATATCGGCATTGGTACAGTTAATGTCTCCTGTTACGCTACCGGCAGGGCCTATAACAATTTTACCCTGTGAAGTAAAGTTTCCTATTAGTTCGCCGTCAAGGCGAAAATCGGCTTTAGAAATAATATCTCCCTTTATCATCGTTCCCTCTACAATTCTATTCGTTTTGCCTAAGTCTGTTGTGGTTGATTTTTGAGATTTGTCAAACATGCTTATTTAATTGCTAAAAATTCTGTAAAGTTCTTTTTAATTTGTACTACCTTATAATCTTCGGTTGATATTACATAAGGCGTTTCGGTTATTTTATAGTCTTTATAATCCTTAAGAATAGAAACAGCATCTACAGCCGCCTCTTTACTGTTAAAGCCATGCATAACGATAAAGTTTTCGTTTACCGTATAAATATCGTTAGACAGTGTAATGCTCCTGTTATGGCTTTCGTCTATATACTTTTTAAGCTTATCAATAAGTTGTTTCATATCCGGATTCTCTGCCGTAGGCTCAAATTTGAAAACAATTTTCCAGCTCACTGCCAAATTACCAAAATCAACTTTCTCTAATGTTGGGATATCTTTGCTAAGTATTGTCTCTGCTTTTTTACCTTCTTCCTTATTAGGATAGTTAAGGGCTACATAATTAAGGGCATTTTTAAACTCTTCTATCCCTTTAAGCCTTCCCGTAATATTTGCCTTAAGCAGTTCAAACTTGGAAACAACATCTTCTCCGGTATATGTATCAATCGCTTCTTCCACTAAAGGATATACTTCTCTTAGTTTTCCTTCTTCATATTGCTTGAACAGGTTTGCATAAACCGCTTCCGGACTCTGATTGTTGTTTTGCTCTGCAGAAGGGTTTCTGATGATTTCTGCATAACGGCTGTCCGGGTATTCGTTTAATATCTGCTGCTTATATAACTCTGCCCTTTCCGGATTAATAATCTGGTATATTTTGTACAGATTATATTTAGACGGAAGCACAAGTCTTTCTTCTGGATCGTTTACCAAAAGCTTTTCAAACTTATCGGCCGCCCTTTGGTATTCCTTAAACTTATCCTTATAAATGTTACCCAACTGGTAATAAGCAAAATTTCTTTCTTTAGCCAAACTGTCTATTACCTTTTGAGAAGTTGGTAACTGCCCTATATAAAAATCCGGACTGTATCTTGGATTAAATCCTTCCTCTCCTTTTGACGATGCTACCGCTGTGCTATCTGTTTCAGTTTCGCTACCTGAATTGTTTTTACTTTTATTTTCTGAAGACCATCTCCAGTTATCGGTAAGCTGCCTGTTGCCCCACTTTCTTTGGAAATCCATGCGGCCGTAAGAAACCATGGAAGAGTTATAGAAGTAAAACGTTCCTCCTTGCTGACCTGCCGACTGTGGACTAGTAGTTGTTTGAGAATTTGCCGATTGTAAAGTAGGTTTCATTCCCTGATTTTGTGCTAACGCAGCATCTTTACTCATTGCTGAAAACTGATCCATAGAAGTATTATTACCTGCCTTTGCGGTTACGGATGACTGATTTCCGCCATTATTAGCCCTGCTCATATTCTCGGCAATCTGGGCCTCTTTTTCCAGTCTTTCTCTTTCTCTTTCGTCGGCCTCTTTAAGTTTTACGATAAAGTCCTCAAAATATCGAACTCTTTCAGCATCAGTCATTGCTACTAAACTAAGAATACTGTCATTAGTTTGTGCAATACCTTCATATTTAATAACGTCATCGAGATTATCCCTTTTCTTTTTTATCGCTCTAAATTCCCTTGTTCTGTTATCCAGGAATACAAGAGTACTGTCATAATACTTTCCTGCTTTTACATATTCGGCATTTTTAAAGTATATCTCAGCAATATTTCTATGGTCAGAGGCTGCCAGGTATTTATCCTGCGGATTTTTGCGAAGTGAGTAATTATAGTATTCAACAGCTTTGTCGTCTATTTCCTGATTGTCGTAAAAAAGACCGACCTGATAATTGATAATATCAAGATAAGGCCTGTTTTCTCTGTCTTTTAAAAGTTTTCTGTAGTTTTCCATAAAAACAAGAGTATCGCCGTTTTTATAGTCAAACTGAGCAGCCTGTCTTGCGTGAGCCTGAATGGTATACATTCTCGGCGATCTCCTTTTCATGTCTATAACAGTCTGAAACTCTGCAAAGGCACTGTCAGGATATTCAAGGCTTTCATATAACTGCCCCAGTATAAAATGGTAACGTGCTTTCTCCTCATTTCTTTTTGTAAATTCAGCAGCTTTTTTAAGCACATACACAGCACTGTCTTTAGAGCCGGTTGCTATATAAGCCTGAGCAAGGATAGCATTACCGTCGGCAAAAATCTGCTCGTCTATTTTAGATTTTTCGCTTAAAAGCTGTTTTAGGTTTTTTATGGCAATCGCCTCATTCTCCAGCCTAAGGTTTGTTTTTTCCCTCCAGACTTTTGCTTCAAAAATCTTGTCGCTTGTTGGGTACTTATACAGTATGTAATTTAAAGCCTCTAGCGCAGGTATAAACCTGTTTTGATAATATCTTGATTTACCCAGTAAAAGGTGTGCCTCATCCATTTGCGGATTCTTTTCGCTACCTCCCAAATTCATCGAATGTTTTTGTATGGCTTTAATCGCTTTGTCTTCAGCTCTCGAAAAGTCAGGATTTTTTTCGCTTTCCTTTTGCTTTTCTTTTGCCTCTTTACCAACCGCAATAGGCTTATCTACTTCCTTGGCTTTAGCGGGCATACGCTCTATGGGCAACAGTTCCCAAAAATTATCGGAGTATGTGGTTTTAAGGTCCTCAATCCCTTTATCAAGGGCAACATTACCATTGTACAGTACATTATATTCTGTAGTAACTGCGTGGTAATTGCGGTTTACAAAAGAGTTCTTTTTGGTTGAACAGGCAACCAAAAAGGCAAATGCTCCCGTTAGGGCTATATATTTATAAGTACTGGTTTTCAACGCAAAAGATTTTTTATCCTTAACTTTTAAAATCGATTTTTAGTATTAAGGAGTGGTAAAAATACGTTTCTTTTTTTATTATATGCAAAAAAAGGGGATGCAAAAAAAATCCCCCGAAACTTCGGGGGACACCTATATATACTATACTGCAAAAAATTCTTCGAGCTCCCTTAGTGTTTCCTGAGAGGTTATAATGTCTTTAACCACCTCTCCTTTATGAAGTGCTACAATACGATTGCTTACCTCTATTGTATGAGCTAAATCATGGCTTGAAACAAGCACTGTTGTATTACCGTCTTCTGCAAGCTCTTTTATTATCTTTTTAAGTCTGAATTGTGTTGTTGGGTCCAGATTAGCAAACGGCTCATCAAGTATTACTACCTCAGGCTTGCCAATAAGCGCTGCTATTATGCCTACTTTTTTTTGGTTACCTTTAGAAAGGTCTCTTAGATATTTTTTCCTGTTAAGAATCTCTCCATTAAAAAAGTCTTCATGCTTAGTTAAAAGAGCATCAACATCTGCTTTGTTCCATCCTCTTAATTCACCTATAAAGTAAAAGTACTCTTCCGGAGTAAGATAACCTATTAGGAATGTCTCATCTATAAATGCCGAAGTAAACGGCTTCCACCCTTCGCTTTCGTTAACTTTAATACTATTTGTAGTAATATATCCTTGTGTAGGCTGAATTAAATCCAGTAGAAGGCTAAAGAAAGTTGTTTTTCCTGCACCGTTATTACCTACCAGGCCAAAACTTTCGCCTTTAGGTATATCAAGGTTAGGTATGTTTAATACGGTGGTTCCGTTATATACTTTTTTAAGATTATGTACTTGTATCATGATATATGTTGGTTTTTTGATTGATTAGTTTTTTTGTTTATATGCCGCAAGCGTATCATACTTCTCCGATTTGTAAATACGCTCAATTAAAGCGAATACTTTATTCCTGAAAGCAAAGCCCAATATACCAGCCAACACTACTAAAGCATATCCTGCCTCGGGACTATAGAAATAATAGCCTATTCCGTAAAGTATTAATGGTAATACAAGCTTAGGCATTGAAATAAGGAAAACCTTAAGGTTAAAAGCTTTTTTATCACCAAAAGCCTGTTTGCTTGAAGCAAGGTCTATAGGTGTTTTTATAAACGCCCCGCCCAAAAGTACCAAATAAGAGTTTACACCTATATTATATACTGCCCCAATAAGGATAAGTATATATACCTCCCAACCAAAATACAGGTAAAAAGAACTTATAATTGCCGAAACCAATGTACCTATAACTATAAGCCACCATTTTGATGCTATATATTCTTTGTATTGTATATTCTGGCTCATCATAAGAGGATAGTAAGCACTGTCCCAGCTTGGTACAAACTGCCCAAAGGTGAACAGGAAACCACCACTTACAAATATGGCAGCAAACATTTTCCATATTGGCGTATCATACATTTCTAAAGCACCGGTAAAAAATAACATTCCGTAAAACAGGAAAACAATACTTATAAACACTGTGGTTTTAGATCTTTTATTCCTGCGAATAAGCTTAATGTCGTTTTTAAGGAAGGTTCCCAATGTGCCAAACTGATTAAGCCATGTATACTCCTCTGTTTTTGCTTCCTCATGCTTGCTTGTAAGTCCGGCATCAAGATATAGGTTCTTATAAAAATATTTATAGGTAACAATCCCCAATCCAACTACTATAAGTAGCGGAACAACAAAAGCATATCCTGTTGTATACAATGCATGAAAAACAGGCCCCGTATAATCGGTTAAATCAAATATGCCAAAATACTGAAGGCCTCCAAATGCCAGTATCAATCCTATAAAGATGGCAAACAGGCCGTCTTTATTGTTAAGCAGTAAGTTAAGAAAATTATTACTGTATATAATAGCCAGCATGCTTATGTGCCAAAACACAACATGCAGGGTGTCGTAGCCCTCAACCAACAATTTTATTGAAAAAGGCACAAAGAAGAAAGCGTGCATTATATTGAAGAAAGAAACCATGGTTTTCCCCAATGCAAAATTCACGATAGTGCTTCGTTTTACTGGAAGCGGTAATAACGGCCGTATGTTTATTACAGGTATTTTTTGGAAAAAAAGCCTTATAACCAAATCAAAAACAATATAGTAAATAAGGTATTTGCTTATAAGCTCTAAAGGATCTGAAGCCAGGCCACTATCTTTAATCATATCAAAGCTAAAAAAGCCAAGTGCAAGAAATACAAGCGTAAAATATATTGCCCCAATAGCCATAAATACTTTTATAGCTACGTTTCCGGCAAAGGACTTAGACCTTAAGAATGCTTTCCATTCCAGGCTCAGTAATTTTCTAAACATCATTATGTTATTTTGGTTTGTTATTTATATGTAGTAAAACTAACCGAAATGTTACACTTTTAATTCTGCTTTAATACAGCATATTCCGGATAGGTTTCATTAAGAAGTCTTTCTGCCTTAGAAATAATTACATAAAGTATAATATACTCATAAAGCGCAAATAATACTATTGCTGTTGCCATAATCCATTGTGCTGTTACAGTATATTCATCTTTAAATAAAGACTGAATAAAATTATAGGGTATAAAAAAAATAAACGAGATACCTCCGCAACGAAAAATAGTTTCTTCCAACATCCAGCGGCGGCCTGTTTTCTTTACTTTTTTATTATACTGCCTGTTAAGCACAAAAAAGCGTACAATACTAAACAGTAGTATTGCTAAAGCCAAAACACCTGCTGTTATCGGGTGTATATACTGCATTGCTTTTACCACAAAGAGTATTAGTGCCAGCGTAAGCATTATTTTAGGTAGTTTAAAAAACTCCTTAAAGTACCCCCATAAAATCTTATTGTATTTTTTTTGAAGTGCCAGTTGTCTTTTTTCAACTATACCGGTAAATCCAAATATGCCAAACTTCTTAAACTCTGCCTTAAGTGCATCATCAAAAGAAAGCTGTGGCTGTTCTGTCCATTTTTCTTCTATGGCATTTGCAAGGTGGTCTACCAGTTCAACCTGCAGGTCATAGTAGTATACAAAATGTTTTTTTGTAAAGTCATACAGTTTCTCAACCTCTTCATCAGAAATTTTTTTTATCTCATCATCCTTCATATCTCAGTTTGTATTTTTTAATTTGTTTTTAAATACTTTATTGCATATCGCTCTCGACATCTAGAAATTGCTAAAAGCAACACTATTATAAATGCTAAAAAAAATGATGAATTATATTGCATAATTACATAATATAAGCCTTTGGTATTTCGATAAAAAGAAAGAGAGCAAAGATTTATCACACTAAAAAACAGATAGAAAAGTCCATACATCTGTACCAGTGCCTTAAATACTGATATTTTTTTATTTCCTCTTCCAAACCATAGAAATGAAATGGCAATTGGAATCAGAAAACAATATGCATGGGTTGTTATATCTTGTCCTTCCACATAATGAATCATATAATATTTTACAGATCCAAACACCAGTATAAACAATAGAAAACCTAAAGGGCTTGCTAATGTTTCCCAATAATAACGTGCTGCCTTTATAAAAGACTGTTGTTTTGTTTTTTTATAAAGCTGAATTAGCTCTTGCACATTGCTGTAAAAATATTCTTCTGCATTTGTATAAAAATCACCTTCTTTTTCTTCCAGTTCTGTGGCGATATGATCCAGCATTTCATACCTAAGATCAATATATTTTATACCTAAACCCAACAACTGGTCTTCTATTAACTGTAATTGCTGCTGTGTTAACATAATAATTAAAATTCTACTTCCGGATTAATTTTTGAGTTAACCAGGCTTTGCATATTCTTTATAAATCCCTCCAGTTCTGCTAAGCGGTTAACGGTCTCTTTCTGGCCGTTTTCGGTAAGCTTGTAATACTTTCGCAGCCTGTTGCCCACTTTCTCCACTTCCACATCAAGAAAACCTTCTCCCTCAAGCTTGTGCAATGCCGGGTATAATGCACCTTCGGTTATATTCAGTTCGCCATTAGTTAGTGCCTTTACCTTTTGGGTAATTTCATAGCCATACATCCTGCCGTTTTCTTCCAGCAGTTTCATAATTATAGTGGTAAGGCTGCCCTTATATAGTTGGGAGTTTTTCATTGTGCATATTTACAGCGCAAATATAATACATAAATATCTTATGCATAAAATTTTTATGTATGTTTATTTTAAAATTATTGCTTTATTTCCTTTACAGGATTGCTTATTTTTGCAGGTAAAATACAAAGTATGTCAACATTTCACTCACTTACAATAAAAGACATAAGGAGAGAAACTCCTAACGCGGTTTCAATTGCATTTGAAATTCCGGCTAATTTAAAAGACGAATATAAATTTATTGCAGGCCAGTATATTAACATCAAAACACACTATAACGGCGAAGAAGTAAGAAAAGCATATTCTATTTGCTCTTCTCCAAACGGAAATGAGCTGAGAGTAGCCATTAAAGCGGTTAAAAATGGTGGTTTTTCTGTTTTTGCGAACGAAAAACTATCTGTTGGGGATACAATGGAAGTAGGCGTGCCTGAAGGCAAATTTACTTTTGAACCTAAAAGCGACCGCCAGCGCAACTATGCTGCTTTTGCCGCGGGTAGCGGTATTACTCCTATACTTTCCATTATCCATTCGGTGTTGGAAAATGAACCGGAAAGTACTTTTGTACTGGTATATGGTAACAAAACTCCGGACGAAACTATTTTCCACCAATACCTGCATGAGCTACAGCAAAAATATGTGGGCCGTTTCTTTATCCAGTTTGTTTACAGTCAGGCAAGGGCAGAAGATTCCCTTTTTGGAAGGATAGACCGTGCTGCAGTTAACTTTGTTGTGAAGAACAAGCACAAAGAAAAAGAGTTTGCTAAGTTTTACCTGTGCGGACCGGAAGAAATGATTAAAACCGTAAGCGAAGTGCTTAAAGAAAATAATGTTCCTGAAAAGAGCATTAAGTTTGAGCTTTTCTCTACACCTATTGCAGAAAAGAAAATTGATGATAATCTTGACGGACAAACTAAAATAACTATCCTTGTTGATGATGAGGAGACTACTTTTGTTATGTCTCAAAAAATGACCATTCTTGATGCTGCCCTTAAGCAGGGTATAGATGCTCCTTACTCTTGTCAGGGCGGTATATGCAGCAGCTGTATGGGACGAATTACAAACGGTACTGCCGAAATGAAAAAGAACGCTATTCTTACCGATGGCGAAATTGCAGAAGGGCTTACACTTACCTGCCAGGCACACCCAACATCTTCAGAAATTTATATTGATTTTGACGACGTTTAATCGTCTCATTTATAGAAACAAAAAAAGGATGCTTTCAGCATCCTTTTTTATTTGTTAAGTATTTGATTTATTCTCTTTACCACGCTTTCAGGCACTATTGTTCTCATAACGTCTTCATAGCCTTCAACCTTTTTATTCCCGTAAATTGAAGTAGGAAGCAACGGATATTTTTCTCTGTCTGACACCAACAGATTTTCCTCCGGTTGATTAAACGGGGCAAAACCCGCATAAGGATGTGTCGCTCCCCAAAGTGTAACCGTATCTACTCCCAGCATGGCAGCCATGTGGGCATTACCACTATCCATACTTAACATCACGTCAAGATTGCTTATAAGCTGTAATTCCTGGGTTAGGGTTAGTTTTCCTGCCACTACCACAACATTGCTAATAGTATTAGCAAACCGGTTAAGCACCTCGATTTCTTTAGCCCCTCCTCCAAAAAGGAATATTTTATTCGCTTTATTCTCTGCCAAAAGGCTAATAACCTCCTGCATTAAATCTTGAGGATATACTTTTCCATCATGTTGGGCAAAAGGAGCAATGCCTATCCATTTTTCCGTTTTAGCGCCTGTAACAGCTAATACATCCTGTGTAAGGATATGCTTTTCCGGAAATACAGGAACACTTACATCTATAGCAAAACCCAACTGACGAAATGTTTCGGCATGTCTTTGTACTATAGGGGTAAGCGGTTTAAAAATTTTATTTTCCGCACGGGTAAGGGCTTTTTTCTCTTTACGGACCTTATCAGTAGTTGCTGTCTTTTTACCGGAAAGGGCAAATAGCCTGGTAACTATTTTAGAGCGCAGCACATTATGCAAATCAGCTACGGCATCTATGTCCCGTTTTTTAAGTTCACGGTACAGTTTAAACAGTCCGCCAAAACCTTTATGCCTTCCTTTTACATCGGCTTCATAAAAAGAAACATTAGGAATGCCCTCAAAAAAAGGCTTGAAAAAGCCTCTTGAAAGTACGGTTAGCTTTACCTCAGGGTGTTGTAAAGCTAAGGCTCTCAACACGGGTACAGTCATAGCGACATCACCCATTGCAGAGAGCCTTATTACAAGTATATGCTTTATACCCGCCATGTGCAGGTTTTATTTTTTGTTTTGGTATAAAACAGGGTTTAATTCCTCGTCGTTGTACATTTTCATCTGTTTGTACACTTTCATGAATTTATCACCATTTTCAATATCAGTTAAAAGATCGTCTATAGAAGTAGAAAGATCTTTTTTCTGCTCTAAAAGTACGTTTAGCTTTTCCTGACATTTAGCCCTGTGCTCAGGAGATGCACCTTCACGGGTAGCCTCTTCCTGCATGTGGTATATTTTAAGGGCAAGGATAGAAAGCCTGTCTATAGCCCAAGCTGGACTCTCAGAGTTTATCTTTGCATTTTCCTTAGGTTTAACATCCTGATATTTTTGTAAAAAATAACTGTCTATATATTCCACCATATCCGTTCTTTCCTGGTTAGAAGCGTCAATTCTTCTTTTTAGGGCAAGTGCCTCAACAGGATCAATTTCAGGATTACGGATAATATCTTCAAAGTGCCATTGTACTGTATCAATCCAGTTTTTGGCATATAATAAATGTTCAATTTTATCCTTGCTGAAAGGATTATTTATCGGCTGATCTACATTATCAAACTGATGGTAATCGTTGATACTCTGTTCAAAAACCGGGAATGCTATTTTAGAAAACATAGGGTTAAATTTTATTTTACAAATATAGTTTTAATACTTTTAACCTGCTAATACTAATTGAAAAGCCATGCATATTCATAATTTATCAGAAAATAATAGTGTGCTTAACCATTTTCTGGCACAAATTCGTGATGTAAATATCCAAAAGGATACCATGCGTTTCAGGAAAAATATTGAACGGATTGGGGAGATCATGGCTTTTGAGATAAGTAAGACTTTGGAGTATGCCCCTGTAGAAATTACTACTCCTTTAAGCACAAAAAGCACTTCGCTACTTAAAAATGGCATGGTAGTTTGCTCCATATTAAGGGCCGGGCTTACCCTGCATAACGGATTGCTTAATTTTTTTGATGCGGCAGAAAGCGGCTTTGTTTCGGCATATCGATACCACCCCAATAATGACGATTTCTTCATTATACAAACACAGTATCAGGCTGTACCAGACCTAACCGGAAAAACCCTGATATTAGCCGACCCTATGCTGGCTACCGGCCTATCGCTGGAAGCGGTGTTTAAAAACCTTATGGCAAACCAAACCCCAAAAGAAATTCATATTGCTGTAGTTATTGCCGCTCCCGAAGGGATTGAGCATCTAAAAGCGACATTGCCAAACAATTGTCATTTATGGATTGCCGATACTGATGAGCGCCTTAATGAACACAAATATATTGTTCCCGGACTTGGAGATGCCGGAGACCTGGCTTACGGTAACCGATTATAATTGTGAGAAAAACAGGAAAACGGTAATAATTACTATTAATGCCACTATGCTTTCCTTTACCCACTTAACTTTTTGACTTTCAATAAAGTTTGCTCCCATAATTGCCAAGGGTGCAAAAGTAAACGCAAGGAAACTATTATTCTTATCGGCAGAAAGTACATATATCCCTACACCAATAAGGAACGAAAAAATTACCTTTTTGTAAGACGAGTGCAGGTTAAGGGGTTTTGACGATAACATACCTACCTGTGCCACCGCAAATAAAATCGCAATGGAAGAAAACACTGCCAAGGCAATATTTTGGTATACATTTTCAAAATAAGTAAAGTCAAAACTAATCCTCATTTCGGCATAAAGGTCATAAAACAATTCGTTGCCAAAAAGTAGAACGATCATGGCATACATAGAAACCATGGCAAAAAAGGCTATAAAAGGTATAATCCAGTTGCGATAATCTCTAGAAACGTGAAAAATTATGGATATAAATACCAGTATAATATAAATAATACACCAAAAATGGAACAGTGCCGCAGCAAATATCCAGAAGGATGCATCAAATATTTTTTCCTTGGGAGTAATAAGTGACTGTAACGAAATCAGTCGCCTTAAAGCAAGCAATAAAAAGAAGTTTGATATAATGATTTTAGTGTTTACCAATATGGTAGGAAACAGAACTAAAAACATCATAAACAGGAACATAGCATAGGTATTGTCCTTGCTTAGGGTGTTTCTTCTGGTAATAAAATTTACAAGGAAAACCGAAAAAGCCAATAAAAGGAAAAGACCTACTTTTTCGAATATCATGTAGTAATATTCTGTCCAGTAAGTGTCCTTAAAAAGGTATGCGAAATAGAAAAAAACTAACAGCACACCAATTAAAGCATAATTTATCGGCCTCGATTTATTAAAAACACTTGCCAGCATGTGAATATTTTATACTTTTGTGATTGTAAATATAATACTTGTTTAAAAATGAGAGCATTTTTTGAAGGAATAGATTACCTATTTGTACACATACTATTTGCACCACTTGACTTTTTTAGAGCTTTAGAGCTTAAGAACTGGTGGACAGCTAATATAATTACATGGATTTTTATCATTATATGCTGCGCGGCAACCTGGTACTGGATTAAGCAATTGAAAGTTTTCAAAGCTAATAACGACGATAACCAGGATACCACAGCACACTCTTTCTTATCCTAGATCGAAACCGATATCCTTTCTAAAATACATCTTATCAAAATTTAGCTTGTCTATATTTTGATAAGATTTTTTTATGGCCTCTTTGTAATCTGCACCATATGAGGTTACAGCCAGTACACGCCCGCCATTTGTTACCACATTACCGTTATCATCTTTAGTACCGGCATGGAAAACAATAGAATCTTCTACTTTGTCAAGGCCTGTTATTACTTTACCTTTTTCATAATCTTCAGGATACCCTCCGGAAACCATCATAATAGTTGCCGCACTTCTTTCGTCAATTTCAAAAGCGGTTTGTGCCAGCGTACCATTAGATAATGCTTTAAAGGCTTCTACAAGGTCTGATTTGATTCTTGGTATAACAACCTCTGTTTCCGGGTCGCCCATCCTTACGTTATATTCAATAACAAACGGATCGTTACCTACTTTTATAAGACCGATGAATACAAATCCTTTGTATTCTATATTATCATTTTTAAGCCCCTGTATTGTTGGCTTAACGATTCTTGTTTCTATTTTCTCTAAAAACCCGGCATCAGCAAAAGGAACCGGAGAAACTGCTCCCATACCCCCCGTATTAAGGCCTGTGTCGCCTTCTCCAATACGTTTGTAGTCTTTAGCCATAGGTAACAGCTTATAGCTCTCTCCATCGGTTAAAACGAAGCAGCTAAGCTCTATACCGTCTAAAAACTCTTCGATTACAACTTTAGTACTCGCCTGACCGAATTTAGCATCCACAAGCATATTTCTAAGCTCCTGTTGTGCTTCGGCAAGATCGTTTAATATAAGTACCCCTTTACCGGCTGCAAGTCCGTCTGCTTTTAATACATAGGGAGCCTTAAGCGTTGTAAGGAATTCACATCCCTGCTCCACGGTTTCTTTTGTAAAGCTCTCATAAGCAGCTGTAGGTATATTATTCTTAACTAAGAATTTTTTAGCAAACTCTTTACTTCCCTCCAGTTCGGCACCATGCTTAGACGGCCCTATAACCGGAATATTTTTTAAAGCCTCGTCGTTCTTAAAATAATCATATACTCCTTTTACCAGCGGGTCTTCGGGACCAACTACTACCATCCCTATGTTTTCCTGCTGCACTAGTTGTCTTACAGCTTCAAAATCAGTTGGGCTTATGTTTACATTGTTTGCAATAGCCGATGTTCCTGCGTTACCAGGTGCAACAAATAATTTAGAACACTGCGGGCTTTGCAGCATTTTCCAGGCCAGTGCGTGCTCTCTTCCTCCAGATCCCAGTAATAAAATATTCATATGAATTGATAATTATTGCGATAAATGCTAATAGGCTTTTTCTTCACCCTTAAAGATATTTACCACCGTTTGTACTATAATTTTTAAATCCAGTAAAAGTGACCAGTTCTCTATATAAAAAACATCATACTTAATTCTGTTTATCATATCTTCATCGGTACTTATCTCTCCCCTGTATCCCTTAACCTGTGCAAGCCCGGTAATACCCGGCTTTACATACAGTCTTACAAGATATTTTTTAATGCTTTTGCTATATAGGTTATTTTGTGCCCATAAATGCGGCCTTGGCCCCACAACGCTCATTTCGCCCTTAAGCACATTAAGAAACTGTGGCATTTCGTCAAGGCTTGTTTTTCTTATAAAACGCCCTATCCTTGTTACCCTTGGGTCATTCTTAATAACCGATTCCTCTGTTGTTTTGTTAAGTCGCATGGACCTGAACTTATAACAAAAGAATTCCTTTTCATCTATACCCGGCCTTCCCTGTTTAAAAAATACAGGACCCGGCGATTCCAGTTTTATCAATATGGCCAGTAATGGCGTTAACCAAGACAATACAAACACAAAAACAAACAGAGAGAAAAGAATGTCAAACAGCCTTTTAAAAATCTTTGCCACAGGTTCGTGTAATGGTGTCTTTCTTAAGGACAGCACAGGGAAAAACTCGTAGTAATCTATTTTAAGGTTCTTGGCAAATATCTCCTTTGTATCGGGTATAAACTTTAATGTCTTGTCGTTAATATCGGCAAACTCTACCAGCCTTTTTAGTTGCAGGTTGGTTATTTCATTAAGCGAACAGTAAATCTCATCAATATTATTATCCAGGGTAAAGGCCTCAATTTCCGAGATCTTTCCTGTTATATTTTCATTCTGCTTCTTGTCAGAAAAAAAGCCCTTGAACTTGTATCCGTATTCCGTTTTATCCTCAAAAAGGGTTTTAAGCCTTAAAGCATCAGGGGTATACCCCACAATAACAGCATTCCTGTAATTACTGCCTGTCATTATTCTATACTTCCTAAGGTAGTAAAACAAAAGGAATTTAAACAGGGTAATAAGCGTAAAAGCCGTTACAAGGTATTCTGCTATGGCCTGCCCGCTAAATACAGCCTGCTTAGAAAACGGAAAAAAAGCAATTACTACCAACAGGAATATAATACCCTGCCTAACCAGTTTTGCTATTATTTCGATAGGTTTTGTAAAACGGTAAATCTCATAAAATCCAAAAAAATAGGATATTACTGCCCACGCCCCTACTTGATATAAGCCAAAATAAAATTCGTTAATACCCAGTTCCCAAAAAAAACAAGGAAACAGTACTGTTAGCACCAATACGTCAAAAAATATGCTTATTGGCCTTAGGTATTTAGAATATCTTCCCTTTCCGGACATAATTGTTTTTTAGTAGATATATCCTGAAAAATCTTTGTGTTCTTCTTTCAGTAATTCTTCGTGGCTAAGTGACTTAAAGTAGTCGTAAGTTATTTTCATTCCTTCTTCACGGCCTACTTTAGGTTCCCAACCCAAAAGTTCTTTTGCCTTTGTAATATCAGGCTGTCTTTGTAACGGGTCGTTTACTGGTAATGGCTTGTATATAATTTTTTGGGTAGTACCCGTAAGCTTTATAATTTCTTCAGCAAAGTCTTTTATAGTAATCTCATCAGGATTTCCAATATTAACAGGATAAGCATAATCAGAAAGCAAAAGCCTGAAAATACCTTCTACCTGATCGTCTACATAACAAAACGACCTGGTTTGCATACCGTCACCAAAAACAGTAAGATCTTCACCTCTTAAGGCCTGACCGATAAAGGCAGGAATTACCCTTCCGTCGTTGAGCCTCATTCTTGGGCCATAAGTATTAAATATCCTTACGATTCTTGTTTCCACACTATGAAAAGTATGGTAAGCCATCGTTATAGATTCCTGAAAACGTTTTGCTTCATCATAAACCCCTCTTGGTCCTATGGTGTTTACGTTTCCGTAGTAATCTTCATTTTGAGGATGTACCAACGGGTCTCCGTATACTTCTGAAGTAGAAGCTATAAGTATCCTTGCTTTTTTTACCCTTGCCAAACCTAAAAGGTTATGTGTTCCTAACGAACCTACCTTAAGGGTTTGAATAGGAATCTTTAAATAATCTATAGGGCTTGCCGGAGAAGCAAAATGTAATATATAGTCCAGGTTGCCCGGAATATTTACAAACTTGGTTACATCATGATGATAAAACTCAAAGTTAGGAAGTTTGAAAAGATGTTCTATGTTCTTAAGATCTCCCGTAATAAGATTATCCATACCTATTACAAAATAACCTTCCTTAATAAACCTGTCACAAAGATGAGATCCTAAAAAACCTGCAGCTCCTGTAATAAGTATTTTTTTCATCTTTTCTCTTTTTCTATAACACTGGAATACAATTCTTTATTAAAAAGGCAATACAATAATGTAAAGAAAACAACGCCTCGTTGCCTCCATAAAAAAGATTCGGTCAAAAATAAGGCTATCATTAGAATTGCGAAAGCAATATGAACAAAATCTTTATTGCTTAAACCGTTTTTAAGGTTAAGTAACATCATGGTTATTAAAATTAAAAACCCAAACAGTCCTAAATCGGCAAAAACCTCAACATACTGATTATGAAAATTAAGTCCGTTATATCCCCTGTGGGTTTCGTTTCCCTTAAAAACATTATGTTCATCTCCTTTTTCCTTTACCTTAACCAAAGAGGCATTAAGACCGTAGCCCTGAAAGAAAACAGGGTCTTCCTGAATCATTTCGGTAAATATGCGGATTTGATAAACCCTGAAAGAAGTTCCGTTAAAATAATCGTTTTGTGAAAAGGTTTCACTATTCCATGCCTGTGCTATAGTAATGGCTCTAGTCCCCATATCCTGAACTGCCTGTTCGGTATCCGGTTTAAACTCTACCTCAACCCTTTCTTTTATTTTACTAAAATATCCTGCTATTACTATCGCTGTTGCAAATACTACTGCAAATGTCCATTTGGTTTTTTTAGAAACCGGAGACCAGAACAGGAAATACAATATAATCAGTAAAATATCTGTAAGGAGTATGTTTTTAGAAGATAACAGAAAAATGAAAACGAAAAGAAACGCCAGTGCCAGATAGTCAAATTTTCGTTTTGTTCTTTTCGCTACAAAATAAAACAGGGCAACCGACATGAAAACCGATACATAAATGGCATTTACATCTTTTGTAACCAGTTCATGATAAAAGAAAACATTAGTGTCTCCTGTTTCAAAATATTTTATAACAGCCCTTATAACATAAAAAAGGGCATACGTAAACATTCCCCAACTGTAAAATTTAAGTATGTCTTTCTGTTGTTTAGGCCAAAGCCTTATAACAAAAAAAACAACAGGAATAATAAGTAACGGAATCTCTTTGGAAAGTGCCTTTAATGTACTTTTAAAATCTATGGACCAGATAAGAGAAGCTACCATAAGCAAAAAAAGAGCTACAGGCATAAACAGGGCTATATTAAAACTGAAGTCCTCCTTTTTTGCCGTAAACAGAGCATAAAGGGTAAAAAGTATAACCGTTATACTGCCAAATGCATAGTTTAACGGAGTGGTAAGCAATACGGCAACTGCTAAAAAAACCAGCGTTTTAGGGTTTGTTACAGGCCTCTTACTTTTTGGCAAGGCATTTTTCGAAGAATTGAAGATAGTCTCCATTAATTTTTTCCCAGTTAAAGTCTTCTATAATTGCTTTATAATTATTCTCAACGAGCTGCAAATTATCACTTTTTTTTAAGGTTTTAAGAATATTTGCCACTTCTTCAGGATTTGAGAAATAATAGGCGTTATTTTTAAGAACTCCTTTATTAAAATCGTTGTTATGTGCAACAATAAATGCTTTTGATGCCATTGCCTCTAATAAAGAAGGGTTGGTACCTCCTACCGAGTGTCCGTGGAAATAAATATTAGAAAAATATCTTAAGTTATCCAGGTGTTCTATATTATAAATACCTCCCATGAAGCGAATGTGAGTGTATGCCCCAAACTTATCCTTAAGATAAGCACCATATTTGGTTTGATGGTTCCCTATTACAAGAATCGGGGTTTTATCTTCGCTTTTAACAACGCCCTCCAACACCATGTCCAGATTGTTTTCCGGTTCAAAACGGGCCATTACCATATTATAATTGCCTTTCTCAACAAAATATTCTTTTATGAGGTCTTCATGTGGATTTTCAAACGGGTAAGCACCGTAGGCAATATATTCTGATTCTTTACCGTATCGTTTTTTAAGGGATTTTTGTATTCCAAGTGAGTCGGCAATAAGATAATCACTGCTTACTGCAGCCAGCCTTTCGGCAAACTTTAAAAACTGCCTTACCGGAGCCGAATATTTAGAGCGCTTCCACTCCAAGCCATCCATATTACTTATAATAAGCGGCTTTTTTGGAAGCAGGAAAAACCATATAGAACTACTGGTGTAACCTAATTGAAGTATAATATCAAAATCCCTTTTTCGGGAATCCATTATACAATTATAGTCATATATAAACTGGCCGAAAGTACCCATCTTATATTCCGGATCGTGCTGATGGATAATATAAGCTCCCTTAAACATTTTTTCCTGATAAGGATGATTATGCGAATTATACACATATACTTCATGCCCTTTATCAGCCAGGTAAGCCGAAAAGTATTCGGCAAACTGTTCAAAACCACCGTAATAATTGGGAACCCCTCTTGTACCTAATATGGCTATTTTCATTGTGTGTTTTTAAGGTGTGCAAATATAGGCCTTTTTAAAAACTTATGTTAAAAGGTAATAATGCCTTAACTATCCCTCCAGTATGCTGGATATATTCGCAATATATTTTTCCGGAGAAAATTCAGCAATCGCCCTTTCATATCCCTTTTCTCCCAGTTCTTTTCTAAGATCTGCGCTATTAATAAGCTTCAGCAAAGCATCGGCAAACTCTCCTTCATTTGATGGTTCCACAAGATAACCTGTTTCATTGTTTACCACTATCTCGGTTACTCCCCCATGATTAGAGGCTACAACCGGTTTTTTTGCCAGCATGGCTTCTAAAGCTACCAATCCAAAAGACTCTGCCTCTGTAGATGGCATAACAGCTATATCTGTAACATCCCAAATCTGTTTAAGGCTTTTAGTAAAAGGTAAAACTGTTACTTTGTTTTCCAAACCTTCGGTTTGTACTATTTCATAAACCTCATCCTCATAAAACTCCTGCCCCGGTACCGGAGAGCCTACCAAAAGTAATTTTGCTTTGGTTTGTTGCAGGTAATTAGTAAATGTGTTTAAAAGCCATTTGTGCCCTTTAAGCCTGCTTATCCTGCCCACCAGGGTAATAATAATATCTTGCTGTGAGAACCCAAAATCTTCTTTTGTTGCAGCTTCCCTCTGCGATTTTGATACAGCAGGGCCATTATGCACCACAACCGTTTTTTTACTTAAAGACGGTTGCCTGTTTACCAGGTTGCTTTCCGTTGCCTGCGAATTACATATCACAACATCTGCTCTTTTGGCAAGCAGTTTAGGATAAGCTTCTGCAAAAATTTTAGGATGTACAATTATTTCATGTACATGCCAAACATGCTTTATTTTCCTTTTTCGGGCATACATCATTCCTAACAATACTGCGAGTGTATTAGAGTAAACAATATCAAATTTATATTGCTTATTAAGCTTATCAAGAATCGCTATCCCTTTTTTTATGTCTTTTGAAAACCTTATCAGGTTTTTTGGTGTAAACATACTTCTGTAAACCTTAAGTACAGGAGCAACAACTACTTTTATATCCTGTTTTTCAAGCTCAGTTTTAAGCGGGCCTTCCTGTGGTAATACCACAACCGGAAAAAATTTAGTTTTATCCAGTCCGGTAACAGTAAGGTACAGCATCCTGTCTGACCCATACATTTCTGCTGCCTGATGTATTACAAGGATATTTTTCATTGCACGCGGTTTGTTACAGCCCTGGCTATGTTTTCCCTGTATCTCACTAAAAAGCCAAATATTACTGCCTTAGTATCTACCGTAAAGTAAAAGCCCATAAACACCCAATAAGACACAAACAGGTATACGCCCGTACCCACTATTAAAAAGTTAATATTGGTTATTACAGGGTCGTCAAAAGGCTTATTTTTAAACAGTAGGAAGATGGATATTAGCAATAATATTAACCCCATCAAACCTGATTTTAGAAAAACGGTTGTAAACCCGTTATGCAGGTAAGGAATAAAGCGCATATAGCTGCTTTGCAACCACATTTTCATTCTCAAATCAGTAGTTGAGCCCAAGCCTTTACCAAACGCAACTGCTGCAGGTCCCTTATCTGTTACCTGCTTATAGGTCATTATCGTTTCATAAGAACGGTAATTGTCATTAAGGTCTCTCCAGTCATATTTATTTACATGGGTTTTAAACGCTTCTTTAGGCGAATTTTTAATTTTATAGAAAAACGCCTCAACCCCTCTGGTTCTGCTGGGGTTTGAATAATATATAGCAGTATATCCGCCTCCCAAAATAAGTACCGAGAAAGCAAGTATGGTAAGTGAACGCCTGTCGGCTACAAAATATCCTTTCATCCCAACATATAAAATGGCAAACTGGATAAAGTTACTTCTTGCCAGATAAAGGATTGTGGAAAATATTAATAACGGAAGAAACAACTTAACCCTCTTGTCTGATATTTGAAGACCTAATTGTTTCCTGAAAATCAATATAATAATAGTATACACTTCAAAATCACTAAAATAACCGGTATACATCCTGAGTGTAGGCATGTCCCTTATGTAAAGGAAGGTAAAAGCATAAGCAAGATTAAGCATGTGAAAAACTGCTATAACAACACCTGTTTTTACAATTATATTAAACGGATTATCAAATTCGTCTTTACATATCTGATAGCCTATAAGTAATCCTAAAATAGGTTTGAGCATATAGGCAAAATCCCTTGCAAAAGGATAGGGCTCAGGAAAATCAAAAAAACTTACAATTAGAGCAATTAGAAGTATTCCTGTAAAACAGGCAAGCTGTTTTACCATAGTAAGGCTGTATTTTTTTCTTAAGGTAATTAAGGCTGTTAAACTCCACACAAAAAAAGTAGCCTCATATACGTTAAAATAAGGTACCACGATACAGGCCATAAATAATAACTCATAAATACGCTGTTTCTTTATCTTAAGTCCCATATCTTATTCTATAGTCTTTATGATTTTTGCGGGTACTCCCCCAATTACACAATTGTTGGGAAAAACACCATTTACAACTGCTCCGGCAGCTACCACACAATGGTTGCCTACCACACACCCGTCTAAAAAGGTAACCTTAGCACCTACCCATACATTGTTGCCTATCTTAATGCCTTTTGAGGTAACGCCCTGCTCCCTTATCAGTTTTGTTGTATCGTTAAAATTGTGATTTTCGGAATGAAAGCTTACATAAGAACCCATAATAACGTCATCGCCAATTTCAATTCCTCCGGCAGCACCAAATTCGGTAAAACGACCCATAGCCGAATTACTGCCTATTTTTAATCCTTTACCATATTTTGAAGGATGGCTGGTACAGCTAACCTGAGAGTAGGCACCAATGCTGCTTCCGTTGCCTATAGAAAGCCGCTCACTGGCATACCCGTCTATTTTTGTATTATGGGCAATGGTTACACTATGTCCAAAGTCTATGTTCCTTTTATTAGTAATACTACATCCTGAGCCTATGTATACTTTCTTGCCCAGCTTTAAATAACCTCTTAAAAGCATTGTTATTCTCTGGGATAATATTTTTCGGAAAAAACCATCGGGTATAGCAGAATCTACGGTGTAGTTTTTACCCGATTTGTGCAAAAGCTTCTGAAACAGTTTTTTCGTCATTCCTTATGCTGATATGGTCTCAAAAGTACAATAGTTTTTCTAATTTGCCTGTTTGAGCCTGTTTTTAATAACGCTTAAAAATAAAAGGCCTGTTATAAGTTCGGTTGCTATAAACGTTACTAAAACTCCCTGTAATTTATAAAAAGGCATTACTGTTACTATGGCTATAAGATTAACTATAACCATAACCATTGTTATACGGGTATATTGCCTGTTATAATTCCATCCTAAAACCAGCTGCTTTAATGGTACCGATAATGCAAATGTTATTGGTATCACTGTTCCTAATCGTAACAGCCCGGAAATTTCCTCTACAGATTCTGCTTTAAAGTAAATAACAACCGGTTTTGATAAAACAAACAGCAGCAACATTGCTATTACTATAAACACAAAATTGGCTCCGTTAAACACCTTCCAAAAACGTATTGCCTTCTTAGCATTGGTATCCAGCAAATAACACACTCTGGGGAAAACATAATTAAAGAACAGCAGTATATATGTCCTGAACATTACCACTATTCTTTCTACAATGGCATACATACCTGCGGCAGCATCTCCCATAAAAAGTTTTACCAATATAACAGGGCTGTACATTTGCAGCGACAACACAGCCTGAGAGGTAAAAATGGAAAAATTCTCTTTTAGATATTCCTTAACCTCATTAAAAGAAGTGGCTTTAAAACTTATTTCATAATGGTTTTTAAGGTATAAAAATGCTATTGTATTGGCTATTATCATTCCCAATCCCCACCATAGGTTAGCATAAATATAATCGTTAGAGGTTTTAATAAAACAAAACACCCCAACTACATAAATCACTTTTGAAAGGATATTAAGTATGGTAATCCATTTAAAATTTTCAACACCCTGAAAAACCCATGTGGGATTTATAAACTGACCTACTAAAATAGGAAGAGCCAAAAGGTATAACTCCTTTTCTTTACTAAAGTATGGTACTGTAACATACAGAGTACTCATAAAAGCTAAAACTACCGCAACCAATAATGCTTTAGCTATATAAGTCGTACCTACTATCTTTTCCAGCTTTTGTTTGTTTTCCCTGTTTACGGCAACTTCTTTTACTCCTGTTATATCACTACCATAATCTATAATAACAATTAACAGAAATGAAATGGCCAGTCCGGTACTGATTTTACCAAAACCATCCTCTCCGCAAACAGATATAAGGTAAGGAGCTACCAATAAAGGAGTAACAAGGTTAAAGCCCTGCCCAATACCATAAACCATAAGATTGGTTATCGATTTTCCCTTAAGTACTTTAAGTACCCCCATTTTACTCCTTTTTTTCTATCTGAACAAAATATATTACAAGATTCCTGTCTTTGTCTTCTGCAAAAGTATCATTGTCAAAAATAAACTGAGCTTTAGTTTTGGTATCTGCCTTTATCTCAAAAGGCAGTTTCATCTCATTATTATTTTCATTACCATTCAAATAGTAATCCCCTATCTTTTCATCTCCTATCTTTACCTGTAGGTGTGCGTGCTCTCCTTTTATGGGTTCTTTAGGTAGGCTGTTTGCTTTTATAACAAGATTATACTGTCCTTTTTCCAGTTTAAAACTTTCTGATGTTAGCCCTCCGTTTTCAAAAAGATATAAGTTCCCCTTATCATCAATATTTTTAGGGATAAACCTGTCGGAAGATAATAGCAAAGGAAATCCCTGCTTTGTCTTAGTTATATAATGCCTTGCCCAGCTATCATACAGTTCAATATTTTCACTAACCGAAAAGTTTTCATTTAAAAATGCCTCTTCTTCCTGTGTAAGGTCATAAGGCCTTGAGTTACCGTCAAGGTACCAAAAGGATTCTTTTTGTACAGTCCCTTCTTTCATTGCATTTACATAATCCCGCAGTTTCATTTCTAAAACCGGCTCACCAGTTGATTTAAAAAAATAACTCATGAGCCAGCCCCATGATGAAACCACTTTATCTCCCTGTGGATTGTTATTCATTATTTCGGTTGTCAGTTCCCTGTACTGCGATTTGGAAAGCTTATAATAATACTCTTTTACTATGAAAATATCGGTTAAGGAAAGTATAACTATCATTACTACGATAAGTACCTGAGAAATCCTGTTTCGCATTTGCTCTATAGCAATGGCAAATAGTAATGCCAATGCAGGAAGCATATGTATAAAATACCTGGACAGAATCATAGGCTCATCCAGATATGATTTGATTATGGACAACGGTATGGCAAAAAATATCCAGCAAAAAAAGATGAGTGCCGAGAATATAATATTATTGGAAAGCAGGGCATGTGCCGACAGCCTGTTTTCTTTCTGCTTAAAAAGATTTACAAAGTAAAATATGGCCAAAAGCAGGAAAAGGAACCATAATAGCTCTGTGTCTCCTGTTATTGCTTTTACTATATTCGAAAAACCATCGGGGCCCGGTAAAGTAAGCCAACCCGACTTATATTTAGATACTTTTAATATCAAACTGTATCCGGGAAGCAGTAATAAAAAAAGAGTTGTCCCGGCTACAACGCATTTTTGGAAAAAAGCCTTTCTTTCTTCTTTGGGTTGGGTATATAATATAAACAGTATAAGCAATGCCTGCCCAAACAAAGTAATGGCAGATACAATATGGGCATGAAACATAAGGGCCGCAAATACTCCATACCATATAGCATTTTTAACCGAGGGCCTTTTAAGGAAAACGGCCAGCTTATAAAAAGCCAGTGTACAGAACAAAACCAAAAGGATGTACGATCTTGCTTCCTGCGAATAAGTTATATGATACAGGTTAACCGTTAAAAGTAAGGCCGCAATAAGCCCTGTTCTTTTATTATATAGTTCCTTCCCTAACAAATAAATGGCATATACACTTGCTATACCTGTAAATGCCGAAAACAGCCTTGCCGTTAGGGTTGAGTATCCAAATATTACATTAAGTCCCTTAACTATTAAAAAATACATGTGGCCTATGCCCTCCCTTAAAAGAATGATATGATTCATTTCTCGAAAAGTCATGGAAGGGTCTGATTCGATCATGGTATGGATCTCGTCAATCCAAATACTTTGATAGTCTACATGAAACAGGCGCAAAAACGACGCCAATAACAAGATTGCTAATAGCCAATAGTTTTGTTGTATATATGCTGTAATTTTTTTCATACCTGGTGAAAGGCTTGTTTTTAAGAACAATTAATCTTCTAAAAAATCAAGATATTTTTTAGTATTAGGCGCGTCTGTATTTTTTCTTGAACTAAGCTGTAAAAGCAATACTATCAGGGTAACCGAGAACAACTGCAGTATGATGCCCATAATTATCATTATAAGGCTTGATGCCCATCCGGGAATAGCTTTTTCAGTAAAAAACTTTTGAAACAGTATATAGAAAACCCCTGCAAAACACAGAGCAATACCATAAAAGCAAAACTTTAATATTCTTACGGAAATTGAATCAAAATAAACCGAAATAGAACTAAGCCCATGTAATACCAAACTGGTAAAGTTCATTTTAGACTGCCCGGCATATCTTTTACCCCTGTCTAATAAAACCTTATTGTAAGGCAGTCGGGAATGCATCACAGCTCCGGAATAATGATTCCATATATTACTTAATGCCACCACCTTTTTTAACTGGTTAAAAGGCATAGCGCTAAAATTACCAAAGCTTATTTTTTTACCTGTCAGGGTATTAAAAAGTATCTTATAAAACCAATATCCGGTTTTAAACATAAGCGATTCCTCTCTTTTGTTTCTTTCGGCAAAAACAATGGTTTGGGTTTTAAGGCTCTTTTCCAGAAGTAACGGTATGTCTTCGGGCCTGTCTTCACCATCGCTGTCTAAAACGACTACGGCATCACAATCGGTAACTTCATTGTAAACATACTGTAACCCTACAGCTATTGCCCTTTGATGGCCTACATTAACCTTAAGATTGAGTATTTTTATGTTTTCTGACTGAAAAATCTCCTGTTCGGGCAATATTACAGACCCATCGTTAACAATAACCAAATTAAATATAAGTTCACTATGCTCTCCTTCCAACTGCATAATTTTATCTGCTAAAACAGCACAGCTGGGCCAGTCGTTATAAAGAGGCGTAACACAGTAAACTTTTTGCATAGGCGTTAGTTATAAGGTTGTAAGGAATCCTGCCAGTTATTTATCTGTAAATCAAATGTAGATTTTATTTTTTTCTTATCCAAAACGCTGTATTTAGGCCTTTTAGCCGGAGTTGGATATGCAGTTGTAGGTATTGGTTTTAAATCGATATCTACTTTATTTACTTTAAAAATTTCCTTTGCAAAACCATACCAGCTTGTTTCTCCTTCATTACTGTAATTGTAAATGCCATAAGCTTTTTTACCGCTTACAATAATCTTTAAAACTGCATCTGCAAGATCAACAGCATTGGTTGGTGTGCCTTTTTGGTCGTCTATCACTCCTAGTGAATCCCTTTCTGAAGCCAGCCTGAGCATTGTCTTCATAAAGTTATTGGCAAACTGAGAATACAGCCAGGAAGTTCTTATTATAAAATGTTCCGGAAGTATTTTTTCTATCTCTTCCTCTCCCTGTCTTTTTGTAAGGCCATACACTCCCTGCGGATTAGTAATATCCTCCTCCGTATAAGGTGTTGTTTTTTCTCCGTCAAATACAAAATCGGTAGAGATATGTACAAGCGTAGCTTTATTTGCCACACAAACTTCAGCAAGATTTTTGGCTCCGGCAACATTAATGGCAAAAGCATTTTCCTTATCGCTTTCTGCTTTATCAACCGCAGTATAGGCTGCTGCATTTATACAACAATCAGGTTTTATTTTAGCAAAAACAGATTCCAGTGAGACCTTATCCGTAACATCTGCCTCTTTACTGTCGGCATAATAAAACGTAAGGTTTTCATACTTATGTGCAATATGTTTAATGCACTGTCCTAACTGTCCCGATGCTCCTGTAACTAATACTACCATATTGCTCTGGCATTTTTTAAAACAGGCAATACTTTGTCCTTTTCAGAAATAATAAGGCTTTCCTGTGGTAATTTCCAATCTATATTCAGTTCAGGGTCATTAAAAAGTATTCCTCCTTCCGATTCCTTATTATAGAAGTTATCACACTTGTAGAAAAAAGAAGCCGTATCGCTTAAAACAATAAAGCCGTGGGCAAATCCTCTTGGCACAAACAACTGACGTTTATTTTCTGCAGTAAGTAATACTGCAACGTGCTCTCCGTAAGTAGAAGATCCGGGCCTTACATCTACAGCAACATCCAGTACTTCGCCTTCAAACACCCTTACAAGCTTAGCCTGAGCATGCTCTCCGGTCTGGTAATGCAGTCCTCTTAAAACTCCTTTAGAGGAATACGACTGATTGTCCTGTACAAAATGAACTTTTTGTCCGGTTTCCTGTTCAAAACGCTCTTCATTATAACTTTCCATAAAATAGCCCCTTTCGTCGTTAAAAACTTTAGGTTCTATTATAAAACATCCTTCCAGTTTTGTAGGTATTGCCGTCATTTAATCCAATATGCTTAATAAATGTTTGCCATACCCGCTCTTTAAAAGGGGTTCGGCAAGTTTTGTTAATTGTTCTTTATCTATAAAGCCCATTTTATAGGCTGCTTCTTCAATTGCTCCTATTTTTAATCCCTGGCGCTCTTCTATTACCTGTACAAACTGTCCTGCCTGCATCAGCGAATTAAATGTCCCGGTATCAAGCCATGCAGTACCCCTGTCCAGTATACTTACTTTTAGCTTGCCTCTTTTAAGGTATTCTTTATTCACATCGGTAATTTCAAGTTCTCCCCGGGCACTTGGCTGTATACTTGCTGCTATCTGTACCACATCATTATCGTAAAAATAAATTCCCGGTACAGCATAATGCGATTTCGGGTTTTGTGGTTTCTCTTCTATTGATAATACGTTCCCGTTTACATCAAAATCCACTACTCCATAACGCTCAGGGTCATGCACATGATAAGCATATATAATACCTCCCTCAGGGTCATTATTTGCCTGTAAAAGGTCCGAAAGACCTGTTCCGTAGAATATATTATCCCCAAGTATAAGGGCTACCTTATCGTTACCTATAAATTCTTTTCCAATAATAAAAGCTTCTGCAAGACCATTAGGATGTTCCTGAACCGCATATTCAAATTTACAGCCCAATCTAGAGCCATCGCCCAAAAGCTGTCTGAACAATGGTAAGTCATGTGGAGTGGAAATAATAAGTATCTCTCTTATACCAGACCACAACAGTGTTGATAAGGGGTAGTATATCATCGGCTTATCATAAATTGGCATCAATTGCTTACTTACCGCTAAGGTTAGCGGATGCAGCCTGGTTCCCGATCCTCCGGCTAATATTATTCCTTTCATATCAGTTTATTTTGTTAGTTTTTGCAAATACCATTCTATGGTCTTTACAATACCTGTCTCAAAATTCTCGTCGGCTTTCCAGCCCAGTTCATTCTCTATCTTAGTAGCATCTATAGCATAGCGAAGATCATGTCCCGGTCTGTCTTTCACAAAAGTTATAAGCTCATTGTACCTGCCCTCTTTTCTTGGATGCATGGTATCAAGCAAATCACAAATCTTGTTGGCTATGTACAGGTTATTCCTTTCATTCCTTCCGCCTATATTGTAAGTCTCACCGGCCCTTCCGTTTTTATAAACCAGGTCTATACCCTTACAATGATCCAGTACATATAACCAGTCTCTTACATTATCTCCTTTACCGTAAATAGGAATATTTTCTCCCGAAACGGCCTTTCTGATAATAGTTGGGATAAGCTTTTCCTGATGCTGTTTTGGTCCGTAATTGTTAGAACAGTTAGTAGTTACTACATTCATTCCGTAGGTATGAAAATAGCTTCTTACTACCATATCGCTGGATGCTTTTGAAGCACTGTATGGGCTATTAGGTGCATACGGTGTCTCTTCCGTAAACAATCCCTCTGCCCCTAACGTACCATATACCTCGTCGGTAGAAATATGGTGAAAACGGCAATCTTTATATTCTTCTTTATATTGGTTAGGAGCATCCATCCAGTGATTGCGGGCAGCATCCAAAAGGTTGAATGTTCCCACTACATTGGTTTTAATAAATGCTTCCGGCCCCGAAATAGAATTATCCACATGCGATTCGGCCGCAAAATGTATTACACCCCTAAAGTCATACTCTTTAAAAAGTTTATTTACCAGTTCCCTGTCACAAATATCTCCCTGTACAAATTTGTAATTAGGATTGCCTTCGGCTTCCTTAAGGTTTGCCAAATCTCCGGCATAAGTAAGTTTATCAAGGTTTACTAACAGAATATCCTTATTCTCTTCTAAAAAATATTCTACAAAGTTAGCTCCTATAAATCCGGCTCCTCCTGTTACTAATATCGCTTTATTCATTCTCTGTTATTACAATCTTTCTTTTGTTTACCTGTCTTTTATAGAAGGATAAAAACCATGCTAACAGCACGAATACCGCTACAAATACCACTGGGTAAATCATTTTCATCTTTCCTCTTAAAAGTGTTGGCTCATTAATATTAAGCACAGCACTACCGTCTTTAATTATCTTCGAATAGTTAACAAGATCCACGCGGTTTCTTGCCTGTTCATCTACCAGTTTTTGCTTTTCTTTTAAAACCTCATCAAGAGCTTTTTCCTCATTGAACACAACAGAGTTGCCTGACATTTTTTTAGCATAACTGTCCAGAATACCATCTATCTGTTTTAATAATGTGTCGTTTGCAGCAATCTTTATTTCCATATTTTTTGTCCATTCTTTTTGCATGGATTCTAAAAAAGGATCGTTATTTAAAAATTTCATTATTCCGTCAACAGTCTGTTGGGTAGACCACTCAGAAGAATAATAGTTAATAACGTGAAACTTATAGTTCTTACTGGTAACATCATCTTCCATTATCTTGTTTATGTCACCATTATCTGCCATAAGTTTAAGTATCTGAAACTTAAGGTTATCATTTTCTCTTACAAAATCATAGATGTCAACAACCGGTTCTACCTTAACTTTTCTAACCTGTTTAGTACTGTTAATTCCTAAATTGCTGAAAAAAGTAGAATCCCCAACCCTTGAATTAAGGAAATCAGCCTGAGAGTACAGGTAATCCACACTTTTAAAATTAGGGATAACAAAAATCTGGTTCTTGAAATATGGCCCTTTTTTGTAGTCTTTATAATAACCAAAACCAACTCCTGCAATAAAAAGTATTACAAGAACAATAATGTTACGCTTTACAAACTGCACTGCATTAAAAAAAGAATCGCCGGTTTTAGTAAAATAACCTTTTACTTTTCCGGACACATAATTAAAATCCAATTCCTTATCATAAGGACTGTTAGTGTTTTCTGCCATAGTTAGGTGACATTAAAAATTTGTTCTAAAATCTTGATTGTTATTAAATAGGTTGGTTTAACCCCTGATGTTCCAAGTCCTCCCGAAGCCAGTGTACTACCGGTTTCTAACGGATTGTCTGAAGCATAATAAGCATATCTCACCTTTACATCGGGATTAATGCTCTTTCTTATTTTTGAAGCCGACTGTATTGCTTTCTGGTAATAGGCTCCTTCCATTTCAAGACCAATAACACCCCAGGTAGACTCATTAAAAAATTTAAGCAGGTCCCTGTTTTGTAATGAAGTGCCTAAAACGGTTACCATAGGTCCCGAATATACGGGTATACCCTGCCCTTCCAGCATTTCAGGTTTTAAATCGTTTTCAAACGGGTAATTATCTCCTGTCCCCTCGTTAATGTGTGCCGAAGGTATCATTATATCTCCCTTGTTCCCTTCCAGTATTCCGGCTTTACCCATTATGGAAACCGATTCTACATCGAGAAAGGTTTTTACCTTATGTTCCTTAAACGGTTTTAAAAGCTCATCTATGGTTTCGTAAGCCTGTTCTCCAAAAGCATAATCCATTACGATTATTACCGGTCTCTCCGAATTTTTTTCGGCCAGTTTAAAAGGTGTTTTAGAAAAATCTATGCCTGCCGTATCAAAAACCTGTACATCTATATTAGTACCCGATGCATCGGGTATAAATATCATTCCGTTTTTAAGCGCCTCTTCCTCTACCCTTGCCCTAAGTTCCCCGTTTCCGGCTTTGCTTAGTTCCTCAAAAATAAAGAAATCACTTTTCCCTTTATATTCCTTTCCAAGTACATAATCGGCAAAGAAAGAATTCTTTACACTGTGCATGTTTGCACTTATAATGTGTATAGGCCTCTCTAAAAGTCCGTTTTGCTTTAAAATGGTCTTTATATTATTTGCCCATATTTCACCATGTATATGGTGGCCTAATCTTTCCCTTAATATAGGGCTAAAGGTTATGGTTCTTTTTGCACCGCCCATTGCCTCATCAATAGCCAGCTTCCCTAACCAGTATACAATCTGCAGGAACCTGTCCGGCGCTTCAGCAGAACCAAAAGCATCATAGATATCGAGTACTTCAGAGAATGTCCTTCCCAATACACCCGAAACATGTGATATCGCTTTTTCGCGCTCTACAGGGTTAAGTTTTTTGGTTTTTTGAAGTACTACCTGTTCCAGTTTGTACCAGTCGTGAGTAATTTCTCCGTTATCATCTATAAGTACCCTGCTCTTTATTTTATGCGATTCTATAAAAATAAAGGTGAGGTGGGTTAGTATATCATAAATATCCGAACGCCCGCGGGTAATCTCCACATTCATCTGCTCCTCATCTATACGGTAGCAGTTTCTCCTTCGCTTAGGCGGTACGATAGCCTTAAAGTGAGATTTGGAATAACCTTCGTCAGACGTTAAATTGATAAAACGGCATTCCTCTATCCCTATGGGTAAACGTTCTATTACATAAAGTAATCCATTAAGCTCTGCTTTTTCCTCGGCTATAGAGCCGTATATTTCGGGTCTTAACAACAAAAGTGCTTCCCTAAGGGTATCGCCCGAAACCCCCATGGGCTTATAAAATCCCCTGTTTAAAAGGTGACGCATGGTTATATACAAACGCTCTATGGCAGCAGATGATTCCTGTGCTTTAGATCGAGATGTATTTTTAAGTCCCTGCATACTCTTATGTGTTTATTGGCAAATGTAGGATTTTTATTTTGACTGAAGTTTTTATGTATTTAACGAAATTATGAATGCTTTTTTATGCTTTTAAGGCATCGGCTATTTTTCTGTCGTTAGACAACCTTGGCAGTTTGTTTTGGCCTCCCAGTTTACCTATGGATTTCATGTATTCCTGAAAACCATTTTTGGGCACTTTTGTAATAACTACCGTACGTAGTATATTACCCGATATTAAATCATCATAATAAACATTTTGTTTTCTCATGGCCTTATCTATTGCAAGAGAAAAGGCATCCATATCTGCCGGTTCTTTTTCAAACTCTATAAACCACTCATGGTAAGGAAGTCCGCTTTCAGGGTTTATCTGAGGGGCTACCGTAAACTCGTTTACACTAACATCTGTCCCTTCCATTGCTTCTTTAAGTGCACTTTCCACCTCTTTCCCAATAACATGCTCACCAAAGGCAGATATAAAGTGCTTAATCCTGCCGCTTACCACTATCCTGTACGGACTTAATGAAGTAAACTGTATGGTATCTCCTATATTGTAACCCCACAATCCGGCATTGGTAGAAATAATCATAGCATAATTAATACCTAATTCCACTTCGCCTATGGTGTAACGCTTAGGATGTTCGTTAAAAAACTCATCCGCTTTTATAAACTCATAAAAGATACCGGAGTTAAGCAACAACAACATTCCTTTCTTGGTTTGGGTATCCTGATAGGCAAAGAAACCTTCGGATGCAGGAAACAGTTCTATACTGTCTACTTTACGCCCGATAAGATTTTCAAATTTTGCACGGTAAGGCTCATAGTTAACCCCCCCATATATAAACAGGCTAAAGTTTTTAAATATCTCGCCTACTTTTTTACTTCCTTTTTTCTCAAGCCTTTCAAAATACATTTGTACCCACGACGGTATGCCCGATATTACGGTCATATTCTCGTTGTATGTCTCCTCTACTATAGCATCTACTTTTTGCTCCCAATCGTCTATACAATTGGTTTCCCAGCTTGGCATACGATTCCGTTGCAGATAAGCCGGTACAAAATGGGCAACAATGCCCGAAAGTCGTCCAAACTTAATACCGTGCTTTTCCTCAAGCTCAGGGCTACCTTGTAGAAATATCATTTTACCGTCTACAAAAGCGGCTTTACCTGTTTCATGGATGTAGTGTAATATGGCATCTCTTGCGGCCTGAATATGATACGGCATCGATTCTTTGGTAAGCGGAATGTATTTTGCGCCCGAGGTAGTCCCCGATGTTTTGGCAAAATATAACGGCTTGCCCGGCCATACTATATCTTCTTCTCCTTTTACAACCTTTTCTATATAGGGTTTTAAATCCTCATAGTCCCTTACAGGTACATGTTTTACAAAATCTGAATGCTTTTTTATACCTTCAAAATGATGGTCTTTGCCAAACTGCGTCCCCAAGGCATTTTCAATCAGCATTTTTAAAACCTGCTGTTGCGTTTCCACAGGGTGCTTTGCCCATTTTTGGGTATCATTGTATACCTTTTTGGCAAATAATTTAGCTGCAAACGATTTTATAGACATAGGCTGTTATTCAAAATCAATAAATTGTGTTGGGTTAATAGGATATCCGTCTTTCCATAATTCAAACTCAAAGTTAGCTCCCCCTCCGTTTGTAGGTGGTGTGCCGGCGGTGGCAATAGCCTCACCCGACTTAACAACGTCTCCCTGTGTTTTACTTAATGATGCTACCCTTTTATATATAGAGATAATACCATCGTTATGACGTACTATAATTACATTTCCTTTTGTTGGGGTCCAGTCGGCAAACAATACCGTACCTGCCGCTATCGATTTTACCGGAGTATCGTTAACCAATGTTATATCTACCGAGAAGTGTTTCTCCTTAGCATTGTAATTTTCGGTTATATGTCCTTTTGCCGGCGGAAAAAGTACAAGGTTCACCTTTGGCTGCGATTTTTCAAACAGGTTGTATTTATCTTCAAGCGCAACCTCTTCCCTTAGCTTGAGTTCTGCCTCTTTAGGGGCTAAATCTGCCACAGCATCGTTATGCTCTGCCGCTATTATGGAATCCCTGTCCAGTTTGGTATGTTCAAGGTCACCAGTAAGTACCTTTTTAATGGAATTTAAATAGGCCGTATTGGCATTAAGCACTTTTTGAAGCGAGTCTGATTTTATAGCGTTATCGGTTGCTTCCTTTTTCAGCTTAGCCGACGAATATCCCGGTATGTATTCTCTTAAAGGGGTAAATGCGATTATATAGGTTGTTAGGGCAATCATCACGATACTTATAACCGTTATCCCCACAAAAACATTCATAAGGTTAAGCTTTAAGGAGAATATCTCCTCAAAGGAATCTTCATTTAAAATTACAAGGCGGTTTTTTGTAAAAAGCTTTTTCTTTATTAACTGCCTTTTTCGTCTTTTGCCCGACATACTTTTTGTTTAATTTGACAAATATAATAATACGCCAGCTCTTATTATAGCTAATGTTTTGGTATTATACATCAATTTTTTTGTTAATTAACGAAAACCAATACCAAATAATTGCCGTAAATAGTTATTGTAAATTATTTTATATTTAACTTTGTCGCAAATAATCATTTTATTTATTATAATTATGAACATGTTAGCAATTTTTTTAGGAGCAGTTGGCCCATGGCAGATAGCCATAGTTGTAGTCTTAATTGTACTGCTTTTTGGCGGAAAGAAAATTCCTGAATTAATGAGAGGGCTGGGGTCTGGTATTAAGGAATTTAAAGATGCAGCAAGAGAAGACCAACCTGCAAACTCGAGAAACGAACAGTCTCAAAAAGAAGAAAATAAATTATAATATCCCTTTTATTATAATAAAAACCTCTAAGTATTTGCTTAGAGGTTTTTTTGTTTATATCTGTTATGATTAGTTATTCTGACCGATATGATCTACTTCATTAGTGTTGTAGATGTACTGTATAGACTTGTCAAAAGCCAATATAGGGTAGAAAACAATTGATAGAAATATAAGCCCTATCGTAAAGCCTTCGTTTTTTCCAAAGCTTTTTGATAATAAATTTGTTGCCCAAATACCAAATATGAAGTTAACCCCCGGTATTATAAGAAGGAAAAACCACCACCATGGTTTCCTTATAATTTCAAGAAAAACAAGTGTTCCATAAATAGGCACAATGCTGGCCCATCCCGGTTTTCCAGCCTTTTGATAAATTTTCCATTTGCAAACTATCATAAATATTACAATAGCTAAAATGAAGAAAAAGTATGCCCCTAAAAAGGCAAATAGTGTTGAATCGTCCTTAATGATAAGGTTGTTAAAATTTGTTAAATGCTAATTTATAGATTTTTACAATATCATGGTAAGTTGTATTCTTTTTCTTGCATCATCAATCTCAAGAACCTTTACCTCAACATGCTGATGCAGTTTTACCACTTCATTCACATCGCTCACAAAGCCTTCCTTAAGCTGTGAGATATGTACCAGTCCGCTTTCTTTGATGCCTATATCCACAAAGCAGCCAAAATTAGTAATGTTGTTTACAATTCCCGGTAATATCATCCCTGTACGCAGGTCGTTTATTGTCCTTACGTTAGGGTCGAACTCAAATACCTTTGCCGATTTCCTCGGGTCAAGTCCCGGTTTCTCAAGTTCCTTTAAAATATCCTTTAGTGCCAGTACCCCTACATCTTCGGTAGCATAACTGGTAACCGAAATTTTTGCAATAGCTTCTTTATTCGAAACAAGGTCGGCTGTTTTAAGCTTCATGTCCTTCGCCATTTTCTCCACAATGCTGTATGCTTCAGGGTGTACAGCCGAGTTATCCAGCGGGTTTTTGGCATTCGGTATCCTTACGAAAGCAGCCGCCTGCTGGTAGGCCTTATCTCCCAGCCTTGGTACTTTTTTAAGCTGTTTCCTGTCTTCAAACGGACCATTTTCACTACGGTAGTTTACAATGTTCTCGGCCAGCTTTTCGCCTATACCCGAAACATACCCTAACAGTGATTTACTGGCCGTATTGATATTAACCCCTACCGAGTTCACACATCGCATTACCACAGTATCCAGTTCCTCTTTCAGTTTGCCCTGGTCTACATCGTGCTGGTACTGACCCACACCAATCGCCTTTGGCTCGATTTTTACCAACTCGGCAAGCGGATCGCTCAGCCTGCGGCCTATGGACACAGCTCCCCTCACGGTTACATCATAATTAGGAAACTCGTCCCTTGCTATTTTTGATGCCGAATACACCGATGCCCCTGCCTCGCTTACTACAAATACTTGTATAGGCTTGTCAAAGGCGATTTTCTTGATAAAATGTTCGGTTTCGCGCGATGCGGTTCCGTTTCCTATAGATATGGCATCTATTTTATAGGCATTTACCATAGAACGTATTTTTTTCATGGCAATGGCACTCTCATTTTGCGGCGGATGCGGGAAAATGGTCTCATTGTACAGCAGGTCTCCTTTTTCGTCAAGGCAAACCACCTTACAACCTGTACGGTATCCCGGGTCTAATGCCAGTATCCTCTTTTCTCCCAGTGGCGGAGCCAGTAATAACTGCCCTAAGTTTCCGGCAAAAACACCTATAGCGGTAGCATCGGCCTTTGCTTTGGCTTCCTGCAGCACCTCGTTAGAAATGGCAGGTGCCAGCAGCCTCTTGTAACTGTCCTTAATGGCCAGCTTTAGCTGGCCCGCGGTTTCGCGGTTATTTTTTATAACAGCCTGCTCCATAAAATCGAGTGCTTCGTCGCTGTCTATCTCTACCTTAAACTTGATAACGCCTTCGTTTTCGGCCCTGAGCATTGCAAGTACCCTGTGTGACGGGGCTTTTGCAAGGTTTTCGCTCCAGTCTAAATACTGCTCAAACTTTTTGGCTTTCTCCTCGTCGGCATCCTTAACCTTTTTAGTGGTAATTTCTGCCTTACGGCCGTACATCCTTCTCAGGTTTTTACGCACATAAAGGTTCTCGTTTATCCATTCGGCAATAATGTCGCGGGCACCCTGCAGCGCCTCGTCTTCATTTGCCACTTTATCGTTAAGGTATTTTGATGCTATAAAATCGATGTCATCGCTGTTTTGAGCCATGATAATTTTTGCAAGCGGCTCCAGTCCGTTTTCGCGTGCGGTATCGGCTTTGGTCTTTTTGCGTTTTTTAAACGGAAGGTAAAAATCCTCCAGTTCGGTCATATCAAAGCTGGCATCGATTTTCTGCTTTAAATCGGGCGTTAGCCCGTTTTGCTCCTCAATACTCTTTAAAATCGCTTCTTTACGCTTTACAATAGCCTCATACGCCTGGCTAAGCTTTGCAATCTGTTCTATAACCACCTCATCAAGGTTGCCCGTCCTGTCTTTACGGTAACGTGCAATAAAAGGAATAGTACAGTCTTCGTTTAGCAGCTGTAAGGTGTTTTCAATGCTTTTTACAGGGGCGGTAACCTGCCCCGAAATGAATTGGATGTTTGTCATTATTATAGAATAAGGACTACAAACATAGTGTTCTTATTTTATAAATTTAATGGGTGCCGGCCAGAAGTTTTTAACGGACCCTCTACTTACCCTTACCGCCGCATATACCGGATACAGGAAGTTAAAAGTACCCACACCAATTAATAAACCTACAAACAGAAACGGGTTAAACGGGTAGTGCATAATCTTACAAAAGGCAAAAGCAAATATCAATAAGTAAAAACATACCGTCCAAAATATCTGGAAGTTTAATATGTTCTTACCCTGCCCCGCTACCGAAACTATCCTGTCTCTTTTGTTAAGCCATAATATAAGCGGAAGGATTATATTACCCAGCGGTATCACTACCGAACTCATTACCGAAAGGTGCATGTATACCAAATAGGTCCTGTCTTCGGTTTTACCGTAATCTACCAAATCCTCTATGTTAATCTCAAGGGCTTCGCATATCCCTTTAAGGCTGTTGCCACGGGGTTCGGTTTCTTCCTTTTCTATACGCTGTAGTGTGCGTAAATTTATCCTGGCAATCTCGGCTACCTCTTCCTGGGTTAACCCTTTTTGCTTTCTTATTTCGGCAATTCTTTTTCCAATGGTTTCCATAATTTTTTGATTTAAAGTTATGGGACAAAATTATTGACCAAGGTAGGCATTTGATAGCGGTTTTACTACGGCATTTTTACGGCATTTGTGTCAAAGTGCTGGAAAATAAGGGTAAAATAAATATTTAAATCTATAATTAATTAATCCTATATTCGTCCCTAATTTTAAAACACGCACCTAAATAATGAAAAAAAAGACCTTAATATTAATTGCTTCAATAGCCTTTTCAATTAATTTATCAGCTCAAAATTTATTTCCCGTAAAATTAGAAAATTGTAAAACAGATAGCTTTTGTCTTGACTGCGGTGATATAAAAGCAGGATATGACGAAAATGAATTTTCAAAAATGCTAAGCACTCTTAATAAATCACTTAATTTAAAAGGTATTAAAGGAGCTGTCAAATTTCAGGTTTTAATAGATAAAAAAGGTAGAGGTTGTGTTCTTAGTCACACCGACAATTCGAAAAGCTTTATATCCCAAAAAATTATTGATGAACTTAATAAGTTCAATAAGTGGATACCTGCAGAAACCGATGGTGAGAAAATAGAAAAAACGTCAGTTAACTTTATTTTTAAAATTGAGAATAATAAGCTTACCGGAGAAATTGAACGGGTTGATATGGATGCTTTTATGAAGTCTTTCGATAAACCCGTTGATCCGAAAGTATCTAATGACCATTACACGTATACAAATGACAATTTAAAAAACTATAATATAACTGTTTGGAATTCAAAAAATTCTGACCTTCCGAATAATATGACAAATAACATAGCCATATCAAAAAATGGTATTATATGGCTTACAATTGATGAAGGTTTAGTTCAGTTTAACGGTAAAAATTTTACCCGAACAGAGCAGGATATTACTGATAAAGGGAAATATTTTGGTTACTCATCTTTAGCTATTGATAATAATGATACTAAATGGGTCTATGCTAAAAATAATTTATACAGTTATGATGATAAAAAATGGTCAATATATACTTCTGAAGATATAGGGTTAGACGGAATACATGAAGTTATAAACAATCCAAACTCAAATGAAATCTATGTATGTTCAAATGAAGGTTTGGCTATTTTAAAAAATAACAAATGGTCAGTCTTAAATAAAGATAATACTAAAGGACTCCCTTCTAATAGAGTTTTCTTTGTAAAAAGAGATTCTAAAAACAGACTTTGGATAGGGACTTATGAGGGTACAGCAATGATTGATGAAAATGGCGTTGTTACTAACTTTGAAAAAACAAAAACATTACTTAAAGGTAAATGTATTAGCTCTATGGACGAAGATCCTAAGGGAAATCTATACTTTACTTTATTTGAATATGACAGAAAAGACAGCAAAACTTTAAATTATGTTGAAGGAATTGCAGTTTGGTCAAATAATGGAATTTTTAATCTTCTTAGTATTGAAAATTCAGGAATGCCTTCTGATCATGCTAACAGTCTGGTTTATGATAAAAAGGAAAACGTTTTGTGGATAACTACTAATAATGCAGGTTTAGTAAGATATGATTTAAAAGACGGGTGGGAAAATTACCATAATAAAAATTCTGACATTCCTACTTCTTACATATCAAAAGTAATTTTGGATAATAACGGAAATATTTTACTGGCTACAAGACAAGGGCTTGTAAAAATTGAAAAGAAATAAATTTTATCAAAACTGAAGTTATAAATAGCTTCAGTTTTTTTAATCCTGAACAATAAAATCCTTAGGATCTTCCTTTTTAAATTCGGGCTGTATGTTAACGTGGTTAATGCCAAATTTTTCATACAACACATCCTCAATATCCTGTAACAGTACATTAAACTGCGATAGTGTAATATCGTGCGTACAGTCTAAATGTGCTTCCAGGTGCAGTTCTTCCTCGTTTAGGTGCCAAACGTGAATGTGGTGCAGTTTATTAACACCCTCAATTTTGTGTACTTCCCTAACTATGGCTTTAATGTCTATAAATTCGGGCGTGAACAGCATCAGCATTTTGGTGGATTTTAATAACAGGTCTGCCCCTACTACTACCAGGTAAATGGCAATAATAAGTGTCATAACCCCGTCTACCCAGTACAGTTCAAAATACTTCATCATTATACCGCCTACCAGTACGGCTACCGATGCCATCATGTCTGTTAATAAGTGCAGGTAAGCCGATTTCATGTTCAGGTTATGGTCGGCATCCTTTTTAAGCAACAGTACCGAAAGTCCGTTTACTACGATACCTAAAACCGACAACCATATAACCAGCCCCGGCTTGATAATAACCGGTTCAAAAAAACGGGTAATTGCCTCATAAATAAGGTAAATGGCTACAAGAACAAGAGTAAGGGAATTTACAAAAGCCGCAATAAGCTCTGATCGCTTAAGCCCAAAGGTTTGGGAAATGGTGGCTTTTTTTCGGGAGAGTTTATGGGCCACATAACTTATTACCAGCGAAAGTACATCGCTAAAGTTATGCAACGCATCAGACAATAAGGCCAGGCTGCCGGAAATTATTCCTCCCACAACCTGGGCTATTGTTATTAGTGTATTGAGCAATATGGAAAAAAGCAGGTTTTTTCCCTCAACCTCATGTTTATGTATACGATGATGATGGTGCCCGCTCACTACAATTTATGTTTTTAACAAGGTATTTTGTTTACTCTGTTCTGGTGTCTTCCGCCTTCAAAATCGGTGTTTAAAAACGTGTCTACCATTTCTATTGCCTGTTGTATAGAAGTGTAACGGGCAGGTATGCTAATAATATTAGCATCGTTATGTTGGCGCGCCAGCGCCGCGATTTCTTTTATCCAGCATAGTGCAGCCCTAATTTTCTGGTGTTTGTTAACACTCATGGCAACACCGTTACCGCTACCACATATAATAATACCAAAATCGGCAACACCGTTTTCAACATCATTAGCAACCGGGTGTACAAAGTCTGGATAGTCTACACTGTCAAAAGTATCTGTACCGTGGTTAATAACTTCTATACCTTTGTCCTCCAGGTATTTTACAATGGCTTTTTTATAGTCAGGACCTGCGTGGTCGTTACCAATTGAAATTTTCATACGTTTCTGCTGTAATTAAATATTAAATTTACCCTGCAAAGTTACCAAGAATTAAGCATCCTTAATAGTATAGCAAGTTAATTTATCTTTCCTGCCTGATTTTCAGCACCTTGACTTTCTGTAAAAATGTTAAATTTTTGAATTGTTAACAGAATATGTAAATGTACTGAAAACTAAGTAGTTAAATTTTAACAGTTATTGTTCATAACTTTAAATAGAAAAAAGTAAAATTTTTGAGAACCTATTGAAAATTTTCGTAATCCAAAACCTAACCTTCCTATCCAAATTTATTTCTTACTTTTTCTTTGAAAGTTATGAAAAGGTTAACAAGGGTTATTAACAGCAATTAACAGGGTAAGTTTTCAAACAAAACAATTAAAAAACACTAATTAACCATTGTTAATAACCTGTACCCCTTTTTACAAAAAACCTTTATTTTGAATTGTTTACAATTTCTTAACTTTGTTAATACCTTTGTATAAAATTGTATAACTCACTTAAAAAACAAATCGGAAGAAAGTTATACCCGTTATTAACACGCAATAATCATCATCATAAAGATTTCAAAATTTTAAAAAAGCTTTTTTTGTTTTTAATGAATGTTGAAAACCTTTATAACTTTTGATCAGACGATTTTTAAATTGGATTGATCTTCAAAGTTGCTGAGTATCTCTTTTACGGTTTCCAGATCGTTAGGATGTACTTTGAGTTTGATTCCTCCCAGTGCGTGCGAATAGAAAGGAGCGAGGCCCGTAATGGTTTCGTTCTCGAAATAAAAGCTTATACCGGCCTCTGTTAATAAGTGCTTCAGTATGGTAATTTCATGCGGATAGCTGTATACAGCTGCTACTATAAAATTTGTCATATGTAAATGAGGTTCAGTATTATCCCTATAAATTTAGTAAGTAAAAGTTATTATTTCATTAATTGTGGTAACTATTCTGTAAGTAATTTGTAATTTTCAGCATTATTAAAATATATATGAGTAAAAAAAGAAACGGAAAACCAACCGTAAAGATGGAAAAAGACTTTTCCAGAAAGATTTTTAAAATACTCTCTAAAGATCCCAATAAGCTATTTAACTACAAGCAGATAGCAGCTGCTCTTGAACTTAACGATACAAAAAGCAGAAACGAGATTATAAAAGAGTTAAAATACCTTGCCTCTAAAGAAAAGATTGAAGAAGTGGAAAGAGGGAAATACAGGGTTATATCTAAAGCCGATTATATTGAAGGAACTATAGATATGACCAGCAGGAAAACTGCCTATTTTGTATCTACAGAACTTGAAGACGATGTTTTTATACCTACCGGTAACCTTAATAAAGCTTTAGACGGAGACAAGGTTAAGGTTTATATCTATAACCGAAGAAGAGGAAGAAGACCTGAAGGAGAGGTAGTTGAAATTATTGAAAGGGCCAAAACAGAATTTGTAGGCGTTATTGATATACAAAAGAACTTTGCTTTTGTAAGTACTGCAAACCCTAAAATGTATACTGATATTTTTGTTCCTAAGAATAAATTAGGCAATGCCGAAAACGGAGATGTTGTACTTGTAAAGATAGAAGACTGGCCTGAAAAGGCAGACAGCCCTTTTGGAGAGGTTTTAAGGGTACTTGGACGCCCTGGTGAGCACAATACCGAGATACACGCTATTTTGGCCGAATACGGGCTTCCTTACGACTTCCCTGTGGATGTCGAGGCCTATGCACAAAAGATAGATACATCAATCAAAGAAGAAGAGATTGCAAACAGGAGGGATATGCGTAAGGTACTTACCTTTACCATAGACCCTAAAGATGCAAAGGATTTTGATGATGCCTTATCGTTCCAAAAGCTTGAAAACGGTAATTATGAAGTAGGTATTCATATCGCCGATGTATCGTACTATCTTGAAGAAGGTACCCTACTGGACGAAGAAGCTTACAGCAGGGCAACCTCTGTTTACCTGGTAGACAGGGTAGTACCTATGCTTCCGGAAGTACTGTCAAACTTTGCCTGTTCACTAAGGCCTAACGAAGAGAAATATACTTTCTCTGCCGTATTTGAGCTTAATGAAAAAGCAGAAGTAGTAAACCAGTGGTTTGGACGTACGGCTATTTATTCCGATCAGCGTTTTGCTTATGAGGAAGCACAAAGTGTTATCGAGACAAAAGGAAATACCATTCCTGCAGATGTTTCATTAACAGGGGAGGAGTACCAGATAAGCAATGATATACAGGAAGCTATATTAAAGCTTGATGACCTGGCTAAGATTATGCGTAGAAAACGTATGCAGCATGGTGCCATTTCTTTTGATAAAGTGGAAGTTAAGTTCAATTTAAATGAAGAGGCAGAACCAATAGGCGTTTACTTTAAAGTAGCTAAAGATGCCAATCATCTTATTGAAGAATTTATGCTTTTAGCTAACCGTAAGGTGGCAGAATTTATAGGAAAGCAAAAACCTCAAAAAACTTTTGTTTACCGTATTCACGATGAACCGGATGAGGATAAGCTTATTAACCTGCAAACTGTAATCTCTAAGTTTGGTTATAGCATCAACTTTAAATCAAAAGATGCTATTTCTAAATCGCTTAATAATTTATTGGCAGAAGTACAGGGAAGAAAAGAACAGAATCTTGTAGATACCTTAGCGATAAGAACTATGAGTAAGGCTAAGTATTCTACCGAAAACATAGGACATTACGGACTTGCATTTGATTATTATTCGCATTTTACATCGCCCATAAGGCGTTATCCGGATGTTATGGCACACAGATTGCTGCAACACTATCTGGATGGAGGCAAATCGGTTGATGAAGAAGCTTATGAGGAAAAATGCAACCATTCGTCTAACATGGAAAACCTGGCTGCCAATGCAGAGCGTGACAGTATTAAATACATGCAGGTTAAGTACATGCTGGATCATAAGGACGAGGAATTCTTAGGTGTGATATCAGGTGTTACCGAATGGGGTATTTATGTGGAGATAGTTTCTAACAAATGTGAAGGTATGTGCCGCATTCGTGAAATTAAAGATGATTATTACACTTTTGATGAAAAGCAATATGCTTTAGTAGGTGAGGTAACCCATAATTTATTACAGCTGGGTGATGAAGTTTATGTAAAAGTGAAAAATGCCGACCTGGTTAAAAAGCAGCTTGATTTTCAGTTCCTTGGTAAGAAGGAGTAATCAATCAAAATCAATAAATTATGAAAAAATTCATTGTAGCTTTACTACTTGTTTCAGGTAGCATTTTTGCTCAGGAAACAAGAAACCTTGGAGATTTTTCTACCGTAAAGGTGTTTGACCAGATTCATGTTTTAATGGTTCAGTCTGATGAAAATAAGATTCTTATTTCCGGACATGACTCTAAAGATGTGGAAGTTGTAAATAAAAATGGTGAGGTAAAAATCCGTATGAAGTTTTCCAAACTGCTTCAGGGCGATGATATTTCAGTTACTTTATATTACAAAAATGTAGATCAGATTGAAGCCAGCGAAGGTGCTTATGTTTCTTCTCAGGATACTTTTAAAAGCGTTGCTTTTGAACTTAATGTAAAAGAAGGGGCAGAGGTAAAGCTTAATCTTGATGTACAAAAGCTTAAAAGTAAAATTAAATCGGGCGGTATAGTTACTATTACCGGTACTGCTGATAACCATGATGTTAGTATTAGTTATGGTGGTATTTTAAATTCTAAGGATTTAACAACTAAACAAACTACAATAGGCATTAAAGCAGGAGGGGAGGCAGATGTTTATGCTACTGATTTTGTAGATGCCGAAACTACTGCCGGAGGTGATATAGATGTTTTTGGCAGTCCTAAACAGGTTAACCAAAAGAATACCGCAGGAGGTGATATCAATATCATGTAAATAGCCTTGATAATATAAAATACAGAATCCCGAAAGTGTAAAGCTTTCGGGATTTTTTTATTATAACTGTAACAATCAGTATATCAATACTGTCTTTAGTGGTATCAATCATAATTATTATACCATGAAAACATTATTTGTATGTGCTGCAATAGCAGTATTTCAGTTTGCGGGAGCACAAACTACTAAAAACATAAAAGGTTTTTCTAATCTTGCTATTAGCGGAAGTATGGAAATCACACTTGTAAAATCTTCAGACAATAAAGTGGTTATTACAGAAGGTAATGAGGATGATATTAAAATAGGTACCGTAGAGGGTAACCTGGCTATCAGTAATGAATCTGACGGAGTAGAACTTACTATTTATTATAACAGTACTATTGAAGTTATTGCTATTGCCGGTGGGGCTGAAGTAAATGTAAAAGATAACATTAAAACCAAAAACCTGAATGTTAGTGTTGCCGATGGTTCAGAGGTTAACCTTAAGGCAGATGCTGATAATGTGAGTATTGCAGCAGCTTCAGGATCTGAAATTCATCTTAGTGGGAAGGCAAAAAACTTTGAGGTTCATGTAGCATCGGGTGCTGAACTTAATGCAGACAAGTTTAAAACAGAAAACAGTTCTGCAGTTGTAGCATCAGGAGCAGAGGTATCTATTTATGCTACAGAAATGGTTAACGCAACGGTTGCTTCAGGTACGGAATTAAATGTTTATGGTAATCCTAAAAAAGTAAATGATAATACAGCTCCTGATGGTGAGTTAAATATCATCAGATAAACATAGTTTTTAAGCTTTTTGATGGTTTTATTTAAAAATTTAAAGTAGTAACTTGCATCAATTAAATTTAATTGATGTTACAGGATATTTTAAGCGCCGTATCTTTAGGTTTTTTCTTGAGTATAATGCCCGGAGCAGTTTTTTTTGTATTACTGGAAACGAGTGTTGTTAAAGGTTTTAGAGCCGCATTAGCGTTTGATTTAGGAGCTATATTTTCCGATATTATATTTATTCTTATTGCTTATTTCAGTAGTTATAAATTGCTTCAGAATATTAAAGATGAGCCTGCCTTATTTACTTTTGGCGGGCTCATTATGGTTACATACGGTATTATTTCTTTTATAAAGATTAATAAATCGGCTAAAAATGAGATAATAGACGACGCCTCACGCGATATTATCAAAAAGAACTACTTCAGTCTGTTTGCTAAAGGTTTCCTTCTTAATTTCATTAATATTGGTGTATTAGGGTTTTGGCTTGCCATCATCATTACCTGGGGCCCTCAGCTTGATTTAGATCCTACAAGGATATTTATTTTCTTTACTGCGGTTATATGTACTTATTTACTTATTGATATAGGTAAAATAATGCTGGCTAAGCAGTTAAGAAGCAAACTAACCATGAATAACATAAACAAGATTAAAAAAGGGATAAGTATCATACTTATAATTTTTGGTATTGCACTGCTAGTACAGGGTTGGTTTCCGGCAGAAAGAAAGATAATGGATTCTGCTATAGACAGGCTGGAAAACAATAATTAAGAAACATAAATAAATAAAAAAAGCTATCATGAAAATGATAGCTTTTTTTGTGGAGGCATCGAGCGGATTCGAACCGCTGTAGCAGGTTTTGCAGACCTGTGCCTAAGCCCCTCGGCCACGATGCCATTAGGTTTATGGTTGGCAAATTTACATATATTTTGCAGTAACGCAAGAAATTTTGAAGGTAAATTTATTTTTCCGTAAACTTCCTGCAAGATAAAATGTTTTATCTTTTTTTAATCATTTATTAATGAAAACTTTAGGTTCTGTACTCTTCTAACTCAATTGTTACAGCTTCCACATCTCCGCCAATAGGAGGATTGATTTTAGAAACACCTACAATTATTCTTGATACAGCCGGAATTTCATCAAAAATCCTTTTTACTATCCTTTTTGCAACGTGTTCTAACAGTTTAGAACGTATAGCCATTTCCTCTATAACTATCTTGTTAAGATGCACATAATCAACAGTATCATCCAGTTCATCTGTTTCCATAGATTTTCTAAGATCTGCCTTTATTTCAAGATCTACCCTGTAATCAGATCCTATCTTACTTTCCTCAACTAAACAGCCGTGGTAAGAAAATGTGCGTATATTTTTAAGTTTTATGGTTCCCATAGCAATAAATTATTGTGGCGTAAAAATACAATTTATTAGCCTTTTATGCTGTTTTAAATATTCTTTAAAGTCGGGTTTTTTAAATACCTTTGCAATCTTATTATTTTATAGTATATGTCTACAAAAGAAAAATCACTGAATTTTATTGAAGAGATAATCGAAGATGATTTGGCGAAAGGAATGCCAAAAGATGAACTTCGTTTTCGTTTTCCTCCGGAACCTAATGGTTACCTGCATGTTGGGCATGCCAGCTCCATATGCCTTAATTTTGGTTTAGGATTACGTTATAATGCACCTGTTAACCTTCGTTTTGACGATACAAACCCTGCAAAAGAAGAGCAGGAGTATGTAGATGCCATTAAGAAAGATGTGGAATGGTTAGGTTACCAATGGGCAGAAGAGCGTTATGCTTCAGATTATTTCCAGCAATTATATGATTGGGCTGTTGATTTTATTAAGAGAGGATTGGCTTATGTAGACAGCCAGTCATCAGAAGAAATGGCTAAACAAAAAGGAACTCCTTCACAACCGGGAACAGAAAGTCCATACAGGAATCGTTCGGTAGAAGAGAACCTTGAACTGTTTGAGAAAATGAAGAATGGTGAATTCCCTGAAGGTACTCATGTTTTAAGAGCTAAAATAAATATGTCATCTTCTAATATGCTTATGCGTGATCCTATTATGTACAGGATACTTCATAAACATCATCACAGAACAGGTGACAACTGGAAAATATACCCGATGTATGACTGGGCTCATGGAGAAAGTGATTATGTTGAACAGATTTCACATTCACTTTGTACCCTTGAGTTCCTTATGCACAGGGAGTTATATGATTGGTTCCTTGATCAGATTTATGATAACAAATCGATGAGGCCAAAACAACGTGAATTTGCGCGCAGAAACCTTAGCCATACAGTAGTAAGCAAACGTAAGTTATTACAACTTGTACAGGAAGGTCATGTTACCGGTTGGGATGACCCAAGAATGTCTACTATATCAGGTATGAGAAGAAGGGGTTATACTCCAATGGCTATCAGGAATTTTGCTGATACTATTGGTATTGCTAAACGTACGAACCTTGTAGATGTTTCTGTATTAGAGTTTTGCGTAAGGGAAGACCTTAACAAAACAGCTCCAAGGGTAATGGCAGTACTTGATCCTGTAAAACTTGTTATAACTAACTATCCTGAAGGACAGGAAGAATGGCTGGATGCAGAAAACAATCCTGAAGATGAAGCTGCAGGATTTAGAAAAGTTCCTTTTTCACGAGAATTATATATTGAAAGAGAAGACTTTATGGAAGAAGCTAACCGTAAATACTTCCGTTTATCCTTAGGTAAGGAGGTACGTCTTAAAAATGCTTATATCATTAAGGGTGAAAGTGTTGTTAAGGATGCAGATGGAAATATAACTGAAATACACTGTACTTATGATACTGACAGTAAGAGTGGTAGCGGTACAGAAGCCAGCTTAAGAAAGATAAAAGGAACTATTCACTGGGTATCTATCCAACATGCTGAAAAAGCTGAAATAAGGATTTATGACAGGTTATTTACTCATGAAAATCCGGATGGAGATAAGGAAATTGACTTTAAGAGCTATTTAAATCCAAATTCTTTGGAAGTAATTACAGGTTATTTAGAACCAAGCCTTAAGGAATCAAATTCCGGAGACAGATTCCAGTTCCAACGTTTAGGATATTTTTGTGTGGATCCAGATTCAACATCTGAAAATTTAGTTTTCAACAAAACGGTTGGATTGAGAGATACATGGGCAAAAATTGAAAGTAAGGAATAGACTACAACATATAAATTTTTTCTATTAAAACTCCGGGTGTTATCCGGAGTTTTTTATTATATATAAATACTATTATTATAATAAATATTATAATCGTTTACTATTAAAAGTGACCTTTATAAATGAGTTATAAGAGATAATTTTTTGTAAGAAATGTATTTATATGGTGCTACCTGTAAAACCCTTTTAAATCTCGTTATTTTAATTTTTTGTTTTATTTAGCCTTCAATTAACTACACATTAACATCCTACAAATGTTAAAGTCTTTACCTTTATAATTATTAACTGAAAAATTCATAAATTATGGCTGGTAAGACAGAAACAGTACTTGCAGTTTTGGCAGGTGCGGCGATAGGGGCTGCTGTAGGAATTTTATTTGCTCCGGATGAAGGATCTAAAACCCGAAAGAAAATTAAAGACGGTTATGATCATAAAAGAGATGAGATAAAAGATAAACTTCATGAATTATCTGAACAGGTGAAAAGCAAGTTTGGATACTCTACGGCTGATATCGAATCCGGATTAAATCATCTTGTTTCTACAGTAGAACAAAAAAAAGAAGACATTATAGCTACTCTTGAAAAAAAACTTGAGGAACTAAAAGGAACAGCAAAAGCTGCTGCAGGCAAATAAACTAATTTGTTTTATTTATGGCATTTGAAGAAATAAAAGAAAATGCAGAGGATCTTAAAAACCAGGCCAAAGAACTTATTGATGCTAACTTAAAGTATTATAAGCTTTGGGGTTTTAAGATTCTTATGAAATCAACCTCCATAATGCTGAAAGTGTTTCTTTTAGCCATTATGTTACTGATTGTTACCCTGTTTTTTTCAATTGCCTTAGCTATCGGTATTGGGTATGCCCTGGATAATATGGCCTATGGTTTTCTTATTGTAGGCGGTATTTATTTAATACTGGCCATTATAGTATATAAGTACCAGGATAAACTTACCGAAGGACCGTTACTGGCTAACTTTTCACGAATATTCTTTAAAGATTACGATTAGCCATGAAATCAAAGATTTACACCAGTTACGAGGAAATCAATAAAGACCTTAGAATACTAAAGGTTGAAAAAGATCTTGCCTATCATAAACTGCTTAAAGAAGTAGAAGAGACTAAAGAAAGTCTACAGTTAAAAAATATGATAGGGGATACACCTAAAAAAATACTAAACATTTTAAGCTTATTTGCAGGCCCGTTAAAAAGCCTGGCAATGACCTTCCTGTTTAAAAAGATATTTAAATAAAAAAAGCGGCTCTTTTAAAAGCCGCTTTTTTTATTACTCGTTGTCATTAGAATCTTCATCTTCATCCTCATGTCTGGGAGCTATATACCTAGAATCTTCATCTTTGGTATTCTTTTTCTTGTTCTGCTTTTTCATAGCTTCTCCTATCTGATTTGAAGCTGAAAACGAAGCCACCATGTTATTAAGCATGTCTGTACCTGCTTGTGGTGAGTTAGGTAACAGTATCAGATTAGAATTGGTGTCGCTACCTATAGACTGAAGTGTATCATAATGTTGCGTTACAACAATTAATGCTGATGCTTCCTGAGAATTAATACCTACTTTATTAAGAACATCAACACTTTCTACAAGACCTCTTGCAATTTCCCTTCTTTGGTCTGCAATACCCTGACCCTGTAATCTTTTACTTTCTGCCTCTGCTTTAGCTTTAGCAACGATACGAATCCTTTGTGCCTCTGCCTCATATTCTGCAGCTGATTTTTCCCTGTCGGCAGCATTAATACGGTTCATTGCATTTTTAACCTGAATGTCCGGATCGATATCTGTTATTAGTGTGTTGATAATATCATAACCATAAGTGGTCATGGCATCGTTAAGTTCTCTTTTCACTGCAATTGCAATATCATCCTTACGTTCAAAAACATCGTCAAGCCTTAGCTTAGGTACCTCTGCACGAACTACGTCAAATACATAAGATGTTATCTGATCATGAGGATATTCCAGTTTATAGAATGCCTCATATACTTTTTCCTGAATTACCTTAAACTGAACAGAAACCTTCATTTTAACGAATACGTTCTCTTTTGTTTTGGTTTCTATAATTACATCCAGCTGTTGTATTTTTAGGTTTATCCTTCCTGCTATTTTATCGATAATAGGCACTTTCCAGTGAAGGCCTGCATGCCTTATACTGCCAAATTTACCAAATCGTTCTATAATGGCAGCTGTTTGCTGCTTAACTGTAAAGAATGATGAAAGAAATAGTATGAATGCAAAAAACAGCACTACATACAAAAAAATGTTTCCCATGATTAGTTGATTTTTTTATTGATTGTTAAGATACGACTATTAGTACAATAAAAAAGCCTCTTGTTACAGAGGCTTTTTAAATTTTATAATGTTTCAACAGCTTTTTTAATCCTGTTTACTGTTTCTTCTTTTCCTATTAATGCCATAATATCAAACAAATGAGGGCCTTTTAGCGAGCCTACAAGGCTTAAACGCAGTGGTTGCATAACTTTACCCATTCCTATGCCTTTTTCGTTAATCCAGGCTTTTATTACATCTTCCAGGTTTTCAGAAGAAAAATCTAAGGTATTATTAATAACCTCACTAACTTCGATCATTAGAGCACCGGTATCTTCTTTCCAGTTTTTAATTGCTTTTTCATCATATTGCGATGGGGCAGTAAAGAAAAAGTCACTCAAATCCCAAAGTTCACTTGTAAAAGTAGCACGCTCTTTTACTAAACCTACAACCTGTTCAACATATTCTGCAGGTTTATTAATACCTCTTTCTATAAGAGTATGGTTAAATTCTTTTGCAATAGTCTGGTTATCCTGTCTTGTATAGTACTGGTGATTAAACCATTTGTTTTTCTCAGGGTCAAATTTTGCTCCTGCCTTATGTACTCTTTCTAAATCAAACAGTTTTACTAACTCATCTAATGTGAATAGCTCCTGATCTGTTCCCGGATTCCAGCCTAATAAAGAAAGGAAGTTAACAACTGCCTCCGGTAAAAAGCCTTCCTCTCTGTATCCTGATGATTTGGTACCATCTGCATTTTTCCATTCAAGCGGGAATACCGGGAATCCCATTTTATCGCCATCCCTTTTTGATAACTTACCATTACCTACAGGTTTTAATATTAACGGAAGGTGGGCAAATTCCGGAGCTTCCCACTCAAAAGCCCTGTAAAGTAATACGTGTAGGGGCAGGGAAGGTAACCATTCTTCGCCACGTATAACATGGCTTGTTTCCATCAAATGGTCATCCACTATATTGGCCAGGTGATAAGTAGGCATACCATCGCTTTTAAATAATACCTTATCATCTAATAGATTGGTTTCAAACTTAATGTCACCTCTTATAATGTCTTTTAAAAACAATGTTTCACCTACAGGAATTTTAAAACGGATAACATACTCTTCTCCGTTTGCAATCCTTTTTTCGGTCTCTTCTTTACTTATTCGTAAAGAGTTATCCAGTTTATCCCTGTTGGTATGATTGTATATAAACGTTTTACCCTGCGCTTCTTCCTCTTTTCTTAAGGCATCAAGAGCTTCAGCTGTATCAAATGCATAATATGCCCAACCTGAATCTATCAACTGTTGTGCATATTGATTGTACATAGCTTTACGTTCGCTTTGGCGGTAAGGACCAAATTTTCCTTCTTTTCCCACACCTTCATCAAAAGGAATTCCTAACCAGTTTAATGCTTCTATAATATATTCTTCTGCTCCCGGAACAAAACGGTTTTGATCGGTATCTTCAATTCTAAGGTAAAATACTCCGCTATGCTTTTTAGCAAACAGATAATTAAAAAGGGCAGTTCTTACCCCGCCTATGTGTAAAGGCCCGGTTGGGCTGGGTGCAAAACGCACGCGAACTTGTTTTGACATTGTTGATAAAATTTTGCTGCAAAGATACAATTATGATATTTTGCTTTTGGCCAATTTATGTCAGATATTTTTTAATGTATTGTAAATATTTAATAATCAGTATTTAAAGGTTAGTTTTTAAAATTTCGGAAAATAGGATTTAACTGTTATTTATTCGGCAGAAATTGTAATTTTATCAGTTATTAACAATCGACTGTAATTTTGGAAGCAAAAAACATAATTTTCAACAAGCTGGAAGGCTTTATTAAGAAGTACTATACCAACGAATTAATAAGGGGTAGTATCTTTTTTATAGGGCTTGGACTTTTATATTTTATATTCACTTTACTGGTTGAATATTTTTTATGGCTGTCTACAACCTGGCGAAGTATTTTGTTTTGGCTGTTTATTGCTGTTGAGATTTTTCTGCTTCTGCGATTTATATTATTCCCTGTTTTTAAATTATTCAAATTACAAAAGGGTATAGATTATAAACAGGCATCTTCCATTATTGGGAATCATTTTACTGAGGTTAGTGATAAGCTTACCAATTTCCTTCAGCTTTCTGCAGAGTCTGCTCAGTCAGAATTATTATTGGCTTCTATAGATCAAAAGGCTAAAAACTTACAGCCGGTTCCGTTTACCAATGCCATCAATTTTAAAAAGAATATTAAATACCTGCCTTATGCTGCTATACCTGTGTTATTAATTTTGGTATTTGCATTAAGCGGAAACTCTTCCATATTTACTCAAAGTTTTGACAGAGTAGTGCATTACGACAAGCATTATGCACCACCTGCTCCTTTTGAATTTGTTATTGTAAACAATTCACTTACAGCTCAGCAGGATATAGATTTCCTTTTGAAGGTTAAAACAGTTGGTAATCTTGTACCTGAAAATGCCATGATTACCATTGGCGATGAAAATTATTATTTAGAGAATACTGAACCGGGTATTTTTGAATACAGATTTGAAAAACCATCTAAACCTATTGATTTTCAGTTATCTGCAAACAATGTAACATCTCAGCCGTATAAACTTAATGTCGTTGCTGTACCTACCATCTCTAATTTTGAAATGGTACTTACTTTTCCGGGATATCTTCATAAAAAGGCTGATGTTATTCGTGGAACAGGAAATGCAGTAGTACCGGAAGGGACTAAAGTAACATGGAATATTAGTGCGCTAGCTACCGGTAAGATTGAATGGGTAGGCAAGGAGGGAAGCTCTTTGTTTACAAATACTGATGGTTTGTTTTCAACTTCTAAAACCATACTTAATAATACTGATTATCAGATATTCACATCTAACGATAAGGTAGAACATCATGAAAAACTTCAATATTCCATTACGACAATAAAGGACCAATATCCTACTATTGAAGTTTCATCGGCACCGGATAGCCTCAATCTGAAGAAAGAGATTATACTTGGTCAGGTTTCTGACGATTACGGATTAACAAAACTACAGATAGTTTATTATCCTCAAGGTAACGAAAATGAAGCTCAAAAATTTGTGTTGCCGGTTAAGAAAGAAGTTTTCGATCGTTTTTATTACAGCTTCCCACAAGGGTTAAATGTAAGAAAAGGCGTAAACTATGAATACTACTTTGAAGTGTTTGACAATGATGCAGTACATAATTTCAAGAGTTCTAAATCATCGGTATTCTCTCATAGAGAACTTACCGATGAAGAAAAACAGGAGAAATCTTTACAGGAACAAAACAGTAATATAAACAGTTTAGAGAAGTCTCTTAAAAATCAGGATAAGCAGTTAAGTGAGCTTGATAAGCTTCAAAAAATGAATAAGGAGAAATCTGCACTGGAATACAAAGACCTTAAAAAGGTTGAGGATTTTATTAATCGTCAAAAGATGGTTGAGGAGCGCATGAAAGAATTCTCTAAAAAACTGAATGATAATCTAGATGAATTTAATCCTGAGAAGAAGGATGAGCGTAAGGAAGAGCTGATGAAGCGCTTGGAACAACAGGAAAAAGAAGCTCAGAAAAATGAAAAACTTTTGGAAGAACTGCAAAAGCTTACAGATAAAATAGAGAAGGAAGAACTGTTTGATAAAATGGAAAAGTTCAAACAGAAATCAAAAAGTCAGACAAAAAGCTTAGAGCAACTGGTGGAACTTACCAAGCGTTTTTACGTAGAAAAGAAGGCAGAACAGATAGCCGATGAACTTGAAAAGCTTGGTGAAAAACAGGAACAGCTGGCTGATGATAAAGAAAATTCTGCTGAGAAACAGGAAGCGATAAATAAGGAGTTTGACAAGCTTCAAAAAGAAATGCGCGATCTTGAAAAGCAAAATGAGGAGCTTAAAAAACCAATGGATATTCCTACTGATAAAGCAGAGGAGGAAAACATTGAACAGGATATGCAAAAAGCAACTGACGATTTAAAACAGGATAATAAACAGAAAGCATCACCTAAACAAAAATCTGCAGGACAAAAAATGAAGCAGATGAGTGGCAAAATGATGCAATCTATGATGATGGGTGGTATGGAGCAAATGGAAGAAGATGTAAAAATGCTTCGTCAGATTCTTGATAACCTTTTGGCCTATTCCTTTTCACAGGAAAGTGTTATGGAACAGTTCAGGAAATCATCTTCAGGCTCGCCATCATTCAGTAAATATCTTATAAAACAACAGGACTTAAAACAACAGTTCCGCCATGTAGACGATAGTCTTTTTGCTATGTCTTTACGTAATCCTAAAATTACCGAACAGATAACTCAGGAGGTAGGAAACGTGCATTATTATGTTGATAAGGCTTTGAGCGATCTTGCTGAAAATATTATTCCCCGAGGTGTTTCTAACCAACAGTATGCTGTAACTTCTGCTAATAAACTGGCCGATTATTTAAGTGATGTTCTTAATAATATGCAGATGCAAATGCAGGGATCTGGCATGGGTCAGTCTAAACCAGGGCAGGGTCAAAGTGGTATGCAGCTCAAAGATATTATCCAGAAACAACAGGGACTATCAGAAGAGATGCAAAAAGGTATGCAGAAAAACGGAAAGCAGGAAGGAGAACAACCGGGTGATAGTAAAGACGGTAAAAAGCCAGGACAATCTGGTGAAGGCGGACAGGATGGTGAAGGTAATGCAGGAGATCTTTTAGAGATATATAAAGAACAACAGCAACTTCGTGAAGCTTTAGAAAAAGCTCTTGAAAAAGAAGGAATGGGAGGTAATGGCCAGCGTGCTTTACAGCAGATGAAAGATATAGAGAAGCAATTACTTAATAAAGGTTTTAAGAATGAAACCCTTCAAAAAATGCTTAATCTTAAGTACGAACTTTTAAAGCTTGATAAGGCAATGCAACAGCAGGGTGAAGAGAACAAACGTCAGTCGCAAACCAATACTAAAGAGTTTGATAATAATGCTAATGCTATTCCCGATGAACTAAAAGATTATCTGAATAGTGTAGAGATTTTAAACAGACAAAGTTTACCTTTGCGCCCAAATTTTAACCAAAGGGTACAAACCTATTTTAAAAACAATGATTAGCTTTAATTACGAAACCGATTTTGAACTTGAAAATGAATCTCAATATGAAGATTGGGTTTCAGAGATTATAGAGTCTGAGGATAAAACCGAAGGAGAAATCAATTACATTTTTTGTGATGATGAATATCTTTTACAAAAGAATATTGAGTTTTTAAACCACGATACCTTAACTGATATTATCAGCTTCGATTATACTATGGGTAACCTTATTAGCGGAGATATTTTTATTTCTGTTGAAAGGGTAAAGGATAATGCCAAAGATTTTAATGTTGCTTTTGAAGATGAACTTCGCAGGGTAATGGCTCATGGCATACTTCATTATTGCGGTTATAAAGATAAATCGGAAGAAGATTCTGCTTTGATGCGTGATAAGGAAAACGAAAAAATGAATCTGTTTAACCAATAATAACTATTAAAATTCACCTTACATGAAGGCTTTTTTTTCTTTAGCATTGCTTGCTACTTCGTCAGTTTTTTCTCAAAATTTACCAGTTGACTTATCGTTTGATCAGGGGTCGGGTTTTGATTCTACGTCTGTTATTTCTACACTTTCACAACTTCAAAATGGAAAGATATTTATAGGAGGGAGTTTTTCCTCTTATAATAATTCTAATGTAGATAACATGGTTTTGTTAAGTGAGGATGGTGTTATAGATACTAACTTTATTTGTAATGATTGCATTAATGGTAATGTTACAGCATCTGTAATTCAGTCTGATCAAATTATTCTTGGAGGTACTTTTACAGCTTTTAACGGAGTTGAAAGAAAGTACATTGCCAGAATTGATGACGACGGTTCGCTTGATGAATCTTTCAACTTGACTACTTCTTTACCTTCTGATGTAGCCTCTGCGAATATAACTCAGTTATCCGTTGTAAATAATAAGATATATTTATCAGGAGCTTTTTACAATTCTTCTTTTCAGGCAATATTTAATCCTGTTATAAGATTAAATCTCGATGGTAGTATTGATGAATCCTTTCAATTTGATCAATCTCTTGATAAAAGACTTGTTACAGCGTTTAGTGTTCAGACTGACGGGAGTGTTGTTTTTGTTAGCAAAACTTCTGGAGTTTTCAAACTTAATGAAAATGGAAGTATAGATGATACATTTCAGTTTGAGTCTTTATTTCTATCAACACCAAGTGCTATATGTGTTTTACCCGATGGAAAGTTTCTTTTAGGAGGAAGGTTTGTTAATGAGGCTCAGGAGTCTTTTGTCCTTATGAGATACAATTCAAATGGTTCATTAGACGAGACATTTAATGCTTTTGAGTTTAATTTTCTAGAGACTTTAGACGGTGTTTTCTCAATAGAAAAGTTTGGGAGTAATTATCTTGCTACAGGTCGTTTTACTGATTATGATGGTGTTGATGACTTTATAGGGATTAATGCTGACGGAGTTGTTAATTACGAATTTATTGTTGGCGGATTAACATCTTATCCTAATGTTTCAGATACTGCTTACGGTTCAAAGCTATTAGGTCTTTCTTCAGGAAAAATACTTTTGGCAGGTCAATTTGGTAAAGTTAATAATACCATTTTGCGTAATCTAGTTTGTTTAGATGCGCTAGGTTTAGGGGTTGCAGGTTTTATTAATGATAATCATTTGTCTGTTTATTATGATGATAATAATTGCAATTTCACTTCATTGTCAGAGATTATTACGACTGTTGAAATCTTTGATCTTTCCGGCAGATTAGTCGCTTCAGACAATGTTAATTCATACAGGTACAGCTATCAATTAGAAAATAATAGCATACTTTTGTATCGCCTTACAATGAATGATGGTAAAATTTATACAGGCAAAATGATTAATTAATGTTTCACGTGAAACATTTTACATGTCAAATCTAGGAGCGTTCCACGTGGAACAGTTTTAGTTTGAAAGAAAAATATATAAACGTTCCACGTGGAACGTTTGAGTGAGGAGAAAATTTTTTAGACGTTCCACGTGGAACAGAATAGGAGAATATAGAGAAATGTTTCAGGATGTTTATGATGTAATTGTAGTAGGTGCAGGGCATGCCGGAAGTGAGGCTGCTGCTGCTGCTGCTAATATGGGTTCAAAAACGCTTTTGGTTACCATGAGTTTGCAAAACATTGCACAAATGTCTTGTAACCCGGCTATGGGCGGTATAGCAAAAGGCCAAATCGTGCGAGAAATTGATGCTTTGGGCGGATATTCCGGAATTGTGTCAGACAAGACGGCAATCCAGTTCAAGATGCTCAATAAATCAAAGGGGCCTGCTATGTGGAGTCCAAGGGTGCAGAGTGACCGTATGCGTTTTGCTGAAGAGTGGAGAACGATGTTGGAACAAACTCCAAATCTTGATTTTTATCAGGAAATGATTTCCGGAATTCTTATTGAGAACGGAAAAGTAACAGGGGTGAAAACTTCTCTTGGGATTGAAATCAAAGCTAAGTCGGTTGTGTTAACAAACGGAACCTTTTTAAACGGATTGATTCATATTGGAGAAAAACAGTTTGGTGGAGGCAGAGCAGGAGAGGGAGCCTCATATGGTATAACTGAAGATTTAATTAAGGCAGGTTTTGATGCCGGAAGAATGAAAACGGGAACACCGCCGCGTGTAGATGGTCGTTCTCTTGATTATTCTAAAATGATAGAACAACCGGGAGATGAAAACCCTGATAAGTTTTCATATTCTGATATAACAAGGCCATTAACGCATCAGCGTGCCTGTCATATGACGTATACGTCAGAACTGGTTCACGATTTACTTCGTGAAGGCTTTGACCGTTCGCCAATGTTTAACGGAAGGATTAAAAGTTTAGGCCCGCGTTACTGTCCTTCTATTGAAGATAAAATTAACCGTTTTGCAGACAAAGACCGTCACCAACTTTTTGTTGAGCCGGAAGGCTGGAATACGGTAGAGGTTTATGTGAACGGATTTTCTACCTCTTTGCCGGAGGATGTTCAGTTTAAAGCTTTGCGTTCTGTTGCCGGATTTGAGAATGTAAAATTCTTCCGCCCGGGTTACGCTATAGAATATGATTATTTTCCGCCTACGCAGTTAAAGCATACGCTTGAAACGAAGGTAGTGGAGAATTTATATTTTGCAGGACAGATTAACGGAACTACAGGATATGAAGAGGCGGCTTCTCAAGGTTTAATGGCTGGTATTAATGCACACCTTAAAGTACATGATAAAGCACCGTTTGTTTTAAAACGTAATGAAGCTTATATAGGGGTACTTATAGATGATCTTATTACTAAAGGAACTGAAGAGCCTTACAGGATGTTTACCTCTAGGGCTGAATACAGAACTTTGCTTCGTCAGGATAATGCCGATTTCAGGTTAACGCCGTTGTCTTATGAAATTGGTTTAGCTAAAGAAGACCGTTTACGTAAAATGGAGAAGAAACGTGATGAATCAGATGCGTTTGTAAATTTCTTTAAAGAAACGAGTGTTAAGGTTGCTGAGGCAAATCCTATTTTAGAATCTAAAGGATCAGCACCAATTGTACAGCCTGATAAAATGTTTAAAGTTTTTTCCCGTCCGCAATTAGATCTTGAAGATATTCTTAAATTCGAAAAAGTTCAGGAATATATCAAAGAAAACAATTTGGACAAGGAAGTTATTGAGCAGGCTGAAATCCAGGTTAAATATTCCGGATATATAGAGAAGGAAAAAAACAATGCCGATAAGCTTAATAGGTTAGAGGATGTAAAAATCCCTCAGAATTTTGATTACGACAAAATAAAGTCTCTTTCTTATGAAGCGAGAGAAAAAATGAAAAAAATAAGACCGGTTACAATTTCACAGGCATCTCGCATTAGTGGAGTGTCTCCAAGTGATGTTTCGGTACTATTAATACACATGGGAAGATAATATGAAAAATATGTTTCACGTGGAACGCTATAATAAAACCCTTTTTTATAAAGGGTTTTTTCTGTTTTTATTAAGTGTTGTAATTTTATCCTGTAGTACGCCAAGGTATGCAGTTGATGTTTCTGATTATGTTTTGCTGGAAGACGGAAAACATGTAATGGGAACTGAAAAAGGGTTAACCGCTTTTCTTTTTCAAAATCAGCCAGCAAAAAAAACTTTTAACGAGTTCTTAGCAGAAAAGTACAAATTAGGCAAATTCACGGAAATTGAATACTGGACAACTATAGACGGAACTAAGTTTAAAGTAATGCTGTACACACAGGATGAATTAAACAAATATTTTGACACAACAGATTTTGTTGCATCTAATAGAGTGCCTGAAAATGCTGTGGTAGGATCTCAGGTTAAGTTTTTGGCTATTTCTGTAGTTAATGAATTTAATGAAGACTGCCTTGCAGATGATTCCCTTTTTAAAAATGTAGTTATAAAATATTTAAAAGACCTTAAAGACCAATACGACAATTTATAATGAACTTTTCTGAAAACAAGGTTTATCTTACTGTAAAAGATTATTCTGTATCGGGTGAAGAATTTCAACTTCTAATTGATGAGGAATTGGAACTGCTTAAAACACATCCGCAGCCATCTCTTGAAAATTTAGGGAGTTATTATGAAAGCGATGATTATATTTCCCATACTGACGGAAAACGCTCTCTTTTTGAAAAATTATACCATGTTGTAAAGCAAAAGGCGCTTAGAGATAAAATAAGTATAGTTAATGCCAACCAAACCCAAAAAGGTAAACTTTTAGATATTGGAGCCGGAACCGGAGATTTTTTAGTAACTGCAAAAAACAGTGGTTGGGAGACTTTAGGAATTGAACCAAGCGAAAAAGCTAAAAAAATTGCGCTTTCTAAAGGAATTTCATTCAAAAATGATATTAAAGAGATTGAAAATGCCTCTTTTGACGTGGTTACTATGTGGCATGTATTGGAACATGTTCCTGATATTCAGCAACATATAGCAGAATTAAAGCGTATTTTGAAGCCTAACGGACTAATAATCATAGCAGTTCCTAATTATAAAAGTTATGATGCAGGATATTATGGTAAATTTTGGGCGGCTTATGATGTACCAAGACACCTTTGGCATTTTTCTAAAAAAGCAATAGCACATCTTTTTGCAAAAGAAGATTTAGAAGTAAAAAAAATCCTGCCAATGAAATTTGACAGTTTTTATGTAAGTCTGCTTTCCGAAAAATACAAAACCGGAAAAATGAATTTTGTGAACGGATTTTTAATTGGTTTGAGATCTAATGTGAAAGCAGCACGCAATTTTGAATACTCATCACATATTTATATCATAAAACAGGCTAAAAATTAAATAAAAGCTGTTTAAGGCTGTTTTGAGTTGTTTAATAAGGAAATACCTTTCCTTTTTTTAAAACGTTTTTACAAGCGATTTATACAGGTCGATTTTAATATAATACCTTTATAGGAAAGCCATTTCTGCATAAAGAATATTTATAGCTTAAAAAATGGCAATAATTTTAATAAAAACTTGTTTTTGGAACTTTAGAACGAATTATTACTTTTACCGAAATTTTAAAAATTAAAAGACCGCAAATGAAAAAATCATTATTAATACTTGGCCTGGCTGTTACACTTTTTTCGTGCAACAAAAATGAAGGAACTGTAACAGAATTTAAAACTGCTTATGTTGACACTCAAAAGCTAATGGAAGAATCGAAAGAATTAAAAGATCTTGAGTCCAGAAGTAAAGTTAAGCAGGAGGAAATGGGCAGGGAGCTTGATGATAAAGTTCAAAAACTTAAACTTGATTATGCAAGTGCACAAAATGAAGCACAGCGTAAAGGTCCTCAATGGGCCCAGCTTAAAGCTCAGGAGTTTCAGAGAAGAGAGCAGGAGATTGGTGTGATGCAGGAAACGATGATCAAACAGTTTCAGGAAGAGTTTGGTTCTCAAAGTGATACTATCCGTAAAGCGATGAGAGAATACATTAAAGATTACGGTAAGAAGAACGGTTATGATTATATTTATGGTACTGGTGATGCAGTATCTATTATTTATGCAAAAGATGCATATGATATCACTGAAGATATAATCAAAGCTCTTAATGAAAAGTATAGCGGCAATAAAACTACTATTGAACCAACAGAAGAAAAAGCAGCAACTACAGAGAAAGAAGAGCCTGCAAAAAAATAATAAAATTTTATCTTAGTTAAAAAGCTCCCTTTATGGGAGCTTTTTTATTGTCATAATTTTTAGAATACGTATTTTCGGGAACGAATAATTACACGCCAAATGGAAAGCTTATCTACAGCAGCAGAGTATACCTTACGCTTTATAAATCAAACTAATAGGTCAATTTTTTTAACAGGTAAGGCCGGTACCGGTAAAACAACCCTGTTAAAGGAAATTATACGCACTACACACAAAAATGTAGTAGTTGTGGCACCCACAGGTATTGCAGCTCTTAATGCGGGCGGCGTAACTATACATTCCATGTTTCAGTTGCCATTTGCAGGCTTTATACCCGATAATACTTTACCGCATATAACTGATTCTGTACGCTTTGAGAATAAAGACAGCCTTAGAAGGCACTTTAAAATGCGCGGTGATAAGCAGGCGGTAATCAAAAACATGGAACTTCTCGTTATAGACGAAGTTAGTATGCTGCGTGCCGATCTGCTTGACGCTATGGATTTTATGCTTCGAAGCGTGCGTCATAAAGATATTCCTTTTGGAGGTGTACAGGTATTGTTTATTGGAGACTTATTACAGCTTCCTCCGGTGGTTAAAAATGAGGAATGGGAAGTGTTAAGCCAGTACTACAGAGGTAAGTATTTCTTTCATTCTCATGTGGTTAGCCAAAATCCGCCGCTGTATATTGAGCTTTCAAAAATATACAGACAAACTGATGACGACTTTATTTCTATACTTAATAACCTGAGAAACAACGTAATAACACGTGATGACATTGCTGTTTTAAACAATTATGTTGATCCGGCGTTTGATTTGGAAAAAAATCCGGGTTTTATTACGCTTACTACACACAATGCCAAAGCAGACAGCATTAATGCCAAGGCACTGGATAAGCTTGATGAAAAGGAATATGTTTTTGAACCTGAAATAGTGGGCGACTTTCCGGAGAAAATATATCCGGTGGAGGAAGAACTTAAGCTTAAGAAAGGGGCTCAGGTAATGTTCATTAAAAACGACCTTTCTCCGGATAAGAATTACTTTAACGGAAAGATAGGGGTGATCAAATCGTTATCGGACGAGGAAATATTAGTGCATTTTCCGGAAGAAGACCTTACCATTGAAGCCGACAAGTACGAGTGGAAGAATGTTCGCTATCACGTTAATGAAAATACTAAGGAAATAGAGGAGGAGGTATTAGGTACTTTCGTTCATTATCCGTTAAAACTGGCATGGGCTATAACGGTGCACAAAAGCCAGGGATTAACCTTTGACAAGGCTGCGCTTGATGTATCGGGCGTTTTCCTGCCGGGACAGGCCTATGTCGCTCTTTCGCGTTTACGTTCGTTAAACGGCCTTATTTTGCTTTCTCAGCTACAAATGAATGGTCTTAGTAACGATCTTGATGTTATGGACTATGCTTCCTCAAAAGTAAAAGAGGAGCAGATGGAGCATTTTCTTCAAAAGGATACGTTACGATTTATTTTTAACTATCTGAAAAACAGCTTCGATTGGGACGAACTGGTTGATGTGTGGCAGCGCCACAGGCTAACCTATCTGCACGAAGGTAAAAAGTCACTCAAATTCAAATACAGGGAATGGGCTCATGAATCGGAAGAAAGGATAAAAAAGATGCACGAGCCGGGGCACAAGTTTATTAGCCAGCTTGCCAAATTGTTTTCCGTGGAACAACCCGATATGAAATTTGTTGCTGAAAGGGTAGAGGCGGCCTACAATTATTTTTATCCTGTTATGGATAAACTGGTTACGGGTATTCTTCAAAAAATTGAGGAGATAAAAAGACTAAGAAAGGCAAAAGGTTTTTATGAGGAGCTAAGTGAGTTGGAGGAACTACAAACCTATACTGTAATTAGGCTTATGAAGGCCAAACGCTTAATGGAAGTGGTGCTTAACGAAGAAGAAATCGTAAAGGAGAATCTTATCACTCCGCAAATACACTCTTACAGGCTTAAAAAGCTGGAAGCTATACGTAAGAATATCAAGGATAACCCTATTACCCTGCTGGAAGAGGATACTGAAGATTATGAAACAGAGCGTTATCCGGCCAAAAAGAAAAAGGAACCTAAAAAATCTACGCTGGAAGAAACCTTTGAGCTTTGGGAACAAAACCTTAGCATTGCCGAAATTGCAAGGATAAGGAAGCTGACAGAAACCACTGTGTTAAGTCATTTTGCGGGATTAATACAGATTGGTAAAATGAGTATTGAAAAAGTATTGCCGGAAGACAAGATTAAAGCACTTGCCGAAGCCTTTAAGGATTTTGACGGAGAATCGCTTACATCGTTAAAAGAAAAATATGGCGACAACTTTACCTGGGGAGAGTTGCGCCTGTATAAGGCAAGCCTTAAAAACGAATAAAAAGAAAGCCCCAATAAGGGGCTTTTATATTAATAATTAAAATTCTAAATACTATAGCCAGCTTAAAAGCAGTACTGTGGGAATGAAATATATTACGATAGTTCTTGCCCCATCATAATCTTTAGCCATACGCTGGCCTAAAAGAAGAAGCAACAATGTAATAGATGATAAAACGGCTGCATAATATGCAAATTGCGTTGCTGTTCCGCCTTTCATTAGCATTTCTATAATACCTATTACGGCAAAAGCCCCAGCAACTACCTCAAGTACAAGTACTAAAAGTAAAGCAGCCGGAACCTGGTTTTTAATAGCGCTTTGGGCAAAATGTCCTTTAAGCCATTCCACATTACCTTTCCAGTCGGTTACTTTATCATAGCCTGACTGAATGAAAGTGATGGCGAGAAATGCAAGAATGATAATAATAGCTGGTGTCATAATTTTATTTTTTATGAATTAATCGCGTTAGTTTAATAGAAAGGTCGGTTAAAATTATTTTTGCATTACCGTTTCGTTCAATGTGGTAAATAGCATCCGACAGTTCTTTAAAGATATCGTTTATATTATTTCCGTTTACAAACGGTGCAAAATTTTCAAGTTTGAACTTCTCTACCGATGGTTCCATGAAAACCAGTTCTTTGGCATTGTAATTTAAAAGCAATGCCTGGCGAAACATATCAATACAAAAATGCAGGAATTGTTTTTGGGCCTCTCGGCCAATTGATGATATCTGTTCGCTCCATTCAATAAGATTCTGTATGGCTGCCGCATTTCCCTTTGCGCGAAAAGCCGCCCTTACCCATTGTACAAACCATTGTTCAAAAGGATTACCCCCGGTATCTTTGTTTAAAAGCTGTAGTGCCTTATTATAATTTCCCTGAGCCTGATGCGCAATTTTTAAAGCTTCGTTAGGGTCAAGATTTTGTTGGAAAACCAAAGCATCGGCAATAGCCTGCTCACTTAAGCCGCCGAAATGAAGTATCTGGCAACGGGATAAAATGGTTTGCAGTATATCATCATCACTTTCGGCAATAAGGATAAAAACAGTTTTTTGCGGAGGCTCTTCCAATAACTTAAGCAATTTGTTTGCTGTGGCTACGTTCATCTTATCTGCCATCCAGATAATCATTACTTTGTAACCTCCTTCATAAGACTTTAAGGATAGTGATTTTACAATTTCGTGAGCCTCATCAACACCAATCTGTCCCTGTTTGTTTTGAATATCAATTTTTCTGTACCAGTCAAAAAGGCTTCCGTAAGGATTTTCTGTAATGAACTCTCTCCAGTATTTTAAAAAGTTGGCACTTACAGGATGGCTTTTTACCTCACCGTTTGTGGCTACCGGAAATACAAAATGAAGATCGGGGTGCGAAAAATTCTGGAATTTTAAATTGCAGGCAGCATTTCCGTTATTGTTTTCACCTTCGGTATTACTGCATAAAATATACTGGGCATAGGCTATTGCCATAGGTAAAGTTCCGGAGCCTTCGGCTCCAATGAACAATTGTGCATGCGGAATTCTTGAAGAATCTGCACTTTTAGTCAAATGGCTTTTAATATGTTCCTGGCCTAATATATCTGAAAAAAGCATAGGGCAAATATAGAAGAATTTGTGGGATGTAACGGTACAGAATTATGTTATATGTAATATGCGTATTCTATAGTAACGGGGGGATACAATTTTGTTTTTCTCATTTTCATAACTACATAAAACTACTTTTTGTAAAAGGCTATTAGTAAGAACTTTTCCAAAAGAAAGAGTTTCAAATACTGCCTGGCTATCTAAAAAACAGATATTTATGCCGTTTTCAAAAACAGATTAATTATCAAATGATTAACTTTGTTAATTAACAAGGGTATCTTAATTTTATTTTAAAATAATTAAGGGAAAAAACTATATTTGCGTTTAACCAAATTTAAACAATATTTAAAATACACCATGAAGACCCTTAATGACTTTGATTTTAAAGGCAAGAAAGCAGTAATAAGAGTAGACTTTAACGTACCTCTTGACGACAATTTTAACGTAACCGATGACACAAGGATTGTAGCTGCCAAGCCAACAATAGATAAAATCTTAAAAGACGGGGGAAGTGCCATTTTAATGTCGCATCTTGGAAGACCAAAAGGTAAAGAAGAAAAATATTCACTTAAACATATAGTTGCAAAAACAAGTGAGGTTCTTGGAGTTAACGTAAAATTTGTTAACGATTGTATTGGAGCTGAAGCTGAACAGGCAGCAGCCGATTTAAAACCGGGAGAAGTACTTCTTTTAGAAAACTTACGTTTTTATAATGAAGAGGAAGCAGGTGACGAAAATTTTGCAAAAAAACTTGCCGATTTAGGCGATATTTATGTTAACGATGCCTTTGGTACGGCACACCGTGCACATGCATCTACAACAATAATTGCAAAGTTTTTCCCTGAAAATAAGTGTTTTGGCTCACTTCTTGCTAAAGAGATAGAAAGTCTTAACAAAGTTTTAAATGATAGCAAGAAACCTGTTACGGCTGTTTTAGGAGGTTCTAAAGTATCCTCTAAAATTACGGTTATTGAAAATATTCTTGATAAAGTAGATCACATGATTATTGGAGGAGGGATGACATTTACTTTTATTAAAGCTCAGGGAGGTAAGATAGGCGACTCAATTTGTGAGGACGACAAACTGGATCTTGCCCTTGAGATTATGGCAAAAGCCAAAGAAAAAAATGTACAGTTACACATACCGGTAGATGTTATTGCTGCGGATGCTTTTAGCAATGACGCAAATACTAAAATTACCGATGTTTCTGCTATTCCTGATGGCTGGCAAGGTCTTGATGCCGGACCAAAATCGCTGGAAAATTTCAAAAAAGTAATACTGGATTCCAAAACCATTTTATGGAATGGGCCTCTTGGGGTTTTCGAAATGGAGAACTTTTCAAAAGGTACTATAGAGCTTGGTAATTTTATTGCCGAAGCTACAGAAAAAGGAGCTTTCTCTCTTGTAGGAGGGGGGGACTCTGTTGCTGCTGTTAAGCAGTTTGGCCTTGAGCCGAAAATGAGCTATGTATCTACCGGAGGTGGTGCAATGCTTGAAATGCTGGAAGGAAGAACGCTTCCGGGTATCGCTGCCATTTTAGAATAGTGGGAGTGTTAAAATTTATACGATTAACGAGAAACTAAAGTTATACCATACATTGTTACTTTGTAATACATTGTAATTTAACTGCTTAATAAGTAAATTATGAATAAAAAAAGAACATTGTCTTTGCTGTTGGCAGCATTTTCGATTGGAGCTTTTGCACAGGAAACGGCAGAAGCTGACATACAAATTAAACCAGTTATAAAGATGTCCTTCCTGGACTCTGTAAAATCGGGTTTTGTACGCCATGAGGAAATGAGATGTATCGACAGCCTATGGATGAAGGAGCTTGCAAACAATGATTTGTTTGAAGACATGCAGGAGGATATAGAAAGGTTAAACCCCGATGACGATGTAACTTTTGACCTGTCTACAGAACTACTTCAGCAAAGACTGAAAGAAATGGACGCTAAGTCGCCATTTAACATTGAGTACAGTAAAGGCCTTGAGAACATTATTAAATCTTATTTAAAAAACAGGCCAAAAGGCTTTGAGCGCCTTATGGCTATTTCCCAGTACTATTTCCCGATGTTTGAAGAACATTTGGCGAAATATGATGTGCCTATCGAAATTAAGTACCTGGCTGTTATCGAGTCGGCACTTAACCCAAGAGCAAAATCAAGGGTTGGTGCAACCGGTTTGTGGCAGTTTATGTACCCTACAGGTAAGCAGTATAATCTTGAGGTAAACTCTTATGTGGATGAGCGTTGCGACCCGCTTAAGGCTACCGAAGCTGCATGCCAGTACTTATCAAGCCTGTATAATATTTTTGGCGACTGGGATCTGGTACTTGCATCATACAATGCCGGTCCGGGTAACGTAACTAAGGCTATCCGTAGGTCAAACGGTCATAAAAACTACTGGAACATAAGAAAAAACCTTCCACGTGAAACACAGGGTTATGTTCCTGCATTCCTTGCAACCATGTATATTTATGAATATGGTAAAGAGCACGGTATTAAACCAAGACAGGCTTCAATGACTTATTTTGAGACCGACACTGTTATGGTAAAACGCAAAATGTCGTTCAGGCAGGTTGCTGATTTACTTGATGTACCTGTTGAGGAACTACAGTTCTTAAACCCCATCTATAAACTGGATGTTATTCCTTTTGTTGCAGATGAGCCACATTATTTAAGGTTACCGAAAGACAAGGTAGGATTATTTACCTCTAATGAAACGGCAATCTATGCTTATGTAGATTATGAAGACCTTAAGAGGGAAAGGCCGTACTTTGTTGACGAAGGCGATAAGGAAGCATTAGCTACTATTGGAAAAACGACTAAAGTTAAGACTAAATATCATACCGTTAAGAGAGGTGATGTTTTAGGTAAGATTGCCGATAAATACAATGTATCCATTACAGATTTAAGAAAGTGGAACAAAATTAAAGGCAATACCATTTATGCCGGACAAAAGCTAAAAATTAACGAAACTATTATAGTTAATATACCTCAGGAAACTGCTGTTGCAGCTAAGCCTAAAAAAGCTGCCAAGCCGGAAGTTAAGAAAGAGGCAGAGCCTGAAGTAGCTGAAGCTACTTCAGATGAAGAAACTGCTGTTGCTGTTGCGGATGCTGACACTGAGGAAGCTGAAGAAGTTAAACCGGTTGTTGTTGCTAAGGAAACCAAAAGATCTAAAAGTGTAAACTACGAAGAAGAGCGTTTATATATTGTTCAAAAAGGAGATTCACTTTTCAGTATAGCAAGAAAGCACCCAGGTGTAACTGTTGAAAACCTTAAGGACTGGAATAAGCTTAAGGGCGAAAACATTCAACCGGGAATGAAGCTTAAGGTTAAGTCTGCTATTAACTAAAAAACTGTCATGTCGGGAGCAAAACAAATATTGTATTTTGTTTTTATCCTGTGTATTATCGGCTGTAACAGTGATAATAGCAGTGATAGCAGCGATTCCAATATCAATGAAATTTCTATAATTATAGATGATGTCCTGTGGAACGGCGATGTGGGCGACAGCCTGCGAAAAAAACTCGCCGCTCCCGTAGAGGGCCTCACTCAGGAAGAACCTCTTTTTACCCTTAATCAATACAACGAAAAAGTTTTTGGAGGTAAGCTTACAAAAGGCCGAAACATTATTGTTATCGATAAGGATACCATTAACAGCTTTACCGAAAAGACCAACAGGTACTGCAGGCCACAAAATGTATTTACCATAAGGGGTAAGAATGCACAGGAAATACTTTTTCTTATTGAAATACATGCCGACGAAATAATCAGGGCCATTAAGGAAACCGAAGTTAATGAGAATCAACAGCGAAATATTAAATCGGGATTGGTTAATCATGGTGTTTTCGAAAAGTTTGGGGTTTGCATCAATGTTCCTTCCACCTATACTTATGCCATAAATAACAATGATTTTTTGTGGCTAAAAAAAGATACGCCCGGAGGTAATACCAGCCTGCTATTATACAGGGTACCGTGCAATGTTATTGAAAGAGACAAGACTATTTTGAATAACATTATCAAAATGCGTGATTCTGTTGGGGCAAGGTATATACATGGGCAGGACGATAATACATTTATGGTAACCGAAGAGGCCTATTCTCCGTACTTTTTTACTACAAGCTATCATAATAAAATGGTTTTTGAAACCCGTGGCAACTGGGAAATGAAAAACGATTTTATGAACGGGCCATTTATAAATTATGCCGTTAGGGATGATAAAAACAACAGTTACCTGGTAATTGAAGGATTTATATACAGCCCTTCTTCCCCCAAAAGAGATTTGATTGTAGAACTTGAGTCTATAATCAGGTCTGCAGAATTTCTATGAAACCAATATTCAAAATAAAGCGATTTAACGAACTTTCTTTAACCGAACTATACGAACTCCTGCAATTGCGTAGTGAGGTGTTTGTGGTGGAGCAAAATTGCGTTTATCAGGACATAGATGGTAAAGACATGAAGGCGCTTCATCTTATTGGAGAATATGATGGGAAGATAGTGGCTTATGCTCGATTGTTTTCTGCGGGTTATTATTTTGACAATGCCTCCATAGGAAGGGTTGTAATAGACGAAAAGTATCGTGACCGTAAATGGGGTCATGATTTAATAAAAGAAGCGCTGGAAGGCATTAAAATTCATTTTAATGCTACAGCGGTTACAATCTCTGCGCAGCTTTATCTCAAAAAGTTTTATGAAGCCCACGGCTTTAAACAGGAAGGGGAAGGCTATCTTGAAGACGGCATTCCCCATATAAAAATGAATATTCTGTAAATCTAGATTTTTGTAATTAAAAATTCCACACGCCTGTCAAATTCAGATCCTTTACCAAGAGGCTGGGTGTTCCCATAACCCTTGTAGGTAAGACGTCTAGCAGGAATCTTTTTAGACACCAGGTATTTATAAACGGCATAGGCCCTGTTTTTAGACAATTCCCTTTTTTTGGTATCCATATCAATGGCTTCTTTCTGGAAGGTTGGCGTACAGCATATATGCCCCTGGATTTCAAATTCAAGGTTTTTGTATTTGTGTAGTATCCGGGCAACCTTGTCAAGTTCTTTTCTTGAGGAAAGGGTTAATTTGCTGCTACCCCTGTCAAAAAGGATGTTTCGCATAATTACCCTGTCGCCCACTACCATTTTCTCCTTAAGGGCATCATATACGCCCGGATCTAACGGAGGGGGAGGAAGCGGCTCAAAATTAACCACAACGTCTACACGCCTGTTTTTAGCACGTGCTTCAGATACGTTATCAATATCTTCTTCCAGTAAGATTCTTCCGCGGCCTTCAATGGTAACAATAATCTTGTTTTTAATACCCTTTTCAATCAGCTTGTTTTTAATGGTGTTAGCACGATTGTTAGAAAGCTTAAAGTTGTATTCATCTTTTCCGCGGTCGTCGCAGTACCCAAAAATCTGGATACTTTCTACACGGGTAGTGTCTAATGCCTGAATAAAGGCAACCACGTCGGTAGCCTGTTTTTCTTTCAGGTCAAATTTGTCAAACTCAAAGTAAATTGAGTGTACTACTTCCTCTTGGGAAAATAATGGTTTTGGCAGTAAAAATAATAATAAGATGCAGTAAAAAGGTTTCATTTGTAATTATTAGTTAGGATCTTCAACCCTTGTTAAATGCAGGTCCTCAGGAGGGTGTATCACAATTGGGAACTGCTCTACCTTAACAGAGCTGTTGTCTAGTCCAAATGCACGGCCTTCAGTAAGGCTCACCTTCTTAAGCACAAAGTATATATCAAGGATTATTCTTTCATACCAAGGTAAATCGTTGTCGTAAGACAGGAATTTTTCGATAATCACAAATTTAAAATCACCAATTACATTGTTACGGTTTAGCGATTCATAACGGCTGGTAATATCTACCTCTCCGTTTTTAACCATGTCCCTTACAACGTTCTTAAACATAAGGTTAACCCTTGGTGCCACACGGAAACCAAGATAAAAGTCAACCCTTATCACATCATCTTTCATGATTTCCCTTACACGGTAATCCATACGGTAAGGTTCATCTACCACATTGACATGCACAAACCAGTAAATGTCGGCACGTTTTGGTCTTTTTTGTAATATCGAATATATAATTTTCGATTCTATTTCGTCACTAAACTGAGCGTTAGTTAAGTATACCAGGTGAGTGGCATACTTAGGTATCGACTGATCGTTGCTCAGGTCGGCAAGTACGCTTTTATAGTTGTCAATTTTAGTAAACTCGGTGTACTCGCTGCGTATCTTTTTCGCTGTAAACCAAACTGCCATGATAAACGAAAGCAATCCGGCAATGATGAGCGAAACATATCCTCCGTGGGTAAACTTACTGATATTAGCTATAAAGAACGAAATTTCTATTGAGAAATATACCGCTACGGTAAAGATTATCAGGATTGGATTATAGCGTTTCATGACCATATAATAGCCCAAAAGGGTAGTGGTCATTATCATGCACAGTACGATGGCAAGGCCGTAAGCCGCTTCCATATTACCTGATTCCTTAAAGTGCAGTACTACAAATACACATCCCAGGAATAATAGCCAGTTGACTGACGGAATATACAGCTGTCCCCTAAGTTCTGTAGGGAATTTAACCGACACTTTAGGCCAGAAGTTTAGACGCATTGCCTCACTTATTAGTGTAAACGAACCACTTATTAAAGCTTGCGAAGCTATAACGGCCGCTGAGGTTGCAATGGCAATACCAACGGGTACAAACCAATCTGGCATTAAAAGGTAGAAAGGGTTACCGGGGTTAGAGTTATCGCTTAATTCAGCCAGGGTTTTACCCGAATGAGATATTAGGTAAGCTCCCTGCCCAAAATAGTTTAATACCAGCATGCTTTTTACAAATCCCCAACTGATACGGATGTTGCTTCTTCCACAGTGTCCCATATCGCTGTATAGAGCTTCAGCTCCTGTTGTACAAAGGAAAACAAAGCCCAACACATGGAAACCTTCGGGATGTATTTTCAATAAGTGGAAAGCGTAGTAAGGGTTAAGCGCTTTTAAAACTTCTATGTTTGAGATAAGCGGAATAATACCTAATATTCCCAGCATACCGAACCAAATAAGCATCATAGGCCCGAAAAACTTACCTACCAGCTTAGTACCAAAGCGCTGTATGGCAAAAAGGATAAAAAGGATTCCTATAACGATAGGCACCGTATCCAGTTCCGGATTATAAATCCTTAAACCTTCTATTGCAGATGAAACGGAGATGGGTGGGGTAATAATACCATCGGCCAAAAGGGCGCTACCTCCTATAATGGCGGGAACTATAAGTCCTTTTTTCTTTAATCGTTTTACAAGGGTATAAAGAGAGAAAATACCACCTTCGCCCTTATTATCGGCTTGTAAGGTAAGTATTACATACTTTACTGTGGTTTGCAGTGTAAGTGTCCAGAAGATACAGGAGAGAGCACCAAGAACAATATCCTGCTCTATGGCTTCACCTCCCATTATGGCCTTCATTACATATAAGGGAGAAGTACCTATATCTCCATAAATAATTCCTAAAGTAACAATAAGTCCGCCTAAGGTTACTTTGTTCAAATGTTTGTGACTACTGCTCACGATAACAATAAATTAAAACAGCAAAGGTATATGTTTTTATAAATAACGTTAAGTGCACCTGTGATATTTAACCTAAAAAAAATCCTCAGGTACTTAAACCTGAGGATTTCGGTGCATTATTTTGAAAGTATCTTGTTATATTCTGCAGTATTGTTAAGTAAAGCGGCTGCTTTTTTTATCTCTGCATTACTGGTTGTATAGTATTTATACAAACCTTCTTTATATTGATAGCGGGTTATAATCTCATCAAGTAAAAGCTCTTTTATCTCTTCTTTGTTTTGGTTAAGCTCTTTTTCCTCACTTTTCTTAAGTGCTGCCAGCAGTTGATTATACTCTGCCGCTATGGTTTCATCTACTTTTTCTTTTTTGGCGATTTCCAACGTAGCCTTAAGCGATTTTTCGGTTTCAGTATCAAAGTCGAAATTGGTTCTTTTCAGGAACTGTTTAAAGCCTTCAAAATCAGTATCATTTACCGTTGGTATCGCGGTACCCTGATTAGGATGTTTATAGTAATACTCGGTAACATAGTTAAAAATAGCATCGTTTCGCTGTAAGGCATCGGCTATAGAACTTTGTTTAGATTCCTCAAGAACCACATCCGGTAATATACCGCCGCCATCATAAACGGTACGGCCGTTTTTGGTTTTAAATGCGTTGTAGTCTTTCTGGTCTATTCTTATGGCTTTACCGTCAGCATCCTTGTGAGTATAGTCAAGAGCCTGAATGCCCCGGCCTGAAGGAGTATAATAACGGGAAATAGTTACCTTAACCTGAGTACCGTAAGTAAGCTCGATGGGTCTTTGTACCAGTCCTTTTCCAAAACTTCTGCTTCCTACAATCACAGCACGGTCCAAATCCTGTAAAGCCCCTGAAACAATTTCGGAAGCCGAAGCACTTTTACCGTTTACCAGTACAGCCAGAGGAATTTCGGTATCAACCGGAGCCCTTTGTGTTCTGTAGGTATTATTATATTTTTCGTTTTTAGACTTTGTGGTAACAATGGTCTCGTTTTGAGGCAGGAAAAGGTTACAGATGTTAACTGCTTCCCCTAATAAACCTCCGGGGTTACCCCTTAAATCAAGGATTATTTTTTTAGCACCCTGTTTTTTAAGTTCCAGTAAAGCTTCTTTTGTTTCTGCCGAAGCTTTAGCATTAAACTGGCTAAGAACGATATATCCGGTGTCATCGCCTACCATTGAATAGAAGGGAACCGCCGAGACATCTACCTCATTTAAAATGATTTGTGTACTGTAAGGTTTACCCTGACGCAGGTATTTTATATCAATAGCCGTGTTTTTTGTCCCTTTTAAAAGTTCGCCGGCATCTTCCTTAAAATCAATAAGGCTTACATCACCTATCTGTATAATCTCGTCGCCTGCCTTAAGGCCTGCTTTGTCGGCAGGATAATCCTTGTAAGGCTCTTTAATGATTAGTTTACCCTCCTTACGGGTTATAAGTGCACCAATGCCGGTATATTCTCCGGTATTGTTTATCTTGAATTTGGCAACATCCTGCTCATTGAAATAAACGGTATACGGATCCAGATCAGTAAGCATGTTTTTTATGGCAGTATCCATAAGCTCACCCGGATTGGTTTCATCTACATAGTTTACGTTTACTGTTTTAAACAGCGTTGTAAAAATCTCCACCTGCTTGGCGATTTCAAAAAAATCTTCCTTAAAGCTGGCCCCAACAAACAGAAAAGCAACTGCAAAAGCCGGGATAACATATTTTCTTTTTAGTCTGGATAGCATGATATTATTGTTTTTTACGTCGGAATCTTCTCCTGATTAAAATAAAAGCAATTACGAAAATAAGGATAAATGGCCATATTTGAATCAAACCGATAAAGAAACTTGAAAGCGAGTTGAATCCTGATTTCAGGGCATTACCTATTTTGCTTCCGTAAGAAACGGTAGCGTCCTCTCTTTCGGCAACGGTTTTGTAAAACTGAAGGTAAACTGAACTAAATGAAACCTGGTTATCCAAATACTGTAAACGTCCCTGTTTTGACTCTATTTCCTCACGTATAACTGAGAGTTCCTTTTCTATTTCCAACATTTCTGAAACCTTATTGGCTTTTTTAAGGAGTTCCAAATAGCGTTCTTCCAGCGCTTTTTTTGTTTTTATACGGGATTCGTTATCAATATACTCTTCGGTAACGTCGCGTGAAGAGATTTCTTTTCTGTCAAAATACGATACACCTTTACTGATTTCGTCTATAAAATTGTCAAACGATTCGTTAGGTATTCTTATGATAAGGGAGCGGGTTACTGTGTTGTATTCATTTCTTTCTTCATCACTTTGCACCTGCCCATTAAATTTACCAATAGCCTGTTTTATTTTGTCGGCAGTAGTTTCAAGGTTTTGTGTTTCAAAATGAAGAGTAGCAGTTTTAATTATTTTTGGGTCTGTTTGCTTTGCCTTAGCAATAGATTTAGGAGCGATTTTGTAGAATTCTGCACTTGATGGGTCTGCAACAATCTGATGTGCAATTTCTTCTGTAATATATGCTTCTTCCACTGTTTCCTTACAGGAAATCACTAAAACAATAACACTTAACAGTAAGATGATTTTTTTCATGGTATAAGGTGTTTTTGTTAAAACGCAAAAAACCGTACCAATATTACAAAACGCTAAAAAACAGATTATTGCTGTTTAATATGGGTAATAAACTTTTCAAAAAGCTGAATGGTTTTGGTATTTATTTCCTCAAAAGAAAGACGGTCTTTAGTTTGGTACATCAGCATAAAAGCATAATTACCGGGTATATTCTCTAACAGCAGGTGCTTATTATGCCTGTAAGTTTCCCTAAGTAATCTTTTGAAATAGTTACGGTCTACCGCTTTTTTGAAATGTTTTTTAGATACTGAAACTCCTACCTTTATTGGATTTTCCTCGGTTTCAGGTAATGGCACATACACCAGTCGTAACGGATATTTTGAAACCGACCTCCCTTCACTAAACATAAGGTCTATCGTGTTTCTGCTCTTTAGCTTTTCCTCTTTTGGGTATGTGTATTTCTTTTGTTCCATTTGCTGGGGCAAAGGTACATTTTTTTAAATCAGCTTTATGTTGCTGCAGGTATAAGAAAATTTTCTTAATATTGTAGTGGAATAAAATAGTATGAGTTATGGTTGCGGATCGTTTAAAGAAATATATTAAGACAAGAGAAATTAGCTACTATGCATTTGAAAACAGTATAGATGCAAGCAGAGGCAGCATTTCTAAAGCAGTAAAAGACAATAAGAGCATAGGCTCTAATGTGCTGGAGAAAATTTTTCAGGTATATAGCGATCTTAATCCGGTTTGGCTTTTAACCGGAGAAGGAAACATGCTTATAGATAATAATTCTGATGCTCTTGCTAATGAAAGGATAATAAGGACTTTTAGCTTAAAAACCGATACAAATATCGATTCCCAACAAATTCCATTATACGATCTTGAAGCTGTGGCGGGTATAGTACCTTTGTTTAATGAGGGTAAAGCAGCTGTACCTTCAGATCATATAAGTATTCCTCATTTACCAAAATGTGACGGAGCCATTTATGTAACCGGAGACAGTATGTATCCTTTACTTAGAAGCGGAGATATTGTACTTTATAAAGAAGTTAAGGATATAGTGAATAATATTTTTTGGGGAGAGATGTACTTGCTTAGCATAGATAATGAGGGTGAAGAGTACATAACCGTGAAATTTATTCAGCGTTCCGAAGAGCCGGGTATGATTAAGCTCGTTAGCGAGAACAAATATCATAAGGATAAGGAAATTGAGCTTTATAAAGTAAAAGCACTTGCTTTAGTTAAGGCTACTATCCGAAATAACTAAATTCTACAGTAAATCCACAATTTTTTCTACACAATTACCCAATATTCCTCATATTTCTGAATGATGAGGTAGATTTTTTGTGTATTATAAGTTTTTGATTTTTAGATAATTGCGTTTTATTTTTTTGTTTTCATCTCAAAAAGGCATTGTAATTGGCTTATGTTAAGTGAAATATTAAAAAACAATAACAAGACTATGAAAAAATTATTTTTAAGCGCATTAATGCTTACAGGAGTAATGGCATTTGCACAGGAACAACCAAAAGCACAAACACAAACTCAGCAACAGCCTGCTAAAACAGAACAGGTAAAGCCTGCTGAAACTGCACAGCCTCAAAAAACTGAAGAGAAAAAAGCTGAGGCCGTTAAGCCGGAAGAAAAGTCAACAACAAAGGCAGAACCAGCTAAGAAATCAAGATAAGTACTACCCGAATTTAGTTGAAGTCGATTTTTAGCGCCTATATAAAGAAACAGTTTTTTGATTCTATTTATCTGTTTCAAAAAATCTCCGGCAGTAAATGTCGGAGGTTTTTTGTTATCATGAAAAAGCCCCACATTAAGTGGGGCTTTTTATATTATTGCTTTACGAAAAAGTTATTTTCCTTGTTTACGTCGGCCATGAGCTCCATTGGGTCTATCATAACCACTTTTATAGCTGATTTAGGCTTGTTTATTGTGAACTGATAGGTTTGGTGTGCCCAGTCCCATTCCGGCAGCACAGTGCGCTTTAATTTGCTAAAAGGATTGTCTTTTACATAGTGCATAAGGTTAAGCGGTACATAAAAACTTTCCTGAGTACCGTCTTCATACACTACAATTATATCCAGAGGCATAGGCATAAGGCCTATACGCTCCAATGTAACTGTTGTATTATTGTTGTTTTCAGCCAGATCTTTAATGCTGTAATCAATAGTATTGGTCGTTTGGCACCAATCGGTTAAATACCAGTCAAGCTCTGCACCCGATACTTTTTCGGCCGTACGTATAATGTCGTTTGGCGTAGGGTGGGTAAACTTGAAATCGTGGTAATAACGCTTAATGGTCTTCATAACATTTTCCTGACCTATAACATCTATAAGTTGCGAAAGGAAAATAGTCCCCTTACTGTAAGCGGAAATACCATAAAGCATATTTTGTGAATACCTGTCGGCATGAGTGGTAAGCGGTTGTTCGTTTCCTGTAGAAACCATATAGAAATAGTTAGAGTAAGCACCTGCCCAAGGGCTTGTTTCTTTTTCTTTCTTATCGTTAGGAAGAATGGTTTCCATAGCCAAGTCGCTTATGAAAGAAGTGAACCCTTCGTCCATCCATTCGTGTTTGGACTCGTTGCTTGCCAAAATATGCTGGAACCAGGAGTGTGCGAATTCGTGTGCAGTTACACCAACAAGGCTTCCATAGCTGCGGTTACCCGTTATTAATGTACACATGGCATACTCCATACCGCCGTCACCTCCCTGTACAACAGAGTACTGTTTGTAAGGGTATGGCCCAATGTTTTCGTTATAAAAAGCCAAAAGCTCAGCTGTTTTAGGCTGCATCTTTTTCCAGTTTTCGTTGTATTTAGGATTGTCTTTGTAGAAGAAGTGAAGCTCAACCCCATTAGGGCCTATTAACTTATCGTGGATATAGTTATTATCTGCACCCCAGGCAAAGTCGTGAACCATAGGTGCCGTAAAATGCCATGTAAGCGTTTTTGTCTTTTTAGGATATTTTACGGTAACTCCTTCATCTTCATAACCTTTTCCTATTTCGTTTTTGTTTTGAAGATACCCTGTACCACCAATAGTATAGTCTTTATCAATAGTAATCTTTACATCAAAATCTCCCCATACGCCATGAAACTCACGGCCAATGTATGGATCGGCATGCCATCCTTCAAAATCATATTCTGCCATTTTAGGGTACCACTGCGTCATGGAAAGTGCAACTCCTTCTTCTGAATTTCTTCCTGAACGGCGTACCTGTAAAGGAACCTGTCCGTCAAAGTCTAAAGTGAAAGTAGTTGATTTACCCGGTAATAAAGGCGTAGCTAAAGTTACCTCAAGAACAGTACCTGAAACAATGGTTTTAGTCTCCTGGCCGTCCTGTTTAAAGTTGTTTATCTTAAGGAAACCTATTTCGTCCGGTTTAAGCGTACTTATACGGCTCTCCTTAATGGTTTCTTCACCTTTCTTAAAGCTTTTTACCATTCGGCTGTCAGGGTCGGCAATGGTTTGCAGGCGTGCATCCATTTCGCTTCCCGGCTGAAAAGCATTGTTGTATAAATGATAAAAAACACGGCGCAGCGTGTCAGGGGAATTATTAGTATAAACAAGTTCCTGGTTTCCGGTATAGCGGAAGGTTTTTACATCCATAGACACATTCATTTTGTAGTCTACATGTTGTTGCCAGTAACCCGGATTAGGGTTATTTTGTGCAAACAATCCTGTTACCGCAAAAAGGGCAAATAATACTGATTTTTTCATGGGCTAAAATAAAAAAACGGAAGGGAAAGCCCCTTCCGTCAGTATGGTTTAATGAAAATTATTTTCCTCTTGAAATCTGATCGGCCATGATCAGGGCGTTGTAAGCATTTACAATTTTACCTGATTTTGAAGCCTCACTGAACATGATTACTTTCTTGTCATCATCTTCACCTACCTGTACCTGCATGTTAACAGCTAAACCTGAATCCATAAGGATGTGCTTAACCTGAGAAGCAGAAAGTTTAGGGTAGTAAGCACGTATAAGTGCCGCAACACCTGCTGCATTAGGAGATGCCATAGAAGTACCCTGAAGGAACTCATAGTGATTATCCGGAGTTGTTGCATAAATTCTCATACCCGGGCTAAATACGTCAACGTTATTTTTACCGTAGTTAGAGAAAGGAGCTACTAAACCTTTTTCAGTAAGCTTGTTGTTAAGGGCACCAATACAGATAAAGTTATCTGAAATTTCAGGACCTGTAACCATGTTATCGTTAGGATAACGCTCTACGCCACCGTTTTTGTCAAGGAAAGTACCTTCGTTACCGGCAGCACAAACAATTAGAACGTCTTTTTCTCCTGCATATTTAATAGCATCATATACCCAGTCGCTGTGAGTAGAGAAGTATTTACCAAAACTACCGTTAATAACTTTAGCACCATTGTCTACAGCATAACGTATAGCAAGAGCAACATCTTTATCATACTCATCACCATCCGGCACGGCTCTTACGGCCATAATTTCGACAACATTGCTGGCAATACCGTCACCACCAATACCGTTGTTTCTTACCTGAGCGATAATACCAGATACGTGAGTACCGTGTTTAGCACCGTCTTTATCAGGACCAATTACGTTGTTATTACCATAACTTTTAGTGCTGAAATCATCAGGGTTATCGCCTAAAATTTCACGAGCGTTATATTTTAGGTTCAGGTGGTATTCAAGCTCGTTGTTATAGTGTTCTACACCAGAGTTAACTTCTTTAGCAAGCTCTTCTCTTGTAAGATCTGCTAAAATCATTACAAACTGGTTTCTTACACCGGCAAGATTCGGGTCTTTTATATCAAGGCCCTTAAGGTCTTCTGCGGTATAATTTTCTTTACCGGTAAGCTCCTGGAAAGATTTATCTGCTTTTTGAATAAAGTCCATCTGCATTTTGCCTGCAAGAGCGTGGTTGTATTCTTCATCATACTTTTCTTTTGCTCTTTTGTAAATAGCAGAACCATCATCACCTTTTTTAAGGATTCTGATGAACTCCATGTTTTCGTGGTTGATGTCTCCTAAGAAGTTCCAACCATGAATATCGTCTACATATCCGTTATTGTCATCATCAATACCATTACCTGCAATTTCTTTAGGGTTTGTCCATATTACGGCCTGTAAATCAGGATGCTCAATATCAACACCTGAGTCAATTACACCAACAATAATTTTGTCTGCCTTTTTGTCTTTAAGCAGTTCGCTGTAAGCCCTGTCCACACTCATTCCCGGAATAGTGTCTGTTAGCAGGTCTAAGTGGCTCCAACGCTCTTCCTGTATATCAGTAAGGTCAGCTTTTTTAGCTGTGATAGTCGTATTTATGGCAAGTGGAGTTGCCGTGATTTTTTTTGATGAACCGCAGCTTGCCAGGAACAATGCCAAGGCAGCCGACAGGTAAATAGACTTAAACTTCATAATTCGTTTTATTTAATTTTTAAAATAGGTCTAATGTATTCTCAATTTGTTACACAAAAATCAGGATTAACACTAAATTAGTATATCACTACATTTGTAAATGTCTTTTAAACGTACGCCTTTTTCGGTATGTTCTACCGTAATTATTTCATTATGCGCATCGTGTTCCAGGAAAAGGTAATAGCCGTTATCGGCTGCAGCGTTCATAAATTTTGCCTTTTCCTCCAATGTTAAAAGCGGGCGTGTATCATAACCCATAACATAAGGCAGCGGAATATGCCCTGCTGTAGGAAGCAAATCGGCCATGAATACAATGGTTTTTCCGTTGTAGTTAATATGCGGTATCATTTGTTTTTCGGTATGTCCGTCGGCAAAAAAGATACCAAATCCCAATTCACTTTTGTCGAGAAAATCACCTTCAGGCCTGTTAATGAACTTAAGCTGTCCGCTTTCCTGCATCGGCAGAATGTTTTCACTTAAAAAAGAAGCCTTTTCACGGGCGTTTGGTTTTGTGGCCCATTCCCAATGATTGTCGTTTGTCCAGAAATTAGCATTTTTAAATGCTACCTCATAGCCGGTACGGTCTTTATTCCACTGAACACTGCCGCCACAATGATCAAAGTGAAGGTGGGTCATAAAAACATCGGTAATATCGTCTCTGTGAAACCCATATTTGGCCAGTGATTTGTCCATAGAGTGGTCGCCCCAAAGAGAATAGTACCCGAAAAATTTCTCATTTTGCTTGTTTCCCATTCCCGTATCAATCAAAATCAGCCTGTTACCGTCTTCAATTAAAAGGCACCTTGCAGCAATATCAATCAGATTATTATTGTCGGCAGGGTTGGTTTTACTCCAAAGGGTTTTAGGCACAACGCCAAACATAGCGCCGCCATCCAGCTTAAAGTTACCACTTTCTATAGGGTATAATTTCATCAGAATAAGTTTAAAGCTGCCAAATTAATAATTTAACCTCACATAGCGGTATAAGTATTGCTTATAATACAATAAAGAGAAAAAGGTTACTATCTATTGCAATCTGTAAAAATGGTGGTATCTTTGCACTAAATTTAGATTAAATATAAGTATACGATTATGATAAAAGTTTCTGACACAGCAAGAAAGAAAGTCGTAAGCCTGATGGAGGACGACGGATTTGATGCTGCTACCGACTATGTTAGGGTAGGGGTTAAAAGTGGCGGATGCTCAGGGTTGTCATACGATTTGAAATTTGACAAAGCGCTGGGAGAAAATGACAAAGTGTTTGAGGACAACAATATAAAAATAGCCGTTGATAAAAAAAGCTTCCTGTATTTAGCAGGTACAATCCTGGAATATTCAGGAGGATTAAACGGTAAAGGATTTGTATTTAATAACCCAAATGCAAGCAGAACCTGCGGTTGCGGGGAAAGTTTTTCACTTTAAGTGATTATGTTTCAGGTTTCAGGTTTACTATTGAGACCTGAAACCTGAAATGTAAATAATTATAAGAATATAAGTATTTCAGTAGTGTTTAAGGAGGGTAACCTGTAACCTTAAACTTTGAACCTGAAACTAAACAAAACATGAGTAAGTACACAGAAGAAGAATTAAAAATCGAACTCGAGAATAAAGAATACGAGTACGGTTTTTATACCGATATTGAGTCAGATACGTTTCCTAACGGGTTAAACGAGGATATTATTCGTGCCCTTTCTAAAAAGAAAGAAGAGCCGGAATGGATGACTGAGTGGCGCCTTGAAGCCTTTAGGGCATGGGAACAAATGGTAGAGCCGGAATGGGCTAATGTACATTATGAAAAACCCAATTTTCAGGCAATTTCATATTACTCTGCACCATTAAAAAAACCTAAATATGATAGCCTTGATGAGGTAGATCCTGAGCTTTTAGATACATTTAAAAAGCTGGGAATCTCTATAGACGAACAGAAAAAACTGGCAGGTGTAGCTGTAGATATCGTTATGGACTCTGTTTCTGTAGCGACTACCTTCAAGAAAACACTGGCAGAAAAAGGAATTATTTTCTGTTCAATTTCTGAGGCGATTAAAGAACACCCTGAACTTGTTAAAAAGTACTTAGGGACTGTGGTGCCGCAAAAAGACAATTTTTATGCAGCACTTAACTCGGCCGTTTTCTCAGACGGGTCTTTCTGTTATATACCTAAGGGAGTTCGTTGCCCAATGGAGTTATCAACTTACTTCAGGATTAATCAGGCAGGAACAGGACAGTTTGAGCGTACGCTTGTAGTGGCTGATGAAGGTAGTTATGTTAGTTACCTTGAAGGCTGTACAGCGCCATCACGTGATGAGAACCAGCTGCATGCTGCAGTTGTAGAGCTTATTGCACTTGATGATGCCGAGATTAAATATTCTACTGTACAAAACTGGTTCCCTGGTAACAAAGAGGGTAAAGGTGGAGTGTACAACTTTGTAACTAAGCGCGGACTTTGTGAAAAGAACGCAAAAATATCATGGACACAGGTTGAAACAGGATCTGCTGTTACATGGAAATACCCTAGTTGTGTGCTTAAGGGAGATAATTCGGTAGGGGAGTTTTACTCTATTGCCGTTACCAATAATTACCAACAGGCAGATACGGGTACAAAAATGATCCACTTAGGGAAAAATACTAAGAGTACTATTATTTCTAAAGGTATTTCGGCAGGTAAGTCGCAAAACAGTTACCGTGGTTTAGTTCAGATTGGTGCAAGGGCAGAAAATGCCAGGAACTTCTCTCAATGTGACTCATTACTAATGGGTAACAGCTGCGGGGCACATACCTTCCCTTACATAGAGTCTAAAAATACAACAGCTAAAATAGAGCACGAGGCGACAACAAGTAAAATTGGTGAAGACCAGGTGTTTTACTGTAACCAAAGGGGTATTCCTACAGAGAAGGCTATTGCTCTTATCGTAAACGGTTTCAGTAAAGAAGTATTAAACAAGCTTCCTATGGAGTTTGCTGTAGAGGCTCAAAAATTATTAGAAATAAGCCTTGAGGGGTCAGTAGGTTAATTACGAATAAAAATACACCATTATATATTTTATGTTATCAATTAAGAATTTACACGCAAGTGTTGAAGATAAAGAGATTTTAAGAGGAATAAACCTTGAAGTAAAAGCGGGAGAGGTACATGCTATAATGGGACCTAACGGTTCCGGTAAGAGTACACTTTCATCTGTAATTGCAGGTAAAGAGGAGTATGAAGTTACCGATGGTGAGATTTTTCTTGAAGGTGAAGATATAGGTGAGCTTGCACCGGAAGAAAGAGCACACAAAGGTGTTTTCCTTTCTTTCCAGTATCCTGTAGAAATACCGGGAGTTTCGGTTACTAACTTTATGAAAACGGCAATTAACGAAAGCCGTAAGGCTAAAGGCCTTGAGGAAATGCCGGCTAATGAAATGCTTAAGCTTATCCGTGAAAAATCGGAACTTTTAGAAATAGACAGGAAGTTTTTATCACGTTCGTTAAACGAAGGTTTTTCGGGTGGTGAGAAAAAACGTAATGAAATATTCCAGATGGCTATGCTTGAGCCAAAACTGGCCATTCTTGACGAAACCGATTCAGGACTTGATATCGATGCGCTTCGTATTGTTGCAAACGGGGTTAACAAACTTCGCAGTAAAGACAACGCTGTAGTTGTTATTACGCACTACCAGAGGCTTCTTGATTATATCGTGCCAGATTATGTACATGTTCTTTACAATGGTAAGATCGTAAAATCAGGAGGTAAAGAGCTTGCATACGAGCTTGAAGAAAAAGGTTACGACTGGATTAAATCTGAAAATTAATAGTCTAAGATCTAAAGTCATAAAGTCGAAAGCGGGCTGATGGGTAAGTTTAATTCTTTTGAAGATATTAATTAATGGCAAAAAGCCAGAGAGTTTAATAAAAAGATTTACCTGATAACCGAAACAGATAGTTTTAAGAGAGATTTTGATTTAGTCAGACAATTAAGGCGGGCTTCAGTATCAATCTCATCTAATATAGCTGAAGGGTTTGAAAGAAATACAGATAGGGAATTTGTTCATTTTTTATTTGTGGCAAAAGGTTCGGCAGGAGAAATAAGATCTCAATTATATCTGGCTTTAGATTTAGAATATATAACACAGGAAGTATTTAATGAATTACTTTCTGATATCAATGAAATAGCAAGGCTGCTAAGTGGCTTTATAAAATATCTTAATAAACAAAGTACGAAGGAGTAAGTCTTTATGACTTTTGACTTTATAAACTTTTGACTGATAAATGGATTTGAAAGAGAAATTATTATCTTCTTTTATGGCTTTTGAAGAGCGTGTTGATGTAACAGCAGATTTACATAACATACGTACCGAAGCGATAAAGAATTTTGAAAATAAGGGATTCCCCAGCAAAAAGGAAGAGGCCTGGAAATATACATCGTTAAACGCGGTGCTAAAAAATGACTTTAGTGTTTTCCCTAAAAAGGAAAATGCATTGAGTTATGCTGAGGTTAAAAAGTATTTCCTGCATGAAATAGATACCTATAAAATTGTTTTTATAGACGGTATATTTAGTTCTTTCCTGTCTTCCACAACACACGACGGGCTGGATGTTTGCTTAATGTCTTCGGCACTTACAAAGCCTAAGTACAAGGAAGTAATAGATACTTATTTTAATAAGATCGCAAAGAAAGACGATAGCCTTACATCACTTAATACGGCTTTTGCTCATGAAGGGGCGTTTATTAATATCCCTAAGAACAAGATTGCTGATAAACCGATAGAGATAATCAGTTTTTCTACAGGAAATGAGGCAGCACTTATGGTACAGCCACGTAACCTGATCGTTGTAGGTAAAAATGCTCAGGTACACATTATTGAAAGACACCAGAGCTTAAACAGCAACCCTGTTCTTACAAATGCGGTTACTGAGATATTTGCTCATGAAAACGCTAATGTAGATTACTATAAGATTCAAAATGACGTTCAAACGGCAAACCTTATAGATAATACTTATATCTCTCAAAAGAGAGACAGTAATGCCAGTGTACATACCTTCTCTTTTGGTGGAAATATTACACGTAACAACCTAAACTTCTTCCACGAAGGGGAAAATATAGACAGTACCCTAAAAGGAATCACAATCATAGGTGATAAACAGCATGTAGATCATTACACGCTTGTACACCATGCTCAACCAAATTGTGAGAGCCACCAAAACTATAAAGGTATTTTTGACGGAAGCTCTACAGGTGTGTTTAATGGTAAGATCTATGTTGAGAAAGAAGCACAAAAAACTGATGCTTTCCAACAGAATAATAACGTCCTATTAAGCGATAAGGCTACCATAAATGCTAAACCACAGCTTGAGATTTTTGCAGATGATGTTAAATGTTCTCACGGTTGTACAATCGGTCAGTTGGATGATGATGCCATGTTCTACATGCAGTCAAGAGGTATTCCTCAAAAAGAAGCAAAAGCATTATTAATGTATGCTTTTTCTAACGAAGTTATTGAAAGCATTAAAATACCTGAGCTTAAGAACAGGATCAACAAAATTATAGCAATGAAACTAGGCGTTAGTATGGGGTTTGACCTGTAATTAACAACTTAATACACTATTACAAAGCAGCGCTAATTGCGCTGCTTTTGTTTTTATTTAGAATTAATAAAAATAACTTGCATATGTCTTTCAAGCTAATTAGATTTGCAATTTAGAATTAATCTAATTTAAATTAGAATGCAACCCAGCCGTATCGCACTACTCTTTTTATTGCTACATATAAAACTATCTGCACAGGAACAACAAAGAGATTCCGTTAATATCAATTCTGATTTAAATGAAGTTGTTGTTACCGGTCAGTTTGAGCCACAGTCCTTAAAAAAATCAGTGCAGAATGTAAGGGTAATTACACGAAGGGATATCGATCAGCTGGCCGCTAATAATCTTGGTGATGTATTAAACCAGTATGTAAACATAACGGTGCGCCCCAGTGGCACCGATGGCCGTTCAACCGTTAGCATGTTTGGACTTGACGGACTTTACTTCAAAATTCTTATAGATAATGTACCGATAGCTAATGAAGCCGGATTAGGTAATAATATCGACTTATCTCAAATAAACCTTAATGATGTAGAGCGTATAGAAATTATAGAAGGCTCTATGGGGGTAACACACGGTGCTAATGCCGTTAGCGGTATCCTTAACATCATTACCAAAAAATCATCTAAAAATAAGTGGGAGATATCAGCAACACTTCAGGAAGAAACCGTTGGAAACGAATACGCCACTTTTGATGAGGGAAGGCACATACAGGCACTTCAGGTATCGCATACCTTAACAGACAACTGGTTTGTATCACTTAATGCCAACCGAAACGATTTTCAGGGTTATCTGGGAGATAGGAAAGGAATGGATTATGCAGTTAACGATGACATGAGGGGCTATAACTGGCTGCCAAAGGAACAGCTGATGACCAATGCACTGCTAAGCTACAGGAGAAACGAGTTCAGGTTCTTTTATCGCTTTGAGATGATGGATGAGAACATTGACTACTATAACAGCGAAGTGGAAACACTTTTTAATGCTGAATTAGGTTCTTACAGGGCATCGCAGGACAAACGTTATTTTACCGACAGATTTTACCATCATTTAAACGCCACAGGAAAGCTTTTTTCCGGATTAGCATATAATGTGTCGGTTTCTCATCAAAAGCAGCAGAGAGACGTTGAGAGCTTCTTATATCGTGTATGGCAGGATCAGGAAGTAAACAATACAACTGAAACCGACCAGTCTATGGAGGTTTTATATTCTACAGGGACTTTAAGTAATTTCTTTGAAAGTGAAACAGTCAAGTTACAACTGGGCTATGAATTAGTGAACAACAACGGTTTTTCTGTAGTTCAGGAGGCAGACAATGTATATGTAGGGATAAGGGAACGACTTGAGAATTATGATGTTTTTGCTTCATCGGAAGTAAATGTAAACAGAAACTTTTCCCTTCGCCCGGGATTCCGTTACTCGTTCCAGTCCCGTTTTGATAACCAGTACGCCGCTTCTTTAGGCTTCAGGCAGCTGTTTAAAAACGATTATCAGTTAAGGGGGGCAATAGGCAAATCGTTCCGTACACCAACCTTTGAAGAGCTTTATACCAAGATGATATTTTCAGGGCATTACTTTACCGGTAATGAAAACCTGATACCCGAAACAAGCACCTCTTATGAGGTTAGCGTTAAAAAGAACAGCTACTTTGATTCAGGATTGATGCTTTCTAACAATGTTATTGTAAGCTTTATGGATATAAAAGACAGGATAAGCACGGCTTTTACGGGCTACACGCCGGATAATGTGCCTATGTATGAGTCCATTAATGTAAGCAAATACAATATGTGGAATGTTTCAACCACAAACCAATTGCAGTATAATAATCTTACATTCTCATTAGGAACAACACTGGCAGGAATATCGCAAAAGTTGGATAACGGCGATTTTCAGAGTGATGACAAGTACCTGTATACACTTAACCTTAACAGCAGTATTTCCTATAGGGTGCCAAAATGGAAAACCACTTTTTCCGCCTACTACAAGTATAACGGCAAAACACAGGACTACACCGCTTCAGAAAACGAATATGTGCTTACCAGCGTAGCCGCAACAAACTGGCTGGATGCTTCGATAATAAAATCATTTTATAATAACAGGTGTGATGTAACCCTTGGGGCAAGAAACCTGCTTGATATAACCAATGTAACCCGTACGGGAATTAACCAAACCGGCAGCCACGCTGCCTCAAACAATGTAATGCTTGCTTATGGCAGGTCTTATTATATAAAACTTATGTACAATCTTAATTTTTAATTCATAATATCAATATCATATGAAAAAAAGCATATTAATCCTTGCCGCAGCAGTTGGCTTTTTAGCTTCCTGCTCAAGTGACGACAGTATTACTACTGACCCTATTACGGGCGGCGCTGCCGAAGGAAGCATAGTACAACCAAATATTGGTGGTCCTAATGAGCCCAATCAGGTTTATGTAGATCTTAGTACAGGAGAGTCTACGGCAGTTGTAAGAACATCGTGGGATCTTGGGTTTTATTCGGGAGCCGATTTTAGGGTAATCCTTAACGGATCGGTTAAAATGGCTGCTAAAAAACTGGAAACAACCAACATTGATGAGGTTCAGGAAGCAGATCCTACAGTAACAGTAAGCTATGCTACCGATGCAACCTTAGGTTATGTGGATAACCCAACAGGAATTCTTACCGGTAACGGTGGGGGAGAGGGTACTGCTATAGCAGAAATTTCAGCAACCGATAGCGAAAACTATGTTTATCTTGTAAATATGGGCTACGGACTTTCAAACACTATACCTTCAACAGGAAGTGCGAGTGTAGATGGTGACCCGCGTGGCTGGATGAAAATTCGTGTATTGAGAAGCGGTAACGACTATAAACTTCAGTATGCAGAACTGGACGCTACAACACACGAAGAAGTAACTATAGCTAAAAACGGCGAGTATAATTTTACTTTTTTCAGTATGGTGAATAATACTCAAACTTTAGTAGAACCTAAAAAGGGAGACTGGGATTTAAACTTTACAACTTTTACCAACTATTACCCATATAACGATATAACTGTTTTATACCCATTTGCCGATTATACTTTACTTAACGTTAAAGGTGGTACAAGAGCTTATGAGATTATTACAGAGGAGGCCGAAGGAGGAGAGGCAGGCTATAATGCCTTTACTCTTGCTCAGGTAGACTCTGCACAATTTGAGGCTTCAGCTGCAGATCACAGGTTTGTGACCTGGAGGACAGAAGCAGGGCCAAATGCTACCATGACTGTTAAGACAGATCGCTTTTTTGTAATTAAAGATGCAGATGGTAATTTTTACAAAGTATTATTCAGGGCTCTTAAAAACGATTTAGGAGAAAGAGGTTACCCTGTATTTGAATACAAACTTTTGCAATAAGTAAATCATTTCATATTCAATAAAAAGCAGTAGTTAAGTTAGTTTTTGTTTTTACAGTGTCCCGGCTGGTTTTTTCATAGTTACCAGCCGGGTTTTTAATATAAAAAAGCCGCTATTAAGCGGCTAATAATATAGTAAAAGAGCTACATCTTGATAAATTTACGGGTAATAAAACCTGTGTCTGTATTTATTTTTATTAAATAACTTCCTGTAAGTAAGTTAGAAATATCTACAGAATAGGTGTTTTTTAAATCTCTTTTTAAAATTAATTGACCCATTAGATTATAAATCTCCACGTTATCAATAATTACATTATGAGTGTTAAAATTTAAGTCATTACCGGCTGGGTTTGGATAAAGGCCTATTGCTTTGTTCAAATCAAATTGAGATGTGCCTAATGAACACTCAGATGTAACAATACAGCCTTCATTTAAAAAGCTATTATTTAAAATATAATCAATTTCTTCAGCATCTGCGCATATATATAAAAGGTCAGGGTTACCAGGAAGATTTATATTAGCATTGATACTGTTGTTTTTTAAATAAAGAGATTCAAGATTGTTATTAGCAACATTTAATGCATCAATGCCGGGAGTAGTTGCCAGACTTAAAGTTGTTAATTCATTTAAACTACAGTTAAGCAAATTTATAGAATTACAATTATCCACATTTAATGAAGTGAGGTTATTTTGTTGGCAATTTAAAGTGAACAGGCTTTCTAGACCAGAACAGTCTAACGAAACTAAGTTGTTTTCTTCGCAGTGTAAAAGCGAAAGGTTATTTAGCCCAGAGACACTTAAAGAAATTAATTCATTATTAGAACAATAAATAGTTTCAAGCAATGTTGATTGCTCTAAATTAAGTTCAGTTAAGTCATTTATGTTACAGTCTAAAAATTTTAAGTTTATGTTGTTTTGAAAATCAAGAGAACTTAGATTATTATTTGAACAGTTTAAATATACCAAGGCAGATAATGAAGATAAATCTAAGGTCGTTAATGAATTATTTTTAATTTCCAGTCTTTCAAGATTAACAAGGCTTGATAACTCAATAGAAGTTAAATAATTATCATTTAAGGTAAGTTTTTCTATGCTATCAATCATTGAAAAGCTAAGGATGTTTAGCGTTGGGATTTCATTACATATTAGCTCTTTAAGGTTTGTAACCCCTGTAAAATCTATTGATTGTAAAGATGTATTGCTACAGTTTAAAAATGAAAGCCCGGATATTCCTGTTATATTAAGAGTCGATAAAGGCATATTAGAACAAGCTAAACTTTCAAGTGAAGTTAAAGAAGTGAGGTCTAAAGAAGTTATTAAAAGATTATATGCAGAAAGGGTTTTTATGTTTGTGAAATGCTCAATACCCTGTAAATCATTTATATCATATGGCATGCCATTAAGAAAAAGCTCAGCAACTTCTAAGGCTTCAGACATTTGTATTTCGTTGTCTTCATTAGCATCTATGGTAATATAATTGTCATTTATGTCTTTGGCATAAGAGTTTTCGGGTTCAGCAGTTATATTTAAAAGGGTTTCTTTAAAATTTGGGTCGTTAAACTCAATGTTTTGTGAAAAAGTAAAAGCCGATACAAATAACAATGGCAAGGTGTAAAAATTCTTCATTTTAATTTTTTAAAGGTTTTTACAAAAATATAAAAACCCCGCATATAGCGGGGTTACAATTTAGATAATTCAAGATTTATAACGAAGCGACAAGTTCTCGCCATTCTTCCAATTCAGGTATTCCAGGTTTTCTTTTTCCAAAGAACTGAACAATTATTTCTCCCATTTCATTAAATACCTCGATAGCGGTAACCACACCATCTTCGGTTGGTTTTCTTACCACCCATACCTGTGCAATTATATCCATATCGAGGTGAAGGTTAAAATCAGGGTCCATAACATTAAACCAGTTGTTGTGCCACATTGTTTTTCTTACCAGCCCTGTGTGGATTTGGATATTACCCCTGTTCCCTACAAAACACATAATAGGCAGCTTTTGTGCAGCAGCACCTTCAAGCATTTTTACTATAGCATCTTTCTCAATCTTATGGGCGAAGGTTTCATTTGGAGCTAAACGCAACGCCTGCGTTCTGGTAACGCCAAACTTTTTAAGCATACCAAAGAACGCGTGAGTATCTTTTAATGTCTCCCAGGCATCCTGAAAACCTTTAACGTCTATTTCGCTGTCCGGTTTCTCATCGATATTTAACGCAACAGCTACAGCAGCTTCTTCTGTACTCTGATTGTCTGAAGTATATTTTTTTACCAGTGCATCAAAAGCAGCTTCATTGCTGTCTTTAGTCAGGTATATTTTGTGAATAGCAAGTCCGTCTTTTCCAAAAAACTGAAGGCTTTTCCTGTTACCGTGTTCTGATTTTTCCTCTACGGCAAAAGCCTTGTCCCAATGTGATAAGAAGATCCTCAGGTCGATATCCTCTCCCACAAAAAGGCCTGCAAACGGGCTGCTGAAATCAGGATTAAGGTAAACACCTTTTCTTTCATGTACGCACTCATCATTACGGGTAAGTGCCATTACTTTGCCAAGGCTTTCAATTTCCGAAAGTATTGCAGCAAACTCTGGCTTTAACCTTGTTACGGTTTCTCCGGTTTGTGTTGCTAAAAGTTCGGCTTCGCTAACACTAAGCTTTTCTGCAGCGGTTCTTATTCTAAGATGCGGGTTTTCTGCCTTTAGGGCATCCCATTGCGATTTAAGATTATTAGTTATAGTATCCATAATGCTGTTTTTATTATGTTCCAAAAATTATAAGAGGGTTTTTATTGACCGGGTTAGGGCAAACCGTACAGGGGAAATTGTACACTTTGCTTATTATTTCTTTTGTAAAGACGTTATTTGGTGTGTCATGTGCTACTACCTTACCTTTTTTAAGCAGCATTATCCTGTCGGCAAACTGTGCGGCAAGGTTAAGGTCGTGCAATACCATAACTGCTGTATTTCCTTTTTCGGTAAAATTCTTTATGGTATGTAATATGCGATGCTGATGCAATACGTCCAGGTTGTTTAATGGTTCGTCTAAAAACACCAGTTTGTTAAGTACTTCATTATCCAGCTGTGTTAATACCCTTGCCAGGTGAACACGCTGTTTCTCCCCGCCCGAAAGCGAATTGTAATCCCTTGTTTCAAGATGGGCAACGTCGGTTTCTTCCATAGCTTTTTGTACCGCTTCAAAGTCCTTTTTGTGTGGATTGGACTGAAAATAGGGATAACGCCCCATCATAACTACATCCTTAACAGAAAGGGGTATATCGTGACTGTTGTTTTGTGAGAACTTCGCTTTATTGTACGCGAGATCTCTGTAATCCCATTCTTCAAAAGTTTTCTTTTTGAAGAATATGGGTTCCTCATTCTTACCGGCCTCATTTGCTAATAAATTTAGCAAAGTCGATTTACCGGCTCCGTTAGGGCCAACAATAACAAGCAGTTCGCCATACTTTACCGAAATATCTATGTTTTCCAGTATGGAATTTTTTTTATGGGCAAATGATATTTTATAGGCTTCCAGCATATTACATCGATTTTCGGCTGCGTATTAATATTATGATGAAAATAGGCGCGCCCATAAAGGCAGTAAGTATGCCTATAGGTATTTCACTGGGCTGCGCGATGGTTCGGCTAACGGTATCTGCCGAAAGTAGAAGTACACTTCCCATTACGGCAGAAAGAGGCAGGATAATATTATAGTTGGATTTAAAAATAAGCCTCAAAATGTATGGGACAATGAGCCCCACAAAGCCTATGGTTCCTGCAAAGGCAACCGAGGTTCCTACCATTAGCGCAGTTAATATTACAATCTGTTTTTTTATTTTTTCAACGGGAATACCTAAGTGCTGTGCATCCCTTTCGCCAAGCATCATGGCATTAAGGGCTTTGCCCTTATTTATGAGCAATATATAGGCTACGGCCATAATACTGGCCAGTATTGCATTTTTAGTCCAGGTGGCTCCGGCAAGGCTGCCCAGATTCCAAAAAGTCAGATCCCTTAGCTGTTCTTCCTTAGAGATATAGATAAGTAGTCCCATTATGGCAAAGCCTAAGGCAGTAAAGGCCACGCCGCAAAGCAGCATAACCACTACGTTTGTCTTACCATTTGTGGTAGAAATGCGATATACCAAAAGCATGGTTAGCAATGCGCCTATAAACGCCATTATACTTAACAGTGAATAATGAAAGACTTCCGGAATATAGGGCTTAATAGAGCTGCCCAAAACAATGGTTATGGCAGCAAATAGTGATGCTCCCGATGTTATTCCTATTAAGTCGGGGGTGGCAAGGGGGTTTTTAAACATACCCTGCAAACATGTTCCCGATACTGCTAAGGCACTACCTATAAGCACGCCCATAGCGATGCGGGGCAGCCTTAGGTCCATTATAACAAAACGGTCGCTTTGAGAAACAGAACTGTCCTGGGCGATTATGCCCCTGATTATTTCTGCAAGAGAATGCCTTTCAAACATATAAACTCCCATATACAGGGAAACTACTGCCAGTGAGACCAGCAGCAGCATTCCGAAAGTAATATATAAAGAGAGCTTATTTTGCATTTTCCCTAAGCAATGTGTTTAATTGTACGGCAGCTTCACCAAGGCGTGGACCAAATCCTGCCAGTAACCCGCCATCCATTGCTATTATCTTTTTGTTTTTTCCTGCATTTGTTTTATCTACTCCGGGTATTTTAAATATTCCATTAGGACCGCCAACGCTTCCTAAACCTGAATCAAACATCAGTATCACATCCGGATTTCCCTGTAAAAGGGCTTCCGGTGTAAGTGGTTTGTAATCTTCAAACTCTGAAACGGCATTTTGACCGCCTGCCAGTGTAATTACTTTATCAACCGGTGTGTTTGTACCGCTAACCATTAGCATATTAGCGCCACGGGCATATATAAAAAGTACTTTTGGGGTCTTTTCAATTGGTTTTACCTGTGCAAGGTCGTTGTCTATATCATTCTGTAGTTTTTCGTAGTTATTGTTGTTTAAAGTATTTGCTACTTCAGCAATAAGTTTTTTTGTGCCGTCTACACTGATATCCTGAGAAAATACCTTAACTGTAATTCCTGATGCTTTAAGGTTTTCGATAAGGGTTGGGTTTAGATCTTTATCTGTAGCCAAAATAAGTGTAGGCTTAAGTTCCATAACCGTTTCTACAGAAATACTCCTTACATGTCCTAAGTCTTTGGCAGTGCTTTTTACGGTTTCGGGGTAAGTACTGGTGACATCCACACCCACAATTTCTTTTTCGTGGCCTAATGCTGCTACAACCTCTGTTATGGCCCCGTTTAAGGATATGATACGTTGTGTTTCTATTTTTTGTTCAGCAGTCGTTTCTTCTGTTTTTGAAACATCATTCTTGCAGGAAGTTGCTGTAAAAAGACTAATTGCAAAAAAGACTATAAGGCTTATTTTTTTCATTGGTTAATTAAATTATTTTTAATAAATCTAAATTAACGCAAATGTATTATTTTTATTTAGAATGAAAAAAAATAAGATAAAAATTTAGTGTTAAGAGTAGGTGTGGTTAAATCTCAAACATTTATGCTGTTTTTAAATAAACAAGCCGTAAATTTGTACCCAATTTGTTGTAAAGCCATTAGTTGGCAAAAAATAGAGGAGAAGAAAATGTTAGATATAAAAGCTGTAAGGGCTGATTTCCCGATACTTAACCAAACCGTAAATGGTAAGCCACTTGTATATTTTGATAATGCCGCAACTTCACAAAAACCGCAGGTTGTTATTGATGCCATTTCAAGATATTATGAGCAGATAAACTCAAACATCCATAGAGGTGTACATGCACTTAGCCAGCTGGCTACAGATGCTTATGAGATTTCGAGGCAAAAAATACAAAAACACATTAATGCCAAACATAGCTATGAGGTACTGTTTACAACAGGCACTACTCATGGTATTAATCTGGTTGCAAACAGTTTTGTTGCTTTTGTAAAGGCAGGCGATGAGGTAATGGTATCGGCTATGGAGCACCACAGTAACATAGTGCCGTGGCAAATGCTTTGTGAAAGGGCAGGAGCCAAACTGGTGGTTATCCCAATGAATGAAAGGGGAGAACTGATTATTGAGGAATTTGAAAAACTGCTTACCGAAAAGACTAAAATCGTAGCGGTAAATCATATAAGCAACTCGCTTGGCACTATTAATCCGGTTAAGCATATTATTGATAATGCACATGCTGTGGGAGCAGCAGTACTTATTGACGGAGCACAGGCTGCACCGCATTTAAAGATAGATGTTCAGGCACTGGACTGTGATTTTTATGCTTTTTCAGGACACAAAGCCTGTGGGCCTACCGGAAGCGGCATACTTTATGGTAAAGAAGAGTGGCTTAACAAGCTACCTCCTTATCAGGGTGGTGGTGAAATGATTAAGGAAGTTAGCTTTGAAAAGACTACTTATGCCGATTTGCCACACAAGTTTGAAGCGGGTACGCCAAATATTGAAGGCGGAATTGTATTGGGTACGGCTATAGATTACCTAAACACAATTGGCCTTGATAATATAGCTGCTTACGAGCACGAACTATTGGTTTACGGAACACAAAAACTACTTGAAATAGACGGCCTGAAAATTATTGGTACTGCCGAAAACAAAACATCGGTAATATCATTCAATGTGGGTAATATTCACCCGTATGATATAGGCGCAATTGTAGATAAAATGGGTATTGCCGTAAGAACAGGCCATCACTGTACACAACCGGTAATGGACTTCTTTAAAATACCTGGAACCGTAAGGGCATCGTTTGCATTCTACAATACAAAAGAAGAAATAGATGCGCTTGCAGAGGCTGTTAAGAAAGCGCAAAGAATGTTGGGCTAAATATAAAAATGGCTACTTTTACAGGTAAAATAAAGTATATGAAAAAGTTTGCAGCCATTGTATTACTGGCTCTTTTTGCGGTAGGTTGTGCTTCGGCACTTAAAAAGGAAAGCGATGAGATTTCTTTTGAATATGAAGCCATTACCAGAGGGAGCTATAAAAAAGTTATTGTAAAACAGGATACCGTAATTACCATTAAGGACAGAGGTCTTGAAAACGTGGTTACAAAAGCTCTTAAAAACGGTGAATGGAACGGCATACTTAAATCGCTTGAAGGTGTAGACCTTGACGGACTTAGTGAAATTAAGGCGCCAAGCGTAAAGCATCAGGTTGATGCTGCCCCAATAGCCAATTTAAAAGTAATAAGAGGAGATAAAACCTACCAGAGCAGCAGCTTTGATCATGGCAATCCTCCACAGGAAATAAAAGATGTTGTAGAGAAGATTATCTTGGCATCCGATTTGCAAAAAAAATAGAAATGGATATTAGAGAGATTCAGGAAGAGATTATAGACGAATTTTCAATGTTTGATGATTGGGAGGAACGTTACCAGTATGTAATTGATTTAGGTAACTCACTTCCACTTATTAATGAAGAGTATAAAACCGAGGAGAACATCATTAAAGGCTGCCAGAGCAAAGTTTGGCTTCATGGCGAGCAAAAGGATGGCAATGTTGTTTTTACGGCAGACAGCGACGCTATTTTAACCAAAGGTATAATAGCAATCCTGATACGTGTTTTCTCTAACCAGAAACCTGCTGATATACTGGAAGCCGATACCGCTTTTATTGATGAGATAGGGCTTAAGGAACACTTGTCGCCAACAAGGGCTAACGGACTTGTCTCTATGATTAAACAGATTAAAATGTATGCCCTGGCATTTCAGGCAAAAAATTAAATACTATGGAACAGCAAATAGATACTGCACAGCTGGGGGAAGAGATTGTAAAGATCTTAAAAACGATTTATGACCCCGAAATTCCGGTTGATATTTATGAACTGGGATTGATATATGATGTAATGGTGAATACCGATCATGAAGTGAAAATACTTATGACACTTACATCACCTAACTGCCCTGTGGCAGAAAGCCTTCCGCAGGAAGTGGAAGAAAAGATCACTAAAATAGAAGGTGTAAAGGCCGCTGAGGTTGAAATTACTTTCGATCCGCCATGGACACGCGATCTAATGAGCGAAGAGGCTAAGCTTGAGCTTGGTATGCTATAATAATTTGATTTCTACAATAGATGCCGGCCTCTTAATTTAAGGCCGGCATTATAAATTTAGCCTGAAAATTATGAAAGAACAGGAAGAAGAAATAGTAAACAGGGTTGCTAACAGCGTCCTTGAGGTTTTTGACCTTGAAGATTATTATCCTGAAGGGGAGAGGGTTTCAATAGATATAACCCAATGGTTATGGCAGGGCCTTGTACTTAAGGAAAAAGAGTTTAGGGATGCCCTTAAAAACTACGACTGGCAACAATACCAAAACAAATATGTAGCCTTGTACTGCAGCGAAGATGCTATTGTACCCGCATGGGCTTATATGCTTATAACATCCTACCTTCAGCCGTTTGCTAAAAAGGTAATGCAGGGTGAATTACATGACTTGGATGTGCTGCTTTATAACGATATACTTAACGGATTGGACTATACAGCTTATGAAGCAAAACCGGTAATCATTAAGGGTTGTTCCCGCAAACCGGTACCGGAAGAGGCCTATATGCTGGCTATGCAAAAACTAATGCCGGTAGCAAAAAGTATAATGTTTGGAGAGGCTTGTTCTTCAGTACCTTTATACAAAAAGGCTAAGCTTTAACTTTTTATTAACTGTGAGGTTTTACTGCAATTTGGCTATATTTGTGTAAAACACTACCGTTTATGAGAAAAAAATTACTCCTTGCGGCGGCTATGCTGGGTTTTATGGCTGCCAAAGCACAAGATCAGGTTTCTGATGCAGCAGCTGATAACGACACAATTGGTCCGTGGACTAAAAAAGGAAATGCCTCTTTATTATTTAACCAGTCAACCTTTGATAACTGGCTGGCTGGTGGTGAAAATAATATTTCGGGGAGTGTAGGCCTAAATTACGATATAAACTATAAGAAAGGCCCCTGGTCTTGGGATAATAAGTTTATAGCATCCTATGGCTTGGTAAAAACCAGAAACAGTTCTTTTGCTAAAAAGACTGATGATAAGCTTGAAATAAATTCAGTTTTAGGTAAAAAAGCAACGGAAAGATGGTACTATTCTGCTTTCCTGAACTTTAAGACACAGTTTACAAAAGGATACAATTACAGCACAGACGAAAACGGAGCAGAAATAAGGGAAGAATATACAAATATTTTGTCACCGGGTTATTTACTTGTAGGTCCCGGAATGATGTATAAAAAGGACGATAATTTTAAGATCAACCTGTCTCCGGCAACCTCGAAAATCACTTTTGTAGATAAGAACTTTACATTGCCTGATGAGGCCTATTTTGGAGTAAAAGAAGGGGAATCGATGCGTTATGAGCTGGGTTTTAATGCTTCTGCATACTATAAGCTTGACGTAATTGCAAACGTTACATTTGAAAATATACTTAACCTGTATTCCAATTATCTTGAAGATCCTCAAAATGTGGATATTGATTATCAATTAAACATAGTGATGAAGATTAATAGATATCTTACTACTAATGTTTCTTTCCAAACTATTTATGATGATAATGCCTTTAAAGGATTTCAGATACGACAGGTATTTGGTGTAGCAGTTAATTACGGATTTTAATCCCTGAAAAATATAAAAAAGTAAGGCTGTCATTTTATGACGGCCTTTTTTTGTAACTATTCTTATATTTGAGTCTTACCTTTTTTGAAATGGAAAAACTGATATACAAAACAAAGGAAATATTTACGCCTAAGTCCTTTACTTTTGGACATTCTGAATTGCGTTTAGAAGCACTTGAAAGTGACCTTGTAGTAAAATTCCTTGGTGTTTTTTATATGGAACTTCCAAGGTCACTGGCCGGCTTTGAGATATGGCTGTTAAATGAAGAGGAGCGAAAAAAACTATTGGAAAGGAGGAAAAGTTTAAACCCCAGCAACACTAACTTTTTTAAGATAATAAGTCATGGTGAGGTATACTATCTTGTATCGTTAGGCGTGGATTTTAAGAATGGATAAAGAGAAGGATATGAAATTTAAGAAAGTTTAATTCTGGATTAAAGATATATCGATTTTAAAACTCCAATGCTGATATAGATTATAAAAAACAAAAATCCGGCCTTGTAAAAGTCCGGATTTTCTTTATTCTTTTTCCTCAGAATGATTTTCCTTATAATCTGGGTATAGGAAATTATTATAAGGAAAACGTGTTATGTGTATCTCTCTAACAGCTTCATACACTTTTTCCCTAAATTCCTCAAAGTTTTCTTTATTGGTGGCCGAAATGAAAAGCGCATTCTTTTCGCCCACATTGCTCATCCAGGTAGACTTCCATTCCTCAAGGGTATTGTGTTTTGTAGTCTTTTCGGTAACAAGATCATCAGCATCAATTTCAAGCGGTTTATAGGCATCAATTTTATTAAATACCATAACAGTAGGCTTGTCTATACAGCCTATGTCCTGTAATATCTGGTTAACCGATGCGATATGATCTTCAAAGTCCGGATGGGAGATGTCTACCACGTGTAAAAGCAAATCGGCTTCACGTACCTCGTCCAGCGTACTTTTAAACGATTCTACAAGTTGCGTAGGTAGTTTTCTTATAAATCCTACCGTGTCTGAAAGCAGGAAAGGAAGGTTTTTGATAACTACTTTCCTTACAGTTGTATCAAGTGTTGCAAACAGCTTATTTTCAACGAAAACCTCGCTTTTGCTTATAACGTTCATAAGGGTAGATTTCCCTACGTTAGTGTACCCTACAAGGGCAACCCTAACCAGTGCACCACGATTACTGCGCTGCACGGCCATTTGTTTGTCAATGGTTCTTATTTTTTCCTTTAGCAAGGCAATCCTGTCCCTGACAATACGACGGTCAGTCTCAATCTCTGTCTCACCGGGACCACGCATACCAATACCACCGCGCTGCCTTTCAAGGTGGGTCCACATACCCGATAGTCTTGGCAGTAAGTACTGGCACTGAGCCAATTCTACCTGTGTGCGGGCATAAGAGGTTTCTGCCCTTTGGGCAAAAATATCAAGGATAAGGTTCGTCCTGTCTAATACTTTACACTCAAGTATTCTGGTTATATTTTTTTGCTGTGCAGGCGACAGCTCATCATCAAAAATTACGGTTGAAACCTCATTTTCTTTTATGTAATGATGTATCTCATCAATCTTACCCGTACCTAAAAAGGTTTTGGGGTTAGGTTTGTCCATTTTTTGGGAAAAACGCTTTATTACTTCACCACCTGCAGTAAAAGTAAGAAACTCTAACTCATCCAGATACTCTGTTAGCTTTTCTTCGTCCTGATTTTGTGTTATTATCCCGACAATCACGGTTTTTTCAAACCTTATCACTTCTTTTTCAAGCATAAATGTTATTTATATCTGCAAAAATACAAAATATATACAAGTCCATTTTGTAAAAAAAATGCGAATAATTAATCGAAATCGTTAAAAGCAAACAGAAAGTTATTAAAATGTTATATTTTTTTAATTTTGATACTTTAATTCTACCAAAACTAGCTTTTTTTATGAGAAAATTTACTTTCATGATTTTCATGTCATTATTTTCTATTGCCTCTTTTGGACAGTTGGCAACAGAAGGTTTTGAGACATGGCCCCCTACCGATTGGGGAATTTACAACAACGGCTCCGGAATGCTGAAATTCTGGGTACAGACAGCCGCCGGAGATACAACTTTCCCGGCTTACGCTGGAGATCATGCGGCTCTTGTTGATAAAGAAAACGTGTCGGATACAGCCCCGGTTCCTCAGGACTGGTTGGTAACCCCACAGTTTACTTTACCAAGTAATCCGCAATTACGCTTCTTTTCACGTTTAGGTTTAAACGGAGATCAGGGTAGTCTTTACCGCATTATGATTTCTGCAGATGCAGATCCTTCTGACCTTTCTGCTTATGTGCAGGTGGAAGAGTGGACTGAAACACAAATTAACCCTACACAGCAGGTTTATACGGAGAAGATATTATCGCTTCCTGAAAACCTTGTTGGGCAGCAGGTGTATGTTGCTTTTGTTTTAGTAGGTGATGATGGAGACAGATGGCTTATAGACAATGTAAGTGTTGTTCAGGAATGTTTAGCCCCGGAAAACATAACGGTAGATAATACGGGTTTAAACACAGCTGACATTACTTGGGATGCTAATGGCGCTACATCTTGGGAAATAGAAATTGTTCCTGTAGCAGATGCTCCTACGGGAGCTGGTGATGTTTATAACGGTACTTTGCCTTATCAGGCTACGGATCTTGATCCGGCTACTGCTTATAAAGTTTATGTTCGTTCAATATGTGGGACAAATAACAACAGCCCATGGACTACACCAATTACATTTATTACTGCAGCTTTAGGAGAAACGTGTGCAGCTCCTATACAAATAACAACATTACCGTATTCTACTACAGATAATACGGCAAACTACGGTGATGATTATGAAGGTGTGCCGGGTACAAGTTGTGGAAACACAAACAATTACCTTAATGGTGATGATGTAGTTTATTCATATACTGCCCCTGCAGATGGTATTATAAGTGTAGACATTACAGGCAATGGTACTTATGCAGGTATGTTTATTTATGATAACTGTGCTGATATAGGTACAGAATGTTTGGCTGGTGTTGTTTCGGGAGGTACTACTGACCCGCTTTCAATACCTGTTTTTGCAGTTACGGCAGGAACAACTTATTACATTGTAATATCTACATGGGCTACACCACAGTCTACGCCATATACTTTAATAGTTCAAACGGTAAACTGTGCTCCGCCAACAAACTTAACTGTTGCAAACGTAGACAGTTCATCGGCAGATCTTTCTTGGGATGCAAACGGTGCAACATCTTTTGAAATCGTTATACAGCCTGTAGGTACAGGTATACCGGCGGGAGCAGGAACAACTGTAACCACAAATATGGCGTTTGATGCTACTGAAATGACAGACGGTACTCCGTTTGCTCCTTCAACAAACTACGAATACTATGTAAGAAACGATTGTGGCGACGGTACTTTTAGTGCATGGGCAGGCCCGGTTAGCTTCTATACAACTCAAATTCCTGCAGCATTAGACTATACTCAGGATTTTGAAGGAACTACAGGTTGGACACTGTTAAACGGTGATGCTACAAACAAATGGATTATTGGTAATGCCGTAAACAATGGTGGTGCTAATTCATTATACGTTACAAATGATAATGGTGTAAGTAATGCTTATACAAATTCAAGTACATCTGTAGTACAGGCTTACAGGGATATCCAAATGCCTGCAACGGTAGATGCACTAACACTTTCTTTTGACTGGAGAGCAGAAGCTGAACCATGTTGTGACTACATGAGAGTATGGTTAGTACCTGCTACTTTTAACCCAACGCCGGGTACAGAAATTACAGCTGGTAACAGTGGTGGTATCCAATTAGGAGGTAACTTTAACCAAAGTGCTGAATTTACAACAGAGGAATTTTATATTCAGGCTGCTGCATATTCAGGTCAGGTAGCAAGGCTTGTATTTGAGTGGAAAAACGACGGAAGTTTAGGTCCTAACCCTCCTGCAGCGGTAGATAACATTAACTTATCTTTAGTTACCTGCCCAATTCCGTCTAACTTAACTGCTAGTGATATTGCTTTAAACGGTGCTACGTTTGCATGGGATGGCCCAACATCGGTTTCACCAACGTTTGATTACTACATAACAACTTCTTCTACAGCTCCGGATGAGACTACTCCGGTAACTGATAACGTTTCTGATGAAACAGTAACATTAGATGATCTTGATAATGCTACAACTTACTACTTCTGGGTAAGAAGCAACTGTGGTAACGATGATGCAAGTAACTGGGTTGGTCCGGTTATTATCAATACGCTTCAGGTTCCTGCAGATTTAGATTATGCTGAGAATTTTGACGGTACTACAGAATGGACATTAAACAGCATAGGCCAGCCTAACAAATGGGTAATAGGTACTGCTGTAAATAACGGAGGTACAAGCAGTCTTTATATAACTAACGATGAAGGTGTTACTAACGCTTACAGTAACGAAACTACTGTATCTCATGCTTACAGAGATGTACAGATGCCAACTACTGTTGAAGAATTAAACCTTTCTTTCGACTGGAGATCAGTAGGTGAAACAAACGATTACCTTAGGGTATGGATGGTTCCTGCAACATTTTTACCTACACCGGGTACACAAATTACCGCTGCTAACAGTGGAGGTGTACAGGTAGGAGGTAACCATACAGGAAGTGCTGAGTTTGTTACAGAAAACTATATTATCAATGCCGAGACATTTGGTGGTCAGGTAATGAGACTTGTATTTGAGTGGAGAAACAATGCCTTTACAGGAACTAACCCTCCTGCAGCGGTAGATAACATCAACCTTTCATTTATTACATGTCCTGCACCGGATAACCTTTCGGCATCAAACGTAACTTTAAATACGGCTGATGTTGCATGGGACGCACCTGTAACGGTAACACCGGATTATGATTATTACATAAGTACATCAAATACGGCTCCGGAAGAAACTACAGATCCTACAGATACAGTAAGTGATCCTAACGTGTCCTTTGATGATCTTGAAGATTCTACTACATACTATGTTTGGGTAAGAAGTAATTGTGGTAATGGTGACCACAGCTATTGGGTAGGTCCGCAGCTTATTATGACGCCACAAATTCCTGCCGATATGAATTTCGCAGATGATTTTGACACCCTGCCTTCTAACTGGTCGCTTATTAACGGCGAGCAAATAAACAAATGGTATATAGGTTCTGCTGTATTTAACAGCCCTGATAATGCATTGTATATATCTAACGATAATGGTGTTTCTCACACTTATACAACAGGTAGCTCAAATTCTGTTGTACATGCTTACAGAGACATACAAATGCCTGCAACAATAACTAATGACCTTGTTCTGTCGTTCGACTGGTTAGGTTTAGGAGAAAGTAGCTACGATTACTTAAGAGTATGGTTAGTTCCTGTAGCCTTTAACCCAACACCGGGTACACAAATTACAACTGCTAACGGACAACAGATTGGTGGTAACTTTAATCAGGAAAGTGACTGGACATCAGAGATGTTTATTTTTGACGGAACTGCATACGCAGGTCAGGTTGTACGTTTAGTATTCGAATGGAGAAATGATGGTAGCGGTGGTACTCAGCCACCTGCAGCTGTAGACAATGTAGACTTCCGTTTCTTAACTTGTCCTCAACCTACAGATTTATTATCAACGGGTGTTCAGGGTTCTTCTTACGTAGAGCTTTCGTGGACTCCTGCAGGTACTGAAACACAATGGGAAATTGTAGTTCAGGAAATGGGTTCAGGCGCGCCTGGTGACGCACCGGAAGAATCGGTAATCGTTACTGATGATCCTACCTATACATTAGAAATAGAGTCGGGTGTTTACTATGAATTCTATGTAAGAGCTATATGTAGTGATACAGATTCAAGTTTCTGGAGTGGCCCTCAGGTGTTCTCTATCTTCAACCCACCTGGATGTGCTAATGTTGAGGTTTTTGACCCTGAGCAGGATATTATACTTCCGGGTTCGGAATATGTAGTTTGCCCTGGTGAAGATAATTGTATACCATTAAGCGCTAACTACATGCTTACAGGTGAAACAACATCTTATGAAATAGAAGGTATTGACTATGCTCCGCCATTCCCGTTCACGGGTGGTACTCCGGTATCAGTTGGTACGGATGACGTTTGGTCACCTACGGTTGAACTTCCTTTTGAATTTTGTTTCTTCGGAGAAATCTATTCAGAGGTTCTTGTGGGTTCAAACGGTGTAATTACTTTTAATAGCGATATTCCAAATCATACAGCTGAAGGATACTGTCCATATTCTTTTGATGAAGTTGCACCAGATCCTAATTTCCCTATCCTAAATGCTATCTATGGTGTTTATCAGGATATCGACCCAAGTGTGGAAAATGATTTTGCAAATCCGGATATTAACTATCAGGTATTGGGTAACTACCCTTGTCGTGCACTGGTTGTAAACTTCTCTAATGTGGCTCAGTTTGGTTTTGAATGTAAAGATAACCCTGATATAGGAGCACAAACAACTCAAATTGTTCTTTATGAGATATCAAACGTAATTGAGATATATGTAGGCAGAAGAGTACCATGTGAAGACTGGCAGAATGGAGCAGGTATAATAGGTCTTCAAAATGCTGGTGGTACAGAAGCTTTTGTGCCGGACGGAAGAAACACAGGTCCTTGGACAGCTATTGAAGAAGCTTGGAGATTTACTCCAAATGGTAATACAAACGTTGTGTTTGAATGGTTACAGGATGGTGTATCATTTAGTGATGATACAGATATTACTGTATGTGTAAGCGAGCCAACTGTTATGACAGCGCGTGCTACTTATACAAACTGTAATGGCGAACTTTTAGTTAAGGAAAGTGATGTAACAATCCGTTTAGCTGAAGAGATTACTGTAGATAACCTAATAGATCTTACAGCTTGTTCTACAGGTGAAATGGTATCGTTTGATCTTAACGAAAGTACTGTTGATTTTCTTGCAGGATTAAATAGCCCTGAAAACTTCACGGTTACATTCTATGCAACTCAGGAAGCAGCAGATTTAGGAGGCGATGATAACCTTGTTACTCCTTATGAGACCAATGCATCAGAGACTATCTATGTAAGGGTGCAGGAAAATGGTAGTGACTGTTATTCAACAGGTATGTTTGATATTATTATTACAAACAACCCACCACAGTATACCATCGCGGGAGATCTTGATATATGTGAAGGTCAAACCACAACACTTACCGTACAGCCAATTAACTTTGAAGTTTCTGAAGCGACTTATGCGTGGACTCTTGACGGAGCTGCACTTCCTGATACAGGATCAAGCATCGTAGCTTCTGAAACGGGTATTTATGAAGTAAGCGTGGTAACAGGTTGTGAAGCTACAGAAGCTGTTCAGGTTACTGTTTATGAAATACCGGTTGCAGATGTAATGGAAAATGTTACTGAATGTGATGTGTTCGAATTACCTGTTCTTAGCACTAATAATATCTACTATACAGGCCCTGATGCAACAGGCGATATGCTTGCAGCAGGTACTGAAATAACAACAGACCAGACAATCTACATTTTTGCTCAGGTTCCGGGAACTGACTGTTCAGACGAAAGCAGCTTTACTGTAGATATTATACCAAGTCCTGTTTTAGGAATTACAGGTGGTTGTGAAAACAATCAGTATGTACTTGAAGTGGCAATGGATGAAAACTACAACGAGCAGAACACTATTATTGAGTGGACAAATCCTCAGGGAGCTACAATTGGTACTGGTAGTACTGTAATTGCTGAGGAAGAAGGTGAATATATGGTAACTGTAACTCCTGTAGGAGATGTAAGCTGCCCGGCAGTACTTACACTACAGGTTGATAATGTGGCATGTTTAATCCCACGCGGTATTTCTCCGAATGGTGATGGTATGAACGATGAGTTTGATCTGACCGGATTTAATGTAACCAAGATAGGCATCTTTAACCGTTACGGTAAAGAGGTTTACAGCCAGAGTTCTTACAATAAAGAATGGCATGGCCAGGATAAGGGTGGTAACGAGCTTCCTACGGGGACGTATTTCTACTCTATCGAGCTTGGCGATGGTACCAGCAAAACAGGTTGGGTTTACATCAACAGAGAAGACTAAGATATAATAAAGGTATGACCAGGGAGCCCTTATGGGCTCCCGGTTCTTCCTTTGCCTAACAAAAAAGAAAACACACACATGAGAAAAATATACCTTGCCGCTTTGTGGCATTGTGTGGCCTTGCCGATGTTTCTGCACAGCAGGACCCGCACTATACGCAGTACATGTATAACATGAACGTGATCAACCCTGCCTATGCGGGCTCGAAGGAGAACTTGTCCTTTGGGTTATTGTACCGCAAACAGTGGGTTGACATCCAGGATTCCCCAACCACGGCAACCTTCTCAGGGCACAGTCCTGTTGGTAAGAATGTGGGATTGGGCCTATCTGTAATCAACGACCAGATTGGTCCTGTAAAGGAGACCAACACCTATGCGGACTTCTCCTACACCCTTAACTTAGGTGGAGAGCACCGCCTTGCCCTTGGCCTTAAGGCCGGAGCAACGTTCCACGATGTGGGGCTATACAGTGACATCGGTAACGGATATGTACCGGCACCGGGCGACCCTGCCTTCAGTGAGAACGTTAACAACACCTATTTCAACATAGGTGCAGGATTCTTCTACTACACCCAGAAGTACTATGTGGCCTTCTCGGTACCGAACATGCTTAAGAGCAAGCACCTTGATTTTGATGGTACTACAAGGCAGTTCGGATCGGAAGTTCAGCACTACTTCCTAACGGGGGGTTACGTATTCCAGTTATCGGATAACGTAAAGCTAAAACCCTCTTTCATGTTAAAATCAGCCTTCAACGTATCGCCTTCTATAGACGGTTCACTGAATGCGCTGTTCTTTGAGCGCTTTGAGATCGGGGCCACCTACAGGCTTGATGACTCTTTTGGTGGTATGGTCAACTACAGGATTACCCCTAACCTTAGGCTGGGTTATGCCTATGACCATATTGTTTCCGACCTTAACATCACTACCCCAGCCTCGCATGAGGTAATGCTGTTATTCGATTTGAACTTCCCTAAGAAAGTATCACGTTCACCACGTTATTTCTAACCTAAAAGCGACCAAGAAAAATGAAGAACCTATATATCAGTTTAAGTTTTATGCTGGCAGCACAGTTTGCCATGGCACAGAGCAGGGAAACCGAGAAGGCGGACAAGCTGTATGCCAGGATGGAATATGTTGATGCCGCCAATGAATATATGAAGCTATCAGGCAAGAGCGACCCTTATGTTTACAGGCAGCTGGCCGAGAGCTACTACAATGTCTTTAACAGCAAGGAGGCGGTAAAATGGTATGCCAAGGCTACCGAGAGCCAGCAGGAAGCTGAGATCTATTACCACTATGCCCAGATGCTTAAGGCCGAAGGCAGGTATGAGGAGGCTAATGCGCAGATGCGTAAGTTTGCCCAGTTAAAGCCGAATGACGAGAGGTCTGTGGCCTTTATGAAAGACCCTGACTACCTTCCGAAATTAAGGAACCAGACAAGATTGTTTGATGAGAAGAAGCTGGACATCAACGATGAGAAGTACAGCTCCTTTGGTGCGGTACTTACCGATGACAACAACTTCTACTTCACCAGCGCAAGAAATACGGCAAGGAAGACCTACGGGGCTAACGAACAGCCGTTCCTTGATATGTACATGGCTACCTATAATGCCGACGGTACCCTTAGTGAGCCGACCCCTATTGCCGATGTGAACAGCAAATGGCACGACGGCCCTGCAGCGGTAAGCGCAGACGGTAACACGATGTATTTCTCCAGCGAGAGCTTTAAGGAGAGCAAACAGTTTGAGAGGGATAAGGACAACAACCTTAAACTGGGCCAGGTATACCTTTACAAGGCTACCAAGGCTGACGGCAAATGGGGTAACATCCAGCCGCTTCCTTTCAACGAGAAGACCTACTCAACAGGTAACCCTGCCATCAGTGCAGACGGCAAGACGCTTTACTTTGTTCGAACCGTCCGGGAGGCCAGGGCGGCAACGATATCTGGAAGGTGGAGGTTAAGGGCAACAACACCTATGGTGAGCCACAGAACCTTGGGGATAAGATCAACACCCCGCCAATGACAATTTCCCATACATCACCTCAGAGGGCAAGCTGTACTTCTCCTCAGACGGAAGGAAAGGCTTTGGAGCACTGGACGTGTTTGTGGTGGACCTGAAGAAAGGAACAGAAGTGATGAACGTTGGCTTACCAATCAACTCAGGACAGGATGACTTTGCCTTCAGTTTCAACGACCGGAAGAACATCGGTTTCTTCAGTAGTAACAGGACAGGTGTTGACCAGCTTTACAGCGCAACGCCAATCTGTGGCGTTGAGGCTATTGTAATGGTAAGGGATGCCAACACGGGCAAACCGCTGGCAAGCGCGAGGGTATCAATCCTTGATGAGAGGAACAATGTTATTGAGACCAGGACTGCAGATGCAGGAGGTAAGGTAGTTTACAATGTTGATTGTGACAGGGCCTATACCATCCAGGCAAGCATGACGGGTTATGAGCAGAACAGCTTCCCGATTGCCAAAACCCATGGTGGTGAGGTGAACGTTATGGCTGACCTGAAACCGATCGAGGAAATCGTGAAAGAAGTTGTAGTGGAACTTAACGACATCTTCTTTGAGTTCGATAAGAGTAACATCACCAAAGAGGCAGCCTTTGAGTTAGACAAACTGGTAGAGGTTATGAACAATAACAAGGAAATGACGATCATGGTTAAGGCACACACCGATAACCGTGGTAGTGACCAGTACAACATGAACCTTTCTAACAGGAGGGCAAAATCTACTGTTCAGTATGTCATCTCCAAAGGCATTGCCAAGGAGCGCATCTCAGGACAGGGTTATGGTGAGAGCCAGCCGCTTGTTGACTGTAAAGACAAATGTACAGAGGAAGAGCATGCTAAGAACAGACGCTCGGAGTTTGTAATCGTGAAGAAATAATTTTTCATTTTATTATTTATTACATAGTTTTTTAAAGCCCTGCACTAAGTGCGGGGCTTTTTATTTTCATTATGGATATAAAGCAACCTGTTCTTTTTTTGGTTAACTTTATTAGACACAAAACCAGCTAACTATGAAAAAAAGAACGTCACTATTAGGCTATGCTATCCTATTATGTTTTATAGGAAGTATTTATAACCTATTTGCCTGTACAAGGGTAATGTATAAAGGGGAAAATGGCTTATATCTCACAGCGAGGTCAATGGATTGGAGTGAAGATATCATGACCAATCTCTGGATTTTCCCGAGGGGTATGGAAAGGTCCGGTGAAACAGGTAAGAACACTATTACATGGAAGTCTAAATATGGTAGTGTGGTAGCCAGTGCCTATGAAATTTCCAGTACCGACGGTATGAACGAAAAAGGTTTGGTTGCAAACTTGCTTTGGTTGGTGGAATCGGAATATCCTGTATGGGATCATAAGAAGCCGGGACTTAGTATAGCAGCCTGGGTACAGTATGTATTGGATAATTATGCTACTGTTAATGAAGCAGTAGAGGGTCTGTCTAAAGAAAGCTTTGTAATAGTTACTGATAATGTTCCGGGACAGCAGCGTAAGGCAACTCTTCATCTTTCTGTTTCAGATGCAAAAGGGGATAGCGCTATTTTTGAGTATATAAACGGCAAACTCGTTATACATCATGATACTTCTTACACAGTGATGACCAATTCTCCCATATTTGAAAAACAACTAGCACTTAATGAATACTGGAAGGAAATAGGAGGGACGGTTATGCTTCCGGGAACAAACAGGGCTTCAGACAGATTTGTAAGGGCTTCTTTTTATACAGAAGCTGTTCCTAAAACAGATAATACACGTGTGGCTGTAGCAAGCGTTTTCAGCGTTATAAGAAACTGTTCTGTACCTTATGGTATATCAACCTCAAATCAGCCCAATATTTCTTCTACGCGTTGGAGAACGGTCTCAGATCATAAGAATCTTGTGTATTACTATGAGTCGGTATTAACGCCAAACACTTTTTGGGTAGATCTTAAGGATATTGATTTCTCCGAAAAGGGAAAGGTAAAAAAGTTAACAGTTGCCGGAGGAGAAACCTATGCCGGAAACGCAGTAAAGGACTTTAAAGAAAGCAAGCCTTTCAAATTTTTAGGGGTTAACGATTAATGAAGGCTGCCTTTAGGCAGCTTTTTTAAAACGGTTCTTCGGTTAGTTTTAAATCTTCAATAGTGCGTATCATAAATTGGTACGTAGTGCCATATTTGGTTAAAATGCCCCTAACCTTACCACTGTTTTGAGGGATTATATTTCCTCCAAATGTTGCAAAGCTGCTGGTGCGGAAAATTATAGTATTTCCGGTTTCATCTGTAAGTAAATAGTTTGTTCCTCCGCCAATATCGTTATTGGTATCATAAAAGGGCTGTCCAATAGCATCCTCAGTAAACTGAATGTTCTCTATTTCTACGAGTCTGTTTAGGTAGGTGTCATCCTGAAGTTGAGTTATAGAAGTGTGCTGAACCATTGTTTCTTCATCTATCAAAGTGCACGAACGGTTAAGTATGGAGGTGTATTCGTAAGCAGAAAATCCTGTTATGGTGGCAAATCCATTGTAAACGGAAAGACCACCTATTTGAAGCGAACCATTGTAATTTCTGTAATACGTGTTTTTCAGTTTAATCAGTACTTTACGCCCCGGTTCGTAGCTCACAAAAGTCGATGTTGCATCTACAGAGCTACTAAAACCAAACAACCCATCTGCCGACTGAAAAGATATCGTCTTGTAAAAATTACCGTTTTCATCGCTTGAGGTCACATAAGCTTCGATGATATCATTGGCAGTATATTCCTGAATATTCCCGGTTGCAACAATATCCTGAGGCTCTATTGTTTTTAACAATGAGGTTTCTGGGCATTCCAGATTGGGAATATTATAATCATCATCGTTTATGCAGGATACAAGAGATAATGTAAGCAGTAAAATTATATATTTTTTCATGATTAGAAGTTGTAATAGATGTTTAGGTAAAAAGTACGCCCATAGCTGTAAAAATATTTCGGACCGAATGAAGGCGTGCCACTGGAGACATCCTGATTGAGTTGCCTGTAATTGGCATTGCGGGCCTGCTCATAGCCTCCGGTTTTATAAATGCTGTTGAATACGTTGTTTACACTGGCAAAAAAGCCCAGATAGGTTTTCTTCTTAACCCGCCACGATTTTCCGCCTACTATATTCATAAGGAATATATCTTCAAACTGTTCCTGTTTAAGTAGCTCCCTTGAACGTTGCTGAGTGACTTCGGGAAAAGGGAATCCGTTTGCGTCCTGCGGATTTTTAAAGAAATTATCTGTTCGTAAAAGAGCAGAAATATCAAGATAGCTTCCGGTAAGGTAATTGGCATTAGCACCAATCCACCAGTATTTAGGATCTCTGTATTCAAATCCTAGTGAACAAGCCTGTTGTGGCATTCCCGGAAGCTTATAGTTTTTAAGTTGTGATTCCCCAAAATTTGTAGTGGGCGAAGTGGCTATATTGGGGAGATTTACTTCCTGCTGTAATGAGGCAAAGGCATCATTGTTTACATATACTGTTGGGTTGCTGCTATATGTATACTGACCGTAAGCAAAACTAAAAAGGGCTTTTAATGTTGTATTGAAACTGTACTCAATCCCAAGTTCGGTTCCCATCATTCTTTTATTTAAACCTGTAACGGTCTCTGCTATAAAGGCATTGGTTTCTGCATTTTCTCCCTGATAGATACCTTCTGCAAAAAAGAAAGATGTTTCGGTAGTGTTATTTATCTGAGTATAGAATGCCGTAAGCCTGGCTTTGAGTTTTGGAATCCTGATAATACAACCGGCATCTACAGAAGCAATATTTTCAGCTGCTATTTCAGGAACGATAGTATTGTTCAGCCGGGCATTGGGGAAAGTATTGCGCAGGGCAGGGGCTTTTGTCGTATAAAGTCCGTTTACGGCAAACATGAGCCTTCCGGTTAACTTGTATGACAAACCACCCTTAAAACCGAAATTATCAAACGATACTTTTTCGCTTTTGCCAAAAGAGTTATTGGAATAAATGCCGTTTTGGTACAGACCTTCTCTCTGATAGTCTGAACGGGAATAGCTTTGCGAAAGATAGAAATCGGTTTTTTTATACAGGAATTTAAACTGGGTAAAAGCATCGGCCTGAGTTGCATATAGATTGTAATTGTAGCCAAAGGTATTGCCTACGCCAACAGTTCTGTTTGTATTATTAAGATCGGATTGTGCCTGATTACCGGTAAAAAAGGGGTCAATATCGTTATAATAAATGCCACCCAGTAAATCCAACAGTTTTTGGTAATTGTGTGATTTTAGTTTTTTAAATGAAATACCGGCATTAAAAAGAATATTATTTGATAACTGCGATTGTAATATGGAGTTTACGGTTAATGTCCTGTCATCATTTCTATCCTCATACAAAACATATTTGCTTACATCGGCAACGCGTCCCGTTTCAATATTATTATCATCTGTTACCGCACGGGTATTGGCAAGATACATGCTGTTCCAGTCTAACTGTGGGGTTGCAGTAAAACTTTGTATTGCCTGCTGACTTAATGCCATATTTTCGGGGGTGTTGCCTGTATACACACCGCCCAGTCCTCCGGGTAAATAGGCTTCATCAGGTACTGATGAAGGGTTGTTATTATACTGCGAAGTATAATAACTGGGTAGGTTGCGATAAAAAACAGGGTCAGGATTGGCAACATTTTGGAAGTCAATACGGCTATTGCCTATTTTACCAAACTGATAAGCGATGTTGGATTGCAGGCTGTTGTGGCTGTTTATCTTGTAATAATGGGTGAGCATAAGTATCGGCTCTTCAATATCAATATCTCGAGAGTTCCTTTTCCTGCCATTTTGGTATCCCCAATAAGAATTATATTTTTCACCCATAAGGTTTGTTACTTCCTCAGTATTGGCAGAGTTCTTACCACGATTGCTTTGGGCATAAATTCCCGTAAAGTTCAGGCTGTGGTTGTCATTCAGTGTTTTTTCCACACTTAAAAAAAGTGAGTTGCCGCCGTAATCGGTTCCCTCAAAATTAGCTTCTTCTGCCCATCTTCGTGAGGCGGAAAACACATAGGCAATTCCTTTTTTATTCATCCCCGAAGCATAGGTTGCCATAGTGCGCCAGTTGTAGGATGTATTGGTCGATGTAAAAGAAATTCTTGATCCTTTTCTGAAAACCGATGCGCGGGTATTAATTTCCTGAGTGCCTAAAAGACCACCGAAAGTATAATCGGATGGTGTGGTGCCCAAACTAAATTCCTGATTTCGGGTCGCATCATTAAGTCCGCTCCAGTTGTTCCATTGTGGCCGTCCGTCACTTATTTTGTTCATCTTCACCCCGTTTATCAAAGTGGTGGCATACTGGCTTTCCAGTCCGCGGCTTTTATAACGTGCCTGAGACCAGTTATAGGCAGCAGACTGTTGTAATATATCTTTTGAGGCCTGTAATAATCCCGAAGTATTATCGGAAACAATGTTATCGTTTAAATCATCCTCGGTAAGGGTAATAAGGCTGAGCTGCTGTTCGGCTGTAAGATCAGATTCAAGCAATGCTATTCCCAAGTCCAGTTTTCTTTCGGGTACTACGGTCAGGTTATAAGTCTGCGAAATGTATCCGCTGCTGCTTATTACCAAAACCTGTTTCCCTGCTGGGACTTCCAGTATAAAAACACCTTCAGAATTGGTAATGGCGGTCTGGTTAGTGCTTTGTAGGGTTGCTATTGCGTTTTCTATAGGGTTGCCGCTTTGCATTTCGAGCACTTTGCATTGTACGAGTGCCGTTTGCTGTGCGGTACAAACAATAGATAACAGGATGAATAAAAAGCTGACGTGCAGTTTTTTCATTAGTAGGTAAGGTGCTTGGTAAGTAATTTCTTAAAGCTGTAAATATAGATTTTTTGCCAATAAAATTTTAACTTTGAAAACAAGCTTGTTTTAAATTTTACTGAATGAGGAGAAAAATTACTATAAGCATTTTGGTTTTGTTATGGTTTTCCTGTGTTTTTGCACAAGGAGAGAAGAAGTATATGGTACATACCGTAGCTTTTTACAATGTGGAGAATTTATTTGATACCATAAATGACCCAAAAACCAACGATGAGGAATTTCTCCCTTATGGTGACTATTATTGGAACACAGAAAAATACAGGCAGAAGCTTGATAATATTGCCACCGTGCTGGCAGATATAGGTAAGGAAACCAATACCGAACCGCCAAGTATAATAGGCCTTGCAGAAGTGGAGAACAGGATGGTGCTCGAAGATCTGGTAAAGAACCCTAAGCTAATAAATACCGGCTATGGTATTATACATTTTGATTCGCCCGACAGGAGAGGAATTGATGTAGCATTATTGTACGATAAGAAAAAGTTCAGGCCTGAGAGTTATAAGAGTATCCCATTAGTACTTACGCTGGATGAGAAAGGAAGAATAACAGATTTGCCCGACACACTAAGCACCGTTAAAACACATAAATATTTTACCCGAAGTCAGTTGCTTGTTTCCGGCTTGTTAGACGGTGAAGAATTCAATTTTATTGTGAGTCATTGGCCGTCAAGAGGGGGAGGAGAAAAAAAAACCAAGCCCTACAGGGATGCAGCAGGCAAGCTTAACCGAAAGATTGTAGACTCCCTTTTTGCCATTAACCCACAGGCTAAGATTATAACCATGGGCGATTTTAATGATGGCCCTTACAATAACAGTGTGCGTAAAGAACTGGCTGCTAACGACAGGAGAGAGCAGATAAAGCCTAAGGAACTGTATAACCCAATGGGAGATATGGTTAGAAGCGGAGTAGGATCTGTAGCGTATAGGGATAGTTGGGATATCTTTGACCAGATTATACTTTCTGAACCATTGATACATGATGATTTTGCCTCATTGGAGTTTTGGAAAGCCGGGGTTTATAACAAAACATACATTACACAAACCAGCGGAAAATATAAGGGCTATCCCCTTAGGACATGGGATGGTGTAGTGGGCTATAGCGACCATTTTCCTGTTTTTATATATCTCATAAAAGAAATGTAAAAACATTTAATCCTCGTTTTCATTTTGCGTACCTTAGTGTAAAATTTAAAAAGCCTTATCATGGGAGCCATGAAACCATTTAACCTTAACAAATGGATTGACGAAAACCGCCATCTTTTAAAACCGCCTGTAGGCAACAAAAACATCTACCCTCTTTCTGATGATTATATTGTGATGATAGTTGCAGGCCCTAATGCCCGTAAGGATTATCATTACAATGAAACCGAAGAGCTGTTCTATCAGCTGGAAGGTAGAATTAAAGTAATTATTCAGGAAAACGGGGAACGAAAGGAAATGGAACTTAATGCGGGAGATATGTACCTGCATCCGGGTAAAGTGCCGCATTCGCCCGTTAGGAGTGAAGGGTCTATAGGACTTGTTGTGGAAAGAAAACGTGCAGGAAGAGGTTTTACCGACGGGCTTTTATGGTTTTGTGAAAACTGCAATAACAAACTGCATGAGGTGTATTTTGAACTTAATGATATTGAAAAGGACTTTTTACCTCATTTTGAACTTTTTTACAATAATGAACACCTGCGTACCTGTAAAAAATGCGGTACGGTTATGGAAGCCGACCCAAGGTTTACAGCTAAAAGGTAGTATTGGTATTTTGTGAAATCTAATTTATTTCAGTTTTTTAAGTGACTGTCAAAGTTTGTACTCTGAATAGTAAAAACTTATTTTAATCCTGATTTTTATAGTCTGATATTACTATTTTATAAACAAAATGCCACTTTTAATGATTAAAATTAAAAAAGGCATATATTTGTAAAATATAACATTTAAAAGCATAAAAGTTAAAAAATGGCAACACTTACTGATCAGTTTGGTATTCAGGAAGCCCTTTCAAAACTGGGCATAAAGGAAATAAACGATGGTACATCAACAGGGAGTAACAGTTTCGCTAACGGCGAGATTATCGAGTCTTACTCTCCGGTAGACGGTACTCTTATTGCAAAAGTAAAATCTTCTACTAAAGAAGATTATGAGGCAGCTATGGTAAAAGCTCAGGAAGCTTTTAAAACATGGAGGCTTATTCCTGCACCAAAAAGAGGTGAGATTGTTCGCCAGATGGGTGAAGAACTTCGCAAATATAAAGAGCCTCTTGGGCAGCTTGTTTCTTATGAAATGGGTAAAAGCCTTCAGGAAGGTTTAGGTGAGGTTCAGGAAATGATAGATATCTGCGATTTTGCAGTAGGTTTATCACGTCAGCTTTACGGACTTACAATGCACAGTGAAAGACCAATGCACCGTATGTATGAGCAGTACCATCCGGTAGGGATAGTAGGTATTATATCTGCATTTAACTTCCCGGTAGCGGTATGGAGCTGGAACTCGATGCTGGCTTGGGTATGTGGTGATGTTTGTGTGTGGAAACCAAGCGAAAAAACTCCATTATGTGGTATTGCATGCCAAAATATTATACAGAAAGTATTAGAAAGAAATAATGTTCCCGAAGGTGTTAGCTGTTTAATAAACGGTAGGGAAAACGGAGACCGTATGAATACTGACAAACGTTTACCATTAGTATCGTTTACAGGTTCTACACGTGTGGGCCGCCACGTATCTAAAACAGTTGCCGAGCGTTTTGGTAACACTATACTTGAACTTGGAGGGAATAATGCCATTATAGTATCTGAACATGCTGATCTAAGCATGGTACTTGTAGGGGCTGTATTTGGTGCAGTAGGTACTGCAGGACAACGTTGTACTACAACAAGAAGGCTTATCATTCACGAAAGTATGTATGATAAAACTATCGACGTACTTAAAAATGCTTACGGCCAGTTAAAAATAGGTAACCCTCTTGACAGTAACAATCACGTAGGGCCGCTTATTGATAAGGATTCTGTAAAGAATTATCTTGAGGCAATTGAGAAAGCAAAAGCTGAAGGCGGTAAAGTAATTGTTGAAGGCGGTGTAATGCAGGGTGAAGGTTACGAAAGCGGATGCTACGTTAAACCATGTATTATTGAGGCTAAGAACAGCTTTGAGATTGTACAGCACGAAACGTTTGCCCCAATTCTTTATGTAATGAAATATACTACCCTTGAGGAAGCTATTGCAATGCAAAATGATGTTCCGCAGGGTCTTTCATCTTCAATCTTTACTCAAAACATGAGAGAGATGGAATTATTCCTTTCTCAGGCAGGGTCTGATTGTGGTATTGCCAATGTAAACATCGGTACTTCAGGTGCTGAAATTGGCGGTGCTTTTGGTGGTGAAAAAGAAACAGGCGGAGGACGCGAAAGTGGTTCTGATGCATGGAAAGCATATATGAGAAGACAAACCAACACGATAAACTACGGGTCTGAACTGCCATTGGCACAAGGTATCCGTTTTGATTTGTAATTAAATTTGTTAAGTTGTTATGTGTAAAAAGGCTGCCAATTGGCAGCCTTTTTTTATTTTTTAATCCATAAGGTGTCGGTAAAATAATGCCTGCAATCCATAAAGTTCTTAACTACTTCAAATCCCGTTTCTTTAGCGAGGCCAGATATTTCCTGCAAGCTGAATTTTTTTGAAAGCTCTGTCCAAATCATTTCGTCTTTATCAAAAGTAAATTCAGAGTCCAGTACTTTGCTGTAAAAGCGTTGCTTTTTAAGGCTTATCAGGTACGTATGTACTTCGCCGTTTTCAGGATTATAAAAGCTGTAAAAATCAAACTGGTCCAGATTAATATCGGCATCCAGTTCGGTATTTATCCTTTTTAGTAGGTTCATGTTAAAAGCTTTGGTAATACCGTGTGGGTCGTCATATGCTTTTTGAACGATACGGGGGTTTTTTTGCAGGTCCATACCCATAAGTAGCATGTCTCCCTTTTTCATTCCGGCATTAAATTTTTTAAGCAGTTCGGCAGCTTCATCGTGCAGGTAATTGCCAATGTTTCCACCCATAAACAGAAAAAGGTTGGGGGTTTTTGTATCCTGCATATTTTCCAGAACCTCAAAATAATCGCCTGTTTTAGGATTCATTTTTACTTCCGGCAGTACCGATGTAATGTTTTTTTCCAGAGCATCAAGCGCTTCCTGCGAAATATCTATCGGGATATAAGTAAAATCGGCACCTTTGTCAAGAAAAGCTTTTAGCATCTGCCTGGTTTTCATCCCGTCACCCGACCCGAATTCAACAATATTAAACGGGCTTTTAAACTGCAATGAATCCAGTATGTTGCCCGATTGCCCTGTAAGTATTTCAAACTCACAGCCGGTAGGGTAGTACTCCGGCATTTTCATAATCTGCATAAAAATACGGCTGCCGTTGTCGTCATAAAAATATTTAGACGGTATATACTTTTCTTCTGCTTTAAGCCCTTCCAGTATATCTTCTGCAAAGGGAGTAAGTGTGCTTGTGTTCATGTTTTATCGTTTTGCCAAACGGATACCGGTAAATTGCCAGCGTTCGTTTGCGTGAAAAAAGTTTCTGTAAGTAATTCGGCTATGGTCTTTAGAGGTAGCGCAGGATGCACCGCGCAAAACCATTTGGTTAACCATAAACTTGCCATTATATTCGCCTATAGCCCCTTCTGGCTTTGCAAAGTGAGGATAAGGGAGGTAAGCGCTGTTTGTCCATTCCCAACGTTTCCCCCAGTCCAGCTGAATGGCAGCTGCTTCCCACTCAAACTCTGTAGGGAGGCGCATTTTCTTCCATTCGGCATAAGCCCATGCTTCATAAAAACTTATGTGTGTTACTGTGGCATCGGGATTTACTTTTTGCAGTCCTGCCATCGTAAACATGTGCCACTCTTTATCTATTTTATGCCAGTGTAACGGAGCCTCAATATGATTTTCATTTACCCAAGCCCAGCCTTCGTCGTGCCAGTAATTAAAGTTTTGGTAGCCTCCGGCATTAATAAATTCCAGATATTCTGCATTTGTTACCAGTGCCTGAGATATTTCGAATGGTTCAAGGTATACTTTATGCCTTCCGTGCTCATTGTCAAAACTAAATCCGTCGCCATTAAAACCTATTTCATAGATTCCTTCGGGAAAAGAAATATATCCCGATTGACTATTCTCCTGATTCTCCCATTCAAGGTTTTCGTTGTAAACAGGGAACAAAGGGTTACATCCCAAAATGTATTTTATATCGGTTAGCAATAACTCCTGGTGCTGTTGTTCATGGTTAAGGCCTAGTTCTACAAGTTCATGAACCTGCGGATCCTTAAGCTGTAACAGCAATTGCATGTGCATATCAATGTAATTGCGGTAATCGTATACCTCAGAAACGGTAGGACGGGTTATGTGCCCGCGTTCCGCTCTAAAAGTGCGATTGCCTACCGTATTGTAGTAACTGTTGAATAAAAAGCAGAAATCCTCGTTATAGACTTTATAGTCCGGCAGGTGTTTTTTTAACAGGAATTCCTCAAAAAACCAACTGCTGTGGGCAAGATGCCATTTGGGCGGACTCACAAAATTTACAGGTTGCGGTACATAATCCTCAGTAGTAAGAACGCTGCAAATATCTTCTGTTCTTTTTCTTATATGGTTGTATTTGTCAATAATACTCATGGTTGTAAATCAGGTGTATAGTACTAATTTACGAAGAATGTTTACAGAGGGTGTTTTTAAAAATTGTTTTAACCAAATTATAACACACGTTGAAGGCCTTTTTTGCAGTAAAACAAAGGGTTTTGTTTGTATATGTTTGTGTATTAGTTATTTATTCTAAATTTAAATAGAGGTGAAAATTTTGTTTATTAGGAAATTACTTTACATTTGCAGCTCGAAACGAAAAATAACAGAAAAAACAATAACAATGCGTTTAATAAAATCTACATACCATAACGATCTTGCAGGAAATTTCCCTGTAACGGTGCCGGGTTTTATTGCGCACAGTTTTTTTAGATAGTCTGACAACAAATCTATAATACGCAAGCCCGGAACTGAAAAGCTCCGGGCTTTTTTTATGCAATGAAAAAATTTAACAACAACATACAGATAATCAGTAACCAGTCATGGACAGGGGCTGTATTTTTTGAACCGGATAATTCCTGAAAGGAGGAATAGTGCCTTTATACTAGGTAAGCCCGGTTCTTAAGTGAATCGGGCTTTTTATTTAAGCAAAAATTTAAAAAACAATAAATGATTAGAATCACAACATCAGGCATCACCTAAAAGTGCTGCCGTAAAGCAGTAAAACTATGGAAACACAAGTAACAATGGCTATGGCAGCTATGGAAGTAAGGGCGACAGGTTTTGTTGCCATTGTAGAAAGGGCCAGTAAACAGCCGCAGGATCTTATTGGGAAAGGAACGACAATAGAAAGTGCTATTTGTCACTATTTCTCAACAATGAGTGCCGTTAACCATGTTTGGAGAAGGGAAACCTTTAAAGGTATACTTATTCACATATACAGCGAAGGTTGTTATACCATGCTAAGAAACCCTGAGTTTATAGGGGTATTGGCAAACATGAGTTTTTTTGGCAATAAGATGGTTAGGAGTGTTGATGCCTGGAAAAAGAAAGGTTTTACGGCAGAAGACCAGTTGAAGAGTTTTGTAAAACACTGTTTCGCACAGTATGATGTTCCTGAGTTTATGGTAAATGCTTTTGGCGAGGAGAACAAAGTACATATGTTGTGGTATATCCAAATGGGTAGGGGAGATAGTATTAAGAAGCTAAGCGGTTTTCCTGTAGCCTTCACGTGTAAAATGGCTCACGAATTCAGGAATACGCCAAGCGATATGTCTGTAAACAAAGCTATAAGGAGGGCGCAGGCTTTAGGTTTTGGGGCTGAAAAACAAAGGGCAGAACTAATTGCGTGGTCTGCTTTGAGTGACAGTTTTGAAAACGAAGCTTTCAGGACAGAATTGGTTAAGTTTTTTGCTACTGTAAAAGGTGAGATTAGCCTGGATGTGTTTCAAACGGTTTTAGAATATGTATTCTACATAAGAGCCCAAAATGCTGCTTTCACTATGAAAGGCAGGACATGGGATGCTTTGTTGAGGCAGGCCGTTGAATGGGAAAGGGAGATGTTGAAGAGAAAAGCTGCGGAAAGCTATAACCAATGGAAACCGGCAGCAATAACCAACTTTTATATTGAGAAAGAAGATGAGGTGTTTAGTATTATACAGTTAACAAACTCTGAAGCAATATATGAGGAAGGTTATGAGATGTCTCACTGTGTGGCCGATTATACAGATGCTTGTGCAGGCGGCGAATCAGCTATTTTCTCTTTGAGGAAATTTACTCATGAAAATAGTGATTTTGAAAGGCTTGCTACCATTGAAGTTGATGTTGTTGCTAAAGAAATAGTTCAGGCACAGGCAAGGTATAATGAAATGATTAGTGAAAAAGCCAATGAAGTAATTATTAAATGGGCTAAACAGGAAGGACTTTCTGCTGATTATGATTTTTATGTACCTGTACATAATGAGCCACAACCTGCAATTCAACTTCCTCAGGCAGCAGGTAATCCGCCAATGCAGAGGCAGAATTATGAACCTTACAGAGATGCAGGTTTTAAAGAGACAACAAGCGACAGAAACATAGGCTATATAATAATAGCCATTATGAAAATCCTGTGGCTTATTGCAAAATGTAGTCAGGAATAATATGCCTGACTTAATTTAAAATGTAAAAATTATGGCAAAATTAAAATTAAGAGGGAAAGACCTCATAGATATAGGATACCCGCAAAACAAATCAATAAGCATTGCAATAGCAGCCATGCTTAAACATTATAAGCGGGAGCCTAAAGAAAAAGTGCTCAGGATGCTTAAGGAGGTACTCCATGCTCCTGAGCAGTTTAAACAGGACGGGATATTCGGAAAAATAGCCGAAGCACTTACCGATGTGAAGAAAACCGAATTCAGGCAACTGAATGCTAACCGCGCACCGTTTACCATTTTTGGTGAAAATGAGATAGAAAGCAGTGCAAAAGACCAGTTGTATACTGCTCTTAAATTGCCTGTATCTAAAGCGGGTGCGCTTATGCCCGATGGGCATCATGGTTACGGTTTACCTATAGGGGGTGTGCTGGCTACCGAAAATGCTGTAATACCTTATGGTGTGGGGGTATAGATATTGGCTGCAGGATGTGCCTTAGTGTGTATGATATTAATCCTTCGTTTATAGAAGGGCATAAGGATAAGTATGTAAACATACTTGAAAAGCAAACACGCTTTGGTATGAGCGAAGTGCATAGCAGGCCCAATGATCATGAGATTTTTGAAAGGAGCGAGTTTAAGGATATTCCTTTTGTAAAGAAACTTAAGGATAAGGCCTATAAACAGCTCGGGACTTCGGGGGGTGGTAATCACTTTGTGGAATTTGGTATCATTGAGGTGACATGATGATGTACTGAAAGTACCTCCCGGGAAATATGTGGGAGTGCTTTCTCATAGCGGATCAAGGGGGCTTGGCGCCAACATTGCCAAGCAGTATACTTATCTGGCTATGAAGCAAACACCATTACCTAAGGAAGCGAAGCATTTGGCTTGGCTGGACCTTAACACGCACGACGGACAGGAGTACTGGCTGGCCATGAACCTTGCCGGAGATTATGCCTCGGCTTGCCACCATGATATCCATAAAAGGATAGCAAAGGAACTGGGAGCAAGGCCACTGGCTATGGTTGAAAACCACCACAACTTTGCCTGGAAGGAAATTATTGACGGTGAAGAACTGATAGTACACAGAAAAGGAGCAACACCTGCCCAAAAAGATGTACTGGGTATTATACCGGGTTCTATGACCGCACCGGGTTATATAGTAAAAGGTAAAGGAAACCCGCTGTCGTTAAGTTCGGCATCTCATGGTGCAGGCAGGGTGCTGTCGCGTTCTGAGGCAAAAAGAACTCTTACGCGAAGCGACCTTAAAAAGGTGCTTAACGATTATGGGGTTACACTTTTAGGTGCGGGAATGGATGAAGCCCCTATGGCCTATAAGGATATTACCAAAGTAATGGCTAACCAAACCGAACTTATAGATGTGGTAGGGATGTTTATGCCAAAAATAGTCCGAATGGACAAAGGATAAAATTAATCGCTGCAAAACAGCAAAAAAGACAATAACAATGGGAATTAGTACCTATGAAGTGATGTATATCCAGGCATTGGATAATTACCCTTTTAATGTGGAAGAATGCATAGAAAAACTGCAGTATGTAATTGCAGCCGATGATGAGCACGCGGGAGCGCATTGCCTTATGGGGCTTATTTATGAAGAGCAGTTAAAAGATTATAAGCAAGCCGAATACTATTACAGGATGGCATTGTACCTTGATAGGGATTATTTTCCGGTATACAGTCATTTAGCGGGGCTTTTAATAAATTTGGGAAGGCTCGAAGAAGCACTCGCCATTATAGATGCGGGATTATGGGCTCCCGGTATCGATAAAGCCTCTATGTTTTATTATAAAGGTTTGTTGTATGAAAAGTTTGAGATGTATGCTACAGCAATACAGTATTATACGGATGCTAAAAAGGTATGTCTCAATAATAGTTTTATGGATACTATGGATGAACACATAAAAAGAGTTAAAACCAAAAAAGGAATGGATAAAAAGTCTGAAAAAAACAAATCGGACAAAAAGCAGGAAAAGAAGAAAAAACAAGAATCTTCCTGATAAGAAAAAGACGGCTTATAGCCGTCTTTTTTAGTATTAATTCCTCCCGTTTTCCTCAGGATAGAGTTTATATACCGGGTCACTCTGCCAATATTCCTTAGTGTCGGCATCCAGTATGGTAAGCGGACCCTTAAATGCGGCTCCGGTATCAACGTTCCAAACATTGGCCTTGTTTATAGGAGTGGTTTCACCTATACGGGTTACCGGTGTATGGCCTATAAAAATTTCTTTATACAGAGTGAAACGTTTTGGATAAAGTGGGTCATTCGGATCCATAGACTTATCTAATGCCAGTGCGGTTTCCCAAAGCGTCCTTTCCCAATAGAACATTTTACTGAAGTATTCGTGCTTTACGCCATTAAGGTTGGTGAATCCTGCATGCACAAAAAGACGATTGTCTTCATCAAGATAGTAATCTTCCAGACTTTCCAGAAAAAGTATGTGCAGCTGTTTCTTTTCCTCATTTACCTTAAGGTATGAAGCGGTCGTTACCTGTCCGCCATGCATAAACCACTGTTCGGTATGTTGCCCTGTAACCAGCCATTTTAAAAGGAGGTCGTCATGATTACCCCTCATAAAAATGCAATGGTATTTTTGCTTTAGCTGAATAAGAAAATCTATAACTTCAGGAGATTGCCCCCATCCGTCTACATAATCGCCTAAAAAAATAAGACGGTCATTTTCGGTTACCGCCGCGCGTTCCAGTATTTGTTCCAGTGCCCTGTAAGCACCGTGGATGTCCCCAATTACAAGTGTTCTGCTCATTTTACAAGTTTACGAAAAATACAGGATAAGAAAATTTAAAATGAATATAAAACTGGAGTGACTAATATAAATAAGCAAAAAATGTATTTTAGTGCCTTAAACTAAAAACCACAATAATGAAAACAAAAATCCTTACCTTATTTCTGGCGATTTCGCTGGGATGTTTTGCACAAACTGATGTTGAAGGCTTTGAAGGCGATTTTCCTCCTCCCGGATGGACTATTAATCAAAGCAACTCCGGATGGATAAAAACCTGGCAGCAGAGTTTTTATGACTTCTTTCTTTTCCCTCCTTATGAAGGCGATTACGCAGCTTTTATGGATCGTGAAAATGTTTACGACCCTGATGGCCCGGCAGTAGATTGGCTTATAACTCCATTAAAAACAGTTTCGGGAGACAGCCCTGTTGTACATTTTTATTCCAGACTTACTCTTCAGGGAGATCAGGGAAATGTGTATAGACTTATGATAAGTACTGATTCTGATCCTTTTAATATTGATGCGTATGCTACATTAAAGCAATGGTCGGAATTTGAAATCAATCCGGTACAAGCTGAGTATAATGAAATATATGTACCTGTGCCTTTAGAATTTGTAGGGCAACAGGTTTATTATGCTTTTGTTATGTCTACAGATAATGGAGACAGATGGTTAATAGATAATGTGTCTTTTGAGGAAGATTATTGCGGACTGCCTACTAACCTTAATGCGGTTACTACAACCCCTAACTCTGCTACTTTAAGTTGGACAGGAGGAAATGAGTCACTTTGGGAAGTTGAGCTTCTGGGTTCAGATGAAGTACCTGCTAATGAAGGGGTGCTGGTAAATCAAAATTCGTATACTGTTGACGGATTGGCTGCCGGGAATTATAAGTTTTATGTAAGAGCTGTATGTTCTGAAACAAACATAGGCTTGTGGTCAGGACCGTACAATTTTGAATTGTATAATGGTATTGAAGGTGTTGTAAGTTTTGACAGTGATAAAGACAAAGAATGCGACAGCGGACTGGAAGGTGCTGAGGTAATACTGACCATAAATGATGGCGAACAGCAATATACTACTTATACAGATAATACGGGGTATTACAGTTTTTATCCGTTATTCTATAATTCAGCAAATGTAAGTATAAGTGTTATAGCTCCGCAAAATTTTAAAGAGATAGATCCGGTAACAATGTTTGTTGACTTTAATGAACAGCCGGATGTAAATATCGATATGTGTTTTAATAAAGTAAGGCCTATACCTTGTTTTGTTGATTTAACAAAAAGTATAAATCAGGGTAATGCTGTTCAGCTTTCTTTATATCCTAACCCTGTAACAGACATGCTATATTTTAACATCCAAAATAATGAGCAACTAAAAGCTGTTGAAGTGTATGATGTAAACGGTAAACTTTGTTTTAAACAAGATAATTTACAGGGGAGTATAGATGTACAGTCCCTTAGATCAGGCTTTTATTTTATAAGGCTCACAACCGAAACAATGACGATAAATAAGAGGTTTATCAAGAAATAAAAAATAAAAGGCAGGTTTTAACCTGCCTTTTTTAGTATAAGAAAAATAAGATTAGGGACTGGTGAAATTTTGTATTTTAGCAGTAAACCAATTTAATTTTTTGCTATGAAAAGAAAACTCCTTACCGCTTTCTTAGGGTTGTCCCTAAGTTGTTATGCCCAGTCTCCTTATGTTGAAAGTTTCGAGGGCGATGTTTTTCCACCAGATGGCTGGAATGTTTATGATAATGGTATTGGTACTGATTTTGACTGGAAGCACGGTGATCAAATACTATTTGGTACACCTGTGTATGAAGGTTACCATTCTGCTTACGTTAACTTATTTGCTCCGGAATCAGGCACTGCACAAGACTGGCTTGTTACTCCGGTTGTTAATATTGCTTCAGGAATGTCTTTGCAGTTTAAATCATCGTATCTTGATTTTGGCCCAGAAGGAGGGACTTGTTCTGTAAGAGTATGTCCTGCAGATGCAGATCCTTCTGTATTATCTAATTATACTATAGTTCAGGTAGTGGATCCACTAGGAGAAATTTTTACTGATGTCCAGGTTTATTTCCCCGAAACTATGGAAGGACAGGACTTTTATATTGCATTTGTTACTGAAATAAACTCAGGAGAAGATGGTAACACGTGGATTATAGATAACGTAGCTTTAGTGGGAGCATGTCCGCAACCTTATAATCTTGCGGTGGCAACTACAGGTGATTCGGCAGAACTTTCCTGGACAGCCTGGGGTGAAACTGCTCAATGGGAAATTGAGGTATTGCCTTTAGATGCTGCACCTACGGGTGAAGGGGTTATCGTTGATGAAAATACTTATACGGTTACTGATCTTGATATGGGTGAGTATAGGTTTTATGTAAGGTCAATATGCTCTGAAGCGTTGCAGAGTTCATGGGCTGGCCCGTTCTATTTTGATATTTTAAACGGATTTAACGGAGTGGTAAATTACGATAGTGAAGGAGATAGTGTATGTGATACACCTCTTCCCGGCGCAGAAGTGATTATAACCATAGGTGATGAACAATATTCTGTTTATACAGATGAGCAAGGTCATTTTAATTTTTATAATATAGCTGCTGAGACAGCAACAGTAACTGTTAATGTAAATGCTGTTGGGTTTAATAATGTTCCTGCTTTAGTAGAAGAATTTGATTTTGCCGAAGAAGATTTAACTTTAAACGTATGCCTAGAACAACCTGAAGCAGTTACAGATTTAAGCATTACACTTATACCTGTTAATCAGGCAAGGCCCGGGTTTGTAGCCAATTATCAGTTATTGGTAAAAAATAATGGTTCTGTAGCAATATCAACTGCTACGGCTACAGTTCAATTTGACGATGTTAAGCTGGAGTTTGATAGCTCACCTAATTCATATACCCTAAATGATGATATTGTAAGTTTTGATCTGATGAATTTAGCTCCTTATTCAACGCAGTATATCCCGGTTAGTTTTTCGGTAATGCCTCCTCCTGAAAATATAGGTGGCGAAGAAATCAGTTTTGATTCTAATGTAACGGTTCCTGAAAATGAAAATACACCTGCTGATAACAGTGCTGTTTTATATCAGACTATAGTAAATTCTTATGATCCTAACGATATAACAGTACATGAAGGAGAATACATTTCTATGGAGCAGGCTCAGGGTTATCTGCATTATACTATTCGTTTTCAAAATACGGGTACGGCAGATGCTGTAAATATCAGGCTTGAAAATATCCTTGATGATAATTTTGACTGGAGTACATTTGAGCCTTTAGCATCGAGCCATGCTTATACGGTTATAAGACAGGAAAATGAACTGGAATTTAAGTTTGATAATATTCATCTTCCTGACAGCACTACAGACGAACCGGGCAGTCATGGTTTTGTTACCTATAGGGTTAAACCTTTGAGTGAAGTAGAGGATGGAGATGAATTTAATAGTATCGCTGATATTTATTTTGATTTTAACCCTGCTATAATAACCAATACAGCCCATACTGAAATAGCTCTTGTAGGTGTTGAGCAATTTAATACCGTTAAGTTTATACTATATCCTAATCCGGTAACAGAAAGGTTATACATAACTTCACAAAGCGGAGAGAATATTATTTATGCTGAGGTATATGATATAAACGGAAAGCTTTGCTTTAAACAGGATAGTTTACAGGGTAGTATAGATGTACAATCGCTTAATTCCGGTTTTTATTTTATAAAACTCACAACAGAAACAACAACACTAAACTATAAGTTTATTAAGAAATAAAAAAAGGAAAGGCAGGTTTTAAACCTGCCTTTTTTATGCATATTTCATTTTGCGCAGTACGCGCATTACTTCTTTAAAGGATATATATACGGCAGGGTCTTCATGAGCTTTTAAGAGTGCTTTTGCGTCTATTAGCTTTTGTTTTGCATCTTCAAAACCGTTAAGGTAACAAATCATAAAAGTAGAAGGCAGGTTCGTCATATCACGTTTTTCCCTTTCCGATAATGGTGTGCCCTTTTCCAGTTTATGCAACAGGGAAAGATTGGAGTTGTAAATATGATACATCATTTTACGGTTATACTGTGGAGGGTCAAACAAAAGGTTTGAATCTATTTTGTAATAACCATTGTCGTGAAAATGGATGCTTACCTCTTCCAGCGGATAATAACTGGTCTTGTCATTAAGGCCTAACGATACGTATTCGGTAATGGAAAAAGTATCATCTGTATAATCAATGCTTACTTCATCTAAGGCAGAATAAAACAACTTTACCTGCTCATTAATAAGCTCTATATCCACACGGGAGTAATATGTTTTTCCCTTAACCACTTTCTTATTACCTGCCCAGCATACAATAAACAGTTCCTTAAACACTTTATAACCCGAGGTCATGTCCTTATGTCGGGTATTTAAAAAATCCAGCACGCCTTCAAGCGTATGGGCTATACTGTTACGGGAATTGTTTTCTATATCAATAACCGTAGCGGTATTCTGGTAATTTAGAGAAGGGACTTCTTCAACAGGAGTAGAATTACTTCCTAAACGAATAAATACAGTACCGCCCGGTATGGTATAGATATTCTTTTTGAAATAAGAGATCTTGTTGTTCGGCTTGATGGTTACCAGTCCTACTACCTTGTCTTTTGGTAAATGAGGAAAAGGAACATTCTCATACTGTATTCTTGGTGGGTTTTCTAAAAACGCATTGACCAGGTTTTGTATACGGCTGTCATCATAGAAATCAGTACCCGATATTTCATTGTCATGGTCCTCAACACCCACAACAATATAAGAATTGTTAGAGGGATTGGAATTTGAAAGCGCACAGATGTGCTTAACAAATTTTGCCTTTCCTTCTTTAGTATGCAGATTAAGCTGGCGCTTCTTATCATAAAAACTGCTCTCATCATTGTGAGCAAGCAGATTTTTGATAAGAAGGCGCTTATTAATCATATTTCTTAAACTTTTTTATGCAGAATCGTGGCACTTGCCTGTGCTGTAGGTAAAACAAGCAAATCGGCAATATTTACGTGATAAGGCCTTGTTACCACAAAAGTGATAATATCTGCAATATCTTCGGCTTTAAGCGGAGAATAGCCCTTATATACATTTTCGGCACGTTCCCTGTCTCCTTTAAAACGTACTTCAGAGAATTCTGTTGCAACCAGTCCCGGGTTTATTGCTCCCACGCGTATACCATACTGGTTTAAGTCCATGCGCATACCCTGATTAATGGCATCTACTGCATGTTTAGAGGCACAGTACACATTACCGTTAGGATAAACCTCTTTTCCGGCAATAGAACCAATGTTAATAATGTGTCCGCTGCGACGCTCCACCATTCCGGGAATTATCTCCTTAGAAACATACAGAAGTCCCTTTACGTTAATATCCAGCATGGCATCCCAGTCATCCACATCCCCATTTTCAATAGGGTCAAGCCCGTGTGCATTACCTGCATTGTTAATCAGGATATCAATATTTTTTAAATCTTCAGGGATGGATTGTATGGCTTCGGCTACAGCTTCTTTATCCCTAACATCAAAATTAAGGGTATGAACACGTGTAAGTGACGAAAACTCATCCTGCAACTCTGCCAGGCGTTCCTCGCGTCTTCCGCAAAGGATAAGCCTGAAATGGTTTTTTGCAAAATAAGTGGCCGTTGCACGGCCTATACCGCTGGTAGCTCCTGTTATTAATGCTGTTTTCATATTTCGTGTTGTTGCGTAATTAGTTTGATTTTTATTTAATCCTGTATATTTTGTCTTTGTTCTTTTCTGCCAGCAAATCAATTAACCTACTTTCTCCTCCTATGGTTGTGAATGGTAAATCATAGTCAGTATTCAATGCCCAGTTTTTTTCTTTTGGATAAACAAGGCTGGGTGTTAAACGTAAATCAGGATTATTCAAAAGTTTAGGAAGTTCTGAAATATTACCCTGATATAAAAGATTTTTCATTTCCCAAGTTGACATGAACACATAAAAAACCTCTATTTCCTGATCTCCATATAACGAAAGGATACATTCTGTAAATGAGTTTATTTGCTCTTTTTCCATATGGCCATCTCCGGGATATGTTTCATTAAGAGATAGTTTGGGGTCTATAGCTTTTGCAATGGCATCATTAAGTCTAAAGTCAACATCTTTAGATTTAAAAAAATCTTTCCACTTTATTTTTTTGTATTCATCTTCTTGTAAGTCAATTAAGTTGTTAGTAGATTTATCTTGAGAAATACTTTCATAAAATCGTAAAGAGGTCAGAGAAAAAGCATATGCTTCAAATATTTCTGGTTGTGTAAGTTTTAAAAAATATTTTGCTATGTCACTTTCTTTAAGTCCAATATCAACAGTCACACCACTGCCAACTACTGTGGCATAAGGCTCAATCCATGAATCTATTTCTTTATCTACTAGCTTCATTTTTCTTTAGGCTTTATGACTTTTGACTTTCAAACTCTATTACTGAATTAAGGTACTTTATTACCCATGCTTTCTGTCCAGATGGCAAACCAGTCTTCCAGTTCCAACTCAACTTCGGTTGCTTTCATTTGGTTTTTAAGCCTTTCAGGACTGGTTGATCCCGTTACCGGAATAATTCCTGCAGGATGCCTTAGTATCCAGGCCAGTAATATTACATCGGCAGTAACTTCATATTTCACAACCAGTTCCATAAGCAGTTTCTTAAGGCGCTGGGTTTGTTCGTTATCTTCTTTAAAAACAGAACCAATAGGGCTCCATGCCAATGGTTTTATATTGTTTAGGGTCATGTAGTCCAGTGATCCGTCAAGCATAGGCTCGTAACAGGTAGCAGAAAACTCTATTTGGTTGCAGTAAACATCAGTGCGGGATTTAATCAGTTCTGTTTGCGAATTGGTAAAGTTGGAAACACCAAACTGTTTTATCTTTCCTTCTTTTTTTAGTTTCTCAACAGCCCCGGCAATCTCATCCGGATTCATCAGCGGGCTAGGGCGGTGCAACAGTAAAATGTCCAGGTAATCAGTCTCGAGATATTTTAGAGAGTTTTCGGCCGAGTTGATAATATATTCTTTAGAGTAATCGTAGTGTTTTACCTTGTTGTCGCGGTTACCTATTGTGTGTTGTATTCCGCATTTAGAAATGATTTGTACATTTTCCCTTTTTACACCACTTTGTGTAAAAGCCTTTCCAAAATCGGCTTCGGTAGTGTATCCGCCATAAATGTCAGCATGGTCAAAAGTAGTTATTCCGTATTCGATGCAGCTCTGTATCATTTCTGCCATTTCGGCAGTAGTGAAGCTCCTGCTCCACACACCCCAATTCATTGCTCCTGCTATGATGGGAGATAAATTAATATCCATAAGTATTTAATAAGATTTTTAGTGTGATAAATTTACACTTTTATATACTTTATTTGGGTAGTACCCGTTTTAATTGCTGCTATTTTTATTGAATTTTTATTTGTTTCAGGCTAAAATTATAAAAACAATTAACTGATTAAGAGTTATGTTGGTATTTTGATGAAGCATTAACACTATGTTAACAACAAAAATTCAATTTCGGCAATGAATTTGTAATGTAAAAAAAGCTTATTAACTTCACATTTCTAAACTCTATATAATATGGAAGAAAATACTGCCGCTTTAGACATAAGGGCAATAAATGAGAAAATAGAAAGAGAGAGTGCTTTTGTAGACCTTCTTGTCATGGAAATGAACAAGGTTATAGTTGGGCAAAGGTACATGATAGAACGTCTTTTGATAGGACTTTTGGGTCAGGGTCACATTTTGCTTGAAGGTGTGCCGGGACTTGCAAAAACCTTAGCGATTAACACCCTTTCGCAGGCAGTACACGGATCCTTTAGCCGTATACAGTTTACACCAGACCTGCTTCCTGCCGATGTGGTGGGAACGATGATTTACAATATAAAACAAAACGAATTCAGTATTAAGAAGGGGCCTATATTTGCCAACTTCGTGCTTGCCGATGAGATTAACAGGGCACCGGCAAAAGTGCAGTCGGCATTACTTGAGGCCATGCAGGAAAAGCAGGTAACCATTGGGGAAGAAACATTTAAGCTGGAAAAACCTTTCCTTGTAATGGCAACTCAAAACCCGGTAGAGCAGGAAGGTACTTATCCGCTACCGGAAGCACAGGTTGACCGTTTTATGCTGAAAGCAGTTATTGATTATCCTAAAATTGAAGACGAGCGCCAGGTGATTCGCCAGAATCTTGCCGGTAGTTTTGATAAGGTAAACCAGGTGGTAACGCTTGAGCAGATCTTAAGGGCACAGCAGGCCGTTCGTGAAGTATATATGGACGAAAAGATTGAGAAATATATACTTGACCTGATTTTTGCAACCCGTTATCCTGAACAATATAACCTAAGCAGCCTTAAACCGCTTATTAGCTTTGGTTCTTCGCCAAGGGGTAGTATTAACCTTGCTCTGGCTGCAAAGTGTTATGCCTTTATAAAGAGAAGAGGCTATGTAATTCCGGAAGATGTTAGGGCAGTAGTTCACGACGTACTTCGCCACAGAATTGGAATTACTTATGAAGCCGAGGCAGAGAACATTACCTCGATGGACATTATCAATAAGATAGTGAACCAGGTTGAGGTGCCATAGTAGTAATAAAGTCAAATGTCATAAAGAGGAAAGCCTAGAGGCCTTTATGACTTTAAAAACTTTAGACTTTACACTGCAAGATTATGGATACAAAAGATATATTAAAAAAGGTACGTAAAATAGAGATTAAGACCCGAAGGCTGAGCGATCATATCTTCTCGGGGGAGTATCACACATCCTTTAAGGGACGTGGTATGACCTTTAGCGAGGTGCGCCAGTACCAGTTTGGGGATGATGTAAGGGCTATAGACTGGAATGTAACAGCCCGTTATAACGAACCTTATATCAAGGTTTTTGAGGAGGAGCGCGAACTTACCATGATGCTTATGGCAGACGTGAGTGGTTCGGAAAGCTTTGGTACCAAAAGTCAGTTTAAAAGGGAGATAGTTACAGAGATTGCTGCAACTATGGCTTTTTCGGCTACACAAAACAACGACAAGATAGGGCTTATCCTTTTTTCAGACCAGATAGAGCTTTTTATCCCGCCTAAAAAAGGAAAATCGCACGTGCTGCGTATTATCCGTGAGCTTATTGAGTTTGAACCCAAAAGCAAAAAAACGGATGTTGCACAGGCACTTAAATTCCTTTCGGGCGTGCTAAAGAAAAAGGCAATTGTTTTCCTTATTTCCGATTTTATGGCAGCCGATTATGAGCATACGCTGAAAATAGCGGCTAAAAAGCATGACATTACCGGAGTAAGGGTTTATGACCCTAGAGAGGAGCAAATGCCAAACCTTGGGCTTGTAAACATGACCGATGCCGAAACAGGGCAAACCCTGCTTGTAAATACAGGTTCTAAGCAGGTAAGGCTTGAGTATGAAAAATACTATCAGGATAAGGTAAAATACTTTAAGGAAACCTTTAGCCGATGTGGGGCGGGTACTGTAAGCACGCGTGTAGACGAGTCGTATGTTACTAAGCTGCTGGGCTATTTTAAATCACGATAGTTTAGGTTGATAATCATGATAAAGATGACCAAAACAAAATTATATACGTTTTTGTTACTGCTTTTTGCGGTTGCCGTTTTCGGGCAGCAAAAGCGGTTAGAAACCAGTATAGATTCTACCAAAATAAAGATTGGGTCGCAGTTTAACCTTACTTTAAAAGCTACTGTCGACAGTACTTCTGCCGTTGGTTTCCCCGAAGGAAAAACCTTTGGTCAACTGGAAGTGCTGGAATCCTATCCGACAGATACCATAAAAAAAGGGGCACTGTATGAACTAATAAAAAAATACGGACTTACACAGTTCGATTCCGGTCGTTATGTAGTACCGGGACTTCCGGTTATTATAGACGGCGAACCTTTTCAAAGTGATTCACTTGCCATAGAGGTAACCAATGTAAAGGTGGATACCCTGAAGCAAAAAATGTATGACATTAAGGATGTTGCAACTGCCGATTCTAAAATGAGTTGGCTTTGGTTGTATATCTTATTAGGGTTAGCGGCAATAGGTGCTGCAGGCTTTTTTGCATACAGGTATTTTAAGAACAGGAAAGTAGAACCTAAACAGGCACCGATTGTATTTAAATCACCTATAGAAAAAGCAACCATTCAGCTTAGAAACCTTGAAAGCAAAGAGCTTTTACAAAAAGGAGCCATAAAGGATTACTATAGCGAACTTACCGATATTGCCCGTACTTATATTGAGGAAGCTATTCATGTACCTGCAATGGAAAGTACTACAAGCGAACTTATAGAAGCCATGAGGCAGGCAGTAATGCGTAAAAGAATGTCGCTTAGCCGTGAAACTTTTGAAGAACTGGAAAGGGTGCTTCGCACTGCCGATATGGTGAAGTTTGCAAAATCCAAACCACTGGAGTTTGAAGTGGCTGAAGACCGAAACAGGATAGAAAAAACCATTGTGGTTATAGATAAGTCAATACCTGAAGAAAAAGAGGAGGACGAAGAGCACACGCTTGCCTGGCTTGAAAAACAGCGTCAAAAGAAAGCCAAAAGAAAGAGAAATATCATTATTGGAGGTTCTGTTGGTTTAGTGGTGGCGCTTATCGTTGGCTTCCTTGTGTTTAAGGGAATGAGTTTTATCAAGGATAACTTTTCTCCAACCAATGAGCTCTTAGAAGGGCAATGGGTAAAAAGTGAATATGGTAACCCGGGTGTGATAATAGAAACACCAAAAGTACTTAAAAGACAGAACACCGAAAAAATGGTGCCTAAAGATGCTGCTGCCATCGTTAAGGATATGGAAATATTCAGCTACGGTATAATGTTCAGCAACTTTAATGTTATGGTCTCTACGGTAAGCTACAAACAGCAGGTAGACATAAAGCTTGATATGCTTTTTAATGATACTGCCAAGCAGTGGGAGGCTATGAAGGCAAAGGATATATTGGTTAAACAGGAAAGTTTCAGCACTGCTGACGGAGCCGAAGGCCTAAGGGCTTTTGGAAGCATGATAATGCCAAACCCGTTGAGCGATGATGGAGTTAAGTATGATTATGAAATACTTTATTTCAAGCAGGCTAACGGAGTACAACAGGTAACCATGGTGTATCCTACAACCGATGAATATGCGCCAAAAATTGTGGACAGGATTAAAAACTCAGTCGAATTTAGAAAACGTACTCAACAATGATGAAAGACGTAACATTTTTACATCCGGCATTCTTTTGGCTGTTCACATTACTGCCTCTGGCAATAGGCTGGTATATATGGAAAAGAAGACAACAAACGGCAACGTTAAAAATAAGTTCGTTAAACGGGTTTAAGGTTAAGCCGTCACTATTGGCAAAATTAAAACCGGTACTGTTTGCATTCCGGTTACTGGCATTGAGCGCCATGATAGTGGCACTGGCAAGGCCCAGAAGTGTGGATGTTGACAGCAAGACAAAAACCACTCGTGGTATAGATATCGTTATGGCGATAGACGTATCAGGAAGTATGCTTGCAAAAGACCTGAAACCCAACAGGCTTGAGGCACTTAAAACTGTAGCCGAAAAGTTTGTTGACGAAAGGCCCAATGACCGTATAGGTATAGTGGTATATGCTGCCGAAAGTTATACTAAAACCCCTGTTACCAGCGATAAGGAACTGGTTAAAAATGCAATTAAATCGGTTAATTATGACGATTCTGTATTGCAGGACGGTACAGGTATAGGTGTAGGGCTTGCCACGGCTGTAAACAGGCTTAAGGAAAGTAAGGCAAAAAGCCGCGTAATAATTCTGCTTACAGATGGTGTAAACAACTCCGGATTTATAGACCCGAGGATGGCTGCCGATATTGCTAAAGAATACGGAATTAAGGTGTACACCATTGGGTTAGGTACTAACGGCATGGCACAAATGCCTTATGCAAGGAGGGCAAACGGTGAGTGGGTTTATCAAACCATGAAAGTGGAAATTGATGAGGCACTTATGAAAGAGATTGCCAAGAAAACAGACGGACAGTATTTCAGGGCAAATTCCAACAGTAAGCTGGAATCTATTTACCAGGAAATAAACAAGCTTGAAACAACCGAGATAAAAGAGCTTAAGTATTATAACTATACCGAGAAATACAGGCCATACCTTTGGTTTGCTTTCGGGCTGTTATTAGTTGAGGTTGTGATTAGAAAAACGGTTTACAGAAGTTTTATTTAATATGTACGAATTAGACGAGTCAAAATATTTGTATTTGTTTGCGGTACTGCCGGTTTTATTACTGCTGTTCCTGTTTAACCTATACTGGAAAAGAAAAAAACAGCGTGAGTTTGGTGATGATGAACTCGTAAAAAAACTTACGCCCGAAAAATCGGTTTTTAAACCTGTTTTTAAGTTTGTAATATTGCTGTTGGCTTTATCGGGTGTTATTATTGCACTGGTAAACCCTAAAATAGGCACTAAGACCGAAACGGTAAAACGTGAAGGTATTGATATTGTTTTTGCGATAGACGTTTCTAAAAGTATGCTTGCCGAAGACGTAGCTCCTAACAGGCTGGAAAAGGCAAAGCAGATTGTATCGCAAATCATTAATCAGCTGGGAACGGACAGGATTGGTATTATAGGTTATGCGGGTAGTGCTTATCCGGTGTTGCCTATAACGTCTGATTACAGCGTGGCAAAAATGTTCCTTCAGAACATGAATACCGATATGGTATCTTCTCAGGGTACAGCATTAAGCGATGCTATACAGTTGGCAACTACGTATTATGATGATCCGCAAACCAGTAAACTGCTTATTTTGGTAAGCGACGGTGAAGATCATGGTGAAGGCTCTATGGAAGCCGCAGAAAATGCTAAAGAAAAAGGCATTAAGATAATAACCATAGGTGTAGGTACAGAAAAAGGAAGTACTATTCCCATTAAGCGAAACGGTATAACCGAAAGCTATAAACGTGACAGGGAGGGTGAGGTAGTAATTACCAAAATGTATCCGGATGCACTTAAAACTATTGCCGATCAAACAAAAGGCGGTTATGTGTACGGAGGGAACACAAGGGAAGTATCAGAATACGTGAAAAAGGCATTGGATAATATTGAGAAAACTGAGTTTGAAGCTAAAGAAATAGCAACTTACGATTCGCAATACCAGTGGTTTTTAGGGGCAGCCTTTTTGCTGCTGTTTCTGGATGTTTTCCTTTTAGACAGGAAAACGGCATGGATAAGGAAGTTGAACCTTTTTAATGAAAAAGAATAAATGAAAGGATTAGTAACATACAGCCTGCTTTTATTTTCGTTAGTCGCTTTTTCTCAGCAAAAAGGGGACAAGGAAAACAAAGACAACAAAAAAGATGTATATCTTTCAAAAGGTAACAGTCAATTTGCTGATAAGGAATATGTAGATGCTGAGGCCAACTACAGGATATCTCAGTCTGATTCACCTACCAAATCGGCGGGGGCTTATAATCTTGGTAATGCCATATACAGGCAGGGTAAAGTTGAGGAGTCGATGTATGCCTACCTTACGGCTATAGAAAAGGCCGAAAGTAAAAAAGACAAACACAGGGCTTATCATAATCTGGGTAATGCCCTTATGAAGGTTAAAGACTATCAGACGGCTGTTGAGGCATACAGGAATGCATTAAGAAATGATCCTTATGATGAGGAGACCCGTTATAACTTTGCCTTAGCAAAAGAGATGCTTAAAAAGAATCCGCCACCGCCGCAACAAAACCAGGATCAGAATAAAGACCAGCAGGATAAGCAGGATAATAAAGATAATCAGAATCAGGGCAATAATAACAAGGACGAGAATAAAGGTAACAATCAGGGAGATAAGGATAATAAAGATAACAAGCAGAATAAACCTGACGATAAGAAAGGTAACGGACAAGATAAGGAAAAAGGAGACGAACAGAAAGATAAGGGAGGCCAACAGGACAAGGATAAATCTGATAAGGATGGCCAGAATAAGCCTGGAGGAGGAAATGAGGGAGACCGTGACCAGGAACCTGCGGAAGGCAGCCCTTCTAAACAGCGAATGGAAAACCTGCTTGATGCCATGAACAACGAAGAAAAGAAAGTTCAGGATAAGGTAAATGCCAAAAAAGCAAAAGGCATGCCGCCGCAAAGACAGGAAAAAGACTGGTAAACCCGGTTTAAAACGGATACTTATTTGAAAAATGTTATATTATTCAGAGTAAGGAATTGACAACGATGAAAAGATACATCTTACTGATATTTTTATTTTTAATACAGGGTATATATGCCCAGGACGTTGAGTTTAAAGCCGAACCCAGCAAGACCAGGCTGGGCGTAAATGAACGCCTTAGGGTTAGCTTTACCATGAATAAGGATGGCGATAACTTCGTGCCTCCTTCCTTTGACGGCTTCAGGGCGCAGGGACCTATGCAAAACATAAGGAACTCATGGGTAAACGGTAAGCATACCTATAGCAAAAGTTACGATTATATACTTACACCTACCTCTAAGGGTGATTTTACCATAGGGCAGGCAAGTATTGAAATAGACGATAAAATATACAAAACGCTACCGGTAAAAATATCGGTGGGTGATGCGGTTAAAATTCAGGACCCTTATGAAGCGGCAAGACAAAGTGCTACTGAGGGTGTGCATCTTGTGGCTGAGGTTAGTAAGACCAATCCCTATGTAAATGAGCCTGTAAGTGTGGTTTACAAACTGTATGTAAGCCAAAGCAGCGATGTAACAAACTTCTTTGTAAAGGAAAATCCGAGCTTTAATGATTTCTGGAGCCAAACCGACAGGTTCGATCCCCAACATCTTACCATAGAAAAAGGTATGTATAACGGTGAAATGTACCGTTATGTAGTGTTGCAAAAAACAGTATTATATCCGCAAAAGAGCGGACAATTGGAATTAGAGCCTCTGTTGGTTAATGCTACATTACAGGTGCCTACCGGACGCAATCGTTTTGGTATGGTAAATTATGTGTCTGAAGATAAATTATTGTCTTCGGGTATAAGAACCATAAACGTTAAACCATTACCTGAGGCAGGAAAACCGGATGATTTTACAGGGGCTGTAGGTAGTTTTGATTTTAGAGTAACACCTTCTAAAACAAGCCTTGAAACAGGAGAATCGTTACAGCTTGATGTAACCGTTAGCGGTAAGGGTAACCTAAAACTGTTCACGCTGCCTAAACCGGTTGTACCATCTGCATTGGAAATGTATGACCCGGAGCACAAAGAGAATGTGAATGTGCCTATAAGCGGGATGACAGGTAAGATATCTGACATTTATACCATAGTGCCTCAAAACAGGGGTAAATATCCTATTAACCAGCTTTCATTCTCTTATTTTGATCCGGCTACAGGGAAATATAAAACAATAACTTCTAAAGATTTAATGATAGAGGTTACGGGAGATGCTGTTGCAGCAACTACACCTGCTGCTGCAGGAACTCAAAAGCAAACAGTGGAATCTAAAGAGCAGTTCCGTTTTGTAGATCTGGAAACAAAACTTCTGCCTAGGGAAAGGGATCATTTCTTTGGCTCAACGCTGTTTTATGGCCTGTTAGCGGCGCCATTCCTTATAATACCACTAATTGTATTAGGTAAGAGGAAAAAAGAGGCTTACGACAGCGATGTTGTGGGTAATAAGATACGACAGAATAACAGACTGGCTAAAAAATACCTGTCGGCTGCTAAAAAACAGCTTGGCAATAAAGAGGAGTTCTATGTGGCACTTGAAAAAGCCCTGCATAATTTCCTTAAGGCTAAACTGAATATCGAAACTTCTGAAATGAGTAAACAAAACATTCAGGAGCTGTTACTGAACAGGAAAGCGAATCCGGAAACGGTAGCTGATTTCATCAGGATAATGGACAGTTGTGAATTTGCACGTTATGCACCGTCATCGGGAGCGGCAATGCAGCAGGATTATGAGAGCGCGGTATCGGTAATAACAGCATTAGAAAAACAAGTGTAATGTTAAGGACTTTACGAATGAAAAAATTAGCATATATAGTATTGTTTTTTACGCAGCTTATGGCTGCGCAGTCGGCTTTTGATAAAGGTAACGAGCAGTACAGGGAAGGGAAGTATGAAGAGGCAGCTCAAAGTTATGAAAGCATACTCGAAGGGGGCGAGGAATCGGCAGAGGTGTATTTTAACCTTGGTAATGCCTATTACAAGCTCAACCAAACGGCTCCCGCCATCTATAATTATGAAAAGGCCCTGCTTTTAAAACCTAACGATAAGGATATAAAAGTTAACCTTGGTTTTGCCCAAAAAATGGTGATAGACGATATTCAGGCAACTCCAAAGGTTGGTTTTTCAAAACTGTTTTATGGTTTGGTAGGTATCTGTCATTATGACACCTGGGCATGGATAGCAGTAGGCTTTGCTTTTGGCGTACTATTGTTTTTTATAGGTTACTATTTTGCAGGTTCAACACTTTTAAAGAGAATGTTTTTTGCAGGTATATTACTGTCTTTGGTGGTAATAGTTATCAGTGTTATTTCGGCAACTTTTGTAAGGACAGAAACTTCTAAAATGAGACCAGCCATTGTGTTTAGTGAGGTAGCATCTGTAAAAAGTGAGCCTTTAAACAATGCGCCCGATGCCTTTATTCTGCACGAAGGCACAAAGGTAAACGTGGTTGAGGTATTGGATAACTGGAAAAAAGTAACTCTTGCCGACGAAAGTACCGGCTGGATAAAAGATAGTGATATTAAAGAGCTGAAGGATTAAGCACTTTGCTCGTTACTGAAAACTTCGGGCTTTTCCTCGGGCATTTCCTGATCCTTAAATTCCTGAAACCATTCTTCAAGAACGGGGAAAATAGTATTGGACACTTCCAGGATGGGGTAAAAGAAAATGGATTCTTCCAAAGTTTCCTCTTCCGCAAAAATGTGGGAGCTGTTCATCTTAAGGAAAAAATTAAGCGATACGCTTACTATCAATACCATTTTAAGGAAGCCGAATACTCCGCCCAATATACGGTTTAGAAGCCCAAGGCTTGCGAAGTCGGCCAGTTTGGTAAAAAACTTTGCCAGTAGTATTATGCCTACCACTACGGCAACAAAGGTGATTAAAAACGCGGTTATGGATATATAGCGAGGTTCCCAGGAAACATGACCGCTTATAATATCGGCTATAAAGCCTGAAAACTTAAGGGCAATAAAAATACCCGCAATTAGTGAAACCAATGATGCCAGTTCCACAAAAAAGCCTCTCCATAGCCCTTTTATAAGTCCGTACAGCAGCAGGCCGCCTAATATGATATCAATAACACTCATTAAAAACAAAGTTAACAGACTTTAGTTATAATCCAAATAGCGAGTATACACATAATTAATCGGCAAGTAGTTATCTTTGCCATCTAAAACAGAAAAATGTCCAGAGACGAACAATTAAAATCACGCTGGGAACAGCTTGTAAATATACTATCAGACCGTTTTGCCGATGGCGAAACACTTGACCTTGATGCAATTATCTATCTTATAGGTGTGCAGGAACTGGGTAAGTTTAACCGTAAGTTTAAAAAAGATGAAAAGGTGAACCTTATGCATATTGCCATTTGCAGGCTTTTGGAGCCTTATGGCTATTATGAATTTGACTTTTTTGATGAAGACGGCTGGCCGCACTATACCGTTAAGGAAGAGTTGCCGCCATTAAAGGCAGGAGAGCAGTCGGTTTTAATGAAGGGAGCGATTGTAGAGTACTTTTTGGAAAAGGGACTTATTTCTTAAAGTTTAATGGTATTACATTTTTAAAATACCTAAATTTGCACACTTTTACTGAATAACGATGATAGAGAAGATTAAAAGTTATATTGCTGAGGCCGAAGCTTTCCAGACACAAAATAAGGAAGAGCTTGAGGCATTCAGGATTAAGTTCCTGAGTAAAAAAGGTATTGTTAACGACTTTATGGCTGAATTTAAGAATGTTCCAAACGAACAGAAAAAAGAATTCGGACAGGTAATCAATGCTTTTAAAACAGCAGTACAAAACAAGGTGACCGAAATTCAGGATGCACTGGAAAGCAAAGAGGATGCTAAAGGCGTTTATGGTGACCTTACACGTCCGGGTGAACTTTTCCAGGTAGGATCACGCCACCCGATATCCATAGTAAAGAACCAGATAATAGATATATTCTCTAACATTGGCTTTAATGTTTCTGAAGGTCCGGAAATTGAAGACGACTGGCACAACTTTACGGCCCTTAACCTACCGGAATACCATCCGGCAAGGGACATGCAGGATACCTTCTTTATCCAGACAAACCCTGATGTGCTTTTAAGAACACATACATCATCGGTACAGGTGCGTTATATGGAAAACAACAAACCACCTATCCGTACCATTTCTCCGGGAAGGGTATTCAGGAATGAGGCAGTTTCTGCACGTTCACACTGTATTTTCCATCAGGTAGAAGGTTTATACATTGATAAAGATGTTTCGTTTGCCGATTTAAAGCAAACGCTTTTATACTTTACAAAAGAGATGTTCGGTAAATCAAAAATACGTCTTCGCCCGTCTTATTTCCCGTTCACGGAGCCAAGTGCGGAAATTGATATTTACTGGGGATTAAAAACGGAAACCGATTACAGGATTACTAAAGGTACCGGATGGCTTGAAATAGGCGGTTGCGGTATGGTAGATCCTAATGTACTTACCAACTGTGGTATAGATCCTGTTAAGTACAATGGTTTTGCTTTTGGTATGGGTGTGGAAAGAATTGCCATGCTGTTATATCAAATTGGTGATATACGTATGTTCTATGAGAACGACGTACGTTTCTTAGAACAGTTCAAATCGAATATATAATTAAAAAAGGCAGCTTTAAGCTGCCTTTTTTTTTAGTCTATCTTTTTTATAATATAATCACTCTGGTCACCCTGTTCCGGATTGCCAAACTTATCCAGCATTTTAAGGCTGTGTTCCTGAACCTTAAGTTTTTTGTGGTCGCCGTTGGCATCTAGGGTAATAACGTTTCCGGAATCATCCCAGGTAAAGGTTCCTGTATATTTATTGGCAGTTTCCTCTTTTTCAAGATACTTTAGAGAAAGTGCATAAGTATTGTTATCATTAAGCTGAATATCAAACAATAGGCCCGGACAATCGCCACAAGGCAGGGTGTCGCTGTATACTCCCGGCCAGTCAAGAGCGTTCCTGCTTGTATCTCCTATAGGGGTGTCAGTTGTAACTTGTTCAATATCAGTTGAATCTGTAGCCATTTGGTCATCCGATGATTTTTCTCCATTTTTGCATGCGGTAAACGCCAGTAATGCCAAAATCGCTATAGCTGAAATTTTTTTCATGGTGTTTTTGGTTTTTTGTAATGTTTAATAATTGATTTTAGAGAATTTAAAGGTAAGAAAATGAAAAAAGATATTAAGATACCGGTAGTGGAAAATGTGTATATGGCAGTAATGCAGGAGTGGAACGACGATTTCATGGAAAAAACCTGGTATGCTTATTTGATTAACGATAGTGATGATAAACTGGAAACGGTTATTGTGGTTTCTAATGCTACAGGGGTTATAGATGGCGAAGAGCGTAAAACATCTATGATGCGCCATGCATTTATGGAAGTGCCGGCAAACTCTGCCGTAAAGGTTGAGCTGCTGGAAGAAACCGTATTACAGCTTCATAACAGCTTTATGGTTACGTTCTTTAAGAACAATATGCTGTTTGATAAGAACTATGTGTTTATTGCGGGAACCATTAATGAAGAAGATACGGTTGAGCTGCCTGTAATAGCTAAAGACGGTATATTGGTTAAATAATCTGTAACTAAGTTATTGATATAAGCAGCGCCTATTAAGGCGCTGTTTTTTTGTTTTTAAACGGTAATTTTTTCATCTTTAGCAAAACATTTTAGCTAAAATGAAAAAATCATCATTACTGTTATCGCTGCTTTTTACGATAGCTGCATTTTCTCAGTCTCATGACTATGTAAAATATGTAAATCCGTTTATTGGTATAGGGGGGCACGGACATACCTTTCCGGGAGCTACAGTGCCTTTTGGTATGGTACAGCTTAGTCCGGATACGCGTATTGACGGTAGTTGGGACGGTTGTGGCGGTTACCATTATTCCGATAGTGTAATTTATGGCTTTTCGCACACGCATCTTAACGGTACAGGTGTTTCCGATTTTGGCGACATTATGTTAATGCCTACCATGGGCGAGCCTAAACTTGAGGCTAAAGACTACTCATCAACATTTTCTCATGATAATGAAACAGCTTCGGCAGGTTACTATGCCGTAAAACTGCATGATGACAATATACAGGTACGGTTAACAGCTTCGACAAGGGTAGGACTGCATGAATATACTTTCCCTAAAAAGGGCCAGGCTAATATCATATTGGATCTTAACCATCGTGATAAGCTTATTATGGGCGAGGTAAGATTAATTGACAGCAAAACCATTGAAGTGCTTAGGGAAAGCTCGGCATGGGCACGCGACCAGTATGTTTATGCCCGAATAGAGTTTAGCGCACCTGTAAAGGTAACGGCAGTTAATAATAATGCTTTTGCTCCGGCAAAAGTGACGGACAAGTTTTTTGCGGGTTCACTATTGGCAATAAGTTTTAGTAAAGAAGTGAAAAAAGGGGAGAAGCTTTTGGTCAAGGTAGCCTTATCGCCAACGGGTTATGAGGGTGCTGCCAAAAACATGAAACAGGAAATGCCCGGTTTTGATTTTAAGAAAACAAGAAAAGAAGCTGAAAAACTTTGGAATAAGGAACTTTCTAAAATTGAAGTGACATCTGATAATAAAGAGAAATTAAATATTTTCTATACGGCCTTATATCATACCATGATGCAGCCTAATATTGCTATGGATGTGGATGGTATGTACCGTGGGCGGGATAATGAAATTCATAAAGCGCAGGGGTTTGATTATTATACGGTATTTTCTTTGTGGGATACCTTTAGGGCGGCACATCCGCTGTATACTCTGATTGATAAGAAACGCACAGCTGATTTTATCAATACGTTCTTAACCGAGTACGAGCAGGGTGGTAGGTTACCTGTATGGGAACTCGCGAGTAATGAGACCGATTGTATGATTGGGTATCATTCGGTTTCGGTTATGGCAGATGCTATGGCAAAAGGCATTAAAGGTTTTGATTACGAAAAAGCTTTTGAGGCTGCCAAACATAGTGCGATGCTTGATCATTTAGGATTAGAAGCCTATAAGAGAAATGGATTTATAAGCATAGATGATGAGCATGAAAGCGTTTCTAAAACGGTTGAATATGCTTATGATGACTGGTGTATTGCACAAATGGCAATGATGCTGGGTAAGACCGATGAGTATAATTACTTTATGGAGCGCTCGCAATATTGGAAGAATATTTTTGACCCACAAACAGGTCATATGCGTCCTAAAAAGAATGGTGGTTGGGATAAACCTTTTGACGCCCGTGAGATAAACAACAATTTTACTGAAGGCAACAGCTGGCAGTATACCTTTTTTGTGCCTCAGGATATAGAAGGCCTTATCGATGCTTTTGGAGGTAAAGAAAAGTTTGAAGCCAAGCTTGACGAAATGTTTAGCCTGCCAAGTAAGACCACCGGGCGTGACCAGGCAGATGTTACAGGGCTTATAGGTCAGTATGCTCACGGTAACGAACCTAGCCATCATATGGCTTACCTGTACAATTATGTAGGTAAACCGGAGAAGACAAAAGAAAAAGTACATTACATACTGGAAGAGTTTTATAAGAACTCGCCAGACGGACTTATTGGTAACGAAGATTGCGGTCAGATGAGTGCCTGGTATGTATTGAGCAGCATCGGCCTCTATGATGTTACCCCAGGAGATAATTACTGGCAGAAAACTGAGCCATATTTCCAGGAAGCCAAAGTGCATTTGGAAAATCGTACACCTGCTGTTATAAGAAAATCAAATTATAATGAGGATTTAAAAGTATTTGACCCAATAGTAGGTACTCAGACAAAAGCTTATGATAAAGTTGTCCCTGTTCCGGTTATTGAGGCTGAAGGGAAATCTTTTAAGGATTCTACTAAGGTTTCTTTACATGCCCCTTTTGGCGGAAAACTTTATTATAATTTTGAAAGAGAGTCGGCAATTAAAGAGTATAAAGAGCCATTAACGATAAAAAAATGGCACATGTTAACAGCTTATGCCGAAAATGAAAAGGGGAAAAGAAGTAAAAGTGTATCTGCTGAATTCGTTAAAAAAACAAATGATTATACCATCGATATTAAATCGAAGTATAACAGGTTATATCATGCCGGAGGAGCAGAAGGTCTTATAGACGGGATAAAAGGAACTACCAATTGGCGTAAAGGTGACTGGCAGGGCTACCAAAACCAAGATTTTGAAGCGGTAGTCGATTTACAAAAAGAAATGCCTGTAAATGCTATTGAGGCAAGTTTCCTGCAGGATAGCCGTTCGTGGATATTAATGCCTGTAAAAGTGGAATACTATGTGTCTAATGATAACAGGGACTTTACCTTAGTAAAAACCATTGAAACAAAAACAGATGCAAGGCAGGATAATGTGATTGAGAATTACACAGCACATCTTAATAATGTTTCTGCCAGATATGTAAAAGTAAAAGCTTATAATTTCGGGACATTGCCACAATGGCATCAGGGAGCCGGAGGGCAGGCCTTTATATTTATTGATGAAATAACGGTTAACTAATAAAATTAATAAGATGATTAATCGTCATCTTCATCTTCATTATCTTCTTCAAAATCATCGTCGTCATCCTTTTCTTCACGTTCGCCGGGAAACATAAAGGATATTATAACGGAAACAGCCAATATACCGCCCACTACCATAAGCGATACCGGAGACGATATATGGTAAAACGGACTTATAAGCATTTTTATACCTATGAAGGAAAGTATAACGGCAAGGCCATAGTGCAGCTTGCTGAACATATACATAAAGTTGGCTAGTAAAAAATACAGAGCCCTTAATCCTAATATGGCAAAAATGTTAGAAGTATAAAGGATAAAAGGATCATCGGGAGCGATGGCAAAAATCGCAGGTATGGAATCTACTGCAAAAAGAAGGTCGGTAAACTCTATAACGGTAACCACTACTAATAGGGGAGTTGCTATACGAACACCTTCCCTGATTACAAAAAAGCGATCTCCCTCAAAGTTTTCGGTGACTTTAAAGAAACGGTAAACCAGTTTTGCACCCGGACTTTTGGAAAAATCTTTGTTTTCATCCTCATCTTCGTGAGCACTCCACGATTTAATACCCGCAAAAAGCAAAAAGAAGCCAAATAAGGTCAAAACTACGTTGATGCTTACCATTTGTCCAAAAACTTCCATTTCGGGCAAATATGTCATGTTTATAAGCTCTACGCCTGTGAATATAAATATGGCACGGAAAACTAATGCACCTATAATGCCCCAAAACAATACTTTGTGATGCAGGTGCTTGGGAACATTAAAGAACCCGAATACCATTATAAACACAAATAGGTTATCTACCGAGAGGGCTTTTTCAATCCAGTAAGCACTTTGGAACTGGGCAAACTGCTGGAAGCCCATAAGGTAATAAATTACCCCGCTAAAGGCCATTGCCAGTGATATCCATACAACCGACCACGCTAACGCTTCCTTATTGCTTATCACATGGCTTTTTTTGTTAAACACACCAAGGTCTAACAACAGCATAATAACGACAAGAATAGTGAACCCGGTTAAAATACCCGGATGGTTAATCAGGTGGTCATGATTCATGGCTACTTAATTTTAATCGAGTTTATCGGTAAGCTTTTTAAATACCTGTTTTGCATCTTTACCCTCATATAAAATGCTGTATACTGCATCTATAATAGGGGTTTTTGCTTTGTATTCTTCATTAAGGTTATAAGCACTCTTTGTGGCATAATACCCTTCGGCAACCATGCTCATTTCCATCATGGCCGATTTTACGGTATAGCCTTTACCTATCATGTTACCAAACATTCTGTTTCTCGAGAAAACCGAATATCCTGTAACCAGAAGGTCGCCCAGGTAAGCCGAATTGTTTATGTTACGTTTCATTCGGTGAACCTTGCGTATAAATTTTTTCATCTCCCTTATGGCATTACTCATCAAAAGGGCCTGGAAATTATCTCCATATCCTAAACCGTGGGCAATACCCGCGGCTATGGCATAAATGTTTTTAAGCATGGCAGCATATTCTGTCCCAACAATATCATCAGATATTTTGGTTTTGATATAATAGCTGTCCAGCCTTTTTGCCATTATTTTGGCTTTCTTTTGGTCACCGCAGGCAATGGTTAGGTAAGATAGCCTTTCAAGGGCAACCTCCTCTGCGTGGCAGGGACCGGTTATAACACCTATGTTCTCGTATGGAATGTCGTATTTCTCGTGAAAATGTTCGCCTACAATAAGGCTTGTTTCCGGTACGATACCTTTAATAGCCGAAAAGATAACTTTCCCTTCCAGACTTTCGGTAAGTTTTTCAAGCTCTCCGCTTAAAAATGCCGAAGGAATGGCAAAAATTATGTAATCTGCATAGGCTACCGCCTCATTAATATCGTTGGTAAGCTTCAGTTTAGCATTATCAAACTCAACAGAGCTTAAATAATTAGGATTGTGCTTCTGCAGCTTTATATGCTCGATGGCATAGGTGCTCCTCATATACCAGGCTATCTCGGTTACATTTACACAAAGCATCTTTGCGATTGCCGTAGCCCAGCTTCCACCACCTATTACAGCGAACTTGGGAGTATCGTTCATTTTAATTGTTTGTTTTACAAAGCCCAAATGTACTTAAAAAATACAGCATGTGCCAATGGGTTTTACTGTTAGCATATTATATAAAGGTCATATTTTTAAATATTAACATATTATTATGCCAATTTGATACAATTTAAAATCTTTAGGGGCGTTATTCTATAGAATTTTGTTCTAGACGAAGTTTACAACAAGGTTAGTTAAATTTTTTGTTTTTGGTGTTTTAAAAGGCATTCGGGTCAAGCCGGAATGCCTTTTATTTTTTTAATAGCTCATTTCTACAATCGCCTTAACTTTTTCCGGTGTAACGTTTTGGCGTTCGCCCAACCCCTTCCAGCCACGTTCCTCAAAACGTTTTACTATAAAGTCGGCTGTTTTTTCATAATCCGGTGTATAGTTAGATATCTTGGTTTCCATACCCATAGTGTGGAAAAACTGTACTGTTTTTTCTATTGCCTGTGTAGCAGCCTCTTCTATATCGGTTGTGGTAATGCCCCAAACCCTTCGGCCATACTGAGCCAGTTTGTCTTTTTTGGTGTCAAACATTACCCTGTAAAGGTTAGGCCCTATTATTGCCAGTGTGCGGGCATGGTCTATTTCATACAAAGCAGTAAGCTCATGACCTATCATGTGTGTGGCCCAGTCGGTAGGTACACCTTTTTGGATCAACCCGTTAAGAGCCATCGTACAGCACCACATAAAATTGGATGCCAGTTTATAATTGGTAGGATTTTCTGCCACATCCGGACCTATTTCTATAAGGGTTTGAAGTATGCTTTCGGCAATACGATCCTGTAACAATGCATCGTGCGGATAAGTTAAATACTGTTCCATAACGTGAGTGTAAGCATCTATTACTCCGTTTTGCAATTGTCTTTTAGGTAGCGATGCGATAACTGTTGGGTCGCAAATGGAAAATTGCGGAAATACAGCCGGCCCGCCAAAAGAAAGTTTTTCCTGTGTTTTTTCTATGGTTACAACGGCTCCTGAATTCATCTCGCTTCCTGTTGCCGGAAGGGTTAATACAGTACCAAAAGGCACGGCATTATCTTCAATTCGTATTCTTTTTACCAGAATGTCTACAGGGTTACCTTCAAAATTAACGGCAGCTGATATGAATTTCACTCCGTCTATTACCGATCCTCCGCCTACTGCAAGTATAAAGTCCAGCTTTTTCTCTCGGATAAGCTCAACGGCTTTCATTAAGGTTTCATAACGCGGATTGGGTTCTATACCCCCAAACTCGGTAATTTCATAGCCTTTAAGGGCTTCAGTTACCTGAGAATGAATACCATTTTTAAAAATGCTGCCTCCGCCATAGGCTAAAAGTACTTTTGCATTTTGCGGGATAAGTTTGGATAATTTAGCGATTTGTCCCTTGCCAAACACCAGGTCGACAGGGTTATAAAGTTCGAAATTTAACATGATTAGAAAGTATTTTACCCAAAGGTACGAAATACCCTAAAAATTGTCGATAACGAATTGTTAAGTGTTAGGGGTATTTATTTCTTATAGAAAAGATTATGATCTATGTATTCCCAAACTTTTTGCGGAAGTAACGGCCTGATATCCTTACCGTCTTTTATACTGTTTCTTATAAAAGTGGAAGATATTTCTATAACAGGGGCATCTATCCTGTAAATTTTAGGGTTGTTGATGAGCTCTTCGTTAGCTATTTCGGTATTAATGCGGGGATATACATAGATATCGTGGTTTTGCAGAATTACCTCATAGTTTTTCCATTTGTGCAGGGAATTAAGGTTGTCTTCACCCATAATAAGTGAAAATTCATGGGTTGGGAACTTTTCCTGTAAATGAACTAAAGTATTGACCGTATAATTAGGCTGTGGCAGGCGGAACTCTATATCGGTAGGTTTTAGCCTGTCGAAACTTTCTGTAGCAAGAAAAGCCATTTCCAAACGGTGATGGTCTTCCAGTAATGTGCTTTTCTTTTTAAACGGATTGTGAGGCGTAACCACCAGCCATACCTGATCAAGATTGGTAAACTCGGCCATGTGGTTGGCGATTATCAAATGCCCTGTATGTATGGGATTAAAAGTCCCGAAGTACAATCCTACTTTCATCGATTTCTATATTTTCCAGCTTCTCTATAAACTCCTTTTCTCTTAATTTTTGTTTTTTGTATTCAATAGTAATATTGATATAAGCACCGTCATCCATGTGCTTGTATATCAGCAGAGCATTACCATAATAGTTTCTATATACATCAGTATAATATATAGCTGAATATGTTGTCCCTTTATGGTTAAATACAAGTCTTTTTTTATATAAACTAAATCGGCTACTTTCTTTATCGTATTTGTGCTCAATAAGGTTTCTTTCAATATAATCGTACGGACTCTTTGAAAAAAAACGCTTTTCTTTATAATCTCCTATCGAGAAAAGAAATAATAAGTATAAAGGAATAAATAACGCAATAGCAATGGACAAAACAGCTACAAATAATAATAGTTTCAGTCTCAGATTCCCCGTTAATAACATTATAATAAAAACAGGAATAAAAAAGCTAGAAAAAAATAGCGCAAAGGTGTTAGATAATGCTTTACGATTTCGTTTGATATGTTCTATCATCAGTTCTTACCTTACTTTATAAACTCCTTTACAAGGTTATAGGCATCCTGTTTTGCAGTATCAAGGTCATAGTTTTTTATAATGGTGTCAAACTGCGGAGCTGTAGCCAGTTCTACCGATGCCTTTGCGATACGCATGTTTATCTTGTCTTCACTCTCTGTAGAACGGTTTTTAAGACGTCTCTTCAGTTCATCAATACTTGGTGGTTTTACAAACACGGCAAGGGTTTCTTCAGGGAATTTCTTTTTAATGCGAAGGCCTCCGGCAACGTCAATATCAAAAATCACGTTTTTGCCCTGAGCCCAAATGCGCTCTACCTCGCTTTTAAGTGTGCCGTAAAAATTATCACGGTATACTTCTTCCCATTCTACAAAATCCTCCTGCTTAATGTGTTTTTTAAACTCCTCAAGCGATATAAAATAATAGTCTTTTCCGTTTGTCTCGCCATCCCTTGCACTTCTTGTAGCAGCCGAGATTGAAAATTCAAGGTTAAGCTCGGGCTGTGCCAAAAGGTGTTTTACAATTGTGGTCTTGCCTGATCCTGACGGAGCGGAAAATACTATCAGTTTGCCTTTATTCATTGTGTATGCTTACGGTATTACCGTTTATTATAAAATATTTAAAACCTGTTCTTTAATCTTTTCCAGCTCATCCTTCATTTGTACTACCAGCTTTTGCATTTGTGCATGGTTAGATTTAGAGCCCATGGTATTTATCTCACGGCCTATTTCCTGAGTAATGAAACCAAGTTTACGCCCGTTTGCCTCATTTCCGGCAAGGGTTTCCATGAAGTAGTTAAGGTGGTTTTCCAGCCTTACCTTTTCTTCGGTAATATCCATTTTTTCAAGATAATAGATAAGCTCCTGCTCAAAGCGGTTCTCATCTACATTTACCTCAAGTTCCTTAATGGCATTACGAAGCCTTGTTTTTACATTCTCTATGCGTTCACCGTCAAGTGCTACGGTTTCTTTCATCAGGTTAAGGATGTTAGACACCCTTACCAGGAATTCTTTTTCAAGCGCGATACCTTCCGATACCCTGAAACTTTGTATGTTTTCCAGAGCCTGGTCTATAACTCCCTGAATGCTTGCCCATTCGCTTTCATCAATTTCATCGCGTTCAGTTTTAAGCGCATCAGGCATACGAACAGCCATTTTAAGAAGTTCGGTTTCATCTCCGTTTACCACTTCTTTCATCTGGTTAATGTAAGACCTTACGATAGGGATATTTACCTTTGAGGAAGTCTCCTCGGCAGTAACCTCTACAAAAAGAGAAAAATCTACTTTTCCTCTTTCCAGTTTTTGGGCTATCTGGTTGCGGAGCTTTAATTCCATTTCCCTGTATACCGACGGCATTCTTACGCTAAGGTCTAAGCCTTTACTGTTTAGGGATTTTATTTCAACGGTAATTTTTTTTGTGGGTAGTTGTAAAGAAAACTTTCCAAAACCCGTCATAGATTGTATCATACAAAAAAATTTGTGGCACAAAGTTAATTAAAATTCACTAACGGTGAGGTAAGGGGTTAAATATCCCCTAGTCCGGCTTTAGTGAGTACCGGTTTTTTGGGTGGAGCGGTAACAAGATAAACACCTGTAAAGATTAGGATTGCCGAAAAAATCTTAACCGGATTGAGCGCATCTTTACCCAAACTTACGGCAAATATTGTTGCAAACAAGGGCTGAAGGTAAATAAAAACAGCAACCGTTGTAGGCTTAAGTTCTTTCATAGAAAGGAGGTTAAGCAGATAAGTAAGGAAAGTGGAGAAAATAACTACAAATCCAACTTTTATCATGATGCTTGTTGGCATAACTTCCCATTGTACTTCGCTTAGTTGCTGCCAGCCAAAAGGCAATACCATAATGAAACCGAAAAGGTATATCCATTTTACAAAAGCAAACGGACTGTATTTGTCCATCAGTTTTTTAACGACTATAAGATAGAGTCCGTATGAAACGGCATTTACAAATACCAGAAAATTTCCCCAAAGTTCGTTTTCTCCACCGCCAATGGATTTGCCATAAAGAATAAGCAATATGGTTCCTATAAGCCCAAGAACTATCCCGCCTACCTTTTTACCCACAATTTTCTCTTTCATTATAACAGCACTTAAAAGAAGCACTATCACAGGGGTGGTAACCATAAGTACCGATGCCATTATGGGAGATGTTTGGCTAAGTCCTTCAAAAAAAGTAAGCATATTAAAGGCTACACCAAAAAATGCCGCAGCTATAATGCGCGGAAAATCTTTTAATGCTATTTTTTGTTTGGTGGCAAAAAAAGCAATCAGCCAAAAAAGGATAACCGAGCCTCCCACACGCAATGCGATAAATCCAAAAGGTTTTACAAAGGCAGGCATTACATCTTTAGCAATAGTAAAAGTTACCCCATATATAACAGATACCATTGTGGCAGCTGTTAAGGCAAGAAGGCGTTTATTCATTACTTAGGTACTCAATGGCTGCAGCTACGTTTTTAGGGCTGTTGCCTACAAATATGTTGTTGTTTGCAATAATAACCGGACGGTTTAAAAAAGTATAATGTTCCAGTATGTAGTGCTTAAAGTCATTTTCGGTAAGATCCATATCCTTCATGCCACGCTCTTTATAAAGCTTTGCCCTTTTACTGAAAAGTTTTTCATAGCTCCCGGCAAGAGCATGCATTTCCTCAAGCTGCTTTACGGTAATAGGTTCTTCTTTAATGTCCTGTAAAACAAAACCATTTGTGTTAGGTAACGATTTGATTATCTTTTTACAGGTATCGCAGGTTTTAAGGTAGTATATCTTTTTCATATTATGTTTTTATACTTGTTTGCAAAAGTAAGCTGTTTTATAATTAAGGATATAGTACTTTTATAAAAAAATAAATTCTGATGGAAAGCAGAGTAGAGGTGATTGGTAAAAATATGAATATCTCTGATTTAAAAATAAGGGAACAGCAGTTAGTAGGAGCTTTGTGTATTATTTCCTTTTGTCAAAAATATGAGATATACCATGAAGATATTCGGGATTTCATAGATCATTTATTGAATATACTGATTACAGATAATTTGCCTGATTGGGAAAGCAAAGGGTTAAAGGTGAAAATTATAGGAAGGGGAGAGCCAGTGCCACAGTCCGTTGAAAATAGTATCCCTCTAAAACTTAGAGATGATTTTCAGAAACTTACAGATAATGCCTCTGAAATTGGTATTGCCGATATGTATGGTATAGATACTACTGCTCCTGTTTTGGCAACTCAGCAATGTGTGGCAATTTTAGCTAAACATAAGACAGAAGTTATATTGCCTCAGGAGTTTTTAAATGATACAGGTAAAGAAAGGTGGGGAGAAGTTTGGAATGCTGAAAAGTTTAATGATTTAAAGAGATATTTAGAAAGATATAAACAGGATAAACTTATATAAATTAATCAATGGAAACCACTTTTACAATAACCCGTACCAGCAGGGAGATATATGCAAAATGGCTGGAAAAATATTCGTTAGAGCAGCTAAATAAAATACCGCAGGGCTTTAGCAATAACCTGATATGGAATATAGGCCACATTGTGGTATCACAACAATTGTTAGTGTATGCAGGGTCTAACCAACCCATGATGGTAAGCGAGGAAATGCTCGCCAAATACAGGAGAGGCAGCAAGCCTGAAGGCGATGTAACACAGGAGGAAGTAAATGAAATAAAAAATCTTCTGTTTACTACGATAGAGAAAACAGAAGATGATTATAAAAAAGGTTTATTTACATCATATAACGAAAGGACTTCTGAGCTTGGATTTTTACTTTCCTCAACAGAAATGGCTATAGACTTCAATAATTACCATGAAGCCATCCATTTGGGTATAATGATGCAGATAAAGAAATTTATTTAAGCTTTAAAAATTCATCAACCTCGCTGTAGGGTAAAAAGAGTTCTTTTTGCCCTTCAGCATAAGATGATATTTCATACGAATTATAAAAAAGCAATAACCCGTTTTCCTTAAAGAAGATATTTTGGGGAAGCGCAAATTTGTCATCTTCAAATAAAAGCCCTGTAGCATTTATCGATTTGCCTGCCGGGATTTTAAATTTCTCCCTGAATTTCTTTTCGGCATATTGCCTAAAAGCGTTTACATCGGTAAAAATATCTTCATATTTAAGGCTTTTACCTGTTTTGGCATCAAAAATTAAAGACCTGTTGCCTTCATACCCGTGAGCACCACCTGTAAAAGTATAGTTGTTAAGCTTTATGTTTATAATACTGTCGGTCTTATAATCTACAGATCCGTTTATTTTAGCCTCAAAGCCCGTCATTACATCATCTGGGAACTCCTTTTTCAGTTCTTCATACGATCCCATAAAGGAAGCCATAAGGTCTTCATAGTTTGCCGCTTTATAAGGAGTTTCGCCAAAGTAAACTATTCCTCTTACAGTATTAAATACCTTATTGTTAATGCTGTCTGCTACTACAGGCACATTTTCTGCTTCAGGTACTTTAATAGAAACGCTTGGGCAATAATCATCACATGGCAGTGATGTTTTTTTATAGTAGGTTTTTGTAGTGAATGCCAGTACAGGGGTTTCCTCGTTTACCAGTTCTTCATTGTTGTTTTTCTTGTCCTTGCCACAGCTAAAAAGCATAAATGCGGCTAATAGTAAGGTTAAGTGTTTTGCCATGTTAATAATGTTATTGTTTTGCAAAAGGTTAGTATCCTTATACAGGGTCAACTAAATTACAGTAAATTTGCCTACTGTACGGATAAAGAATATTTAATTATATGAAATTTAACACAAAAACCATTCATGGCGGGCAACACCCTGATCCTTCTACAGGAGCAGTCATGCCACCGGTATATCAAACTTCTACTTTTGCACAAAAAAGCCCGGGAGTACATACAGGATATGAATACAGCCGAGCTGCCAACCCTACAAGAACAGCGCTTGAAGATGCTTTGGCGAGCATAGAGAACGGTGTGCGCGGACTTGCATTCTCATCTGGTCTTGCAGCAACCGACTGTGTAATGAAACTGCTTAAGCCTGGTGATCAGGTTATAGCTATGGACGACCTTTATGGTGGTACTTACAGGATGTTTACAAGAATTTATCAGGATTTCGGTATCAACTTCCATTTTGTGGACATGAACGATATTGATAAATTTAAGTCACTGATAAATGAAAAAACGAAGCTGGTTTGGGTAGAAACGCCAACTAACCCGCTTATGAAGCTTGCCGATATCGAAGCAATCGCTAAAATAACAAAAGAAAAAAACATTCTTTTTGCAGTAGATAACACTTTTGCAACACCATACCTGCAAAGGCCACTTGATATGGGTGCCGATATTGTTATGCATTCGGCTACAAAATATCTTGGAGGGCACAGTGATGTTATTGCCGGTGCGCTTATAACTAAAGATGAGGCATTAGGCGAAAAACTACACTTTTCTCAGTTTGCAACGGGAGGTACCTTAGGTCCTCAGGATTCTTATCTTGTATTGCGTGGTATTAAAACCCTGCATTTAAGAATGGAACGCCATTGTGAAAACGGAGAGAAAGTTGCTAATTTCCTTAGCAGCCATCCTAAAGTTAAAACAGTTTACTATCCGGGGCTTGAAAGTCATCCTTTCCATGAAATTGCCAAAAAGCAGATGCAGGGCGGTTTTGGAGGAATGGTATCATTCACTTTTGAATCGGGAAAAAAGGAAGACGCAATTAAATTCTTAGAGAGTGTTAGGGTATTTACACTTGCCGAATCGTTAGGGGGGGTAGAATCTCTTGCGAACCATCCGGCTTTAATGACACATGCATCGATTCCGGAAGACAAAAGAAAGGAAATAGGCATTACTGATGACCTTGTAAGGCTTAGTGTAGGGGTAGAGGATATAGAAGATTTACTGGAAGACATACGTCAGGCACTGGGTTAAGAGCTTCATTTTTAAATGTTTTTGACCTTTAAAACATAAAGTATTTGAAATCAAATCCCTAAGTGTTTTTTTAATAGAAAAATGTATATTTGCGCCGTTAACGAAAACGTTTTCTTAAATATTAAAAACTTATAATAATTATGAGTGGAAGCATAGAAACTTTTATAGATTCAGTTTCAAAAAGAAACCCAAATGAGCCGGAGTTCCTGCAGGCAGTAAGAGAAGTTGCCGAAACAGTTATTCCTTTTATTGAAAACAACCCTAAATACCAGGGCAAAATGCTTTTGGAAAGAATGGTTGAGGCAGAGAGAGTAGTAATGTTTCGTGTAAACTGGCTTGACGATAAAGGCCAGATTCAGGTAAACAGAGGATACAGGATACAAATGAATTCGGCGATTGGCCCTTACAAAGGAGGTCTTCGTTTCCACCCATCTGTAAACCTTAGTATTTTAAAATTCCTGGCGTTTGAACAAACATTTAAAAACAGCTTAACCACGTTGCCTATGGGCGGTGGTAAAGGAGGTTCTGATTTTGATCCTAAAGGAAAATCAGATAACGAAATAATGAAATTCTGCCAGAGCTTCATGACTGAACTTGCAAAACACATAGGTCCTGACACAGACGTTCCTGCCGGTGATATAGGTGTGGGCGGACGTGAAGTAGGTTACCTGTTTGGCCAATACAAAAGATTAAGAAATGAATTTACAGGAGTACTTACCGGTAAAGGTATCACTTTTGGAGGTTCATTAATCCGTCCGGAAGCTACAGGTTACGGATGTGTATATTTTGCACAGAGTATGCTAGCTACAAGAGACGAAAGCTTTATTGGTAAAACGGTAGTTATTTCAGGCTCTGGTAACGTGGCGCAGTATGCTGCCGAAAAAGCAATGCAGCTTGGCGGTAAAGTAGTTACTTTCTCAGATTCTTCAGGATATATTTATGATGCTGAAGGATTTAACGAAGAAAAGCTTGCTCACGTAATGGAAATTAAGAATGTTAATTACGGAAGGATAAGCGAGTATCTTAATAAATATCCTGAGGCTAAATTTGTTGCTAACGGTAAACCGTGGGAAGTTAAGTGTGATGTTGCATTACCATGTGCTACACAAAATGAACTTAACGGTGAAGAGGCAAAAATACTTGTAGACAATGGTTGTCATTGTGTGGCAGAAGGAGCTAACATGCCTTCTACACCAGAAGCTGTTGAGGTTTTCCACAAGGCAAAAATTTTATTTGCCCCAGGTAAAGCGTCAAATGCCGGCGGTGTTGCTACTTCAGGACTTGAAATGTCTCAAAACTCACTTCGTTTAAGTTGGACAAGAGAAGAAGTTGATGAAAGACTTAAAGGTATTATGGCTAACATCCACGCTTCATGCCTTGCTTATGGTACAGAAGAGAATGGTTTTATTGACTATGTAAAAGGAGCTAACATTGCAGGCTTTGTAAAAGTTGCTGATGCTATGCTGGCACAAGGAGTAGTTTAATAATTACCTAAACCAAATATTTAAGAGCCCTTCAAAGTTAAATGAAGGGCTTTTTTTATAAAGAGTATACAAAAAAAGGGATAAAAGCGTTTTACCTATATTTGCTGTAAATTATCATTAATGAAAAGGGTTTTTGCCATACTGCTGTTTTTAACTTGTACAGTGGCTTTTTCTCAGGCTAATCAGCTGTGGAAGAGTTATTTTTCCTACAATCGTATCGTTGATATTACCAATAGCCCAAGCAGGGTGTTTGCAGCAGGCGAATATGCTGTTTTTTCTAAAAATGTGCTTACTAATGAGCTAAGCACATTAACATCTGTAGACGGACTTAAATCGGAGTCGATTACGGCAATATATCACAGTAACACTTACGGCAAAACACTTGTAGGTAACTCAAACGGCTTACTTATAGTTGTTAATCAGGATAATTCCATACTTAATGTTATAGATATAGTTGAGGAAACAACTGTAGCGCAAAACAAGAAGAAAATAAACGGTATTTATGAATATGAAGGAAAGGCCTACATATCCTGTGACTTTGGTATATCGGTATTTAATCTTCAAACCCTTGAATTTGGAGATACTTTTTATTTAGGACCTAATGGTGCTGAAATACCTGTACAGCAATGTGCGGTTTACAATGGTTATATTTATGCCTCTACGGCTCAAAATGGGATAAGAAGGGCAGTTTATACTAATCCTAACCTTAACGATTTTAATCAGTGGAGTGAGTTCACTCCGGGGCAGTTTACCGGAATAGCATCTTTTGCGGGTAATTTGTTCGTTTCAGATAACTCAGGGGCTGTTTACAGACTTTTAAACGATTCTTTTTCTTTTTTTGCCCAGCTTCCTGGTTCAGTAAACGGGTTAAGGTCTTCGGGCGGATACCTGATAGCGATGGGGGGTAATACGATAAATGTATACAATGAGCAACTTATGCACATGTATACTATTAATTACATTCCCGGAGAATCGCTTAATTTTACCTGTGCTACTATTTTAAACGAAAAGATTTATATAGGTACTTATGAAAAAGGCGTGTTTACAAGCTTTTTGAATAATCTTACTTATTATGAAAACATAACCCCCGACGGACCTTTACAAAACAGCATTTTCTCATTAAAAATAGCGTCCGGAAACCTATGGTCTGTATATGGAGAGTATGATTTTTATTATACTCCGGATTATTTGATAAAAGGAATAAGTAAACTCACCGAAAATGGTTGGTTTCATATACCTGCTTCAGATGTTTTAGGGGCAAAGTCGCTATCTGCCATTGCGGTTAATCCTGCAAATCAAAATCAGGTTTATATAGCTTCACACGAATCGGGTCTTTTACGGGTGACTGATAATGTTCCGGATATTTTGTATGATAATACTAATACAGGTCAAAATGGTTTACAGGCAATAGGCAATAATTCTATTAGGATAAACGGACCTGCTTTTGATAAGAACGGAAACGTGTGGGTTACCAATGCGTTAGTTGAAAAACCATTGAAAAAAATGAGTTCTAACGGGCAGTGGACTTCCTATAGCTTTGCTGATGTAACTTCAAGTCCCACATCTGACGCGTACGGAAGGATGGTTATAGATAAGAACGGTACAAAATGGGTTCCTACAGTGAATAACGGAATTGTAGCTTTTAACGAAACCCTTGGTAACAAGTTTATTGTAATAGATGAGAATACTGGTAATTTGCCTACTACTTATGTAAAATGTCTGACTATTGACAATCGTAACCAATTATGGATAGGAACTGTAAGAGGGTTAAGGGTGCTTTCAAGTGTGGAACGTTTTGTAAGTGAAAACCAGTTAACCACAAATGCAATTATAATAATTGAGGACGATCTTGCTCAGGAATTAATGTATGAGCAGGTTATTAATGAAATTGAAGTAGACGGTTCTAATAATAAATGGATAGCCACGGCAGGTGCAGGAGCATTTTTGGTATCGCCAAACGGACAGGAAACCCTTGCGCATTTTACGAAAGATAATTCGCCTTTACCGAGTAATTCAATTTACGATATAGAAATTAATGGTGTTACCGGAGAAGTTTTCTTTGCTACTGATAAAGGAATGGTATCTTATTTAGGTACGTCTACAGCTGCAGAGGATAATCTTAATAATGTTTATGTATTTCCTAATCCTGTACGCCCGGGATTTGAGGGAGAAGTGAATATTAGCGGATTAATGAATAAGGTAAACCTTAAAATTACCGATATAGAAGGCAACCTTGTGTATGAAACTACTTCGCAGGGAGGTACAGTAACCTGGGATACTACTGCTTTTGGTAAATACAGGGTAGCATCTGGTGTTTACATGATATTTATATCATCTGAAGACGGTACCCAGACCAAGGTAAAAAAGGTAATGATTATAAGAGGGGAGTAACGTGCTGGTAAAAACAAAAGCCATAGTGATAAGTTCACTTCGCTATCAGGAAAAAAGCCTGATCGTAAAGTGTTTTACCGAAAGTGACGGGCTAAAATCCTATTTTATAAGAGATGCTTTCTCTACCCGGAAGAACAGCCAGAAAATAGCTTTTTTTCAGCCGCTTAATATACTGGAAATAGAGGCTGCCCATAAAAATAAAGGCAGCCTGGAATATTTTAAGGAAGTTAAGATGGCACATCCGTATTATACCGTCAATACCGATATTACAAAAACTACCATTGCCATCTTTCTTTCAGAGATACTGCACCACTGTATACGTGAGGAGGAAAAGAACGAAAGTCTCTACCATTTTCTTGAAACAGCCCTTTTATGGTTTGACAACCATGATGAGGTTGCCAATTTCCATTTGATACTTATGATGGAAATAACAAAATTCCTTGGTTTTTTCCCGGAACGTCCTCAAAATGAAAACGACTTCTTTGAAATGACTGAAGGGGTTTTTACCCCATATCAGTCAATAAGCTGTCTCTCCGTAGAGGAAACAAATCTTTTTAAAAGGCTTATGCAGTTAAAACTGGATAACAGTATAAAAAGCTTTCATGTAAGCGAACGCCAGGCATTGCTCAAAATACTTTTGGATTACTATGCTTTCCATCTGGATGGTTTTAAAAGGCCAAAATCGCTTGATGTGCTGAAAGAAATATTCAGTTAGTCACAATTCCCTTCGGTATCACAGCTTTGTCCTTTAATAGTCTCAAAATTGTTTTTAGGCTGTGTTGCCTGCCATTCTTCAAAAGCTTTATCCAGCGTTTCGGCAAATGCCCTGCTTTCCTGAGCTCCTGAAACGGCATATTTGCGGTTAAATACAAAAAAAGGTACTCCGCGTATGCCTAACTGCTGTGCTTCGTTTATATCGGCAATAACATCGTTAGCAAACTCACCGTTATTCATTGCTTCAGCCAGTTTATTTGCATCTAAGCCAAGTTCTATGGCAAGAAGCATAAGTATTTGTGCATCATCAATATTCTTTCCTTCAGTAAAATAAGCCCTGAAGAGTTTTTCTTCCGCCTCATTTTGTTTTCCGTATTTTTTGGCAAAATGTAAAAAACGGTGGGCGTTAAAACTGTTAGCCGGTATGGCACGGTCAAAATCATAAATTAATCCTGCCTGGGCAGCCATATTGGTTACATAATTGTTCATGCCTTTAGCTTCTTCTAAGCTAATGTTTTTATGTTCGGCTAAAAATTGATGTATGTTTTTGGTCGGGTCTGTTTTAAGTTCCGGCGAAAGCAAAAAGCTTTTCCATTCTATCTCTACGTCATTACTGCCTTCAAAACCGGCAAGTGCCTCTTCAAATCTTCTTTTGCCTATGTAGCAAAAGGGACACATAATGTCACTCCATATTTCTATTTTCATCACTCTAATATTATATCGGGTTTAATCACAAAAACTATACCCGTTAGGCTTTTTACATTCCTTATTTGTTGAAATTATGATATGTGACTGTTCTTTTTTGCTATTTAAGGTGTTATTCATAAAATCTACCACTGTTTGAGGGTCTTTACTAAACAATTCGTCGCTGTATTCGTGTCCGCCATTGCAGTAGGTAACCAGTTTTGTGTTGCCGTCAAGGTCAAGAATATGATTGTAAATGGAGTAGGAGCCAAAAAGCATAAGCCAGCCGGATACGTTAGTAGGGCAGTAGTGGTGTGCAGCAGTACCATAAGGAACCGTTGGGTCGCAACTACCGTGGAAAAGAAGCATAGGTATTACACTTTTTTTTGTAATAAGGTTAAGGTCCATAATAGCACCTGCACCGGATATTACTCCGGCATACTTAAAGCTGGCAGGGAGTTTATCAGGATAGATATTCATGAGGTCCCTGTTCCAGTAAGTGGCATGCAAAACAGTTTCGGCTCCTGCACTGCTTCCTGAAATGAATATTTTAGAAGTATCTATATTATATTTTTCACTGTTTTTAATAAAGAAAAGGGTAGCCTGCCAAAGTTGGTTTGCAGCAATTTGAAAAGCCTTTACTTTTTCGGATAAAATGCCGTCGCAACTAAATTTTTTATCTTTCATGTAGAGTGTGTAGCTTATAGATGCTGCCACATAACCCTGAGATGCTGCATGTTTAGCAATGTGGTGCCCCCATTCTCGGGTTCCTACTGCAAAACCGCCGCCATGTACATGTATGAGTAAAGGGCTTTTTTCTTTTCCCTGTTTTTTAGGGATAAAGAGATCCAGTTCCAGTTTGGTTGAATCGTTTACGAAATAGGTTAGGGTCTTAAACTCCTGAGCTTTGGCTGTAATGGAAAACAGTAAGACAAACAGCAGTAATAGGTGCTTTTTCATGATTTAGATACGGTTTGGTACAAACTTACATAAATATGAAGGGAATGTAAGTTTTACTTTCCGAAACGTTTTTTAGCAGACATTAAAAGATTAAGACCCCGACTGGTGATATACAAATGCTGTTATCCCGCAAAAAAAGATAAGAAGTGCTGCTGTTTTAGGTAGAATTTTATTTTTCATAAGAGTAAAGTGTGTATCGTAAATATAAATATTTTAATGATAACGTTTGAGTTACCTATATTATGATACAGATGCCCGCCTCTCAAAAAAAAATCATTACATTCGCAGATTGATTTTTTAGAATGCTATTGTAATGAGTAATAAATTTGCTGAATATAAGGGTCTTGACCTGCCAACAGTTGCTAGTGAGGTCCTTGATTTCTGGAAGAAGGAAAATATTTTTGATAAGAGTGTAACTACCCGTGAGGGTAATCCTCAGTATGTGTTTTTTGAAGGCCCGCCTTCGGCAAACGGATTGCCGGGTATTCACCACGTTATGGCACGTGCCATTAAAGATATTTTTTGCCGTTACCAAACCCAAAAAGGTTTCCAGGTTAAGCGTAAGGCCGGGTGGGATACTCACGGACTTCCGGTTGAGCTTGGCACCGAAAAGGAACTTGGCATTACTAAAGAAGATATTGGTACTAAAATTACAGTAGAAGAATATAACGAAGCCTGTAAGCGTACCGTTATGCGTTATACCGACGTATGGAATGACCTTACCGAGAAAATGGGTTATTGGGTGGATATGGAAGATCCGTATGTTACCTATAAGTCAAAATACATGGAATCGGTATGGTGGTTGCTGAAACAGATTTATGATAAAGGCCTTTTATATAAAGGATATACTATACAGCCCTACTCGCCAAAAGCGGGTACAGGTTTAAGTTCGCACGAGGTTAACCAGCCGGGTGCTTACCGCGATGTTACCGATACTACTATCGTTGCTCAGTTTAAAACTATAGCCGATACCCTTCCTGATTTCCTTAGAGGTTTTGGTGATGTAGATATCATGGCCTGGACCACTACACCGTGGACCCTGCCAAGTAACACGGCTCTTACTGTAGGACCTAATATTGATTATGTATTGGTTAAAACCTTTAATCAATATACTTTCCAGCCTATAAATGTAGTGTTGGCTAAAAACCTTATAGGTAAGCAGTTTGGTAAAAACTACTTTGAAAGTGAAGATGCTGCCGACTTTGAAAACTTTAAGGAAGGCGATAAAAAAATACCATATAAAATACTTGCTGAAGCAAAAGGTAAAGACCTTGTAGGCATACGCTATGAGCAATTACTTCCTTTAGCATTACCATATCAAAATCCTGAAAATGCATTCCGTGTAATTTCGGGAGACTTTGTTACTACCGAAGACGGTACAGGTATAGTTCACACAGCTCCTACTTTTGGTGCTGATGATGCCAAGGTGGCAAAAGAGGCTAAGCCGGAAGTACCGCCTATGCTTGTTCTTGATGCAAACGGAAACCCGGTGCCATTGGTAGACCTTCAGGGAAGGTTCATTCAGGGGCTTGGAGACCTTTCTGGCAAATATGTTAAGAATGAGTATTATGATAAAGGGGAAGCACCTGAAAAATCAGTTGATGTAGAGATTGCTATCCGTCTGAAAGAAGAAAACAAAGCCTTTAAGGTAGAGAAATATGTTCACAGTTATCCGCACAGTTGGAGGACTGATGAGCCATTACTATACTATCCGTTAGACAGCTGGTTTATCCGTGTTACTGACGTTAAGGAAAGAATGTTTGAACTTAACGAGACCATTAACTGGAAGCCTAAGGCAACAGGTGAAGGACGTTTTGGTAACTGGCTTAAAAATGCTAACGACTGGAACCTTTCACGTTCGCGGTATTGGGGTATCCCGCTTCCTATATGGAGAACTGAGGATAAGACCGAAGAAATGATAATAGGTTCGGCAGAAGAACTTTATAATGAAATAGAAAAAGCTATCGCTGCCGGTGTTATGAACGAAAATCCGTTTAAAGGATTTGAACCGGGCAACATGAGCGAAGCAAATTATGACCTTGTTGACCTGCACAAAAATGTAGTGGATAAAATTACACTGGTATCACCAGGCGGTAAGCCAATGAATCGAGAAAGCGACCTTATTGACGTTTGGTTTGACAGTGGTGCCATGCCTTATGCGCAGTGGCACTATCCTTTTGAAAATAAGGAACTGATAGATAACCACGGTGCTTATCCTGCCGATTTTATTGCGGAAGGGGTTGACCAGACAAGAGGATGGTTCTATACACTGCATGCTATAGGTACATTGGTGTTCGATCAGGTTGCTTATAAGAACGTTGTAAGTAACGGGCTTGTACTGGATAAAAACGGGCAGAAAATGTCTAAGCGTTTAGGTAATGCTGTAGATCCGTTCGAAACCCTTGCAGAATATGGTCCTGACGCTACACGCTGGTACATGATAAGTAATGCTAACCCTTGGGATAACCTTAAGTTTGATATTGAAGGTGTGGCCGAAGTAAGACGTAAATTCTTTGGTACGCTGTATAATACATATTCTTTCTTTGCGTTATATGCCAATATTGATAATTTCAGTTTTGCTGAGCCGGAAGTTCCGTTGAATGAAAGGCCGGAAATTGACCGTTGGATATTATCAGAGCTTAATACGCTTATTAAGGATGTAGACAGTTTCTATGCCGATTATGAGCCTACAAAAGCAACCAGGGCGATATCTGACTTTGTTCAGGAAAACCTTAGTAACTGGTATGTAAGATTATGTAGAAGACGTTTCTGGAAAGGTGAATATGCTCAGGATAAAATTGCGGCTTACCAAACACTATATACGTGTCTTGTAACCGTTGCTAAATTAAGTGCGCCTGTAGCACCATTCTTTATGGACAGACTTTATAAAGATTTAACAAAGGCTTCACAAAAAGAGACGTTTGAAAGCGTACATTTGGCCGATTTTCCTCAGTATGCTGATAACTTTGTTGATAAATCGTTAGAAAGCAGAATGGAAAAAGCGCAGACAATTTCCTCTTTAGTACTTTCATTAAGGAAAAAAGAGATGATTAAAGTGCGCCAACCGCTGCAAAAGGTAATGATACCGGTACTTGACGCTAAACAGAAGAGCGAAATAGAGGCCGTTTCAGAGCTTATAAAAGCAGAGGTGAATGTAAAGGAAATAGAACTTATGGACGATGCTTCGGGTGTTTTAGTGAAGCAGGTTAAGCCTAATTTTAAAGTTCTTGGACCAAGGTTTGGCAAAGATATGGGTCTGATTTCCAAAGAGATACAAAATTTCTCACAGGAGCAGATTAATGAAATAGAGAGGAACGGAAGCCTGGATGTTGTTATTTCGGGAAAAAGTATTACTTTAACAAACGAAGATGTTGAGATTTCTTCGCAGGATATCGAGGGTTGGTTAGTGGCAAATTCTAATGGTATTACAGTAGCGTTAGATATTACCATAACTGATGATTTAAGGAAAGAAGGTATAGCCCGCGAGCTGGTAAACAGAATTCAGAATATCAGAAAAGATTCAGGATTTGAAGTTACCGACAGGATAAAAGTTTATTTAAAGGACAACGATACGCTGGAGCAGGCTGTAAAAAGCAACGAAAGCTACATCAAGTCGGAGACCCTTACAGATGAGCTTATATTTAACGAAGAAGTTGAAAATGGTACAGAAATTGAATTCGATGATATAAAAACACTAGTATTAATTTCAAAATAATTGAAATATGGTAGATGAGCAGCAAATAAGATATTCGGATGCGGACTTAGCAGAGTTTAAGGAGCTTATTACTAAGAAGATAGAAAAAGCAAAAGCTGACCTTGACTTAATTAAAAGTGCCTATATGAATGATTTAAATAACGGTACTGATGATACATCACCTACTTTTAAAGCATTTGAAGAGGGCAGCGAGACTATGTCTAAAGAAGCCAACTCACAGCTTGCTATTCGTCAGGAGAAGTTTATTCGTGACCTGAAAAATGCCCTGATAAGGATTGAAAATAAAACCTATGGCATTTGTAAGGTAACTGGTAAACTGATAGGCAAAGAAAGGCTTAAGCTTGTACCGCATGCTACCATGAGTATCGAAGCAAAAAACATGCAAAGATAAATTTTGATAAAAGGGCTGCTAATAGCAGCCCTTTCTTTTTTATAGGAAGTGTTTAAAACGTACTTTCTGAGGGCAGGTTTGCTTAAATTCTTTATGGCATTGTGTTAATAGGTAATATTTTATATATTGTATTTGTTAAAAAAACTAACTAAACACCTTGCTTTATGAAGAAAATTTTATTTTTCCTCTTATTATTTCCTTTAACTGTATCTGCAAAATTTTATGATGGCACCATTACTTTAAGCAATGGTTCGGTAAAGATGGGGATGGTCGAGATTCCTAAACATTCTAAATCAAAAAATATTCGTTTTAAATCAAACGAAAAGGCAAAGGCGGTTAACGTTGAGATAAAGGGTATTAACGGGTTTACAATATTTGACGATGGTAAGACCTATAATTATATGACTCTGAAGCTTGCAAACATTAAGACCTTTAAAAAAGAGTTTAATATTGATGATGAGGTAGCCTGGGTAAGGGTGGAGTCAGAAGGTACGATAAGTATCGTTGTAGCTTATACTAAATCCTTAGATGGTTATGTAGGACCGGTTTATTATTTGCATAAAAAAGGAGAAGATCACTGTAAATACTTAACTGTTTTTTATGCCGATAATATGTTTCATATAAATGAATTTGCCAACATAAAATATATGTGTAAAATAATTTTTAAGGATAGCTGTCCTGAACTTGTTGAGAACCTTAGTAAAGATGCGTTTAAAGAGAAAGGTCTTGTTCTTTTAAACGATTTGTATAATGAATATTGCGGAGAATAGCCTTTTAATATAAATTTTAATTATTGTTTAATAATTTCATTTATTTTTGCGGGTAAATTTAAAAATAGAATGTCTTTAAAAAGAGCTTACCTTATTGTTATCCTTATACTGATTATAGATCAGGTGTCTAAAATATATGTAAAAACTCATTTTAGGCTGGACGAGGCTGTAAGGGTATTTGGTTGGGATTGGTTTAGGATACACTTTATTGAAAATGAAGGTATGGCCTGGGGAGCTGTTATTCCGGGTACTTATGGTAAGCTTATACTAACCCTATTCAGGATAGTGGCCGTAGGCGGTATAGGTTACTGGCTGTATGATTCTGTAAAGAAAAGATATTCCAATTACCTTATAGTTGCCATATCCCTTATTTTGGCGGGAGCTTTCGGTAACATTGTTGATTCTGTTTTTTACGGACTTATTTTTGATTACAGCAGCGAAAGCCACGTAGCTACTCTTTTTTCCGGTAATCCCTACGGAACAGTATTTCACGGCAAGGTTGTAGATATGTTCTACTTCCCGATATGGAAAGGGCAGTTGCCTTCATGGCTGCCGTTTTGGGGAGGCCAGGATTTTCTTTTCTTTAATGCTATTTTTAATGTGGCCGATGCGGCTATCTCAGTAGGAGTGGCAGTGCTTATCCTATTCAACAAAAGAGCATTTGCAAAGCCTGCAGGCGTTACCGAATAATTCTAAAAAGTATATATCCTGTTTGGGGTAACACAATAATCCAGTACCATATCGGTGTGGTTAATGTCATCTATTTTTTTTTCGGCATCAAAAAACGATAATCCTATTTTTATTACATCGCTTTTGCATTTGGCCAAAAATCGGTCGTAAAACCCTTTTCCATACCCTGTGCGGTGTCCTTTGGTGTCAAAGGCCAATAGGGGTACAAAAACCACGTCTATTTTATTGTCGGGTACTTCCAGTCCGTGTACAGGTTCAGGAATACCATATTCATTCTTTTTAAGGCGTGTATTGTCTGTAAGCAGGTAATGTGTCATGCTGCAGTCAGCAAAATCAGATTTAGAAACTACTATTTCCTTATCCTTTCCGGCAAGTATCTGGAGTATGTATTCCGTTTGAATCTCCGTATGCTCTTCTATACTTAAAAACAGGTGAAAATAAACCTTATCCCATATATCAAGCTTTAAAAGCATGTTGGCAATAGCCAGGCTTTTGTCTTCGGTTTCTTCTATAGATAAAGCATTTCTAAGTGCTTTGTATTTTATGCGTAGTTCTTTTTTGGTCATTTTAATGCTTTTGGGTAATATGGAAAATGGCATCGCCCTGATATACTATAGGGCCGTCATTTGCATTAATGATGTAGCCTGTATTAGGAGCTTTTACCTTGTGTTCAAATTTTCCGAAAGGATCGGTTATATGCGCAATTACTTCTCCTTTCTCCACAAACTTTCCGGCAGAGCAATGTGCCTGAAACATGCCCGAGTATTTGGCACGAACCCACCCCGATCTTTCAATGTATATACTGGGTGCCGGTGCTTCCTTAGCCTGTTTTTTAGGGTTAAGCATGTTAAAATGTGCAAGGAAACGTTTTGCTCCCCTTACACCTTCCTGGGTGATGTCGTTATTAATGTCTAACGATTTTCCCCCTTCAAACAAAAGCATTTTCACACCCAGTCTGCCACAGGCATTTCTAAATGATCCTGCAATATTCTTAGAGTATAAAGTAAAAGGCGCATTAAATATGTCCGACAGTTCTTTAAGCTCGGTATTATTGGGTACTATGCGTATTTGTGCTGCGTTAAAACGGCTGGCACCACCGGCATGAAAATCGATGCAATAATCCACATTAGGAATAACCTCATCAAGCAGGTGAAAGGCAAAGCGGCTTGCAAGCGATCCGTTCTTACTACCCGGAAACACCCTGTTTAAATCGCGTCCGTCGGGAAACTCACGTGTCTTATTCACAAACCCGAAAACATTTATTACCGGCATGCAGATAATTGTTCCTTTTTTCGGTTTGTTTATTTTACGCACTATTATCTGGCGTACAATCTCAACGCCGTTTATTTCGTCACCATGTAGCCCGGCAGAAAAAAGTACCACGGGGCCATCAATTTTAGCGCGTTCCACGATAATGGGAACCTTAAGTTTTGTCATGGTATGCAGGCGCGCAATTTCCATATTTATGGTTTTGCTTTCGCCGGGTAATATGGTTTGGCCCAGTATGGTAATGTCTTTGTGTTTTGCCATAGTTATGCAGAAAGGATAAAAATATAAATTATGCCGCATATTATGGCAACAATAGCCTTATTTTGAGATTTAATGTAATGATTTGTTTGTTAACTTTGTTATATGCAAACACCGCTGGAATTACAAATACAAACCCTGCCCGATAGCCCCGGTGTTTACCAGTATTATGATAAAGAAGGGAAACTGCTGTACGTGGGCAAGGCTAAAAACCTGAAAAAGAGGGTTTCATCATATTTTAATAAGGTTCATGAAGTAGGTAAGACAAGGGTAATGGTTAAAAAAATTGTAACCATTAAGCATATTGTTGTGCCTACAGAGAACGATGCCCTGCTGCTGGAAAACAACCTTATTAAAAAGCATCAGCCACGCTATAATGTTATGTTGCGTGACGATAAGACCTATCCGTGGCTTTGTATTAAGAATGAGCCTTTTTCGCGCATTTTCTCTACCCGTAAAATGATAAAGGACGGGTCAGAGTATTTTGGTCCCTACACCAGTTTTAAAACGGTACATACGCTGCTGGATCTTATTAAGGAGCTATATCCGCTAAGAACCTGCAACTACGACCTGAGTGCTGCCAATATAAAAAGCGGTAAGTTTAAGGTTTGCCTGGAATATCACATAGGTAACTGTAAAGGTCCTTGTGAGGGTTACCAGTCGCTGGAAGAATATCAAAGTAATGTAAATGCGGTAAGGGAAATACTTAAAGGTAATTTTAAGGAGAGTCTTAAGGATTTTAAAAAACTGATGCATGAGCTGGCTGCCGATATGCAGTTTGAGGAGGCACAAAAAATAAAGGATAAAATAGATGTGCTGGAAAACTACCAGTCACGTTCTACTGTATTTAATCCTAAGATTTCAAATGTAGATGTGTTTACCATAGTTTCGGATGAGACCATGGCTTATGTAAACTTCATTCAGGTGTCGCATGGGGCTATTATCCGTTCGCATACAATGGATATAAAGAAAAAACTCGATGAAAGCGATGAGGAGCTACTAGAGCTGGCGGTTGTGGAGCTTAGGGAACGTTTCGGACTTAGATCAAGAGAGATATTACTGCCTTTTGAACTTGACCTTGGAGATAATGTAAAGGTAACAGTACCTAAACTGGGAGATAAGAAGCAAATATTAGATTTGTCTGAACGTAATGCCCGTTTTTACCGCATGGATCAGCTTAAGCAAATAAAGATTGTAGATCCTGACAGGCATACCAACCGTATTATGGCGCAGATGAAAAAAGGCCTTCGTTTGCCTGAGGAGCCAAGGCATATAGAATGTTTTGATAACTCAAACATTCAGGGTACTAATCCGGTATCTGCCTGCGTTGTGTTTAAAGACGGAAAACCGAGTAAGAAAGACTATCGTCATTTTAATATAAAAACTGTTGAAGGCCCTAACGATTTTGCTTCAATGGAAGAGGTGGTTTACAGACGATATAAGCGTTTGATGGATGAAAACGAGCCATTGCCGCAGCTTATAATTATTGACGGAGGTAAGGGCCAGCTTTCCTCTGCATTAAAAAGCCTGGATGCGTTAGGATTACGCGGAAAAATCACTATATTGGGAATAGCGAAAAGACTTGAGGAAATCTTTTATCCGGGCGACTCTGTGCCGCTTTATCTGGATAAGAAATCGGAAACCTTAAAGATTATCCAGCACCTTAGGAATGAGGCGCACCGTTTTGGTATAAACTTCCATAGGGATAAGCGTAGCAAAGGTGCTCTTCAAACGTCTATGGAAAGCATACCGGGTATAGGCGAAAAAACTATGGTTACGCTTTTAAAAGAATTTAAATCGGTAAAAAGGCTCACTGCCGCTTCTGAAGAAGATATTGCTAAAGTGGTGGGGCCGTCTAAAGCTAAAAAAATTACAGAATTTTATAAAAATAAGTAAGTAATGAAACGTCCACTCCTTCTCCTGTTATGCCTTTTGTCAGTCCATGTAATAATGGCGCAGGAAGAGGATACCTTACAGCCGAAAAAGCCAAAAATAGGGGTAGTATTAAGTGGAGGAGGCGCTAAAGGATTAGCCCATATAGGGGCCCTTAAGGTGCTTGAAGAAGCGGGTGTTGAAATATCCTACATAGGCGGTACCAGTATGGGTGCCATAATAGGGGGATTGTATGCCTCGGGCTATAGTGCCAAACAGCTTGATTCCATTTTTCAGAATGTGGATTCCGATGCTTTACTTCGTGATTTTACCCCCAGGGGTTCTAAAAACTTTTTTGAGAAACGTAATGATGAGATTTATGCATTAACCCTTCCGTTTAAAAATTTTAAACTCGGGTTCCCTACAGCCGTATCTAAAGGTCTTTATAACTATGCTATTATAAACCGCCTTACCAATCATGTAAGGCATATAAGGGATTTTAATAATCTCCCTATTCCTTTTGTGTGTATTGCAACTAATATAGAAACCGGAGAGGAAGTTGTTCTTCATGAAGGTGTTTTGCCGGATGCCATATTAGCAAGTGGGGCTTTTCCATCATTATATTATCCGGTAGAGATAGACGGTAAATTGCTTATTGATGGCGGTGTAAGCAATAACTATCCTGTTGAGGAGGTGAAGAAGATGGGAGCCGATATAATTATAGGGATTGATGTACAGGACGGCCTTAAGTCCCGTGATGAAATTAAGGGCGCTACCGGAATTCTGGTACAGATAAATAACTACCAGATGATTGAAAAGATGGTGAAGAAACGAAAAGAGACTGATGTGTATATAAAACCCGATATTTCAGGCTATTCGGTTATTTCGTTTGATCAGGGAAGGGAAATTATAGATGAGGGCGAAAAGGCGGCTGTAAAGATGTGGGATACAATAAGAAAATACGGTTCAGGCAGGCCAATTGTAAAAGAGAAACCAAAAACCGAAGACACGCTGAATATTGAATATATTAAAGTAAACAGTCTTAAGTATTACAATAAGTCATATGTAGTGGGTAAACTTAGGATTAAAGCAGGATCTAAAGTAACTTACAAAAAGCTTGATGAAGGTATAAGCAGCCTTAACGCGACGCAAAACTTTAATGCTATATCTTATTGCTTTGATAAAGGGCCTAATGGCGAGGATGTACTTAATATGCATCTTGAAGAAAACCCTATTAACCGCTACCTTAAGTTCGGTTTGCATTATGATGGACTTTATAAGAGTGCTGTACTGGTAAATCTTACCCAGAAAAAACTTCTGTTTCAAAATGATGTGGCATCGCTGGATGTTATACTAGGAGATCATTTCCGTTACAATTTTGATTATTATCTTGACAATGGTTTCCACATAAGTTATGGTTTCCATTCCAGATACAGTAATTTTAACCGTAATATTTCTGCTGAATATAACGAAGGAGAGTTTTTAAGAGCATTTGGGGTTAATGCCCTTAATCTTGACTTTACCGATTTTACAAACAGGGCCTATCTTCAAACCATTTTTACCCAAAAATTCCTTATAGGTGGTGGGGCAGAGCTTAAACACCTGAAAATACAGAGTGAAACGGTAAACAGTGCCGATCATATTTTTGATGATAGTGATTACTTTTCTCTTTATGGCTATTTAAAGTATGACTCCTATGATAACAAGTATTTCCCTAAAAAAGGATGGTATTTTTCGGGAGAGGCAAAAACCTTCCTATTCTCCTCTGATTATAACGAGATTTTTGGGCGTTTCAGCATCTTTAAAGCCGATATGGGTATAGTTAAGGAAGTGTTGCCTAAATTATCCATAGAGCTGCGAACAGAAGGAGGATTTACCGTTACGAGTGATGCTACAGTACCTTTCTTTGAATTTATTTTGGGAGGATATGGTTATTATATGACCAATAATTTCCGACACTTTTTTGGATATGATTTCCTTAGTCTTTCAGGAGACAGCTATATTAAAGGTACAGCAATTATGGATTATGAGATTTTCAGGAAAAACCATATCAATTTTACGGCAAACTATGCCAATATAGGACACAGGATTTATGATGAGGGTAACATCTTCTCTGTACCTCAATATTCGGGTTATGCTTTTGGATATGGTATGGAAACCATTATAGGGCCAATAGAGATAAAACACAGCTGGTCTCCCGATACCAGAAATCACTATACCTGGTTTAGCGTAGGATTCTGGTTCTAAAATAAAAGCCAAAAGGCAGGATTAATTATCCTGCCTTTGTGTTTCATTATCATTTTCTGAGTAGGAGTCCGGCTCCTGTTTTGGTTTTGTGGTTAAAACCTTATAGAAAAAATATGCTGTTATGGCAATTACAATTCCCTGTGCACATGCCATTATTATTATTGCTTCTGTTTTCATACTGTTGCCCTCCCTTCTTTAACTCGTTTTAAATATGCTCTGTAAACCACTACACATATAAAGATAAATAAAGTTATCAATAATAGCCTGCCCAGTGTTTTATACATTACATTGTTTGTAAACTTACCTTCGGCAATTTTGTCTTTAGGTTTTACAACATCACCTTTATTAACTACTGTATGCTGGTCACCTTTAAAAGAGTATGTTTTAAAGTCGGTATACTTTACGGTAGTTAAGCTGCTTTGTGCTTTGTTAAACACTTTTCTTTCATTATCAAAAGCAATTTTTACAAAGTTTGGTGCAACAGAGTCTACCACGCCAAATTCTGCAGTGCTGCCATAGCTCTCTGCATAGTAGGCATCGGCAAACCATTCCTTGTTGTTTGTATCTGCGTCAGTTGCTTTGTTTACTATATCCGGTATACTTGCAATAAGTACCCATCCTAAAAGACCCGGCGTTACAACAAGTATGATGTATTTAAATATAACTGGCACTTTAATATCGGCACCAAGGTTAATTTCTTCCCAACCTCTTTTAATACCAAATATCCAAGCAAATAATACTGTTTCAAGGAAAGCAAACACCACAAGGCTTACAGTTCCTGCCCAGTAATCATATTCATCAAATACACCTTCTTTAAAGAAAATTACTGTTGGTAATCCCATGATAAGGGCAATAAGCCCGAAAGACCATGCGCCTTTCTTGTTTTTCCAGCCAAACTCGTCGCGCATAAAGCCTATCCATGGCGTACCCATAGCCAGAGATGAGGTAATTCCGGCAAAGAACAATAGTCCGAACCAGAAGATTCCGGCAAAAATGGCTAATACATCACCCCATTGCTGGAAGAGGTAAGGCATGGTTTGGAACGCCATACCAAAGCCTGCGTTTTGAAGTACCCAGTCAAGGCCAAGATAACCTGCTGCGATAGGTATTACTATAGAGCTACCCAGTACAACCTCTACAAATTCGTTCATGAAACCGGCAGAAACTGCATTTAAGGCGATATCGTCTTTAGATTTTATATAAGCTGCATAGCAGTGAACAGTACCCATACCTACAGATAGGGTAAAGAATATCTGTCCGGCGGCAGCGAGCCACACTTTAGGATTCCAGAGAGAGTCAAACTGTGGTGTCCACAAGAAGTTAAGTCCGTCCCAGGCATTGGCATTAGGGAATAATGCCGAAGCACCGTCTGTACCTAATGTTAAGCCTTTAATAGCCAGTACAACACCAAATAAAATAAGTAGCGGCATACCTATTTTAGCTACTTTTTCTATACCGCCAAGGCCTTTAGATAATATGTATGTGTTTAAAAGTAAGCATATTATGTAGAAAACAACAGCCTCAAAAGGGATTCCTGTTGTGCTTTTTGCTATTGTGGTATAGGTATCAAAAAATCCTGCAACATCTGACTGATTCATTCCGTTGAAAGTTCCCGATACGGAATGGTATACATAAGACATAGTCCAGGATTCGATATAACAATAATAGGAAGCGACAGCAATATTGGTAAAGATACCGAAGACACCAATATATTTCCATATTCGGCCCTTAGCCATGGTGTCAAGAATATAAGGGGTACTGTGATTGCCAAACCTTCCGCCAAAACGGCCTGTAGACCATTCTATAAAAAGTAGCGGTATTCCCATTACTACAAAACACACAAGGTAAGGTATAATAAAAGCACCACCTCCGTTTTGCACTGCCTGTACAGGGAATCTTAAAAAGTTACCTAATCCAACCGCATTACCTGCCATTGCCAGAATTAAGCCTACCCGTGAGCCCCACGATTCTGCTTTCGCTGCCATAAAGGATATTTGTTTTTTGGTTTATAATGGCTTCAAAGATAGAAAAACAAATAGAAAAGTAAAGAAAACGTAAATTAAATTAAAAATCCGTAAAGGCTTTTAACATAAGTGTTTCACTTTTATTAAATGCAAAGAAATGTGTACAAAAGATTCTTAATTACTAGTTGATTTATCAGTATACTTAATTTTTAATTGATAATGGCTGGTTATTGTAAATATTGTCTAATAATTAAGGCTTAAAATTAAATTTTTCCGATATTTGTCTAATGAATTCAGCTTGGACAGATTTATTAAGTCACCTTAAATTCCTCATCAAGAGGAATCCGGAATGATCCATATTAATGGTGTACCCGTTTAATATGTTTAATTAATAAATTTCAATTATGCCTATATATCATAAATTAGGGGATTTTCCTCAAAAACGACATGTGCAGTTTGAGAAACCAAACGGAGGGTTCTACTATGAGCAGCTTTTCGGGACAGAAGGTTTTCACGGGCATGCTTCGTTACTGTATCATGTACACAGGCCTACTCAGGTAAAAGAGGTTTTAAGGTCTTATTCAGTTGAACCCGAAATTGCTATAGATAAGAATATAAAATCACTTTTATTAAAAGGATTTGAGCTGCAGCCTAAAGATGACTTTCTTGAAAGCCGTACCGATATGCTCGTAAACAACGAATGTATAATAGGTCTTGCCGCTCCAAGAAAATCGCTTCGCGAATACTTTTATAAAAATGCTGATGCCGATGAGATGCTATTTATTCACAAGGGTAAAGGTAAGCTTCGCACTTTTATGGGTAACATTCCTTTTGAATATGGAGATTACCTTATTATACCTCGCGGTATGATTTATCAGATAGATTTTGAAACCAGCGATAACCGCCTGTTTTATGTAGAATCTACCAGTCCTTTCTATACACCTAAGCGTTACAAAAATGCAAGCGGACAGCATTTAGAGCATTCTCCGTTCTGTGAGAGGGATTTTAAATTGCCCGAAGAGCTTGAAACATATGATGAAAAAGGGGATTTCCTTATCAAGATAAAAAAAGAAGGAATGATGCATGAGGTTGTTTATGCAACACATCCTTTTGATGTTGTGGGTTGGGATGGTTATAACTTCCCTTACGGCTTTAGTATTCATAACTTTGAGCCTATTACCGGCAGGGTTCACTTACCGCCGCCAATTCACCAAACGTTTGAAACTACCGGATTTGTGGTTTGTTCATTCTGCCCAAGGCTTTATGACTACCACCCTAAATCTATACCGGCGCCATACAATCACAGTAATATAGACAGTGATGAGGTGCTTTATTATGTAGACGGTGACTTTATGAGCCGTAACAATATAGAGCAGGGTCATATTACACTTCACCCTAAAGGTATCCCTCACGGGCCTGCACCGGGAGCTATGGAGCGTAGTATAGGTCAAACCGAAACTCAGGAGCTTGCGGTAATGGTAGATACTTTCCGTCCGCTTAAAGTTACTAAAGCTGCCATGGGTATTGACGATGGTAAGTACTACAAATCGTGGGTAGAATAATTTTTAAAAACTAACAGACAAAACAAAAACATCTCCTTTTAGGGGAGCTTAAAATACTTTTAGACTATGAGCAAAGAAGTAAAAAGCGTAGAATACGGCTTAGAGAAAATATTTGAAGGGGCACAGGATTTCCTACCTCTTTTAGGTACAGATTATATTGAATTTTATGTGGGTAACGCTAAACAGGCGGCTCATTATTATAAAACAGCATTCGGATTCCAGTCTCATGCTTATGCAGGACTTGAAACTGGGATGAAAGACAGGGCATCTTATGTGCTTAAGCAGGATAAAATCCGTTTAGTATTAACTACTCCTTTAACAGCAGATTCTCCACTTAACGATCATATCGTTAAACATGGTGACGGTGTTAAAATTGTAGCGCTTTGGGTAGAGGATGCAAGAAAATCATTTGAGGAAACTACTAAGAGAGGTGCTAAAGTATACATGGAGCCAACTGTTGAAACAGATGAGTTTGGTGAAGTGGTACGTGCAGGTATCTATACTTATGGGGAAACGGTACACATGTTTGTAGAGCGTAAAAACTACAAAGGTGCTTTCCTTCCGGGATATAAAGAATGGAAATCTGATTATAACCCTGAGTCAACAGGTCTTAAATATGTAGACCACATGGTAGGTAACGTGGGTTGGAATGAAATGAATACATGGGTTAAATGGTATGAGGATGTAATGGGATTTGTTAACTTCCTTTCGTTTGACGACAAACAAATACATACTGAGTACTCTGCGCTTATGAGTAAAGTAATGAGTAACGGTAACGGTAGGATTAAGTTCCCTATCAACGAGCCTGCTGAAGGAGCAAAGAGATCTCAGATTGAAGAGTATCTTGATTTCTATGGTGGTCCCGGTGTACAGCACATTGCTATCGCAACAGATGATATCATTAAAACAGTAAGTGCTCTTAAAGCAAGAGGGGTTGAATTTCTTTCTGCACCGCCACATGCTTATTATGAGGAAGTGCCAAACCGTCTTGGTGATCACATGAGTATAATGAAAGAGGATATTAGCGTTTTAGAGAGCCTTGGTATCATGGTTGATGCCGATGAGGAAGGTTATTTATTACAGATTTTCACTAAGCCGGTTGAAGACCGCCCAACACTTTTCTACGAAATAATTCAAAGAATGGGTGCAAGAGGCTTTGGTGCAGGTAACTTTAAAGCTCTGTTTGAGTCAATTGAGAGAGAACAGGCATTGAGAGGAACGCTATAAAACTGCATTAAAATTTAACTATTGATAATTTTAGACTATCAAAAGGCTATTTTTTTGAGGAATATGTGTTAAAGTAAAAATTTAACAAATAATTTTTCAATAAAAGTGAATACATTTGCACTCGCAAAAAAGGAGGTATAGTTAACTCACTTTTTGTAAAGTAATTTTTCATAATTTATAGTTTTTTGGTTGGTTAATAGCATAAAAACCCGGTCATTAATTTTGACTGGGTTTTTTTGTTTATTATTTTTGGAACGAATATTGCAAAAATACAGTTGTAAAAACACCAAAATTTAGAAAATTGCTATGAAAAAGTTAATGACAGTTCTTTTGTTCTTTACAATCTGTAATGTCTTTTCCCAAAGTGCCTTTTCTACGGGCGAGTATTTTAAGTTCCGTATTCACTACGGAATTGTAAATGCCGGCTATGCCACTCTTGAGGTAAAGGATGCGGTTAAGAACAACAAGAAAGTGCACCATGTTGTGGGCAAGGGTTATACCACGGGTATGACAAAATTCTTTTTTAAGGTAGAGGACAACTACCAAAGTTATTTTGATAAAGAAACCGGCAGGCCTTATCAGTTTGTAAGAAAAATAGATGAGGGTGGTTATACTAAAAATCAGGAAGGCTTTTTTAATCAGGGTAACAATACCGTTACGGTAAACGATTACAAGAACGATACTAAAAAAACATTTACAGTTCCTAATAATGTACAGGACATCGTGTCAGTATTTTATTATTTAAGGAATCATCCTGACGTGAGTGATCTTAAGACGGGAGAGTCTATTGCTGTAGATATGTTTTTTGATGATGAGGTGACGAAGTTTAAGTTAAAATTCCTTGGGCGAGAGGATTTAAAGACTAAATTTGGGACCGTTTCTGCAATGATATTCAGACCCTATGTTCAGGCAGGTCGTGTATTTAAGGAGGAGGAGAGTTTAACTGTCTGGATTTCAGACGATGAAAACAGAATTCCTTTACGAATTAAGGCCGAACTGGCGGTGGGTTCCCTAAAGGCAGATTTAGATGAATATAAAGGGCTTAGCCACTCTTTTAAAATAAAATCGAAGTAAAACAAAATGGATATTACACCCGCAATAAAGCAACAGCTTGACGAACTTGATGAAAAATTTAAGGCCTTAAACCAAAAGACCGAAACCCATTTGGAGGGACTTCGTTGGGCCAAGCCAATTACCTATTGGGATTACATTCAAACCGATGCATTATTAAACCTGCAAATCCAAAGGACTACGCTTCCGGATGAGATGGTTTTTATTATGTATCATCAGGTAAACGAGCTGCTGTTTAAAATGATATTGTGGGAAGTGGAACAGCTTTGCCATACCGAAAAACCGGAAACAGCTTACTTTACAGAGAAGCTTATGCGCATAAGCCGTTACTTTGATATGCTAACCACTTCGTTTACCATTATGGGAGACGGTATGGAGGTAGATCAGTACATGAAGTTCAGGAATACCCTAACTCCTGCAAGTGGTTTCCAGAGCGCTCAATACCGCTTAATTGAATTTGCTTCTACAGATCTTATAAACCTTATAGATTACAGATACAGGGCTACTATAGACAGGAATACTCCGTATGAACATGCATTGGAGCACCTGTACTGGCAGGCAGCCGGTAAAGATTATAAAACCGGAGAGAAGTCATACCTGTTAAGCGAATTTGAGAAAAAATACAAAGGCGAGTTCCTTCACTTTATGGAAGAGTACAATACCATAAACATCTGGAGGAAATTTAAGCAGCTGCCGGATGAAGCACAAAATGATGCTACACTGGTTAAGGCAATGCGCCATTATGATTATACGGTAAACGTAACCTGGGTTATGGGGCATTACAACACTGCAAAAAAATACATTGAGAGTGTTGCCGGGCCTCAGGAAGCCACAGGAGGAAGCGACTGGAAAAAGTATATGCATCCTAAATACCAGAGAAGGATATTTTTCCCTGAACTATGGAGTGAGGAGGAATTGAAGCACTGGGGAGAAAACGTATAATAACCGTATAAAACATCAAAATTGAGATATCTTACTTTCATATTATTATTAACTACTTTAATTGCGTGTAACAACAAAAAGGAAGAGGAAAAGATACCAGAACCTGTAGCAAAGAAAGAGGTTAAAATAATAAAAGAGTTTGGCTTTGCGGTAGACAGCTTTCAGGTAGTGCACGACACTATAAGGAGTGGTGATACCTTTGGGGCATTACTTGCAAAACAGAATTTTGATGCAGCTGCCATACACAATATAACCGAAAAAATAAGGGATACCTTTAACCTAAGGGATATACGTGTAGGTAAGCCCTATACACTTTTTAAAGATAAAAACGCACCGAATGACTTAATGGTGTTTGTTTATGAACCTGATAAGTTGAGTTATTATGTAGTTGACTTAAGGGATTCTGTTGTAGTACATAAAAAGAAACGCCCTGTAACGGTTAAACGCAGGATTATAGCGGGAGAAATTGAAGGTTCGCTTGCAGGTACTTTAGATAAAGAAGGGGTAGGGCCGGCAGTGGCTCAGGAACTTTCGGAGATTTATGCCTGGAGTGTCGATTTCTTCAGGATACAAAAAGGTGATAAGTTTGGTGTAATTATAAACGAGACATACATTAGCGATACCATTTATGCCGGTATTAAAAATATAGAAGCATCTTTCTTTGAATATAAGGGAGATAAAATATATGCTTTCCCTTTTAAGCAGGACACCCTTGCAAAAACCTACGATTATTACGATCAGGACGGTAAGGCCTTAAAGAGTATGTTCCTTAAGGCACCGCTTAAATTTAGCCGTATAAGTTCGCGCTTTTCACCAAAACGTTTCCACCCCGTTCAAAAAAGATGGAAAGCTCATAACGGTACCGATTATGCCGCACCTACTGGAACACCTATTATGGCTACTGCCCACGGTGTTGTAGAAAGGGCAGGATATACATCGGGTAACGGTAACTATGTGAAAATAAAACACAATAATACTTACTCTACACAGTACCTGCACATGTCTAAGATTTTAGTAAAAACAGGACAAAGGGTAAGCCAGGGACAAATTATAGGTAAGGTAGGTAGTACAGGACTTGCAACGGGACCTCACGTTTGCTATCGTTTCTGGAAAAATGGAGTACAGGTAGATGCGCTTAAGCAGAAGTTTACCAGCTCAGAACCTATGAAGAAGGAACATTTGCCGCGATATGAGGCTTATATGCAGCCTTTAAAGAAAGAACTTGACAGTATCTCAAACCTCAAATTTAATAATAATAAGTAATGGCAATGGAAAATATCAATCCAACAGGTACCGCAGCCTGGAAGGAATTACAAAAGCACTATGCCGATATGCAGAATGCTTCCATGCAGGAGATGTTTGCCGCTGATAAGAACAGGAGCGAAAAGTTCCATATTCAGTGGAATAACTTTTTAGTAGATTACTCAAAAAACATCGTTAACGAACAAACTTTAGGCCTTTTAGTAAAACTGGCAGGCGAATCGGGTCTTGCAGGAGCAATTGAAAGCTACTTTGCAGGAGATGCTATTAACAGGACAGAAAACAGGGCAGTGCTTCATACCGCATTAAGAGCACCGCAAACTGCAGATGTAAAAGTTGATGGCGAGAATGTAATGCCGGAAGTTTTTTCGGTAAAGAGTAAAATTCAGGAGTTTTGTAACGGTGTTATAAACGGAACCCGTAAAGGATATACAGGAAAAACATTTACCGATGTGGTAAACATTGGGATTGGGGGTAGCGACTTAGGTCCTGCTATGGTAGTGGAAGCTATGGCTTATTACCGTAACCATTTAAATGTACGTTTTATATCAAATGTAGATGGCGACCATGTAATGGAAAGCCTTAAAGGCCTTAATCCTGAAACTACACTTTTTGTAATTGTATCTAAAACCTTTACAACTCAGGAAACACTTTCTAATGCACAAACGGTAAGGGAATGGTTCCTTAAGTCGGGTTCGCAGCAGGATGTGGCCAAACATTTTGTTGCTGTATCTACTAATATTGGTAAAGTTACCGAGTTTGGTATCGATGAGAATAACATTTTCCCTATGTGGGATTGGGTAGGCGGACGTTTCTCTTTATGGAGTGCGGTGGGTCTTTCCATAAGCCTTTCTGTAGGGTTTGATAATTTTGATAAGTTACTGAAAGGTGCCCATGATATGGACGAGCACTTCAGGACAGCACAGCATGATAAAAACATTCCGGTAGTACTTGCTTTATTAAGCATTTGGTACAACAATTTCTTTGGTGCCGAGAGTGAAGCATTAATACCTTACACACAATACCTGCAAAAACTGGCTCCATACCTGCAACAGGGTATAATGGAAAGTAACGGTAAGAGTGTAGACCGTAACGGTAATCCGGTAGATTATCAAACGGGTACTATTATTTGGGGAGAGCCGGGAACTAATTCTCAGCATGCTTTCTTCCAGTTAATACACCAAGGGACTAAACTTATCCCGACTGATTTTATTGGTTTTGTGGCTCCGCTACATGGAAACAAGGACCATCATGATAAACTGATGTCTAACTTCTTTGCGCAAACTGAGGCATTACTTAACGGTAAGACAGAAGCTCAGGTTAAGGCAGAGTTTGCCAAGCAGGGGATAGATGGCGATAAAGCGGCATTTTTACTTCCGTTTAAGGTGTTTACAGGTAATAAGCCTACAAATACTCTTTTGATTGATAAACTGACTCCAGAGGCCTTAGGTTCGCTTATAGCATTATATGAACACAAGATATTTGTTCAGGGTGTTATATGGAATATCTTTAGCTACGACCAGTGGGGTGTGGAATTAGGAAAACAGCTGGCTAACTCTATTTTAGATGAGATTAATTCCGGGGACGTAAAACAGCACGATAATTCTACCGAATTCCTGTTAAAATACTTCCTTAAAAACAGAAAATAACACACTGTAGCTTTAATAAGTTATGTATAAAACAAAAGCCCGAATATCAATTCGGGCTTTTTTTATGCCTAAATCAAAAAAATCAGGTTACCATTCTGCAAATAAAAGTTTACCTCTAGGTAAACGTATAATGAGGTTTTTAAAGTTTTTTTAAACTAATAGTTTACTGGTTATCAATATATTGTAAATACAGGTGTATTTAATAATTGCTTAACCTGAGGTTAGAGGTAAAACACAAATTTTGCGCTCAAACTTAAACACACGCGTAAAAATGAAGAATTTTAAAACCTTGTTATTCACTTTTTCTATGCTTATGCTTGGAGTAGTTGCATTTGCTCAGGAAACTATTACAGGTACAGTTATCGATGGCGATACTAACTTACCTTTAACTGCAGCTAACGTTTTTGTTAGAGGTACATCGGAAGGGACTACAGCTAATGTAGATGGTGTATTTACACTTAAAACGAGCAGGACTTCGGGAGATCTTTTAATCTCTTTTGTTGGTTATGAAACCAAAGTTGTTCCGTTTACAATCAATGCGGGACAAACACTTAATATCGGTTCTATAACACTACTTACAGATTCTGAAGAACTGGAAGCCGTTGTTATAGTAGGAGCCGGGGTTATTGATATGGAGGAAGACAGGAAAACTCCTGTTGCCGTATCTAAAATAAGCTATAAAGAAATTCAGCAGAAATCAGGAAGCCAGGATTTTCCTGAGGTTATGAAAAACACTCCGTCTGTATACGTTGCGAGTCAGGCAGGAGGTTTTGGTGATTCAAAAGTATATGTACGTGGTTTTGACCAGACAAATACTGCATTCTTATTAAACGGTCAGCCAATAAACGGTATGGAAGACGGTAACATGTACTGGTCTAACTGGAGCGGTATGACAGATGTTGCAAGCTCTGTACAGGTGCAAAGAGGTTTAGGTTCTTCTAAACTTGCTATTTCATCTGTGGGTGGTACGGTAAACATTGTTACAAAAGCTACTCAGTTAAGAGAAGGTGGTTTTGCACAGTCTACAATAGGAAATAACAATTTCATTAAAAATACGGTATCATACAACACAGGTATGATGGAAAACGGGTGGGGTTTTAGTGCCCTTCTTACTAAATGGAGTGGCGACGGTTACAACCGCGGTACTTATGGTGAGGGACAAAACTATTTTATATCTGCAGGATATAAAGCAAATGAAAAACACCTTTTCAACTTCCTTATTTTTGGTGCACCACAATGGCATGACCAAAACTTCACTAAATCTATCTCAAGTTATTTAACTAACGGTAGAAAATATAACAACAATTACGGTTATTATAACGGTGATTATATGTCGGAGAGAAGAAATTACTACCATAAGCCGGTAGCTAACTTTAACTGGGATTTTACTATTAACGATGCAATGCAGCTTTCTACAGTATTATATGCTTCATGGGGTCGTGGTGGCGGAACCGGAAACTGGGGTAGCGGTAGAGTAAGAACTGCAGATGGTCATGTTGATTTTGATGCTATTGCAGAGAACAATGCTGCTCTTCCGGGAGCTATAGGTTCACTGGGTAATGGTGCTTATGCAATTCGTAACTCAGTTAACAACCACGCCTGGTATGGTTTGGTTTCTAACTTTAACCATAAGCTTACAGATAATCTTAGCTATAATGCAGGTGTCGATTTAAGAACTTATAAAGGAGATCACTATAGAACAATCAACCATTTCTTAGGTCTTAACGGATGGGAAACAACAGATAATGCACAATATCCAGGTGGATATATTGTAACAGATGCATTTAGTGCAAAACCTTGGAGCTCTTTATTTGATAAAGCAGATGACGACCAAAAAGTAAACTATGATTATAGTGAGAGAATTAGCTACGGAGGTGTTTTCGGGCAGGTTGAATATGCTACAGATTCTTTCTCTGCATATTTTCAGGGAGCTGTATCTACACAATCTCATATTCGTTGGGACAGATTTGGTTATGTAGAGGCTGAAGAAGAATCTCCTAAGGTAAACAATACAGGTTTCAATATTAAAGGAGGTGTAAGCTATAGCATTAACGAAAACCATACTTTCTTTGGTAATGCAGGTTATTATTCAAGACAGCCGTACCACGATAATATCTACCTTAATTTTGGTAACGATGTAAACCCATTAACTGAAAATGAAAAGGTAACCGGTCTTGAGTTAGGTTACAGGTTAAGAACCCAGTTTATAGATGCTAACGTAAACCTTTACAGAACTACATGGGAAGATCGTGTAACGACAACTTCAGATGAGGATGAAATTAGTGGAGACAGAATCTATTTTAATAACTCCGGTGTGGTACAATTACACAAAGGTATAGAGGTTGATTTTGCAGCACATCCGTTTACATTCCTTGATGTTAAAGGTTTCGGGTCGTTTGGTGACTGGACTTATGACGATAACATTTATCAGAGAACTTTTGATCAGAATCAAAATCTTCTTGATGAAGAGATTGTTGATGTAGAAGGTGGTAAAGTAGGTGGAGGTGCACAAACTACTTACGGATTTGGATTAGTGTACAGAGCTACAGGAAGACTATCTGTTGATGTAGACTGGAGAAACTACGATAACCTTTACAGTACTGCCGTAGTGAAAAATAATATTCAATTACCTTCTTTTGATGTTTTTGATGCAGGAGCTACTTACAAACTTACATTCCCTGAAACATCTTTAACGTTCCGATTAAATGTGAACAACGTTTTTGGAGAAGTTTACATGTCTGAAATGACATCGGCTAACCCGGTTGAAGACGGAGATGACTCTTACAAAGGGATTAACGTTAGTAATAACGTGTTCTTTGGTAACGGTACTACCTGGAACTTTGGTATGAGATTTAATTTCTAATTATACAGCAGGATTATTTAATTTCACCGAGCCCCGCTTTAAGCGGGGCTCATTTTTATGATTTATGCAATGATAAAATTCCTATTTTTGTAGGAAACAAAAACTAACTTTTATGTACGATTCCGTTTTCGAATTACACTCTTACTGGGCTTTTGCCGCACTTGGACTTTTATTAATTGCAACTTTAAATGCCTTTGCGGGTTTATCTTCTAAAAGGGCTTTTACTCCAAAAGACAGGAAAATATCAATGATTGCACTTATATTTTCACACATACAGTTATTGTTGGGAATAGTGCTTTATTTTGTTTCGCCTTATTTGCAAACAGCTAAAGACGCAGGAATGGGAGCTGTAATGAAAGACAGTACATTAAGATTATATCTTGTAGAACATCCGGTTGTTAATATTATTGCAATTGTACTAATTACTATAGGTTGGTCTAAACATAAAAAAACAGAAGACAGCCAGGCTAAGTTTAAAAAAATTGGTTGGATGTATGCAATAGCATTCCTGCTTTTACTAAGCAGAATTCCATGGAGTGCATGGTTATCATAAAAAATATATAGGCCGCTTTGCGGCCTTTTTTATTTTGTGGCATTTAATTTGCTGCAAAGGGATAAATTTTTGTGTATGAAGAAAGCAGTAATTTTTATTATTGGGATTTTTGTTTTTGCGGTTGTTTCCGCTTTTTCGGTTTTAAGCGAAAAGAAAGTTTCTGTGTCGGGTAGTCTGCCTGCTGCATTAAACGATACGGTTGTTCCTGTTTTAAAAATGTATAAAACAGATGTTCTTGCCACTTATTATCATGATAAGTTTAACGGCAGGAAAACAACCAGCGGAGAGCGTTTTGATAATACTAAATATACTGCGGCACACAAAAGCCTTCCTTTTGGCACTGTTGTTAGGGTAACAAACGAAAAGAACGGAAAGTTCGTGGATGTTAAGATTAACGACAGGGGGCCGTTTAGTAAAACTCTGGAAATAGACCTTACAAAAAAGGCTTTTATGGAGATAGTATCCAATAAAAATTCAGGAACCGCTAAGGTTAAAATAGAAATAATTGAATAATTGAAACCGGCACTTGTGCCGGTTTTTTTTATTGTTAAAGAAAATTTAACAATAAAATAGTTCGATTGGTTCGGTTTAGACCGAACTAAATTTTATACCTTTGTTCAAAATTTTATAAAATGTCAGATTTAAGCAAGGATAGGGATGAGTTGGTGGAGTTGTTTGGCATCCATTTCGAGACACATTATAATTTGCCTCCGTTGGCAGGCCGCATTATGGGTACGCTTATAGTAGACTGTAAACAGGCAATGACTTTTGAAGCACTGGTAGAAAAACTTTCTGCGAGCAAAAGCTCTATTTCAACCAATCTTAACCTGTTGCTTAAAATGGGTAAAATAAGATACTATACTTTACCGGGCGACAGAAAAAAATACTTTAAGCCTGCACCGTTTAGCGAAAGGCTGGAGAGTTATGTAAAAATGGTGGAGCAGGAAAAGATACTGGTAGATAAAATGTTGTCGTATCGTGAAAGAACAGCTTCATGCCCTTTAGAACGGTTTGACCTCACTCACGTACAAGCCTATAAGGATCACGTTTTGGAAATAGGCAATCTTTTAGAAAAGACAATTGAACAGTTTAAACAGATAGAAAAAGAAAGAATAGATCAATTTAATTCAAACATTAATAATGAGAAATAAATCATTTTTAGGAGCAGTAGCCGCCATGTTAATGGTAACGGCATGTGGAAAAAAACAGGAGCAGGCACCACAAATGGGCCCTATGCCTTTTCCTGTTCAAACTATTTCACAACAGGATGCTGTTATATATGAGGAATACACTGCTAACCTTGAGGGTCAGCAAAATGTTGAGATAAGGCCAAAAGTTACCGGATTTATCCAGAAAGTTTATGTAGACGAGGGTCAGGAAGTTAAAAAAGGGCAGCTTTTATTTAAGCTGGAAACCCAAACCCTGAGCCAGGATGCTGCAGCTGCAAAAGCAAATGTAGATGCTGCACAGGTTGAGGTAGACAGACTTAAACCCCTTGTTGACCGAAAAATTATAAGTAACGTTCAGCTTGAAACAGCTAAGGCTAAACTGGCTCAGGCTCAGGCAAGCTATAGTTCAGTGGCAGCAAATATAGGTTATGCAACCATTACATCTCCGGTAAACGGAGTTGTAGGAGGGCTTCCGTATAAAGAGGGTAGCCTTGTTAGCGCTACAATGCAGGATCCGCTTACTACAGTAGCAGATACTAAAATAATGCGTGCCTATTTTACAATGAACGAAAAACAGATGCTTGATTTTACAAGAGAGTTTGAAGGAAATTCATTAGCTAAGAAAATTGCTAACACACCGGATGTAAACCTTTTATTGATTGATGGTTCTGTGTATGAGGAAAAAGGCCGCATTAGAACTGTAAACGGCTTAATCAATCCGCAAACAGGTACTACCGAGTTCAGGGCAGAATTCCCTAACCCGCAAAGTATATTAAGAAGCGGAAGCAGTGGTGTTGTTCAACTTCCTATACAAAAGAAAAACGCCATACTGGTTCCCCAAAATGCAGTTATGGATATGCAGGGTAAACAAATGATTTACATTGTAAATAAAGATAATACGGTAAAATCGACCATAATACAGGTGGCCACTACTTCAGGACTTAACTATATAGTTACGGAAGGATTAAACCCTGGCGATGTAATAGTTGTGGAAGGCGCTACTAAACTTAGAGACGGGCAGCAGATTGTGCCTCAGTCTAAAAAAGAGGATGCTGCACCTGCACAGGCTGCCGATACAGCAGCTTCAGCAAAAAAATAAGAAGTTACTCCGCATAAAATAAGATAAACTATGCTAAAAACATTTATAGAAAGGCCGGTACTAAGTACCGTAATTTCGATATTAATCACCATATTGGGTATTTTAGGGCTTATGTCGCTGCCGGTAGAGCAGTATCCTGAAATTGCCCCTCCTACCGTTCAGGTAACAGCTACCTACACGGGTGCGAATGCCGAAACGGTATTAAACAGTGTTATTGTACCGCTGGAAGAAGAAATAAATGGTGTGGAAGGGATGACCTACATGACCTCTTCTGCCGCAAACGACGGTACAGGTAAAATAAGCGTTTTCTTTGAGCTGGGTACTAACCCTGATATTGCTGCGGTAAACGTACAAAACCGTGTGGCACGTGCTAACAGTAAACTGCCTCAGGCGGTACTGCAAACAGGTGTTACCACAGTAAAAAGTCAAACCAGTGCGCTTATGTTCCTTTCACTGTATTCCACAAACAAGGAATATGATGGTACTTTTGTGCAGAACTACGCAAAAATTAACCTTGTACCAAGCCTGCAAAGGGTAAAAGGTGTAGGTCAGGTAAACGTATTTGGCGCCAGAGACTACTCTATGCGTATATGGATAGATCCTGAAAAAATGTCTGCCTATAACCTTTCTCCAAAAGATATTCAGGCAGCGCTACAGGAACAGAACGTAGAGGCAGCGCCAGGTAAATTTGGTGAAAATGCCGAAGGTATCTATGAATATGTAATAAAATACAAAGGTCGACTTTCTACCACAAAGGAATATGAAGATATTGTGGTTAAGGCAGTAGGTAACGGAAACTTTTTAAGACTTAAGGATGTTGCTACGGTAGAGCTTGGAGCGTTTAACTACGGTTCTAAGAACTTTGGTATGGGTAACGAAGGTGTTGCTATTGGTATATTCCAGACATCGGGATCAAACGCCAATGACATTATTGATGAGGTTAACACCATTCTTGAAGAAAGTAAAGCGAGTTTCCCAGAGGGTATTAAATATGTAATACCATATAATACTAAAACATTCCTTGATGCATCTATTGATAAGGTAAGCCATACATTAGTTGAAGCTTTTATACTGGTATTTATCGTAGTGTTTCTTTTCCTTCAGGATGTAAGGTCTACATTAATTCCGGCTATAGCAGTTCCGGTTGCTATTATCGGTACGTTCTTCTTCCTGCAATTGTTTGGCTTCTCTATAAACCTGCTAACACTGTTTGCATTAGTATTGGCAATTGGTATTGTAGTGGATGATGCCATCGTGGTTGTAGAGGCGGTACACGCCAAACTCGATGAAGGAGCCAAATCGGCTAAGGAGGCAACCCTTTCTGCCATGAGTGAAATATCAGGGGCTATCGTTTCCATTACTCTTGTAATGTCGGCGGTATTTATTCCGGTATCTTTCCTTAATGGTCCTTCAGGGGTTTTCTATAAGCAATTTGCCATAACACTTGCCGTATCCATCTTAATTTCGGCGGTAAACGCGTTAACGTTGAGTCCGGCACTTTGTGCGCTTTTCCTTAAACCTCATGATGAACATGAACACGGTAAAAAGAAAAACTTTAAAGACAGGTTCTTTATAGCTTTCAATGCCGGTTTTGACTCTATGAATAACAAGTACAGCAAATCGCTTGGATTCCTTATAAAAAGAAAATGGGTTGGTGTATTAGGGCTTCTTGTATTTACAGGAATAACCTATTTCCTTTTCACAACTACCCCTACAGGATTTATTCCTAACGAAGACCGTGGTATAATCATGGCAGACATTACCATGCCTCCGGGAACAACGTTAGAGAAAACTCAAAAAGCAGTAAATCAGCTGGATTCAATATTGGTTTCTATGCCAATGGTAGAAGCAAGGATGAATATTGTTGGTTTCAGTTTGCTTAACGGTATTAATGGTAGTTCTTACGCTTTCTCTGTAATCAAGCTTAAAGACTGGAGTGAAAGGACAGAAGACAACCAGTCGGTAGATGCCATAGTGAAAGAATTATTTGGACGTACAGCCGGATTTAAAGATGCAAGGGCGTTATTCTTTACGCCACCAAGTGTACAGGGATTTGGTACTGCCGATGGTTTTGAGTTTAAACTTCAGGATAAGGGAGATGACGACTGGACAACGGTAAGTAAAGTTGCCAATGAGTTCCTTGCAGAGCTGTCTAAAAGACCGGAAGTACAATATGCCATAACCAACTTTAACCCTGGCTTCCCGCAATATCAAATGGATATTAATGTGGAAAGGGCTAAGGATGCGGGTGTATCGGTTAGCGATATATTCAATACCATGCAGGGTTACTATGGTGGTCTTTATACAACAGACTTTAACCGATTTGGTAAGCAATTCCGTGTAATGATACAGGCTAAGCCCGATTCAAGAGCGGATGAAAAATCGATAAACAATATTTATGTACGTAATGCAGCCGGACAAATGGTTGCCATTAGCCAGTTTATCGACTTTAAGAAAATATATGGTCCCGAAGCTGTTGCCCGTTTCAACCTTTTAAAAGCGGTTAACGTAAACGGTAAGGCAAATCCTGGATACAGTTCGGGTGACGCTATTAAGGCTATTCAGGAAGTAGCTGCTCAGCACCTGCCTAAAACATATACCTATGAGTTTTCGGGTATGACCCGTGAGGAAATCCTTGCCGGTAACCAGCAGATGGGAGTATTCCTTTTAAGCTTAATATTTGTGTACTTCCTTTTAAGTGCGCAGTATGAGAGCTACATAGTTCCTCTATCGGTTATCCTTTCATTACCTGTGGGTATAGCGGGAGCAATTGGCTTTGTTAAGCTTGCCGGTATGGAAAACAATATTTATTTCCAGGTAGCACTAATCATGCTTATAGGTCTCCTCGCTAAGAACGCTATCCTTATTGTAGAGTTTGCCATTCAGCGAAGGCGACATGGTATGAGCCTTGCCGAATCGGCTATAGAAGGAGCTAAGGCGCGTTTAAGGCCTATCCTTATGACGTCGTTTGCATTTATACTGGGACTTTTACCACTTGCACTTGCTAACGGGGTAGGTGCTGTAGGTAATCGCTCTATAGGTATGGGTGCCGTAGGAGGTATGCTTATAGGTACGGTATTCGGGGTATTTGTAATACCGGTACTGTTTGTAATATTCCAGGGACTTCAGGAAAGGATATCAGGCGGACCTAAGTTAGTGGAAACAGAAAATAAGGAAGCATAATTATAGTTTCAGAAGAAAATGAGAAATTTAAAAATATACAGAGTAGTTCTTTTGGCAGGTGCAGGATTGATTATGCAGTCGTGCCTTGTTGCCAAAGACTACGAAAGGCCGGATGTTAAGGCAGAGAACCTCTACAGGACAGAGGTGGTAGCTCAGGACAGTACATCGCTTGCAGATGTATCGTGGGATAAACTGTTTACAGATCCTGTTTTGCAACAGCATATAAATAAAGGCCTGCAGAACAATTTTGATATAAGAGTAGCAATACAAAATATAACGGCAGCAGATGCTTATTTAAAACAGGCAAAATCGGGTTATTTACCAACTTTAAGCGGTACGGCAAGCTTAACGCATCAGGAACTTGCTAAAAACAGCCAGTTTGGTAGTTTTTTTAACGGAGCATTGGATCAGTACCAGTTAAGTGCAAATCTTTCATGGGAAGCCGATATCTGGGGTAAAATAAGAAGCAATAAGCGTGCAGCCAACGCTACCTATTTACAGACTATAGCAGCTAATCAGGCAGTAAAGACTAAAGTAATTACTGATATAGCCAACACTTATTACCAGCTTTTAGCTCTTGATGCACAGTTAAAAGTGGCAGAAGAAACACTTATTAACCGTAATGAGAGTGTTGATGCAATTTTGGCCTTAAAAGAATCGGGAAGTGTGAACGAAGTTGCAGTGCAGCAAACCGAAGCTCAAAAATATGCTACAGAGCTTATTATTGAGGATGTAAAAACCAACATTATACTTATGGAGAACGTAATGAGTATATTGTTAGGTGAAGCTCCGGATGAGATAGAGAGAACTACGCTGGAAGAGCAGGTTTTAAACCCTGATATTAAGTTGGGATATTCTGCTTCACTTCTTAAAAACAGACCTGATGTAATCGCTGCCGAATATAATCTTATCAATAAGTTTGAGCTTACCAATGTGGCAAGGGCTAACTTTTATCCTCAATTCACTATTACGGCAACGGGAGGCTTACAAAGCCTTGATGTTAGCCAGTTGTTTAGTACAAATTCATTGTTTGCTAATATAGTGGGCGGACTTACCCAGCCTATCTTTAACCAAAGGCAGATAAGGACTCAAAACGAGGTGGCCAAAGCCAACAAAGAGCAGGCATACATACAGTTTGAGCAGGCGTTGGTTAATGCGGGTAAAGAAGTATCGGATGCGTTGGCACAATACAATAATGAAACCAAGAAACTTACCATAAGGGATAAGCAGGTTGAGGCTCTTAGAAAGGCTTCTGATTACTCAGATGAGTTACTGGAGTACGGACTTGTAAACTATCTGGAATCATTAACAGCTAAATACAGCGCGCTTAATGCCGAACTTGATTTAGTTGATAATAAATATAGGCAATATCTGGCCGTAATTAACCTTTACAAAGCGTTAGGGGGCGGATGGAAATAATATAATTTCGGGTAGTCCGGATTATTTGATTAATTGTTTGTTTTATGTAAAACCGTCTGATAACTTTATTTTATCGGGCGGTTTTGTTTTTTTAATAAAAAGTCCGTAACAAAACTTAAAATTTTGTTAATGAAATTATGAGAATGGTAAAAATGATAACCCGCTCATTTTGTGATTGTTTTTAATATACATTTGTTTCGAACAAACAAAATTACTACTATGGATTTTATGCTGATGGCTACAACTGCTTTCCTTATGGTAGCGTTGTATTATGCGAGTAATTCTTTTGAAGATGCCCACATGCGCTCAAGCCGCAAACGTGCCCTTATATTGTTTAGGGAAAACAGGGAAAACAGCCTTAAACTTTATACCGAACTTGAAGTTTATGTAAGCAAAAATGATATTTGGTCTTACAATGCTTTTGAGGATACCGATATTACTTTTGCAGAGCTTATAGAAACTCTGAAAGAGAAACATGATATCGAATATTCAGACAAAGCAGAAACGGAAATTGAAAAAACCAAATTCACCCGTACCCAAATAGAGGATTGCTTAGAAAGGCTGGATTACGAGCAGGAGTTTATATCTTCTCTTGAGTCTAATATACAGTTTAGGAATATAAACTTTGAAAAGCAGGATATAGCCTAAAACAGAGACCTGAATACTTCTATTAATATTGCTAAAGCTGCAATACCTATAACCAGATGTAAAAGGCTTTGTCCTGTGGTTTTCTCTTCCTGTAATCTTCCGTTTTTGCGTAATTGCGTTTTTAATCCTATGGTTGAATTGATAACTAATGAGGTAATAAGCTCATAAGTATCTTCGTCTACCGTAAATTCATGGCGCGTACCAAAAACTGATGTTTTTTCTGAAACAACCTTACCATTGTAAGTTACAGTTTCTTTTCCCCAATCGTTATTGTAGAAAGTAATTGCTGCTTCGCCTACGGTAAAATCTAAAGTTGTCATGTCTTTTTATTAGGTGTTTTACAAAACTACAAAATTAAACCTTCTGTTACTGTTGGTAATATTTTCTTATAATTATAAGATTATTTTCTTATAGTTGTTACCTTAGCAGAAAAGCAGGAGGTATTATGAAACAGGAAATAAAAGGGCAGGGAGCGGTAACTAATGTCCATAATCACTTTGAAAAGAACCGTTATGAAAAGTCAATTTATGATGATGACTTGGAAGAGGAGTTGGTTAAAACACAGGTACAGACTATTTTTCCTAAAACAATAGTAAACAAGGTAAAAAGCCCGGATCTGGCCATGGCTTACTCCATGAATCCGTATCAGGGTTGCGAACATGGCTGTGCTTACTGCTATGCCAGGCCAACACACGAATATTGGGGTTATAGTGCAGGAGTTGATTTTGAAAGAATGATTCTCGCCAAGAAAAATGCACCTGAACTATTAGAACAGTTCTTTAAAAAGAAAGGTTACAAACCAGAGCCAATTATGTTATCAGGGAATACCGATTGCTATCAACCAGTAGAACGAAAACTTAAAATAACCAGAGGATTGCTGCAGGTGTGTTTGGATTACAGGCATCCGGTAAGCATACTTACCAAAAATGCATTGGTAACCCGTGACATAGACATACTTGCCCAACTGGCAGAAAAGAATCTTGTAACAGTATCATTCAGTATCCCGACAATTAATGAGGAGCTGCGAAGAAAGCTCGAACCCCGTACATCATCTGCCAAAACAAAACTGCAGGCACTCGACACCATTTCAAAAGAAGGAATTCCCACCCATGTAATGATTGCGCCTATGATACCGGGACTCAATACTATGGAGATACTGCCTATTACCGAAGCAATTGCAGAAAAAGGAGCTTTAGGATTTGGCTATACGTTAGTTAGGCTAAACGATACGGTTGAGCCTGTTTTTATTGATTGGTTAGAAGAACATTATCCCGACAGGAAAGAAAAGGTGCTTAACCAGATAGCATCGCTTCATGGCGGTAAGTTGGGTGAAAAAAGCGTTGCCAAACGAAAGGTGGGTGAAGGTAATATGGCAGAGATGATTCACAATACCTTTAAGATTGCGAGGCAAAAATATTTTAAGGGTAAAAAGATTCAACCATTGGCTACTCATCTATTTGATGGTACAAAAGGCGAGCAACTCAGGCTTTTTTAATTATATCGTTTATTATCATGTCGGCATGAACCCTTGAGTTCTCTATAAACCACTTGTGTGTTTCCATCCCGCCGCAAACCACGCCGGCAAGGTATAATCCGTTAACATTGGTTTCCATAGTATCGGGATTGTATTGTGGTATGCAGTTTATACCTTCTATATTGATGCCTGCCCTTTTCAGGAAATCAATATCCGGCCTGTAGCCTGTTAGGGCAAGCACAAAATCATTTTCTATAGAAACAGGTCCGTCCGGAGTTTGTATGTCTACATAACCGTTTCTTATTTCGGTGATGTTGGAATTAAAATAGGCTTTAATACTGCCTTCGGCTATACGGTTTTCCACATCGGGTTTAACCCAATACTTTACCCTTGGGTTTATTTCATTTTTGCGGATTACCATAGTTACTTCCGCTCCTTTTCGCCAGCACTCTAAGGCGGCATCAACCGATGAGTTATTGGCTCCCACCACCATAACTTTTCTAAAGGCGTACTCATGTGCCTCTTTGTAATAGTGGCTTACTTTAGGAAGGTCTTCTCCCGGAATATCCATGTAAATAGGAATGTCATAAAATCCGGTAGCGATTATAACTTTTTTTGCCAGATAGGTTGCCTTGTTTGTGGTTACCTCAAAACAGGATTCATTTTTCTTAACAGCTTCGGCATTTTCAAACAGATTTATGTTGAGCCTGAAGTGACGCTGAATGTTGCGATAATATTCAAGCGTTTCCTGCCTGCCCGGTTTAGGTGCAATACAGCTAAAGGGAATGTCTCCTATCTCCAGTCTTTCGGCAGTAGAGAAGAAGGTCATGTATAGAGGGTAATTAAATAAGCTGTTTACCAGTGAACCCTTTTCAATAACTATGTAATTAAGACCTTCACGCTGTGCAGCTATGGCGCATGCCATACCTATAGGGCCTCCACCAATAATAAGCAGGTCATAATTGGTTTTTATTTCTTCCATGAAGTGTAAGGGTTATTGCTTAGGTAAGCGTTGTAGTATCGGTTATCTCCGGTAACTTCTTCACCCAGCCATGAAGGTTTTATAAAATCATCATTTTCATCATTCAGTTCAATTTCGGCAAGAACTAATCCGTTGTTGTCACCAAAAAACTCATCAACTTCATAAATATGCTCACCATACGGAATTTCATATCGCACTTTGTCAATACTGCCACTTTCACATAGCTGTAAAAGCTGTTCTGCTTCGGCTGGCGTAATCTCTTTTTCCCATTCCATTCGGGTAGTACCACTTTCGTTGCCTTTGCCTTTTATTGTTAAATACCCGTTTTCGCCTTTTAAACGCACTCTAACGGTTCTTTCGGGGTTAGAGCTAAGATACCCCTGCACAATCCTTTTATGGCCTGTAGCCTCGTTTTTAAAGCTATTATTCAAAACGAGGAATTTTCGCTCAATTTCAATCATAATCCCATGCTAAAATTAACTGCAAGGTAGTGAAAATATAAAGTGCTATTTGTATTTTTACGCAAGCATAGTAAATCCTGCTGCTGTTTTATGAGATTTAGAAAACCCCGACCAAAAGCCACACTCGAAGAATTCTTCAAAATAAACTTTGAAGAAAACAATCTTTGGGAATATAAGGCAGATGAGGTTGACCTGCTTGCCGAGCTGGTAGATATCATAAGGCCTAAAGATCTTAAGGGTGTCTATTCGGTTGATATAAGTGATCTTATAAAGCTGCTAAGGGAAAATGAAAACTACAGCGCCGGATTTTCCAAATACCTTAAGGGAATACTTAAAAACAAGAGGTTTAACAAGATACTTACTGATGCGGGAATACTTACTGATGCTGACTTTTTCTATGAAGTAAGAAAAAGGATGTTTGCAAAGCTGATACCCGATCAGCCAAAAAAAGATACTCTTGAATATGTTTTAAACCAGGTATTTTTTGTAAAAACCGACCCTATCTGGATAAGAAAGATTCCTTATGAACAGATAGAATCCCTTTTTGATCTTGTTAAGTTCAGCTCCATCTATACTTCGGTGGCGGCAAAAAGCCCGTTGGCTGAATTACTTTTTGCCATTGACGCTCTTATCCACAGGATTGCAGGGCGTGCTATGGAAAGTGAAGTGATTAAAATGGTACCCGAATATGAAAATCTTGAAAGTCCGTTTCTGGAGTTTCAAAAGGAGTTTGCATTGCTTACAGAAAAGCTTATAAGTGAGAAAAATAATTTTTTGGCACCAAAAGATCTTGGTTACAAACAATTACTCATACTGCACAAGCAATGCCTTGAATATGTACAGATAGCATTTAAGAATAGTGAGAAATACGGTATATCGTTAAGGGTAAACCAAAGCCTTTTGCGAATAAGGCAGCAACTCTTCCGATTACAGACTTTATTGCCTTTACTGGTGCTTGAAGATGTGGATTGTGCCCGTAAAAACAGTATCAAGTTATCTTTTGATCTTATTGAATACAATTGTGATAAGACTAATGTAAGAAAGCTGATAAGCGAGAGTACTCAGTTACTATCTTATGAGGTAACACAGCATACCGCAAAAACAGGCGAACATTATATTACAAAAGACAGGAATGAGTATTTTAAAATGTTCTGGACTGCGGCAGGTGGGGGTATAATTGTTGCTTTTGCCTGTATTATAAAGGTTTTTCTCTCTATGATGGATAACAGTGCCTTTGGTCATGCCTTTTTCTACAGCCTTAATTATGCCTTTGCTTTTATAGGTATTTATCTGTGTGGTTTTACCCTTGCTACCAAGCAGCCGGCAATGACAGCTTCGGCATTAATTCGCGCGTTGGAAGTAGGGCGAAAATCTCAGGGAGTGGATGAGGCAGAAAAACACAAAGCCTTTGCCGAATTCTTTGCAAGGGTATTCCGTTCGCAGTTTATTGCTTTTGTAGGGAACGTACTGTTTGCTTTTCCGGTAGCATTATTGGGGATATGGCTTATTGACGAAGCCTTTAACTATAACCTTGCATTAACCAAATGGTATAAGCTTATTAACGATTTAAGCCCTATACATTCACTGGCTATATTCCATGCGGCTATTGCCGGAGTATTCCTTTTCCTTTCCGGTATTATTGCGGGGAGTGTGGCAAATAGGGACAAGCATGAGCAGATGTATTACCGTATACAGGAACATCCGTTGTTAAAATTAAGTTTGGGCAGGGTAAAAACCAAAAAACTTTCTGAATGGTATGAAAAGCGCTGGGCGGGTATTGTTTCTAACTTTTGGTTTGGTGTTTTTATGGGAAGTACAGCTTCCATAGGTATATTTTTAGGGCTTAATATTGATATTCGCCACATTACTTTTGCCAGTGGTAACCTTGCGTTAGGGATATATGGAGCAAACTATAATGTATCAAACGCCATGCTGTTTTGGGGTGTTTTTGGTATAGGCATAATTGGGTTAATTAACTTCCTTGTAAGTTTTGGGCTTTCAATGGGGCTTGCGTTCCGTTCCCGAAATATTCCTATATCAGAAGTAAGACCAGTAATAAGCTCCATCTGGAAACATTTTAAGCGTAAACCTGCCTCATTTTTCTTTCCCAGTTTAAGAAGCGAAAACAAAGCCTGATTTTTGGCTAATAAGCATTAATTTTACCGTATGGAATTGCCGTTACGCAAAATAATCCATGTGGATATGGATGCCTTTTATGCCTCTGTTGAGCAGCTTGATAATCCCGAGTTGCGGGGTAAGCCTGTTGCTGTAGGCGGAGGTTCGGCAAGGGGAGTGGTTTCGGCAGCAAGTTATGAGGCCCGTAAGTTTGGTGTTCGTAGCGCCATGAGCGGGTATCTGGCTAAAAAGCGATGCCCTGAACTTATTTTTGTAAAACCCCGTTTTGACAGGTATCGTGAAATTTCCCAACGTATACGCAATATATTTTTGGATTATACAGACTTGGTTGAACCTCTTTCGCTTGATGAGGCCTATCTTGATGTTACCAAAAACAAGAAAGGTAATCCCAGTGCAAGCTTAATAGCCCAGGAAATAAGGAAACGCATTTTTGAAGAAACCGGACTTACCGCATCGGCAGGAGTATCCATCAATAAATTTATAGCAAAGGTTGCCAGCGATTATAACAAGCCTAACGGACAAAAGACCGTTAACCCTGATGAGGTACTCGATTTTCTTGAAAATTTACCGATTAGTAAGTTTTATGGTGTGGGTAAGGTTACTACAGAGAAAATGTATCAGTTGGGCATTTTTACCGGTAAGGAACTTAAGGAAAAGAGTGTGGAATACCTTACGGAGCATTTTGGGAAGTCTGGGGCATATTATTATCATGTGGTTAGGGGAATACATAACAGTGAGGTAAAACCCGACAGGATTGTCAAATCTGTAGGCACAGAACATACTTTTTTTGAGAATCTGGTGTCTGAGGTCTTTATGCTGGAGAAACTGGATGATATAGCAAAAGAACTTGACAGGAGGCTGCACAAAAAGAAAATAGCCGGTAAAACCATTACGCTTAAAATTAAATACAGCGATTTTACCGTACAGACCCGAAGTAAAACCCTACCTTACTTTGTTGCTGATAGGTCTCTTATTATGGAAACGGTAAAAGAACTTTTATATCAGGAAAAACCAAAAGATTCTGTGAGGCTTTTGGGAATATCCTTGGCTAATTTAAATACTGATGTAAAAGAAGGCGAAAAGAAAACGGTGGTTGCTGTACAGTTAAAGTTTGATTTCTGATTTCATGAAAATAAAAAAGCCACCTTACAGGTGGCTTTGCTTTTATAAAGATTTATTAGTCTCTGCTTGACAGTTTGGCAAGTAGTCTTAGTATTTCAAGATATAACCAAACTAATGTTATTAATAAGCCCATTGCACTAAACCATTCCATATATTTTGGAAGGCGTTTTTTTGCTCCCTGCTCAATCATATCAAAATCAAGGAAAAGGTTAAGTGCAGCAATTACGATTACAAAAACACTTATACCTATGCTCATTAAAGAGTTTCCGTGATGTACAGGTTGCCACGAAGTGAATAATGAAAGAATCCAGCTTACAAGATAATAAGAGGCTATAGCAAAAGTTGCTGCCACTACTATAGATTTAAATTGCTCTGTTACCTTTACTATTTTAAATCTGTATAGTAAAAAGCAAACAATAAACGTTACAAATGTACCCAGTACAGCCTGCATTATTATTTCCGGATAAAAATATAAAGCGAAAACGGCAGAAATCCCTCCTATAAACATGCCTTCAAAAAGAGCATATGCAGGAGCCAGGTACTGTGAGTAGTTTGGTTTAAAAGATGCAATCAAAACCATTACAAAGCCTATTAATCCGCCTGTAATTGCAACTACATAAGGATTCTGACCATTATTAACCATATACCATGTAAAGAAAGAGCTTGCCAGTAGCACAAATAACAGAATAAAACTTTTGTTGATTGCGCCGTTAATGGTCATGGTATTATTGTAATCAATAATTTCCACAGGGCGGCCTTCTGCGTCAAAAACAGTAGCTTCTACAGGCTTGGTAAAAGATTTGTTCTTTAAAAACGGATTGTTAGATTTAAGGTTCATTTGTGTGTGATTGTTTTTTTTCAAATATAAATAATTTCCATGATAAAAAATAAAGTCCGTTGTTAAACGGACTTTAGGTATATTATGTAAGGTATATTATTGTATTTCAGACACCCTTAGTGTGTTTACCATACCTTTTTCTACAACCGGCATGGCAGCAAGGTTAATAAGCATATCTCCTTTTTCTACATAACCCATTTCTTTAGCTACAGCATTTACATCATCAACAGTCTCGTCTGTGCTTAAGAACTTGTCATAATGAAAAGCATTAACTCCCCATAGAAGGTTCATTTGTGTTAATATCCTTCTGTTTGAAGTAAATACAAGAATGTGTGCATTTGGTCTCCATGCAGATATCTGGAAAGCTGTATAACCACTGTTTGTTAGTGTACAAATCGCTTTTGCTTTAATAACGTTTGCCATTTGTGCAGCATGGTAACAGATAGATTTTGTAATGAAACGCTTAGTTCTTACCTGTGGTGTGTTTTGTGGTACTGTGATAAGCGGAGAGTCTTCTACAGCTTCAATAATCTGAGTCATTCTCTCAATTACCTGTACCGGATAGTTACCTACAGATGTTTCTCCTGAAAGCATTACCGCATCGGCACCGTCCATTACTGAGTTTGCAACGTCATTAACCTCTGCTCTTGTAGGAGTAAGGCTTGTAATCATCGTTTCCATCATCTGTGTAGCGATAATTACAGGGATACGTGCAGTTTTAGCGCGGTTAACCAGTTTTTTCTGGATAAGCGGTACTTCCTGTGCCGGAACTTCAACACCAAGGTCACCACGGGCAACCATAAGAGCATCACAAAAAGCAACAATCTTATCGATGTTCTCTACAGCCTCAGGTTTTTCAATTTTTGCAATAATCGGAATTTTATAGCTTGAATGTTCTGCAATCAGATCCTGAAGTTCTTCAAGGTCTTTTGGCGTTCTTACAAACGAAAGTGCAATCCAGTCTACCTCTTCCTTGATAGCAAAAATGGCATCTTTAATGTCTTTTTGTGTAAGTGCAGGTAAAGATACTTTAGTGTTAGGCAGGTTAACTCCTTTTTTAGATTTTAAAGGACCTCCCTGTATAACAATAGCTTTTACTTCATCAACTCTGTTAGTTTCAAGAACTTCAAAAATAAGCTTACCGTCGTCCAGTAATATTCTTTCCCCCGGATTTACATCGTTAGGGAATTCTTTGTAGTTCATGTATACCCTTTCTGCAGTTCCAAGAACGTCTTCTGCAGTAGTAAAGGTAATTACATCGCCTCTGTCTACAACTACATCTTCTTTCATAACACCTACCCTTAGTTTAGGACCCTGAAGGTCGGCTAGGATAGCAGTGTTATAACCAAATTCGTCATTAAGGCTTCTTATAATGTTTATACGTTCTTTAACGTCAGTGTAATCGGCATGAGAAAAGTTAATCCTGAAAACGTTAACACCTGCATCAATCATGTCTTTTAATACTTCTTTTGTGCTGCAGGCAGGTCCCAGTGTAGCTACAATTTTAGTTTTTTTTCTTGTTGGCATTCTTAAAAAATTAAATTGTTTTTCGATTTTAGTTTTTGATGGTCAATTTTATAAGCGGTGGTTACATGGCGTATTTTCAGGAGCTTTTCTATTAGTTCCTCCAACGCTAAATGGCCACAAATATTTTCTATTTTTATAATGTAATCCACTTTTTTGAATTCCGGTAAAAGGAAGACATTAGTGCTCACATCGAGTCCCGCGGCATCAAACAGGGAAATGTTTTCCTGTTGTTTGCTCACGATAGTGTTTTTGTTTTCTATAAGGTTCCAGGTAATGTCTTTATCTATATCCTCATAAATAAATCTTGAAAAACAGCTTTCACCTTCCTTAACCTTAATACCTATGTTTTTTGGGCTTTTTTCCAGGAGAATGGACAGTTCACGATTAATGAAATAAGCAAGCCTGTAATCTTCCAGGGAAGAATGTATGGCAATCAATTCATAATCGATTGTTACAAAGTCATCAATCAGCAGTTTGTGAATAGCCATTATTATTCAAAATAATAAGGCGTAAATATACTATTTATAAATTACAAAAAATAGTCTTAAAATTAAGTTAACGGTAAATTATCAACGAAAACGTTATAGTTTGGTATTAAATTGATTTATTTTTTGTTAATTTTTTCCTGAAATGCAAAATACGCTCTTTGGGATGCTTTTTCTTCTGCTTTCTTTTTTGAAGTGGCCCTGGCTTTAGCAACAACTTTGCCGTCTATTTTTAATCGTACGCCAAAGTATTTTACACCTTCATTACCGTTGTCTTCAAAAACGTCGTAATGAAACTGTTTTTTTTCTTTCTGGCACCATTCAATAACAAGGCTTTTGTAACTTATAACCTTGCCTTCAAGTTTAGGGATATCAACATAAGGGGCTATAACTTTCTTATTGATGAACTTTTCACAATAAGGAAAGCCTCTGTCAAGATATATAGCGCCTATAAAAGCTTCAAATAGGTTTCCGTGTATATTTTCGCCAAAATGCTGAGTAGATACTTTGCTTTCTACCCATTTTATAAGGTTTAAATCGCGGCCCAGCTCGTTTAGGTGTTCACGGCTCACAATTTTAGAGCGCATTTTGGTAAGGTAGCCTTCGTCTCCGGTAGGTACCTCATTGAATAAGTGTGCAGCGATAACCGACCCTAACATGGCATCGCCTAAAAATTCCAGGCGCTCATAGTTAATAGGGCTGCCGTTTGCATCGGTTTTGTTTGAAGAGCGATGTGTAAATGCTCTGCGGTAATGTGATAGCTCTATTGGGTTGAAGCCCAGCAGTTTTCTCATTTCTTCAAAAAAAATCCCGTCTTCTTGAGAACGGGATTTATTGAATATTTTTTTTATAATACCCATCCCGGGAAAATTATAATTCCAGTTTTTTAACCAAAACGCAGGCATTGTGACCGCCAAAACCAAACGTGTTGCTTATAGCTACTTTTACATCTCTCTTTTGAGCTTTGTTAAAAGTAAAGTTTAGTTTAGGGTCAATGTTCTCGTCATCAGTAAAGTGATTGATGGTAGGAGGAACAATACCGTGTTTGATAGAAAGTATTGAAGCAATAGCTTCTATAGCCCCGGCAGCACCAAGAAGGTGACCTGTCATAGACTTTGTAGAGTTAAGGTTAAGGTTGTATGCATGTTCTCCAAACACTTCAAGAATTGCTTTAGACTCTGCAATGTCTCCAAGTGGTGTAGATGTTCCGTGCATGTTAACAGCGTCTACATCTGTAGGCTGTAATCCTGCATCCCTTAAACAGTTTAGCATAACATTTTTAGCGCCAAGCCCTTCAGGGTGTGGAGCTGTAATGTGGTGTGCATCGGCGCTCATTCCGCCTCCGCCAATTTCGCAATAAATAGTTGCGCCCCTTGCTATAGCGTGCTCATATTCTTCAATAATAAGTGATCCTGCTCCTTCACCAAGTACAAAACCATCGCGGTCTTTATCCATTGGCCTTGAAGCTGTTTTAGGATCGTCGTTTCTTGTAGAAAGCGCGTGCATAGCATTAAAACCGCCCATACCTGCAATGGTAACGGCAGCCTCACTACCTCCGGTAACCATAACATCTGCATGGCCTAAACGAATGTAATTAAAAGCGTCTATTAAAGCGTTTGTTGATGATGCACAGGCAGATACCGTAGTAAAGTTTGGCCCTCTAAAGCCATATTTCATAGAAATGTGGCCACCTGCAATATCAGCTATCATTTTAGGAATAAAGAACGGGTTGAATTTTGGTGTACCGTTACCGGCAGCAAAGTTCATTACTTCTTCCTGGAAGGTTTCTAAACCTCCAATACCTGAACCCCAAATTACACCTACTCTGTCTTTATCCAGCTTATCAAAATCAAAATTGGCGTCTTTTACAGCCTCATCGCTCGAAACAATGGCATACTGAGCGTAACGGTCCATTTTCCTTGCTTCTTTTCTGTCTATAAAATCTTCTACCTTGAAATTTTTTACTTCGCAGGCAAATTTTGTTTTGAAGTTAGTCGTATCAAAATATGTAATAGGGGCAGCACCGCTAACTCCGTTGATAAGTGCATTCCAGTACTCCTCAACGTTGTTTCCTATTGGTGTAAGGGCGCCTAAGCCGGTTACTACAACTCTTCTTAATTTCATAAGTTAAATTTTATAGTTTCAAATTATAGAACAATACCCATGCGTCTCTTTTTAAAAATAGTAAGAAAACATGGGCATCAGGATATATTTATGAATGGAAAATCCCGTTCATTTTCAAAGCGTAACGCAAAAATTGGTAAAGCAATAAATAAGAACATCCATGTATCAAATACATGGATGTATATTATTTATTATTTTTTTGCTTCTTCTATGTAAGAAATAGCCTGACCAACAGTAGAGATGTTCTCAGCCTGATCGTCCGGAATCTGAATGTCAAATTCTTTTTCGAACTCCATGATAAGCTCAACAGTGTCTAGTGAATCTGCTCCTAGATCATTTGTGAAGCTTGCTTCTGTTACAACTTCGTTTTCGTCAACACCTAATTTGTCTACGATAATCGCTTTTACTCTTGATGCAATGTCTGACATAATCTTTAATTTTAGAATTTAAATTGATGGCAAAAATAAAAAACTTTATTTTAAAACCATGTTTTACTAAAAAAATTGACTACTAAAATAAAAAATTAATTTCACAAATTTGCCAGAGAGCCTTTATTTTACAGTTTATTATTCTTTTTTTTGCAGAGTGAAAAAAAATTAAAAAAGGTATGAAAAACATAGTACTTTTTGCTTCGGGAGGGGGGTCTAACGCCGAAAAGATCATGGAATACTTTGCGAAAAAAGACAATTTTGATGTAGTTGGACTGTTTACCAACAACCCAAATGCGGGTGCAATAGACAGGGCAAAAAACTATAATGTACCTGTTTTTGTATTTAATCGTGAGGAGCTTAACAGCGATATTGTACTGAAAAAAGTGCAGGCTCTTAATCCTGATATTATAGTTTTAGCCGGCTTTTTATGGAAATTTCCTTCAAATATTATTGCTCAATATCCTAATAAGGTTGTCAATATACATCCGGCATTATTACCTAAATATGGCGGTAAAGGGATGTATGGCATTAATGTGCACAGGGCGGTTCTTGAAAATAAAGAGAAAGAAACCGGCATTACCATACATTATGTAGATGATAATTATGATGAGGGTAATATTATATTCCAGCAGGCTATTGCTGTTGAAGAATGCCTTACTCCCGAAGATGTTGCGCTAAAAGTGCTAACACTGGAGCATGAGCATTTTCCAAGAATTATAGAAGAACTTTTAGGTGATTAAATGAAGCGCGTAAGTCTTTTATTTGTTATAAGAATTATCCTTTTGCCTGTTATCCTTCTCTTTTTGGTTAAATATGCTAATGAACAATATATTGTCAATGTAACACAGCCTAAAGAGTATAAGATTTCTGATATAAATTGTTATAAACATTTTCGTGATAGTAGTAAAAATCGTAAACCTGATGTTTGGATTGAATATAACGGGTCTAAATATCATGTTAAGGGACTGATGTCTTTTGATTGTTATAAAAATAAAAAAGGGAGTTTAATCAACCTGTATTATGATAATTTGTTTGATGTTTTTTTTATGAGTCCAATTACTAATCTTTATATATTTTTTGGGTTCGGGCTAGCTTTTATGTTTACTTATTTCATTAAATATCCTTTATCTAATACCTTTTCCCGAAAAAATATTTGGCTAGAAATTATTAAAAATCGACAAAATTAATGACACACCAAATACATATATATACTGATGGCGCAGCCAAGGGTAATCCCGGGCCGGGCGGTTATGGTGTGGTTATGGAGCAGGTGGGTACCGGTTATAAAAGGGAATTTTATGAAGGTTTTCGGCTAACAACCAATAACCGTATGGAGCTGCTTGCGGTAATCGTGGGTCTTGAAAAACTAAAAACTCCCGGAATGGCTGTCCTTGTGGTTTCCGATTCCAAGTATGTGGTAGATTCGGTTACAAAAGGCTGGGTTTTTGGCTGGGAGAAAAAAGGCTATGCCGGAAAAAAGAATCCTGATCTATGGAAGCGTTTTCTTAAAATATACAGGCAGCATAAAGTAGATTTTAAATGGATTAAAGGGCATAATAATCATCCGCAAAATGAGCGTTGTGACCAGCTTGCGGTTATGGCTTCGCAACAGCCTGTGCTTAATATTGATGCTTACTACGAAACTGAAGGGGAGAAGTTGCTGTAATTTATTTTGGCCAATTGTAACTGAGCCATATAAAGAAAGAAACTAATAGTATTATACAGATTAATGAACTGTAAAAGATTCCTGAACCTATTCTGCGTATTGTTGGTCTTGTTTTTTGATATCGCATTATTAAGCCAAGTAATAAGCATAAGAAAGGTATACCAAAAGTAAACTCAGGATTGTCAAGTGACTTGATTGTACAGACGAATATTGTTAATACAATGAATATTATAAATGCAGATGTCGCTTTTACCATACTTTAATTATGTTTCACGAGACTTTGTGCTTGCTATAAAGCACAATGCGTGAATTGCTATACTTTTTCTTTTATTTCAAGAGCTTCTTTTATTTTTTTTACAGCAATATTATATTCTATTGTAAAAGGAACATTAAATAGTATTCCTCCAAAAACAAACATTATAAATGGTATTAGTGCCGGGAACGAGTCTGAAGATATTTTGTCCGACAAATTAGGAGTATTTAGTGCTGCTATGGTAATTGCAATACATGCAATGCTCACTATGCCCATCCATATAGTCATGAATATTATGATAATGATGCTGGGTTTAGCTCGTAATTTAATGTCAGTTCCTGTTCGTCCCTTTTTTATCTTTCCGGAAATTACAGGTAAAAAGGAATTACGATAATTTATGTTTCTCCATATTTTGAAGTAATCTTTTTCAACCGTTCCCCAAAAATTATTGTATTCATGTTGTTTTTGAGATTTTAGGATTCTTTTATTATTTGTTATTTCAGTAATTCTTTCTGCGGCTTGTTCAGGAGTGAGTGAAGTATGAAGTGTAGTTTTTCTGTAGGGGATTATAGGGGTCATTATTTTTTGTGATTATAGTATTTCAATTTCTTTTTAAAGGAATTTTAAATTTAATAAAAAATCCGCTACAAATTATGCAGCGGATTATAGTTGTTGTTGTTTAATTTTTTAGCTGTTAAAGGCTTCTTCCAGTTTAGCAATGTCGAGCTTTTTCATTTCCAGCAGTGCATTCATCATCTTTCCGGTTTTTGCCTTGTCAGAATCGCTAAGTAGTTTGTAGAGTACTTTAGGTACAACCTGCCACGATACCCCATACTTATCTTTAAGCCATCCGCATTGTTTTGACTCGGGATTACCGCCTTCGCCAAGTTTGTTCCAGTAGTAGTCTACTTCTTCCTGGTCTTCGCATTTAATAATAAAGGAAACCGACTCGTTGAATTTAAATAGCGGGCCGCCATTCAATCCTACGAATTTAGTGCCGTGTGCCATAAACTCAATTGTCATTAGTGCTCCCTCGGGCATCCCGTGAATTTCCTGTCCTTCTTTTCCGTATCTAAACGTGCCTAAAATTTCACCGTCACTAAATACTGAGGTGTAAAAGTTGGCGGCTTCGTCTGCATCTTTTTCAAACCATAAATTAACGGTAAGCGGCTCTTTGACTGAATTTTTCATAATATTTTTATTTGACTGATTTTAAGAATATTACAAAGTTATATGTAATGATTTACCTGTAAAGGGTGCATAACGGACAAAGGATGGGGCATATCACGACAAACTATAAAAAATCCCCTTGATAACTATAAATGAAATTTATAGACAAATTTGCTGTTATCCAACTAATGAAGTATCTTTGCACCTTCATTTTTAATCCTGTTTATGAATAAATTACTTATTGTAGGTTCAGTTGCTTTTGATGCTATCGAAACACCTTTCGGCAAAACCGATAAGATACTGGGTGGCGCGGGTACATACATAGGGCTTGCATCTTCATTTTTCAAAGTACAGTCAGCTATTGTTTCAGTTGTTGGAGAAGACTTTCCACAGGAATATATCGACTTATTTTCAAACAGGGGAATTGATGTTTCGGCTATCGAGGTAGTTAAGGGAGGTAAGACCTTTTTCTGGAAAGGACGTTACCATAACGACCTTAACTCAAGGGATACACTGGAAACGCAATTAAATGTATTGGGCGATTTTCAGCCTAAGGTTCCTCAAAACTTTAAGGATGCCGATGTGGTTATGTTAGGCAACCTGCATCCGCTTGTACAAATTAGCGTTCTTGACCAAATGGAAAGGGAGCCTAAGCTTGTAGTTCTTGATACCATGAATTTTTGGATGGACTGTGCACTGCCGGAGCTTAAAGAAGTTATTAAGCGTGTAGATGTTATAACGGTTAATGATGAGGAAGCAAGACAATTAACAGGAGAATATTCGCTGGTTAAGGCGGCTGCCAAAATCCAGAAAATGGGCCCGGAATTTGTAGTAATTAAAAAAGGAGAACACGGCGCATTGCTGTTTCATGATAAGCAGGTGTTTTATGCACCGGCGCTTCCGCTTGAAGAAGTGTTTGACCCAACAGGGGCAGGAGATACTTTTGCAGGAGGGTTTGCAGGTTATATAACGCAAAGCGAAAACCTGTCGTTTAAGAATATGAAAAACGCGATTATTTATGGTTCCACTCTCGCTTCGTATTGCGTAGAGGAGTTTGGTACACAAAGGATGGAACGCCTGCAGAAGGAGGAGGTAATAGACCGCCTGCAGCAGTTTAAAGCTTTAACCCAGTTTGACATCTCGCTGGGACTTGATAACGAAGAAGAGTAAAAAATACTAAGGCCTCATTGTGGGGCTTTTTTTAATAAACACAACAATACACAACTATGAGTGACGCTTTAAAGCATGAATGTGGTATAGCACTATTAAGATTACGTAAGCCTTTAGAGTATTATAAAGAAAAATACGGAACGGCTTTTTACGGAGTGCAGAAAATGTATTTGCTGATGGAAAAGCAGCATAACCGCGGTCAGGACGGTGCAGGATTTGCCAGCATCAAAATGGATTTAAAACCGGGGCAGCGTTACATAAGCAGGGTACGATCTAATCAGCCGCAGCCTATACAGGATATCTTTATGCAGATAAACGGAAGGATTAATGAGGAGATGGCTGCACATCCTGAATATGCTGATAATGTACAGTTACAAAAAGAAAATGTTCCTTATATTGGAGAGGTGTTTTTAGGACACGTAAGGTATGGTACTTTTGGTAAGAACAGTATAGAAAGTGTTCACCCGTTCCTTCGTCAAAATAACTGGATGCACCGTAACCTTATTGTTGCGGGTAACTTTAACCTTACTAATGTTAAGGAGCTTTTTGACAGTCTTGTAGAATTAGGCCAACATCCTAAAGAACTTGCCGATACGGTAACGGTTATGGAAAAGATAGGCCACTTCCTGGATGAGGATGTGATGGATATCTACCAGCAGTGTAAAAATGAAGGTTATACAAAACAGGAAGCTTCGGCAGTTATTGCAGAAAGGCTTAATGTTGCTAAAATACTTAAACGTGCTTCTAAAAAATGGGATGGTGGTTATGCCATGGCCGGTTTGGTAGGACACGGAGATTCATTTGTAATGAGAGATCCGGCGGGTATCCGTCCGGCATATTACTACCAGGATGATGAGGTTGTTGTTGTTGCTTCAGAAAGGCCGGTTATCCAAACCGTATTCAATGTTCCTTTTGAGGCAGTACAGGAGCTTACTCCGGGTAATGCAATTATCATTAAGAAAAGCGGTGAGACAAATATCGAGGAAATTATTCCTGCACTGCCTAAAAAGTCATGTTCTTTTGAGAGAATCTATTTCTCAAGAGGTAGCGATGCTGAGATATATGAAGAGCGTAAACAACTTGGTCGTTTAGTATTACCTCAGGTTCTTGAAGCTATAGACAGCGATACAGATAATGCCGTATTCTCTTATATTCCAAACACAGCAGAAACTTCTTTCTTCGGTATGGTGGAAGCCGCTCAGGATTTCCTTAACCAGAGAAAGAACGATTACATACTTAACAACAGGACCACACTTACAGAAGAAACTCTTAAAGAACTTCTTTCGGTTAAAATACGTACAGAGAAAGTGGCTATTAAGGATGCTAAGCTAAGAACCTTTATTACAGAGGATAGCAGCAGGGATGATTTAGTTGCTCACGTTTACGACGTTACTTACGGTGTTATTAAACCGGAAGATAACCTTGTAATTATTGACGACAGTATCGTTAGGGGTACAACGCTTAAAAAGAGCATCATAAAAATGATGGACAGGCTAAATCCTAAACGAATTGTTGTAGTGTCTTCTGCGCCACAAATAAGGTATCCGGACTGTTATGGTATAGATATGGCTAAATTAGAAGGCCTGATAGCCTTTAAAGCGACTCATGAGCTTCTTAAGGAAAGAGGAATGGAGCATATTGTTGAGGAAGTATATAAAAAATCGAAAGCACAGGAAAACCTGCCGGATGATGAAGTGGTGAACTATGTAAAAGAGTTCTATGCGCCATTTACCGATCAGGAGATATCTGATAAGATTGCCGAAATGTTAAGTTCAGATGATATAAATGCGGAGGTAAAAATCATTTTCCAGAGTGTGGATAACCTTCACAAAGCGTGTCCTAAGAATTTAGGAGACTGGTACTTTACGGGTGATTACCCTACTCATGGAGGTAACCGTGTGGTTAACAGGGCGTTTATAAACTTTTACGAAGGAAATGATGCAAGAGCCTATTAATTAGGTTCTAAGGTTGCAGTTCGTCGATTTTTTGAACTTTTTACCCGATTTTTGATTAAAAAACTTGCAAATTATCGAAGGTAATCTTAGTTTTACGGCAAAATAGCATTAGTAAATTAATTTTTACGGTATTTTTGGGGGCAAAGAAGGGGAACATAGTTCCCCTTCTTATTTTTTAAAAGCATTTCAATCGTTTAGTATATAGCTGTTTACAGCAAAAAAGGGAGCTCAACTGAGCTCCCTTTTCTATTATTTAAAAAATAAATATTAACGATTGCTTAATGTTTATTTTTCGTTAGCGTAACGTCTTGCCACTTCTTCCCAGTTAATAACATTGAAGAAAGCATCAATATAGTCAGGCCTTCTGTTCTGGTAGTTTAGGTAATAAGCATGCTCCCATACGTCAAGTCCAAGTATTGGAGTACCTCCGCAACCAACTTCCGGCATTAATGGGTTATCTTGATTAGGGGTAGCACAAATGTCAAGTTTGCCTCCTTTATGTACACATAACCATGCCCATCCTGAACCGAATTGAGTAGCAGCAGCCTTAGCAAATTTTGCCTTAAACTCAGCAAAAGAACCAAATGCTTTTTCAATAGCAGCTTCAAGCTCACCCGTAGGTTCGCCTCCTCCTTTTGGAGAAAGTATCTGCCAGAAAAGATTGTGGTTGTAGTAACCACCACCATTATTTCTTAAAGCACCGTTAGACATGTCAAGATTGATAAGGATATTATCTATCGTTTTTCCCTCAAGATCAGTTCCGTCTATTGCGTTATTAAGGTTGGTTGTATAGGCGTTATGGTGTTTGGTATGATGTATTTCCATAGTGCGTGCATCAATGTGAGGCTCCAGCGCATCATACGCATAAGGAAGTTTTGGTAATTCAAAAGCCATAATATGTCTAAATTTAAAAGATTAATATTAATTTTAATCCAAATTTAGAAATTTTAAGCTTTATAACGAAATAAGATTTTGTTATAATTTATCTTACTAAATACTAAATACATAAATAACTTAGTGAAAAACGCTGCCTTTTCAATATATAATGCTTCTGCAGGTTCGGGTAAAACATATATGCTTGTAAAAGAGTATCTTAAAATTCTGTTGCTCGCCCCTACAGATGATGCCTATCGTAAAATTCTTGCCATAACCTTTACCAATAAAGCTGTAGAGGAAATGAAGAGCAGGATTATAGTGAACCTTTCTGAATTTTCAAAAGACGAACCGGATGTAAAGGCCGGGGCATTAATGAAGAGCCTTTCTATAGAAACGGGCTTGTCATTAGCTACCATAAAAGATAAGTCGAGGGCTATCATCAAGAATATAATACACAATTATGCTTCTTTTGATATTTCTACAATAGACCGTTTTACACATAAGGTAATACGTGCTTTTGCACATGATTTAAATCTTTCCGTGTCATTTGATGTATCATTGGAAACCGAAAATCTGCTTCAGGAAGCGGTTGATGCCATTATTGCTAAAGCAGGAGAAAATGATGTGCTTACAAGTTTGTTGGTAGATTTTTCTGTAGATAAAACGGATAATGATAAAAGCTGGGATGTAACCTATGAGCTTTTTGAAATAGGCAAGTTGCTTATTAACGAGAACAACCGCAATGAGGTAGTCCATTTTAAAGATAAGCCCATTGAGGAATTTTTGTTTGTAAAGGAAAAATTACGACAGAATATAGCTGAGCTTGAACATGAAAGCAAAGCTTTAGGTGATTCTATTTTTGATTTACTGGAACAAAAGGGAATAGACTTAAAGTCGTTTTCAAGAGGTATATTCCCTAATCATATTGGTTATATACAAAAAGGGGAGCTTAAATCAACTCATAAAAAATATCATGAGCCGGAAGATATAGCAGTCAACAAAACGGCAAAGGACAAAGATAGTATTGATTCCGTTTCGGGAGAGTTGATTAGTATGCTTCAAAAGGTGTACAGGAACTATGAAAAGAAAAACTTTTATGAGGCCTTCCTTAAAAATATTACACCCCTGTCACTGCTTAATTCTATAAGCCAGGAGTTGGAGCGCATACAAAAAGAGCAGAACGTACTTTCTATATCAGAGTTTAACGCCATTATATATAAAGAGATCCAGAACCAGCCTGCTCCTTTTATTTATGAAAGATTAGGAGAGAGGTACAGGCACTTTTTTATAGACGAGTTTCAGGATACCTCACAAATGCAGTGGCATAACCTGATACCTCTTATAGATAACTCATTATCTTCTGAAGATATGGGAGTAAAAGGTTCCCTTATGATAGTTGGCGACCCTAAGCAGTCCATTTACCGATGGAGAGGCGGTAAGGCCGAACAGTTTATTGAGTTGAGTAAGGAGTTTAATCCTTTTTCAAACCCTGATAAGGAGATAATAGAGCTGGGTCAGAATTACAGGAGTTACAGTGAGGTGATTAATTTTAATAATGAATTCTTCTCATTGCTTTCGGGAGAATTTGAGGATGCCGATTATAAGGATTTATATGCGAATCATAGCAAACAGGAATTTAATGATAAAACCGGAGGCTATGTAAATATTTCGTTCCTTCCCGAAATACAGCAGGATGAAGATGCAGAAGAAGCTCCCGATAAAAATCAGCTATATCTTGAAGCTGTTTTACACACCATACAGGAAGTAAAAGCAAAAGGGTTTAATTACAGGGATATTGTATTGCTTACACGAAGGAGACAGCCGGGGGTGTTGCTTGCTAATTTTCTGACCGAAAATAAAGTCCCTATACTATCTTCAGAAACGCTGCTTATAGAAAATGCAGCTGAGGTAAAACTGATTATCAACCTGTTGCGTTATCTTAAAAGCAATGCTAACAAAGAGGCTAAAGCGCATTTCCTGTATTTTGCAGCAAACAGTCAGAATTTAGGACAAAGAACACATGATTTTATTGCTGAAGGAATGGAGCAGCCTACCGAGGAAGCTCTTGAATTCTGGCTGAAAAATTATGGGATAAGTATCTCATTTAAGAATTGCAGGAAACGGTCGCTTTACGAAGCGGTGGAAACCATTATAGACGCCTTTATAAAGGAAAAAGGTAATCAGTCGTATGTGCAGTATTTTCTTGACCTGGTGCTTGAAAAAGATGTAAGGGCACAGTCCGGTATAGCCGACTTTCTGGAATATTGGGACAATAACGGATCAAAATTCAGCATACCGTCTCCGGAAGGAAATGATGCGGTTAGAATTATGACAATTCACAAATCGAAAGGTTTGGAATTCCCTGTAGTGATATTCCCTTTTGCTGAGGAAGATTATGCAAAGTCGCCCCGCGATAAAATGTGGCTTGAACTGGATGATGAAACACTTGGGTTTCAAAAAGCACTTATCGACAGTAAAAAGGAAGTTGCCGAATATGGAGATAAGGCTTCGGAATTGTATACGATAAAGTCGCAGGAAGAAATGCTTGATAATATCAATATCCTTTATGTGGCATTAACCCGGGCTGAAGAGCAACTGTATATTATATCTAACAGGAACTTTACCTCTAAAGGCGAGCTGACCAATAACATGTCGTCTTATTTTATAAAATACCTGATGCAGAAAGGTGTTTTTGATAACCGCATTGCTGGATATGAGTTTGGTAGTCCGGAGAAAATATCAGGGGCTAAAGAATATGTTTCCAACCAGCAGACTATAAAAGTGGTTGGCGAAAGGTTTAGTCCGAGAGGGGTGAAAATTGCCCAAAGGGAATCTCTTATGTGGGGTACAAACCAGCTAAAGGCAATAGAGTTTGGTAACGTGATGCACGAAATATTGTCGTTTGTGCATACAGCCGATGATATAGATCTTGCCATTATAAAAGCAACAGAAGCGGGACTTATTACAAAACTGCAGGAAGAGGAAATTAAACTAAGTCTGGAGGCAGTTGTGCATCATGACGAACTTAAGGAGTTTTTTACTCCTGACAGTATTGTATTTAATGAGCAGAACATTATCAGGAAAAATATACAGACCATCAAACCGGACAGGGTAACCATAAAAGACAATAAGGCATGGCTGCTGGATTACAAAACCGGGGCACATACACCGCGTTATGAAACACAGTTGGCAGAGTACGAAAAGGCATTGGAAGAAATGGGTTATGAGGTGGCTAAAAAAGCATTGGTGTATATATCAGAAAATATAAATGTGGTACATTTGTCGCATAATTAGTGTCTCCTCATACACTTTTAATAAAATAACTAACAAATTATGTACGGAAAAATTAAAGAGTATTTAGCTAAGGAGCTGGAAACTATCAAAGAAAACGGATTATATAAAAAAGAGCGTATTATCGCTTCGCCTCAGGATGCAGAAATTACCCTTGAGTCAGGACAAAAGGTGTTAAACTTTTGTGCTAACAATTACCTTGGGTTGTCATCTCACCCGGAGGTAGTTCAGGCCGCTAAGGATGCTCTTGATACTCACGGATTCGGTATGTCTTCGGTAAGGTTTATTTGCGGTACTCAGGATATACACAAAACACTGGAGCAAAAAATTGCTGAATTCTACGGAACGGAAGATACTATTCTTTATGCGGCAGCTTTTGATGCTAATGGTGGTGTTTTTGAGCCCCTTTTAGGTGAAGAGGACGCAATTATTTCAGACAGCCTTAACCATGCCTCTATTATAGACGGTGTTCGTTTGTGTAAAGCGGCACGTTACCGTTATGAGAATAATAATATGGAAGAGTTGGAGCAACAGCTTATAAAAGCCAATGCGGAAAACAGAAGGTTCAAGATAATTGTTACCGATGGTGTTTTCTCAATGGACGGACTTGTGGCTCCGCTTGATAAAATATGTGACCTTGCAGATAAATATGATGCTATGGTAATGGTAGATGAGTGTCACGCAGCAGGCTTTATAGGTGCTACCGGTAAAGGTACCCTTGAGGCTAAAAATGTTATGGGTAGGGTAGATATCATTACCGGTACTCTTGGTAAAGCGTTAGGTGGCGCTATGGGAGGTTATACTACAGGTAAAAAAGAAATTATAGAAATGCTTAGGCAGCGTTCAAGGCCATACTTGTTCTCTAACTCGTTAGCACCTTCAATTGTAGGGGCTTCCATAAAAGTATTTGAGCTTCTGGGAAGGAATACAGAGCTAAGAGACAGGCTGGAATGGAATACCAATTATTTTAAAGAAGGTATGAAAAATGCTGGTTTTGATATTATAGACGGAGACTCGGCTATTGTGCCTGTTATGTTATATGATGCAAAGCTTTCTCAGGTAATGGCCGATAAGCTTTTAGAGAAGGGTATTTATGTTATCGGGTTCTTCTTCCCGGTTGTGCCAAAAGAAAAAGCACGTATTCGTGTTCAGCTTTCCGCTGCTCATACAAAAGAGCATTTGGATAAAGCAATTGCTGCTTTTACAGAAGTTGGCCGCGAATTAACGATAATTTAACTACATTTTAGGCTTATAAGTAGGATAATTTTTAATAAATCGTTTTGTTAGTATTACTTAACGAGCTAAATTTGTTTACTATAACCTATTTGTAATTAAATAAAAAAAGTATGAAACATCTTAACAAACTAATCGTTGCTGCATGTATGGCTGTGGGCTTGAATGCACAAGCGCAGGACGAGAACAACCCATGGGCTGTTTCCTTTGGCGTTAACGCAGTTGATACAAGAACAAGTACTGCTGACGATTTTGGAGACAGGTTCAGTCAGTTCTTTGATGCTAAGGATCATTGGAATATTCTTCCATCTGTATCTTATCTTAATGTATCCCGCTATGTTGGGTCAAATCTTTCAGTTGGTTTAACCGGTTCGGTAAACAGAATTGATAAACTTGTAGAGAAGGATGCAAACGGAAATCGTATTGTAACTAATCCAGGTGATTTAAGCTATTTTGGCCTTGATGCTGCAGTTAAATACAGTTTCATGAAGCCGCTTAACTCTAAATGGTTTGATCCTGCACTTTATGTAGGTGGAGGCTATTTATGGTGGGGAGATGAAAATACAGGTACTTTCAACTTCGGTGCTCAGTTTAATTTCTGGATAACAGAAAATGTAGCATTTTCACTTCAGTCAGGTTACAAAAAATCTTTTGCTGACAGAGTTGAGGTTCCATCTCACTTCCAACACATGGCAGGCTTAACGTTCAAGTTTGGAGGAAAAGATACTGATAAAGACGGTATTTATGACAAGGATGATATGTGTCCTAACGAACCAGGGCTTAAACAATTTCAGGGATGTCCTGATTCAGACGGAGATGGTATTCCTGATAAAGATGACCAATGTCCAAATGAGGCAGGTACTGCTGAGTTCCAGGGATGTCCTGATTCAGACGGAGATGGTATAGCTGACAGAAATGATGCTTGTCCGGATGTTGCAGGTCCTAAAGAGCTTAACGGTTGTCCTGACGGAGACGGTGATGGTATAGCTGATAAAGATGATAAATGTCCTACTCAGGCTGGTCCTAAAGAAAACGGAGGTTGTCCTTGGCCGGATTCAGACGGAGACGGTGTTCTTGATAAAGACGATATGTGTCCGGATGTAAAAGGTACTGCTGCTAACCGTGGTTGTCCTGAAGTTACTGAAGAGGTAATGAAACAACTTAATGACTATGCAAGAACTATCCTGTTCAACAGTGGTAAGTCAACATTTAAAGATGAGACTATGCCGGTTCTTGAAAACATGAAAAATATCCTTAAAGAGTACCCTCACGCTAAATTCAGCATTGAAGGTCACACTGACAGTGATGGTAGCAACGCGCTTAACCAGACGCTATCTGAAAACAGAGCTGCTGCTGTTAAAACGTACCTTATTGAGCATGGTATCGATGCAGGAAGATTAAGATCTGTTGGTTTTGGTGAAACTCAACCAATTGCTTCTAACAAAACTGCTGCAGGTAAAGCTCAAAACAGAAGGGTAGAAGTTAAGTTAATCAAGGAATAATTTACTTTTCCAAAATAAATAAGAACGCCCCGGTTTTTCCGGGGCGTTTTTTTATTTTTATAGCATGGCACAAAACACCTTTCTTGATAAGCTAAGCGAAAAGATTGTACATAGCTATCCTGATAAGCTTCAGGATATTGTTATTGTTCTTCCTAATAAAAGGGCAAAGGTTTTTTTACTGGAAGCCTTAAAAAGACAACTGGACAAAACTGTTTTTGCTCCCGAAATTATCAGTATAGAAGATTTTGTGCAGAATGTATCGGGTATAAGATCGATAGATCCTATCGAACTGTTGTTTGAATTTTATGCTGTTTATCTAAGGATAACCGAAAAGGAGAAACAACAGCCTTTTGAAAATTTTGCCAATTGGGCAAAAACACTTCTTCAGGATTTTAATGAAATAGACCGTTACCTGCTTAATCCAAAACATGTACTTTCTTACCTAAAGGATATAGAAGATATTAAACACTGGTCACTGGATTTACAAAACAGGACCACAATGATTGAGAATTACCTTGAATTTTGGAATCTCCTGCCTTTATATTATGATTCGTTATACAATCATCTGTTGCAAAAAGAAACGGGCTACCAGGGGCTTATTTATCGTGAGGCGGTAGGTAACATCAATCACTTTTCTAATGCATTTAAAAAGCATAAACTGATTTTTGCAGGGTTTAACGCCCTAAATGCTGCTGAAGAAAAAATTATCAGGCATTTGCTTTCCGCAGGGCAGGCAGAAATCTACTGGGATATAGACGAGACCTTCTTAAATGATCCTTACCATGATGCTGGGCTTTTTGTAAGGCGCTTTAAGCAGTCTTGGAGGGAATACCATACACAACCGTTTGAATGGATTGCTAACGATTTTAGCAAAGAGAAAAATATTAAGGTTATTGGTACGCCCAAAACTGTAGGGCAGGCCAAAATAGCCGGGCAGATTGTTGAAAAACTCCAGTCTGAAGGGCATAGCCTGGACAAAACTGCTTTGGTATTGGGAGAGGAAAATATGCTTATCCCAATGCTATATAGCCTTCCTGCAAGTGTAGGTAGTCTTAATATTACTATGGGTTATAGTAGTAAGAACAATCCTGCGCAGTTGCTTATACAAAAGCTGTTTAAACTGCATACCAATGCCATAAACCGTAGCGAGAAAAGCTATACGCTTTACTATCGTGAAGTACTGGATATTCTAACGCATCCATTGGTAGAGCCGCATTCGGGGGCTGCAAAACTGGTTGAGACCATCAATAAAAATAATATCACATTCTTTTCCTTAAACAAGCTGTTTGAAATTCAGGGAGAGGCCACCCCTTTCTTCAATCTGCTTTTTGAAAGATGGGATAATGATGTGAAGGCAGTGCTTAACCGCCTTTCGGAAATACTGCTTACGCTTAAATCATATATGGGTAATGATGATGATGAAGAAAAGATAGCTAAGGCATTTTTATATTCGGTGTTCAAAGTAATCAATAAGCTTATCAATTATGCCGAGGCGCATCATGAAATGAACAGCCTGGCTGTGCTTTATACTATTTACAAGCAGGTCGCCGAACTGGCGGAGGTATCCTTCGAAGGAGAGCCGCTTACCGGACTTCAGATAATGGGGGTGCTGGAAAGCCGGGTGCTTGATTTTGAGAACGTAATCATCACGTCTATGAATGAAGGGAAGTTTCCGTCAGGAAAAACACAAAACTCATTCATTCCCTATGATGTGAAAAGGGAACTGGGGCTGCCAACATACAAAGAAAAGGATGCTATTTACAGCTACCACTTTTACCACCTGCTTATGCGGGCAAAAAACGTATACCTGCTTTACAATACCGAAAGTGAGGGGCTTGATGCCGGAGAGCGAAGCCGTTTCCTTACCCAGCTTGAAATAGAAAGAAAACCACAACATAACCTGCAAAGTACCATTTATAATGCTTATTTGCCTGATAAGGCCTATGAGCCAATGGTGATACAGAAGTCTGAAAAGGTTATGGAAAGGCTTAAGGAGATAGCTACTGGTAAGGGCTTTTCGCCATCGGCATTAACGGGATATATCCGTAACCCTATACAGTTTTATTATCAAAGGGTGTTGCGAATCCGTGAAGTGGACGAGGTAGAAGAGAGTATTGCGCTTAATACATTGGGAACCATTATACACGGAGCTCTGGAAGAGCTTTACAAACCGTTCGTTAATAAATTCCTTACCGTTCAGGATATAGACGGCATGAAAGCCTTAGCCGATGATGAGGTTATGCGTCAATTTGTTTTGGTATATAAAGAAGGCGAGATTAAAAAAGGGCGTAACCTGTTAGCCTTTGAGGTAGCCAAACGTAACGTGCATAATTTATTAAAACAGGAACGAAGGCTTATAGAAGAAGGCGATGCGGTAAAAGTACTGGCATTGGAACAGACTTTTGAACGTACACTGGAAGACAGCAGGCTGCCTTTTTCTGTAAAGATATCGGGTAATATAGACCGCATTGAGCAACGCAACGGAAAGATTAGAATAGTTGACTACAAGACCGGAAAGGTAGAGAAAGGTAATCTTGTGCTGAAAGCATGGGACGGACTCCCGTTAGATATAAAAAACGAAAAGATAATACAGCTGCTTACCTATGCTTTTATGTATGAACCTAACGCAAACGGTATGGAAACCGAGGCAGGTATTATATCGTTCAAGAATATGAAAACAGGCTTTATGAATTTTAGCTTTAAGGATGGTTTTGACCGAAGCGCACCTGCCTCTAATGTTATTGATAGCGATACCCTTGAAGAGTTTAAAACACAGCTTGTAAGCCTTATTAATGAAATTTTAAATCCAGATATCCCGTTTGAGGAAAAAATGGATTAGTATTTATTTATGTTTTGTCAATAGATTGTTCTGAAAAACTCTAAAAGGTCTCTTTGTAAATCTTCCCTATCTTCTATATGTGCCATGTGCCCGTCGGGGTAGGTAATAAGTTTTATGTTGGTCCCGTCAAGCTGGCTAAGGCTGTCCTGATAATTCATAACAGGATCTTTTTTGCCTAAAACAAGTAGTATAGGATAGTTTGCTGTGTGTAAAAGCATTTCCCTGTCCTTTCTTACCTTCATACCTTCCAGTGCGGCTACAATGCCCTGTAAAGGTGTTTTTAAAGCCTCGTTGCGTACAGCCTCGATTTCATCAGTTAAGCGCTCACGATTCTCCTCGCTAAAAAGATTAGCAATAGCCAGGCGTACAAAATTGGTATAGCTTTGCTTTACCGCTTTAATGGCCCTGTCCCGATTTAGTTTGCGTTCCTCGCTATCGGGGCGTGATGTGGAGTTTTGAAGCACAATACCTTTAACCATATCAGGATACAGTTCTGCTATGGCAAGTGAAACATAACCCCCCATAGAATGGCCCACAAAAACAGCTTCTGTAATATTTAGTTCTTCCAGTACGGCATACACAACATCGGCCATATCTTCCATGGTATGGATGTAGCCTATGCAATCGGTTTGGCCGTGGCCTAAAAGGTCTATGGTTATAACACGGTAGTATTTTGAAAATTCAGCAACATAGGGTACCCACATCGTGCTGTTTTCTAAAAAGCCATGCAGCAGTACGATTACTTTTCCGTTTCCGGTATCGGTATAGCTAACAGCGGCGTTTTTGTAGTGTAAATGCTTCAAGTTTCAGATATAAAATGAATTGCAAAATTAGCTTTTACCGTATTAGAATACTAATGCAGAGAAAGTTTTAGTAAAAAAATAACGGCTCATAAGTATGAGCCGTTTTATATTTTACACACCCCTAACCCCTCTCAAGAGGGGAACTGGGTACTGTGACTGAAAACTTATTTATACATTCATCAGGCTTTCAATCTCATCAGCCTCGATAGGGATGTTGCGCATCAGGTTAAACGGCTCGCCGCTTTCCTGGATTACTACATCATCCTCCAGGCGGATACCAAAGCCTTCTGCAGGGATATAAATGCCCGGCTCTACGGTAAATACCATGTTAGGTTTCATTGGTTCAACTAATAATCCGTAATCGTGAGTATCTAGACCTAAATGGTGAGACGTACCATGCATAAAGTACTTTTTGTAGGCAGGCCAGTCAGGGTTTTCATTCTGTACATCAGCTTTGTCTATAAGGCCAAGCCCTAAAAGCTCCGAAGTCATAATCTTGCCCACTTCTACATGATATTGTTTCCAAAGCGTACCCGGAACCAGCATTTTAGTAGCTTCATTCTTAACGCGTAATACGGCATTGTAAACGTCTTTTTGTCTTTGTGTAAAACGTCCTGATACAGGTATGGTACGCGACATATCGCTTGAATAGTTGGCATACTCGGCACCTACGTCAAAAAGTATAAGTTCGCCCTCGCGGCATTGTTGGTTGTTTTCCACATAGTGAAGTACATTGGCATTAGCACCCGAAGCGATAATTGGTCCGTAAGCAAAACCTTTAGAACGGTTACGGATAAATTCGTGGATAAACTCGGCCTCAATTTCATACTCCATAATACCCGGTTTGGTGAAAGAAAGCACGCGACGGAAACCTTTTTCGGTAATATCACACGCTTTTTGTAAAAGGTCAAGTTCCTCACTCTCTTTAATAGAGCGCAGGCGTTGTAATATAGGGTTGCTTTTTGCTACCTGATGTGCAGGATATTTCTCTTTCCACCATTTAATAAAACGGGCTTCGCGAGTCTCTGTCTGTACAGAAGAACGGTAGTGCTCGTTAGTATTTATGTACATGGTGTCGCAGTACGTCATAACTTCAAAAAGCACTTTTTCAAAGTCCTGTAGCCAGTATACACTTTTAATTCCCGATACCTCAAAAGCACGCTCTTTTGTTAGTTTTTCACCTTCCCAAACGGCAATATGTTCGTTGGTTTCACGAAGGAAAAGTATTTCGCGCAGGTGCTCATACGGAGCATCCGGACAAAGTAAAAGTATGCTTTCTTCCTGATCAACGCCACTCAGGTAAAATATATCGCGGTGTTGTTGAAAAGGTATGGTGCTATCGGCACTAATAGGGTAAATATCGTTAGAATTGAATACCGCCACGCTTTTAGGTTTCATTTCGGCCGTAAACTTTTTACGGTTCTTAATAAACAGGTTGCGGTCTATCTGATGGTATTTCATGATATACTGGGTTTTTAAATTTTGAATTTCAAAAATACTAAGATTAAAACGAAATAATGTTAAAGCAAAGAGGTAGTTTTTTATATTTACTAAAAATAATGGCTTCATTATGAGAAAAACATATTTGCTTTTGGCCACATTCTTTTTTGTTTCGGTTTCGGCTTTTGCCCAAATGAGTAAAAAGGAAATGGAAAACCTTAAAACGGCACAATATGCCGGAAAATACAGTTATGATAATGGCGAGGGCTATGGTGAAGGAGAAGTTATAGTGTATCCGGAAAGTGATTCAACCATTTTGTTTTACATACAGCTTCAGGCGGGCGAGCCTTCTTATAATATGGGCGATTTATGCGGCAGGGTAACCCTGACAGACGGTAAAGGGATTTTTGAATTCAAATCGGATTATGCCGATGAGGGCTGCAAATGGAGTATGAATTTTGCCGATAATAAGCTGGTTATTGAAATTATAGATGAGCAGTATGAATGCGGTTTTGGATATGGTGTATATGCCGATGGTAACTATAACCGTAAAAGCAACGCCATACCGGAATACTTTGTAGATTTTACCGATACCAAACAATATTTTAAAAAGCTAAAGCTTGAGAAATGGGTAGGTAGGTAAATATTTACTCCATCCACTTATAATATCTTGCTCCCACCAGGTTAGGATTCTCTTTTTCTATATAATCCAATACCCATTCGTTGTGAGGTTGCAGTAAACTTGTTTTCTGTTCTTTTTTGTGTAGTGACACATAATCCTCAAACGCTATTTCCTTACTATTGGAAAGCGTTTCAAATAGTTTTACAGTAGTGACAGCTTCTTTCCATCCGCTTTGTATGGTTCCTTCAAAGACTTTAGATTTCGATCCGCTGCCGTATGCCAGGAAACCAAAGGTTTTTCCGGTCACATCTATGTCTTTTTCTGTAAACTGAATCAAAGCTGATAACAGCCCCATAAATACCGATCCCGTATAAAGGTTGCCTATAAGTGAAGAAGCAGGTTCTGCGGGCTGTAATTTTTGGTTTACAAATTCCTTATATGCCTCACTTTTACTTATCTCTTTCAGTTTTGTTGCATAGTCGGCATCATTTTGTTGTGCTAAAGGCTCCGTCGCATCAACAGCAAATATTTCACTAAACATCCTGCGGCCCTGATAAGCGTAGGGAAGGTGCATAATTATACTTTCCCATTTTTCGTATAACGATCCCTTTATGTTGTTTGCTTCCTTAAACCTGAAATATGCCTCACGGGTACGGTCGGTATAACAGGTGTTAGAGTATTGACCGTCAAACACGGGTTGGTCTTTGTGTATTTCAATTTCCGCTTCCAGATTGCCAAACCATTCGGTATTGCTATTGGTGCCTGTTATGGCTTCTTTTTCAATTGTGCGATAGGGCTTAAAGAAGTCGAAAACACCTTTGGTGCTTACTGCCCAGTTATGGTTAAAAGCTATTATTTTTGGGTTGGCGGTAATTAGCATAGCTAATGCACCCGCACCCTGTGTATATTCACCTGTCGACTCCAAATCATATTTCGCAATATCGCTGGTAATAACCACTGCTTTCTTTTCCGGATTAAGCCTTATATAATCAAGACAGTTTTGAAGGGCATCCACACCGCCTATGCAGGCAAAAGTAAAATCTACCGTATCGCAGTTGGAAAAGCTGCCTTCTCCATATAACTGTTCCATAAGTGAAACCACAAAAGACCCTATAGGTTTAGAGCTGTCAATGCCGCTTTCGGTACCTACATATACCCTCGAAATTTCCTGTGGATTTATATTGTTCTTGCTTATCAGTTTTGTAAGTGCATTAGCAGCAAAGACAACAGTATCCTGATGTACATCGGGTAATGTCATCTTTAATAATCCCAATCCTTTTTCAAGCTTTTCAGGGTCAATATTTCTTGCATTTGCAAGCGTTTTTATGGGCAGGTGCAGTTTTGCTATATCAAAAGCGATAGCATCAATTCCGGTAGTCATTAATAATAGATTTGGACAGTAAAATTAGAACAGCTAACGCATAAAACGTTGATAAAAATGCATGAAGGGGTGATTTTTGCGGATTTATGAATAAAATGACCTTAAATTTTACAAAGTAATAATCAAAAAACCGCTCATTATATCTTAATTTAGTGCCGTTCTAAAAAACTGTGTTGTATGAAAAAAATACTTACTCTGCTATTGCTTTTGTCTTTAGGGGTTAAGGCTCAGGATAAACAGCCGTATCAGTTATATACAAAAGAAGGAAAAAAAACCACTTATAAAAAGCTGTTGAAGGAAGCGGAAGGTGCTGATGTGGTGCTTTTTGGCGAATATCACGATAATTCACTTATTCACTGGTTGCAGCTTGAGTTTACCAAAGACCTCTCTACAGAAAAATACCTGGTTCTTGGTGCAGAAATGTTTGAGGCTGATAATCAGAAACAGCTTGACCAATACCTTGCAGGTGAAATTGACCAGAAAGCATTTGATACTGTGGCAAGGCTTTGGAGTAATTATAAAACCGATTATAAACCGATTGTTGATTATGCAAAGGCTAGCAATATTCCGTTTGTTGCAACTAATGTACCTAGAAGATATGCCAGTCAGGTATACAAAAAAGGTCTTGAATCTCTGGAGGAACTAAGCGATGAGGAAAAAGGCTGGGTTGCACCGCTGCCAATAGCTTATGATGCCTCTTTGCCGGGTTATAAGAAAATGGTTGAGATGATGGCGGGCCATGGTGGAGCTTCGGGAGAGAACATGCCTAAAGCACAGGCTATAAAAGATGCTACAATGGCTTATTTTATTACTCAAAACCTTAAAAAGGATTATGTTTTTGTCCATTTTAACGGTACATATCACAGCGATAATTTTGAAGGGATAAACTGGTATCTTAAAAAAGCAAAGCCTGAACTTAAAGTTGTAACGATCTCGGCAGTGTCGCAAAAAGATGTGACAGAACTGGAGAAAGACAATACTCAAAAAGCTGATTTTATACTGGTTGTAGACGAGGATATGACCAAAACCCACTGATATTGATTTTTAACAAAACGTAAAATTTATAATGAGTTTACAGTTTTGTTATATTTTTTAAAGTTATTTAAGGTTTAAAAGATATTTCACAAAGAATAAGTGAAAAAACCACGAAAAACATGTCTACTTTAAACTGATTATAAATTAGGTCGCAAAGGTTGTAGTTATTGTGTTTTAACTTTACTTTTGTATGATTTTTTTAAAAACTATTTTATTTAAATACTATGGCAAAATCTGCACTATTAAAGTCGTCGCTTGCAAAAAAATACTGGATGGCTTTGACAGGTTTATTTTTATGTTTGTTCTTAATAGGGCACTTACTAGGTAACCTTCAATTGCTTTCTACAGGTAAAGATGCGGCACTTAACTTCAACAAGTACGCGTTATTTATGACAACGAACCCGGCAGTAAAACTACTGTCTTACCTGACTTACTTCTCTATTCTTTTCCACGCTGTAGACGGAATAGTGCTTACAGTGCAAAACAAAAAGGCAAGGCCTGTAGGCTATGTTAAGAACAGTGCTTCAAGCAACACTATCTGGGCTTCAAGAAACATGGCTGTTTTAGGTACCCTAATCCTTGTTTTCATTGTTACTCACATGACAAACTTTTGGGCGGTAATGCATTTTGATAAGAAAATGCCTTTACAAACCGTAACTATCGAGTCTGAAGTTATGCCAGGTATGCCTCCGCAAACTCAGGAAATGTTTGTAACTGTAGAAGGTTCTTACATACCGGTTGCTGCTGTAGAGCAGGGTATGATTTCTATCCAGAACAGGACTGAAGTTTACAGAACAGACAATAATCTTAAAATAGCTCACCTTTACAAAGACCTTTATAAAATTACTGTAGAGTTCTTTAAAGATGCTAAATGGGGATTAATCGCAACTATACTTTATGTATTCTCTATGCTGGTTTTAGCATTCCACCTTTACCACGGTTTTGGTAGTGCATTCCAGTCTCTTGGATTAAACAATCCAAAATACAACCTATTGATTAAAAATTTCGGAAAAGCGTTTGCTATAATAGTACCACTGTTGTTTGCCGTAATTCCGGTTTATATTCACTTTTTTCTAAAATAAATCAACATCAATACTATGAAGTTAGATTCTAAAATACCAGAAGGGCATATATCAGAAAAATGGACTAAATACAAAGACCATTTAAAGCTGGTTGCTCCAAACAACCGACCTAAAATTGATGTAATTGTTGTAGGAACAGGTCTTGCGGGAGCTTCTGCTGCTGCTTCACTTGGTGAAATGGGCTACAACGTAAAAGCTTTCTGTTTTCAGGATTCTCCACGCCGTGCACACTCAATCGCTGCACAGGGTGGTATTAATGCTGCTAAAAATTATCAAAACGACGGTGACAGTGTTTACAGGTTGTTTTACGATACAATTAAAGGAGGAGACTACAGGGCTCGTGAAGCAAACGTTCACCGCCTTGCCGAAGTTTCAGGAAATATTATAGACCAGTGTGTGGCTCAGGGTGTTCCGTTTGCACGTGATTACGGCGGACTTCTTGATAACCGTTCATTTGGTGGTACTCAGGTACAACGTACTTTTTATGCTGCAGGGCAAACAGGTCAGCAGCTTTTATTAGGTGCTTACTCTGCGCTTTCAAGACAGGTTGGTCTTGGTCGTGTTGAAATGTACAACCGCCACGAGATGCTTGACATCGTAAAAGTAGATGGTAAAGCTCGTGGTATCATTGCACGTAACCTTATTACAGGTGCAATTGAAAGACATTCTGCTCACGCGGTAATTATCGCATCGGGTGGTTATGGTAACGTATACTTCCTTTCTACAAATGCAATGGGAAGTAACGTAACTGCAGCCTGGAAGATCCACAAAAAAGGAGCTTACTTCGCTAACCCTTGTTATGTACAGATTCACCCAACATGTATACCGGTTCACGGAACAAACCAGTCTAAGCTTACGCTTATGTCTGAGTCACTTCGTAACTCAGGACGTATTTGGGTTCCTAAAAAGATAGAAGATGCTGAGGCTATCCGTGCAGGTAAATTAAAACCGACACAGATTGCTGAAGAAGACAGAGATTACTTCCTTGAAAGAAGATATCCTGCGTTTGGTAACCTTGTACCTCGCGACGTTGCATCGAGAGCTGCAAAAGAGCGTTGTGATGCCGGTTTTGGTATTGAGGCAAACGATACAAACGAAGGTGTTTACCTTGATTTCTCTTCAGAGATTATCAGTAAAGGTAAGCAGGCAGCTTATGCTTCAGGTAATCACCACCCTTCAGATGAAGAAGTAATTAAGCTTGGTAAAGCATGGTTAGAGGAGAAATATGGTAACCTTTTCCAGATGTACCAACAGATTACTGATGAGAACCCGTATGAAACCCCAATGAAAATCTATCCAGCGGTACACTATACCATGGGTGGTGTTTGGGTTGATTATAACCTACAAAGTTCAATTCCGGGATGTTTTGTTGCCGGTGAGGCAAACTTCTCAGATCACGGAGCTAACCGCTTAGGAGCTTCTGCACTTATGCAGGGTCTTGCTGATGGTTATTTTGTAATTCCTTACACTGTTTCTGATTATCTTGCAAACGATATCCGTACAGGTAAGATTTCTACAGACCTTCCTGAATTCGTTGAGGCTGAAAATGCTGTTAAAGCTCAGATTGACGGATTCCTTAATAATAACGGTACTAAATCGGTAGATCACTTCCACAAACGCCTTGGTAACATTATGTGGAACAAGGTAGGTATGGCTCGTAACGAGCAGGGCCTAAAAGAAGCGATTGCTGAGATTGATGCGCTTAGAGCTGAATTCCATAAGGATGTTTACGTTCCGGGATCTGCTAATGAGCTTAACCCTGAGCTTGAAAAAGCTATTCGTGTTGCCGACTTTATGGAACTGGGTCAGCTTATGGCTATGGATGCACTACAGCGTAAAGAGTCTTGTGGTGGTCACTTTAGAGAAGAATATCAGGATTCTGAAGGTGAAACACTTCGTGACGACGTTAACTTTAATTTCGTAGGTGCCTGGGAATATGGTGGCAGCGATATTAATGCAGAGACACTTCATAAAGAAGTTCTTAACTATGAGTATATTAAAATTGCCGCAAGGAACTACAAATAAAATTCAACAGAAATGGCTTCAAAATCTATCAATATAAACCTTAAAATCTGGCGTCAGAAAGATGCTAAATCTAAAGGACAAATAGAGACTTACAAACTTGATAATGTTTCTACTGCCAGTTCTTTTCTTGAAATGCTTGATCAGCTTAACGAACAGCTTATCAACGAAAGAAAAGAGCCTGTGGCTTTTGACCACGACTGCCGTGAAGGTATTTGCGGTATGTGTTCATTATATATTAACGGACGCGCACACGGTCCTGCATCTAAAGTAACAACTTGTCAGCTGCACATGAGATCGTTTAAAGATGGTGATACTATTTATGTTGAGCCATGGAGATCTAAGGCTTTCCCTGTAGTGAAAGACCTTATTGTTGACAGAAGTGCTTTTGACCGTATCCAGCAGGCTGGTGGTTTCGTTTCTGTAAATACTTCAGGACGTACTATTGATGCTAACGCTACTCCGGTTCCTAAACATGATGCAGACAGAGCTTTTGAAGCTGCTGCATGTATTGGTTGTGGAGCTTGTGTTGCCAGCTGTAAAAATGGTTCGGCTATGCTTTTTGTTGGTGCAAAAGTTTCTCAGTATGCTTTATTACCACAAGGTAAAGTTGAGGCTACAGAGCGTGTACTTAACATGGTGAGACAAATGGACGAGGAAGGATTTGGTAACTGTACCAATACAGGTGCTTGTGAGGTTGAGTGTCCTAAAGGAATCTCTCTTGAGAACATTGCCCGTATGAACAGAGAGTATCTGTTTGCAAGTGTAAAATAAGAATCAGTTCTTATCGATATAAAAAAAGCACCCGATTAGGGTGCTTTTTTATTATTCATTTTCCTGTGGTTCCTCTGCTTCTTTGGCAACTCCTTCCAGGAAGGATACAAAGTTATCTTCATGGTTTACATTAAGCTTTTTACGAACCCTGTAACGGGCGTTTTCTACACCGCGTAGGGAAATGTTAAGCAGGGGAGAGATTTCCTTATTGGTAAGGTCCATCTTAACGAAAGCACATAGTCTTAATTCCCTTTTGGTAAGGGTAGGGTTTATCTCTTTAAGTTTTTCAAAAAAGTTATGATGTACTTTCTCGAAGTTAACATCAAACACCTCCATATATTCCTCGCCAATTTTATGTTGGTTCAGCTTTTGGAACATCTCCAGTATCTTTTTGCGGGAGTCGTCGTTCTTAACGCTTTCCTTTAATTGCTTCAGGTCGTCTGTAATCTCAGAAAAGATGTCTTTTTTACTGGCAAGCAGCATGGTATAGTTAGCCAGTTCCTTACTTTTATTGAGTACGTCTTCTTCTAGGTGCATTTTGTCGCGGCTCATCTGTTCTTTGTCACGTTGCAGTTTTAACTGCTCAAGTTCCAGTTCCAGTAGTTTTTTTGCTCTCTGTGCCTCTTTTTGGCTTTTTAGATGGTCTCGCTCCATACGCTTGCTTATATAGCGTATAATTGCAAATAAAAGCACTATGGCGGCAATTATATATAAAATGTAAGCCAGTGTAGTTTGATACCATTTAGGTAATATGGTAAAGTTATAAACAGCTTCGGTGCCCGATAGTCCGGCAGTATTGCGGCTTCTTACCTTAAATTTATAATTGCCCGGCCTTAAGTGGGTATATTCCTTATAGGCGATATTTTGCCAGTTAGACCAGTTTTTATCTACATTTTCTAGTACATAGCTGTATTGTACCTCGGTGCCATGGGGCATTTTTGGAGTGGCAAACTCAAAACGTAATATGTCAGTTTGGTTAGGAAGCGTAATGGGTTCGCTTTCATTAGTGGTTAGCGGAAGCAACTTCAGTTCCTGATCTTTGGAATAGGAAATTTGGGTTAAAGTCGTGTTTATTCCGTTACTGTTCTTATTATTTTCTATGTTATATAAATACAGTCCTGTTGTGGTGCCAAAAAGGATAGAATTTGAGCTTAGGCTTACAATACATTCCATTCCCCTGTTAAAACTCCCTTTAAGATTGAGGAAAAGGTCTTTGTGAAGGGTAGGATGTTTTTCATCGGTAAAAAAGTAGCCTGCCTCATCATCCTGTACAAACCAGGTTTTGTTTCCGTACTGGGTAAGTTTTCTTGTGTTTTTAGTGCTGTCCAGTATGGAGTTTAACTGTGCATGAGGAATAAACTTGTTTTGGGCGGCATCAAACCTATAGATGCCGGTATTAGTGGTGAATACTATCTCGTTTTGCCAACGGGTAACATTTACGTTAAACGAAGAACCCAGTCCGTTTTTATTAGTAAAGTGATCTACTGCGCTAACCCTTTGGTAAGACGGATTGATTCTTATCCTAAAAACCCCTTTATAACCATGGCATACCCAGTAAGTATCCGGTTCGTCGGAAGCAATTATATCTCTTGAAGATTCATCAAATCCTGTAATCTTGTTATGGAGTACCCAGTTGCCTGAGTTGTTTTCAAGAAGGTAAATCCCGTTATAGTGTGAGGCTAGGTAAAATCCTTTCTTATTTGTTATTGGGGTAACTTTCCAAAAACCACTCACACTTCCTATTTTTATTGCCTGCCCGTCCTGTATTTTGAATAGTCCGTTATCATGCCCCACAATAATGTCGCCTTCCAAAAGCTGTAAAGACCATGCCTGCCCGTGCAGGTTAGGGACTTTTTTAAATTCCGGCGCCATCGAGTTAGAGTTCTGGCTGGAGTAATATATCCCCTGATTGGTTGCCAGGTAATATACGCCGTTATGTAACAGGGCATCGTAAACTGAGGCCTTATTGAAAAGGTAAGTATAGGGTGATTTAAAGTCTATAAAGGCAAGGCCTATGTTTTGCATGGCCCAAACATTGTTTGAAGCGGTTTTGTAAAGCTGATGTATAACGGCATCCTGAAGGTTTTGAAAAACAGCAGGTGTTTTAAGTACTTCGCCCTTATTGTTAATTACCAGTATTTTGGAGCTAAGAGTGCCCAGGAAAATAGCATCTGAAGAATAACGGATGGCAGATATAACCTGATCTTTAGGAAGGTTGGTAAATACATTATTTAAAAGCTGCATTTTACCGGTTTCAGGATTGGCTTCATAGATATTACCTGATTTAACCGATACCAGTAGTTTATTATTGGCCGCGGGTAATATGGCTGCAATTTCCTCATTATTAAATTCGTCGGCAGTAAATACCTGAACAAGTTCGCGCCCTTTACTGTCCAGTTTTAAAATCCCGTGGTTTGCATCCTGAATATAATAGTTGTTGCCTGCAAGATTGGAATAAATAAATGAGGTTGAGGCAGGAATATGGGTTGCCGTTTTTCCTGTAATTATAATAAGTTCATCAAAAGCGCGGCAAAGTATCTTGTTGTTCAGTGAATGTATCTGCCAGATGTTCTCTATGTTTTTGCCTTCAAGTTGCAGGTCTTCAATCAGCGACCTGTAAAAGTACCTACCGTTAGAGTCCTTCTGTATTGTGCCTATTTCATTATAACCTCCGGCATATATAGTATTGTTAGGTGTGGTAAGTAAACTACGGACTGATGAATTATTGGGCAGGTTTATTTTTTGCCAGTGTTCACCGTCAAAAATTATAACACCATCATTGTTGCCAAAAAAAATAGTTCCGTCACGGTCTTCACACATTGCCCAAAACTGAGGGTCGGCATTAAAATCATTCCGAACGTACTGTTTTATCTTTCCCGAGAATGCCTGAAGTGCAGTATCCTGAGTTTGTGCAAAAAACGATAAATGAAAAAAAATAGTTGCTAAAATGTAAAAAATGTTTTTTTTCATGGGTCGTGTTAAGGGTTTGTCATCGTGTTGTTAAATAATAACGTACGAAAACGATGTAAAAATAGCTTTTTGAGGCGAAACAAAGCTATTAAAAAGTTTGAAATTACCAAGAAATATTTTTACATAAAAAATTGGTTTGTAGTTTTTTATAAAAAAAAAGTAACTAAAAAAGTAGTTTGTTTTTCTAAATGGTGTAAATAAAGTGTATTCAATTTTTTATAGGATACATTACATAATTATAATTTGGCGTCAATCAAAATTAAATCGAAAACGATTTCGGTTTTGCTAAAATTATTGTTTTCTCAATTTGGCCGTTTGGGAATGCAAAAATGGAAAGTAAAACATTGTTTTTCATTAGTTTAAACTTAACTCTAACTTAAAATCTATGAGATTCAAAAACTACTTAATTTTATTAGTGTTGTTTTTTTCGGCAGCAGCCTTTGCTCAGTCTGGGCAGGTAAAAGGTACTGTTAAGGAAGAAGCAACCGGCTTAACCCTACCGGGCGTTAATGTACTGGTTAAGGGTAAGCAAGCTAACGCATCTACTGATGTGGATGGTAATTTTACCATACAGGCTGTACCGGGAGATGTATTAGTGTTTTCCTATATTGGCTATGCCACTCAGGAAGTTTCGGTTATTGACAACAGAAATATAGATGTCACACTTGCAGAAGATGCTACCGAACTTAATGAGGTGGTAGTAGTGGGATATGGTTCGCAAGCCAAAAAAGATATAACAGGAGCTGTTGCCACTATAGATGGTGAGAAGTTTGAAAACCGTGTAAATAATCAGGTTAGCAGCCTTATGCAGGGTCAGGCAGCCGGTGTTCAGGTTATCTCAAACTCAGGTAAACCAGGTGGAGGTTTTAGTGTACGTGTTCGTGGTACGAGTTCAATTACAGGTGGTAGTGACCCAATTTATGTAATTGACGGAGTTGTTACTTCTGATACGCGTTCTCTTAACCCGGCTGATATAGAAAGCATGTCTATACTTAAAGATGCTTCGGCAGCTGCAATTTACGGTTCTCAGGGTAGTAATGGTGTAGTAATTATTACTACTAAACAGGGTAAATCAGAAAAACCGGTTATTACTTATGATACTTATGTAGGATTCCAGACCGTATGGAAAAAGCTGGATGTTTTAAACGCTGCTCAATACAGGGATTTAATGGAAGAGATGGGTAGAAATACTACATGGGAACTATATACTGCCGATACAAACTGGCAGGATGAAGTGTTCCAGACAGGTTTCTCTAACAACCAGCAGGTGTCTGTATCCGGTAAATCAAATAAAACATCTTACTACATGTCCGGTGGTTATGTTAACCAGGAAGGTGCTGTAAGAAGTGCACAAATGAAAAGAAAAACATTCAAGGTAAACCTTGATCAGGAGGTGAATAATTGGTTAAAAGTTGGTACTCACTTTAACTATGTTGATTATAATGACGTAGATGTTACAGATAACTCTGCAGTAAATCAGGGAGGTGTAATCCTTGGAGTATTAACTACTCCTCAAAACATAGGTATCTATAATGAGAACGGTACTTTTACAAGTAACCCTTTCCAGGATTGGGAAAACCCAATTTCAAGTACAGATGCGGCACAAAGAGGCTACAGAAACCAAAGAGTTTTTGGTAACGTTTATGCAGAGGTAGAATTCTTAAAAGGATTAAAATACAGATCTGCTTTAGGTATTGATTTCAGTAATGCTAAAAGTGATTATTTCTTAGATCCGTACCGTACCAGCTATGGTCGTGCTATGAAAGGTATCAGCCGTTACCAGACATGGTTAAACAATTACTATAATTTCGAAAACACGTTAACTTACAATTTTGATGTTGAAAAACACCATTTTGAAGCTCTTGTAGGTACTGTTTACCAAAAGTGGCGTGCAGAAAACAGCAGCATCGAAACAAGAAACTTTGCCGGTGATGCTATTACAACTCCAAACGGAGGTTCTCAAATTGTAACTGCTACTGCAGACAAAACAGAACAGGTTAACTCTTCGGTTATTTCAAGGCTTAACTATTCATTTGACGACAGATATTTATTAACAGCAAACTTTAGGGCAGATGGTTCTACAAAATTCGGACCTAACCAAAAATGGGGTTACTTCCCGTCATTCTCTGCAGGATGGAGGATTTCTAACGAGGAGTTTTTCTCAGAAGTTACAGCTGTTAACGATTTAAAATTAAGAGCGGGTTGGGGTCTTGTTGGTAATGATACAGGTATTCCTAACTATGCATGGTATGGTACTGTGGTGCCCGGATCTAACTATCCTATTGGCGGATCTACACAGCCGGGTAACTATCCGGGTAGAATTCAGAATGAAGACCTTAAATGGGAAGCTTCTGAGCAGCTTAACATAGGTATAGATGTTGCCTTGTTTAACAACAGAATACGTTTCTCTGCCGATTATTACAAGAAAACAAGTAACGACCTTTTACTTGATGTGCCAATCCCAAGGGCTACAGGATTTAATTCTGCATTAATGAATGCAGGTGAAATTGAGAACAAAGGTTTCGAATTTGCAATAAGTTCAGTGAACATGGACGGTGAGTTTAAATGGACTACCGATTTAAACATGTCTTTCAATAAGAATAAAATTACCAGTCTTGTAGGTGAAACTATCTCTACAGGAGGAGTTGCCGGAAGAGGTGATGCAGTTCGCCTTGAAGAAGGCCAGCCTGTAGGAACATTCTATGGTTATGAGTGGGGGGGAGTAGATCCTGATACCGGTAATGTATACTATATTGGTGCTGATGGTGAGGCTACATTTAACCCTACAGATGATGACCGTAAGATTATAGGTAACCCTAATCCGGATTTCATTTATGGTGTTACTAACAATTTAAGCTATAAAAACTTTAACCTTAATATTTTCTTCCAGGGTTCTCAGGGGAATGATATTTTCAATGCTACAAGAATCGAGACAGAAAGTATGATAAACTCTAAAAACCAGTCTGCAGCAGTATTAGACCGTTGGCAACAGCCTGGTGATATTACAGATATCCCAAGAGTTTCTACAGATGGTAGTATAGCTAATTCAAGAATATCTACAAGATATATAGAAGACGGTTCATACCTAAGGCTAAAGGCAATAACATTAAGCTACAACTTTACTAAAAATGTTACTGATAAAATAGGTCTTAGTAATTTAAGTATCTATACTACAGGCGAGAACCTGTTTACCATTACTAATTACAAAGGATTTGACCCTGAGGTTAACTTCGCAGGTAACAGCACACAGGTATACGGTATAGATTATGGAACATACCCTCAAACAAGAAATATAATTTTTGGTATAAGGGCATCACTTTAATTAACAGAACAGTATTATTATGAAAAATAAGAAAATAGTTTTTTCACTTTTATTAGCAGGGTTTTTATTCACTGCATGTGAAAACGGACTGGACGATACACCTATTTCACAATCTATAAAGGATAATGCCTATACATCTGGAGACCAGATTGAGGCAGCTCTTACAGGGGTGTATGAATCTTTCCAGGGTAATGATTACTATGTGTGGGATCATGTATTGTTTTCTGATGTTCGTTCAGACAATCATTATGCAGGAGGTGATAACCCTGAGGTTTTCCAGATAGAGGCTATTAATGTTGAAACGGCAAACAGCAGGGTGCTTAACGCATGGGGAGCTATATTTAACGCTATTGCAAAAGCAAATGTGGTATTAGAGCAAACACCAAACGTAACCCAGCAAATAACAGAGGAAAGAAGAGAGCAGATAATGGGTGAGGCTTATTTTTTAAGAGCTTATCATTACTACACACTTGTAAGGTTATTTGGAGGCGTGCCAATCTTTACTGCACCGGTTAACTCTGCAGATCCTTCAGTAACAAGAAGGCCAAGAAGTACGGCTGAAGAAGTTTATGCTCAGATAATTGAAGATTTAGAAACAGCAGCTTTAATGTTGCCTGATACTTATGGTGATGACGCCAGCATAAATAAGGCACGTGCTACTAAAGGTGCAGCTTATGCACTATTGGCTAAAGCCTATGCTCAAAAACCAAATCCGGATTACGGACAGGTAATAAGCTACGCAAACATGGTACTTACAAGCCCTGCAGGATACGATCTTATGGGTAGTTATGCCGAGCTTTTTGACGGAAGCCACTACAACAATATTGAGTCTATCCTTGAAGTGCAGTATTTAGGAGGTAACGAAGGTTCTTGGGGGCCTCAAATGCACCTGCCGCCATCAATAAGCGGAGATACATGGAGAAAGTTTGTTACTCCTTCTCATGACCTTGTTGATGCTTTTGATTCTGAAGGTGACGATATCCGTAAAAATGCAACCATACTTTTTGAGGAAGTAAGCTGGATAGATGAGTACTGGGGTAATGCTTCAGGAAGCTCAGTTCCTTTTGCTTACAAATGGAAAAATGCAATGGGATGGGCAAGTTCAGACCATATCTACTTACTTCGTTTATCAGATATTATCCTTCTTAAAGCGGAAGCTCACAATGCATTAGGTGATATTGCATCGGCAGAGGCAGAGGTTAATAAAGTAAGACAAAGGGTTAACCTGCCTGTACTTACTGCGGCACAAACAGCTTCTGCAGCTGTTATGAAACAGGTAATATTAAAAGAAAGAAGACTGGAGCTTGCTCAGGAAGCGCACCGTTGGGACGACCTTGTTAGAAACGGTGTTGTAGTAGAGGTTATGAATGCGGTTGATGACATAGATTTAAGAGATGGTCAGCCAGTAGATTACGATATGGATGAGCATGAAATCTTCCTGCCTATACCTCAACAGGAAATAAGCAGAAACCCTAACCTTGAGCAAAACCCAGGTTATAATTAATAAAAAATGATATTATGAGAAAAACGCTCTTACTTTTAAGCCTTGTCGGTATGTTTTGGTCATGTTCAGATAATGAAGATGGGCCGGTAACACCGCCGCCGCCAGCCCAAAATAACGGTAATGTTATAGGCAGTGCTAATGTATGGGTAACAAACGGCAGTAAAGAAAAGCTTTTAAGTGGGCAGCCTTCTCTTAATATTTATGATAATAATGCGACCGACTATCCGTCAGTTTCAGTTGATTTCTCTCAGCAGTATCAGGAAATTGACGGTTTCGGTGCCGCATTAACAGGTTCATCGGCTTATGTTATCAGTCAGATGAATGCCACTCAAAAGGAAGCATTGCTAAAAGACCTGTTCAGCGAACAGGAAGGTATAGGACTTAGTTATTTAAGACTTACCATAGGTGCTTCTGATTTTTCCCTACAGGATTTTACTTATGATGACATTCCGGCGGGAAGTACTGATCCGAATCTGGAACAGTTTTCCATTGCTGAAGATGAAGCTCATGTAATCCCGGTGCTGCAGTCTGTATTAGGCTACGCTCCCGGTATTAAAATAGTGTCCAGCCCGTGGAGTGCTCCGGCCTGGATGAAGGATTCCGGCAGCCTTGGCGGCGGAAGTTTAGACCCGCAATGGTATGGCGCTTATGGTGATTATTTTGTGAAATACATTAATGCTTATGCTAACCACGGTATAACCATTGATGCTGTTACACCACAAAATGAACCGTTGCACGAAACCGGAGGTTATCCAACAATGGGAATGACCGCAACAGAGCAGGCCGAATTTATAAAATCCAGCCTTGGGCCTAAATTTCAACAGGCAGGGCTTACCACTAAAATTATTGCTTACGACCATAATTTCGATCAGCCTTCTTACCCAATTAGTGTATTGGGAGATGCGGAAGCTGCTCAATATATAGATGGTTCTGCATTCCATGCCTATGGGGGAGATGTTTCGGCTATGAACCAGGTACATGCAGCCTTTCCTGATAAGAAACTTTATTTTACCGAGGTTTCAGGTGGCGAGTGGAGTACTGATTTTTCGAGTAACTTAAAATGGAATGTTGGAAATATTTTTATAGGTACTACCAGAAACTGGTCTAAAAATGCCTTGTTGTGGAACTTAGCTTTAAACAGTAATCACGGACCTACAAACGGTGGCTGTACCGACTGTCGTGGAGTGGTAACTGTAAGTTCATCGGGACAGGTAACAAAAAATGTGGAGTACTACTGTCTTGCCCATTTTTCAAAATTTGTGAGGCCGGGCGCTAAACGTGTTAACTCGTCCAATTTCGACAATTCCCTAAACATAAGAAACGTAGCCTTTATAAATACTGATGGTTCTAAGGTAATGGTATTGCTTAACGAATCATCTCAAAACAGGACTGTTTCTATAGTAGTTGGGGAAACCAAAATAAATTATTCGGTAGAAGCTAATTCAGTAGCGACTATCGTATGGCAGTAAGCCGCATTTGTCAAACATTTACAATAATAAGCAGTGCTGTTTAGCACTTTAATACGATTATGCATAAAAAAAATACCTCACTGAAAAAGATTACTTTACCGCTTTTAGGCCTGGCTATGCTGGCCGGATGTGGATCTGCTGAAAAGAAAAATGATACCGAATTGTGGCTAACCATGCCCGATAAATCGGTTGTTTTTCAAAAGCAGGAAAACTTTTTAATCAATCAATCAGAAAACCAAAACGTAATTACAATAGATACCTCAAAAACCTATCAGGAAATGGATGGTTTTGGGTATACACTAACCGGAGGGAGCGCTAAGCATATAAGCAATATGAGCGAGCCTGAAAAGGAAAAACTTTTACAGGAACTATACGGTACCGGTGAGGGCAGTATAGGGGTTAGCTACATCAGGATAAGCGTGGGAGCGTCAGATCTTGATGAAAAAGTGTTCTCTTATAACGATCTTCCTGAAGGGGAAACCGATGTGAAGATGGAGAAGTTTGACTTAGGCTATGACAAACAATACCTTATTCCGGTTTTACAACAGATACTAAAAATAAGCCCTGATATTAAAATTCTGGGATCACCATGGTCGCCGCCTGTGTGGATGAAAGATAATGGTGATGCAAGGGGAGGAAGCCTTAAGCCGGAGTTTTATCCTGCTTATGCCAAATATTTTGTAAAATACATTCAGGAGATGAAGGCTAACGGTATTACAATAGATGCTGTTACCGTACAAAATGAGCCATTACATCCGGGGAACAATCCAAGCCTTTTAATGTTGCCTGAGGCACAAAAGGAATTTGTAAGGGATCATTTAGGTCCTGAATTTGAAAAGAACGGGATAAAGACTAAGATCATAGTTTATGATCATAATGCAGACCGTCCGGACTATCCCATCACTATTCTGGATGATCCTGAAGCAGCCAAGTATATTGATGGTTCTGCCTTCCATTTGTATGGGGGTACTATCGATGCGGTTTCGAAGGTTCATGACGCGCATCCGAATAAAAACTTATACTTTACCGAACAGTGGGTAGGGGCTCCGGGCGACTTTGCCAAAGAACTGAACTGGCATGTGGAAAACCTTATTATTGGCGCACCAAGAAACTGGTGTAAAACGGTACTGGAATGGAATCTTGCAGCCGATGAAAACCAACAGCCTCATACCGACAGGGGTGGTTGCGACCGTTGCCTTGGCGCGGTTACTATAGCAGGTGATAAGGTAACAAGAGAACCGGCTTATTATATAATAGCCCATGCTTCAAAATTTGTACGCCCGGGCAGTGTAAGGATAGATTCTAACCTTATAGACGGATTGCCTAATGTGGCTTATAAAACACCGGAAGGGAAAGTTGTGGTTATTGTACAAAATACATCAGGAGAAGATAAAGCAGTAGCAATAAATGCAGGAGCTAAAAATGCAGCGGTAATGCTAAAAGCAGGCGCTGTGGCAACGCTTGTGCTGTAATAATAAATCAACGGGTTTGGTGCATGCAATCCTTGCCAAGCGTATAAGTGTAGCCTTAAAGAGTATATAGTTTTTTGTGAAAGCCTTAATTAAGGCATTAGGATAACAAAGCTGTCCGCAATCTATAACAGTCAGGTATGCACTAAACCTTTTTGATGTTTAATTATAAAGAGATAACATAACTTTTAGTGCCGCTATTTTAAAGTAGGAGCTACACATTTGCAGGGAGTGGAGACCCGAAAAATGTGACTTTATAATAATGGTTACAGCTTAAAATGAGTTTTCATTGAAAGAATAGTTTATGTTTAGGTTAGTTACGGGAGCCGCGCTTTTAGCGCGGCTCTTTTGTTTTGTTTGCAGGAGTGATGTGCTATTTGTACATTTAGTAAAAATAACTGCGATGAACATAACCCTTATACAAACGGCCCTGCAATGGGAAAACCACGAAGCAAACAGGCAGAATTTTACCAGGATAATAAACAGTATTGGTGAACATACAGATCTTGTTGTATTGCCTGAAATGTTTGCAACGGGCTTTACCATGAAGCCGGAATTGGTCGCCGAAGACATGGAAGGTGAAACGGTGCAATGGATGAAAGCTATTGCTTCTCAAAAGGGTTTTGCCATAACAGGCAGCCTTGTAATTAAGGAAGGCGGAAATTATTATAACAGGCTATGTTTTGTGTATCCTGACGGTAGTATTAAAACCTATGACAAGCGCCATTTGTTTACCCTTGCGGGAGAGGATAAAGCCTATACATCGGGTAGTGAAAAACTGATAGTAGAATATAAAGGGTGGAAGATATGCCCTCTAGTGTGTTATGATCTTCGTTTTCCTGCTTTTTCCCGTAACCTGGAGGATTATGATTTGTTGCTTTATGTGGCTAACTGGCCTTCACCAAGGGTACTGGCGTGGGATGCCCTTTTAAAGGCTCGCAGTATAGAGAATATGTGCTATACGGCAGGCGTTAATAGGGTAGGTCAGGATGAGAACGGACACAATTATCCGGGGCATTCTCAGGTATTGGATTGTTTGGGTAATGAATTGGCAAAGGCATCAGACGGCGAAGAGGTAATAACCATTTCGCTGGATAAAGAAGCCATGTTGCAAACCCGTAAAAGATTTGGATTTCTAAACGACAGGGATACTTATACTATGGTAAAGTAATAGTTTCGATAGCATCCCAGTTTTCCCTAATATCAATTTCTTTAGGCTTAATACCTTCCAGATAATAAAATACCTCTTCAGGCTGGCGTTTTTCCAGATAGTTTCCGCTATCCCATTCGCGGTTGCCGTTGCCGTCATATATTACCCTGACAGAATATTTATCGGCAGCAATAGCATCAAAAGCAATTTCTCTGGCCTGGCTTTCATTTTCTATGTAAGCAGTCCCTATTACTTTGTCCTTCGTATTAAATATTTCCAGTATAAGAGGGAAACGGTTTGCGTTGCGCAGGCTAATACGCAGGTTTCCATAATTCGAATATAGTTTTGTAGTTACGGTATAGCTTAAAGTGTCGTTTTCCATTTCGTAGAAATCTTTAAGCGCTCCCGGTAAAAGGGTAAAGTTATATTTTTGTTCTTCCTCTTTTTTAAAGTCAAACTCCAACTGTTGTTTCAGTTCATCGTACTTAGTGGTGTAAGGAACAGCTACTGAATCTTTATTGATAAGTGCAATCTTTGTGGTGTCTATTTTTACAAGTGGTGTGCTGGCAAATATGGCAAACTTATCCCTAAAGTGTAATGTTCCTTTTTGAACGGCATCCACACCAAGTGAATCGGCTGCTTTCATTTCTTTGGTTTTTACTACAAATTCTCTTAGAGAATCATTTTTCCTAATCGAAACCAATAGTGAGTCGGCTACACTGTTAATGTCTCTTGGTGTCCATATCTGTAGTGAGTCCTTTTCTGGAACCTTAGAGGTTATGGTTTTTATAAGTTCTTTTGTCGCAGCATTTTTAACTTCGATGGTTACATCTCTGCCATCGCCTTCATATCCTGCAAAATAACGGTTTGATGATGCCTGTACAGGTTTAAGCGCTTTAAAAGGCTTTTTCTCCATAAAGAGATTAAGTTCATAAAGCGAATCGTTAGGAACTGTTATTGGCTTATTAAGAAATGCAATCTTATCGGATGCAGGGTCAAACTTATAATTGTTGTTTTTGTCTTTTAATGCCACTACATAGTATTTGCCTTCCTTAAGGTTTTCTAACTTGTAGTTTACCATACTGTCCAGCGTGTTGGTTATGTAGCGTGGTTTTTCCTTATAAACTATAGAGTCGTTGTAGGTATCGTTAGCCTCATAAAGCATAACCGTAACAAAATTATCGGGCTTTTTTTCAAAGGCATCCTTAATTTTTCCGCCTAATGTAAGGGAATCAATATAGGTTCCTGTAGAGAAAACGAATTTAAACTGTGAGTAAGGGTTACCCTCATTATTATCGGTAATACTTTGCCCGAAGTTAAAGCTGTAGGTTGTGTTGTCCTCCAGTGTGTCTTTAATTTTTATGCGTATGTATTTGCTGGCACTTCCCATTGGGTAAATGGTAGGTGTGTTTTTCATTGGAGGGGAAATGATAAGCTGCTTGCTTATGTCCTTTACCTTAATGTATTCGCTAAAGTTTATCTGAATCTCGTTACCTTTAAATTCAGTAGACATATTATCAGGTGTGCTGTATACCAGTACCGGAGGTATGGAATCTTTAGGTCCACCGGTTATAGTTCCTCTTTTTGCGCAACTGTTAAGCGATAAAAGGGATATAAATAAAGCAAGTGTGATATAAAGCAGAAATCGGTTCCTGTACATATAGTATTCTTTAACAGCACAAAATAACAATTATATTTAGTGTAAATAAAATGTTTTTGTAAAATTTAAGTATGTGCATAAGCAATAGTAACAATGCTTAAGCGGCTTCCCGGTATTTTAAGCAATGCCCTGCCGCAAGCCTCGAGGGTAGCACCTGTGGTAATAACGTCATCAATTAATAAAAAGTGCCTGTTATGGTGTGCTTCGGTATAAGAAACTTCAAAAGCAGAACGTGTAATTTCTGCCCTGTCTGATAATCCTTTTTTAGTTTGGGTTTTGGTATAGCTTTCCCTTAACAGGATGTTGTCGCTGTAGTTTACACCTAAACCTTTTGCCAGTGCCCTGCCAAATTCGGTAACCTGATTATAGCCGCGTTCCCTTAGTCTTTTCTTATGTAACGGTACGGGAATAACATCGGTAACCGACTGTAATGTTTCCGTTTTTACTAAATCATCAACATAGAGTTCTCCTGCAAGTTTTCCTGCCTCTTCATGTCCACGGTATTTAAGATTATGGATAAGCTGTTGTACGATGCCTTCCTTGTGGAAATAAAGGAGGGAAGAAGCGTGCTCCAATGGCAATCTGCCGTAAAATTTGTTATAGGTTTCGTTTTCCGGGTTAAGATGGTGCTGTGTGTAAGGCAGCTCATGCCTGCAGGTAGTACATAGTACCGATTCGCTATCCAATAGCGTTTCATTGCAGCCTGAGCAGGTTTTTGGATATAATAAGTTGACTAAACTTTTGAACATGGTGTGGTTAACACAAAAATATTTTGATTTAGGCTAAAGATAATAAAAGAGGGCATTTATATATACAATCGCTTTTTATATTTTTGCACCATGGCAAAACAGGAAGATATTTTTAAGAATGTAATTTCGCATGCTAAAGAATACGGATACATATTTCCGTCAAGCGAAATATACGATGGATTAAGTGCTGTGTATGACTACGGTCAAAACGGTGCCGAACTAAAAAAGAACATCAGGGAATACTGGTGGAAATCAATGGTGCAGATGCATGAGAACATTGTAGGTATAGATGCCTCAATATTTATGCATCCTACAACGTGGAAAGCATCGGGACACGTAGATGCTTTTAACGACCCTTTGATTGACAATAAGGATTCCAAAAAAAGATACAGGGCAGACGTTTTAATTGAAGACTATGCCGAGAAGCTTAACCAAAAAGCTCAAAAAGAAATAGACAAGGCAAAAGACCGTTATGGCGATGCCTTTAATGAGGAGGAGTTTAAGGCTACTAATGCACGTACTAAGGAGTACCTTGAAAAGAAAGATGCTATACTTAAGCGTATGGCTAACAGTTTGGAAACCGAAAACCTTGCCGATGTAAAGGCGCTTATAGAGGAGCTTGGTATTGCCGATCCTGAAACAGGATCTAAAAACTGGACAGAGGTACGTCAGTTTAACCTTATGTTTGGTACTAAACTGGGTGCAGAGGCTTCTACTGCAATGGATTTATACCTTCGTCCGGAAACTGCCCAGGGTATATTTGTAAACTTCCTTAATGTGCAAAAAACAGGAAGGATGAAAATTCCTTTTGGTATAGCACAAACAGGTAAGGCTTTCCGTAACGAGATTGTGGCAAGACAGTTTATTTTCCGTATGAGGGAGTTCGAACAAATGGAAATGCAGTTCTTTGTTCGTCCGGGTGAGGAAATGAAATGGTATGAATACTGGAAAGAAACAAGATTAAAATGGCATAAATCTCTTGGACTTGGTGAGGAGAACTACCGTTTCCACGACCATGAGAAGCTGGCTCACTATGCTAATGCTGCTGCCGACATTGAGTTTAACTTCCCGTTTGGGTTTAAAGAGCTTGAAGGTATTCACTCAAGAACCGATTTCGACCTTAAAGCACACGAACAGTTTTCAGGTAAAAAGCTTCAGTTCTTTGATACGGAGCTTAACCAGAACTATGTGCCTTATGTGGTGGAAACATCAGTGGGTCTTGACAGGATGTTCCTAGCGGTATTCTCAACTTCATTAAAAGAGGAAACCCTTGAAGACGGTTCTACACGTACCGTACTTAGCCTGCCGGCTGTACTGGCGCCTACTAAAGCTGCCGTACTTCCGCTAATCAAGAGAGACGGACTTCCGGAAGTTGCCCGCGAAATTATAGAAGATCTTAAATGGGACTTCAATGTGGCTTATGACGAGAAAGATGCAGTAGGACGTCGTTACAGAAGACAGGATGCTCTAGGTACTCCGTTCTGTATTACGGTAGATCACCAAACGCTGGAGGATCAAACGGTAACTATCCGTCACCGTGATACTATGCAGCAGGATAGGGTGAAGATATCGGAATTAAGAGGTATCATCAACGAAGAGGTTTCGGTAAGAAACTGGCTCATGAAAATGAAATAATAGTAAAGGCTCCCAATCGGGAGCCTTTTTTTATATATTTAAATTGTCAAATTATACGATATGAAAAAAATTACCTTGCTGTTGTTTCTTTTTTTAGGCCTTTCCTCTTTTGCTCAGGAAAACGGAGTTTTTGTTGTAAGCGAAGGCGATAAAAAAATAACAGTGGTACTGGATACTAAATTACCTTACCTGGAATTAAATAAACCAACACTACTTAAAACCTATTTTGAGAATATAGATATAAAAAACAGTTCTTCAATTGCAAGGGGATTAAGAAAAAAAGAACAATGCGGGGATAACTGTGCCGCATGGGAATTAATAATAGATGAAAAAGGAGTAGTTGATGGTTATTTTAAGATTACGTTTTACTATGAGCTTAGTGGGGACAGAGAGAATAAGAAGATGTATGTTTCAATTCCGGTAAAGGATTAAAGGATATAAATATAGTTTTGATATCTTTCTTTTTTGTAACTTTAGTTTGTTAACTATTTGATGTGTAGTGCTTTGTGTTGACGAGTAATGTAAATCTATATAGTACCATGAAAAATGTAATCAAACTAATCACCATTTGCCTGTTTTTGGCTGTTTCACCAAAAGCTTTGGCGCAGGACTGGACTACGATTGCCGAAAAGACGGTTAACTTTAAAGCCGAAAAAGATGTGGTAACACCACGCGGTAACGAAAAGAATATAGATAAGATACGTATTAAATGTACTGAGGGTACTGTAAAGCTAAAGAAGGTACACGTGGAAATGAGCGACGGTGCCAAAAAAGACTATGATGCCAAAGGGGTAGGCGTACTTACAAAAGGGATGACCTCACTGGCATGGGACTTGCCCGGTAAAAGCGGCGAACTTAAAATCAAAAAAATTGAACTTGAGTATGATTCCGTAGGGAATATGCTGGTTACCAAAAAAGCTAAGGTCGAGGTACAGGGAAGAGTTTCACATTAATAAAATATGCAATAAAGAAGGCTTCCAATCGGGAGCCTTTTTAATTATGTTTTTATTGCTATAAACCGCATTTACCTCCTAAACTTATGTTCATAGTAAACCCTTTCTTGTTATTCCATTTGCCTAAAGAAAATCCGTCGGTGGCATCATAGCGGGAACCATTGTTGTATGTATTTATGAGAGAATACTCTTCAGGGTGTTTTTCAGCATACACTGAAAAAATATTTTCAGTTGAATGTATTTTTGCTCCCTGAAAATATAGACCTGTGTAATTTTTATTGTAGTCAGATTTAAAAAGGCTTGATGCAAAAGAAAAATCCTTGCTTTGAAGCGGTTCAGGTGTTTTTTCTATTATAGATACTTCTTGTTTTTTCTCTATATCTGAAATCTCTTTTTCCTGGGCATAGGCGGAAATCGTTACAAGAAAAAGGGCTAATAGTAAGGTTATCTTTTTCATTTTGAATGGTTTTACTATAAAACTAAAGCTTTTATTTCAAAACAAAAAACAAAGGGATTGTATTAACAGATTATATAATAAAGTAAAAGCTCCCAATCGGGAGCTTTTTATTAAGGTGTGTCATTGCGAACGAAATGTAATGGAGTGTGGCAATCTATTTTTCAGATTGCTTCGTCGTGCCTCCTCGCAAAGACGGATGTTTATTGTTCGTTATTTTCGTTACTCAAAGCATTCCAGCCTCTTGCCTTAAGCTGTATTTTAGTGTTGGCACGGGTAATAAGGTGTATGCCTTCGCTTTCCTGTGTCATGTGGCCTATAATAGTAAAGTTAGGATTACCTTTCAGTTTATCGTAGTCATCCTGTTTAATGGTAAACAGTAACTCATAATCCTCACCTCCGTTTATGGCAACTGTGGTACTATCTATATTAAACTCTTCACATACATTTATAAACTCAGGATCAAGCGGGATTTTCTCTTCATACAGGTTACATCCCACACCACTGTTCTTACATAGGTGAATAATCTCCGATGACAGTCCGTCAGAAACATCAATCATCGACGTAGGCTTAATTTCAAGCGCTTTTAAGAGCTCTTTTACGTCTTTGCGCGCTTCAGGCTTCAGTTGGCGTTCAATAAGGTAAGTATAAGCGTCTAAATCGGGCTGGCTGTTTGGGTTTACCTTAAATACCTCTTTTTCCCTTTCAAGTACCTGTAACCCCATATAAGCCGAGCCTACATCACCGGTTAGTACCAACAAATCGTTATCGTTAGCGCCGTTGCGGTACACTATCTCTTCGGCATCTGCCTCGCCTATGGCGGTAATGCTTAAAATCATTCCTTTTTGAGACGAAGTTGTATCACCGCCCACAATGTCTACATCATAAACTTTTGCGCCCAGTTTAATACCTTCATACAATTCTTCCAGTGCTTCTACCGGAAAACGGTTAGATACCGCTATAGAAACCGTAATTTGGGTAGGTTTTGCGTTCATGGCACAAATGTCACTCACGTTAACTACTACGGCTTTGTAGCCTAAGTGCTTTAACGGAACATAGGCCAGGTCAAAATGCACGCCTTCTATAAGCAGGTCGGTAGAAACTACAGTTTTCCTGTCCTTAAAGTCAAGTACGGCAGCATCGTCGCCTATACCGGTAAGGGTAGAAGGCTGTTTTATTTCTATGTTCTTTGTAAGATGCTCTATAAGTCCGAATTCGCCCAGCTGACCTAAATCAGTGCGTTGTTGGTTTTTATCTTCAATCATTTCTTTGAGTTGCTAAGTTGCAAAGGTACGAAGTTTCAAAGAAGTCCTAAAGCGCTATAGCTTTAAACACATAATTCAGGGTTGTTAGGTTCTGCCTCCTCAATATCCTGCCAAAAGGTAATTACCTCTTTAAGGGTTTCGGTGAGTTGATTAAGATCCGGTGTTTTATGGAAATAGCCCTGTACATCGCGTTTAAAGGCTTCTTCTATGGTGTAGCCGTTGCCAACTGTGGTAAAAAATATAAAAGGTTTGGTCTTTTGGGTAAGGTAGGGATCTTTACAAATGGCATCGCGCAGTTCAAACCCACTCATTTTAGGCATATTGATATCAGAAATCACCATAAAAGGGTTGATGTGCTTCTGTTCAAGATAGGGAATAGCTTTGGTACTGTCGTTTATAAACACCAATTCGTTAGGCAGGTTAAAACTTTTAAGAACCTCTCCAAAAATTAATATATCGTCCTCGTCGTCTTCAATTATAACTATGGGGCCTTCTTTTTTCATGATTTATTTATTTAGCGCTGCAAAAGTAAAGGGCCTGATTTTTAAACCCATGCACATTAGGCTTTTGCTAACATAAAAGAGTCATAAAGTTTTAGTGCTGTTCAAGTTATTAGCTTCGGGTTTTTGGTTCCCCTCTTGAGAGGGGTTAGGGGTGTGTCATTGCGAGGAGGGGCGACGCGGCAATCTGGGTTGTTCTGTTCTTTTGTCTTGACACAAAAGAACCAAAAATTCAAGACTCTAACTCCTTAGGCTAAAAATTATGGCATTCAGCTAAACCATCCGAACTCGCTGCGCTCAAACAGCGGATGCTTTTTAACGCCTCATTTATAATTTCCTTTACGCCACAGAGTTTAATGCCATAGCTTCACTCATGTTTTGTCATTGCTAGTTGTTAGTTTAGGGTTGCTAGTTCCCCTCTTGAGAGGGGGGTAGGGGTGTGTTATGCCTTAAACTTCCTGAAAGCCTGTATCATCTCGTAGATACCAAAAGCCAAAACAATTTTACCTAAGATGAATATAATCCAACCTATAGTATTACTATTGTCAATAAAAATTCGTTTTTCCTCCAGAGGATTGTAAAAGTCAGTTACAATTAGAAATCTAAAATACCCGGATACAAAATCTTTTATTGAGGATAGATTTAAATTTAGGGTTAGCATGTAATTTTCTGAAATGAAAAATAAGGTGTAGAAAATTGCCGCTCCTGTTAACACAAAACGCAATGCTTTTGTCCAGCTATGTTCAAAGCCTGTAGATGCTTTTGTAGCCCATAATATGGCTTTGTCTTTAAAATTATTTTTCCAATCTAATTCTTGATAATAAGCTTGTAATTCATATCCTCTAAATCGGTTATAGTCAATACGGTTTTCTGCTTTTTGAAGTTCTTGTTTAATTTGTCTTAATGTACTTCGCCATTGTTTAGCAGTGTCGGTTTTCCAAGCTTTAAAATTTTTCTTATTAGTTAATAGGTTGATTTTTAAATTATCAAAATAAGCTGTTTTTATAAAGCTAACTAAATGTAATCGAATGGTGTTGGTTTCCAAATTATCAAATGATGCTCTAGATTCAAATGAAGTATCAGTGATTTCAAAATGGTTAAAATTGGCATTAGTGAAATATACCTGTTCTTTAAAAGTACATATTTGGAAAAATATATTATGGGATATATTGCCACATTCTTTGAAACTTGCTGTAGATTCAAAATTGCAGCTGTTGAATTTACTAATAGGCCCAAAGTTTGAGTTATTAAAATATGCTTTATTAGTGTTTATTTTAAAAAAGTTACTAGATGTATTGATTTCATTTTTTCTAAAATCAAAATATCCATAATTTCCATCAATTTCAAGATGTCCAAATTTGGACGATAAAAAGCTGGCTTGGAGTGTTTTTTCGGAAATAATATTAATGCTGGAGTTAAATACGCCTTTAGAATTATTTATTTTAGTACAAATAAATAATTGATTTATTTGTGTTTGAAAAATTTCATAATAACATTCAATGGCATTGTGGTCTCTTAATAATAGTTGTTGAAATTTACAATCATGGACTTTAAGGTTACTGATCTTTTTAACAGCTAAAAGCTCAAGAGTATTTATATCACAATATTCAATTTCAAAATTATGAAAACTGCAATTGTAAAAATTTATTGAACAGGAGCCGCTGTAGATATCTCTCAATAGGAATTTGCGGTTGAATTCGCAGTTCCTGAATTGTAGAGTTTTTAATAATTTAATTGATTTTAGTGAGATGTTTGAAGAAAAAACTTCACCATTAAATTTATATTTACCATTAGCAATATTTTCAAGTAATTCCCGTTCAGTCATTTTTTGGAGATTAAAAAATCTAAAAATAAACAAAAAACCCGGCACATCTGCACCGGGTTTCTCTATTCATTCCTCTTTTAGTCTCCTCCACTTCGGGGAGGTTGGGAGGGGCTTTTAGTCATTTAGTTTAAGTACTGCCATAAACGCTTCCTGTGGTATCTCTACGTTACCTACCTGGCGCATACGTTTTTTACCTTTTTTCTGTTTTTCAAGTAGCTTACGTTTACGTGAAATATCACCACCGTAACATTTTGCGGTCACGTCCTTACGAAGGGCTTTAACTGTTTCCCTTGATATTACCTTAACCCCGATAGCTGCCTGAATAGGAATATCAAACTGCTGGCGCGGTATAAGCTCCTTAAGCTTTTCACACATTTTTTTACCGATGTTGTAAGCGTTATCCTCGTGGATAAGAGCCGAAAGGGCATCTACCGGCTGTGCGTTAAGAAGTACATCTAAACGTACAAGCTTAGAGGTACGCATACCTATAGGGTGGTAGTCAAACGAAGCATATCCTTTAGATACCGTTTTTAACCTGTCGTAAAAGTCGAATACAATCTCGGCAAGCGGCATATCAAAAGTAAGCTCCACACGTTCTGTTGTAAGATACGTTTGGTTCGTAATCAAACCACGTTTTTCTATACAAAGGCTCATTACGTTTCCTACGAAGTCGCTCTTTGTAATAATCGTGGCCTTAATGTAAGGTTCCTCTACGTGATCCAGTTTAGAGGGTTCCGGTAAGTCGGAAGGGTTGTTTACTATAATTGCCTTTTCAGGTTCTTTTTTAGTGTAGGCATGGTACGATACGTTGGGAACAGTAGTAATTACTGTCATATCAAACTCACGTTCCAAACGCTCCTGGATAATCTCCATGTGAAGCATTCCTAAGAATCCGCATCGGAAACCAAAACCAAGTGCAGCCGAACTTTCGGGAGCAAAAACAAGGGAAGCATCATTTAACTGAAGTTTTTCCATCGAGTTTCTAAGCTCTTCATAATCTTCGGTGTCCACCGGATAAATACCCGCAAATACCATCGGTTTTACGTTCTCAAAACCGGCAATCATATTTTGGGTTGGCGTTTTGGCATCGGTAATGGTATCACCCACTTTTACCTCACGAGCTTCCTTAATACCGGAAATAAGGTAACCTACGTCACCTGTTTTTATTTCCTGTTTAGGAACCTGGTTTAGTTTAAGCGTACCAATTTCGTCGGCAAAATATTCTTTGCCCGTTGCCATAAACTTAACTTTTTGTCCTTTGCTTATAGAACCGTTAATTACCCTGAATATAACTTCAATACCACGGAAAGGGTTATAAACCGAGTCGAAAATAAGCGCCTGTAACGGCTCTTCCGGATCACCTTTAGGTGCCGGTATTCGGTCAATAATCGCTTCTAATATTTTGTCTACTCCAAAACCGGTTTTACCACTGGCAGGAATAATGTCTTCAAGTTTACAGCCTAAAAGGTCTACGATATCGTCACTTACCTCTTCCGGATTGGCGCTTGGTAAGTCTACCTTGTTAAGTACCGGAATAATTTCAAGATCGTTTTCCAGTGCAAGGTAAAGGTTAGATATGGTTTGCGCCTGTATGCTTTGTGCAGCATCTACAATAAGCAAAGCTCCTTCACACGCAGCAATGGAACGCGATACTTCATAAGAGAAGTCTACGTGGCCCGGGGTGTCAATAAGGTTAAGGGTGTATTTTTCGCCATTATGCATGTAATCCATTTGTATGGCATGGCTTTTAATGGTAATACCCCTTTCACGCTCAAGATCCATATTGTCCAGTAACTGTGCCTGCTGCTCGCGCGCAGTAACAGTTTGTGTGGCATCCAGAAGCCTGTCGGCCAGGGTACTTTTACCGTGGTCAATGTGGGCAATAATACAAAAGTTCCTAATATTCTTCATCTTCGTTCAGTATCAGTTTAATATACCTTTTGCCCAGTATTCGTGAAAAATATGCGGCCTTTAGTAAAGGTAGTGAATTAATCGGCAAATATAGTTAAAGTTAGCAAGTTGCAAAGCAGGATTTTCTAAATAAAAAAGCAGCACATGTTTTAACGCATGTGCTGCAACTATAAGGGGGGATTTAGGTTACCAACGAATGCTTTATTTCTGTTCCTTGGTTTAACGGATGGAGGCATATCCATCATCCGGATTTTCAGGAAATACATTCATTGATATGAATGTATACGTAGGAAAATTGTTTATGGTTTTCCATAGACTGGAAAAATAAAAACCGGACATGCCATGGAGGGAAGACACGTCCGGTTTAATATGTAATTTAGCTGTTTTTTATACCCTTAAAATTCCATTGGGGGCTTATGGCGTTTTTAAAGATGGCGCAAATGTAATATGCTCGCTTCTATTATCATAAAAAAATATAATTGTTTTTATTTATGGTGTTATTGGGTTTGCTTATAGTGCTTAATTACCATATCGTGAAAATGTTGTAATTTTGCACAAAATGAAGAAGATGGTTAAGATTGGTAATATAGAACTGCCTGAATTCCCACTGTTGTTAGCGCCTATGGAGGACGTGAGCGATCCGCCTTTCCGCAGGTTATGCAAACAGCATGGTGCCGATTTGATGTATAGTGAGTTTATCTCTTCTGAGGGACTTATTCGTGATGCGATAAAAAGCCGCCAGAAGCTGGATATATTTGATTATGAGAGACCTGTAGGGATTCAGATATTCGGGGGTGACGAAGAAGCTATGGCTATGAGTGCCAGAATAGTGGAAACCGTAAATCCGGATATAGTTGATATTAACTTTGGCTGCCCTGTAAAAAAGGTGGTTTGTAAAGGTGCGGGAGCCGGGGTTTTAAAGGATATAGACCTTATGGTGCGCCTTACCAAAGCTGTGGTAGACAGTACCCATCTTCCCGTAACGGTAAAAACCCGTTTGGGTTGGGACGAAGATTCCATTAATATTTATGAAGTAGCCGAAAGGTTACAGGATGTAGGTATTAAAGCCTTAACCATACACGGACGTACCCGTGCACAGATGTACAAAGGTGAAGCCGACTGGGCTCCTATTGCTAAGGTAAAAAACAACCCGCGCATACAGATCCCTATTTTTGGTAACGGAGACATAGACAGTCCTGAAAAGGCACTTAAATACAGAAATGAATACGGACTTGACGGTATTATGATAGGCCGTGCGGCTATAGGGTATCCGTGGATATTCAATCAGATAAAACATTACTTTGCAACGGGAGAGCATCTGCCGGAACCAACTGTTGAAGACCGTGTGGAGGCGGCACGTAACCATCTTAAATGGTCTATAGACTGGAAAGGTGAAAGGGTAGGGGTATTTGAAACCCGCAGGCATTATACCAATTACTTTAAAGGTATTCACGGCTTTAAGGAATACAGGCAACGAATGGTGTCTAACGACAAACCTGAAGATGTTTATGCCGTTTTTGATGAGGTACTTGAAAAATTTGCCGACTATAAAATGGTATAATAAAACATTAGATATAAAATGAAAAGGCTCAGCATTTGCTGAGCCTTTTTTATACCTGTACTTTTTTCCACTTTCCTTTTTTAAATAAGGCCATACTGGCAATGGTCATGGCGGTTTCTGCAATTGGGATGGCTATAAAGACACCTGTAGGGCCAAGATTAAAATGTTTGGCAAGCAGGTAGGCTAACGGGATTTGCAATACCCAAAAACCAAAGAAGTTTACCCATGTAGGTGTTTTGGTATCTCCCGAACCGTTAAACGCGTTAATAAGCACCATGCCTATTCCGTAAAATATATATGCCGAACTTAATATCATAATTGCTTTTACCGCAATATCGTGCACGTGAGTATTATTGGTAAAGAACCACATGAACTCATCGGCAGCGACAAGGGTAATAATCATAATCACACCCATATAAATAGCATTAAATTTAGCAGTTACCAGTACCGATCTTTCTGCCCGGTCTACCTGTTGTGCACCCAAATTTTGTCCTACCAGTGTTGCGGCAGCTCCACTAAGCCCCCATGCCGGCAGCATAAAGAACATCATGATACGTAAAGCACTCTGGTATCCTGCCGAGCCTTCATCACCACCAGTAGTGGCAACCAACTGGGCTAAAAATATCCAGCTGCATGACGCTATAACAAACTGGAGTACGCCCGGAGCAGCAATCTTTACCAGGTTTCTTATCTGTTCCATATTTGGCTTAAAGTAAGACAGCACTACTTTCAATACACCTTTTCCGTTAAACAGGTTGTATAACTGATACAGTACGCCTGTGCTACGTCCTATTGTTGTGGCTATGGCTGCGCCTGTAAGTCCGAATCCAAGTACGTTAATAAATATAGGACAAAGTATAATATTACAGATGTTGGCAATCCAAAGGCTTTTCATGGCTATGGCTGCATTACCTGCACCACGAAATATACCATTGAACAGAAATAACAGCATGATAACAAAGCTTCCGCCCATCATAATGCGTACAAAGTTGGTTCCGTAAACGGCGGATGCTGTTGAAGAGCCCATCCATACAAGTATTTCGGTAGCATAAATAAAACCGAAAACCGCAATAATAAGGTTTACCGCAACTGCCACTACTATGGCCTGCATACCAGCCCTTGCGGCGGCTTCGGGATTTTTCTCACCTATACGCCTTGCCACAACAGCCGTGGCGGCCATACTCATACCTATGGCTATGGAGTAGATTATTGTAAGTACCGACTCTGTAAGGCCTACGGTTTGAACGGCAAAGCTGCTGTTTTCCAGGTGTCCTACAAAGTAAAGGTCTACCAGTGCAAAAACCGATTCCATCATCATCTCGAGCATCATGGGAATGGCTAAAAGCAACACACCCCTACGGATACTGCCGGTAGTAAAATCTATATTTTCCCCTTTAAGGGATTGTTGTAATAATGTATAAAAGCGTGACAATGCACTGCTTCGCTGTGCCTGCTGTGTCATAATATTTCGAAATAAATTGTTATAAAAAAGAATATAAAAATGAAGAGAGGCATTAAAGGGTTAATGCTTCATTCACTTTAAAAGTTAGCGGTGGTATTTTTGCCTTATCGTGTTAAAGCAGCAAATAACTTCATATTTCTATATGCTTTGAACGGCAAATATAGATTAAAAATGAAATCGTTAAGTAAAAAAATTATGAATTTTCAATCAGCTTACGATTTACCCTGCCTGCTGCTATTCTTGAAGCTAAGTAACCCAATATGAATAAAGTAAGTAATACGATTACAATATTCAGGATATTAAACTCTACCGGGAAAGGAAGGGTAGGAGTTATGGTTATCAGGCTGAATTTCATTTGCAGCAGTACGATGATACTGCCTAAAAGAAGTCCGGCAAAAGCGCCCAGTGCAGTAATGAAAAGTCCCTGATATAAAAAGATATTCCTTATACTTCTTACCTCTAGTCCTAAACAATAGAGTGTCTTGATGTTTTCTTTTTTGTCAAGTATCAGCATTATCAATGCTCCTGCAAGACAGAAAAGGGTTAACACCACTACCAGCGAACAGATAAGATAAGTTATCAGGTTCTCTGAATTAAGCATTTTGTAAAGCGAGTCGTTTAATTGTGCCCTGTTCTTTACAACGGCATTTTTGCCAAATACGGTAATCAGTTGCTCCTTAATGTTGTCTTCCGAAGCATCCGGGGCAAGTTTAATTTCTATTGCCGTAACCTGATTGGGTTTAAATTGTAAAAGGCTTTGTGCTATGCCTAAATCGCAGTATACATATTTGCTGTCTACATCATCGTTAATGGAGTAAATACCTACCGGAATCAATGCCGACTTGTTGAATGCGTCATCGGGGGTGTCAATGGTTCCCTTGCCGGGTTTGGGTACATACACTTCCAGCCTGTGGCTAAAAGAGGAAAGGCCTAATGATAGCTTGCTAACAGTGCCTATACCTACAACACATTGTGTGGTAAGAGGCGTTGCCCAGTAACCCACAACCAGTTGTTTTTCCATAGGGTTTACAGTAGTAAAAAGGCTGTCGGTTCCTTTAAGAAAGGCTACGTGTTCTTTTTGATCGTAATAAAAAAGTACACGTTCCTCTACTACTTTAGTATAAACGGTAATGCCGTTAATAGCTTTTAGTTTCTTTTCCTGTTCAGGGGAAATAACAAACGATTTGCCTACGCTGGTTGTTATCTTAAGGTCAGGATCTGTAGCGTTTGTAAAAGAAAGACTGAAATTTTTCAGTCCGCTAAAAACCGAAAGGATAACAAAAAGAGCGGTGGCGCTTACTACAATACCCAAGGCAGCAATTACGGAAATAATATTTACCGCAGTGCTTTTGCTTCTGCTAATAGTATACCTTCGGGCAATGTAGAAAGGAAAGCTCAATTTAAGATTTCTTGCGTTTGTCTAAAAGTTCAGGGTTTTTAATAGGATTGTTTTCGCCTTTAAGTTCCTGGTCAATTTTTTCAATCTGGTCAAGCGAATCGTCTATATAGAAAATAAGATTAGGTACTTTTCTAAGCTGCATTTTTACGCGCTGTGATAAATCGTGCTTAATAAGTGGCGTATTAGATCTTACCGCAGCAAGAATTTCATCGCCCCTTTCTGAAGGGAATACGCTAATGTAAACCTTTGCTATTGAAAGGTCTGAAGTAACATTTACTTTAGATATAGAGATAATAAGATTGCTGATGCCGTTTTTGCGCACCTCTCCCTGTAATATGTCTACAAGGTCTTTTTGCAGCAGGGTGCCTATTTTTTTTTGCCTGTTCGTTTCCATAATGCAAAAGTACAGAAAGTTTTACAAGTTGAGCCTTTATTTTTTAAGGCTTGTCATTATGCAATTTCCTGACAAAGCTCTACAAGCACGCCATTTGTGCCTTTAGGGTGTAAAAAAGCAACAAGCTTATTGTCGGCTCCTTTTTTAGGAGTTTCGTTAAGTACGGTAAAACCCTCTTCCTTTAGTCGGGCAATTTCGGCAACAATATCTTCCACGTCAAAAGCGATGTGGTGTATGCCTTCTCCCTTTTTCTCTAAGAACTTTGCAATAGGACTGTCTGGGTTTGTAGCTTCCAGAAGTTCAATTTTGTTAGGGCCGTTCATAAAGAAAGAAGTCTTAACGCCTTCGCTTGCCACTTCCTCCATTTTATATGCCGGAGCGCCAAAAAGTTTTTCAAAAAGCTGGTTTGATGCCTCTAAATCCTTAACTGCTATGCCAATGTGTTCTATTTTTCTCATTGTATGTTTTCTTTAAAGGGGGTAAAGATATTCTTTTACGATGAAATAGATAACAGGATGCAGGCTGCAAAGGGCTATTTGTTGTTAAAACGATCTGCCAGTTGCAGGATCTCGCTAACCGACCATTGGTCGTCTGCATGAGTACCATACTTAACGGCAAGTATTTTGCCCTGTGGAGAAATAAGGAAATCGGCAGGGAGGCCAAAGCTTCCGCCTGTGGCATTTACCGGAGGGATGCGCTTGCCTTTTTTTATGGTTTCCCAAAGGCTGTAGAATACCCCGCCAAACATACCCGGCCATGATGGAGGGTTTAATAACGATTTAACCGATTTGTCTACCCCAAACTGATGATAAAGTTTTTTCTCGGCATCGGCTATGGTGGGGAAGGGAATGTCATCGGCATAGAGTTGCAGCTCTTTAAGGGTGGAGTGGAAAACGATAACTTCGGCAATGCCTTTGTTCTCGATTTCTTCTTTTGCCTTCATGACCGACTGTATGTGAAGGTTACAGATGGGGCAGCCTGCAAAACGGCGAAACTGTATATGGGTTATCTTTTCGGGGTTTGGGAGCAGTACTGTTTCATTTTTTGATGAGGTAAGTTCCAGCGGGGTAATATTATCGTTTACTTTTAGTTTGGTCAGTATTTTTTTCATGGTTTTGCTAACTTTACAATTGTACAGCAAAGAAACCGGTAAAAGGTATCGCTGTCAATAAGTTACTTTTTTGTAACCTTAAAAAACCTAAAGATGAACCAGCCGCTTTATGATGCCGATGTATGTGTAATGACACGTTTTTCGGCTTTGGTTTCCGGTAAGTGGAAGCCCATTATACTTTACCTTATAGAAAATGATATTAACCGTTTTAGCCTAATGCTGGCGCACATGCCTAAAGTGAGCCGCAAGGTGCTTACCGATCAGCTTAAGCAACTGGAAGCTGACGGACTTATAAGCAGGGAAGAGCTTAAAACCAAAGAACCGAAAATAGTTGTATACTCACTTACCGATAAGGGTGTTTCACTACGAAAACTATTGGGTAATATTATCGAGTGGAGCCTCTCTTTTGAAGGGGAAACTTTTAGGGAGCTTTACAACGACTTTTTAAACATGATGCCTTCTTCTGCCAAAAGCCTGCCGTGTATGTTGGAAGAAGATGGGGTGAAGGTGTAAAAAAAAACCTTAAACATGTAAATGGTATTTTTCTGTAAAATATTGATTAAAAGAAAAGTAATTCTTTAACTTTAAAAAATACTTAAAATTTAATCAAATGAAATTAACTGCTTTTCAAATTGTAAATTATAAAAGTTGTAATAATGTTTATTTAGATTTAGAAGTAGATAATCCTAATATTTTTATTGGGATCAATGATTGTGGGAAGTCTACTATTTTAAATGCTGTAGGGTTGCTTTTGGAGGAAAGAGCTAAATTCAATTTTTTTCAAGATGATAAGACCAAAAAAGATTTGTCAAACTCTCCTATAAAGGAAGATGAATTTCATAAAGTGTTAGATAGTTTAGGTGTTTCCCATTTAGATTACTCTGAAAATTGTTGTTTTCTTTTCGGTAAATTTATTCTTGAAGAGCATGATGCAATAAATGATATTTCAACTCATCTTCAATGGGTGTTGGATGAGGAAGAAAATGATACTTTCTTTCTCTGTCGAAAGTTTGATAACTCTTTTAGGAATTCTCAATATTTGTTGCTTACTCCAAGGGGAAAAACTGATAGTGCTGAATATTATAAAGAAAGAGCAACAGCTTTGTCTAAAATAGCTAAAGAGAAAGGTGCTGATAAGCCAGAAAACAGAAATGGTGTTGGTCGATTTACTTCACTTGAGCTTTTAAGAAGTATAATGAAAATGGATGATCTTGAGCTTGTTTGGAGTGAGTATAAGTTTGATAAAAATATTTTCCCTCAATATCGTTATTTAGATTGGCATATTTCCATGGATCAACTTACGCAGATTACAAATGATGTGATGCAAGCACAAATTGAATCCGATTTGAAAGACGCTAGAAGTTATGCAGATGATAAACGAATACAGGCTCAAAAAAAGATTAATAAAGAATTAGAAACATTTAAAGAAACCTTTTTAAGGGAATTGCCTAATATCGAAAAATTAAAGGCGAATATATATTTTGATGTCACACCTAAAATTACCGATCTCCTGATTAATAAAAAAAATAGTATTGGTGATATTCATATCGACTCACAAGGTGAAGGAATAAAGAGACAAATTTGGTTTCAACTTATTAAATGGAACGCTTTGAATGCTATTCAAGCTCAAGAGAAAAATAAACGGTTTTTATGGTGTTTTGATGAGCCGGAAACTCATTTGTATCCAACTGCACAAAGAGACTTTTATGATACTATAAAAAAAACAACCTCAGCAAATGTACAATCTTTAATATCAACTCATTCAACAATATTTGTTGATAAAACAATCTTGAAAAGTATAAATAAAGTGGATTTAAATAGTGGAATAACTACTATTTCAAAATGTAATTCAGTTGATGATATATATGAAAGTTTACGATTGAAAAACAGTGATTTTTTATTTTACGATAAATTTATTGTTGTTGAGGGTGATACGGAAGAAAGTTTAATTCCGCATTGTTTTAAGCTTGCTACGGGTTGTTCAATTGAAGGGCAAAGTATTAAAATAATTAATTTAGGGGGTAAAGATAAAATTGTACAAAATGCTCTAATTTTAGAAGGAATATTAGGAGAGTTTAAGAAGACCACTAATACTGTATTTTATATTTTGGATAATGATGCAAGTTTTAAACTTTCAACACATCAAAAAGAAAAATATTCTCCAACATTTATTGGTAAACAAGATATTGAAGATTCTATCTCGTCAACTGTTTGGATGGCAATTTTAGAAAATCAATTAGAAAAAGATTTAAGATTAAGTATTGATGAAATTGATGACATCAAAAATTCAATCAAAAGTGATGCGGAAGAGGATAGTAAAAAGAAATTTTATCCAGCTTTAATCCAGTCTGTACGTAAAAAAATGATTGATATTGGAAGAGGTGATTTTCATACTATTGATGAAGCCCTGCCTTCTAAAGGATTAGAATCTGGGAAGCTTATTGCAAAATTTTTAGACGATGTTCAATATCTTCCAGAAAACTTAATCAAAATCTGCGAGAAGATAATGGATAGTGATTAATTGGACTTGTAAAAGTAGATTTTATTGTCAATTAATTACTGTCGTATAAAACAAAAAACCCTGCAAACATCGTTTGCAGGGTTTTAATAAAACTGGGTGGTCCCACCTGGGCTCGAACCAGGGACCACCTGATTATGAGTCAGGTGCTCTAACCAACTGAGCTATAGGACCAGTTTTGAGGTTGCAATATTACTACTATTTTTAATTCAATGCAAATAAATTTAAAGGATTATTTTGTAAAACCTGATAATAAATTTTTACTTCCTGATAATGTGAATTTTAATATTTGATAATAGTATTCGATTTTGAGTTATAAGTGAAAACTTAATACTGTTAAAAAGTAGCCGTGTTTTTTAACAGTTAATTCTGAATTTTAATAATTCTATGGGAAAAACCTGTAAATGAGAATATTATATTTGATACTTAAACACATTACTAATTAAAACCAAACATTATGAACGTGAGATTGCTAAAAAACGCTCTATTCGCAGGACTGTTTGTAACTGCGCTTAGTTTAACTTCATGCGGCGAGAAAAAGGATAAAGACGCTGATATGGAAAATATGGAAAACCATGATGAACACATTGAAGATGTAGATGTGGATGTAGATGTTAATGAGGATACTGTTAAAGTAGACGTAGATACCGTTATGGGTCCATAATCTGGATATGAAATTAATAAGAAAGCAGCCATTGGCTGCTTTTTTTTATTCCTGAAGAAAATTTTCAGAAATTATATTCCATTGTTTGGTGTCGTGTTTAAGTAAATAGAGTCCGTTTACTTCAAATGAGGCTTTATATTCCTTTTTTTGATATACCTGCCATGCCTTTGTAAATTCTTCATACGATAAATCCCTGTAAGCAACCGTCATGTGGGGGCTAAAATCGTTTTCATGATAATGCACGCTTATTTCGGGGAAATGTGATGTGAAGCTTTTAATAAGTTCTTTTTGTAGCGATATGAGCGCCTGAGAAACTTCAGGCTTTACATATATTACAGGTGCTTTACTGTTATCAAAACAACCAAATCCGTTTAGGTGTACAGTAAAGTTTTGTGGTGTAAGGTTAAGGTTTCTAAACCAATCCAAAAGGTTTGCTTGGTCTTCCTCATAAAGTTTAAAAGGGGCTTTCAGGGTAATATGTGGCATTACCTTAAGTGCTTTTTTGCTGTTGTAATGGTTGGCAAAATCAGTTTTAATGGCGGTAACTTCCTCACAAATTGTTTGCGGGGGTATTAAAGCTGTAAAGTAAAGGTTTTGAAAATCCATTGTTTTATTTTTTCAAATATACCTATTCTATTAAACACAAAATACAGCTCCTTGTGAGAGCTGTATTTAAAAAGTAGTTTTTGACACAGATGCCGGAGGCAAGGTGTGTCAGGGCAAAAATAAGTTAAAATTTTTTTTCAGTAATTATATTTTAACACTTGTGTGTCCCTGTTTATTTAGTTTTTAATTAGTCGTACGATTTTTCTTTCTCCGCTTTCTTTTTTCAGTTCAAGCATATATATTCCCGATTCGTATCCTGAAAAATCGATGGTTGTTTCACCTGCATTCATGGCTCCGGATCCTACAACACTACCCAGTACAGAATACAATGTATATTCAATGTTAGTATCGGTACTTATTGTAAGTACTCCGTTAACCGGGTTAGGATATACCTTGGTTTCAGCAAAGACAAAGGAGTTAGTTCCTAAAACAGCTTCAATATCATTACAGTAAGTCTGGCTGCCACACTCGTTTGTTACGGTAACGCATACAGTGTAGTTTCCTGATTCGTTGAAAGTATGCGAAGGACTCTCTTCACCTGAAGTTGTTTCATCTCCAAAATCCCATTCAATAGTATCATATCCTGATCCGCTGTAGGTAAATGTATAGGCTAATTGGTTTTCACTATCCTGCTCAAACCCAAAACCAGGCTGAGGCAGTGTACAGTTACAATTATCGGTTCCGTATTTTGCTAAAAAGAAATCTGTTCCCGATGATCCGTTTGTCAATGTTTCGTCGCCTACATAAAGCAAATTGCCAAATCTGCCGCCTACATAGTAGTTATTAAAACTGTCTGCCGCGAGGCTTTGTCCGTAATCATAAAAGCCTAAATTTCCGGGAATGTTTGTCATTTCTATAATGGTTCCGTTACTTTTGTTGAACCGGGCGAAGAGCACGTCATAACCCTGATTGGTTTCAATTGCGAGCTCTTCTCCCTGCCAACTTATAACTCCATAGCCCGTGGTGACGGCTACTTCGTTATTATTTAATGTGATACCATATATCATGGTGTTTGAATTTTCAGTTTGAGCATGGGTTTCCCAAGTCGCTACACCTTCAGAATTTATTTTCATTAAAAAAGGAGATGAAGAAGGAGCAGGATTGGTGAAAGTTATTCCTGAAAAAGTATCTCCATCATATATAGAGCCTGCTACATAAATGTTATTCTGGTCGCCTATAACCATATCATTAAGGTAACCTCCTATTTCGCTACTATTTTCATTTTTCCATAGCATTTCGCCTTCCGGGCTAAAAGCAATAAGATACATATTGTGTGTTATGGTTTCTCCTCCGGCTGTAAGCGTTCCCTGAGAACCTGTTCTTCCGGTAATATAAAAGTTGCCGGTGTTATGGTTTCTCACCATTTTATATGATTCTAAGGCTCCGGTAAATTGAATGTCAGGAATAATGGCTTCAACAAAATTGCCGTTAGTGTCATACTTTAAGACAAAAAAGTTATCACCTTCGGTGGTATTTATAAAACTTCCGTCAGCATAAGTGCCGGGAGGTAATATACATAACCAATAGGTGTTGCCTAAAGCGTCAGTTTGTATATCTGCACCTAAGCTATGGCTTATAGCGTCTATAAAAGTTACATCTTCAGGTTGAGGCATTTTCAACCATTGCATCTCACCTGTATTGTTATATTTTAACAGGAAAAGGTTCCTTTTGTGTTCGTCTAAGTTATTAGGATTTCCCTGGGGTAATATGGTGTCGGTGTCAAAATGAACCGGATAATTTTGTGACGTACGATATACTGTACCTCCCACATAAATATTTCCCTGAGAATCTGCCTGTATATTTTTGATAAAGTCTTTATCGCCACCTCCAATGACTTTAGACCAGCGAAAATCGCCACTACAGTTGTAGCTTGCAATAACATAATCGCGATTGCTGCCTGCATCATAGGGTGTGAGTTCCATGTCCTCAAGATGTAGTCCGTTACGGCCTACGGATGCCAGAAAGAATACATTTCCATCAGCATCAGTAACTATAGATTCTGTTTTCTCATTATTCTGAATCTGATTAAAACTCCCTCCTGAAACACCCCATTGCCAACTTTGAGAGTGCGCAGAGTAAGACAGGGTTAAAAAGGTGATAAGAAGAAAAGTGTTAAGTGTAAAGTAGTTCTTTTTCATAAAAAATAAGTTTCTGTTGAGCATTTATATAATGACAAAAAGCCGGCAGTAAAACTGCCGGCCAGTTGCATTATAATAGTATTAATGTATTATAAGGTTTTTCTGCATAAGCATATTACCGTTTTCTTTCATAACTACTATGTATTGACCTGCTGCCAATCGGCCCAGGTTAAAGTTCCATGTTCCTTTTTGCTCTGTAGGGGTGTAAGTTTCCAACAGAACTCCAAGAAGGTTGTAAACCTGAATAGATTTTTCTGAATCTGCATAAGCATAGCTGTAGTTCATTGCTACATTTTCCTTGGCAGGGTTAGGAGCAATAACTAAATCATAACCTGTTACTTCTGCAAAATTGTTTGTATCGGCATCCTGAGCAGGTCTTTCGCCTGCACATCCAGGTAATTCAAGTCCGATTTTAACTCTACAGGTTTTACCGTCAATAACAGTTTCAAACATTACAGTTACATATCCTCCTGAGAATCCGTTTAACGGAATCAACTGTATAGGATATACTCCCGGTCCCGGATTAAGGGTAATTGATGAAGGAACAAATATACCTTCGTTACCTGGTAATGTTAAGGTTGTTTGAACCGGCATACCATAAGTATTGTAGATATCAAATAGGATATCATAATAACAATAACCATGATCGTATATAGGCTTAAGGTCTTTTATTCTTATCTCAAATTTACAACCGGTACATTCTTCCTGCTCAATGTTCACTCTGTCACTCACTCTTGAACAAAGTCCGTTGTTAAGAACAAGCTGATAAGTACCCGCTCCCGGATATGATACAGGCTGGTCTGCTGCCGGTGAATAAGATCCTGAATTTATTGTTGAACCGTTATATAGCCATTGCCATGAAGGGAATGATAAAGGAGAGGTACCCTGTAGGTAAGCCGTTCCTAAATCACAAAGTGTGTAACAGCCCGCAGGTACATTCCATAAATAAATTGCCGGGTCTTTAGGCACATCAATTTGTGCTGTACGTGAACAGCCGTATTGGTTTGTAAAACGCACCTGATATGCTCCGCCCTGTGTTACTTCTATAGAGTGAGAAGTGGTGTTAAAGCTGTATTCACCATTGCTCCAGTTAAATGTACCCACTTCGCCTGCAGTAGCTGTAAGCTGAATTCTGTATGGGTCACACTGAACGTTTGTTATAGAGATTGAAGGGGCACTTGGAATAGGCCTTACAGTTACTGTATGAGTATCTGTAGTTGTACAATAGCCGCCCACTCCGTTTGGAGTATTTACCGTAACCGTATAAGTATAGGTTGTTATAGCACTTGCAAAATCAGTAATGCTGTTTGTTGAGCCTACAACATTTCCGTTTTTGGTCCAGGTATACAGTGTTCCTGTAGGTCCTTCCGGAGTTGAAAGGCCAAACCCTTCGTTGTAGCAAATTTCATCCGGTCCCGAAATATGGGCAGGTGTTGGCTCTACAAATGTTACGGTTACAGGGTTATCAAGCCCTATTTCTTTGTAACAGTCATAAGCACCGCTTATTCTTACCCAATAGCTGCCGGGTTGTGTAACATTAAACGTATTTGTTGTTGTGGTACCTATAACCTGATTGCCTTTCATCCACTCATAGCTTGTTGGTAAAACTGAAGAAGTTGAGGTGAAAGTTAAAGTACTTGTTCCTCCTTCACAAGCTACGGCAGGATTAGCGACAATAATACCATCTAGCTGATTAGATTTTACATCTATTGGCGCATGGTAGTATATGTCTTCACAACCATATTGGTTTACAACTCTAAGTTTAACATTGTAGGTATTAACATCTGTATAAACTTTTGAAGGACTAGGCTGAAGGTTTGTTGAACCATCTGCAAATACCCACTCATAGGTTAATCCCGACTGTGGAGTATCTAATGCTAAATCAAAAGGAGTACCCTGACATATTTCTGCCGGTATTGTAAAGCTGGCATCAGGCATATCAGGCAGGTTTATTGTTATTGGGCTTGTGCTGCATGCAGGATACCCGCTGCCTTGAATGATAAGTTGTAGAGTATGATTACCAGGAGCTAAGTTAAGAGTATAAGAGTTAGCCGGGCTGTTAGACACCGTGCCGCCATCTACTATAAACTCGTAGTTTTGCATAGGAGTAAGCGGATGGTAATTTGAGTGGTCTAATAGGGTAACACTATAATTACCTCCTGTGCCGCAGGTAATATTATATCTTAGATCTGGCATGTAAGGCACCAGCACGTCATAATATTTGTCTACTGCACAACTACCATAAATTGCTCTGTAATAAATTCTGTAAGTACCCGATTCACCAAATGTAAACTGTGCTGATGTTGAAGTAACAGAAGATACAGATAAGGCAGCCGGTTGCGAGAACCACTGATATCCTGTAGGGCTTCCTGATGCACTTGCAGTTGCAGAAATAACACCACAGTTATTTGTTCCAAATACTGTTACTGTTGGTTCCGGTGTTATAGTACAAGGTGTTACATTACAGTTGCCGTTGTATTTTACCTTGTTGGTAACAGTAGTACAATAACCATTACTTACCTCGGCATAATACTCACCATATCCTAATGCTAATGCGCCAAGGTCTATACTAGGTACGCCTGAGGCTATAACATTGCCATTATGGTACCATATTACACTTGAAGCACTTCCAAAACCTCCCTGAATATTTACGGTTAGTATGTCATCTATAGCAGATTCCGGACATACAGAATAAGTACCACCCGGAGTAATACTTGCTACCGGTGCAGGTATAACCGTAATAGTATGGAATATTTCTGCCGGCATTGGGCAGCCATTAGGGTTTTGTATAGTAATATGTACAGTATAATTAGTGTTACCACCAGTTATATTGTCATAAGAATAAAGAATAGGAGCCAGTGGATTAGTACTGGTATATGGTATTGAGCCATCACCAAAATCGCACGTAACAGTACCCGTTGTTACACCTGTCATTGTTAAGCTGAAAGGAGTATCGGCACATATAGATGTAATTGGATTTACTAATGATGCAGGAGGGGTTTGTACAATATCTACATAAAAAAACTCTTCATGAGGGATACCACATTTTGTAACAACTAATTTTAGCACCACTCCGGTTGCCGATTCCTGATTCCAAAGGATTTCTACCTGATTGGTTCCGTTTCCTGTGCTAACACTACCTCTGTTTGAAGGACTTATGCTCCATGAGTAGAATTCACCATCGGTATAATTAGTTTGGTATGTTGCATAGCTACTACCACAAACAATATTATCTCCCAAAATTGGTGCATTAACCACCGGTGCAGTTACTGTTTTTATAACATAATCTGACGGACAGTTAGGGTCAGTAGAGTTTTCTCTCCTTGCCCTTACTTCATATGGGCCCGGGCCTGCAAATGTAACATTAATGCTGTTGCCGGTATCGCTACCGTTAATTGTGCCGCCGGTTACCTGCCAGGTTATTATTGTGCCCGGAACGCTGTTTGTTACCGAGTAGGTTTCTGCAATACCGGGACATGCTGTAGGTGGTCCTGTAATTGCAGGAGGAGCCTGCTCTTTATTTCTTATTACTATAGATATCTGATTTGATCTACAGAAGGTGGTCCCGTTTACATTTAAAATGTAATTTCCGGCTACTGTAAATGTTTTTGTAAATGTGTTTCCGCTACCTGTTAGTGTGCCGTCCGGTCCTGTTAGAGTCCATGAACCTGAGTAGCCATTACTTAACTGGTAAGTTTCTGTACTGTTTACACACATCGCGGTATCACCGGATATTTCTGCTTTTGGCTTAACGGTAATTTGTATTTCTGCCGTACCTCCACAGTTTAGTAATGTGTTGTTGTAAGTTGCACTTAGGATTATAGTTCCCGGAGAACTTGGAGCTGATACTACAACTTCATTGGCAAGAGGTGTGTTTATTAAATATGCACCTGTTCCGTTTGCATTTAGAGTCCATGTAAAGTTTGTAGATGGCCACTGTGGTAATTTGTATATGTTTTGCTCTCCAATACATATTGTAGAATCACCTAAAATTGTGCCTTTACTTAATATTACAGGAACTTTTATGGTAGTTACACCTGCACATTTAATGTCACAACCTGTAGCATCAAAGCTTACATAACCAAATCCTGATTCGTCTACGTTATCCCATACCACATCAATGCTCTGTCCGTATGGTTGTGGCGACACAATATGGCCACCATCTACATGCCAGTTAAAGCCTACATTAGCACAAAGTTGCCCAACCTGATCATTAACGCTGTAAGTAGCAGTCGCCCCATCACAAACAACTCCGGGGCAAACGATCTCAACGCCAGGGAATTTGTCTACGTTAATGTTCATTTCAAAGGTGCTTGTACAGTTACAGGCATTAGTTACGGTTAAGTATACCGTATATAAACCGTCTTGCTGATAAGCGTGTACCGGCTCAAACTCTGTAGAAGTTGTATTGTCACCAAAATCCCAGAAATAGGAGATAAGCTCAGTGCCTCCCATATTATCTGATAAGTTAGTAAAATACAAATCCTGACCTATACAGGCTTCCACGGTTTGTCCCGGGCTGTAAGGCTGTACCGTAAACAAAGCTTTTGGTGAAACAATAATTTCCACGCAAATTTCTTCTACCTGTACAGTTCCGTCATTTTTGGTTACCTCGGCAGTAACTGATGCTGCGCCGGAAGATCCCCAAACAACTACACACTGTGTAAGGCTCTGGCTTTGGATTGTACCTCCACCTACCGTCCATTGTGTGTTGTTCCAGTTTGCGCTATTGCCTGTTAAGGAATAGGTAACTGTGCTGAATTCGCAAACCCTTACACAGGGTCCGTCGTTAATGTCTTCTACGTACTCACGTTTTTTCTCGTCGTAGACAAGACATCCTGTTTCTTTATCCCAAAGGATTGAAATTGCCTGCTGTGCATTTACTGTGTGTGTGAATGCAATAAAAAATATTGCAAGTGCCAGCATGTGCCGCGTTTTTAGCGGCCATGAAAAGTTCCTCATAGTAAGGCATGGTTTTAGATTGGTTAAACATCTGTTTTTTAGCTTTTTAAAGTTAATTATGAAAAATGATGTTAAAATGTTAATGAAAAGCTAAATTTTTTAGTTTTATTAACGTTTTGCTAAAAATGCCTTAAAAATAAGGTGTTTTCGTTTTATAACAATTGTATTTAAAAATGTTACAAATAAAACATTGTATTTGTTTTGTAAATATTTTTAAAAAAAAGCGAGCTAATGCTGGAAAAAAATTATTCATTATTTGATTTACGTAAAATCTATAAAATTCTATTTTTTTATTGATTAACAGGGATTTGTCTAATTTTTCTCATGTTTTTCGTTGAGATATTTCCAATATCTCTTAGGTAAATACTGAATATGAAGTTTCATGTTCTTTCTTGCAGGTATATTTGTGCTCTTATAATAGTCTTTCCAAAGCACATCTGCGAGCTCTTCTTTTTCGTCCAGCATGTTAGCAGGAAGCAACGTTTTTGAAGTGTCTACGTTCTGTATAAATTCATAAGAGATTATCTCTACCGTGTTGAGGTTATAATAGAGTCCGTATTTTCTTTTTACATCATAGATGACCCATTTTTGGTCGGCAAAGCGCTTCTTAAAAAAGGAGGAAATAAGTGGGAGTATATTAAAGTCGGGTTCGGCAGGAGCATAGTAAATACCATCTGCTGTTTGCTGAAAACGTATAAAGGCAGTAAAACGATGTTTTTCACGGCCTACCATTCTGTTCATTTTAGAAACGGCCATTACATGTGGGTTGCCAAAATTGTTTTCTGCTCCCTGCGGGTTATCAAAAACGTATCTGGCAAATTCAAACAGGTGCTGAAAAATAACAGGGTCCTCACTAAGGTATGTTCTGTAAAAATTAAACAGCCATTCGGGGCTTATTTTCTTTTTCAGTCCTTTCCAAACCCTGTCTGCCTTAGTTGGGTCGCTTGTTACTGTATGTGGTTCTTCTAGCATTGAAGGCTGATAGTGCCTGTCCCAAACCAATTTTACAGCTTTGGGTTTGTATTCATAAAATTCAAAAATAGCCGTAAGCAATCCTTCAAAGCTTCCGTCAAAAACATAAGTAATCATAATTAAAACAGGCTTAGCTGGTTTTGTGCAACTTTTAGGTATTTACTGTTGGTTTCGCTAAGAATAAGTCCTTTAATATGCGATGGCTCCGGGTCATTAAGCTGGTAGGGTGTATCTGCACAACGCATAAAAAATTTGGCCCTGTTATAGGCAATACCGATTTTTTTGAGCTGGTCGCTGCGAAGCTTTCCGAATTTTCTTGCCCTTATAATCTTTAATGCTGATTGTGTTCCTATGCCCGGTATGCGAAGTATCATGCGATAATCGGCAGTATTAATGTCAACGGGAAACTGCTCAGGATTGCGTAGCGCCCAACTTAGTTTGGGGTCAATGTCGGTATCCAGATGCGGATTGTGAGGGTTAAGCAGCTCCTGTACTTCAAAGCCATAAAAACGCATAAGCCAGTCGGTCTGGTAAAGTCGGTTTTCGCGAAGCAGGGGAGGCTGGCTGCCTATTTGCGGCATACGGCTGTCGTAACTGATTGGTATATAACCGGAATAATAAACCCTTTTCAGTTTGAAATTCTTATAATATTCGGCAGCGCTGTACATAATTTCCATGTCTGTTTCCGGTGTGGCACCTATTACCATTTGGGTGCTTTGTCCGGCAGGTACAAACTTCGGGATGCTCTTAATGAGTCCGGTTTTCTTTTCGTCCTTATATTGTGTAATGGTGTTTTCTATAAAGCCTAAGGGTTTTTTTACCTCTTCGTGCGATTTGTCTGGGGCAAGGAGTTTTAATCCTGTTTCGGTGGGCATTTCCAGGTTAATGCTCATCCTATCTGCATATAATCCTGCTTCTGTAAGCAGTTCCTGGCTCGCGCCGGGTATGGTCTTTAAGTGAATGTAGCCGTTAAAGCGCTCCTCAAGGCGAAGTTTTTTTACAATTCGTAAAAGGCGCTCCATTGTAAAGTCGGCATCCTTAAATATACCAGAACTTAAAAATAATCCTTCAATATAGTTACGGCGGTAAAAGCTGATAGTAAGATCTACTACTTCCTGTACGGTAAAAGCAGCACGTTTTATATCGTTGCTTTTGCGGGAAACACAAAAGGCACAATCATAAATGCAATGGTTGGTAAGGAGAATTTTTAGCAGCGAAACACAACGCCCGTCTTCGGTATAAGTGTGGCAAATGCCACTGGCGTGGCTATTACCAAGACCTTTATTGTCGTTTTTTCTGTTACTTCCGCTGGAAGAGCAGGATACATCATACTTGGCGGCATCAGCTAAAATAGATAGCTTTTCACGGATACGATCATACATATAAGATTATTTTCTAACAAAGCTATGAAAATAATCTTATATGTAGGGTTGAACGAAAGTTAATTTCTCAGTTCGTGGATACGACTCACATACTTTCCTATCACATCAAACTCCAGGTTAATTACGGTGCCCGCTTTTATGTGTTTAAAGTTAGTGTGCTCGTGAGTATAAGGTATAATTGCAACGCTAAACTCATTTGGTTTAGAGTTTACTACAGTAAGGCTAACCCCGTTTACGGTAATCGAGCCTTTTTCTATAGTGATGTTGCTTAAATTCCTGTCATATTCAAAAGTATAGTACCAGCTTCCGTTAGCCTCTTCTACACTTTTGCATATACCCGTTCGGTCAACATGTCCCTGTACGATATGGCCATCCAGCCTGTCGCCCAGTTTCATGCCTCTTTCCAAATTTACTATTTCACCTTCTTTCCATAAGCCTAAATTGGTTTTTTCAAGCGTTTCCCTAATGGCTGTTACAGTGTAGGTTTCTTCGGTAAGTGATACTACTGTTAGGCAAACCCCGTTGTGTGATACGCTTTGGTCAATTTTAAGTTCGGGTGTTAAAGATGAGTGTATGGTTATGTGAAGATTGTCGTTGTCTTTCCTTAATTCTCTAATGGTTCCAAGTGTTTCTACGATTCCTGTAAACATCCTGATTTAATTTTATAAATTTGCAATTCAAAAGTAGCAAATTAAAGCGCCATTATGACCAAAAAAGCAGAAAATGTAATTGTAGGTATATCTATAGGAGACCTAAACGGAATAGGCAGTGAAGTAGTTCTGAAGACCTTTGAGGACAGCAGAATGATGGAGATGTGTACTCCGGTAATCTTTGCTAATGCAAAAATTATGTCCTTTGTAAGGAAAACATTGGGTCTTGATATGCCGCTGCATGGTATAGACAGTATAGATCAGTTAGTGCATGGTAAACTAAATGTGCTAAATGTATGGCGTGAAGGAGTTAATATAGAATTTGGTGTAAACGATGAGGCAGTAGGAAAGTATGCCATAAAATCGTTTACCGCTGCTACAGAGGCTCTGAAAAATAAAGAAATAGATGTGCTGGTAACGGCACCTATAAATAAATATAATATTCAGTCGGAAGAATTTAAATTCCCCGGACATACCGATTATCTGAATCAGGAACTGGAGGGCGATGCCCTTATGCTTATGGTACACGATAGTTTAAAGGTAGGGCTTTTAACCGATCATTTACCGGTTAACGAAGTTGCTTCTCATTTAACGGCAGAGCTTATAAAGAAAAAGATAACTACGGTAAACAATGCGCTTAAGCAGGACTTTAGGGTTAACAGGCCAAGAATAGCCGTGCTTTGCGTAAACCCGCATTGCGGAGATAATGGTGTTATAGGTGATGAAGATGATAAGGTAATGAAGCCTGCATTAAGAGAGCTGTTTGATGAAGGTATTCTTGCTTTCGGGCCGTTTTCTGCCGACGGGTTCTTTGGTAACGGGTCTTATGAAAAGTATGATGCGGTTATTGCGGCTTATCACGATCAGGGGCTTGTGCCGTTTAAAACGCTTTCTTTTGGTAACGGTGTAAATTATACTGCAGGACTTGAAGGTATAAGAACTTCTCCCGATCATGGAACGGCTTATGATATTGCAGGTAAGGGTGAGGCCGATTTTAACTCTTTTAAGGAGGCGGTTTATTTAGCACTGGATGTGTTTAATAACCGAAATGATTACAGTGAAATAACCAAAAATCCGCTAAAAACAAAAGAAAAGCAGTTATAAACAAAAAAATGTTGATAACAGGTTTGGATTTACAATAATTTTATATCTTTGCACGCTCAAAACTGTTGTGATGAAGTGAGTTGGGGTTGTGTAGATGGTATATAATCCGTAAATTCATGTGAAATCTAAAAATTGCTACACATGAAAGTGAATAAAGAATTTTTAATCCAGTTCGCCGGGTTAAAACAAGGGAAGCATCAGTTTGAATTTGAGATAGGAAAAGCGTTCTTTGATGATTTTAACTTTGAAGAGTTTAACGACGTAAATGTTAAAGTAAATTTAGTTCTGGAGAAAAAGAGCACAATGCTTGAGTTAACGTTTAAGCATAAAGGTACTGTAAATGTACCATGTGACCTTTCTAATGAAGATTTTGATTTACCTGTAAAAGGTAAGCTTAACCTCATAGTGAAATTTGGGGATGAGTACAATGATGAGAATGAAGAGATGCTGGTGTTGCCGCATGGTGAGTATCAGGTTGACGTAAGCCAGTACATTTATGAAATGATCGTGCTTTCGGTTCCTTCAAAACGAATTCATCCGGGAATTAAAGACGGTACGCTAAACGCCGAAATTTTAGACAAACTGAAGGAGCTTGCTCCCAAAGAAGAACATAAAAAAGAAGATAATACAGATCCCCGTTGGGATCAATTAAAAAAACTATTAACGGATAAATAATATAGTAAAATGGCACATCCTAAGAGAAAGACCTCGAAAACGAGAAGAGACAAGAGAAGGACACACTATAAGGCGTCTGTTCCTCAAATTGCTACATGTCCAGTAACCGGAGAAGCACATTTATACCACAGAGCATACTGGCATGAAGGTAAAATGTACTACAGAGGACAGGTAGTAATAGACAAGCAGGAAGCGGTTGCTTAATTGTTAAGATATAAGAGAAAAACTCTCACATAGTGAGAGTTTTTTTGTTAAACGCAATCTATTTGAAATTAAGGAGGATTATTACAAGCGATTTTATATTTTTTTTGTAATTTCCACCACTTTTTCAAATCCCGGATTTGAATAGAAATAATTTATCCTTATGAATAAAATAACAGCCGCCATTACAGCTGTAGGGGCTTATGTGCCAGATTTTGTCCTTTCTAACCAGGTTCTGGAAACTATGGTTGATACTAATGACGAATGGATTACCACCCGTACAGGTATTAAAGAAAGGCGTATACTTAAAGATAAAGATAAAGGGACTTCCTTTTTGGCTATAAAAGCAGCAGAAGACCTGCTGAAAAAATCAGGAACAAAACCGGAGGACATCGATATGGTTCTTGTTGCAACAGCAACTCCTGATATGCCTGTGGCTGCCACTGCGGTTTATGTGGCTTCACAAATAGGCGCTGTTAATGCCTTTGCATACGACTTGCAGGCAGCATGTTCCAGCTTTTTATACGGTATGTCTACCGCTGCAGCTTATATTCAAAGCGGCAGGTATAAAAAAGTACTTCTTATAGGGGCAGATAAAATGTCATCTATTATAGATTATACAGACAGGGCAACCTGTATTATATTTGGAGACGGTGCAGGTGCTGCATTGTTTGAACCAAATGAAGAAGGTCTTGGTTTGCAGGATGAATATTTAAGAAGCGACGGTATTGGTCGTGAATATCTTAAAATTGATGCGGGAGGGTCTTTACTTCCTCCGTCTGCAGAAACTGTGGCAAACAAACAGCATTATGTTTTTCAGGACGGTAAGACCGTATTTAAGTATGCGGTATCTAACATGGCCGACGTAAGTGAAAAGATAATGCAACGCAATAATCTTTCTCACGATGATGTAGACTGGCTTATTGCCCACCAGGCAAACAAAAGAATTATTGATGCCACTGCATCAAGAATGAACCTGGATGAATCTAAAGTGCTGATTAATATCGAAAAATACGGTAATACAACATCAGCAACACTACCTTTGCTTTTAAACGATTTTGAACACCTTTTGAAGAAAGGCGATAACCTTGTTTTTGCTTCTTTTGGAGGAGGTTTTACATGGGGTTCAATTTATCTTAAATGGGCCTACGATAAAAAATAGAACAAACTAAACAAAATTCGGAAATTATGGATATTAGAGAAATTCAAAACCTAATTAAGTTTGTAGCAAAATCCGGTGCTACCGAAGTAAAATTAGAAATGGATGATTTTAAAATCACCATCAAAACTACAGAAGCAGGTGCAGAAGCTGCTACTACTTATGTACAGCACGTTCCTGTAGGACAACCGGCTCCTCAGGTAATGCATCAACCGGCGCCTGCCGCTACACCGGCTGCCGCTCCTGCTGCACCAGCTGCTGCTGAAGATGATTCTAAATATATAACTATAAAATCGCCTATCATAGGTACTTTATACAGAAAACCTTCTCCGGATAAAGCTCCGTTTGTTGAGGTAGGAAGCACAATCTCTAAAGGAGATGTGGTTTGTGTTATCGAAGCTATGAAGTTATTCAACGAGATCGAATCTGAAGTTTCAGGTAAAATCGTTAAGGTATTAGTTGACGATGCTTCACCTGTTGAGTTCGATCAGCCTTTATTCTTGGTTGATCCGTCATAAGGAATTTTAGATACTGATATACGAATGAGGAAGAAACTTCCTCATTTGCTTTATTTAAAATTTACAGTTCAATTTAAAATTTCAAACGATGTTTAAAAAAATATTAATTGCAAACAGGGGAGAGATTGCACTACGTGTAATAAGAACCTGCAGGGAGATGGGCATCAAGACCGTAGCAGTATATTCTACTGCTGATGCAGAAAGCCTTCACGTAAAATTTGCTGATGAAGCTGTATGTATAGGTCCTGCACCAAGCAATTTATCATATCTTAAAATGTCTAACATTATTGCTGCTGCAGAGATTACAAATGCAGATGCAATACATCCCGGGTACGGTTTCCTTTCAGAGAATGCCAAGTTCTCTAAAATATGCCAGGAGCACGGTATTAAATTTATTGGTGCTTCTCCTGAGATGATTGAAAAAATGGGTGACAAAGCGACTGCAAAAGCTACCATGAAAGCGGCAGGCGTACCATGTGTGCCGGGTTCTGACGGACTTCTTGAGTCTTTTGAGCATGCTCAAAAACTTGCCAAAGAATTTGGTTACCCTGTAATGCTTAAAGCTACTGCCGGTGGTGGTGGTAAAGGTATGAGGGCAGTATGGAAAGCCGAAGACCTTCAAAAAGCATGGGAAAGTGCTAAGCAGGAAGCTGGTGCTGCTTTTGGTAACGACGGTATGTATATGGAAAAACTTATCGAAGAGCCAAGACACATCGAGATTCAGGTTGTAGGAGACTCTTTTGGTAAAGCATGTCACCTTTCTGAAAGAGACTGTTCAGTACAAAGACGTCACCAGAAACTTACTGAAGAAACTCCGTCTCCATTCATGACAGACGAGCTTCGTGAGGCTATGGGTACAGCAGCTGTTAAAGCAGCAGAATATATTCAGTATGAAGGTGCCGGTACAGTTGAGTTTCTTGTAGATAAGCATAGAAACTTCTACTTCATGGAGATGAATACCCGTATTCAGGTAGAGCACCCTATTACAGAGCAGGTTATTGATTATGACCTTATCCGTGAGCAGATATTAGTAGCTGCAGGTGTGCCTATTTCAGGTAAGAACTATCTTCCGCAGCTTCACTCAATAGAGTGTCGTATCAATGCTGAGGATCCATATAACGACTTTAGGCCGTCACCAGGTAAAATTACTACCCTACACATGCCGGGAGGTCACGGAGTGCGTTTAGATACTCACGTATACTCAGGTTATACAATTCCGCCTAACTACGATTCAATGATCGCAAAGCTTATAACAACTGCCCAAACAAGGGAAGAGGCTATAAACAAAATGAAGCGTGCTCTTGATGAGTTTGTTATTGAAGGTGTTAAAACGACTATACCTTTCCACAGACAGCTTATGGATGAGCCGGATTATGTGGCGGGTAATTATACAACTAAGTTCATGGAGAGTTTCAAAATGAATGAACCTGCAAATTAAATATGTAGTTAAAAAGTAAATAGGAAAAAGCCTGCAAAATTGCAGGCTTTTTTTATGCTCTTTCATGTTGGTGTCAATTTTTTTATATTAGAGTGCATTAACTAAAAAATTAACCAACCATGACAAACAAATTTACACTTAGCTTAAGAAGCTTTATCACTACACTTGCGCTTTTTTTAGTGTTTACAGTAGCTGTAAATGCACAGGATAAAGTGCAGGAAGGAGCAGTAAAAGTAACCGCTCATATGAAGTCTCAACTTTCTCTTAATGACGGACAATACAGCAGAGTTTTGGCAATTAATAAAGACTACCTTCAAAAGGTAGTTGATAATCCAGGAGCTACCGTTGTTCAAAAATCAAAAAATAAGAAGGTATATGATGAAGAGAGGGATGGAAAATTAAAATCTGTGCTTAATGATTCGCAGTATAAAATTTATGTTGCTAATCGTTCTGCTAACGCAAGGGTGTATAAGGAAGTGGTAGATATGTAGATTTAACAAAACTTTAACATAATTAAAAAATAAATACCTTTCATGAAAAGCCTATGAAAAGGGAGACGCGCGTAATTTACTATTTAGATTGGACTTTCAGGTTATAAAAATCTTAAGATTTCATTAGGGTTTTTTGACCATAAGATGTTACTTTTGTAAACGAAAGAGAAAAACTAATAAAAAACCTATGAAAAAGTTAGAAATGCCGCTGTTCAATAACAGCTGCGGCAAACTTTTTAATGACAAAATCGTACTTGCCTCTGCACACAGGGAAGACGAAATTGAATTTAAAGAGATTAAAAAAATTAAGTTTGGCGTCAATGTCAGCTTAAAATCAGTTATGTGGGCGCTAATGCCATCAAGTATTTTTGTTTTGCTTTACCTGCAACGTGCCATGCTTGACGGAGCCATGTTCATCTTACTTTCTTTTGTAGCTATTGGTATATCTGTTTTTTCTGTTGTAATGGCAGAGAAGAGCTACTATATGCTGATAAAGTTAAAAGGAGGTCAAAATGTAAAGGTTAGGGTGTCTGTAGATAATAAGAAGGATGCTAAGAAATTTGCCGATTTGGCTATTAAAAGACTTAGCAGGGCTTCCAAATCAAACGGAGGCTTAAAAGTTGTAAAAGAAGCAGCTTAAGAATTAAAAAGCAATAGAAAGAAAATCCCGAAGCGACGCTTCGGGATTTTTTATTTAAAAGCGTTCTGCTGAAGCTTTTTTCCAAAAATGAAGGAATGTGGGGGGTACGGTCGATTCTTCGAGCATACAGCCTTTATTTGGCTCTGGATAGGTTTCCAGAAATGTTTCAATCTTTGTTCGGTCAGTTCTCATGCTCACAACACTTCTGTCTACTTCATCAGGGTGCCTTAATCCGGCGGAAGCCATAAGTTCCATTGCGCTTTTTACCGTTTCATGCTGAAAGCTTGCCACACGGTGTTTCTTTTCCTGTGGTACAAGTCCTTTAACCAGCTCAGGATCTTGTGTTGCGACACCCGTAGGACAGGTGTTGGCGTGGCACTCTAAAGCCTGGATACACCCCAGGGCAAACATCATCCCTCTGGCAGAATTACATAAGTCGGCCCCTGTGGCAAGGGTTTTAATAATGTCAAATCCGCTCACAATCTTTCCGCTGCAAATAATCTTTATCTGGTCTTTTATTCCAAAGCCCACAAGGCAGTCGTATACAAAAGCGAGTGCATCGCGAAGTGGCATCCCTACGTGATCTGAATATTCCTGAGGTGCAGCTCCTGTTCCTCCTTCACCTCCGTCAACTGTAATAAAGTCAAGATAGGTTCCTGTTTCAACCATGGCTTTACAAATAGAAATGAATTCTGATTTGTTACCGATACATATTTTAATACCTACAGGTTTTCCTCCGGATCCCTTTCTAAGCAGCTTTACAAAATCCATCAGTTCTAACGGATTTGTAAATGCCGAGTGGTAAGGTGGCGATACAATATCGTGCCCTTTACTCACTATACGGATAGCGGCAATTTCGTCGGTAACTTTTTCTTTAGGCAGTATTCCGCCATGTCCGGGTTTTGCACCTTGGGAGAATTTTATCTCAATCATTTTTACCGAATCGAGTACAGCTCTTTTGGCGTATTCGTCATAATTGAATTTACCTTCGCCATCACGACAGCTAAAATAGCCGGTACCTATGTTCCAAACGATGTCTCCGCCTTCACTAAGATGATAAGGAGATAATCCCCCTTCGCCTGTGTTATGATAGAAGCCGCCTATTTTGGCTCCGGCATTTAGTGCCAGAATTGCGTTTTTGCTCAATGAGCCATAGCTCATAGCGCTAATATTGAAAAGACTGGCCGAATATGGTTTTTCACATTGCGAAGAACCGATTATTACCCTTGGGCTAAAATTGATGTCGGCAAAAGGGATGGCATTTATACTGTGGTTTATCCATTGGTAGCCTATATCATAAATATTAAGCTGGGTACCAAATGGCATGGTGTCAAGTTCCTTTTTACTGCGCTGGTAAACCAAACTTCGTTGCAGACGGTTAAAAGGCTTTCCGTCAAGATCTGTTTCGATAAAATACTGGCGCATTTCAGGTCCTATGGATTCCAATACATAACGTAGCCTTCCTAAAAGAGGGAAGTTACGGCGTATTGTCTTTTTAGACTGGTACATGTCGTAGAGCCCCATTAGTATAAGAGGCAGAAAAATAAGCAGTAGTAAAATGGATTTCCAGTTAATGTAAGTTAGTAATGCAATAATGGATAAGGAAGTAATTGTAAAAAGAATAAATACTCTTCTCATAAAATAGTATTTTTTAGCGTGTTTGAATGTGCTGTGATTATAAGTATATAAAGATAGCGGTTTAACCCGCTCCTGCTACGGGAATGTGTAATTTGAACTTATTATAAACAAAAAGCCCGAAGCATTGCTTCGGGCTTAGTTATATCCTGTAATTAAGCAATTATTGCTTAATGTCTAATTTTTTAGCGATAGATGAAGGAACCCCTCCTTTGTGAAGAAGGATAGCAGTAGTTTTATACTTTACAAAGTTTTTAGTCATATACATATATCCTTTGTAGTCGTTTGTAGCACCCCAAGAGTTTTTGATGATGTAGTACTCTTTACCGTTTTGGTCTTTAGTGATACCTACAATGTGCATACCGTGATCATCGGTAGTGTTATAGTTGTCAAAAGCAGCCTGACGCAAATCTTCTGTGATTTCCATTTCAGGTTTAGGACCTTTAAATATCTCCTCTCTTTCCTGCGGAGTCATATCACTAAATTCTTTTGAAGGAATGTAAGCAACACCGTTTTTCCAGCTAAAGCCTTTTTCGCTAACGTCACCGGCCCAGGCTACAGAGTAACCTTTTTTAAGAGCGTTGTCAATAATATCGGTAAGCTCGTTCATTTTTACATTGTAAACCTGATCAAGAGACCAGTTGTCCGGTACCATTAAAGTAAATTTAGTATAGTACGGGTGTTCTTTAAATGAAGAGATTTCTACATAATCATCGGCATTAATACCTATAACCTCTTTAGCAAAAGTTTGCGGAGTATATGTTTTTCCTTTGTATTTAAATGATTCAGGAACCTCACCAAGGTAAGAGTCGATAACTGCTGTGTAAGCCTTAATCCAGTTTGGTGTAAGTTCTCCGTTAGGGTTTTTAACGGCAGCTTCAAGAACACCCTGAGCCATAGTTTGCATTTCTGCAAATTTGTTATTAGCGGTACCGTAGTTTAGTCCGGTATATTCGCTTTGCGGTAAAGCACCATATTTGCGGTACATGTTTATTACATCGTGCAGTGCACCACCATCACCAAGGGTAATAGCACCATGCATACGTACATAGTTTTTCCCTTTTTCTATATAAGCGTTACGTGCAGTATATATTTGAGAAATCTCTACAGGCTCTTTGCCCATTCTTATCATTTCCGACTCAAGGAAAGAGTTTGCAGAGTAACTCCAGCACGTACCTGAAGACCCCTGGCTTTTTACCGGCGTATTTTCAATATTTATTACTTCGGTAAACTGAAAAGAGTCTTTACTGTTTTCACTTTGGTTGTTTTTTAACGAGTTAACCAGGTAATCCTGTGCAAACCCGGCATTCATACCTGCCAACAGCACTGTTGCTGCAAGAATTGGTTTAACTGAAAATTTATACATAAGTAGTAATTTGATTTTTGTTTTTAAATAGTCGCTAAAATTATCTAAATGTTACGTTTTTTACAAGGTTTCTTTAAGCCATTTAAAAAATTCGCGCTGCCATACCATTCCGTTTTGTGGTTTTAATACCCAGTGGTTTTCATCCGGAAAAACTATAAAACGGCTTTTTATGCCTCTAAGCTGTGCTGCCTGGAAGGCTTCCTGACCCTGACCGATTGGTACCCTGAAGTCTTTATCGCCCTGGAATATAAGGATAGGAGTGTCCCATTTGTCTACATTGTTTATTGGATTAAACTGAGAGAATGTTTTTTGCGCTACGGCATTATCCTTTTCCCAGTAAGCTCCGCCACCGTCCCAATTGGTAAAGAAAACCTCTTCGGTAGTGCCATACATACTTTGAAGGTTAAATACACCGTCGTGAGCAATAAGGGTTTTAAAACGTTTGTTGTGGATGCCTGCAAGATAGAATACGGAGTATCCTCCATAGCTGGCACCTACGGCACCTAAACGGTTTTTGTCTACATAAGGTTCTTTAGCAACATCATCTATTGCTGCAAGATAGTCGTTCATAACGTCACCACCCCAGTCTTTACTTATGGCTTCGTTCCATGCAACACCGTGGCCCGGCATACCTCTCCTGTTAGGGGCTACTACTACATAACCCTGAGCAGCCATAACCTGGAAGTTCCAGCGGAAAGAATAGAATTGTGACAGTGCCGACTGTGGTCCTCCCTGGCAGTAAAGCAGGGTAGGGTATTTTTTATTAGCATCAAAGTTAGGAGGAAGTATTACCCATACCAGCATTTTTTTGCCATCGGAAGTGGTAACATATCTTTTCTCTGTTTTGCTTAAAGCTATTTTAGAATAAGCAGCATCGTTTACATGCGAAAGCTGTTTCCAGTCCTTTTTCTTAAGGTTGTAGCTGTAAAGCTCGTTAGCATGGTTCATGTCAGATCTTGTAACAACAACATTGTTGTCTGAAAAACCGATGATGCTGTTTACGTCCCAGTAACCATCTGTAAGCTGAGTAACCCTTACGGCAATTCTAGTAAGTCCCGGGAAGTTAACTTCAAAAAGCTGTTTTGTACCGTCTATAGGGGCAAGGAAATATACTTTTTTACCGTCTGCACTCCATGTGAAAGAATCTACAGTGCCATCCCATCCTGCAGTAAGGTTGATGTCTGCACCTTTATGGCGAACAATGATGTCATTCTTGTCGGCTTCATAACCGTCACGCTTCATCTGTAACCATGTTAAATCTCCCTGGGGAGAAAATGCAGGCTGAGTATCATATCCAGGGTTATTTGGAGTAAGGTTCTTAGTGGTTTTGGTTGCCATATCATACTCATACAAATCAGTATTGGTACTTGTGGCATATGCTGTTCCTGATTTTTTCTTAGAAACGTAAACAATATTTCCGTTAGGTGTCCATGTATAATCCTCTTCACCGCCAAAAGGCTTTTGTGGAGAATCATAAGGCTCACCTTTCATTATGTCGGTAAAATTATCGGCATTATCTATAGGAGAATAACCTACATGATTGTGTTTTCCCTCATTCCAGGTATCCCAGTGGCGATAATCCAGTCCGTCATATATTTGTACGGTAGACTTGTCCAGTTCCGGATAGTAGTCTCCGCCGTTTACTTTTTCAACCTTAATTTCCTGGCTGCTTAAAAGGTACTTTCCGTCCGGTGATACATTACGGTCTTTCAGTAGATTCTTATAATCTTCAATTTCCTTACCCTCACCTCCGTTAACCGGAATAATGTAAAACTTAGAGTTGAATTCATTCTCGTCTACATCAGGGGTAGATACCTTGTAAATTATATTCTTTCCGTCTTTAGTAATGCCTAAAGGGCTTATCCTGCCCAGTTTCCATAGCAATTCAGGAGTCATGTGGTCTTGAGCCGTAGCGGTTAATCCCATAACACTTAAGGTTAAAATAAGTAGTTTTTTCATTGTTTTTTCTGTTAAGAGGCCCTAAAAGTAAGGATTTTATTTAATAAGGTAAATTTATAAAAAGGAGTAAATTTTTGTTAGAGTAGCAATAAAGCGGTCGATGTATTGTTAAATGTTTGAAAAAAGCATAAAAGAACTGTTTAAAAACATTAAGAGAACGCAGGATTGAAAAAATATAGTTATTTTCACGAACTTAAAATGAAAGCCGCATATCAGGTATGGTTATTGATGCAATCGTACGGGTTTTGGCAAATGAGGGAGGCGCTTAAAAGCACAAAATTTTTACGGTAACGATTATAATTTTTGAAGAAATATGGACAGTTTTCACTGGACACAGTTATTAAATCCTGAGTTTTATATTAATCTTGAAATTGGCGGAGTAGCAGTAGGTATCTATGTAGTACTGTTTATTGTTTTTGCCGAAACCGGCCTTTTTGCCGGATTCTTCCTTCCGGGTGACAGCCTTTTATTCCTTGCGGGGATTTACAGCGGTGAACTTATGGGTACCCTGTTTAATATTGAGAGCGACTTTTTAAATGTGGTTATCCTTGCACTGCTTGTTGCAGGTGCCGGTATAGTAGGTAATACGTTTGGTTACTGGTTTGGTGCCAAGAGCGGAAATTACCTATATAACAAGAAAGATACTTTTTGGTTTAAAAAGAAATACCTGTACCAGTCGCACGACTTTTTTGAAAAGCACGGGGGCAGGGCTATTGTTTTTGCCCGTTTCCTTCCTATCATCAGGACATTTGCACCTATTATTGCAGGTGTTGTAAAAATGGACCGTAAAAAGTTCATGCTTTACAATATAATAAGCTCCATATTATGGGCGTTTACGCTTATATTTTCTGGACACTACCTGTATGAGCTGTTCCTTGCAAAACTTAATATAGACCTTAAGTCTTATATAGAATATATAATACTAATCATTATTGCTGTTACAACAGTACCTCTTGTTCTTAATGCACTTAAAGGTAAAAAAGTTACCGAGGAAGAAGCAGAAGAAGAGGCTGAAAAGCACGGCGACTTTTAATTATGAACCTTAGCTATTGGGAAATTAAAAACTGGTACACAGGTGTAGATTACACCGTGGTAGGCAGCGGCATAGTTGGGCTGCATACCGCGCTTCGCCTTCGTGAACGTTTTCCTGACAGCAAGATTGTAATTCTAGAGCAGGGCCCACTTCCGCAGGGTGCCAGTACAAAAAACGCCGGGTTTGCCTGCTTTGGCAGTATTTCCGAAATTATTGAGGATCTTAACAATCATACCGAAGAGGATGTTGTGCATCTTATTCATAAACGATGGAACGGCCTTAAGCTTTTAAGGAGGCGTTTGGGCGATGGTGTTTTGGATTACAAACCGTACGGAGGTTATGAACTTTTCCTTGAGGATAATACCGACGGTTATGAGGAATGCCTGCGCAAACTTCCGTTTATAAATGATGTGCTTCGCCCGTTGTTTAAGAATGATGTCTTTGCAAAAGAGATAGACCGTTTTGACTTTAAAGGGATAAAGGAGTATCTTATCTTTAATCCGTTTGAAGGGCAGATTGATACCGGAAATATGATGCAGGCGCTTTTAAAAATTGCCGCTGCAAGTAACATACATATTCTTAACAGCCACAGCGTAACAGGATGGCATGAAAGAGCCGACCATGTTCAGGTTAATATCGGCGGATTTTCTTTTAATACCAAAAAGCTGCTTTTTGCTACCAATGGTTTTGCTTCCGAACTTACTGATCATGCTGTAAAACCTGCCCGTGCACAGGTGCTGATTACAGAACCTATACCAAACCTTGATATTCGCGGGACTTTCCATATTGAGAAAGGTTATTACTACTTTAGGAATATTGAAAACCGTATTCTTTTTGGCGGGGCAAGAAATCTTGATTTTGAAGGTGAGACCACTACTGAATTTGGGGAAACCGACCTGATACAAAACAGACTGGAGCAACTACTTAAAGAAGTGATCTTGCCAAATACCGATTTTACCATTGCACACCGTTGGAGCGGTATTATGGGTATGGGCAGCCATAAAAAACCTATAGTAGAGAAGGTGTCAGAACACGTTTACTGTGGCGTAAGGCTTGGTGGTATGGGTGTGGCTATAGGAAGCCTTATTGGTGCTGAACTGGCTGATTTGGTTTAAGGCTTCTTTTTATCAGATAAATATATCCTTCATGGCCGTCAAAATCATAATCTTTTGTTCTTGTTAGGCCTATTTTTTCCAAAACTCTTATTGAGGAGCTGTTATTTTTCATTACTCTTCCTATAATAATTGGAATTCTAAATTTATTAAATCCTACTTCAATACATTTTTTAGCTGCTTCGGTGGCATATCCCATGTTCCAATAGTGTCTGAAAAAACGGAAACCAATATCGTATTCATTTTTATCTGAAGAATATTTTAATCCGCACCATCCTAAAAAAGCATTGTCATCTTTACGGATTACAGCCCATCTGCCTAATCCATATCTTTTATACTGGTCATATTCTGCCAAAAATTGTTTTGCAGCTTCTAAATTTTCAAAAGGGATGTCTCCGGTATATTGTAAAACTTCGGTATCCTCATTTAATAAATAAAAATAGTATGCATCATTTACAGATAGCTCTCTTAGTATAAGTCTTTCAGTTATGAAGGGTTTCATGTTTACATAATAACAGTTTTAACAAATGTAAATATTTTACTAATCAATAGGATAAGCATATTGTCATTGCTAACTAATTTGTAATTTCGCTATATCAATCATCTTTACTATTGTTTTATGCTGCGAAAAATATTCCGCTTTCTTTTTAAGTTATTCCTTTGGTTTATTGCGCTTTCGGTATTTTCTGTCTTGCTTTTAAGGTTTGTGCCTGTGCCGTGTACCCCGTTAATGGTTATTCGTGCTTTTGAGCAAAAAGCCGATGGCGAGGAAATGCACAGCAGCCATGACTGGGTATCTATAGACGAAATATCGGTACACATGCAAAAGGCGGTGATTGCGAGTGAAGATGATACTTTCCTTACGCATAATGGCTTTAACTTTAAGGCGATGCAAAAGGCTTATGAAAGCAATAAGAAAGGTAAAAAACTAAAAGGCGGAAGTACCATTAGCCAGCAAACGGCAAAAAATGTTTTTTTATGGCAGGGCAGGAGCTATGTGCGTAAAGGGCTTGAGGCTTACTTTACGATGCTTATAGAGCTGCTTTGGAGCAAGGAACGCATTATGGAAGTATATCTTAACAGTATAGAAATGGGCGATGGTGTATATGGCGTTCAGGCAGCGGCACAGCACTGGTACCATAAGGATGCTAAAGACCTTACGGCTTATGAGGCGGCGGGTATAGCTGCAATACTCCCAAATCCGCTTAAATACAGAGCGACAAATTCATCAGGATACATAAACAGAAGGAAAGGGAAGATTGTGAGGCTTATGCGTTATGTTCAACTTGATTATAATGCGGAAGCAAAGGATGAGAAATAAAAGACTGCTATTACCGCTTCTTTTATGCTTTGGGTCTTTGTTTGCACAAAAGCCCAAAGAGATTGGCCTTATATCCGATAACGACCTTTATACTTCCTTTAAACACGATCGCTATTACACAAACGGAATAGAACTTTTTTACCGTTACCTGGCCTATACCGGAGACGAAAAGGTCGCTAAGGTTATTGGTGAAGTAAAGGCGGGGCAGTACATGTACAATCCGCAGAGTGTAAAGGCTGAAGAAATTAATGTGCACGACAGGCCTTTTGCGGGCTATCTTTTTGCTCAGGCAGGTGCCAATGTTTTTTATAAAAGCGAAAGTGTACTGAAGCTTAATTTTGAGTTGGGTATTGTAGGTAAGGAGTCTTTAGCAGAGGCTTTTCAGAAAGGACTGCACAATGTATTCAACTATCCTAAAGTAAGGGGCTGGGAATACCAGATACATACTGCATTAGGGGTTCAGGTAGGGGCATTTTATTCCCATAAAGTGCTTGCTAAGCAACTGCATGAAAAAGTAGACCTGCATTTTCTGGCAAAGGCCAAAGCAGGAACCATTTTTACAGGAATAACTGCCGGGCCAATGATGCGTATAAGTTTTAAAAGGCCATTAAAGCCGGTGTATGATTCTACATTATATGGTGCTACCTTAAGTGAGGGGAATAATAAGTGCGGAGACCAAACCCGTGAGTTTTTTCTTTTTATAAGCCCTAAGGTAAATTACCAGATATATGATGCTACTATACAGGGTAGCCTGTTTAATGATGAAAGTCCGGTAACTTTTCCGCTTATCCCATGGCGATTTGAAGCCGAAACAGGAGTAATGTACCGCAAAAACAGCTGGAACCTTTCCTTCTCGTTCAACTATCAGGGGAAAGAGCTTACCAATAACGTTATACAGGGCTTTTACTACGGTAGGATAGGAGTAAGCTATTTGTTATAAAAAAGACCCTGCTACAGCAGGGTCTTTTTTGTGTCATTTCAACATTAGGGAAGTCTCTATTTTCTCTTAGGTTCTGCTCCCATATTATAAAGGGCAAAAGCCTGAATATCGGAATACTCCTCGATCATTTGTGTTATCGATTTTCCTGCCCCGTGTCCGGCATTAACGCCGATACGGATTAATACAGGATTCGGGCCTTTTTGCTTTGCCTGTAGCTGTGCGGCAAACTTAAAACTGTGTGCAGGAACCACTCGGTCATCATGGTCGCCCGTTGTAACAAGTGTAGCAGGATACTGAACGCCTTCTTTTACATTGTGAACCGGAGAATAACCTTTTAGGTATTCAAACATTTCAGCACTGTCTTCTGCCGTTCCGTAATCATAAGCCCATCCCGCACCTGCGGTAAAGGTATGGTAGCGCAACATATCCAGTACGCCTACTGCCGGTAAAGCTACTTTCATAAGATCAGGGCGCTGTGTCATAGTAGCGCCTACCAGTAATCCTCCGTTAGAACCTCCGCTTATGGCAAGATAATCCGATGAAGTGTAGTTATTGGCAATAAGGTATTCTGCAGCAGCAATAAAATCGTCAAACACGTTTTGTTTGTGTGTTTTGGTTCCGGCATCGTGCCATTCTTTACCATATTCACCACCACCTCTCAGGTTAGCCACAGCATAAATACCTCCGTTTTCCATCCATACGGCATTAGTAATGCTGAATGATGGTGTAAGGCTTATATTAAACCCTCCATAACCATATAGTATTGTTGGGTTGTGGCCGTTTAGTTCAAGGTCTTTTCTGTGGGTTATTATCATTGGTATTTTAGTGCCGTCTTTAGAGGTATAAAATACCTGTTTTGATACATAATCGTCGCTGTTAAAGTCTACTTTGGGTTTTTGGTAAACTCTAGATTCTCCTGTTGCAGGGTTGTAAGAGTATATAGTACCCGGAGTGATGTAGTTTGTAAATGAATAGTAAAGTGTCTTTTCATCTTTCTTGCCGCCGAATCCTCCGGCAGAACCAATACCAGGTAACTCTACATTGCGTACCAGTTTTCCGTTATAGTCGTATTGTTCCACAACCGAAACGGCATCTTTCATGTACTCTGCAAAAATATATCCTGAACCTGTTGAAGGGCTTAATACATTCTTCGTTTCCGGAATAAGGTCTTTCCATTTGGAAGGTACAGGGTTAGAAGCGTCTGCTGTAACTATCCTGTTGTTAGGAGCATTGTAATTAGTAGCGATAATTAATCTTGTGCCCTCATTGTCTAAAATATGTGTGTCGGTATCAAAATTATCTATAATGGTTACTATAGGGCTGTTGGCTTTGGTAAGGTCTTTAATATAGAGTTCGTTACCCGATGTAGAGTTTGCTGCCGATATAACCAGATACTTTTGATCTTCGGTAACATTAGCACCCACATACCTTCTTTTTTGTTTGTCGCCAAAAATTACTTTATCGTCTTTTTGCGGTGTGCCCAGTTTGTGGTAATACAGTTTATGCTGATCGGTCTTTGCAGAAAGCTCGCTGCCTGTTGGTTTTTCATAGCTTGAATAGTAAAATCCGTCGCTGTCTTTCCATGAAATACCACTAAACTTAACGTCTACTAAAGTTTCGCCTACAAGTTTTTTGGTTTCTGTATCTATTACAAAAACTTTTCTCCAGTCGCTTCCCCCTTCTGAAATGGAGTAGGCGGCCAAATCACCTTTTTTGGTAAAGCTAACACCGCTAAGTGATGTGGTACCATCTTTAGAGAAAGTATTAGGGTCAAGAAAAACCTCTTCTGCACCGGTTACGTCCCTGCGGTATAATACCGACTGGTTTTGTAAACCATCGTTTTTATAATAGTAAGTGTAATTGCCTTCCTTAAACGGAGCCGATATCCTTTCATAATTCCACAGCTGTTGCATGCGGTTCTTTATCTCCTCCCTAAACGGTATCTGTTTCAGATAGGCAAAAGTTACCTCATTTTCTGCTTTAACCCATTCTGCCGTTTCTGCAGAGCGGTCGTCTTCCAGCCAACGGTATGGGTCCTGCACTTTAGTGCCAAAATAATCGTCTGTCTGGTTACCTTTCTTTGTTTCGGGATATCTAATCTCTCCTTTTTGTGTTTGTGCGTTCATGCTAAGACTGCAAGCCAAAGCCATGCCTAAAATCGTTTTATTCATTCTGGCTTAATTTGATTATACACAAAAATAAGGAAATAGGCTTATCAGCTGAACAGCGGACTGTATTTTTGACGGTATTTATAAATTAATATACCGTTTAGGGCTACCACCACTATGGCTGTTGCTATTGCAGGCACATCTAAGAACATGTGGAACAGCAATATATTAAGCGAAATAGGCGCTAAAAGCAGTATGGCAAACGGTACCCATTTTTTGGCTAACAGCATGATCCCAATAACAACTTCAAAAAAGGCAACAACATATAAAACATAGCCTGTTTCTGCAAGGGAGTTCATAAAGTTGGCGGCTGCTTCGGGAGGTTGTGGTAGGGGAATAAAAGGACGGAATTTGTTTAACCCGAATACCAAAAGGATAACACCTAAAAGTATTCGTATAATCTTTGTGAATTGTGAATTCATAATTTAGTGTTTTGGTGATAGTAATAATATTTTAACTAAATTAATGAATATTTAAATAAAATGTTAACTTAAAATTATTTAATTGTGAACACCCTTATCAACAGGGTGTTCACAATGAGAAAGTTACGGCTGCACCACGTTTATCGTGAATGTAACAGTAGCATCTGTATTGCCTCCTGCGTTTGTAATGTTACCATTGCTTACACCTTCGGCAGTCTTGTTTGGCTCATGCCTAAGGGTAATAGTAAGGTTGCCTGAAGTTGCTGTTGCACTGGCCTGATAAGTAAACTGCAGTCCAATAGGGTTTCCGTTTATATCTTCATCGGCATAAGTAAATGTGCCTAAACCATTTTGCTGATAGAACAGCTGGTGCTCGTCACCTTCTTCATGTATTTCTTCTGTAATGTCTTCCGTAGGATTGGCAAGTTCGTTTAAAAAGCTAACAGTACCGTTGTAATTAATACCAGCTGTAAAGTCCCCCGAAACGGTTACAACTGGAGCATCAGGCCCGTCGCCGTCAAGGTCGCGTGACTGAAGTACAATGGCTTCTCCGCCGCCCTGTGGTGTAAAGGTTGCCGTGATGGTTGTTATTACCTCCTCCTCATTTACCGGTACTAAAGCATCGTCGTCGCTGCTACATGATGTAAATGATACTGTTGCAATTAAGGCTAATAATGAAATTTTTAAGTTTTTCATGAATACTTGTTTTTATGATTAATAATTGAATTTTAACTGTAGTATAAAGTTTCTTCCTATGTCATCGGTATAAAGCCTTTGACGGTTAAGGTAATCCCTGTAGGAAGTGTTGAAAATGTTGTTTACTGTAAAACTTACCGATGTTAGGGTCTTACCCAGTGTGAAATCCATCCCTGAGCTGAAGTTAAGCAGATGATAGCCCGGTGGGGGAGTACTTACATCTACCAATACAGGAACCAGTTCGCCATCCTGAGGTACATCGGCATAAAAATTATAGTTGGGGTAACGGTTTTGTTTAAATACTGCCTGACTGTTCAATTCCAGATAGGAATTATGCCTGTCGTTAAATGTGTATAGTAGCGAGTTGCCCATAATGAACGGTGGCATGTCTATAAGCGGTTCATCGGTATCTCTGTTGGTGCCGTGCACATAGGCCATATTTAGGCTGTATTTTAAATGTTTACCGAGGTATACATCCGAATGGAAATCAACTCCGGTAAGCAGTGCGTCATTTTGGGTGTATTGGTACACAGGGAATGATCCGCGTATGGTGTACTCTGCCCCTGTGGGCTTAAGGAAAATAAAATTGCTAATAAAATTAGCATAAGGCGTTACCTCAAAACTAAAAATCCTCCCTTGTTTTTTAAGAGTTGTAGATAGCTTGTAAGACTCCTCTTTTTGGGTGCGTAAATCGCCCAGTTCTATGGTTCCGTTAGAGTGGTGCAGTCCGTCGCTAAACAGCTCCGACGGGTTTGGATTACGCATGGCCAAACCTGCATTGGCAAACAATTCCCAGTTAGAGTTAAACTGTTTGTTGATCCCCAGGCTGGCGGATATATTGTTATAGGTGAAGGTTGGATTAGTAAGCCATTGCGTGCCATAATCGGCAACTATAAAATTGTCAAATTCTCCTTCGTAACCCAAACTGGTCCATCGGCTTTTCTGATAAAATTTATCAGCATCTACATGAGAGAAATCGTAGCGCAAACCAGCTTCGGCACTAAAGCTATTAGTAAAGCGGTGTGCAGCTATGGCATAGGCACCCGCATCTGTACGGTTATAGTTGGGTATAAGGGGACGTATTCCCGTATCCGGACTCGCCTCATTGTTTTGCATAGCAAAGCTTACTCCTCCTTTAAGGCTGTTATCGTCTTTTTCGTATTTCCAGTCGGCCTGTATTGAATGGGTTATAAGGGTAAGATCAAGGGCCGCCTTGTTGCGGTCGTCACCACGACGTATGTCAAACTCTTTCCTGTGGTTAAGCTGAAAAGCATATTGCAGTGCCAGTTTTGAAAAGGGACTAAGATCTGTGTTGAAATTAAGTTTGCCTAAGTGATGCTGAATTTCCTGTTTGGGAGCTTTAATGTTATAAGTAAACGGATTGACTACAGCCGGTATGCCACTGTTTATTGCGTTTGCCAAATCGGCGGTACTGCCTATGTGGGTCGCCGATGCAATGCCTATGGTTGCGTTATAAAAGCTGTAGCTTGCCGAAAGGTCGTAAGTGTCGGCTATGTACTTAACGTCACCAAAAAAATTGCCTTCACGATTGCCTGTATTGGATAATATATAATCGGGCGCTTCTCTGTCACCAAAGTACTTAAATGTTCCTCCCGCATTCCATGCCCAGCCTTTTTCGGCACCTTTATGCAGGCTGCTGGTAATGCTACTGCCGCGACCATTTGAATTTAATGAAACGATTGACCTGCCATACAGCGTATCCTTTAAAACTGATACCGGCTCAACCAATACAAGCCCGCCAATAGCATCGCCGCCATATTGCAGGGCAGAGGCTCCTTTTATAACCGATACCTTTCCTGCCGAGTTGATATCCAGGTTAGGAGCATGCTCAGTACCCCATTGCTGGTCTTCCAGCCTTACATTGTTTACCAAAACTGGAACCCTGCTACTGTGCAGTCCGTTAATAACGGGCTTTACAATGCTGTTCCCGGTTTTAAGGGAATATACGCCCGGTATTTCCTTTAAGGCATCGCCCAATGTTGCACTGCTGTATTTTTCAAGTGTTATGAGTTTTACATCCTGCTTTACAACAGCACTTTTTGAGACTCTTGCGGATTCACTCAGCATCACCTCTTCCAGTTGGGTGCTTTGGAGTTTAAGTACGGCATTAAGAACTACATCTTCATGTATATCCATAATGGTGTCAAGTGTAGAATAACCAATGTAGGATATTACAACCCTTTGTTGCCCATTTGAGATATTGTGTAATTCGTATGTCCCAGCCGGATTGCTAAGGGCGTGCCGTTCGCCTATGTGTATATGTGCCCCGTCCAGAGGCTGGTTTTTGGTATCAGTCACCCTTCCGCTAAGCGTACTTTGCGAATAGGTGCTGTTGCTTATTGCCACCAGGACAAAAAGCAATAGTATATTAAATCGCATGATAATTTCAGTTCAGTAATGAATAAACTCACGTTTAAGTACGTGCTGTTACTCCCCTCTCTATTGGAGAGGGGCGGGGGGAGAGGCTTATACTGAAAGAGGGGGACCGCGGTGTGCAAAAAGGCTTCCGGCAAATGAAGGGCTTCCTTCTATATTGCTGAAAGTGTAGTGTATTTGTTTGTATGGGAAATATAGCCTCAGGCAAAACTGCTGTGGTGCCACAAAAAAGTCGAAGTGAAAGCTACATACATAACAGTCGTCATCGTCGTGCTGTTGTGTGTGGTCTGTGCCGCTAAACTGTTTTACAGTTTTAGATACTTCGGTATGCTTGTGGTAATGCCCGGCAGCATAATGCTCGTGGCTAAAGGCGTGAAAAGACTGAAAGGCGGTTGTAAGGAGTACAACAGCCATAAGTGCAAGGTTAAATATTGCAAACTTTCTTTTCATTACCGCAAAGGTAGGGAAAAAGAATCTACAATTGCAACATGGTTGCAGTTAAAAATGTATTAATAGGTTTTTATCTTCACGCAACTTACGTGTTCTATTGTAGTTTCGCTGGTTTTTGTGAGCTGTCCGGTTGTTTTATTGATCCTGAACACGACTGCCGAACTACTGTTAACGTTAGTCGCAATAAGAAAGTTGCCACTAGAATCTATAGCAAAAGTGCGTGGGTGTTTTCCCAGTGTGGACTGATAGCCAATATTTTGTAATGTTCCGTTTTCCCGGATAGAGAAAATAGCGATGTTGTTTTCTGCTCCCCTGTTGGTGGCATACAAAAACCTACCATCTGGTGTACAATGTACATCAGAACTTTCAAAAGCTTCGGTAATCGAATCTTCATGTGTGGCAATTTCCTGAACGGGTTTCAGTTCGCCATTACTGTATTGATATACGGTTACTGTACCCGACAGTTCTCCAATGCAGTAAGCATATTTCCCGTTAGGATGAAAAGTAAAATGCCTCGGGCCACTACCGGGAGTGGTTTTTAAGGGTGCTATTTCCAGCAGAGGTTGTTTTGTTAAGGTGTCAAATTCGTAGCGTCTTATTTTATCACTACCCAAATCAGGTACAAAAACAAATTTCCCATCGGGAGAAAATACGGTTGAATGAATATGGGAATTTGCCTGTCTATCAGGGTTGATACTGCCTTCAAAATATCTTAAAAACTGTACAGGAGGTTCAATGTTGCCGTTGATATTTAAAGGGCAAAGTGAAATGCCGCTTTCGGTATAGTTACCGTTTATAAGCCAGTTGCCCGAAGGATGCACGGCACAGTATACCGGGTTTTCACCTCTGCTCGACTGACTGTTTACAAACGTGATGGTTTTCTTTTCAGGATTAAAAACAAAACTGCTTACGCTACCTGCATTAGGTGTTTTGGTATCGGTGCAGGCGTATATAAAATTTCCGGCAGGGGAAAGGGTAAGGTATGAAGGGTTGTGTATTTTGGCTGAGGTAAACTTTTTAAGGCTGCCTTTAACGGTGTCCAACTCATAAACGTACAGACCTTCCTTATTTTTATCATGATTGTAAGACCCGAAAAAAGCATAGGTTTGGCTGTAGCCGGTATAGCTTAAAAATAGGAGAATGAGGATGATAAGGCAAGATTTGCTGTTCATGTTATTTAAAGCTAAGAATAAAAACAATCAACGCAATAAAACACAGTAGTAATCCACCCATAAACAGTATTCCGTTTAGGGTAGATCCTATAGTTGAGGTATAGCCAATTCCTATAGAAAGCCATCCTGTGATTCCCATTCCTATTGAGGCTAATAATAATTTGGTTTGTTTTTTCATGAAGATGGAGGATATTTATTTTACTTCTTTTATCCAGTTTTGTGTTAAGTGTTCATATTCCTTTAAACGTTCTTCAGAATAATACTGATCAATCTCATATGGGTTGCCGTCTTCTTTTCTTTGTAATTGAAAAATACCTTTGTCGTCCATTGTGTAGAGATTGTATTTTTTTTGATCACATGCAGGCGTTGTAATATTAGATTCGCTTACAAAACTAATTTCCCCGTTCCCATAATTAAATAGATTTATTTCATGTCTTTCGGCATAAGTTCCAAAGTAATTAGCTATCCTCTTGTCAGTGTCATACAAAAGATAATAGCTTACACTACATCCTAGTCCTGTACAAGGTGTATATACTAATTCAATAAGTAAAATCTCTTTGTTGTTGTATTTATAAAGCCTTATTTGTCTCCAGTTATTAGCGAAATCTACATTGTACTTCTTTAGGTTTGTAACCTGATTAATTGTTAACTGATCTTTTAAAGAAACCTTTTGCTTGTCTATTAACATATAGGTTTCCTTTTCATTATCAAACCATTCTATTTTATGACTGGATACTTCAATATTAGTTTGGTTATCGGTAATGTTGTTTATAATTATTGCAGGGTCAATGGCATAATCCGAAAAGTGAATATTTAATCTTTCATCATTAGATGTAATGATACGGGTTGTGTCAATATTATGATTGCATGTATCTTTTATATTTCTGTCATCTTTATTTTGTACACAGGAGAATAAGATAAAAGAAAAAATAAGAAGTGCAGGGCTTATGTTTTTCATTATTATAACTTGTTTTGAAATAGTAAGGTATTGTTTAAATATAAACGAGAATTCTGTTATTTTCTTTTTAAAAGGTAGTATGGCGTATAAAAAAACCTGCAACATTACTGTGCAGGTTTTATAAGTTTTATTTAAACAGATTAATTATCAAAAACTTATTCCCAAGGTAAATCCTTTTCTAAATCTTCAAGCCTGATTGGATTTCCATTTTTATCAAAGCTAATTTGTCTAAACGTTTCAACATTTTTAGTGCTCGAATTTATTTCTATCAAATAATATCTGTCAAAGGCAAAACTACCGGCAAATATAGGTTTGTCTATAGTGTGTAAATAATCTGTTTTTCCTAAGAGATAGTTTTCTAATATGAAATTCTGTACAAAAAAATCATCGGAATAATCATTTTCTTTATTCTTAATGTCTAATCTAAACCCGGTCAAACCCTTTATGTAAAGTTTCTTTCCGGAATTTTGATCATAAACCAGTGCTGAACAATCAACTTTTGCTACCTGATATGCTGTGCTTTCCCATAAAAATATATAGATTATATTAGTTGGCTTGGTAAGGCTGTCTTTTAATTCCTGAAATATTACCTTAGTAGGATTCCAGTCTCTTTCTAGATCAATTTTATGATTGTGTTCTTTCGTGAAAGAATTGACACTTTTATCTATATCTCTGTAAATCTTGTTTGAGGAACACGAGACTATAAATAATGGGATAAATAAGTATTTTATATTTTTTATCATAAAACAAAAGGCTGCCATTTGGCAGCCTTTCAAAGATATTAAATATTATAAATTACACTAACCCGTTTGCAACAAGGTATTCTGCAATTTGTACGGCATTGGTAGCTGCACCTTTACGAAGGTTGTCTGCCACAATCCACATGTTAAGTGTGTTTGGCTGGCTTTCGTCACGGCGTATACGCCCTACAAAAACATCATCCTTGCCTTCTGCATAAAGCGGCATTGGGTACGTAAATGTATCGGTATTGTCCTGTACTGTAATGCCCGGCGTGTTGTGTAGTATGCTGCGAACCTCGTTAAGGTCAAAATCGTTACTGAACTCAATGTTTACCGCTTCACTGTGTCCGCCCACGGTTGGTATACGCACTGTAGTAGCCGTTACCCTTATCGAGTCGTCACCCATAATCTTTTTGGTTTCGCGGGTCATTTTCATTTCCTCTTTAGTGTAGCCGTTGTCTTCAAAAACGTCTATCTGAGGGATAGCATTACGGTGAATAGGATATTTGTATGCCATTTCGCCCTGTACGCCTGCATATTCGTTCTCTAACTGCTGTACAGCCTTAACACCTGTACCGGTAACCGACTGGTAGGTAGATACCACCACGCGCTCAATGTTGTATTTTTTGTGCAGCGGGTTAAGTGCCAGTACCATTTGTATGGTAGAGCAGTTAGGGTTAGCAATGATCTTGTCTTCTTTAGTAAGCTCAGAAGCATTGATTTCAGGAACCACAAGTTTTTTTGTCGGGTCCATTCTCCATGCGCTGGAGTTATCAATTACAGTTGTTCCTGCTTCGGCAAACTTAGGGGCCCACTCTTTTGAAGTGTCGCCTCCTGCAGAAAATAATGCAATTTGAGGCTTCATGGCAACTGCCGTTTCAAGACTCACAACCTTGTACTTCTTACCGTTAAAATCGATTTCCTTACCTACAGATTTCTCTGAAGCAACAGGGATTAATTCGGTTATCGGAAAATTTCTTTCCGCAAGCACTTTTCGCATTACTTCGCCTACCATACCGGTAGCGCCTACAACAGCAACTTTCATAGTATTGAATTATTAAATTATATAAATTTTGCGGCAAAATTAGTTATAAATTTGTTTCGAAACGAAAAAATATAACAAAGAAAAACCGTCTTTTTCAGACGGTTTTGTTAGAAATATAAGAATATGCAATGTAGCGGAAACTTCTGTAACTCTACTGTTTAGTTTTAAGAATGTCGCGTATTTCCATAAGCAGTTGCTCCTCTGTAGTTGGTGCAGGAGGTGCTGCCGGAGTCTCGGCTTCTTTCTTTTTGGTTCTTTCATATACTTTAAGTGCTAAAAAGATACAGAACCCAACAATGATGAAGTCGAGTGTTATCTGTATAAAATTACCGTAGTTAATAGTAACGGCATCTACTGCAGCAACTGTTTCTCCATTCACTACGGTTTCTGGAACGCCTTCTTTCAATACATATTTAAGATCCTTAAAGTCAACACCGTTAAGGAGCATGCCTATAGGTGGCATTAAAATGTCGTTTGTAAAAGATTTTACGATGTTACCAAAGGCACCACCAATAATAACGGCTGTTGCCAGATTTACAATATCACCTTTCATCAAAAAGGCCTTAAAATCCTTAAAAAATCCCATAGGCTAAAATTTTGGTTAATTAAATTGATTGTTCAGCTAAAGCTAATTTACAAAAAACTTGGATTATTCCTTATAAAAAACACGTTTTACCCGTTGGGAAATACTGGTTAAAATCTCATAGGGTATGGTTCCCAGTGCGTTTGCCATTTCCACAACGGTAGGGGCATTGCCAAAAATTACGGCCCTGTCACCTTCTTTGCAGTCTATATGGGTAACATCTACCATCATCATATCCATAGAAATGGTTCCGGTAATAACCGCCTTCTGGCCTTTTATAATGACATAGCCTTTTTCGTTACCCCAACTTCGAGGTATGCCATCGGCATATCCTATAGGCAGGGTAGCGGTGCGTATTTTTTTGTCGGCCATAAACCTGCGGCTGTATCCTACGCTTTCTCCCGGTTCAATATCCTTTATCTGGAGGATAACGGTTTTAAGCGTGCCTACGTTTTCAAGCGATCTGCGTTCCTCGGCATCATTGCCCACGCCGTAGAGTCCTATGCCCAGGCGCACCATGTTAAACTGATGTTCGGGGAAATTATAAATGCCCGATGTGTTTAATATATGACGAATAGGGTTGATACCTAAAGCATCGATTATTTTTTGTGAACGGTTACTGAATTTCTCAATCTGTTCCAATGTGAAATCCCTGTACTGTGGAACATCGCTTGACGACAGGTGGGAGAAAATACTCTTAACCGAAACGAAGTTGTTGTTTTTAAGCAGGTCGATAAGTTCGTCCAGCTGATGGGCCTCAAACCCTAAACGGTGCATGCCGGTATCCAGTTTTATATGGATAGGATAGTCCGATAGGTTTTTTTGCTGTGCAATGGCTATAAAGGCCCTAAGCTCCCTTGCCGAATAGACTTCGGGTTCCAGGTTGTAGGCAATCATGGCATTAAAGGCACTGGCCTCAGGGTTCATTACTATAATGGGAGTGCTTATACCTGCATTGCGAAGGGCAATACCTTCGTCGGCAAAGGCCACACCCAGATAATCCACTTTATGGTGCGAAAGCAGTTTGGCAATTTCATAGCTGCCACTGCCGTAACCAAAAGCCTTTACCATAACCATAATCTTGGTTTCGGGTTTTAGTTTTGCACGGTAAAAATTAAGGTTGTGCACTATTGCATTGAGGTTTATCTCAAGGACCGTTTCGTGGGTCTTTTCTTCAAGCAGTACAACGATTTCCTCAAAACGGAAACTCCTTGCCCCCTTAACCAAAATGGTCTCGTTGCTAAAACTGTTAGCATTGTATTGGGCTAAAAATTCCTGAGTGGTTTTGTAGCTTATAAAATTCGGAAAATCCGATAGCCTTTTGCTTATCGTTTCGCCTATGCCGATTACCCTGCTAATATTATTAGCAGCCAAAAGGCGGCTTACTTTAGCATAGAGTTCCTCTACGGCAAATCCGCTCTGGAAAACATCCGAAAGGATAATGGTTTTCTTTTTATGGGTTTTGTGCTGTTCTAAAAAGTCAAGCGCTATTTTTAGAGATTGGTAGTCAGAACTGTAACTGTCGTCTATAATGGTGCAGTCGTTAATGCCGCTTTTTACCTGTAGGCGCATTTCCACCGGATACAGTCCGGCAAGGCGCTCCCTTATGGCTTCGTGGTTGTATCCCAAATGCAACAGCAGCATAAGGCAGGTTATGGCATTTTCTACGAATGCCTCATCAAAAAACGGAATTACAACTTCAAAATTGTCGCCATTGTATTTTACGGAAAGTAATGTCCCCTCTGGGGTTGACTGTCTGTTAAGGTTTACATCGGCATCATTATTAAAACTCCAGGTAAAAGTTTTTTTACCGTTCAGTTCCTGTAAAACGGCATCGTCCTTTTTAAGGATAACAATATCTGAATCTTTAAACAGTTTGACTTTTTCCTGTATTTTCTGCTGCCTGTCGGTAAAGCCTTCATCATGTGCACCGCCGATATGGGTAAGTATTCCTATACCGGGTTTTATTATGGCTGCCAGTTTTTCCATTTCGCCCGAAGTGGAAATTCCTGCCTCAAAAATACCTAAATTGTGTTTTTCGTTTATACCGATAACCGAAAGCGGCACACCTACCTGAGAGTTGTAGCTTTTAGGGCTTCGGATAATATTATAATCGGGGCTTAAAAGGTAGTTAAGCCATTCCTTTACTATGGTCTTGCCGTTACTGCCCGTTACCCCAATAACCGGAAAACTGAAAAGCCCGCGGTAGTAAACCGCAAAATCCTGAAGTGCTTTCAGGGTGTTTTCCACTACAAAAAAATTGGCTTTTCCTTTGGTGTCGGCAGGTATATGGGTAACAACAAAATTGAGTACTCCTTTAGCGATAAGTTCAGGTATGTAGTAATGTCCGTCGCGGTTTTGTCCCGGCAGGGCAAAAAATAATGTTCCGGCATTGTTTTGCAGCGAACGGCTGTCTATAGAAACATTGTCAATTTCCATATCGGGCTGTATGCCTTCGAAATGAGGGTTGACAGCCTTTATGATATTGTTTGTTTTTATGCTCAAGGGTAATGTATTTTAGTTTCTTTACAAAAGGCCTTCTTTGTCTTCCTTTTTAGATTCTTTTGCCTGCTCTTTCATCGCCCTGAAAAAAGCCGCCCTGCTAAGGGGCTCATATTCTTCGGTTTCGCCAAGCAGTACCAGTTTGTCGTTTTGCGCTTTACGGAAGCTGTAATTGGCCAGGTTTCCGGTGCGGGTACAAACCGCATGTACTTTAGTAACATATTCGGCTGTTGCCATAAGTGCGGGCATGGGGCCAAAAGGATTGCCTTTAAAATCCATGTCAAGTCCGGCTACAATAACCCTTATGCCGTTGTTGGCAAGGTCGTTGCAAACCGATACGATCTCATCATCAAAAAACTGGGCTTCGTCTATACCTACCACATCACACCCCTGTGCTAACAGGCGCAGCATGGAGGCCGATTCTACCGGAGTGGAGCGTATTTCGTTTGCGTCGTGCGACACTACCATGTCATCATTGTAGCGGGTGTCTATAGTGGGTTTAAAAATCTCCACACGCTGGCGGGCAAACTGTGCCCTTTTTAAACGGCGTATAAGTTCTTCGGTTTTCCCCGAAAACATCGAGCCGCAGATGACTTCAATCCACCCAAATTGTTCTTTATGATTTACTGTATTTTCGAGAAACATTTTGTATTTTTCAGGCTGTAAAACAGAAATGTTTTATGTTACTTTGTATTTAAACAAATTTATTAAAAAAGTATTGCGCCACTCTTTATTGTTCCAAAAGTTATGAAGAAAAAATTAGAAGCAGAATTGATAAGCATTGCACACAGGATACTGAAGCTTAAGAATAAGGCAGAGATAGAGCAGCTGCAGCAGGAAACGCTTAAGCTGTATGAAAAACTGTCGGTGCTTAAATTTGTAGAGGAGAATTTTCATGATGTAAAGCCTACCATAGGCTATGCTTCTGCAGAGGAGAAGCTGGAAGATATTTACGGGGTAAAAGAAGATACGGAAAAACCGGACGCCGTTAAGGAAGCTCCTGCCGATGCCGGAGAGCCTAAAAAAGAACCGGGAGAGGCAGAAAAAGAGGCTGCTGCCGAGAGTGAAGAGGAAACCGTTGAAGTCAAAGGCGAGGTTAAAGAGGAAGAGAATAAAGAAGAAACCCCTGAGCCGGAGCAACAGATTGAGCTTGAAAAAACCGAAGAGGAACTTGAAGCGATGGAAGAGTCTGTTGAGGCGGTGTATGAAAAAGAACAGGACAGTACCGAAGATGAAGAAGAACAGGCTGCCGATGCCGAAATGATAACCCTTGAGCCGGAAGCGGATGTTGAGGTAGAGAAATCGGATGTTGGTTTTGAGTTTGCCTTTGAAAGAAAAGCCGCTCCGGAGGAACCGAAAGAAGAGCCTAAAAAGGAAATCGGGATAGACGATTTTCATGATTACGTAGAGCCTGAATTTGTAAAGAAATCAGACTTTGAAGCTCCGAAACAGGAAGAACCAAAAGAGGAACCTGTAGCAGAAACTCCTGGCGAGCCTGTGTTTGAACCTGTAAAAGAAGAGCCAAAAGCGGAAGAACCTAAAAAAGAAGACAGTTGGGCACCTTCATCATCAAGATCTTTAAACGATACGTTTGCCAAAACCATTACATTAGGGTTAAACGACCGTATTGCTTTTGAGAAACATCTTTTTGGCGGCAGTGCCGATGATCTTAACCGTGTGGTTTCGCAGCTTAATACTATCAATACCTATGATGAGGCCAAAACGTTTATAAACGACCTTATCAAGCCTGATTATAACAACTGGGAAGGGAAAGAGGAGTATGAAGAGCGTTTCTTCCAACTGGTTGAAAAAAGATTTGATTAATGTCTAAGCTATACATAGTACCCACGCCGATAGGCAATCTGGAGGATATGACCTTCAGGGCAATTAAAGTGCTTAAGGAAGCCGACCTGATACTGGCGGAAGACACCCGTACCAGCGGTAAGCTGATGAAGCATTTTGAAATTGCCACCCACATGCAGAGCCACCACATGCACAACGAGCACAAAACCGTTGAGAATATTGTAAAGCGCCTGCAAATGGGGGAGACCATTGCCCTTATTTCGGATGCGGGTACACCTGCTATTTCCGATCCCGGATTTTTGCTTACACGTGCCTGTGTGGAAAACAATATACCTGTAGAATGCCTGCCGGGTGCTACGGCTTTCGTGCCTGCCCTGGTAAACAGCGGATTGCCAAACGACAAGTTTGTTTTTGAAGGTTTCCTGCCTGATAAAAAGGGAAGGCAAACGCGCTTTTTAGCCCTTGCCGAAGAAACCCGTACCATGATATTTTATGTGTCGCCGCACAAACTTGTTAAAACCCTTGGCGAGTTTGTACAGTATTTTGGAGAAGACAGGCCGGTATCGGTTTCACGTGAGTTGAGTAAACTGCATGAGGAAACGGTGCGTGGTACAGCTACTGAAGTACTGGAGCACTTTACCAAAAAAGAGCCAAAAGGCGAAATAGTGGTTATTGTGGGGGGTAAACCCGAGGTGAAGAAGGGTAAAAAAGATAGGAATAGCGAAGAGTAACTTTTTTTTGTGTAGTTATGGACTTTTTACAGGAGCTCCATTTCAGGAGAGATTTCTTTCATAATAATTTTTCAATCAGGCCTGAAGTCAGAAGGCTTGATACACGCTTTGAGATTTTTAAAATTAGTTGTCCTGTTTGTGGTTATCTTACTCTTAAGCAAAGATGTGCGTATGATATATGTTGGCTTTGTTTTTGGGAAGATGACGGAACCGATAATTTTGATTCTGAAATTGCAAAAGGAGGGCCTAATGGCAATATGACATTATCTGAAGCGAGGACTATTTTTCTTAATTCAAAAAGGCAATTAATGGATTTGGATTTTATGAAGGATGATATAAGGAATACCATTAAATTAAAAATGATTTTTCTCGATAATCTTATACTAAATAATAATTCTAAAAATGATATTTTAAAAGCTCATGAAGAGCTTATTGCTGTTTTTGAAGGGAATAGTATTACGGGACTTGATTCTTTATTCAGACAATAAAAAAACCGGAAAACTAATTTTCCGGTAAAGGTATGTGCTGGTAATTATCCCAAAAAGTATCGTTAGGGTTTTTATTGAACTTCTCCAGTTTTTCCCAAAAAGGTGTTCTTGTAAAATCTATATCTGCATAGTCTTTTTCTTCAGTAAGGTAATTGTATACAGTAGTGGTTATGTCTTTTGTGTTATTCCATTTTCGTGTAGCCGAACTTAATACCCACTTATCATTAATGTTTACAAAGTTTCTTTCCAGATAGCTTGTTTTACTTTTATCATACATTTCAATTACTTTTACAATTCCATATGTTTTCTTGTCCGCATATACTGTGACAAACTTGTCTGTATAGTCTTTGTCAGTACTATATTCCAATATATAGCATTCGTGTCCGTTTATTGTTGTTGTACCTTCAATAGATATATCGTAGTTTTTTAACCTGCCTTTTTTAAGATAGTCAGGTTTGTAAAGCAACAGGTTATTCATTCTTATTCCCCATAAATCTATCGAGCCTTTTTTTGTTAACTCTTCTGCTGCTTGTGTATATGTTACCACCCTGCTTTTATAAACGAGTGCTTTAGTGTTATGTTCTCCGTTATGTTTTAGTTTTCCGTAATATTCCTGTATCAGGTCAATATCTTTCCAGTTATCATCATATTGCACTACACGTGTAAAATATTCATAGTAGGCGGGGTCTACATCATGATTGTTTTTAAGGTTTTCTGCTACTTTAAGGGCTATATCATATCCTGTATTTTCTTTGCCTATCACAACCTCATTAAGCTGCATTGAACCTTCCTCTAAAATGATGCTTTTAGGAAAGTCGCTCGTTATTTTAATTTCTCTAGGTTGGTAGCTAAGGTGTGATATCAGTAATGTTTTGTCGGTGTCCGGATTGATAACTATGTAAAAATCGCCCGATTCGTTTGAGAGAGTAGATTTTTTGCTTTCGGGAATGTAAATATTAGCAAAGGCTACAGAGTTGTTGTTGCTGTCGGTTAATTTTGATTTGATAGCTGTTTGCGCTGCTACTGAAAAAGAAATGATTAATAGTAGAAAGTGTAAGATGTGTTTTTTCATTAAAGTAATTTTAGTTAGTAAAAATTGCTTTTCGGTTGGCAAAGCCCGTGCCAATGGTTACATTTGGGGAATAAACTTTTCTACATGCGCTGGACCCTCAAATCTAAACCCGATTCTCAAAAAGTAAAACATTTAATGCAGGTGCTTCAAATTGATGAGGTTGTAGCCTCATTGTTGGTGCAGCGTGGTATTGAAACTTTTGAGGAAGCAAAAACATTTTTTCGTCCGCATTTAAGTGATTTGCATGATCCGTACCTTATGAAAGACATGGATAAGGCGGTTATGCGTATTGAAAAAGCTATTGCCGATGGAGAAAACATTATGGTTTTTGGCGATTATGATGTGGATGGTACTACTGCTGTGTCGTTAGTTTCTTCTTATCTAAGGTCATTCTATCCGAATGTAGCTACCTATATTCCCGACAGGTATAAGGAAGGCTATGGGGTGTCTGATGCGGGAATCGACTTTGCAGACGACAATGGCATTACCCTTATTGTTGCCTTGGACTGTGGGATAAAATCAATTGATAAGGTTGAGTATGCCAAATCTAAAGGGATAGACTTTATTATCTGCGACCACCACCGCCCGGGTGATGAATTACCGGATGCGGTTGCGGTTTTAGATCCCAAACGTGCCGACTGTAATTATCCGTATGATGAACTTTGCGGTTGTGGAGTAGGGTTTAAGCTGGTACAGGCACTGTCAGAGAGGAGAGGGCAAACTATTACTGATCTTGTTCCTTATCTTGACCTTGTGGCCACTGCTATAGCTGCCGATATTGTCCCTATAACAGGGGAGAACCGCGTACTTGCCACCTTTGGTTTGGATATTATTAATACTTTCCCCAGGCCGGGCATACAGGCGCTTATTCAAAATGTAAAAAAGCAAAAACTAACCATAAGCGATGTGGTGTTTATTATTGCACCGCGTATTAATGCTGCAGGGCGTATTTATCACGGTAACAAAGCAGTTGAACTGCTTACCGAATTCAATTTGGAGCAGGCAGAAGAGTTTGCTTCACAGATTGAAGGCCTTAATACCGATCGTAAGGATTTGGATAAGCAAATCACCACCGAAGCGCTTATGCAGATTGAAACCAACAATGAACAGGAGCGATTTTCTACAGTGGTGTATGATGAGAACTGGCACAAGGGGGTGATAGGTATAGTCGCATCCCGCCTGATAGAAACCTATTACAGGCCAACACTGGTTTTTACCAAGAGCGGTGAAAAGCTGGCTGCTTCCGCGCGTTCTGTAAAGGATTTTGATATTTACAATGCACTGGAAGCCTGTGCTGATTATTTAGAGCAGTTTGGCGGGCATATGTATGCAGCCGGGTTAACGTTAAAGGAAGAACAGTTTGCCGGGTTTAAGCAAAAGTTTGAGGAAGTGGTTTCGACCACCATCGCTCCTGAACTTTTAATTCCGGAAGTTGCTGTTGATGCCGAAATTGATTTTATAGATATAACTCCGAAATTTTTCAGAATTCTCAAACAGTTTGAGCCTTTTGGTCCCGGTAATATGACTCCGGTTTTCCTTTCTCGTGGTTTAAGGGATACCGGTTATGGTAAACCTATAGGAGCTGATGAAACGCATCTGAGACTGTTTATAAAACAGGGAGAAGGAGAGGGGTTTGGAGCTATTGGTTTCGGACTGGCTTCAAAAATGAATATTGCCTGTGGAGGTGAGTTATTTGATGCCGTTTATTCTATTGAGGAGAACGAATGGAATGGCAATGTTACACTACAGTTACGATTAAGGGATATTCGTTGTGAAGAATAACCGTTAATAACTTTTTTCCAAAATCAATTATTTTATTTAGAACGGTTTTAAATAATTTATATTTTTGTTTAAAACCATCACAATGAAAGAGATTGAACAAATATACTTTAACGACTTTGGTGTATCGTTTTACTGGCGAAAAAATGATGTTGTGCTAAAAGAAAGGGTACAGATAATCTTCAAAGAAACAGGCTTTTACTTTACGCACGATGAGGTAAAACAGTTTGCCGGAATTGTTAGCGATATGTTTGCCAATGCGGGTTGTAATGGCTGTAGTTTCAGAAACAAATGTCATAGGGTATTACTAAAAACTCCTGTAAAAGAAATTGATCTGGCTGTATCTTCTCAGGAACTTACAGATATAAAAGACCTGCTGGAAGGTACTTTGTTTACCATCAGTCTTAATGAATATATAAATAACGTTTGTCGTAATTAATTTTTATATTCTTTCAGCTCAAATTTTTCTCCGTCAAAAACACCATAAGTAAAGTAGCCTATCCAGTCTCCCAGATTAATATAAGTAGAGTTTTTGCCAAGGTCTATTGTCATAGGTAAGTGCCTGTGTCCGAAAACAAAAAAGTCATAATGCTTTTTCTCCAGTTTCCTTTTGGAATAAAGCACCAGCCATTCGTTTTCTTCTCCTAAAAACTTTACATCGGCATCACCTGAAATAAGTTTGTTTTTTACCGAAAGGTATTGTGCCAGTCGTACCCCTAAATCAGGATGCAGCCATCGGAAAAGCCATTTGGAAAAAGGATTGGTAAAAACCTTTTTCATGCGCTTATAGCCTTTGTCTCCCGGGCCTAAACCGTCTCCGTGACCTATAAGGAAGGTCTTGTTGTTAAAAGTGAATTCTTTTGGTTTATGATATACCGGAATATTAAGTTCCTTTTCAAAATAATCGTGCATCCAAAGGTCATGATTTCCCGTAAAAAAGTATATAGGAGTGCCTGAGTCGCGAATTTCGGCCAGCTTGCCTAAAACGCGCACAAACCCTTTAGGGACAACGGTTTTGTACTCAAACCAAAAGTCAAAAAGGTCTCCTAAAAGGAATATAATATCGGCATCATGTTTAATTTCATCCAGCCAGGCAACAAATTTTTTCTCTCTGGGGAAACTGGCTTCGGGAGTTGGAGCTCCTAAATGTTGATCGGAAGCGAAGTATATTTTGAGTCTGTCAGACATGAAAATCTTAATGTTTATGCCAAAGATATAAAGAGTATTTTAAAATTATGACATAACGTTATGTTATTGATATATTTTTAAATTCATAACAAATTGCGCAAAATTTGTTTTTTTTAGTTAAAACTTAAATAATCGGCACTCTTAGGTGTATGATTTTGTCTTTTTTTTTCTATTTTCGGTAACTTAAACATAAACTACTAAATATTAATCTATGAAAAAAATTACTTTATTATTTTTCATGTCATTATTGTCTTTGTGCAGTTTTGCGCAAGAGGTGGGTATAGATCCGCCTGAAGGCTTTGAAGGTGCAACTTTCCCTCCTACAGGGTGGTCAATTCATGATAATGACATTGGAAATTTGCAAGTGTGGAAGCAAACTCTGGATGAGCCGGGTTATCCCTATCCGCCTAATACAGGAACTTTCGCTGCTTTTATTGATCGTGAAAACGTGTCGGATGCAGGTGATCCTGCAAAAGACTGGTTAGTAACGCCACTATTTGAGATGCCTGTTAACGGGCAATTACGTTTTTGGTCAAGGCTTACCCTGCCGGGTAACCAAGGGACTATTTACAGGATTATGATAGCACCTGAAGGTGCTGATTTAGATGATCTTGCTTCTTATACAACTGTACAGACTTATACGGAAGCTTTAATTAACCCGTCTCAAACAGAATATAATGAGATTGTGCTTAACCTTCCGGGTACTGCAGGTCAAAACTATCATGTGGCTTTCATTATGGAAGGTGACTTCCAGGATCGTTGGTTAGTTGATGATGTTGCTATCGTTCAGCAGTGTTTACCGCCTACTAACCTGGGTGTTTCGGGAGTTACAGATACAACTGCTACTTTAACCTGGACAGGTGCTGCTCCTCAATATGAGGTTGAGGTTGTTCAGCTTACTGAGGTTCCTACAGGTTCTGGTGAAATAGTAGACACTAACTCTTATGTTGCCGATCCGTTATTACCAATGACTCCTTACAGATTTTATGTAAGATCTGTATGTGGTGTGGGTAATACAAGCGACTGGGCAGGACCGTTTAACTTTAATACGGCGCCTGAAAATGATGCTTGTGCCGATGCCATTGCATTAACGGTTAACCCAACTAATATTTGTACTTCAAGTACACCCGGAAGTATTAATGGTGCTACGGCTTCTGCCGAGGCAAATACTTGTGGTGGTACTGATGATGATGATGTTTGGTTTACTTTTGTGGCTACAAGTACTACTCACTTAATTAACTTAAACAATATTACAAATGGTACTACAGACCTGTTCCATGTGGTTTACTCAGGTACAGATTGTGGTGCTTTAACTCAGTTATATTGTAGTGACCCTAATAATAGTACTGCTAATGGTTTAACTGTTGGTCAGACTTATTATATTAGAGTGTATTCATGGACTGCAACTGCGGGACAAACATCAAACTTTAATATATGTGTAGGTACACCGCCACCACCACCGGCAAATGATGAGTGTGCTAACGCTACTGCGGTTGCTGTTAACCCTGATTTAAACTGTGCTCAGTTTGCGACAGGTACAATCTATTCGGCAACAGCTTCTGCTGATGCTAACTCTTGTGGTGGTACAGACGATGACGACGTATGGTTCTCATTCGTGGCTACAAGTGCTAATCATACAATTAACCTTAATAACATTACAGGTGGTACAACAGATTTATACCATGCTGTATATTCAGGTACATGTGGATCATTAACAAACCTTGTTTGTAGTGACCCTAATAACAGTATTGTAGGTGGGCTTACAATAGGTAACACTTATTATGTAAGGGTTTATTCGTGGACTGCGACAGCTAATCAAACTTCAGCTTTTGATATCTGTATTGGTACACCGCCACCGCCGCCAGCAAACGACGATTGTGTTAACGCTACTGCGGTTGCTGTTAACCCGGACTTAAACTGTACACAGTTTACTCAGGGTACAATTGCTTGGGCTACACCGTCTGCTGATGCTAACTCTTGTTTTGGTACAGACGACGACGATGTGTGGTTCTCATTCGTTGCAACTGCTACTACTCATACAATCAACCTTAATAACATTACAGGTGGTACAACAGATTTATTCCATGCTGTATATTCAGGTTCTTGTGGTACACTAACAAACCTTGTTTGTAGTGATCCTAATAACAGTTTAGTGGGTGGTCTTACAATAGGTAATACTTATTATGTAAGAGTTTACTCGTGGACATCTACTCCTGGACAAACATCAGTATTTGATATTTGTGTTGGTACACCACCTCCACCACCTGCAAATGACGAGTGTGCTAATGCTACTGTAGTATTAACAAACCCTGATTTACTTTGTGGTAACGTTGGTACAGGTACAATTGCATGGGCTACAGGTTCTGCTGAAGCTAACTCATGTTTTGGTACAGACGATGATGACGTATGGTTCCAGTTTGTAGCTACAAGTACTACTCACACCATTGATTTAACTAATATTACAGGTGGTACAACAGATTTATACCATGCTGTTTATTCAGGTACTTGTGGTGCATTAACAAACCTTGTTTGTAGTGACCCTAATAACAGTATTGTTGGCGGACTTACAATAGGTAATACTTATTATGTAAGAGTTTACTCGTGGACTTCTACTTCAGGACAAACATCTACGTTCAATATTTGTATAGGTACTCCTCCACCGCCACCGGCAAATGATGAGTGCGCTGATGCAATTCAGGTTTTAACAAATACTGATTTAAGCTGTACTAACTTTGAGTCTGGTACAATTGCGTGGGCTACTGGTTCACTTGAGCCAAACTCTTGTTTTGGTACAGATGATGATGACGTATGGTTCTCATTCGTTGCAACAAACGATGTTCATACTATAAATCTTAATAACGTAGTTGGTAGTACAACTTTCCTTTATCATGTTCTATATGAAGGTGTTTCTTGCGGTTCTATGACTCAGGTTTACTGTTCTACTGCTAACTCAAGTTTGGCAACCGGACTAACTGTAGGTCAAACATATTATGTAAGAGTTTATTCTTCTACAGCTACAGGAGGTCAAACTACCACATTTGATATTTGTGTTGGTACGCCGCCGCCGCCGCCGGCAAACGACGAGTGTGCTCAGGCTGTTCCGGTACCGGTTAACCCAACTCAGGTATGTGCACAAACTGTGCCTGGTTCAATTGCATGGACTACACCATCTGCAGAAGGTAATACATGTTTTGGTACAGACGATGATGACGTTTGGTTTGAGTTCGTAGCAACAGGGCCAACTCACCTAATAAGCCTTATAAATATTACAGGTGGTACAACAGATTTATATCACGTATTATATGAAGGTGATGAGTGTGGTACTTTAACGCAGCTTTACTGTAGTGACCCTAACCAGAGTGTTGCTAACGGTTTAACAGCTGGTAATACATATAAAATAAGAGTTTACTCTTGGACTTCAACATCTAACCAGCAATCAAGCTTTGATGTGTGTGTAGGTACACCACCTCCGCCACCAGCAAACGACGAGTGTGCTGAAGCTATTCCGGTACCGGTAAACCCTGCTCAGTTCTGTATTGAGACAGTACCGGGTACAATTTATTCGGCTACTGCTTCGGCAGAAGGTAACACTTGTGGTGGTACAGATGATGATGACGTATGGTTTGAGTTCGTGGCAACAGGACCGGAACATATTGTCTCTTTAATAAACATTACTGATGGTACAACAGATTTATATCACGTACTTTATGAAGGAGATGAGTGTGGTGCTTTAACGCAGCTTTACTGTAGCGACCCTAACCAGAGTTTAGCTACCGGATTAACGGCTGGTACTACATATAAAATAAGAGTTTACTCTTGGACAAGTACTGCTAACCAGACTTCAAGCTTTGATGTTTGTGTAGGTACACCTCCACCGCCACCGGCAAATGACGAGTGTGCAGATGCAACAGTAGTTCCTGTAAATGCAGGTACAGAATGTATAGAGTCTGTAACGGCTTCAATTTATTCAGCTACCGCTTCACCGGAAGGTAACACTTGTGGTGGTACAGATGATGATGACGTTTGGTTTGAATTTACTGCAACGAATACAACTCACTTTATTACACTTTATAATATAAATGGTGGTACAACAGATTTATACCACGTACTTTATGAAGGTGATGAGTGTGGTGCATTAACTCAGGTATATTGTAGTGATAACAACCAGAGTTTAGCAACAGGTTTAACGGTAGGTACTACCTATAAAGTAAGAGTATACTCTTGGACAGGTACTGCTGGTCAAACATCAAACTTTGATATATGTGTAGGTACTCCTGCTGGTTCAATTCTTGTAGATGATACTACATTTACTACAGAGCAGCTAGTAGAAACGGTACTTATCGGTTCTGAGTGTGCTATTGTATCTAATATTACTTCTCAGTCAGGTTCTGATTTTGGAGGATCAAGCAGTATCGGTTACTTTAACTTTAACGATTCAAGCTTCCCGTTCAATGATGGTGTAATACTGGCAACAGGTAGTATTAACGAAGCTCCTGGACCAAACCCTAATAACAATGCAGGTACAGTAGGAACCGGTTGGGGTGGTGATGCAGATCTGTCTGCAATTATTGCTGAAGGTGGTAACACAGGTACACTTAATAATGCTACTATATTAGAGTTTGATTTCATACCGTTAACAAACCAGATAACATTCGATTTCCTATTTGCTTCAAATGAGTACGGTACTTTCCAGTGTAACTTCTCTGATGCATTTGCATTCATCCTTACGGATTTAGAAGATGATACAGTAGATCCGGTAAACTTAGCGGTTATACCAGGGACAAACGTACCGGTATCAGTTGTAAATATTAGGGATGCGGCTTATAATGCAGGATGTGAGTCTGTTAATCCTGAGTATTTCGATACTTTCAACCAGGATAATCCTTACGGTTCGGCTATTGGCTATAGAGGACAAACAGTTGTAATGACAGCTGCAGGAGATGTAATACCGGGTAACCAGTACCATATCAAGCTTGTAATTGCCGATTATAATGACTCGTCCTTTAACTCTGCCGTATTCCTTGCGGGTGGTAGTTTTGATATCGGAGGTATAGATATTGGAGAAGACCTTACTGTTATAGGTGGTACAGCTATTTGTGATCAGGAAGAATCTACAATTTCAACAGGATTAGACGAAGAATTTTATGACTTTGTTTGGTACACTGTTGATGAAGATGGTATAGCTACTGAGATTCCGGGTGAAACAGGAGCTGATTTAGTAGTTAATGAGACTAATGATTATAGAGTAATTGCTACTTATACAGGCTCTACATGTTCACTGGAAGGTAACAAACGTGTTGAGTTCTATCTTCCGGTTCCTGAAACTGTAGGAGCTCCGGTAGACCTTATAGCTTGTGATGCAAGTGGATTCTCTACTTTTGACTTTACTTCTAATACAGATCTTATAGAGGCAGGAATTATTGAAGGTTATGATGTTGCAGACTTTGTAATTTCTTACCACGCTTCTGAGGATGATGCTCAGAATAATGCAAATCCTATAGGTCCAGTATATGAAAATACGGTTGCAGACTCTCAACCTATATATGTTAGAGTGGTTTACACGCCAACAGGATGTGTGGGTATACTTAACTTTAACCTGATCATTCAGGATCTTACACCTGATTTTGATATGGGTGGCGATTTTAATATCTGTGAAGGTACAACTGATGTAACTATCGATCTTGTAGCTAATAACTACGATCCTGCATCACCTGATGTTACTTACTCATGGACTTACGATGGAGACCCATTACCTGATACAGGAAGCAGCGTAGCTGTTATAGGAGAAGGTACTTATGAGGTTACGGTTAACAACTCAGGTTGTGAGGCTACCCAGTCAGTATTTGTAACGGTTACTCCGGTGCCGGTTGCAGATGTTATGACAGATGTTACTTCGTGCGACAGTTATGTATTACCGGCACTAAGTGCAGGAAACAACTACTACACAGGTCCTGCAGGTTCAGGTGATATGCTTACAGCAGGTACTGAGATAACAACAGACCAGATGATTTATATCTATGCAGAATCAGGTACTACACCTGTAAATTGTACAGATGAGAGCAGCTTTATGGTAAGTGTTGTTCCTACTCCGGTACTTGGTATAACAGGTGGTTGTGAAGGCGGAATTTATACGCTTGAAGTTTCTCTTGATGATAATTATACTGAGGAAACAGTTCTTATCGAGTGGACAGGCCCTAACGGATCTACGGTAGGTACAGGTCTTACAGCTGTTGCTGATGCGACAGGTGAATATATGGTAACCGTTACCCCTGTTGGTGGTGATATCTGTTCTTCTGTTCTTGTACAGACTGTAGAGAGTATTGCTTGTACAATCCCACGCGGTATTTCTCCGAATGGTGATGGTATGAACGACGAGTTTGATCTGACCGGATTTAATGTAACCAAGATAGGCATCTTTAACCGTTACGGTAAAGAGGTTTACAGCCAGAGTTCTTACAATAAAGAATGGCATGGCCAGGATAAGGGTGGTAACGAGCTTCCTACGGGGACGTATTTCTACTCTATCGAGCTTGGCGATGGTACCAGCAAAACAGGTTGGGTTTACATCAACAGAGAAGACTAAGATATAATAAAGGTATGACCAGGGAGCCCTTATGGGCTCCCGGTTCTTCCTTTGCCTAACAAAAAAGAAAACACACACATGAGAAAAATATACCTTGCCGCTTTAGTGGCATTGTGTGGCCTTGCCGATGTTTCTGCACAGCAGGACCCGCACTATACGCAGTACATGTATAACATGAACGTGATCAACCCTGCCTATGCGGGCTCGAAGGAGAATTTGTCCTTTGGGTTATTGTACCGCAAACAGTGGGTTGACATCCAGGATTCCCCAACCACGGCAACCTTCTCAGGGCACAGTCCTGTTGGTAAGAATGTGGGATTGGGCCTATCTGTAATCAACGACCAGATTGGTCCTGTAAAGGAGACCAACACCTATGCGGACTTCTCCTACACCCTTAACTTAGGTGGAGAGCACCGCCTTGCCCTTGGCCTTAAGGCCGGAGCAACGTTCCACGATGTGGGGCTATACAGTGACATCGGTAACGGATATGTACCGGCGCCGGGCGACCCTGCCTTCAGTGAGAACGTTAACAACACCTATTTCAACATAGGTGCAGGATTCTTCTACTACACCCAGAAGTACTATGTGGCCTTCTCGGTACCGAACATGCTTAAGAGCAAGCACCTTGACCTTGATGGTACTGACAAGGCAGTTCGGATCGGAAGTTCAGCACTACTTCCTAACGGGGGGTTACGTATTCCAGTTATCGGATAACGTAAAGCTAAAACCCTCTTTCATGTTAAAATCAGCCTTCAACGTATCGCCTTCTATAGACGGTTCACTGAATGCGCTGTTCTTTGAGCGCTTTGAGATCGGGGCCACCTACAGGCTTGATGACTCTTTTGGTGGTATGGTCAACTACAGGATTACCCCTAACCTTAGGCTGGGTTATGCCTATGACCATATTGTTTCCGACCTTAACATCACTACCCCAGCCTCGCATGAGGTAATGCTGTTTATTCGATTTGAACTTCCCTAAGAAAGTATCACGTTCACCACGTTATTTCTAACCTAAAAGCGACCAAGAAAAATGAAGAACCTATATATCAGTTTAAGTTTTATGCTGGCAGCACAGTTTGCCATGGCACAGAGCAGGGAAACCGAGAAGGCGGACAAGCTGTATGCCAGGATGGAATATGTTGATGCCGCCAATGAATATATGAAGCTATCAGGCAAGAGCGACCCTTATGTTTACAGGCAGCTGGCCGAGAGCTACTACAATGTCTTTAACAGCAAGGAGGCGGTAAAATGGTATGCCAAGGCTACCGAGAGCCAGCAGGAAGCTGAGATCTATTACCACTATGCCCAGATGCTTAAGGCCGAAGGCAGGTATGAGGAGGCTAATGCGCAGATGCGTAAGTTTGCCCAGTTAAAGCCGAATGACGAGAGGTCTGTGGCCTTTATGAAAGACCCTGACTACCTTCCGAAATTAAGGAACCAGACAAGATTGTTTGATGAGAAGAAGCTGGACATCAACGATGAGAAGTACAGCTCCTTTGGTGCGGTACTTACCGATGACAACAACTTCTACTTCACCAGCGCAAGAAATACGGCAAGGAAGACCTACGGGGCTAACGAACAGCCGTTCCTTGATATGTACATGGCTACCTATAATGCCGACGGTACCCTTAGTGAGCCGACCCCTATTGCCGATGTGAACAGCAAATGGCACGACGGCCCTGCAGCGGTAAGCGCAGACGGTAACACGATGTATTTCTCCAGCGAGAGCTTTAAGGAGAGCAAACAGTTTGAGAGGGATAAGGACAACAACCTTAAACTGGGCCAGGTATACCTTTACAAGGCTACCAAGGCTGACGGCAAATGGGGTAACATCCAGCCGCTTCCTTTCAACGAGAAGACCTACTCAACAGGTAACCCTGCCATCAGTGCAGACGGCAAGACGCTTTACTTTGTTTCGAACCGTCCGGGAGGCCAGGGCGGCAACGATATCTGGAAGGTGGAGGTTAAGGGCAACAACACCTATGGTGAGCCACAGAACCTTGGGGATAAGATCAACACCCCAGCCAATGACAATTTCCCATACATCACCTCAGAGGGCAAGCTGTACTTCTCCTCAGACGGAAGGAAAGGCTTTGGAGCACTGGACGTGTTTGTGGTGGACCTGAAGAAAGGAACAGAAGTAATGAACGTTGGCTTACCAATCAACTCAGGACAGGATGACTTTGCCTTCAGTTTCAATGACCGGAAGAACATCGGTTTCTTCAGCAGTAACAGGACAGGTGTTGACCAGCTTTACAGCGCAACGCCAATCTGTGGCGTTGAGGCTATTGTAATGGTAAGGGATGCCAACACGGGCAAACCGCTGGCAAGCGCGAGGGTATCAATCCTTGATGAGAGGAACAATGTTATTGAGACCAGGACTGCAGATGCAGGAGGTAAGGTAGTTTACAATGTTGATTGTGACAGGGCCTATACCATCCAGGCAAGCATGACGGGTTATGAGCAGAACAGCTTCCCGATTGCCAAAACCCATGGTGGTGAGGTGAACGTTATGGCTGACCTGAAACCGATCGAGGAAATCGTGAAAGAAGTTGTAGTGGAACTTAACGACATCTTCTTTGAGTTCGATAAGAGTAACATCACCAAAGAGGCAGCCTTTGAGTTAGACAAACTGGTAGAGGTTATGAACAATAACAAGGAAATGACGATCATGGTTAAGGCACACACCGATAACCGTGGTAGTGACCAGTACAACATGAACCTTTCTAACAGGAGGGCAAAATCTACTGTTCAGTATGTCATCTCCAAAGGCATTGCCAAGGAGCGCATCTCAGGACAGGGTTATGGTGAGAGCCAGCCGCTTGTTGACTGTAAAGACAAATGTACAGAGGAAGAGCATGCTAAGAACAGACGCTCGGAATTTGTAATAGTGAAGAAATAATAATATAGACTTAACAAGTTAACCAGCCAAAAAACAAAAAAGCAGCCCATTGGGCTGCTTTTTTAATTATTAAGTTTATTCGTTGTCGCTTTGATACCATTCTGCGAAGGAAGTTTCTGTTTCCTGTAGCTTTAATGAATGCAATTGTATGTTTTGTGGTAATCTGTTTTTAATCTTATCTGCAAAATCGATTACCATATTCTCACTGGTAGGTTGGTAATCTACTAAAATAACATGATGTCCTCTGTTTTGAAGTTCTTTGGCCAGTTCAACATGGGGAGTATTTTGGTTAAATACAGTAGCGTGATCAAAAATATCTACTATTTCTTCCTTAACAATCTTCTTCAAATCACCAAAATCAATTACCATTCCGTACTTAACATTACCGGTATCGGTTATTGGTGTACCTATAACAGTAACTGAAAGCTTATAGCTGTGTCCGTGAACGTTTTTACACTTTCCGTCATAGCCGTAAAGGGCATGTCCGGTTTCAAAATTGAACTGTTTTGTAATCCTGATTTTGCTCATTATAATAGTGTTAAGTGTGCAAATTTACTAAATAAAATGCATCATGTTAATTTATTCTCAACGTATTGGTTTTCCGATTATCTTTGCTCGCCTTTTTAATTATGGCGCTATATGGATGAGTTACAGTTGAATCCGTTGTATGAAAAGGTTATTTCTGACCTTTTAGAAAAACAGTATAGTGTGGTGGAAAACTTTTTTCCGCTTGAAGAAGTACTGGAGCTTCGACAAAGTCTGCTTACCAAATATGATGATGACCAGTTTAAGAAATCGGCCATAGGAAACTGGACTAACGAACAGGTTATGAAAGCCGTAAGGGGCGATTTTATCTTTTGGCTGGATGAAGCTAACTGTAATCCCGCAGAAACAAGATTCTTTTCCCGTTTAAATGACTTTGTTGATTATCTTAACAGAACCTGTTTTATGGGAATAACAGAGCAGGAGTTTCATTATGCATTATATCCGGAAGGTACTTTTTACAAACGCCATTTAGATACATTTCAAAATGACAGCAGGAGAAGGCTCTCTATAGTATGCTATCTTAATGAAGAAGACTGGCAGCCTGAATATGGCGGTGAGCTTGCCATATATATACCTGAGAACGGTACTGAGCGTGCAGAGAATATTTACCCTGTGCAGGGGCGTATGGTTATTTTTGAAAGCAGTGTGCTGGAGCATGAAGTAAAGCCTGTAAAACAGGAGCGTTTGAGTATTACAGGCTGGTTAAAAACAAGGGGAGAGGCTATTTTTTAAACCTCTCCAAAGCTTCTTTAGTAAATTCGGAAAGTACAAGTCTTCCTGATATTTTAGCTCTTTCGGTAAGAAGGGTATCCCAGTTTTCGGTGCCTTCCCAAAGTACTTTTTTCATGGCATCAAGTGCCTCTGGGTTATAAGATGCTAACTTGGAAGTGAAAATGTCAAGTTCTTTATCCAATTCCTTTACGCTTTCAAAAACTTTTGCATAAAGACCTTTTTCCTGTGCCCAGTATGCATTTTTCCATTCGTGTGCAGCCAGTGTCATTTCAGCAAGGGCAGCCTTTCCCATTTTACGCTCAACGGCCGGAGCAATAACAAACGGACCTATACCAATAGTAAATTCTGAGAGCTTAATGGCACTACCTTCGGTAGCGAGTGCATAATCGCATGCAGAAGCAAGGCCTACACCACCACCTACAGCTTTTCCGTGAATACGGCCTATTATCAGTTTACTGCAGTTGCGCATGGCGTTGATAACATTGGCAAATCCGGCAAAGAAAACAGCTCCCTCCTCAAGGTTAGAAACGGCAAGAAGTTCGTCAAACGAAGCTCCGGCACAAAAAGCCCCATCGCCTTCACTTTTCAGTACAATAATATTTACTTCAGGATTATTGCTAAGGGAATTAAGTTCATTTGTTAGCCTTTGAAGCAGCTCTCCCGGAAAGGAATTACTGGCAGGATGGCCAAACTCAACCATTGCAATCCTGTTTTCTATTTTGGTATATAAAGAGCCGTTAGGTCTTGTAGTAGTACTCATATTGTTTGGTTTTTGGGTAAAATTAAGGCAAATAGTAAAGGATAAAAACAAATTGCTTAAAAGTTTGTATTTTTAGAAACGAAATATATTATATTTGCTGCACTCAAGCGGGGATGTAGCTCAGCTGGCTAGAGCGCTTGCATGGCATGCAAGAGGTCGTGGGTTCGACTCCCATCTTCTCCACAGGTAAAAACCTTCAGTAAAAACTGGAGGTTTTTTTGTTTATATTAGTAATGATATGTCATAAGCGAGGAGCTCGCGCACGGATGTAATTAAACAAGATTGAGCTAATTAAAGTTAATTATGAAAAAGTTTTTTTATATAACTGCTACAGGAATGTTTATAATTTCAATATATCTATACATTCAATTTAATAAGGCTGTTAATGTAGATGAAAGTTGCTTTACTTCTGATTTTGAAGAAGTTTTTGGTGATAAGCATTTGGAATTAAATAAGATATATGATTTTTCACAAATATTGAATTGTAAGGAATGGGACAAGATGATAATTGTGGGAGGACCAAGGGCAAATAGAACTACTATTTTTTTAAGAGAAGGGATTGCGCTACCTGAAATTGAATATGGTGATAGAGGCTCAGATTCATTATTGTTTTATATTATTAACGACGGCAAACTGATAAATACTCCAATAGGATATTGGAATGATTATTTTTTGTATTTTCAAGATTTTAATGATTGTGATTATGTAATTTTAAATAAAAACGATGCCGTTTTTAAATGTATTTTTCTCGATTATATTGGGTCTAGAGAAACATTAACATTCGAACTTGTGAGTAAACCGAATACGGATTAATCTTCGGTTTTTAAAATCAACAGAGTTAAATAGATAAAGTAATCTTCGGATTGCTTTGTTATTTTAGCTCTCATATGGAGTTAGTCATTAGCTTCAAAAAAAAGATGAAGTAATATTAACTTTTTAATATAAATTAAAGTCGTGTGAGATTTACGGATTATTACATAGTTCTTACTATTATAATGCTGAAGGAATAAATTAAAACCTCTCTAAATCCTTTATAAATAACTTCGATAATTATCCCATCTTCTCCACAAGTTAAAAAACCTTCGGTGAAAATCGGAGGTTTTTTATTTATATTAGTAATGGTATGTCATAAGCGAGGAGCTCGCGCACGGATGTAATTAAACAAGATTGAGCTAATTAAAGTTAATTATGAAATATTTTTTAGTCTGTTTTTTGCTAATTATTAGTTGTAAGTCAGGGGAAGATGCAGGTGCTCTTAATTCCGTCATTGGAACTGCATCAAATCAAAAATCCGGAGCTATATTGTATGGTAATGGCGAAGTATATGCGATTGCCGGTATGCAAAGCTGGGATACTGTATTTTTGAATAAAAAAGTAAAAGTAAAGGGACATTTTAAGTTGATGGTTGATCAGGATAAGGTTGAGATTGGAAATTTGGGTACTTTTCAAGCTCAAAGTTGTCCCAGATATTATCTTGTAAGTGATGCAACATGGGAATTGTATGATTCTGATTAATCTAACCGACTGGAGGTTTTTTTATATTAGTAATGGTATGATACAATGTGTATTCACTTTATTGTAAAAACATAGATGAGTTTTTATGGCTAAAAGAAATAAAATCATTTTGTTAATAGCCGCCTTTGGGTGTTTTATAGCTATTATGTTATATACATCAACTTCACCACAAAAAACAGTTGATAATATTAAAAGAGGTTATAGTGGGATAGTTGTTAGTAAACAACAAATTGCTGAAAGGAAAAGTCATTTGACAGATATTTATTTTAAGGATGATGGTGTAAATATATCTGAAGTATTTAGACAGGGATTAGACGGTATAATTGAAGTTGGTGATTCCATCATAAAACCTAAAAATGATAATTATCTATATATAATAAAGCCCGGAGGTAAAAAAGAAGCTTTTATTTATACTTATATTTCTGAAAGTTATAGAAATGATTTCAGATGGCCTGACGAATGGAAGGAGAAGTGGCCTGAAGCCAGCAGATAAAGTTAATCGTTATATTAGAGATGAAAAAAATACTACTTATTTTCATTTTTTTATTACTGTTGCCTTTTGTTCTTAGTGCACAGGAATCTGTTCATTATGAAAGAATAGATAAATTGCTTACATCTTTTTTTAAAGAAGATTTAAATGAAAATAAAATTGTTTTTACGATAAATGATAAGCTTTATTTGATAATAGTTGAGAAGAAGGATGCTTATGAGCATTATTATTTTGAAGCAGATACCATTACGGATAAAAAACCACAGGTAAAACAGATGATAATCTTTAAGCCAAATAATCTTCTTGAAACAGCTTTTAATACTAATAATTATCACACTGGATATATAGATTTTTTCTCTGAATTTTATAAAGATGGTGTGGAATTTTCAATTGGAAATCCTACTTACTTTGTGTTATTAGATAAAAATGGGCAAAAATTTGGAGAAGCTGAATTAAGTGCAGTTGTAATTCCTAATCCTATTGATAAAGAAGTTTATAATTATATAGTAACAACCACAATTGCAATGATGCAATATTGATTTTGTTGTTGTAGTCCTGTCTCTCAATTATTCCTCAAATCCCCTTTCCTCATTTTTAAGTATCTTTGGCTGTTTACAACTAAGTACTAAGGCATGTCTTTAAAAAAGGATAGGGAAGAAAAATCACAATTACATTCGCGTAACAAAAACAGGGGGCTTTATGACCTAAATGCTTTAGTGGCTGCTGTTCCTCAACTGGCCGATTTTATAAAACCCAATAAATTTGGTAATGATTCGGTCGACTTCTCCAATCCCGTTGCAGTTAAGCTTTTAAATAAGGCGCTTCTTAATCACTATTACGGAATACAACACTGGGATTTTCCCGATAAAAACCTTTGTCCGCCCATACCCGGACGTGCCGACTATATCCATTATCTTGCCGACCTGTTAGCCGAAAGCAATAACGGTACAATTTCTTTAGGGAATAAAATTACCTGTCTAGATGTTGGCACCGGTGCCAGTTGTATTTATCCTATACTTGGTGTTACAGAATACAACTGGAATTTTATAGCGAGTGATATTGCGATAGCATCTATTGAATCGGCTAAAAGTATTACAGATACTAATCCTATTCTTAAGGATAAGATAGAATGCAGGCTTCAAAACAATCCTAAAAATATTTTTACAGGAATTATAGGTACACAGGAAAAGATAGATGTTACCTTGTGTAACCCTCCGTTTCATTCGTCGGCAGAAGAAGCCCAAAAGGGCACACAACGAAAGGTAAAGAATCTTTCGGGTAAAAAGCATAAAACTCCTGAGCTTAATTTTGCGGGGATAAGCAACGAACTTATTTATGATGGCGGAGAATACCGTTTTGTGGCTACAATGATTACAGAGAGCCAAAAAATGGCTAAAAACTGCTATTGGTTCACTACGCTGGTTTCAAAACAAAGTAATCTTAAAGGAATTTATAAAGCCTTAGATCATGTAGGTGCCAATGTGGTTAAAACCATCCCTATGGGTACCGGTAATAAATCTACCCGAATTGTAGCCTGGACTTTTTTAAATGAAAAGGAACAGAAAGAATGGCGGGAGAGTAGGTGGAGAATCTAATAAAGAATTATCCCTTTTCCCTTTTTCCGGCTTCAATTTTTATAAAATCTGGTAAATAATTTGGAGTACAGCCTTTTGAAACCATTTCGTTTTTATAGAGACCTGTTTTTTCTCCCAAAGCTACACATTGTTTGCGGTATTGCTTATCGTAAACACCTATCCATCCAGCTGTAAAATTCATAGCCCATTGTACCTCAGGTACTTCTTTCTCTATTTTGGCCTCAATGGCAGTAAGTAATTTTGTAGTATTTTCAGGTGGGATTTGCCCTGTCCACCTCAATCTCGCCTGGTAATACCAATAGGATCGTCGTTGAAGAGGTGAGGAGCTTTCAGCCCACGATTCTATTAAGGCAATTGTTTTTTTGTCTTTCATTAATTGGTTTGCCATTAGCCAATCCATTAACTGTAACTTTTCATCTTCTTTATGAGTCTGCATGTCATTATCAAGGCTGTTTATTACTTCTTGGGTAAGAAGCTTTTTATCAAATATTAGTATGGCAAGCTGGCGTGGCATAAATTTACCTGTAGACCATAATTCCATGGCAAGATTGTGGTCTTTTTTTATCTCCTTTGCGATATTTCGCAAATCACCTAATTTAATCCCTTTATCAGTTACTCTATCGTAAATGTCCTGAGCTATTTGTGTGATTTTCATGCTTCTTGTTTTGAAAGTATACATACAAAAATAAATGAAATTATGAAGTATATCTTAATGCTGTATAATATAGTTAACGTTAAAAATACCTTCAAAAATTTGCGTAGCTAAATAACTACACATATATTTGTAGTCAAATAACTACACGATGAATTTAAGACGCGATGTATTTCAGGCTATAGCCGACCCGACAAGAAGATCTATACTTGTTTTGGTAGCTACACAGGCAATGACGGCAGGTGCTATTGCTTCAAACTTTGATACCGCAAGGCCTACAGTTTCTAAACATTTACAGATACTAACCGAATGTCAGTTGCTTAAGCAGGAACAAAACGGCAGGGAGATTTACTACCATTTAAATCCGGAAAAAATGAAGGAGATTGCCGATTTTATTGAGCCGTTCCGTAAAATGTGGGACGACAGGTTCAATAAGCTGGAGGCCGTAATGAAGAATTATCAATCAAAAAACGAACAATAATGGAATTAAAAACAAAAATTCATGCCGAAGACAGCAGGCAGGAACTGGTGGTGACCAGAACCTTTGATTTGCCGATAGAGTTGCTTTTTAAGGCGTATGAAGATCCCGACCTTTTTGAGCAATGGATGACTACAAACGTAGTGAAGCTGGAAGCCAAAAAGTATGGGGGGTACAGGTTTGAAACTACTAACCCTGAAGGTCAGGTGGTATTTAGCGCCAACGGTACTTTTCATGAATTTGAACCCAACAAAAGGATAGTGCGCACTTTTGAAATGGAAAATACACCTTTTGAGGTTCAATTGGAATTTCTGGAATTTGAAAAACTTACCGATACAACCAGTAAATTCACTATGCATATAGTATACAGGTCGGTTGCAATGCGTAATCAGATGCTGCAGCTTCCGTTTGCACAGGGGCTAAATATGGCACACAACCGCCTGGAGGAAATAGTAAGCAAATTAAAACAGTAACCATGGAAAAAAGAAACAGGATTATTTACTGGATTGCTACAGGATGGCTTTCTTTAGGGATGCTTTCTACCGGAATCGTACAGCTTTTAAAGGTTGAACAGGAAACAGCCAAGATTACACAACTGGGTTACCCTGTTTATATTTTAACCATATTAGGTATATGGAAAATTTTAGGGGTTATTGCTGTGCTTATCCCTAAATACCCTGTGTTGAAGGAATGGGCTTATGCCGGATTTTTCTTTGCCATGACCGGGGCGGTAATTTCACATATTGCATCGGGCAGTCCGGCTGGAGAATTGTTCGGGCCTACACTGCTTATAGTGCTAACAATAGTTTCGTGGTACTTTAGGCCGGCATTAAGAAAGACTAATAGTATAAAAGCGTAAAAAAATGAGCAATAAAAAAGAATTATCTAAAGATCAGGCAGCAGAGCTGCTGCAGGTTTTAAAAGCGCGTTTTGAAAAGAATATGAACCGCCATAAAGGGGTGGAGTGGGATAAGGTACAGGCTAAGCTGGAAGCCAGTCCGCAAAAGCTATGGTCACTCGATGCTATGGAAGAGACTGGTGGCGAACCCGATGTGGTGGGTGTTGACAAAAAAACAGGTGAGTATATTTTTTATGACTGCTCTGCCGAAAGTCCAAAACGCAGGAGCCTTTGTTATGACCAAGAAGCACTGGAATCAAGAAAACAGCATAAACCAAGTGGTAGTGCAATTGATGTATCGGCCTCTATGGGTATTGAAATATTAACCGAAGAAGAGTACAGGGAGCTGCAAACTTTAGGTAAGTTTGATACCAAAACCTCAAGTTGGGTTAAAACTCCCGATAACATAAGAAAACTGGGCGGGGCAGTATTTTGCGACCGCAGGTATGATACAGTTTTCCTTTACCATAATGGTGCAGAATCCTATTACGCGGCAAGGGGATTTAGGGGAGTTTTAAAAGTTTAGAATTAATTATTCTCAGTAGCATCAGCAAATACTTCTTCCTCTGGTGGGAAAATAGATTCGTCGGCAGAAAAATCAAGAATCTCGGCCGTAAGCACATATTTTGTTATTTCATCTATACCTTTTTGCAGCATAAGCGGAGTGGAGTATTTTCGGCTGGTTGCCAAAATAAATCCGTCTTTAGACAGCCTGAAGAAATGCTTGCCCGAAGGGGTACTGTTTTTCCTGAAGGTAAACTGGGAAATATCTCCCGCAATGGCTTCAATTATCTTTTCACAATCCGATTTTTGCTTACAGCTTAAGCTGGTAAAAATCGTTTTTCCCTTTCTGGATGTGAAAACAAATTTATAGTCTCCGTTCGTTCGTTTGCTTATTACAAACATTCCCATAGGCTTACAGTAATTTCTTAGATTAGTTATTTTGGCTTGTGTAAAAAGCAAATCTAAAGAATTCAAAAATTGAATAAAACAGGGTTAACGAATTTTTATCAAGAATAAAAAAACCGCCTGTAAAGTAAATTAGCAAACGGTTTTAGTTGGATGAAAGGTAAGGGGGGCTATAATTTAGTAATGCCTTTTATTTGTGGTTTCCCTTTTAGGGGTTTGTATATTTTTATTATCGCTTCCCATATTACAGCATTAGGAGGCAGGCATGCCATACATTTAAAATTATAGTTGGTTCCGTCAACAATCTGGGTAGCAACGGTAAGTGGCCTGTAGTTTATTCCCACAAAGCCTTCCAGGGCTTCTTCAAAAACCTCTTTGTCCTGAGGGGTGAGCTTGTTATAGGCACTCCACATACCCATTACAGGCTCTTCTGTTTGATTTTGGGCTGTCATGATGTAGTATTTTTGGTTGGTTGATTCTTTAAGGAAAAAAGGTGTGGTTGTAAGGGCTAATTTATTAATGATAAAATGACTGTTTTAGCGTAAAAACAACGGTTTTTAAAAATCAGGTAATTCTACCTGTAAATAACAAAAGCCGTTTGGGTTTTATACCAAACGGCTTTATTACTAATTAAAAGCAAAAAAGTTATATTCTTGTAATGCCGGTAATGTGAGGCGCACCGTTAAGTGGCTTATAGATTTCTACAATAGCTTCCCAAACCACTTCTGCAGGTGGCATAGAAGCCAGGCATTTAAAACGGTAGTTTGTACCGTTTACTACCTGAGTTGATACTGATTGCGGGTTATAACTAACCCCAACAAAACCTTTCATTGCTTCATCAAACACCTGTCTGTCTGCTGGAGTCAGTGGGTGATAAGCAGTCCATCCTCCTACTACTGCAGGAGCTTCTACTGAATTTGACATAATATTATAATTTATTAGTTGGTTTTCCTACTCGTAAGGCTTTTCGGAAAATCGCCCGTTTTTTAAAGTGGTAGCTGTTCCACCTTTGGTTGCAAATCAATTGATTGTTGATGCTAAATTACGTTTGTATAGTAAATTGGAATAGCGTAAAAACCACGGTTTTTAAAAATCAGGTAGATATACTTAGGAAGAACCGCTCGAATATGTAAGAAATTTTTTTTACTATATTTCAGTTGCCAACTAAGAAACATGAAAGAAAAAACTACCACAATTTTTTACGCAGTTTGCCTGTGTTTAGTGCTTTCCTGTAAGCAAAACCCTACTTCTAAAGAGAGGGATTCTGTAACAGATAAGGTAACTAAAACTGTTTTTTCAGATACTACTCACATAAATTATTTCAGGTTTTTACTTGCTAACCATAAAAAAGTAAATCCGTACTGGGAAGCTAAGCTTGAAGCGGTTGGTGTTGAAATGTTTCCTCAAAATAATAATACAGAGATAATGCTGGAAGATTATTGGAGCCTTAATGAAAAAACACAGGTTCTTATCATAAAGGTAAATTCAGGCTTCGAAAGTGATAGTTATTTAATTACATCAAATAACGATTCTGATTTTACCGCGATGCTTCATGTTTTTCATAAGTATGAAAGGAATTTAAATGATGATTTTTATTCGTATACCGACTATGAAATTATGGATGGTGATAAGGTTGAGTTAACTTTACATGAATTTTTCAGTAACCAGCAGCAGGAAACTCTAACCCGAGAAAAATGGTATATACGCTATGACGGAATGATTGAAGGGGAGAGCAAAGCGTTTAAATACCGTTAAAGTCCGTAAGATTCTTCCTTACCTCGGTATTTTTTAGTATCATTATTAGCCTAAACAGATGATTATGGAAAACTTAACAGCTGTAAGGCATTATCTGCATCAGCATCCTGAAGTTTCACAACAGGAGTACAACACCCAGTCTTATCTTTTTGGGTTGTTGCAAAAACTCAATCCCGATAAAATAGATAAAGTAGCACAAACCGGTATTTTGGTAACATTTTATGGTGAGCAGCCTGGTAAGAGTATCTTGTTTCGTGCTGACATGGATGCCCTGCCTATACAGGAAACGAATACCGATATTATTTATAAATCCATCATACCCGGAGTGTCTCACAAATGCGGACATGACGGGCACAGTACCATAATGTATGGTGTTGCACAGTTTTTTGCAGCTAAAAAACCTCTAAAAGGTAATGTATACCTGTTATTTCAGCCAGCCGAAGAAAACGGGTGGGGAGCCCGTAATGTGGCTTTAGATCCTGTTTTTAAATCGCTGGATATTGATATGGTTTTTGCGCTGCACAACCTGCCGGGTTTTAAAAAGCATAAGATAGTTTGCAAAACGGGCAGTTTTACTTCGAGTGTTGTAAGCCTTGCCGCTTATTTTAAAGGATATACTGCACATGCCGCCGAACCGTGGAACGGTAGGAATCCCGCAGCAGCCATTAGTAAATATACCCTAAAGGCATTAGACCTTAATGAAGAAAATAAACCCGCCTATGTAACGGTTACGCCTGTTTATACCCAACTGGGAGAGATGGCCTATGGCGTTTCGGCAGGGGAGGGATCAGTCCATTTAACCATACGTGCCGATAATAATCAAAGGCTCGATGATGCCATTAGTACAGCCAAAGTTTTTGCGCAAAAGATAGCGGAAGAAGAAGGACTGGAAGTAAGCTTTAGGATGATTGAACCTTTTGAATCCAATCAAAACGATCATAATGCGGTAGATATTATCAATAGTGCCGCCGATGAACTTGAATTGGAAAGGGAGACACTGGCACAGGGTTTTCGCTTTGGGGAAGACTTTGGCGTGTTTACCAATTTGTTTCCGGGAGCTATGTTTGGTGTAGGCTCGGGAGAGGACTGCAAGCCATTGCACCATCCCGAATATGATTATCCCGATGAGATAACAGAGACCGCAATTAAAATGTTTATTGAAATACAGAGAAAAGCACAATAGTTATGATGAAATCCACCCATATTAAACTTAGCAAAAATGCACTACAGAGTAATTGGGATTTTTTAAGGGAATATTTTAATGATACAAAAATAAGTGCCGTAGTTAAAGGTAATGCCTACGGGCACGGCATAGAAGAATATGTTGCCATGGCAGAGGATTGCGGGGTTAACCATTTTTCGGTTTTTAATGCCGAGGAGGCTGTAAGGGTTCAAAAAACAGTATCATCGGCTACGACCATTATGATAATGGGGGCTATAGAGGATTCTGATTTAGAATGGGCCATTGCCAACGATATTGAGTTCTATGTTTTTAATATGGAAAGGCTTACTGCTGCCATAAAAGCGGCAAAACAGGTAGGTAAAAAAGCATTGGTGCATATAGAAATAGAAACTGGGATGTACCGCACCGGATTTGAGCCAGCCATGATTACGCAACTTGCGGATGTTTTTAAGGCTAATACCGATACCCTTATTTTTAAAGGTTTATGTATGCACTTTGCAGGTGCCGAAAGCATAACCAATTATTTTAGGGTTAAAAAGCAGAAGATAAACTTTAAAAGGGCAATTAAACAATTTAAAAATGCGGGGATAAAACCCCAAATGATACATACCTGCTGTAGTGCGGCAGCCGTTCGTTTAACGGATATGCATTATGATATGATACGCATAGGGATTATGCAGTATGGCTTTTGGCCAAGCCCTGAAATATTAATAGAATACCTCAATAAATATAAAACGGTAAAATCTCCTTTGCGCCGTATTATAAGCTGGGAGAGTAAAGTGATGAGTTTAAAAACCGTTCCGCCCGGAGAGTTTATAGGTTATGGTTCATCTTATTTTGCTCATCAGGAAATAGAGGTGGCTGTTGTGCCCGTGGGGTATGCTCACGGTTTTAGCAGAAGCCTTAGTAATACAGGGCATGTACTCATTAACAAAATGAGGGCTCCGGTAGTAGGTACGGTTAATATGAATTGTGTAATAGCAGATGTTACCAATATTCCTAAAGTAGAAATAAACGATAAGGTTACCCTTATAGGTGAGCAGGGAAATCAGGAAATTACCGTGGCATCTTTTGGGGAACTGAGTAGTCAGTTAAATTATGAGTTGCTAACCAGGCTGCCGATGGATATACCAAGATTTGTGGTATAATTTATCGTAGCCAGTTACTGCCAAATACAATATAGTAGGCCCATTGTTCATTACCTTTTGCCACATCTATACCCATTCGTAGTTTAAACTTGCGGGCAACAAGGTACCTAAAGCCTGTTCCGTAGCCGTAAGCAAGTGGTTTGTCAAACATCTGGTCATAATCATCAAAGGCGCTGCCCAAACCTCCAAAAAGCATTACACTCCATCGTTTGTAGGCATCCCATCGCAGTTCGCCCTCGGTGACTAAGGTATTGTCGGCCTGGTAGCGGCCCGCTGCCGTACCTCTTAAATCAACAGCAGGTTTCAGGAAAAAAGCCGGGCTCCCAAATACATTGGTTCCTTCAATGCGTAAACCTCCTATCAGTTTTTTGGTAATGGGTCTATAACCAATAGCTGTATAGTTTATACGCCAGGAATCAAAATCACTGCCAATTATATTGTCTGACCAAGAGAAACTACCCTGTACGCGAATTCCCTTATCCGGAGTAAAAATATTATCGCGATCATCGTACTGAACAATACCACCCAGTTGGCTGGTAATGCTGTTTACTTCCTTATTTCTTATAAATTCAGGGAGGTTTTCTCCGGGTAGTGATAATTCTGTTTTAAGAAAGAAATATTTACCGCCCACACTCCATTTTGGGTTATTAAGCAATTTAAGCGCCTGCAGGTAAACGGGTATGGTATTGAAATGAAAATTAAACTCCTGTTCACCCACTTCGGGAAGTGTTTCATACAACGAGATATTAAGGCTGCCATATCCGGCCATGGCCCTGTAGGTGATTCCCTGTTTGGCAAAGGTACCGCTCCTAAAAGCCATTGTTGCCCAACTGTCGTTTGCAGTATACATACCCAGCGCTCCGGTTATTTCAGGTCGAACTGGTGTTATCTTTCCTGTTTCCGAATTTACATACGGGTCTTTTTTATTTATAAAAACGGGTACAAGTGCACCACCAAAACTTCCAAATGCAGGCTCAGTAATAATGGTAGGTACGGCAATAAAACCATGAGCATATATCAGGTAGTCGCTCATGTCAAAAGCTCCGTCAAGCGAGTCGCGCATGCTTACTTTTACTTTCTCCTTTTTGTCTTGGGCAAGAGTTACTACAGAGGAAAAAAATAATATGTAAAGTAAGGCCTTTCTCATTTTAGAATCCAAATCTGTAATTGGTTGATACTAATATGGATGAACGTCCGCCCAAAAATCCGGTTTCAAACCTAAACTGTAGGTTATGGTTAAGCTGGTATTGACCGCCAAAACACATGCTCCAGTGCGATACAGCTTCTTTTTTGAGGGAGTATTTAAGTGTAGTGTCCGATACGTCTATGTTTTCAAGTTTGTCTTTTACTTTGTCGGCTATTTGTTTTACCACCAGTTTTTGTGCCGGGCCAAGGTTTTGATACCAGTCGGTTCCTTCAATGTCTAGGTCTATAGGGTTAACGCCTACATTAAGATCCCCCAGGTTTATAGATCCTTCGGTAGTGCGGTTTATAAATAGTCCCTGTGTGCCTATCCACAAGCCAAGATTACGTTCAGGATGCCTTTTAGACTGAAAAATATATCCAAATCGGGGAGTAACCATTTGTGAATGTATAGCTCCTTTTATCTCGTCAAACCGGCTCCAGGTGTGATTATAGTCTATAGTCCCGAAAACATGTTTGTACCCGCCGCCCAAGGTAAGCCCGGCACCCATTATGCTTCCGTTAAAGTCTACCTCACTTTTAAAATTAACAGGGTATACTACCTCTACAGATGTATTTGCCCACGTTTTGCCGAAAATTCCGTACAAATTAACAAACGGCAGGGCCCAAACATCAATTCGGGTATTAATGCTTTGCACTTTTGCGTTTACTTCGCCAAATTTGACAAAATCGAGAGGTACAGGGTCTAAGTCGTTAATGCCAACCTGCAGGTCACTAATGTTTATTTTTTGTGATGCATTTACATAGTTTATCATTATCCCGGCGGGATAAGGCAGGTCGATGCCCCTTTTTGTAATGCGCTGCCCCCATGCAGGCAATTGGTAAGGCCATTGAGAGTTTGCAATACTGTCCCTGTAGGCTTGCCTTAAATCTTGTGCCTTAGCAGGAGCTAGTGACAAAACAAGAATTAAGAATGAGAAAGAGTATAACTTTTTCATAGGCTATTTTTGTTTTTTACTTCCGCCAATAGGTACACCTACCCCAAAATGGAAATACTGGTTATGTCCTGTAAACGGTACATTACTTTTATATATGTTGGTTAGTCCTGAGCAAAAACGGAGGTTAAAGTGAATGCCTTCGCCCTTTTCCAATACATATTGAAGATCGGCTGCCAGTCCGGCATCAAATCGGGTGAAATAGTCTTTGGTTTTATATTCTACTGTGCTGGTAGATCCGTCTTCGCGCTCATCTATGTACAAATCTTTGGACTTTATCCTTACGCCAAACTGTGGTCCTGCCGCAACACTTAAGGAAGGGGTAAACTTATATCGCAATAGCGGAACGATTTCAAAATAGGTAAGCTTGCGTTGAATTCTTGAGTCGGCAGGATAATCGGCGTTTTCAATAACTTCATAATTTAAGGGGATATCCTTCATTCCCTTAGGGCACTTAAATGACATGAAGTTTGTTATCATCCACTTGTTGCTTTCCCCAAGCTTAATATCGGTATAAGCACCTATGGCTAGCCCAAGTGAATTCTTACTGTCATCGGTATTGGTAATATAGGAAGACTGTCCTGCAAAATATAAACCTACCGAAACCTTATCGCTTTGTATCTTATCTCCAAAGAACAGGGCTAATACCGCCTGGGCTGAAGTTTGTTGGGGGAGCACAGTAAGAAAAGTGAGTAATAAAAAGCGCTGAAATAACTTTTGTAGGTGCATAACGTTAAGTTGTAGTCTTTTTAAGGCACTTAAAAAGAGATAGTTGGCTGTATTAAAGTTACGATTTTTTCTTATAGGTTAATAAAATAATTATGAAAGCGATTAATTAACAGTTTCTTTTCAATGTTTACATTGACTTAGTATTATAGTCATTTTGACATAATAGAAGGCTAACCCTTACTTTACATGCGGTTTCTAGTTTTGCACCCAACAAACACAAAAATTAAATCAATGAAACAATTATTACTATTTATATCGGTTTTTGTGCTGAGCGTTTCTGCTTATGCTCAAAAGGCCGGTGTTATTTCCGGTAAGATTACCGATCAGGTAGAGAATTTCTCTCTTCCGGGAGCAACCGTTAAGTTAACGGAAGGCAACCGCTATACAATTACCGACCAGATAGGTGATTTTGAGTTTTTAGGAGTACCTGCCGGTACTTATACTGTTGAGGTTATTTATATGGGTTATCAAACCCAGTCGCAACAGGTTACTGTAGAAGAAGGTAAAAATACAGTAATTAACTTTGTTTTGGTTGCAGGCTCTGAAACCCTTGATGAGGTTATAGTGGTAGGTGACGCACTTAGAGGACAGGCAAGGGCACTTAACCAGCAAAAAAACAACAGCAATATTACTAATGTAATCTCAAGTGATCAGGTAGGTCGTTTTCCTGATTCTAATATTGGAGATGCACTTAAGCGTGTACCGGGTATTACCATGCAGAATGACCAGGGTGAGGCACGTAATATTATAGTACGTGGTTTAGCCCCGTCACTTAACTCGGTAACGATTAACGGAGACAGGATCCCTTCGGCAGAAGGTGATAACCGTAATGTACAGATGGACCTTATTCCGTCGGATATGATTTCTACCATTCAGGTAAATAAAACACTTACTCCGGATATGGATGCCGATGCGATAGGTGGATCGGTTAACCTTGTTACCCGTGCTACTCCAAACGGCGAAAGAATTTCTGCAACACTTGCAGGTGGTTACAGCCCTATTAGAGAAAAAGGGATTTATACCGGTGCATTTGTATATGGTAACCGTTATTTTGATAACAAACTTGGTGTTGTTGTAAGCGGATCTTACAATGATAACGATTTTGGATCGGACAACATTGAGGCGGTATGGACTGAGGACGATTTTGGGAATGTATACGTACAGGAACAACAGATAAGAAAATATGATGTACAGCGTATACGTCGCAGTGGATCGTTTGCGGTAGACTATAAGTTTAACGAGTACAATACCATTTTTGCAAGCGGTATTTACAACTGGAGAGACGACCGTGAAAACCGTTTCAGGGTTACTTATGATGATATTGAGCCGGAATATAACGGTGAGGAAATTGTAAGCTACATGGGTACGGTAAAAAGAGAAACTAAAGGTGGTGCAGATAACAATCGTAATAAAAACAGAAGACTGGAAGACCAAAGGGTACAAAACTACTCTTTAAGAGGGGAACACCTTTTAAGTCCTAAACTGGATTTAGACTGGCAGGCAAACTATGCTGTTGCAAAAGAGTTCCGTCCTAACGAGCGTTACATCGAGTTTGAACAGGAAGACCTTCCGTTTGATGTTAATCTTTCTGATATGAGAAAACCTTTTGTAACTACTACAGGAGAAGACCTTTCTTCATTTGAATTCAGTGAGCTTACAGAAAACCGTGACTATACTAAAGAAAGCGAGTTTGGAGCTAAAGTAAATATCCGTTTCCCATTCTCTGTTATCGAGGGACAAAAAGGACGTTTAAGAACAGGTTTACGTTTAAGGTTAAAAGATAAGCTTAGGGATAATAACTTCTTTGCTTATGAGCCTCTTGAGGATATTACCCTTGCAGATGTTGCTACAAGCTACTGGGGAGGAGACGGATTTAACCCGGGAAGCCAGTATGTGCCTGGTACATTTGCTTCGGCTGCTTACCTTGGCGGATTAGACCTAAACAATCCAAACCTTTACGAAAGCGAATCAGATCCGTCTGAATTCCTTGCGGTAAACTACAAAGCAAAAGAAAATATTTTTGCAGGTTATGTAAGATGGGATCAGGATTTAACCGATAAACTTTCCGTTATTCTTGGTGCCCGTATCGAAAATACTCATATAGACTATACCGGTAACAGGGTACTTGATGAAGAGGAGCTTGAAGGAAAAATTGAAACTACAAACTCTTACACTAATGTTTTACCGGGTATTACTTTTAAATATGACGCTACAAGCGATTTAGTAATCAGGGCTGCATTTACAACATCATTAGCAAGGCCTAATTATTATGACCTTGCCCCTTACATTAACAACGTAGCTTCAGATTCTGAAATCATGGCCGGTAACCCTGACCTTAAAGCTACTTATGCTTACAATTTTGACTTAATGGCAGAAAACTACTTTAAGTCGGTAGGCTTAATTTCAGGAGGTGTGTTCTATAAAAACCTTCAGGATTTTATCTATACTTACAGCAACAATCAGTATTCTAATGCTGACTTTGCTAACGATTTTCCTGGTCAGGATAATCCTGTTCCGGTTGGAGAGGAGTGGACATTTGTTCAGTCAAGAAACGGTGATAATGTAGATGTATACGGTTTTGAGGTAGCTTTCCAGAGACAGCTTGATTTCTTACCGGGCTTCCTTAAGTACTTTGGTGTATATGTTAACTATACTTATACTGATTCTAAAGCAAAAGGTATTGCAGACGAAGATGGTAACGAAAGAAAAGACGTTAGCCTTCCTGGTACTGCACCACACATGTTTAACGGATCGCTTTCTTGGGAAAACAGCAAGTTCTCTGCAAGGGTTTCAACAAATTTCGCTTCAGATTATCTTGACGAACTTGGATCGGATGAGTTTAACGACAGTTACTACGACAAACAATTCTTCCTTGACATAAACGCGTCATACAAGATTACTAAAAACCTACGCATATTTGCTGAGGCTAAAAACCTGACAAACCAGCCTTTACGTTACTATCAGGGTGTTCAGGACAGGGTTAAGCAGTTAGAGTACTACCAGGGCAGATATAACCTTGGTATTAAGTTTGACTTCTAAGAGTTAAAAAATAATAATTTAGGTGCCGGAAGTATAGGGTGCTTCCGGCACTATAAATTTAGATAGCATGAAAAAACTGATTCTATTTACAGCTTTGCTGGCCTTTCTTAATGCAGGGGCTCAGGGTTATCTTAAAGAAACCGAATCCGGTTATGAGGGAAAGTTTATACCTAAGCTGCAGCAGGAGGAAGATGCACTTCACTTTTTGGTATTGGGCGACTTTGGCCGTCATGGCCAGTACCATCAAAAGCCCGTGGCAGAACAAATGGGTGCTGCTGCCATCACACTGGATATAGATTTTACAATCTCTGTAGGCGATAACTTTTATCCTAACGGGATAGAAAGCACACAGGATCCTCAGCTTCAAAATTCTTTTGAGGATATCTATACCAATACAAAGCTGTATGAAAACTGGTATGTTGCTTTAGGTAATCATGATTATAACGGTAACATACAAGCCCAGATAGATTATACAAAAGTGAGCCGCCGCTGGCAAATGCCCGATAAGTATTATCAGGAAACGTTTACCCTTAAAGACGGCAGTAAACTGCTTATGGTAGTTATGGATACCAATCCGTTTATAGACAGCTACTATAATAAGGATAATGATATGTATAAAAATATCATTGCCCAGGATACTACCGCACAAAGGAAGTGGCTGGCAGAAACACTTGAAAAAACCGATGCCAAATGGAAAATAGTTGTAGGGCATCATCCGTTATATAGCGGAGGGAAGAGAAAGAACAGCGCCGATACAAAATCCTTTGAAAAAAAGTTTGCCGCTTTTTTTGATAAGTATAAGGTAGATGCTTACCTGTGCGGGCACGAGCACGATTTACAGGTAGTAAGACCAAAAGGCCGCTATACTACCCAGTTCCTTTCGGGAGCGGGGAGTGAAGTAAGGCCAAGCGGTGAGCGCGAGGGTACTCTTTATGCCAACAACGAGGCCGGGTTTATGTGCTTTTCTGTAACCGGAAAGAAAATGCTGGTACAGTTAGTTAACGACCATGGCGAAATTATTTACACAACAGAACTGACATAAAAATGAGAAAAAACATAATACTTGCAGCTGCTTTAGGATTAACACTTGTTTCCTGCGGAGATAAGCTGGCCCCGGTAAGGGAAGATGCCATAAAGCCTGCTGTAGTGACTGAAGCTACTCCACACGATACTGACGACCCATCTATATGGATAAATCCTGAAGATGCAACTAAAAGCCTTATTGTAGGAACCGATAAGGATACAGATGGCGGATTGTACATGTATGACCTTAACGGTAAAATCGTAAAAAAATCGATTACCCTTAAAAGGCCTAACAATGTTGATATAGCTTACGGACTAATGGTAGGCGGTAAAAAGACCGATGTTGCTGTTACTACCGAAAGGGAAAGTAATAAGATTAGGGTTTTCAGCCTTCCGGATCTTGAGCCGATTGACAATGGCGGTATTGATGTATTTACGGGAGAGGCAGAGCGCGACCCAATGGGTATTGCACTGTATACACAAACCAAAGACAGCCTAACGTCAATATATGCCATAGTAGGTAGAAAAAGCGGGCCATCGGGCAGCTATTTGTGGCAGTACGAGCTTGCCGGAAATGATAACGGTACGGTAACTGCTAAAGTGGTAAGAAAGTTTGGTAACTACAGTGGTAACAAAGAGATAGAAGCCATTGCCGTAGATAACGAACTTGGTGTGGTTTACTGCTGTGATGAAGGAAAAGGTATAAGAAAATACAAAGCCGACCCTCAGGGAGGTAATGAGGAGCTTGCCTTTTTCGGTCAAACTGATTTTAAGGAAGATCATGAAGGGATGGCTATTTATAAAGCAACCGACTCTACAGGATATATACTGGTATCAAATCAACAGGCCAATACTTTTATGGTTTACCCTCGTGAAGGAATGAATGGTAATCCTAACGAATATAAATTACTGGCAGAAATACCAACTTCAACTATAGAGTGTGATGGTGCCGATGCAACCAGCCTGAACCTTGGAGGTAAATTCCCTAAAGGTATGCTTGTGGCAATGAGCAACGGTATGACGTTTCATTACTACGACTGGAACACGATCCAGAAACTGATAGACGAAAAAATAAAATAGAGGAAGATTAAATGTGAGACTATCTTCTTTTTAAAAAAGGCCCATTGTGAGAGGGCCTTTTTTTATTTATACCTGTGAGTTTTTCTTAAAAACAAATTCTAAATCATAAGGGCAAAATTCTAAATCAATCGGGCTATATGCCCTTTTTCTTCTTTTTTACAACAGGAGGTTTGATAATTTTAAACATCATAAGCAGATTTTTACTACAAATCCCAACACATGAAAAAGAGAAAAATACTTATCATTTCCGGTATACTGATGCTGGTTTTTGCAGCAGCCTACTATTTCTATTTCGGCTTTTTATATAAAGATGCCCGTAACATAGAGGCAGAGCAGCCGGCTTATACCATAACAGCAGAGACCCTTGTAAAGGATTATGAAACCGACAGGGTTAAGGCCAACTCAAAATACCTTAATAAGACAATTGTGGTGCTTGGTAATGTAAATGAATCAGACAGTACCACGCTGGCATTGGCAGGTGGTGTGTCATGCAGCTTTGATGCCGCATTATCAGCCCAAACAGGGGAGCAGATTAAGGTAAAGGGGAGATGCATAGGCTTTGATGAGCTTTTTGGCGAAGTAAAACTGGATCAGTGTACAATTAATCAATAATACGGATGAGGAATTTTTTTGTAACAGTACTTTGCCTTATGGGAGGGTTTTCGGCATTTGCACAAGACGACCTTTTGGCAGAAATAGACACAACAGCCACTCAGGGTTATGATACCCCGGCTTTTAAAGGATTACAGATAGTAACGTTGCAGTCTACCAAAACACCGGCAGCCAAAGAAGCCTACTTTGTGGTTTCACACAGATTTGGAACGGTAAAGGATGGTATCTCGGAGTTTTTTGGACTGGATATGGCAACCACTAAAATTGGAGGGGTTTATGGTATTACCGACTGGGTTTCGGTTAGTGCCTCCCGTCACACCCTTTTAAAAGTATATGAGGCAGCCGTAAAGTACAGGCTGGCAAATCAGGGAGACGATTTTCCATTAACGGTTATAGGCTACAATACGGTAGATGTAAATACCTTTTTGGAAAAGGATGATTACCCTAATATAGAGTTTAATGACAGGCTTACCTATATTACCCAGTTTTTGGTTTCCAGAAAAGTGTCCGAAAAGCTTTCGTTGGAGGTAGTGCCTATGTATATTCATAAAAATCTGTACAACCCGGATATAGAAAATGATAATCAGGTGTCGTTGGGTGCGGGAGGCAGGTATAAGATAGGGAAAAGGCTTTCCCTGAACATGGAATATATATACAATTTTGATAAGCCGGGATATTACCAAAATCCGCTTTCTGTAGGGTTGGATATAGAAACAGGGGGACACGTGTTCCAGTTGTTGTTTACCAATTCTCAGGCTATGACCGAAGGTGGTTATGTAACCACTGCGGCGGGCGACTGGGGTAACGGCGATTTCTTTTTTGGGTTTAACTTATACAGGGTATTTTAAAATGAAGAAACTAATATACATAAGCATAGCGGTAATGGCAGCAGCTTTATGCTCCTGCGAGTCTAATACATATGAGGATATAAGCGATCCGTTTATAATAAACGGCACTGTAACCTATACCGGATATGTAAAGGGTATAGTGGATGATAAATGTGTTTCCTGCCATAACCCGGGAGGAGATGCCTCATCAAGGCCTTTACAAACGTACGATCAGGTTAAGGATGCGGTACTCAATCATGATTTGCTTACACGCATTCAGTTGCAGTCGGGAGAGGAGGATTTAATGCCGAAAACCGGCAGGATGTCGCAAAACCGGATTAACGTTATCCTGCAATGGAAGGAGGATGGATTATTAGAATAACTAAATATAAAAGTTATGATTAAAAAAAGCTTCTTGGTGTTTTTTATGGCGGCTTTTGTGCCATTTGTCTGCAAGGCACAAAAGTTTGCCACTAAAAAAGGAAATATAAAATTTGAGGCCTCTGTACCTTCTTTTGAAGAAGTGGCGGCCGAAAACAAAACGGTATCGGCCATATTCAATGCTGATAACGGAGAAATGGCTGTGTTGGCACTAATGAAAGGCTTTCGTTTTAAGGTTGCCCTAATGGAAGAGCACTTTAACGAGAGTTATGCTGAAACCGCTAAATATCCTAAAGCTGTATTTAAAGGGAGTCTGGAAAATTTCCGCCTGGCGGATGTGACCGAAAAACCAAAACAGTTTAAGATTACCGGAGAACTTACCCTGCACGGCAAGGCCAAAAAAATAACCGATACGGCTATGGTATCAAAATCAGGAAATACTATTGTTATTACTGGAGAATTTACGGTTAAACCTGCCGATTTTGATATTGAGGTGCCCAGTATGGTAAGCAAAAAAGTAGCCGATGAGGTACAGGTAACCTATAGCTTTTCGCTTGATAAATAAGCTGTTGGTTTTTGTTACTAACTAAATTTAAGAACTGTTTAATGGTTAAATGCCATATCTTTATGCCCTAAAACGATCTTCATGAAAGTATTAGGGCTTTTTTTATGTCTTCTTTTTATTACTCCAAAAAATGAACTGGCTACCGTAAGGCAGCAATATATTAATGCGGCAGTATCGCAGTCAAAAGCAGCAGATTTTTATGCTTCATTAAAGGAAATTGAAAACAGCCACAGTAATACTACCCTTTTAGCTTATAAAGCTGCTTCACAGGTACTGATGGCGAAATATGAAAACGGAATTGTTCCGAAAATGCGTTATTTTAACAGAGGGACTGATTTACTTGAGGATGTTATTGCAAAAGATGCCCAAAACTACGAGGCGAGGCTAATCCGTTTAAATATTCAGGACAATGTTCCGTGGATAACAGGTTATACGTCAGAAATTGATGAGGATAAGGAGTTTCTTATTGCCAATTATGAAAAACAGCCGGAAGATCTTAAAGCCTTTACGAGGAAGTATGTAATTCAGTCGGGTGCTTTTACCGATAAGGAAAAGCTTGCCTTTAATTAAAAGTAAGCCCTTAACTGTACATTACCGGTATGTATGGCTTTGCTGGTTTCACTTTTTCTTCCCTGATAGTTTACATTAACATCCAGAAACTGAGTAAGGTTTTTTTGCAGGAGCAGTCGCCAGGTAAGGTTTTTGCCTGCCTGTAATCCTTCAAGCATCTGATAGGCCGCAGGAGAAAGCTCATTTCCTGTAAAGGCGTTATTATAAAATGAAAATTCCCCGTTTACGGTAAACTGCCTTTCGGATGCATAGGTGAAAGATGTTCCTAAACGCTGCTGATCCAACAGTTCCCTGTCGCCTATACGATTCTCTTTGTTTCGGTATTCATAGAACAAATCCCAACTCGCATTCTTAGAAAAAATATATGATACTTTAGGAGCAAGCAGGTAACCACGTATTTCATAATTCCTGCTTCCGTAATTTTCACTGTAGGTATCGGCGTTTATGGTTTGTCCGTTAAAGCCAAACAGCCACGTCTTTTTGATCAAATGAGAATACTGTAACTGGTGCGAACTGTTCCTGCTTTCCTGAGACCCGGCATTAAGCAATGTTCTTGCCCTGTTTTTAAGATAGGTATAGGTAACGGAATGATCCTGTTTTCCTCTATTGTAAAAAAGGCTGTTGCGTATGCTGGAATTTAAACCCAGTAGCCCTTCTTCACTCGTATCAAAAGGGTTAAGGTCAAACTTGCCGGGATTGCGTTCTATCTTCCTGTCAATTAAAAATGAGGACTGATTATAAAAATAAGACAACAGTTTTTTAATCCCCTTTTCGTTTTGCCATTGGTTAGGGTTAAGGGTAAGCGACTGCGAAAATTTATTTTGGTGTGTGCGTATAAAAATCTGGTTGGGGAGGTATACCCGTACATACTTGGCCTGATCGGGGAAAGGGGCAACCTCAAACTCCTGAAGTTCCTGTATGCCGTTGCCGTTATAATCATTCCATGTATAAACACCCTGTCCCGGTTCAACCTCAAGGTAGGTAAAGTCCTGTTGCGGTATGGTACCCGATGAGGTTTCATAAGCGGTGGTAACCTGCATAAGCTGATCAAAATACCTGTCGTTATATAAAATCCTGGAGTTTAGCGATTGTTCGTTTTTAATGGCAGGGTCGGTAAACTTAAGATTTCTGTAGTTTACAAAAACGGTCAGGTCGCTTTTATCAGTTTTAAGTAGTCTGGATTTTAAATAATAAGAGCGGGATGTATTTACCTTTTCCAACAGGTTATTTACAATACTGTCGTTAGACCTTTGCAGGTAACCCAGTTCCATATAAACTTTAGTGCTGTCTCCTCGGCCTACAAAAGCCCCATATTCGGCAAATCGCTGACTCAGTATCGAAAGCTGTCCTGTTTCCTTTAGTCTTTCGCGGTTGTCTTCATGGCGCACAGTACCACCCACCCAATTCTTTCCGAAATGGTATTTGGCAAGCGCCTCGTTTCTTATAAATTCTGATGAGGAGTAATTGCCATCGCTGTTTAGCCAGCTTCCCCTGTCCTGGATCAATAGCTTATTAAAAACAAATCGGCTGTCTACTACCTGTCGTGTGCCCGAAAAACTCCCCGAATAATCCAACTGTTCCAACTGATAATTGAAATTCCCCTTTTCCGGCAGCCTGAAAACAGTACCTGCCACAAGATAGCTTTGGTTACCTTCGGTAGTGATTATCCCGTTAAGGTTCCAGTCACGGTTAAACTCAATGTTGAAAAGACGCTCTATGGTCCTGAAATCCTTTTGAACGAACTGATAGTTGGCAAAAGCATCCAGTTCCCATTTTCCGGTATACAGGCGCTGTTTTGCGTCCAGTTTTCCTGCGAGACCATTATTGTTGCCGTCGTCTGCAGGAGAGAAGAGGTTAAGGTCGTTATTGCTTATACCCGCCTCAAAATTTATATTGGTCTTTTCGCTTGGGTTGTATTTACCCAATATGGTGGCAATCTGTATTTTTTGTGGGGCTACAAGCCGTATAACGGGTTCGTAGTTACCCTGCGGAATCCCGTTTACGGGAGGAGCATATTCAAAAATGCGTCCTACTGCTGCTGCGTTTGCAAGTACATAATTCCCTGAATTTTCACCTACATAGCTAAAACGTACATTGTAAAGCTCATCATCGGGATTGTTGGAATATTCAAAAACCTCAATGCCGTTTACAGTCGTTTTGCGGTACAGTATCTTATTTTCAGAATAACTGTCAACATAAGCCGACGGAGCCATCATCTGGCTTGGGTCGTCACCTGCCTGTTGCAGTATCGCTACCTGTTCTTCGGTAAGGTTTTGTTGCAGGGGCTGGTTCTTAATGTCATTTTCAGAATACACAAACCCGCCGATGCTCCATTTTTCTTCTTCATGGGTAACGCCGCCATAGGTCAGCAGCCTGCTGTAGCTTTGCACAGTGTATTGGTACTCCACATTAATACGCATTTCCGAAGTAATAGGGAAAAGCGAGGTAAATATAATTTCCCCCGCATTATAATCGATAATATAATCGTTGTTTTCGCCACGCTCTAAAAGTATACCGTTTACAAAAACCCTCTCTGACCCCGAAATTACCAGTATATACAATTCGTCATTTGGGCCACGCAGTTTGTACGGACCCTGATTACCTTCCTGCCCCGTAAAAGTACTTTTTGCATATTGCCCTCTTACCAGTGCGGCGGCTGCAAATACGGTGGTTTTGGAATCCTCGTCACCAAAAGAGAAGTTAGTGGAAATACCCTGTACCTTCTTGTTAAAGTTAAGGAAGTGGGACTGCCTGTTCTCTAAAAACAAGTCGCCCGCACGGATGCTCCAGTTGTTACTAAAAAGTTCTATAAATATCTGGTCGAATTCATCGAGCTTTTGCGAATATCCGCCTTCCTGTAACGGGATATTACTATCCTGAATGGAAGCCCTCAGGCTAACCTTGTCAGACAGTTTTCCTGTAATCTGTAGGTCGAGATTGGAGTTTACAACCGCATTCTGGTTATTACCTACGGTTATCCCACGCGTGATACTACCCGAAGTGTTCAGTCCGTCAAAAGGGATAAAACTGTTTAGCGGGTTTCGGTTTACACGATAAAGGTTTTCGGTGCCTGTGGCGTTGTTATCCACCACCCTGGAGTCGTCATAAATACTGTATTTTTTGGTAAGGTACTCAGGGTAGTTAAGGTAACGCATGCTTAGCGTGTCTCCCAACTGTAAGCCCTCTTTAAAAACGAGCGTACTGTTACGAAAGTCCACATGGTAATAACTGGTGTCTATATCGTTGCCCAGTTTGTCCTTTAACCTGAAAAATGCCTTGTTAATACTTACGCTGTCGATACGGATGGTATCGTTAGTAACGGTAATTTTTCGGTTTTTAAAAAGCGCAGGTGTTTCCTGCGCGTAACCCGCGGAAAGAAAACACAAAAGCAGCAGTAAAAACCTATATCTCAGCATCACAAGAGTATAACTCCAAAAAGGCAAAAGTAGTGTATTTAGCGGGAAGAATTAAAAGTTGGTGTTTGTGCTAAATTTTGTAGGTTTGAGAACTATAACCACAACCACATTTTTATGAAAAAAGCAGAACTTATTTTAGGAATATTAATTCTGACGGGAATTGCATTATCTGTTTTACATCTTCCGGGGGGAGCTATGCTATTAGTTTTAATTATGCCTGTTTTAAGTATGATGTATTTATGTTTAGGCTTTGCTTTACTTAATGGTATACCCCTTAAAAATGAGAGCTATAAAGGATTAAGTACAATGCGTATAGTAGGCAGTGTATTATCGGGGATTGTTTTTTCGATAGCATTAATAGGTATACTGTTCGGGTGGATGATGTGGCCGGGGGCATCTGTAATGCTTCTTAGTAGTATTGCCGGATTACTTATTATGCTGATAGTCGTTCTTATAAAATATTTTACAAAAAAGGACTTGTTTTACAGGAACATGCTAATTAGAATTGCTGTTATCGGAATTCCGTCGCTTTTATTGTTTGCAGATCCTTCTCTTGCGGGAAAGATTAAATACGGTAATAATCCTGAGCTTATACAGGCAATTAAAGAAGCCGAAGCGGATCCTGAAAATGAAGAACTTTGGAGAAAAGTCGATAGTATTAGAGGTTTAAGTGATAGAGAATATCAGCAGGATAGAAACAAATAGAGGTCTAATATTTTTAAGATAATTAACGCTTGCCGTAAACATCTAATTCATTAATTTTAAGGGTAATATTAAAATGATGAGTGATGCTGTCGCGAAAAAATCTTGTAGACGAACTGCTTGCCCAAAGAAAGCGAAGTTTGACCGAGGCCGATTTAATAGAATCGGTAAAAGTATTACTTATTCGTGATGAAACCCAAAGGCAAGCCATAAAACAAAGGCTTAATGATGGGGGAGAGCAGGATAGCAATTCCTTTATTTTTGATTATCTGGAATCCGACAGGATTTTTCATGTTGACCAAATCAAGGCTGTTTGTGTGGACTACAGGTTACGTTTTTTAAATAGTAATCGTTTTAAAGGGCAGGTTCCCGAGGAAGCTGTTTCAAAAATACGTTCACTGGAAAAACAGCATAATACTACCCTTAGCGGATTTAAGATTGCCGCTCCGTCCAAACTTTTTAAGCTCGATAATTATGACGATCCTTTACTGTTTACCCCTATAGGTAACGGATACTATTATCTTGTACATAAATGGGGTAACGATATAAGTGGCTGGCGAAAGTTGCTGGTTCGTCCTTTTAGGGATTTCGGTAGTTTCCTGTTGTTCCTTGTCCTGGTGAGTGTGATGCTAACCTTCATGATATCAGACGGTGCATTAGGTGTAGCCGATGTGTCGGTAATGCGGTTTATCTGTTTCCTTTTTATTTTTAAAGGCGTTTGCGGTATTTCACTTTACTATTGCTTTTGGAAAGGCAAGAACTTTAATACTGCCATTTGGAACAGTGATTACTACAATCACTAAATATTAAATTTTCCTAAAACTTTGATAATGTTAAAGATGTAAGTTTTATCTTTAAAGAAAAACTTTACAGAATGACATTTGGTAAACAAATACTCTATACCGCGACTGCGGCCATTTTAGGTGTTTATTTTTTAACGACAGGCCTGGTTAAGGCCAAGCCTTTCCTTGCACCGCTACTAACCGCTGTCATTTTGGCTTTATTGGTACTGCCCATAGCCCGAAAACTGGAATTGTGGAAAGTGCCCCGCATGGCATCATCACTAATAAATACGTTATTGCTTTTTTTTGTAAGCGTGGGTTTTGTAGCACTTATATCCATACAGATACAGAGTTTTGTTGCCGACTGGGATAAGGCGAAACAAAAAATAATGCCCGAAATAGAAAAGCTTGAAACCTATGTTTATGAAAAAACACCCCTAGGTCCTGAGGATATAGAAAAACAGCAAAGTGAAGCAACGGGTAATATGGGAAAGCAGGCGCTGAGCTTTATAAACGGCCTGTATTCGTTTAGTGGTGATTATCTGCTAACATTTATCTATATTTTCTTTTTGCTTAACTACAGGCGAAAATTCAGGCAGTTTTTTGTAAAGCTCTTTAAGAAGGAAAATAAAAAGTATGTTGATGAGGTGCTCACACAGGCAACTAAGATTACTCAGGGCTACCTGTATGGTAAGTTTATACTCATGATATTTTTAGCTATTATCTATGCGTTGGGTATGGCGGCCTTTGGTGTTAGTAATTTTATTATCATAAGCGTGCTGGCGGCATTGCTTTCCATTATTCCGTACATAGGTAATATTATAGGCTTTTTAATAGCTATAGGTTTAGGCTATATTGCCGATGGCGATACAACCGCATTAATTGGTATAGTGATTACTTTTTCCGTAGCGCAGTTTATCGAGTCTTATCTGTTTGAACCTTATGTGGTGGGTGATAATGTAAACCTCGACCCGTTTATAACTATTTTGGCTGTTGTGGCAGGTAATATGATTTGGGGCGTAATAGGTATGATACTTTCCATACCGGTACTGGGTATAATTAATGTAATTTTTATGCATGTAAAACCACTCAAGCCTTACAGTTTTTTATTGGGTAATGGCGAGGTAAAGCAAAAGAGTAAAAATATAGGCAAGGATAAATAAACTATAAGCAAACTTTTGCATCTTTGTATAAAACCTTTAATGCTATGCGAATTACCTGTTTTTTACTGCTGCTGTTTATGGCTGTGCCCTGTGTGGCTCAAAATACCGACATAAACGAAGCCGTTACCAAAACAGACAGCCTGACGCCCGATCCTTTTTACAGGGAAGATCAGTTTTATGCATCCATATCCTATAATCTGGTACAAAACAAGGTCGACCAGTATTCGCAAAATGCATTTTCAAGCGGATTTACCTTTGGTTTTTTACGTGATATGCCTATAAACGAGGCGAGAACTTATGCAGTAGCCATTGGTTTGGGGTATTCTTACAATAATATTAAGCAAAACCTTTTTGTCTACGAAACACAGGAGAGAGGTGAAACAGCAAGAGTTTATGAAGTAGTGGAAGAAGGTTCGTTTGATAAAAGCAAACAGGTATTGCATTATCTTGAGATTCCGTTGGAATTAAGATGGCGTAACTCTACATCATACAGTCATAAATTCTGGAGGGTATATACCGGTTTTAAGGTAAGCTATCTTATAGGCGACCATTCTTATTTCGGGGCTTCGGGAGGAGAAGTTCGTGTAAGGAATAACCCTGATCTTAACAAACTAATGTGCGGCGCTTATGTTTCTGCCGGATGGAATACCTGGAATTTTTATACTTACTATGGCTTTACACCAATATATAAAGATGCCTATACTGTTAAAGGCGAAAAAATAAATTTGAGCTCGCTTAATATCGGGCTTATCTTCTATATCCTTTAAACTACAGCGAAGGCAGTAGCCACATATACCATAGCCCTATTTGGGGAAGTATACCTATTAGTGAGCCCAGTATAAGCTCGTCCATAGTATGTGCTTTCATAACAAGTCTTGAAGAGGCTGTAAACCCGCAACATAATATGAAAAACGCTATTATTGCGCTCATAGGGAGGCTATAATAAGCTGATATGGAAATTACAAATATGGTAAGTGATGTTACTCCCATCATGTGCAGGCTGGCCTTATAGCCTAACAAAATACAAAGCAGTGCTATAAGGGTGCTTATAAGGTAGCCCGTAAAGTAATAATGCAGCTCCTGTATGGTAACATTGCCAAACCCCTGTTTTATTAGTATAAAAAGCAGTATGGCCTGTATGGCAAGCGGTATTTTACGTTCTTTTTTATCAAGGTGTATTTTAGAGTGTATTAGTCCCAGCGAATTAAGGAGATAGTACACGCAAACCGGTAACAGTACGGTAAGGATAAGCACCTGTACCGATATAAGAACAATTTCATAACCGTAAAAATAACGGTGGGAGATAAGAAGATAGAACAGTGCGGCATATACCGATATAAACAGCGGATGGAAAATATAGGAGAAAGCCGGCAGTATCTTCTTCATGTTATATTTTCTTTCTCATCCTTGCCACAGGAATGTCAAGTTGTTCCCTGTATTTTGCAATAGTCCTTCGGGCTATAGGATAGCCTTTTTCTTTTAATATTTCCGCAAGTTTGTCGTCCGGTAACGGTTTTCTTTTGTCTTCTTCGTCTATAACGTTTTGAAGTATCTTTTTAATTTCGATAGTGGATACATCCTCACCCTGATCGTTTTTCATAGCTTCAGAGAAGAATTCCTTAATCAGTTTAGTGCCATAAGGAGTTTCTACATATTTACTGTTTGCCACACGCGATACGGTACTAATATCAAGTCCCACCATATCGGCAATATCCTTAAGGATCATCGGTTTCAGCTTGGCTTCGTCGCCATCAAGAAAATATTCTTCCTGATAATGCATAATGGCATTCATGGTAACAAATAATGTTTCCTGGCGCTGTTTAATAGCATCGATAAACCACTTAGCCGAATCCAGTTTTTGTTTTATAAATTGTACAGCATCTTTTTGCTGGTTCGATTTTTCCCTTGAGTCCTTATAGCTTTGTAACATTTCCTGATAATCTTTAGAAACGTGCAGCTCGGGAGCATTCCTTCCGTTTAGTGAAAGTTCAAGCTCGCCATCTACAATACGAATACTGAAATCAGGTACTACATGCTCTACCATTTTAGAGTTGCTGTCGTAAGCTCCGCCCGGTTTAGGATTAAGCTTTTCTATCTCGTCTATACCTTTTCGAAGCTGATCCTGACTGATGTCATACTTTTGAAGCAGCTTGTCATAATGCTTTTTGGTAAAGGCATCAAACTGGTTTTCCAGTATGTCTATTGCAAGATCTATAGATTCTGAAGGGGTTTTGTGTTTTAACTGTAGCAACAGACATTCCTGTAGGTCGCGTGCGCCCACACCTGCAGGTTCCAGCTGGTGTATAATGTGCAGTATGTTCTCTACTGTCTTTTCGTCGGTATAAATACCCTGAGTAAACGCCATATCGTCTACAATGTCGCTAATGCTCCTGCGGATGTACCCGGTATCGTCTATACTGCCTACCAGAAATTCGGCAATTTCCCTTTCGTTGTCGCTAAGTATAAAAGTGTTTAGCTGATCGCTAAGGTTTTGGTGAAAACTAACAGGGGCGGCAAAAGGCATAGTGCGCTCTTCGTCGTCGTCACTGTAGTTGTTTGCCTGTAATTTATAGTTGGGTATTTCGTCGTCGCTAAGGTATTCATCAATGTTTATGTCGTCGGCATCAATGTGGTCGTTGTCATAATCATCGTACTCATCATATTCATCATTGGCGAAATCATCGGTCTCATACTCATCTTCCTTGCCTGTTTCCAGTGCAGGGTTTTCAACCATCTCTTCCTTAAGGCGTTGCTCAAATGCCTGCGTTGGCAATTGTATCAGCTTCATCAGCTGAATTTGCTGCGGAGATAATTTTTGCGATAATTTTAATTGTAAATTCTGTTTGAGCATAGTAAAAACATAGGGTCTTAATAATTATAAAAGTACAAAAAAGCCCTTTTAAAACGCTATGTTTTTAGAAAAAATTATAATTAAGGAAAAAAGAGGTATAATTTTTGATGGTGAGGTGTTAACCACGATTGTCTTCAACTACTTTCAAGCTGAGGTAATAATCGATTATTTCTCCTTTGTCATTAATAGGGAACAGGTATTTTTCTTTTTTAATACTATCTCTATCTTGAGTTTTAACTTTCTGGATTTCCAGTTTATCTGTTTCTATTAGGTTATCAAGATTATTTGTGTCTAGCGTAATTTTGTTTTGGTTGATTCTGTAATTTCCGTATATATAGGTGCTAAATCCAATGGCAAAATTTTCAAATATATAAGTGCTGTCTGTTTTAAAATCTATAGATGAGCCATTAAAATCTCCATCGTAAGAGGCCCGCAATAAAGTAGGTTTGCTGAAATTTGAATTAATGTTAATTTGTAGTGTTATTATAATTATGATAAAACTCAGCGAGCAGTATGTGAAAGTGAAGTTGACAAGCTTTTTTTCTTTTCGGTATAGTTTAATCTCTTTGTATAGTGTAACCAAGGCTAATATGGTTCCTGTGAGTAAAAGGGGTATCCAAAACATAGCATCAAATAATGATACCTCATGTTTTGAACGCCAAGTAAGGTATACAAGTGTGAACCCGATAATAAGAATTGTTATTTGGCGGAGTAATTTCATAAGGTGTGCAGTTAATATTTTGTCTAAAATAAACAAAAAAGCCCTGCAATATCCTGCAGGGCTTTTTCTATATTCTGATATCTCAATACTAATTCCTGAAAATTAAAACTCAGCGTTTTGCGGAGTCCTTGGGAAAGGAATCACATCGCGGATGTTGCTCATACCTGTTACAAACAGTACAAGACGCTCAAATCCAAGTCCGAAACCGCTGTGTACCGCAGTGCCAAAACGGCGTGTATCCATGTACCACCATAGTTCTTCTTCGTCAATGCCTAAATCGGCTATCTTTTGCTGAAGTACATCAAGACGCTCCTCTCTTTGCGAACCACCTACAATTTCACCAATGCCCGGGAACAGGATGTCCATGGCACGTACGGTTTTGTTGTCGTCGTTAAGACGCATATAGAAAGCCTTAATTTTAGCAGGGTAATCAAATAAGATTACAGGTGACTTAAAGTGTTTCTCTACAAGGTAACGCTCGTGTTCACTTTGCAGGTCGGCACCCCATTCTTCAATAATATAGTTGAACTTCTTATTTTTGTTAGGCTTAGAGTTTTTAAGGATGTCGATAGCTTCAGTATAGCTTACGCGCTTAAAGTTGTTTTCAAGCACAAACTGAAGTTTTTCTAAAAGTCCCATTTCGCTGCGCTCGTTTTGCGGCTTCTGTTTCTCTTCGGCTGCAAGGCGCTCGTCAAGGAATTTAAGGTCGTCTTCACAACGCTCCATAGCATATTTAATAACATACTGAATAAAGTCTTCAGCAAGGTCCATGTTAGCATCAAGGTCGTTAAAAGCAACCTCAGGCTCTACCATCCAGAACTCGGCAAGGTGACGCGATGTGTTTGAGTTTTCGGCACGGAAAGTCGGTCCGAAAGTATATACCTGGCCTAAAGACATAGCATAGGTTTCTGCCTCAAGCTGACCAGATACTGTAAGGTTAGTTTCTTTACCGAAGAAATCTTCTTTGTAATCCACTTTCCCTTCTTCTGTACGCGGGGTGTTGTCAAAAGGTAATGCTGTTACCTTAAACATTTCGCCTGCACCTTCTGCATCACTACCGGTAATGATAGGTGTGTTTACATATACAAAGCCTTTTTCCTGAAAGTACTGGTGAATGGCAAAAGAAAGTACCGAACGTACTCTCATAATAGCGCCAAAAAGGTTAGTACGTGTTCTTAAGTGAGCATTTTCTCTTAAGAATTCAAGCGAGTGCTTTTTAGGCTGCATGGGGAATTTTTCAGGATCACTGTCTCCTAAAATTTCAATATGCGATACTTTTATTTCATATGTCTGACCTTTACCCTGGCTTTCTACAAGGCTGCCTTTTAAAGCAACAGCGGCTCCTGTGGTAATACGTTTAAGGGTTTCTTCCGGTGTGTTTTCAAAATCAACAACACACTGGATATTATGTATAACCGAACCATCGTTCAGTGCTATAAACTGATTATTCCTAAAAGTTCTTACCCATCCTTTTACTGATACCTCATCAATCGTGTTTGTGCTGTTCAACAGGTCTTTAACTTTTGTATGCTTCATTTTTGTTTTAAATTAAAATAGTATAAACTAATAAAAACGGTGTATTTTGCCTATTACAAAATACAAATGCCTGCAAATGTAGTAAAAACAACAAAAAGGTTTAAATATTAAACTCAGTAATTTGTAAAACTTTACCTTGTCTTAAAGTAGTACCTTTGCGTGCATTAAACATTAATGTCATGAACTGGATTCTACTTATTATCGCCGGATTATTTGAAGTAGGTTTTGCCTCTTGCCTTGGTAAGGCTAAGGAAACCACGGGTGTTGCCTCTACGTACTGGATGGGCGGATTTTTTGTTTGCCTTAGTATAAGCATGTTTTTGCTGTATAAGGCTACGCAAACATTGCCTATAGGTACTGCATATGCCGTATGGACAGGTATAGGGGCGGTAGGTACCGTGCTCATGGGTATTTTGGTGTTTAAGGAACCTGCCGATTTTTGGAGGATGTTCTTTATTACAACCCTTATAGCTTCGATTGTGGGATTAAAATTTGTGTCTCACTAAAATAGCTTAAGCACAAACGACAGCTTAATGGAAATATTCCTGTCAAAATCAGGAAGGTGATAAGGACCATATCTGTAAAAGAAGGTTAGTCCCAGTCCCTGGAATATCTCGTTAAGTTCAAGTCCGCTTTCGTAATATCCTTTTTCAAGGGTTTTGTAAGGCTGGCCTACCTGTCTTTCCTGATGCTCCATGTTACCCCAAACGGTTCTTGTTACCAGTACCGGAGTAAGCTTTATTTTCCAGAAAAGGTTTTGCCTTCTTAAGGCATGCTTAAACTGGAACATACCGTACTGGCTCGAGAAGAACTCATTAAAGTACATGGTTTCAAAACTGTTTTTACCTGCAAAGGTTATACGGGCAATAACGCCGTCTTTGTCAAGGTTGTTAGGTGAAGTACTGTACAAATGCGTAATAGGGATTTCGCCAAGCGCCAAACCGGTTTGTACTACTATAGATGTTTTTTGTCCGTTTATGTATTTCTTTTCGTACTCTGCCCTAAAGTCGAATTTACTGAAATTGAAATCTCCGTCAAGCGCACCCTTTATCGCCTGAGTGTACTGGAAGGTAAACTTAGGGAAGCGTTTTTCTACCTCTGTACGACCTTCCGGTGTCTGCATGAAATCGCTAAACGGATTCCATTGAACCGTACCTTCAAAAGTTGAGAGGGTGTAGCTGGAATATAGACGGTCGTTAACGTTAAAAACGTAATCAAAACGCGGGTCTACAGCAGTGTGGTTAAAAGACCATCTGCTTTCGGTTTTAGGTATGATTTTGGTTTCTAAATAAGCCTGCCAACGCCAGTATTTGTAAAAAGTAGATACGTTAATAGGGCGTGGGTCATATATTTTAAATACACGTTTATCGGTGGCAAAATTGGTGCTACCAATCTCCTGAACATCTTCAGTATAAGAACCGCCTATCCAGGAATCGGAAAATTTACCTATTCTTACAGCAGCGCCCAAATTGTATTTAAACTCGCCGTCTTTTGTACCATACACGCCATAGCCACCTATCCTGAAAGTTTCAGAGAATTTTTTATTGGTTATGCCGCCTAATCCTAACCTAAAGCCTTCGTAATTGTTGTATTTTACTATTTGCCTAAGATCCAAATCAAAAAAGCCCAGTGGCAGATAACCTGTGATTACCCTTTTGCCTAATTTAACAAGCTTTTCTATTTTTTCCTCGGCAACCAAACTGTCAAGGGCAGGATAGGTGTTCAGACTTCTTTCGTCAAGTGTGGTTGTTCGATATTGTTTCCAGTACTCTTCGGGTCTGGAAATGGCCTCTTCCTTAATTTCGATCGCTATAGCAGGGTTTTTAATAACCAGAGGAATATTGAATTCTTTCTCTGAATTGATCGATTCCGAATATACATACACAAAATCGGAAGCTTCCTTCTCTCTTGGTATGCTCGTTTCGTCTATGGCATCAAACTTAATGGTCTCTCCCAGTATGTTTATGTCCTGCTTATTGTTTCCCTTAACTATCTTGAGTGTTTTCTTATCGGGGAACCAAAGGTTAAGGTCTTTTTCAAATTTAAAATAATGTGTAGAGTTAATGTCAAGTACGTTCTTTACACGAAATACTGCTTTAGCTACGCCAAATGTAGCCCTGTCTATGTATAATATACCGTCAAGCCTTTTTTTCTTTTTAGCCCTTTTAGGGGTAAAATAAATCATGTAGGTTTCCCTGTTATCTATAGATACGGTATCTAATACATGATACTTATATTCTGTAAAGGCATTATTGTCAAGCGGGCCTATGTATTTTGTTTCTAAAAGGTCTATGTTGTTATATACCGAATAAGATTGCAGCTGTAGCCCTATAAACTCATAAATAGGTTCTTTAAACCCTGCCATTCGGGTGGCAAGTATGTTTTCTTTTAATCCTTCGTTTTTAGTATAGTTATATTCCGAAACCTTTTCGGTTTGATATAAGTGCTGTTTCTCAATCAGTTTTTTGAATTTGAAACCGGTTGAGTCTATCTTTTCCAGTATGCGTCCTGCTTTTTCATAAACAAAAACCGAATCAATCTTGCCTGATAGGGAATCGGGATTTGCAGTTATAATAAGCCTGTTGTAGGTTTTATATCTAAAACTGTTAAGCTTTTGCTGAGGGTCGTTAAGCGATTTTCGGTTTATGGCATGAAGGATAATTTGAGAACCGGCATCCGTTTGGGTTATAACTACCTCGTTAAGCTCCTGCGGCTTTATTTTAAGTTTTACCGTGTAAAAATTTTTACCTGCCTGCAGCTTTATGATTTTGTTTTCATAGCCGGTATAGCTTATGGTTAATTCCTGCTGGCGGGTTTGTGTCTCTACATTAAATTTTCCGTCAAGGTCACCCACTATAATTGTGCCGTCCTGAGTAATAATACTGGCAAAAGGAAGAGGAGAGTTAGTAGTACCGTCCTTAACAACTCCTGTAACGGTGTACTGGGCGTGGACAGCTATGCTGCAAATAAGAAGAAGCAGGGTGTATACAACTCTCATGTGGTCTTTTAGTGCTTAACGTGCAAAGCTTAAATTTGTTACAAAGATATGTGATAAATAAAAAGCCCGCTATATATAGCGGACTCTTAATTTATTGTAGTATGCCTTATACTTTCATTATTTCTGCTTCTTTGTGTACAAGCAGGTCGTCAATTTTCTTTATAAAGCTATTGGTAAGCTCCTGTACATCGTCTTCTGCTTTTTTACAAACGTCTTCCGACATACCGTCTTTTTCAAGTTTCTTAATTTCGTTGTTAGCATCCTTACGGGCATTTCTAACACCTATTTTAGCGTCTTCTGCCTCTGATTTGGCCTGCTTAACAAGATCTCTCCTTCGTTCCTCTGTTAACGGCGGAACGCTGATGATAATGTTGTCTCCGTTGTTCATTGGGTTAAAACCAAGGTTAGCAATCATAATTGCCTTTTCAATTGGCTGAAGCATACTTTTTTCCCAAGGGGTAACAGTTATGGTTCTTGCATCGGGAGTGTTAACATTGGCAACCTGTGAAAGCGGAGTTTGTGAACCGTAATAGTCCACTTTTACACCACCCAGCATGGCAGGGCTTGCTTTACCTGCGCGTATATTTAGAAATTCTTTTTCAAGGTGAGCTAAAGAACCGGCCATTGATTCCTGAGTGCTGTCTAAAATAAAATCTATTTCTTCCATAATGCTTTTTCGTTTCAGTTTTAAAAATTAAACGCTTACTGTAGTACCTACAAGTTCTCCTTCACAAACTTTTACCAGGTTGCCTTCTTTGTTCATGTCAAAAACAATAATAGGCAGTTCGTTTTCCTGGCTAAGGGTAAAGGCTGTAGTGTCCATTACGTTAAGGCCTTTTTTAAGTACGTCCTCAAAAGTAAGGGTGTCATATTTAGTAGCGCTTGCGTCTTTCTCTGGGTCGGCAGTATAAATACCGTCAACACGTGTGCCTTTTAGTATTACATCAGCATGAACCTCCACACCTCTAAGTACTGCAGCTGTATCGGTGGTAAAATAAGGGTTACCTGTACCGGCACCGAAAATTACAATCCTTCCTTTTTCAAGGTGGCGCACTGCACGTCTTTTAATGTAAGGTTCAGCAATAGCTTCAATCTTAAGGGCAGTTTGCAGCCTTGTTTGCATGCCTGCATCTTCAAGAGCTCCCTGTAATGCCATACCGTTAATTACGGTAGCTAGCATTCCCATGTAGTCTCCCTGAACCCTGTCCATACCATTGCTCGCGCCTGATACACCTCTAAAAATGTTTCCGCCGCCTATAACGATGGCAATTTCTACACCTTTTTCATGTATTTGTTTAATTTCACTGGCATATTCGGCAAGTCTTTTAGGGTCAATGCCATACTGCCTGTCGCCCATAAGAGCTTCGCCGCTTAGCTTTAACAGGATTCTTTTGTATTTCATAGGGTTTAAATTGAATGGTGCAAATATAGTAATTATTGTTTTGCCGAAAACACATTTTTAAGCCTGTATGCCTGCTAAATATACTATGTAATTAAACGATGAGTTCTTCGTAAGATTTTTTTGCTGCTTCGTACCCGATATTAAAAATCTCATCCATCTTTTGCCTGTTGCTTTCAAAAGTACTGTACATGGCTAATTCATCCGGGCTTATTACCCAGTCACAAAGGGTAAATTTCTGCATGTTGCTGTTTGCCGAAAGCAAATCATAAGCTCTTGTGGTTACCGCTTTTATAGATTTTAAATCCTCAGGGCCAATCTTTTGGATAGGACTAACATAAATGCCTATTAGTGTTTCACATCTTCCCTGTAAGATATCGGTAGGGAAGTGGTTAATAATACCGCCGTCGCTGTAAATCTTTCCGTCAATTTCATAAGGTGAGATGATGCCCGGAAAGGCAGATGATGCAATAACGGCATCGGCAATTTTTGTCTCGGGGCCAAATATCTTCAGTTTGCCCGAAACCAAATCGGTAGCGGTTATATGCATACGGCATTTTATTTCGCCGATAAGCGTATCGCCAAAAACCGAATGGAAATAAGTTTTAAAGGAATCGGAATCTATAAATCCCGCCTTGCGGAAAGTAAAGTGTTTCCAATGAAAAAAATAGATGGATTTGAAAAATTCCAGTATTTCTTCAGGCGATTTTCCAAAGGCATAAAGAGATGATACAATAGCGCCGGAACTGGTACCTGCAATGTGTGACGGTTTGATGCCTATTTCGTCAAAATATTTTAATACACCTGCATGGGCAATTCCTTTTGAGCCTCCGCCCGAAAGAATAATGCCAATGGTGCTGTCGTCAAATTTCATGGTGTGTTTGGTTTGCCTGACTAAATTACAGTTTTTTATTAGATGGCTTCCTTTTTGCTTTATAAAAGTTAATTTACTTTTACACAAATTTATACTATGAGTACACTAATAGAAAAAAGTCTGGATAACAGTTATTCTTATTCAGAGTACAGAAATCATATATCGATGCTCCTGCAGGACGGACTTTCTACAGGACTTACACAGTCGGAAGACTTAACGCATTACAGTACGCTTAACGAAGCGCGAATGAACCGCCTTGAAAAAACAATCAAGGTTCCTCAGGAAATTAAAGACAAATTGGCAGGTCTTGAAAAAGAACATATCCTGTTGGTTATCAGTGAAGGGTGGTGTGGCGATGCTGCCCAGATAGTTCCTGTTATTAAAAAAATGGCGGATGAAACTGATAAGCTTGAGCTTAGTATTGTACTTCGTGATGAAAATGACGATTTAATGAACGAGTACCTTACTAATGGTGCAAGGTCTATACCTAAACTGGTACTGATAGAAAAGGACACCCTTATAGCACGAGGCAGTTGGGGGCCAAGGCCGCATGATGCCGCTAAGCTTATAACTGATTACAAGGCTAAGCACGGTGTAATTGACCAGGAGGCTAAAACCGAACTGCAAAAATGGTATTTGCACGATAAAGGTGAAAGCACCATGGAAGAGATAACATTACTGCTGCAAAACGCAGAGAATATGTAATTAAAAAGTCCGCTCATTGAGCGGACTTTTTAATTTTGTCGTCTTAAGAGAAGAAGAATCAATTATTCCTTTTCCAGTATGGCATCTATTTGCTTATAGCTTTGGTTGATGCCTATAATTTTGCCTTTAGGGTCAAGGAAAATTTTATAGGGAATGGCTGTTATTCCGTAATGTTTTTTTATTTCAGTTTTTAGGTCGCCTGCAATATAGTTATTCCATATTAGCCCATCTTTTTCAATAGCCTTTTTCCATTTTTCAGCATTGTCATCCAGGGAAATATTTATTATTTCCAGCTTGTCTCCATGTTTTTTAGCCAGTTCAGGTAGTTCTTTGTTCTCTATCCTGCATTCACTACACCATGATGCCCAAAAATCAATAATAGTGAATTTGTTGTTTGGGGTGTAAAAGTTTTCGGTTTTGCCTTCGGTACTTTGTAGAGCAAAGTTTTTTACAGTAGTCCCGTTTTGTACGCTTAATTTTGATTTTAATGTAGTGTTCGTGGCCCTAAGATCTTCACTAAGCATAAAAGAGGTGTCAATAATGCTTTTTATTTCTTCAATCTGGGTGGCATTCAATAGATCACGTGAATTTACACTTAAAACACTGCCATGTACGGGAGAGTTAGGAAACGAATCTATATTTTTTTTAAGGTTTTTTACTACAAGGTCTGCATAGTTTTCTTTTTCATTATTTTCTAATGTAAAAGCGCGATAATTATCCCATATTTTATGGTTACGGGAACCTTCTACTTTTTTTGCAAAAAGAAACTTTACAGGTTTAGGTCCTTTACTTTCAATATATTCAAAGTCAATTTTAATGTCTCCGTTGTCTAAATAAACACGGACTTCACTACCAAAGGGTTTTAAGAAAAAGTGACCGCACATTTCTTCAACATTGTCAATCGTGCCTTCAAGTTTAAATGTATTGTTTTTTACTATGGCATAGTCTTTTTTGTCGGCATGAAAAAAAAATACAGTGTCGTTATACGGAGTTAGAAAGTTACCTGTAATGGTAAATTTTTTACTTTCGGTTTTGTCCTCTTTTTTGTCGCAGCTTATTAGTGATGTTGTGAATATAATTAATGCTGCAATAATGGTTTTGAAGGTGTGTTTCATTATGATTTGTAAGATTGGTTCTTTATCAGAACGCAAAAATAACCTCAATCTTATGTGATACAGATATCCCACCCGGATTACATCCCGGTAAACCTTCGGGAATTTCGGCATCTATGCTTTTGTAATAGTCTACCCATGCAGGAAAAAAGTTATCTGTTCCCGGTTCTTTATAGGTCATGGGTTGCAGCTCAAAAAAAGGTTTGTTATTGTTGGCATGCTTAAAAGCATCATATATCAATTCGCTGCAATAGTAAGCACCATTGTCATACACATAAGCATCATCATAAGGAATACCAAGCTGTTGTATGGAAAAATCTATAGCCTTAGGTATGATTTTTCGGAACTTCTTTTTAAGCCTGCCTACGTACATGGGTTTGCTGGTGTTTTTTGAAAACTTTTCCAACGGAGTAAGACGAACGGCACTCCCGGCAGCTTCAATAATGTAAATACTATCGTTGCGATGGTATACCATACCCATATGGCTAAAATCGTTGCCGTTATAGCCTTCGGTTACTGCTTCTATGGCATCGCATAAAGGGCCGCAGTCCATATCCTGAAAAATAAGGTCGCCGTCTTTAAGTTCTGTTTTTTGTGCAAAGAGGTTTGCCGATAACAGAAAAAAGAAAATTATTTTTTTCATTCTGCTAAGATACTTAAAGCTTTATTCCTGACTAAAACTTTTAATTTCATCTTCAAAAGCATCGGGGGTAAGGGCACCCTCTACTGAAAATTCTCCGATTTTTGTTCGTCTTAATGCGGTTAGGTGCGATCCGCTTTGCATCGCCTGCCCAAAATCATTTGCTATGGAACGGATGTAGGTTCCTTTGCTGCAAACAATCCTGAAATCAACCTCGGGTAGTGCTATGCGTGTTATTTCAAATTCATGAACGGTTACCTTGCGTGAAGCAATTTCTACTTCCTCGCCTTTACGGGCATGTTCATAAAGTCGTTTACCGTCTTTTTTTATGGCGGAGAAAACAGGCGGTTTCTGGTCTATTTCACCCATAAACTGCTTTGTGGTTTCCTGTATAAGTTCTTCGGTTATATGGTCAGTAGGAAAGGTAGCGTCAACTTCCGTTTCAAGGTCGTAAGACGGTGTTGTTGCACCAAGATAAAAGGTTCCGGTGTATTCCTTTTCCATTCCCTGTAGTTCCGGTATACGTTTGGTAAATTTTCCGGTACATACAATAAGGAGTCCGGTAGCTAAGGGGTCAAGGGTTCCGGCATGGCCTACCTTAATCTTTTTAAGCCCCATATGCTTTTTAAGTGCCCACTTGATTTTGTTTACTGCCTGAAAAGAGCTCCATTGCAGTGGTTTGTCTATCAATAATACTTTTCCTTCCTGAAAACTTTCCGGCGTCATTAAATAATTGTAAGCGGGTGAATAAAGTAATGTATCAGTATAACTGCCAGTCCGGCAATAATCCTGTAGTAGCCAAACATCTTAAAGCCGTGTCTGCTCAGGTAGTTGATAAAAGTGTTTATTGCCAGCATGGCTACCACAAACGCAACCACATTACCTACAATAAGCATGTTTACCTGATCCTGAGAAAGCTCGAATCCGGCTTTATAATAGTCGTATGATTTTTTTGCTGTTGCGCCAAACATGGTTGGTACAGCCAGGAAGAAAGAAAACTCTGCCGCTGCCTTGCGCGATAGTTTTTGCGACATACCGCCTACAATACTGGCACCGCTTCGCGATACCCCCGGTATCATGGCGATACATTGAAAGAATCCTATTTTTAATGCAGTGCCATAGCTTATCTCAGTATTTTCCGAATCACCAAACCATTCGTCTACCTTTAAAAGTATAACTCCGCCAATAACCAGAGATATGGCTACCGTTAGCGGGCTTTCAAGTAATGAGTCTATAAAATCACTTAAAAGAAGACCTAATACTACGGCAGGCATAAAAGCTACCAGCAGTTTAAGGTAAAAGTCTACACTCTGGAAAAAACGCTTAAAATACAGTGCGATAACCGCAAGTATGGCACCCAGCTGTATGACAATGGTAAAAAGTTTGGTAAAGTCGTCGCCTGCAATCCCGAAAAAGGAAGAAGCGATAATCATGTGTCCGGTAGATGAAACGGGTAAATATTCGGTTAAGCCCTCAATAATGGCAATAATAATAGCCTGCAGTAAATCCATTCAGTAATTATTTCTTGAAGTTTTTAATTTCAGAATCTTCAGGGAATCTTTCTCCTTTTTTTGCTTTTGCTTCCGGGTCTTTAAGTATGGCATAGATAGTAATACCAAAACCTATAAGCACCACAGTAGGAGCCAGTCTTATCCTTCTGAAATTAAAAATGGCATCGCTCCATTTGGTTGGGTCATCACTGCCACCTCCGGACATTAAAATAAAGCCAATGGTTATAACTGCAATTCCTATAAGTAGTATTTTATAATTTTCCTTTTCAAAAAGGAATTTGGTTTTTATCTCGTTACCCATAATTGTTTGTTTCAGGTTTAATCGTTTAATATAAATCGTCTGTCCTTAGGTTAAGGAAACGCTGCGTAGCAAAGAACGTACTTATGGCAGCGATTATTATACCAAAGCCCAGTACTCCTCCCATAACTATGGCTGTAGGTACCCAGTCTTTCCAGATGTTAAGGAACGGAAGTTTTTCGTCTACATAGTTTACCAGCCATAATAATGCAGCAATGGCAAGCAGTGCGCCTATAAGCCCAAGCTTAATACCTCTCCATATAAATGGCCTTCTTATGAATGATTTTGTAGCTCCTACCATCTGCATGGTCTTAATGGTAAAACGGTGTGAATAGATAGAAAGCCTAAGCGAGCTGTTTATAAGCAGCATGGCTACAAAGGTAAGCCCTCCTGTAATAATAAGTATCCAGTAGCTTATTTTCTTTATATTTTCGTTCGCCATTTCTACTACTACAGCATCATAGCTAACATCGGCCACCATAGGGTTAGACCTGAACTCAACATCTATGTTCTTAATACTGTCTGACTGAACGTATGCGCTTTTTAAGTGTATGTCGTAAGAATCAAAAAGCGGATTGTCTATAAGGGTTTCAAAGTCACCTAAAATGTCTTTGTTCTTTTCGGCGGCATCCTCTTTTGTTACAAAATTGTAGTCTTTAATATAAGGCGCATCTTTAAGCTGTTTGCCAAAAGCGGTAACCACACTGTCATTTGCTTCCCTTTTAAAGTAAACGGTAAGCGGTATGTTTTCCTTTACATAGCCCGATATCTTTTCTGTATTTATTACAAAAAGACCTAAAGCCCCAAGCAATGTAAGTACTATGAAAATGATTAGAATAACCGAGAAATAAGAGGAAATGAGTCTTCTTTTTTGAAACTGATCAAAAGATGATGCCATACACACATTAATTTTAGGTGTAAAAATAAATAAAGTATTTGTTTATACATAGTTTATAACGGGCAAAGTTTTGACTTTCGTACAATAAGCGTAAATTTGCGTTCCTTTAAGACTTTCAAACATTTGACTTTAGACTTATACAATGAAATACAATCCTAACGAAATAGAGGCCAGGTGGCAAAAATACTGGGCTGAAAACGGAACCTTTAGGGCAGAAGACGTTTCTGATAAACCTAAATATTATGTGCTGGACATGTTTCCTTACCCATCTGGGGCGGGACTTCACGTAGGTCACCCGCTGGGATACATTGCATCTGATATTTATGCGCGCTACAAGCGCCATCAGGGATTTAATGTACTGCACCCGCAGGGATACGACAGCTTTGGCCTTCCGGCAGAACAGTATGCTATACAAACCGGGCAGCACCCTGCAATTACTACCGAAACCAATATTGCGCGCTACAGGGAGCAGCTTGATAAAATAGGCTTTTCGTTTGACTGGGACAGGGAAGTACGTACTTCTAACCCGGAGTATTACAAATGGACACAGTGGATATTTATCCAGCTGTTTAATTCATGGTATAATAAAGATGCCGAAAAGGCAGAAGATATTAAAGCCCTTGTTGCCGAGTTTGAAGCAAACGGTAATGCTAAAGTAAATGCTGTTTGTGATGACAACATTCCGCAGTTTACTGCTGCACAATGGAAAGGTTATAGCGGAGAGGAGCAACAGAGAATGTTGTTAAAATACCGCCTTACCTACCTTGCGGAGACCGAGGTTAACTGGTGTCCGGCTTTAGGTACGGTACTGGCTAACGACGAAATTGTAAACGGTGTTTCCGAAAGGGGAGGACATCCGGTTATCCGTAAAAAAATGACGCAATGGAGTATGAGGATTTCTGCTTATGCAGAAAGACTTTTACAGGGCCTTGAAACTATAGACTGGACAGAATCGTTAAAGGAAAGCCAGCGTAACTGGATAGGTAAATCGGTAGGTGCATCAGTTACATTTAAAGTAAAAGACAATCATAATAAATTCCTTCACCTGTTAACGGGTGATGATACAGGTGAATACAGCATTGAGGTGTTTACCACCCGTCCCGATACTATTTTTGGGGTGAGCTTTATGACGCTTGCACCGGAGCATGAACTTGTGGCTAAAATTACCACGCCGGAACAAAAAGAAGCTGTTGAGGCTTACATAGAAGCTACGTCAAAACGTAGCGAGCGCGAGCGTATGGCCGATGTAAAAACCATATCAGGGGTGTTTACAGGAGCTTATGCCGAGCATCCGTTTACAAAAGAGCCGGTGCCAATCTGGATAGGCGATTATGTACTGGCAGGTTATGGTACGGGAGCTGTTATGGCAGTGCCAAGCGGTGACCAGCGTGATTATGATTTTGCGAAGCATTTCAATATCCCTATCAAAAATATTTTTGACGGAGTTGATATTTCTGAAGAGGCATATGCTTCTAAAGATAACGTTAAGCTTAAGGATTCTGATTTCCTTAACGGACTTGACTATAAAAAAGCAACTAAAAAAGCCATTGAGGCTCTTGAAGATATAGAACAGGGAAGGGGTAAAACCAATTACCGCCTTCGTGATGCGGTTTTCTCGCGCCAGCGTTACTGGGGTGAGCCGTTCCCGGTTTATTATGTAAACGGGTTACCGCAAATGATAGAAGGCAAGCATTTGCCAATACGTCTTCCGGATGTGGAGAAATACCTTCCTACCGAAGACGGGCAGCCACCTCTTGGAAACTCTAAAGAATGGGCGTGGAGTGTTGCCGAACATAAAGTGGTTAGCAACGACCATATCGATAATGTATCGGTATTCCCGTTAGAGCTTAATACCATGCCGGGTTGGGCAGGTAGTTCATGGTACTGGTTACGTTATATGGATCCGCATAACGACGATGAGTTTGTGTCTAAACAGGCACAACAGTACTGGGAAAATGTAGATTTATACATAGGCGGTAGTGAGCATGCTACAGGTCATTTATTATACAGCCGTTTTTGGAACAAGTTTTTAAAAGACCGTGGTTTTATAGTTCAGGAAGAACCGTTTAAAAAGTTGATAAACCAGGGTATGATTTTGGGAACTTCGGCTTTTGCCTTCCTAAAAAGAGAAGCTGGTAAGCAAACTTTTGTAAGTAAAGAGGAGTATAATAAAAATGTTGATGCCGAAGGTCTTAATGGTGTTACTTATCAGGCTCTTCACGTGGATGTGTCTCTTGTAAATGCTTCGGATGAACTGGATGTTGAAGGTTTTAAAAATCATCCGTTAAGTCAGGATTTCAAAGGAGCTGAATTTATATTGAATGATAACGGTAAATATATCGTTGGTCGTGAGGTAGAAAAAATGTCCAAATCAAAATATAATGTTGTAAATCCTGATGATATCTGTGAACAATATGGTGCAGATACCTTAAGGCTATATGAAATGTTCCTTGGTCCGCTGGAGCAGGCCAAGCCTTGGAATACGGCCGGTATTACAGGGGTGTCGGGCTTCCTTAAAAAATTATGGAAACTGTATTTTGATGATAATGGGCTAATTGTTACTTCTAACCCTGCAAGTAAGGAGGCTTACAAAGTGCTGCATAGAACCATCAAAAAAGTACAGGAAGATATAGAGAACTTCTCGTTCAATACATCGGTAAGTTCGTTTATGATTGCCGTTAACGAGCTTACGGCTATAAAATGCCACGAACGTACCATACTCGAGCCGCTTGCAGTGCTTATTTCGCCTTATGCACCGCACATTGCCGAGGAGCTTTGGCACAGGCTGGGGCATCAGGGAAGTATTTCTAAAGTGAAGTTCCCTGTGTTTAACCCTGAGCATCTGGTAGAAAGCAGCAAGGAGTATCCGGTGTCGTTTAACGGTAAGATGCGCTTTAAAATAGAACTGCCTATGGATATGGCAGTGCCTGATATTGAAAAAGCTATTCTTGCAGATGAGCGTACTGTACAACAGCTTAACGGACAGCAACCTAAAAAGGTAATTGTTGTACCGGGTAAGATTATTAATATTGTTGGGTAAGCTTCTAAGTTACAAAGTAACAGAGTTGCAAAGTATATATAAAACCGCAGTTTACGCTGCGGTTTTTTTATTTTCCTCTTGAGAGGGTTGGGGTTTGTCATTTCGATATGTAATGTAATGGAGTAAAGAATCTCATGTTATTCTATTCTTTTGTCTTGAAACAAAAGAATCAAAAATTCAAGCCTCAGGCTCCTTAGGCTAAAAATTACTTCATTTGGCTAAAACATTCGAACTCGCCTTCGGCTCAGACAGCGAATGTTTTGTTACGCCTCACTTGTAATTTTCTTACGCCACAGAGCCAAATGGCAAAGTTACACTCAAATGTACTTTGTTAGGTGTTGTCTTGCTCATTTCGATACGTAATGTAATGGAGTGAGGTACTGTGACTGAACATGAAAAAATGCCACTCTTTCAGTTTACCTGCTCAAAAAGTTATAAATAAGTGTCAAAATAACAGTTTAAGCCAATATTTCAACAGATTGGCTTTGATTTTGATATAGCTATTGTAATAAAAACAAGAAAAGATGGCATTAGGATATTATATATTAATTGGTATTATAGCTTTAGCAAGCTATGCAGTAAGTGCTAAGTTAAAGAGTAAGTTTGCATACTACTCTAAAGTGCATTTACGTAACGGCATGAGCGGAGCCGAAATTGCTCAAAAAATGTTAGCCGATAACGGTATTTATGATGTTAAAGTTATGTCTACATCAGGTAGCCTGACCGACCATTATAACCCGGCGAATAAAACCGTAAACCTAAGTGAATCCGTATATAACCAACGTAATGCTGCTGCGGCTGCAGTGGCTGCACACGAGGTAGGCCATGCTGTACAGCATGCACAGGCATACAGTATGCTGCAGTTTAGGTCTAAAATGGTTCCGGTTGTTAGTGTGTCGTCTAACCTCGCGCCTATACTTATTATAATTGGTATTGTGCTGGGTGCTGCCGCAAATATGGGTATTGGCTTTTATGTAGCTGTTTTAGGTCTGGTGCTTATGGCAATAGCTACATTATTCAGTTTTATTACGCTTCCGGTGGAGTATGATGCCAGTAACCGTGCTTTAGCGTGGCTTAAAAGCAAAAATATGCTTTCGCAGCAGGAATATGCAGGGGCTGAGGATTCGCTTAAATGGGCTGCACGTACATATGTAGTTGCTGCATTGGGTTCGCTGGCAATGTTATTGTATTGGGCGCTTCAGTTATTTGGAGGTTCCAGGGATTAATCCCTGTCTATATATATATCTTGATAAACCGCCGGGCTTATAACCCAGCGGTTTTTTTATTTTATTGTAGTGCACTTTGATTCTGAAGAAGCTTAGTTATGTGAAGAGTTTCTGCTAACTGAAAACTGAGTACTGAACACTAAATTAAAGCTGTATCTGTCTTTCAATTTGCTGTTCCAGCGATATAAAGGTTTCTGTGCGCGACACACCATTTATGGGTTGGATCTTTTTGTTGAGCAACTGCATGAGATGTTCGTTATCGCGGCAAATCATTTTTATAAGAATAGACCAGTTACCGGTGGTGTAATGGCATTCCAGTACTTCGGGTATTTTGCGCAATTCCTTAACTGCCTCAAAGTTACTGGATGCCTTTTCAAGATAAATACCCACAAAAGCCATGGTGCTGTAACCCAAGACCTTTGTATTTACTATAAATTTAGATCCGGATATAACGCCTGCCTGTTCCAGTTTACGAAGGCGTTGGTGTATGGCAGCCCCCGATATGCCTATTTTTGCGGCAATCTGTAAAATGGGTTTGCGGGCATCTTCCATCAGGTAGCGTAAAATCTCTTTGTCAATCCCATCTATTTCTATCTGTAGCGAATTTATCTTCATAACCTTTCAGTTTAAAATCAAATATAGTGAATAGATTAAAAAATAAAACCCCTCCGAGGGGCTTGGAGGGGTTTAAGAATAAAGTTGAGTTAGTAATGGAGGTTTTAGCTCACTACGTTATTGGCATTATAGCCGGTGTAGTGAACTTGCTTTTCGTGAAAAACAACCCCAAATTCTTCCAGTTCTTTTAATATTGGCAGGTATACTTCTTTGTTTAGAGGAAGTTGTACACCCGGCGTGATAATATTTCCGTTAAGTATTTGCAGTGTAGCCATAGCTACCGGTAAACCTACTGTTTTTGCCATTGCGGTATAGGTTTGGTCTTCACCTATACATACCATGGTAGCATCTATCTGTTTGCGCTCGCCGTTAAGTTCGTAACCAAATTTATGGTACATCACAATCATGTCTTTGTCTTCCGGGCTAAGCGTCCATTTATCACTTAAAATCTTTTCCAGTATTTGGGCAGGAGTAGCATTTATAAGTCCAACAATCTTGTTAGGATTAAAAATATCAAGCTCCACCAGTTTGTCCCATTGTATATCATCCTGATCCAGCTTAAGGCTATGTCTCAGTTTAAGTTCAACCGAATCGGTAGGGTGATAGGGGAGGAATGCATTCACAAAATCGCGGTAACTCATGGTTTCTGAGTTTTCCATGATATAAGAATCGTCGGTCATTCCAAGCTGTACAAACATGTTCCAGGCTTTAGAGAAGCCTACCCTGCGCAGGGTTCCCCTGTATAATGTTTTAACATCATCAAGTCCGTAAACGCTGCGGTATTTTAATGAATCGCGGTTAGCATACCCTTCAAAACGGCCGTAACCTTCCACGTCCATAAACTCTGTCCTGCGAAACAGTTTGTTGTAAGGGATGTATTTGTAAGTACCTTCCTGAATAAACTTTGCAGTACCGCCCTGTCCTGCTAAAACCACATTGCGGGGGTTCCATGTAAATTTATAATTCCAAAGGTTATTATCGCTTTCCGGAGCTACAAGTCCTCCGCAAAATGATTCAAACAAGATAACCTTTCCGCCTTTATCACGAATTTCATCCAGTACCTTCATGGCACTCATATGGTCAATGCCCGGATCAAGCCCAATCTCGTTCATGAAAACAAGATTGTTTGCCTTAACCTGCTCATCCAGCTCCTGCATGGCAGGGCTAATATATGATGCGGTTACAAGGTGCTTTTTGTGGGTTATACAGTCTTTCGCTACTTCATAGTGAAGATGTGCCGGCAGCATAGATATTACTATGTTGGCTTTACTTATCTGAGTATGTCGTTGTTCAGCATTAAAAATATCAAAAGCTATTGCTGTAGCACGCGGATGAGCGCCCACTTTCTTTTGCGCAAGCTCTAAAGACAGGTCTGCAATGGTAAGGTGCAGGTTCTCTGCTTCCGATTTGTTTAAAAGGTACTTAATTAATGATGATGCAGAGCGTCCTGCGCCAATAATTAATATATGCCTCATTGAGTTTAGGAGTTTAATTATAACACGAAAGTAGTAATTTGTTATATTTATAAAAATTTTTTAGCAAAATAAATGCGTTAAACTTTTTAATTTTACCCATTATAAACAACACACATGGACAAAAAAACTATAGCTATTGCTGCAATACTGGGAGCTACAGGTATAATACTTGGGGCATTTGGTGCACACGGATTAAAAAAACTTATAGAGCCCGATTCTATAGCCGTATTTGAAACGGGGGTAAAATATCAAATGTATCATGCCTTATTTCTTCTTTTTATCGGTATTGTAACACGCATTTCAGACAAGGCAAAAAAGACCATTTTGATACTTACCGTTTTAGGGGTGCTTTTCTTCTCCGGATCGATCTATTTTTTGGCCTGTAATTCACTTTTTGCATTCGATTTCAAAACGATAGGATTTATCACTCCTGTTGGAGGATTGTTATTAATTAGCGTGTGGGTAGTATTATTTTTACAGATAATGAAGCAAAAGGAATAATTTTATCCTAAATTTTTATTTTGTAAAATTTAATTTTATACTTTTGTCCCCTGAAACAATGCAACTTAATAACAAAACTTATGAGTAATTTTGGCCTTTTTACGAAAACGATTTCGTTAGAGAAAATGGGAATTAAAAATGCTAATGTAAAATATCAGTTAACTCCGGATGAGTTACATGATATTACGATAGAAAAAGGCCAGGGTGTCGAAAGTTCTACAGGTGCGCTGGCAGTTAACACCGGTGAGTTTACCGGAAGATCGCCACAGGACCGTTTTATTGTAAGGGACAGTATAACTGAAGATAGAGTTTGGTGGGGTAATGTAAACCTTCCTTTTGACAGCGATAAGTTTGAAAAACTTTACAACAAAGTAACGGAATACCTTAGCGGAAAAGAGATTTTTGTAAGAGACAGCTATGTGTGTGCCGATCCTAATTACAGAATGAATGTAAGGGTGGTTACAGAGCTTCCTATGTCAAACCTTTTCTGTTACAATATGTTCCTTCGTCCTGAAGAATCGGAACTGGAAAACTTTGCGCCAGAGTGGCATGTGGTATGTGCACCGGGCTTTATGGCAGATCCTGCTGTAGACGGTACACGTCAGCATAACTTTGCTATCCTTGACTTTACAAGAAAAATTGCCCTTATAGGCGGTACAGGTTATACGGGAGAAATGAAAAAAGGTATTTTCTCTGCACTTAACTTTATACTTCCTGTGTTTAAAGATACTTTACCAATGCACTGTAGTGCTAACGTAGGTGCCGATGGAGATACTGCTATCTTCTTTGGTCTTTCGGGTACCGGTAAAACAACTCTTTCTGCAGATCCTGCGCGTAAGCTTATTGGTGACGATGAGCACGGCTGGACTAAAGAGAACACTATCTTTAACTTTGAAGGCGGTTGTTATGCTAAGGTTATTAACCTTACAGAAGAAAACGAACCGGATATCTTCAGGTCTATCAAAAGAGGCGCAATCCTTGAGAACGTTATCTTTAAGGAAGGTACTAACGAAGTTGATTTTGAAGACATATCTATTACGCCTAATACCCGTGTAAGCTACCCAATCTATCATATAGATAATATACAGCCGGGATCTATAGGTCACAACCCTAAAAACATATTCTTCCTTACTGCCGATGCGTTTGGAGTACTGCCTCCGGTTTCTAAATTAACTCCGGGTCAGGCAGCTTACCATTTCATTTCGGGTTATACTGCTAAGGTAGCCGGTACGGAAGCTGGTGTTAACGAGCCTCAGCCTAACTTCTCAGCTTGTTTTGGAGCGCCTTTCATGCCGCTTCACCCAACAAAGTATGCAGAGATGCTAAGTGCTAAAATGAAGGATGCCGGCGTTAATGTATGGCTTATAAACACAGGCTGGACAGGCGGTGCTTATGGTACAGGTCACAGAATGAAATTAAAATATACAAGAGCCATGATTACAGCTGCCCTTAACGGTGAGCTTGATAACGTGGAATACAAAACACATAAAGTATTTGGCTTAGCTATACCGCAAACATGCCCTAACGTTCCGGATGAGGTATTGAACCCAAGAACGACATGGGATGATAAGGATGCTTATGATGCTAAAGCGCATGAGCTTGCTGAATCATTCAGGAAAAACTTTGCCAAATTTGAAGAGTTTGCCAATGACGAAATCATGGCAGGTGCACCAGTGGCATAAATCAGGAAATTTTAGAATAATGAAAAAGAGCCGTTTTTACGGCTCTTTTTTTATTTATGAGAGATATTTTATTGTTTTGTGTGTTGAAATGACAAAAGTATTTATCAATTAAAAAAGCCGCTTCTTTAAGCGGCTTTTTGATATTGTAAGTATGTTTGGTATTGGTTTTATTTTATTATTTGGCTTTGTTGGCCTCGATAATATACTTTTCCAGAGCCATTGTCATAGATGGTGTTCCCGGTGCGGGAGCCATAATGTCTACTCTTAAGCCTCTGTCTAAGGCTTCTTTTTGTGTTGTGCTTCCAAATACCGCAATACGTGTATTGTTTTGCTGGAAGTCAGGGAAATTCTTAAATAAAGATTTTATACCTGTTGGGCTAAAAAATGCAAGCACATCATAATAAACATCTTTAAGATCGGAAAGGTCGCTCATTACTGTTTTGTAAAAAGTGCCTGGAGTCCAGTTTACTTTTAGGTTGTCCAGTGTTTGAGGAACATCGTCGTTAAGCTGATCTGATGAAGGTAAAAGGAATTTCTCTTCCTTATACTTTTTAATTAACGGAGACAGATCGACAAAATCTTTCTGGCCAACATAAATTTTTCTTTTTCTGTACACCACATACTTCTGCAGGTAAAAAGCAACAGCTTCACTCTGGCAAAAATATTTCATAGTCTCCGGCACTTTGTAGCGCATTTCTTCGGCTACTCTAAAAAAGTGGTCAACAGAGTTTTTGCTGGTAAGGATTATGGCTGTGTAGTTGTTAAGGTCAATTTTTTGCGCCCTAACATCTTTTGCGCTTACACCCTCTACGTGAATAAATGGCCTAAAGTCTACTTTTACTTTTAGTTTGTGTTGAATTTCGAAGTATGGTGAATTTTCTACTTTAGGTTCCGGTTGCGAAACCAAAATTGTTTTCACTTTCATATTTGACATAGTTGTTATATCTAACTTTTTGTAAACCAATAATACATGAAATAATAGGGTGCTATTTCAAGAGTGCAAAGATACAAAATAAAATAGAATAATTTGCCCACTATCAAATTTTGATATGCCTTCAGTGTAATGAGGTATGAATAAACACTTCCTGAAATAATAAGGCCTAAAATTGAATATACTACAATGGGGTGGGGAGTACTGTTGTAAAACAGTACGGCGTTAACGGGTAGCAAAAGCATCCCAATATATGTGCGGTAATTAACCTTTTGAAGGTTAAACTGCTCGTTAAATTCTTCTATGTTAAATGATGTGGCTATTATCTTTTCTGTAAGGTATTTAGAAAGGATGAAAAAGCCTAAAAAAGTAAATATCTGTATAAAGGTTACCCAGCTTGTTTTTTCGCTTTTGCCAAAATAGCTCAGCAGGAATTGTATAAAAAAAGTAAAGGATACCAATTGTACAAAAAAGAACGAAATGGTAAAGCTGTTGGTTATGTTTCCACTATCTTTATATATCTTGATGTACTTATCTGAAATGGCAAGTTTGGAAAATTCTGTAAACCTAAGGCTGAAAACAGATCTGTTTACAGCGATAAGAACAAAGCAAAAGGTAAACAGGAGGGTAGCCCAATCCCTGCTTTCAATCATTCTTTCCTGTAAAACAAATTCGTTCATATCGCACAAAATTAGTGATTTTTATATTCGTTATTTTGCAGTTTTATAATTTAATTATAGTACACGCGTTAGAAATACATTATTTTTGCATTTCAAAATTCACGCGCACATGAGCGAAGGCATTGTTGTAATACCTACTTACAACGAAATTGAAAACATAGAAACAATTATCAGGGCGGTTTTTTCTCTTGAGACTCCGTTTGATATATTGGTTGTTGATGATAACTCTCCCGATGGTACTGCCCAAAAAGTTAAGGAGCTTATGCAGGATTTCCCGCAAAGGCTTTTTTTAGAGGTTAGGGCTGGCAAAGCCGGGCTGGGTACTGCCTATGTGCACGGGTTTAAATGGGCAATTACCAGGAAATATGAATATATTTTTGAAATGGATGCCGATTTTTCGCATAACCCTGCCGATTTGGAAAGGCTTCAGGAGGCCTGTAAAAAAGGAGCAGATATGGCCATTGGTTCCCGTTACAGTAAAGGGGTTAATGTGGTAAACTGGCCTTTAAGCCGAGTATTACTTTCATACTATGCCTCTGTATATGTAAAAATGATAACCGGCATGAAAATTCATGATGCCACTGCCGGGTTTATATGCTATAAACGAAAAGTGCTGGAAAGCATAAACCTTGATAATATTAAGTTTGTAGGGTATGCCTTTCAGATTGAAATGAAGTACAGAACCTGGTCTAACGGGTTTAATATTATGGAAGTACCCATAATATTTACCGACAGGACCAAAGGCGAGTCTAAAATGAGCAACGCCATTATTAAAGAGGCGATATTAGGTGTTGTTTCACTAAGAATAAAGAAAATGCTTAACAGATTATAACCGGAGAGATGAACAGGATTTTAATTAAGAACGCTAAGATTGTAAATGAAGGGTCAATATTTGAAGGCGATCTTTTAATTGAAGATAAATATATCAAAGAAATTGCCGATAGTATAAGTGCAAAGTCTTCTGATATAAAAATTATAGATGCCGAAGGAAATTACCTTATTCCGGGGGCTATAGATGACCAGGTGCACTTTCGTGAGCCGGGTTTAACCCACAAAGGAAATATTGAAACCGAATCGCGTGCAGCTGTTGCCGGTGGTATTACCTCTTTTATAGAGCAGCCTAACACGGTGCCTAATGCGGTTACCCAAGAGCTTTTAGAGGAAAAATACCAAAGAGCAGCAGAAACATCGTATGCCAACTATTCCTTTATGATGGGGGGTACTAACGATAACCTTGAGGAAGTGCTTAAAACAAATCCTAAAAATGTGGCTGGTATTAAGCTGTTTTTAGGTTCTTCTACAGGTAATATGCTTGTGGATAACGAAGAGGTGCTGGAAAAGATTTTCTCAAGTACGCCTATGCTTATAGCGGTACACTGTGAGGATGAAGCTACTATTCGCGAAAACCTTGAAAAATACAAGGAGGAGTTTGGTGATGATATACCTATGAAATACCACCCGCTTATAAGAAGTGCGGAGGCTTGTTATAAATCATCGTCAAAAGCTATAGAGCTGGCTAAAAAAACAGGGGCGAGGTTACATATATTCCACGTTTCTACCGCCATAGAAACTGAACTGTTTACCAATAAAATTCCTCTTGAGGAGAAAAAGATAACTGCCGAGGTTTGTGTACACCACCTTTGGTTTAGCGATGCCGACTATGAAAAGAAAGGTTCGCTGATAAAATGGAATCCTGCTGTGAAAACTTCATTAGATAGAGATGCGCTTTGGGAAGCTTTACTGGATGACAGAATTGATGTTATTGCTACCGATCACGCTCCTCACACCCTTGAAGAAAAGAAAAATCCGTACACAAGCGCACCCTCGGGAGGTCCGCTGGTACAGCATGCTGTAGTGGCTATGTTTGAGGCTTATCATCAGGGTAAGATATCCATAGAAAAAATAGTGGAGAAAATGGCACACAATCCTGCCAAGCTATTCAAGATTGAAAAGCGTGGATTTATCCGTGAGGGATATTTTGCCGATCTTGCTATTGTTAATCCGGGTATGCCATGGAGTGTTAAGAAAGAAAACATACTTTACAAATGCGGCTGGTCTCCGTTTGAAGGGACTAACTTTAAATCGAGAATTACCCATACGTTTGTTAACGGACAGCTTGTATACAATAATTCTAAAGTAAAAGACATCCGTTGCGGTGAGCGTTTACTTTTTGACAGAGAATAGATATGAAAAAGTTTACAGTTATATTATTTGCACTTGTAGTGCTGGCAGCCTGCAATAAAGGGCCTGAAAAGCCACAAAACTTTATAGAGGAAGACAAAATGGAAGACATACTTTATGATGTTGCCCTGTTGCAGTCTATGAGTTCGTTTGCGCCGGGAGTGCTGCATGATAATGATATAACTGTAAACGATTATCTTTATAAGAAGTATGACATGGACAGTCTTACGTTTACTGAGAATCATACGTATTATGCTTCTGATTTTGAAAGGTACCAAAAGCTGATGGAAAGGGTAACAGACAGGCTTAGGGCTGAAAAAACAGAAGTGGATACCTTAATGCAGGCTAAGCCTGAAAAAGACGAGATTAAAGCATCTGCCCTTGTTGTTGATACTGCTAAGGTGAAAGAAAAGCTTTAAGATAACGATCTGAAATCTTTTGCTATCTGTTTTAAATGCGATTTTATATCCCCGAAATTGTAGTTAAGCGTTTCCTTAATTTTGGAATTGTCAAAATTCTGATGCCTGTGTGCCGATTTTGCCATGGTACGGGTAAAATGCCTAGGCCTGAATAAAAGCTTCGAGAAAAACCAGTCTAAGCGGTATGCTACATTTGTCATAAATGGTGTAGCATATATAAACGGACGTTTTTTGTGCATGCCGTCAGCTATGGCATTAAAAATAGTCTCAAACGATATGTTTTCGGCAACAAGGGTATATTGCTCTCCAGATACTTCAGATTCCATTAATTGTATCATGATATTGGCAACATCTTCTGCTGCCACAGCTCCACACGTACCTTTTGAGTAAAAATAAAGGCCTTTGTCAATATTTTTAAATATCTCTCCGCTTCCCTGGTTCCAAAAACCGTATCCGAAAATAAGTCCGGGGTTAACAATTACCACTTCAAGCCCTTCCTGCCAGCCACGCCAAACTTCGGTTTCTGCTCCGTGTTTGCTTATGGCGTAGTCAGAATGAAACTTTTCAGGATTCCATTCGGTTTCCTCGGTAATTATTATTTCATTGAATTTAAGATCCCCTAATGCGGCTACCGAGCTTACATGGCAAAATTTCCTGATGCCTAATGCCAGCGAAACGTTAACCATATTAGCCGTGCCTTCAATATTTATTTTGCGTAGTTTTTCTTCGTCAGCAGGGTCAAAAGAAATGTATGCGGCACAGTGGTATACTTTGTCTATTCCTGCCAGTGCCGGTTCCAGCGAGGGAACATCAAGTATATCGCCTTCTGTCCATTCTATTTTTTCAAACAATTCCTGTTTGTTGTAATGGGAAAAAAGGTGCTTTGTTTTTTTGATGGTTTCGGCCCTGCGGTATAATGCCCTTACGGGCTCGTCGCCCTGTGTAAGCTGTAATAGCAGATGTGCGCCTACTAATCCTGTTCCTCCTGTAACTAAAATCATATAACAAATATAGCTATTGATTGATGTAAAATATGTTGGGTCAACTATAAATATTCACTTTTTTTAAACATAGGAGGTATGTTTTTATCGCCGTACATTGTATTTTTGCACTTCACTAAATTTTTGATATGAAGAACTTTGTAGAAGAGCTAAGATGGAGAGGTATGATACACGATATCATGCCCGGAACCGAAGACCAACTGAATAAAGAGGTTACAACGGCGTATATTGGCTTTGATCCAACTTCAGATTCATTACACATTGGTAGTTTAGTGCCTATTATTATACTGGTGCATCTGCACAAATGCGGGCACAAGCCTGTTGCGCTTGTGGGTGGTGCTACAGGGATGATAGGTGACCCTTCGGGCAAGAGTGACGAAAGAAACCTGCTTGATGAGGAATCGTTAAACAAAAATGTGGAAGGAATTAAAAGAGTGCTTTCCCGTTTTCTTGACTTTAATGCCAAGGAAGCAAATGCTCCGATGTTGGTTAACAACTACGACTGGATGAAGGAATTCTCTTTTATCGGGTTTGTGCGCGATGTAGGTAAACGTATTACCGTAAACTACATGATGGCAAAAGACTCGGTTAAAAAGAGGCTTACGGGTGAGGCAGGATCAGGCATGTCGTTTACCGAATTTACTTATCAGCTTATTCAGGGTTACGATTTCTATCACCTTCACAAACATTATAACTGTATGCTTCAGCTGGGCGGTAGTGACCAGTGGGGTAACATCACCACAGGTACCGAGCTTGTAAGAAGAATGAATGACGAAGGAGCGAAGGCTTATGCCATGACGACTCCGCTTATCACTAAGGCCGACGGTTCTAAATTCGGTAAATCGGAAGGTGGGAACATCTGGCTTGATGCCGATAAGACATCTGTGTATAAGTTTTACCAGTTTTGGAGAAATATTAAGGATGAGGATGCTGAGAAGTATATCAGGATATTTACATTCCTTCCGCAGGAAGAGATTGAACAATTGATTGAAGATCATAAGAAAGATCCTGGTGCATGGGGACTTCAAAAAAGGCTTGCTCAGGAAGTGACTACATTTGTTCACTCTAAAGAAGATTATGAAGAGGCTGTAAGAAAAGCGGAATTTGTTTTCTCTAATTATGACCGTGAGGCTATTGAGAACGAAAGTGAAGAGTTCTTTACAGATATTTTTGAGGAATTCTTTACGACTCCGGTAAAAAAGTCGGCACTTACAGAAGGTGAAGATGTTGTTGTGGTGTTAAGTGATATTACAGGTATTTTCCCTTCAAGAAAAGAGGCAAGAAAATCATTAGCGGCTAATGCTGTAGCAATTAACAAAGTTAAGATTGATGAAAGCTATGCTTTAAGTACTAACGATTTGCTTTTTGGTAAATACATCCTGGTTTCTTTTGGTAAGAAAAAGAACTTTGTTGTTCCTGTAGAAGATTAATTTTATAAATTATATATACAGTAAAGCCGCTCATTGAGCGGCTTTTTTAATATTAGGGATAGGGTTGTCATTCCGATTGCAGCGCAGCGGAATAAAGGAATCTAAATTATCTTATATTTATATAAGTTATTGATAGACTATAAGTAAATTATTAAAGCAATTAAATAAAGATATGACGTATGATAGAATTGATTGGCATTCGGGGAATAATTTTCCTAAACAATTACCTTTTGAAAATGGTGGGACTCATATCGGAATATTTTTAGCATGGATAATTATTAATGATATGATAGGGGTGATTCATGTCGAAGATTTAAATGGGTTGCTGACGAAAGTTAAAAGTCGTTCAATAACTGGTAGGGCTTTTTTAATTGAGGAGTGTGATGCTAAATTTTGGTCAGAAGATTTAAATGACGAAGGGAGGGAGTTTGCAAATTACTATTATGCAGATAGGGATGGCTATGGAAAGTATGTGGATGATTATTCTGAGATTTTTAGTGTGTATGAGACTTTGTATCACGTAGAGGATAATTGGAAAAACTATGATTTAATGGAGTCTATGATTTCAAAAAGATATGCTGAATGGAAGCATAGGAATGAAGTTATGAAATAAAAAAACGGCTCATAGAGCCGTTTTTTTATTTTATTGGAGTACCCCTTAGTTTTTTAAAGTTCTCGTAGGCTTTGTCTATTTTTTCTTTAGGAGTGGTCTCAAGCTCCTTATCGGTTACTTTGTATTCTGTTTGAAGCTCTTTTAGCCTTGCGTGCAGCTCTTTTTGGATGCTGGCATATTCCGGGCTGTTATAAATATTATGCTGTTCCTCAGGGTCTGTTTTAAGGTCGTACATTTCCCAAACATCAATGTCGTCATAAAAATGGATTAGCTTATAACGGCTAGTCCTTACACCATAATGCCTTTTTACCATATGGAAAGCAGGATAGTCGTAATAATGATAGTAAAGGGCATCCCTAAAATTGTCATCCTTTATAGTGTTTTCCAGTAATGGCCTTAATGATTTACCCTGAAAATCGGACGGTATCTGTACACCGGCATAATCAAGGAAGGTAGAGGCGAAGTCAAGATTTTGTGTCATACCCGAAACAATTTTCCCTTTCTGTATTTTTTCAGGATACTGTATAAGTAATGGCTGTTTCATAGATAGCTCGTACATAAAACGCTTGTCAAACCAGCCATTTTCACCCATGTAAAAACCTTGGTCAGAAGTATAAACCACAATGGTGTTATCTGTTAGTCCGTTAGCGTCAAGATAATCCAGTATTTTGCCTACACCTTCATCTACTGAAGCGATTGTTGCAAGGTAATCCTGTACATAACGTTGGTATTTGTATTCTGCCAGCTCCTTACCGTGAAGGTTAGCTTTGTGAAAAGCATCGTTTTTTGCCTGATAGGCAGAATCCCATACTTTGCGCTGTAGTGGTGTCATTCTGTCAAAGTCATTCGTCCAAGGGTTATGAGCAAGTTTAGGGCTTCCTTCTTTCTTAGTTATTTTAAGGTCGTGTCCCTCATACATATCATCATAAATGGTCATGAGTTGCTGTTGCGCGGCAGGCTGTCCTTCATGTTTTGCATAATAGGTATCAGGTATAGGGAATTGTATACTGTCATACATGTTTAAATGGCGAAGGGCCGGCATCCAGTTGCGGTGTGGCGCTTTGTGATGCACCATTAAAAAGAATGGCTTGTCTCCTTTTTTGTTTTCATCTATCCATGCAATGCTTTTGTCTGTAATCAGGTCGGTAGCATAACCGTCTGTAACGACTTTACCGGTTGTGGTTATAAATTCCGGATTGTAATAATTTCCCTGATCGTTCAGGATGTCCCAATGGTCAAAACCTGTAGGGTCTGATGAAAGGTGCCATTTTCCTATAACGGCCGTTTTATAGCCTGCTTCCTGTAGGTATTTCGGTAATGTCTTTTGAGTGTTGTCAAACTTATCGCCATTCATCCTGAAACCATTCATGTGGCTGAATTTTCCGGTAAGTATTGTAGCGCGGCTAGGTCCGCAAAGGGAATTGGTGCAAAAGTTATTGGTAAACAAAGCCCCGTTTTTTGCCAATCGGTCTATGTTAGGGGTTTTTGCCAGCTGACTTATTGGGTAACCGTATGCACTAATGGCCTGTAGGGCATGGTCATCGGTCATTATAAAAATGATGTTGGGTTTTTTCGGAGTCTCCGCAACTTGTTCGGTTTCCTTCTTTTTACCGCAGGAAAACACAGCCAGCATTGCCAGTGTAACGGCTAAGATACGTTTGGTCATGAGTAATAGATTTGCGAAAGGTAAATATACGATTATAAGTATATAACGTATTGTTAAAGTACCATAAGGTTACATCCGCGGATATCGGAATTATCAAAACGGCCCAATACCTCAAAAGACTGATTTGGGTGTTTTTTTCCTAAATCCTGAGTAGCGATAAAAGAACAGGAATTGATATTGGCCAGGTCTATTACATTTATGCCACCCGTTTTACCGGTGTCTACATAGCTTAAAGCATCTTCGGTATCGCGGATAAGGATATCCATCCATGGCGGGCACTCAAAAATACCATCGCCCATTGAATAGGCCTGCGATAGCAGTTCGGTCATGCCGTATTCCGAATGGATTTTACTTACGCCAAATCCTTTACATAATATTTCATGAAGCTCCTCACGAATCATTTCACGGCGCTTGCCTTTCATTCCGCCTGTTTCCATTATAATGGTGTTCTTCAGGTTGAAATCCTGTTTTTCTGTCAGGTCGAGAAGGGCATAGGTAACACCTATCAGTATCACATTCTGTCCTGAGTTATCCAGTGCTGTAAGTTTTTGTATAAGCTCGTCGTAGTTGTGCAGGTAAAAACCGCTATCGGGGTTGTTTGAGCGTTCAATGAGATCTTCTACCATGTAAATTAATGAAGAGCCTTCGCGTTCCAGGTAGGATGGTAGAAGAGCCAAAACGGCATAGTCTTCGATGTTTCCGTAAAACTGTGAAAAAGCCAGTCTGAAACTGTCTTCATAATAGCTTAAATCGGTAACAAGGTGCCTGCTGGTTGTCATTCCCGTTGTTCCGCTACTGGTAAAAGTGATTTGTGCAGGATTAGTAGTGCTTACCACGTCATGACTTTTAAAAAACTGTATAGGCAGGAACGGAATCTCGTGTATGGATTTTACATTTTGCCTGTCTTTACTCAAAAGCTCACAGAAATTACGGTATACTGCATTATTGTCATACTGGTGCCTGTATACTTTTAGTGTAATTTTTTCAAACTCCTTTTTAGAAGCAATAGTAAATATGTCGTTTTGGGTAAGCAATGCATAAAAGTTTTGGCAAAAATACAAATAAAAAAGCACCGCTGTTGCAGTGCTTTAATTATGTTATACTGTTGAATATCTTATTTAACAATCAGTTTTCTGGTTGCTGTAGCTTCACCTTCCTTAACCTTAACAATATATACACCTGCAGTTAGGTTAGATATATTTAATTCTTTACCGGTTATGGTAGCCTGAAGTATTTTTTTACCCAGTACATCGTAAATCTCTACCTCTTTGCTTTGACCAGACTTAGAGGTGATATAAACCCTGTCTGAACTTACCGGGTTAGGGTATATGTTCAGGTCTTCTATGTTCTGCTGTTGCATTACAGCTGTATTTCCTTTGCTATCCTGTGCAGCAGCGCTGAAGGATATAAGGAAAAAGAACAGTAAAGTGATATAAAAGTAGTTTTTCTTCATTGACGACGATTGATAGTGTAAAGATATAAAAATATTTTCAAATATCATACCAAAAAAAAGCCCCTCAATTTATGAGGGGCAATTCAGTATTATTTTAGCTAAAAACTAGAAGCTGTAACCAGTCCAAGAGAACGCACCAGCGTTAGCACCAGTTTGAGTACCGTTTTCAGTAATTGTAGCACTGTCAGTTGGAGTGTTTTTAACAGGAGCATCACCAAGACCGTTTGCAGTGTCTCTTGTTACTGTTAAAGCAGTTCCGTCAGCAGCAGGACCTTTAGAGTCAGTTAGGTCGATAAAGTCACCTGCAACTACACCAGCACCAAATTTAGCATATCCGTTAAGGATTGTAGCTTTAGCACCTCTTCTTACTTTAAATACATCCTGCATTGTAGCCTCAGCACCAGGAGCATTGTTGATGATTGTAATACCGTTAACAACAAAGTCAGACTGGTTGATGTCAGTTGGAGAGTTACCGTCAAGGTTACCGTCAGCCTCTATACCTCTAGGGTCTACAGTTACAGCAGTATAACCAGCTTCACGGATACCGTAAGCGTTAGTTACAGTACCTCTGTACCCCTGAGAGAAGTCAAACATATCATCTGTACAGTTAACAACAAGGATGTTGCTTACGTTTACAGTACCACCAAAGAATTCGATAGCATCGTCATCACCGTTGTTAAGGTAGATGTTGCTTATTTGAGTACCAGCACCAACACCGTTAAGTGTTAAACCATTGTGCTCTGCCTCGTCGTCAATTCTTGCTCCAGTGTACTCGATGATTACATAATCAAGAATACCTGAGTTGTCGTTAACATCATCACCACCAAAAAGGATAGCGTTGTTGATTTCTGTAGCAGCTTCGTTTGAAGCACCGTTTTGACGGCTTAACGGAGCTTTACCGTTAAGGATAACACCACCCCAGTCACCAGCTACAGGAGTTGCAGCATCTGAAGTGAAAGTAATTGGGTTTTGAGCATCACCATCAGCCATAATTTTACCACCTCTTTCAACAAGTAGGTAAACGTCAGTACCACCAGCAACAGCTTTAATTGTAGTACCGGCAGGTATAGTTAAAGTAGCACCGTCTTTCACGATAAAAGTACCAGTTAATTTGTACTCTAAAGAAGCGTCAAGAGTTAAATCTTCTGTTAGGTTACCAACAAGGTTAGTATCAACAGGAGTAGGAGTTGGTGTTGAATCGTCATCACTTGAGCAGCTTGTTAGAACTAATGCAGCAACAGCTAGCATTGATAAGAATTTTGATTTCATCTGTTTATTATTAATTGTGTTTACTCGTTAAAAAATGTTTCGTTTTAATTTCTGTGGCAAAAGAACTACTAGTGCTTAACATGAACATTTACTAAACATTAAGTTACTGTTAAAACTTGTAGGTTAATCCTAAGCTAAAGTCAAGACCAAGCTTGTAGGTTGATAAAACTGTCTCAGGGTTTTCGTTTCCGTTAGATTCCCTTGTTAGCCTAAACTCAGGGTTAATAAGGTTCTTAGCTTTTAAGCTTAGCCCGAAATGCTCGCCAAATGTAGTTTGGGTAACAAAGTCCAGTGTAGGTATTCCTTTTTCCACTATATTTTCAAAACCTCTTGTACCTACAGAGTAAATTCTGTCACTAAAGTAGTTTACCACTACAGATGAGGTTAAGCTGTAACCTTCGTTCTTTACATTGTAAGTTAGGTCGGCATTAAGTAGTAATGGAGAAGCTCCCTGAAGTTCATCATAACCTTTCCCTCCTTGTGCAGAGCTGTTTGTAAACTGCGGAAGCGGGTTTTCAAGATCCTGTTTTGTATAAAGGTATGAAACATTTGCCCCGGCAGAGAATACGGTTTCTTTACCTGTTTCTTCAGAAGTTACTTTATAGATATTCTTTTTAGCTTCCAGCTCAATACCCATTGCATCGGCAGTACCACCTACGTTAAGGTAGGTAAGAGTGTTACCACCTGAAGGTATTTCTGATCTTGCAATTGGGTTCTTAATGTGCTTATAGAAACCTGTTACTGCAAATATTTCGTCGCTTTCCGGGTAGAATTCCCATTTAATGTCGGCATTATAGTTTTCTGATGGTACCAGATCAGGGTTACCCTGGCTTGAGAAGCTTACGTCCTGATATTTAAACGGAGCAACTTCCTTAAACTGAGGTAAAGTGTAAGACATACTACCTGCTAAACGTAAAATGTTTTTCTCGTTTAGGTTATACTTAAGGTTTAGATTTGGTAAGAAATAGCTTTTGTCTATTTCTGCTATACCGTTAGTGTTACTGTTTGCTATGTTTGTGTCATACTCCACTTCCTGAAGTACTTTTTCAAAACGTCCTCCTACTACTAATACTAAGCTTTCGTTGATGTTGTGGGTAAATGTGGTTAAAGCCGCATTTATTGTTCTTGTTCCGTTGTAAGTAAACGGATCAAATACTCTTGGGTTGTTCATTGTACCTCTTCCTGTTTGTAATTGGAATATACCATTGTCAAGGTTTTCCTGATTGTATAAACCATCTGCATTGTTTATGTCTACAGGAGTAAGGGTTGAGAATCTGTGGTTAAATATTAACGAAGAGAAATCTCTTGTTGTGTGTCTGAAATTGTAACCAAAATCAAGTTTGCTTTGTGATTCGTTCTCAAATTTATAGGTAGCAACTGCTTTTCCGGCAAAATCATCTTCATTAAGTTCGCCAAAATAACGCTCGTTATCACCGGCACTGTTTATTGACGGACTGTAGTTGCCGTTTCTGAATATGTATTTGTTGCTTCTTCTGTCTGGCTCGCTTGTTCTTATCATGTTATAAGCGGCGCCTAGGTTAAGATCCCATTTGTTGCCAAATTTAAGCTCAGATAACAACTGGTTGACCCAAAGGTTGTTGTTGTTCATCTGTTGCCTTCTAAGGTATTCAATATCACCTTCCTGCTCAGGGTTGTTAGGTCCTAAATAATCACCTACAGATTGCGTGTTTGAGTGTATGTAAAGTGAGTTGTATGAAATGGAGTTAGAGTTTTCCATTTTATACTTAAAGTTACCCATTAATGTTTGAGAAACATTGTAAGTATATTTTTTATAATCTTGGTCCTGGAAAACAGTACCTATACTTGTTGTTTGTCTTATTTTACCATCTCTGTATTTGTAGTCACTGCTGTTAGCGCCTACTACATACATGGTAAAGCTATCGTTGTTTTCAAAATCAAATCTTTTACCAAAGGAAGCATTAATTGCAGTGTTTATTTGTGTAGACTGCTGATTAGTGTTCAGGTTGTTGGCAAAGCTGTATACGCGAAGGTCGTTTATACCGGGGTTTTTATCTGCTGTACCAAACCAGTTACCTCCGTCAAGTGTAAGGAAGTCTTCACTTACAGTTTGTGAGTTGAAACCTGTAGATATACCAATTTCAAGTTCCTGATTACCTGAAAGTTCTTTAGAAACGATATCAATATTTGCACCACCTACATCTCCGTAAATTTCGGAACCGAAAGTTTTGTTAACCCCGATGTTTTTAATAATGTTTGATGTAAAGAAGTCAAGGGATATGTTTTTGTATTCAGGGTCTTCGGAAGGTAGTGGCATTCCGTTCATTGTTGTAGAGTTGTAACGGTCTCCTAATCCTCTTACAAAAACGTTTTTAGCTCCCTGTTGTTTAGTAACACCTGTCATTTTTGTTACGGCACCTTCGGCATCGCTAACACCTTTTCTTGACATTTCCTGTGCGCCTATGGTTTGTTTTATAACAACCGCATTTTTTTGTTCAACTAATAAAGCCGACTCTTTTTCACGGTTAAAAGTTTTTTCGATAACAATGTCGGTCAGTACTACACTTGTAGAGCCTATAGCCTGATTTATCGTTTTTGTTTCGCCTGCTTTAATGGTAAAAGATATTTCTGAAGTTTCATAACCAAGAAACGCTATTACTAAAGTGTGGCTTCCTTCGGGAACCGATAGAGAGTACTTTCCGTTTTCGTCTGTGTTAGTTCCAATTGTTGTTCCTTTTATCACCACACTGGCAAAAGGAAGGGTTTCATCATTTAAGTCTTTGTCGGTAATTGTACCGGTTACTGTTCCGTTGTTTTGGGCAAAGCTTAATGCAAAGGTAAACAGTGTGATAATTAAAAATTTAAGTTTCATTTCGTGTCGTTTAATTTCGCTGCAAAGAAACTTCAGGTATCCGAACCGATTGTTAGATAAACGTTACCTTTGGATTTAGGTTTTATTATTAAATTGTTAACAGATTAAATAATTGTTAACACGTTTGTTCATTTTGTATTATCTTTACCTTTACAGCCGCAAAACATAATATGCCAAAGCATTATGAAGAAAAAAGACATTAAGATCTTATTGGTTGATGATGAGCAGGATATCCTGGAAATTGTGGGGTATAACCTATCTCAGGAAGGTTACCAGATTATCACTGCATCAAATGGCAGGGATGCCATTGCGAAAGCAAAAAAAGAGCTTCCTCACCTTATCATTATGGATGTAATGATGCCCGAAATGGACGGTATGGAAGCTGTTGAAAACATCAGGAAATTACCTGAGCTTAACAATGTAATTATCACTTTCCTTACTGCAAGAAGCGAAGACTATTCTCAGGTAGCAGGGTTTGATGCCGGAGCCGATGATTATATTGCAAAGCCTATTAAGCCAAAATTACTGGTAAGCAAAGTAAAAGCTTTACTAAGAAGGCTTAAGGAAGATGAAAGCAAAGGCGATGTTCTTAAAGTAGGTAATATTGAAATAAACCGTGAAGAGTATAAGATTATTCTTGAAGATAACGGAGAGATCGTACTGCCAAGAAAAGAGTTTGAACTTTTCTATTTATTAGCTTCTAAACCCGGTAAAGTATTTAAGAGGGAAGAAATTCTTGACAAAGTATGGGGTAATGAGGTTGTAGTAGGCGGAAGGACTATTGATGTACACATTAGAAAGCTTCGTGAAAAAATAGGTGACGAACTATTTAAAACGATAAAAGGAGTAGGCTATAAGCTGGAAATTTAGTGGCAATAAATTTTAAGAAAACATATAAGTTTGCTGTTAAGTCAGCGCTTTACATATCCCTATTTTCTGCTGCCTTAATGGCAGTGATGAAATTCTTTTACACCGAAATAAGCTGGGCGTTTATTTCGGCCTTATCCTCGGCAATTCTCATATTTTCATTTTTTGTGCTGCAATATCGTGTAGAACGTTTTATTTACCGCAGGGTAAAAAAAATATACGACGATGTTTCGTTATTGGAATCGAGTTCTTTAAGGAACAAGTCGATTACTACCGATATGGCTACACTTACACGTGAAGTTGAGAAATTTGCCCGCGATAAGAAAATTGAGATTGAAACCTTAAAGGTTCGTGAGGAATACCGCCGCGAGTTTATTGGTAATGTATCACACGAACTAAAAACCCCTCTTTTTACCGTACAGGGTTATCTGCTTACACTGCTTGACGGTGCCATGAGCGATAAAACCCTGCGCAAAAAATACCTGCAACGTGCCGAAAAAGGTGTGGAAAGGCTTATTTATATTGTGCAGGATCTAGATATGATTACCAAGCTAGAGGTGGGCGACCTTAACCTTAATTACACCAAATTCAACATTGTTGAGGTTATACAAAACGTATTTGACCTGCTTGAAATGAAAGCAGACAAAAAAGGTATTATCCTGATGTTTGATATGAAGTATTTCAAGCCAATAATGGTGTATGCCGACAGGGAAAAAATACAGCAGGTGGTAACCAATTTAGTGGTGAACTCCATTAAGTATGGACGTGAAAACGGTACTACCGAAGTAAGTATAGAAGACCTTGTAAACAATAAGATTATTGTAAGGATTAAAGATAATGGTGAGGGTATAGAGAAAAAGAATGTGCCAAGGTTGTTTGAGCGCTTTTACCGTGTTGACAAAAGTGGTGCCCGTACCGAGGGTGGCTCCGGTTTAGGACTTTCCATAGTAAAACACATCATAGAAGGCCATGATGAAAAAATATATGTGGAAAGTAAATATGGTGAGGGTTCAGAGTTTTCATTTACCCTCGAAAAGACCAAATAAGTCTTTCCAGGTTACTTCTTCCGTATCCATATTTTTAAGTCCCTTGTACATAGTTACCTCCTCAAGGTCGCTAATCTTAAAGTCATCCTGAAGGGCATAAGGTACCAATCCCGATTTTTTAAGTTTTTGTGCCAGGTATTCCTGTTCATACTGTCCGGGAGTAGGTATAAAAAATGCTTTTTTACCCAGTTTGGCAAGATCCATAACTGTTGTATAGCCTGATCGGCAAAGTACCAGTTCACTCTCATTAAAAGCTTGTTCCAGTTCTTCGCGGCCCATGTAGTTGTATGTGGTAATATGGTCTTCTTCGGTAACGGTCTGATTGCCGTCTATAACCCCGCGAATAAAAATTACCTCACCCTCATAATCCAAAAGCTCTTTTTGAAGCTTTTCTTCCAGTAATGTCCTTTGTGGTTCAGGACCTGAAAGTATTACCATAAGATCATATTTCTTAGGAAGGCATTTTTTATTTAGCCGGCTAAGCGGGCCTATGTATTTTATGTTTAAGGTGCAGTTTTCCGGATGGCCCAGTTTTCCTGTAAGATTTGGCGATGTGGCAACATCCGGTACCCAGCATTGTTTATGTTTCTTAATAAACAGCTGGTGTATGTAAGTAGTGAACCAGGTGGTGTTTCCTGTAAGTACGTTTAGCTGATGTGTCATAAAAGCCGACGGTACTTTAGGGGAATACACTCCCATTCGGTTATCAGAAATGATACCGCTAATGCCATATTCCTTGATCCATTTTTTTACGGTTCTGTTCTCGCTCCTCACCGCCTTTATCATATTCGGTATCTGGAAGAACATCTTCAGCTTAAAAAAGCTTCCGTTTTTGGCATATTCTATTTTATATGAAGGGAGTTCCAGTATCTTTTTGTCAGGAAACTCTTTTTTAAGTAACTCAAGGGCAACGCCGTCGGAAGCTATAATTGGTTCAAATCCATGGTTCTCTAATGCTTCAATAACGGGAATACAGCGTGTAGCATGGCCCAGCCCCCCAGTTTAAAGGGGTTACCAGTATTTTTTTGTTCTGCAAAACTTTAAGTTTTTAATAACTATTTAATAAGTGCAAGCTAAAACTATTCTCTGTTTCGTATATTTCCCTAATTTTACCAAAATTTTAAATTTAACCGTGGGAAGTAAAAATAAACTGAAGCGTTTTAGGGAAAATGAGACTTTTAACAACGTGCTGCAACCTACCCGTGAGGAAGCAGTGTCGGGTAATTTTCCTTTAAAAGGTAAATGGGGGAGTGACTTTTTTAAAAATGACAACCCGATAGTTCTTGAGTTGGGTTGTGGTAAAGGCGAATACTCTGTAGGCCTTGCCCAAAGATATCCTGAAAAGAATTTTATAGGTATAGATATTAAGGGAGCCCGTTTTTGGCGTGGTGCCAAAACTGCTGTAGAAGGCGGTATTAATAATGTTGGTTTCCTGCGTACGCAAATTGAGCTTATTGAGCATTTTTTTGCCGAAGGCGAAGTTTCTGAAATATGGATAACCTTCCCTGATCCGCAAATAAAATACAAGCGTACTAAACACAGGCTTACCAATTCGGAATTTCTGCAGCGTTACAAGAAAGTCCTTAAACCGGACGGAATTATGAACCTTAAAACCGACAGCGAGTTTATGCACGGTTATACGTTAGGGTTGCTGCATGGAGAGGGACACGAAGTGATTTATGCAAACCATAATGTGTATGAAAATCATGGAGCGCCAGAGGTGGTTACTGCAATACAAACGTTCTACGAACAACAATATCTTGAAAAAGGAAAACCAATAACGTATATTCAATTTAAAATTAAGTAGATAAAGAATGGATATAATACTCCCTTTGCTTTTGGGTATAGCTGTTGCAACACCGGGTATAATGCTTCCGGGGTTAATTAATATGACGGCTGCCAAGATTAGCGTAAGGGATGGCAGGGCTTGTGCGGTAGTGTTTTCTATAGGTGCTACTGTTATAGTTTTTATCCAGTCTTACATAGCGGTTTCCTTTGCTAAGTTTATTAGCAAAAGGGATGATATCATTAACCTGCTGGAGGAAGTTGGGCTTGGTATTTTTGTACTGCTTACCATCTACTTTATTTTTATTGCAAAAAAACCTCAGTCAAAAGACGACGAAGAGCCAGCAAAAATGAGATCCCGTACAGGATGCTTTTTTTTAGGGGTCCTGCTTTCAGTACTTAATTTTTTCCCTATCCCTTATTATGTGGTTATGAGTGTTACACTCTCTACATATAAGTTCTTTTCGTTTGATAATTTTTTTGTCTTTTTATTTGTTATAGGAGCCATAACAGGAACATTTGCCGTGTTCTATCTGTATATTATTTTCTTTAAAAAGCTGGAAGAAAAGACCGACTTCTTTATGAAGAACATCAACTATTTTATAGGTGGTGTTACCGGCCTTGTATCTGTAATTACCCTGATTAAGTTGTTGAGAAACATGTAATCATGACACAGGACAAAAACCAAAACTTTTTTGAACGGGTGTATGATGTAGCCCGCCTTATCCCTCATGGCAGGGTAACATCCTATGGGGCTATTGCAAGTTTTCTGGGGGCAGCCCGTTCGGCAAGAATGGTGGGTTGGGCCATGAATGCCTGTCACGGTCGCGATGATGTGCCTGCACACAGGGTGGTTAACAGGGTAGGGCTTCTTTCGGGCAAGCATCATTTTCCAGGCACCAACCTTATGCAGCAGCTGCTGGAAAGCGAAGGCGTTAAGATAAATGACAATAAAGTGACCGATTTCGATAAACTTTTTTGGGATCCTGCAAAGGAATTAGACTTTTAACTTCTGTTAATGTACTTTTTACTGCTTTAAAAACTTTATTGTATAAAGTTTTCATACTATCTTTGCAATTTGAAATCAGTCTTAATAAGAGGCTGAAACTGAATAGTATAATATATTATGAAACTTGATAGAAAAGAGATATTAAAAGCCCTTGAAACCATTACAATAGCCGGAGAAGGCCAAAACATGGTAGAAAGCGGGGCTGTAAGAAACGTACTTACTTTTGGTGATGAGGCAGTTGTAGAAGTAGTGCTTACTACTCCTGCAATGCATATTAGAAAGCGTGCCGAAGCTGATATTATAAAAACAATTCAGGAAAAGGTAAATGCCGATGCTAAGGTAAAAGTAAACGTAAAAGTAGAATCGCCTGAAAAGCCTGAGATAAAAGGTAAAGGTATTCCCGGTATATCAAACATTATAGCAGTGTCTTCCGGTAAGGGTGGGGTAGGTAAATCTACAATTACGGCAAACTTAGCTGTTACCCTTGCTAAAATGGGTTTTAAGGTTGGTGTTCTTGATGCCGATATTTATGGTCCGTCTATGCCGATAATGTTTGACGTAGAGAGGGAAAGGCCAATATCGGTAGAGGTAGACGGAAAGTCTAAAATGAAACCGATACAAAGCTACGGTGTGGAATTACTTTCAATAGGATTTTTCACTACGCCGGAGCAGGCTATCATCTGGAGAGGCCCAATGGCTTCTAAAGCGCTTAACCAGATGCTTTTTGATGCCGACTGGGGTGAGCTTGACTTTATGCTTATCGACCTTCCTCCGGGAACGGGAGATATCCACTTATCAATAATGCAGTCATTACCTATTACCGGTGCGGTTGTGGTAAGTACACCACAGGCAGTTGCCCTTGCCGATGCCAAAAAAGGTGTGGCAATGTTCCAGCAGGAAAGCATCAATGTTCCGGTACTGGGTATTATAGAAAACATGGCTTACTTTACTCCGGAAGAACTTCCTGATAACAAATACTATATTTTTGGAAAAGAAGGTGCAAGAAATCTTGCAGCAGATTTAGATGTGCCTTTCCTTGGCGAAGTGCCAATCGTGCAGAGCATTCGCGAAGCAGGAGACTATGGCCGACCTGCAGCATTGCAAACGGCTACTCCGCTTGAAGCGTCGTTTGAAGAGCTGGCACGTTCGGTAGTACAGGAAACCGTGAACAGAAACGACAACCTTCCGCCTACAGAGGCAATAAAAATCACTACCATGGCTGGCTGTTCAGCAGTTAAAAAGAAATAACGATGACAACAGAAGAAATTAAATTTAATGTGGAAAAGGCGCTGGATGAAATCCGCCCGTTCCTTGAGTCTGACGGAGGAAACATTACCCTTATCGATATTGAGGACGACAAGCATGTAAAGGTTCGCCTGGAAGGTGCATGTGTGGGTTGCAGCGTAAACCAAATGACATTAAAAGCCGGAGTGGAAACAACTATCAAAAAATTTGTTCCGCAAATAGAAACCGTAGTAAATATAGCTTAAGGTTCGGCTGATAAATATCATGAAATAAAAGAACAGTTTTAGAGACTTTTGCTTTAAAACTGTTTTATTATGAAAAAAAAGAAAATGATTAGTACAGATATATTAATAATCGGCGCTGGTCCAACAGGGCTTTTTGCCGTATTTGAAGCAGGATTACTAAAGCTTAAATGCCATATTATAGATGCGCTCCCACAACCGGGCGGGCAGCTTGCCGAGCTTTATCCTAAAAAACCAATTTTTGATATTCCCGGTTTCCCTTCTGTTTTAGCAGGAGACCTTGTAACAAACCTGATGGAACAGATAAAGCAGTTCCAGCCGGGCTTTACCCTTAACGAAAAGGCAGAGACTATAGAAAGGCAGGAAGACGGCACTTTTATAGTTACCACAAACAAAGGTACACAGCACCATGCTAAGGCTGTTGCCATTGCCGGTGGCCTGGGTAGTTTTGAGCCGAGAAAACCTATTATAGAAGATCTTGAGTTTTATGAAGATAAAGGGGTTGAGTACTTTGTAAAAGATCCTGAGCTTTTCCGTGATAAACGTATTGTTATTGCAGGTGGTGGCGACAGCGCACTGGACTGGAGTATTTTTCTTGCCGATGTAGCTAAAGAGGTAACCCTTGTACACAGGAGAAACGAGTTTAGGGGTGCTTTAGATTCTGTAGAGAAAGTACAGGAACTAAAAAAACAAGGTAAGATAAACCTTATCACTCCGGCAGAGGTAACAGGTATTCGCGGTGCAGAGCATGTAGAAGAACTGGATATTGAACAGGATGGGGGACACAGGACTATAAAAACCGATTATTTCATTCCGCTTTTTGGTTTGTCGCCTAAACTTGGTGCTATTGCTAACTGGGGACTTGAAATAGAAAAGAATGCCATTAAGGTTAACAATGCACTGGATTATCAAACCAATATAGAAGGTATATATGCCATAGGTGATGTTAATACCTATCCGGGTAAACTAAAGCTTATACTTTGCGGTTTCCATGAAGCAACCCTTATGTGCCAAAGTGTGTACAATAAGTTGAACCCCGGTAAAAAATATGTTCTTAAATATACAACAGTAAGTGGTGTTGACGGGTTTGACGGAACACGTAAGGAAGCCGAAAAACAGGTTGTAAAAGCGATTGAATAGTATGGCAGATGTAACCATAAAGATAAAAGACAGGGACGGGGTTATGCACGAAGTGCAGGCACCTACCGATATGTCTATGAATTTAATGGAACTGGTGAGGGCTTATGAGTTGGCTCCCGAAGGTACTATAGGAGTATGCGGAGGGATGGCCATGTGTGCTTCCTGCCAGTGTTATGTGCTTAACGATGTGGAGCTGCCGGAAATAGGTCCTGATGAGGATGCCATGCTTGCCGAAGCTTTTTATGTTAAGCCAAACAGCAGGCTGGGTTGCCAGATACCTATAACAGAACAACTGGAGGGACTTGAAATTGAGTTGGCTCCTGAATCATAAATAAAAAAAGCGCTTCATTTGAAGCGCTTTTTTTATTTTAATGTTTTTGTTTTTTGGTAAATAAAAATATCTTTGGGCAAAACAATGCCCAGCCTTACTAAATGACAAACACTGCATATTCGCCCGGGCTTCATAAACTGCTTACGCTCAGGGTGGAAAATATCGATAAACTTATAAGCCTTAAGGGGTTTAAAAACTTTTCTGACGGTATTTTATTAAAATACGGATTGGAAGAGGTGGGGTTTTCATCTCATGTTTTTGATAACGGAAGCTATACTGCGGCCTACTGTTTAAAAGAATCTCATTTATGTATACATACATGGCCTGAGTTTACTCAGTTAACCATGGATGTGTATTTATGTAATTATCTTAAAGATAATAGTGATAAGGTAAGGGCTATTGCTAAAGAATATATAGATTATTTTGAAGCAGAGGTAATTAAAGACTTTGAAATTAACCGATAAGCGTATGACTTTTACCTGTCCTGAATGCAATACTAAAACACAAACCGAAGTCCCTGTAAATGCGGTTAATTTTGCATGCCCTAACTGTAGCAGGCTTTTTGGCTTTAATAAAGTAGGAGAAAGCAGGGAACTGAAAAAGTATAAGCACGAATCGGATAATATTGTTTTAAAAACAGGACAAAAAGCAAAGCTTTTTGGTAAGGAATATGAAGTTACCGGTGCCATAGTTAAAAAGGTTCCACCTAAATATTTTTGGCGTGAATATATACTTGTATCAAAGGATGGAGAAAAGCGATACCTTTCAGAAACTAACGGTCACTGGATATTTTTAGAAGAAAGCCCCGACCTGTATGATGTGTCTTATTATCCAAGAACATTAACTCATAATAATATACAAACAAAATTATATGATTATGCATCGTGTTCTATTGTTCAGTGTGAAGGTTTTTTTGATTTTGAAATTCCGTCACGGGAAATTAAGATGGTGGAATATATTAATCCGCCCTATGTTGTTTCTATAGAAATAACAGGTAAGGATGAGGTTACTTATTTTGGTAAACATATTTCTGCTTCCGATGTGAAAAAAGCTTTTAAAATAGAACACATGCCCGAAAAGACAGGGGTAGGTATTGTACAACCTTATCTTTTTGACGTAAGGAATATGGCTATTATATTATCATGTTTTGCACTACTTATACTTATAGGACATCTGATAATTTACAGCGGCAGGGAAGAAACAACTGTTTTAAGTAAAAACATGAATTTTTCTGAGTTTAATAATAAAGATTATGTAAGCGATTCCTTTGTGCTTAACGGAGCATCGGCCCCGCTTACAATTGCACTAAGCTCGGATGTGAATAATTCCTGGGCTGCCCTTCAGGTAGCATTAATAAATGAAAGCACTAACGAAGAGATATATGCCTCAAAAGATATAGAATACTATCATGGTTATGAAGGAGGCGAAAGCTGGAGTGAGGGTAGCCAGAATGAGAAGTTCTATATATGCGGCGTGCCTCAGGGCAAATACCATTTAACGCTTACACCTTCAAAACCTTTTGAAAGCAAACAAAACAGTTATATAAACGTAAATGTAAAATGGAATCAGCCGTCGTTATGGAATGTTTTTTTACCTATAGGTATAATGGCAGGTATAGTGATACTGTTTTATTTTTTAAACCTGTTTTTTGAACAGCAAAGATGGTCTGAAAGTAACTTTTCACCCTATGAATAGTATATGAACATAGAAAAAATAAAATATTACGTAAAGAATAATTACCCTGCTTTTATAATAGGGGTGTTTTTTCTGTTGCTTTTCCTGCAATTTACTTTTGCGGGTAACAGAATATGCGATTGCGAGAAAACCGAAAAATATAATTCTGCTTCCAATAGAACACATTCGCGTGCCGGGGGAGTGAATCATTTTTATCATAAATAAAAACAAATACTATGGATATTTTTTTAAAACCCGTTTTGAGTTCCTTGTTATTCTCTTTTTTAGGACTTGCTATTTTGTTAATCTCTTACTTTATTGTCGAGAAGCTAACACCCGAAAATACATGGAAAGAAATAGTACAAAATAAAAACATTGCGCTAGCCATAGTTTTTGCAGCCTTTATAATAGGTATTGCCATTATTATAAGCGGAGCTATACATGGGTAATAAAAAAATCGGTTTTGAAGTGCTGCTTTTTCTGGCGGTTTTTACTATAGCCACCTGTGGGCTTGTGTACGAACTTGTAGCCGGTACCCTGGCGAGTTACCTGCTGGGCGATTCGGTAAAGCAGTTTTCATTTATAATAGGGGTTTACCTTTTTTCTATGGGGGTAGGTTCTTATTTTTCAAAATTCATAAACCGTAATCTTTTAAACACTTTTGTAGATATAGAGATACTGGTAGGCCTTATTGGTGGGCTTAGCTCGGTAATACTTTTTGTGCTGTTTGAAAGTGTTTATTATTTTCAGTTTATACTTTATTTACTGGTTTTTATAACCGGATGTTTGGTAGGGCTGGAAATTCCGCTTCTTATGAATATACTTAAAGACAGGGTTACTTTTAAGGATCTTGTTTCTAATGTATTCACTTTTGATTATATAGGTGCCCTATTGGCATCCATTCTTTTCCCTTTGGTATTGGTGCCAAAATTAGGGATAATGAAAACATCCCTTTTCTTCGGGATGATTAATGTTAGTATTGCCATAGTGCTTTGTTTTATGCTTAAAAAAGACCTTAAAAATCCGGGGTTGCTTAAGGCAAAAGCAATATTTACCTTTTTACTGTTATTGGTCGTTTTTGTTTTCTCGGAGAGTATATTGTCGTACTCTGAAGGAAAACTGTATGGTGAAAATATAATTTATACACATACCACCTCTTACCAGCGTATAGTGCTCACCCATAATAAAAATGACTACAGGCTTTACCTTAACAATAACCTGCAGTTTAGCTCTAAAGACGAATACCGCTACCATGAAGCTTTGGTACACCCTGTAATGTCTATGGCAAATAAGGTTGACAATGTTTTGGTTTTGGGCGGAGGTGACGGACTTGCAGTACGCGAGATATTAAAGTATAGCGAGGTTAATCATGTAACATTAGTAGACCTTGATGAAGGTATGACGGAATTGTTTAAGACCAATACCGTTTTATCGGATTTTAATAAGCACTCATTAACCAATCCTAAGGTAACCGTAATTAACAGTGATGCCTATATATGGCTTAAAGAATGCCAACAAAAGTTTGATGTGGTAATTATTGATTTTCCCGATCCGTCAAATTATAGTTTGGGTAAATTGTATTCGCTTAATTTTTACAAAACTCTTAATAAGGTTTTGACAGATGATGCAATGACTGTTATACAAACCACTTCTCCCTTTTTTGCACCTAAGTCATTTTGGTGTATCAATAAAACCGCAGCTCAGATTTTTCCGGTTACCGATGCCTATCATGTTTACGTACCTTCTTTTGGGGAGTGGGGGTATACCATAGCAGCTAAGAGTCTTTCAAAACCATTAGGTAGTGCGAAACGCAGCGTACAGGGTTTAAGGTTTTATGATTATGATTACGGTAGGTTAAATGATTTTCCTAAAGATATGCAGGTTAATGATATAGAGATAAACAGACTTGATAACCAGATATTAGTACGTTATTTTGATGAAGAATGGGGAAGGCTATAACAGTTCGAGAAGGACGTTTTTAAGAAACCTGGGGGCTATAGCTGTCGGGGCTGCCTTTATACAGTCTTGTGCTAAGAAAATTAAGTCAGTTGCCTTAAGGCTCACAGGAACATCTCATATTTTGGGGCATCGTTTGTGGGCTAAAGATTTTCCTAACCCTACAAAGGAGCTTAGTATTCCCATACTTATTGTAGGTGGTGGAATAACAGGATTAAGTGCTGCAAGGCAACTTATGCGAAAAGGAGCAGAAGATTTTTTACTTATTGAGCTTGAAGATCACACCGGAGGCAATTCCTCTAACGGGGAAAATGCCTATTCAAAATATCCGCTTGGGGCACACTATCTGCCTCTTCCAAATTTTCACGATAAAGAACTCATTACTTTTTTAGAGGAGGAAAATATAATAACCGGATATGATAATGCCGGATATCCTGTTTTTGATGAAGAACAGCTTACTTTTTCGCCTCAGGAAAGACTCTTTTATAAAAACACATGGCAGGAAGGGCTTATACCACGTTATGGCACTTCTGAAAAGACGATAGCCGAATTTGACCATTTCTTTAAGCTGATGGAAGGCTTTAGGGATCAAAAAGGAAAGGACGGAAAGTATAGTTTTGATTTGCCAATTGAAAACGGTTCTCACGACGCAAATAACAAAGAGTTGGATGCAATAACGATGCAACAATGGCTAACGGATAATGGTTTTAAAACTGAAGAGGTTTTTGAGTATGTTGACTATTGCTGCCGAGACGATTTTGGTTTGGGAATAAAGTATGTGTCTGCCTGGGCAGGCGTTCATTATTTTGCTGCCAGAAAACATAACAACGGGGAGTCTAATAAAGAAAGCGTGCTTACCTGGCCGGAAGGTAACGCCAGGCTGGCTTCTCACCTAAAAAGATATGCATTAAACAAAACTCTGGTTAATCATATTGTTTTTGAGGTTGCTTCTGTTGATGATAAGGTTGTGGTTAAGGTCTTTGATGGCCAAAATAAAAAAACCATTGCTATTACAGCAAATAAGGTGATAATGGCAATACCACAGTTTGTTAACGGTTATATTTTTAAACAAAGAAAGCCTCTTGTTAAAGAGTTTAATTATGCTCCGTGGCTATTGGCAACTATAACGCTAAGCGATTTACCGGATGATTTTGGACAACCACTTTCTTGGGATAATGTTATTTATAAAGGGGAAGGTGTAGGTTACATATACGATCAGCATCAGTCTTTAAAGCAGGTACATCAAAAAAAGGTAATTACTTATTATCATGCTTTTTCCTGTAATGATATTGTGGCTAAGCGAAAAGAAGTTTACGGTAAGGGTAAAGAGTATTGGAAAGAATTTGTACTTAACGATATAAAGAAAGCCCATCCTTGGATTGAAGATTTTACCGAAGATATAGCAATACATATTTTGGGACATGGTATGATAAGCCCTGTTCCCGGATTTATATTTGGTAATGCCAGGAAACAGGCTTCATCTGTTATAGAGAATAAAATATTTTTTGCCCATAGTGACCTTTCCGGTATTTCGGTTTTTGAGGAGGCTTTTCATCAGGGTATTAATGCAGCAAATAAATTACTAAATGAAACAACCCTGGATTGATAAGGCAAAAACCGACAGTATATTTATACTGATGCCCCCATTTGTGGTTTTGGCAATTGTATTTTTTTGCCAGGGATGGCTCATCAATCTTGAAAAAGAATATTCGTTTTATACATGGTTGTTTTTTGTGGTGTTTATAGATGTTGCCCATGTATATGCCACTTTATTTAAAACATACTTGGTACCGCAAACTTTCAGGGAAAAAAAGAGGCTGTTGATAGGATTGCCTATAGTATGTTTCTTTATTGGCCTTATACTTTTTATGTTAGGGAGCAGGGTGTTTTGGATAACGCTTGCCTACATTGCCGTTTTTCATTTTATAAGGCAGCAATATGGTTTTATGAGATTGTATTCCAGACTCGAAAATAAAACACGTCTCAGTGTCTTTTTTGATAACCTAACCATATATGCCGCAACCGTATACCCAATGCTTTACTGGTTTATGAGTGCGCAAAGAAAGTATACATGGTTTATGGAAAATGAGTTTTTTACTTACAGGAATGATGAACTGCTTGCTGTTTTTGGTTATGTGTATGTGTTGATATTGGTTATTTATACTGTGAGGGTTATATATACTTTTGCTAAAAGCGGTTATTTTAATATTCCTAAAAATGCCATAATAATTGGTACCGCCGCTTCCTGGTATTTTGGGATTGTATATTACAATAACGACCTTGTTTTTACCATGCTGAATATAGTTTCACACGGTGTGCCATACATGGCATTAATCTATCTTAAAGAAATAAGGCAGCCAAAGCAAAATGCATCGTCATTTATGCAGTATATTAACAGCTATAAAGGAATTATTATATATGTTGGGCTTTTGTTGCTTTTGGCTTTTTCTGAAGAATACCTTTGGGAAATTACAGTTTGGCAGGAACAGTTCTCTTTTTCAGGAGCGGCTGTATTTCAAAACTGGCATTTTTTACTTGTACCATTGCTTGTAGTGCCGCAGTTTACCCACTACATACTTGACGGGTTTATCTGGAAGACCCCTAAGAAAGCAGCATAGTTAAAAGCTGAAATGGTTTTCATACTTATTTTTTCTATCGGGTCTTGATTTTTAAAATATCTTTTCAACTTTTATAATATGAACGTCAATAAAAAAGCCCCTTCAATTGAAGGGGCTTTAAATATAAAGTGTAAAAATTAGTTTTTAATAAACTTAAGCGTTGCGCTTTGACCTTCTATATCAATTTTTATGAAATAAATGCCATTGCTGTATGCAGAAGTATTAATGCTAAGATTATCAACTGAGTTAACTTCAGACTGTGCTACTACCTGTCCTAAGTTGTTGTAGATAGTATAGCTTTCCGGGAGCTCGTTGTTTTTTATGCTGATATTGATGATGCTATTAGTAGGGTTAGGGTAAAGTTTGATTCCGTTTTCATAAACAAAATCATTATTGCCTAAAGTGGTGTCTACATAGAATGAAGTTTCTTCTGTAGCTCCAAAAGAACCTCCTGAAGCAACAACTGTTCCGTCTATTGTAGTAACCTCATAATATCCCTCTCCAAAATCACAGCACATACCGTCTCCAGCCTGATCAATGATTACAAAAGTATAACACTGGCTAATTTCAAGCTCAACAGTTTCGGTATACAGTGTGTCGTCATCATATGGTCCTCCATAAGTAACCAATTCTTCATTAGCGTCTAGAACACCCCAATAAGTTTCATCTCCCCATCCGTCAGTTAAAATAGTAACCGTTAATGCCTGAGTGTTGTATGATCCTACTGGTGTATAAGTGAAATCTTGTGTTATAGTATCATTTAACGGAGCCTCATCTTCTGTGTTGTTTACAGAAACTATATATAGACTAAGCGTGTGCTCTCCTGCTGCAGGCTCTGCTACAGGGAGTTCTATAGTAACAGTTTCTCCATTTTCAAGTTCACCTGTCCAGCTATAAACAGCAGCTTCTTCATCAAGTGTATAGCTTATTTCGGCTGCTGTAATTGTATTATTCCCTGTGTTTTTAAGGTTGATAGTTAAGGCAAACTCTTCTCCGCAAGATTGCTGAAGCGGGTTTATGTTAAGCGATCCGTCATTGTCATAAACAACGCCAGGAACACAGCCGTCAGAAGTTATCAGTGATGCTCTTCTTGGAGAGTTAGCTAATACTGCCTGCATTCTTTCTTTTTGGTTTTGAGTGAATACATTCTGGCAACTATCGTTTGTATAGTCCATGTAATTTTCAATCATATCCATTCCGGGAGAGCTAGGGCATGAATCCTGTCCTTCGGGACATCCGCTGTTAGCAGCTGCAGCTACAGGAGTATCAGCACAATAGTCATCAAAACTGCAATTTCCGTCACCCCAAATGTGTCTAAGGCCAAAATAATGTCCTACTTCGTGTGAAGCCGAACGTCCTTTATCTTTACCGCCTTCTTCATCATAGTATCCGTTAGGGTAAATGTCTGATGAACCACAATACATTGCTCCAAGTGCAACACCATCTGTTTCTGCAAGTACAGGAAGTCCTTCTTCTTCAAGACCCTCAAGGCCTGATTCTGTTGGGAACTGTGCATAACCCGCAAGTTCACCTATAGGTGTGCCATTGAAACCGATATACAGATTGCTAACAACCCAAATGTTTAGGTATTTGTTAGGATCCCATTGTGTTTGTGGTTTTATTATGGTTTCAACTGCATCCATTTCCCATCCGTAAGGATCGTCGTTTTCATAATAATGTCTTGTAATACCGCTTGTTGCTATTCCGTATTCATCTCTTTGTGCCAAACAGAATTCTATTTCCATATCAGCACCTACCGGGTTTGTGTTAAAGCCAGGGGTATCTGCCATTCTTCTAAAATCCTGATTTAATACCGTAAGCTGCGAAAGTATTTGCTCATCGGCAATGTTTTCATTTTGGCCAATTGCATCTCCATCGTGTATAATGTGAAATACTACTGGAATTGTAACCACCTCATTAGTGGTTTGAGTGTTTTTTAAAAAGCCTTTGGCCTTTTGTTCCTCAATTTTTTGTGCAATCCATTCTTCAAACTGTACAGTGTTAGATCTGTTTGGGAATTTTCTCTGTAAGTTTTCTTCATATTGTGTGGTGGCGCAGTTAATTAACCCGCTTTTTTGGCTGGGGCCAAATTGTTTTGTTTTCTTGCTTTGTGCAAAAGCTCCTGCTGATAGCAGACCAGACAATGCAAGTAAACCGATTTTAAAAGTAGTAGTGTTTAATTTCATTCTAAGGAATTTAAATTCGGAATCGAAAATAATTAATATTTTGTATGCAAGCCGACCAATTCCCTTTTTTAACAAAAAATCCCGAGAGTATATCGGGATTTTTTTGTTTTATGCTATTTTTTTATATCGAAGCCATATCGTGATGAAGAATGTTTTCTTCTATAGCATTCCATAATCCTATTCTCTTTTCAAGCGCCTGTTTAGAGGTTTCTTCCACTTCACGCCATTTTTGCTCATCGTCTCCGCAAAGTTCATTTATCATTTGCATTGCCATTGGTCCGTGCTCGTCGGCATCCAGTTCAATGTGTCTTTCAAAGTAGTATATAAGCTTGTCAAGGTTTGTTTCCGGGAAGTTTTTCTGGAAGTTTTTCAGTATTTCGGTAAACATGCTCGGGATAAGGTCTTCACGGCCAAAGGTAAATGCAGCAGCTATCTGGTGAGGCTGGCCCTGATCTATGGTCATAAAAGTAAAGTTTAAAAAATCCTTTATCTTATCGTGCAGGTGACTTTGCTTTATCGAAACAAAAATGTTTTGTGTTGCTACCACATCTTCTAGAAATGCCTTTACATCGGTAGTATTGGCACCACAGTCTTTCATGGCATCCACATACATTTCATAGTGGCTTAATCTTTTTCCGTCAGCACTAATATCTGTTTCTTCTGCAAGTACAATTTCGTTAATCAGGTAACGAATATCGGGGTTGCCTACAGGAAGCCACGGGGTGGTGGTGCATGTAAGTTTAGACTGTAATGCCTTTAACAGCGACATAAAATCCCAAACGGCATATACGTGCCCTTCTAAAAAGCACTTAAGGTCATCTATGGTTTTTACTTTTCCGTATAAAGAATGCGTTAACAGAAGGTCTTTTTGGGGTTGGATACTTTTGTTAATGGTATCTGTATTCATAGCCTGGTTTTTTACAAAATTAAAAAAGCTTCTTTGTATAAAGAAGCTTTTTTTGATTGATTTTTTAAATAAACGTATAATTTATAATTATATTTTATTTGAAAGCCGCATGGCCAGTAATGTCAAGACCGGTTATTAAAAGGTGAATATCATGTGTTCCCTCATAAGTAATTACACTTTCTAGGTTCATCATGTGACGCATGATAGAATATTCTCCTGTAATACCCATACCGCCTAAAATCTGACGTGCTTCGCGGGCAATGTTAAGAGCCATGTCCACATTATTTCTTTTTGCCATAGAGATTTGTGCCGTTGTGGCTTTCCCCTCATTTCTTAAAACACCAAGCCTCCACGTTAGTAACTGGGCCTTGGTAATTTCGGTAATCATTTCGGCAAGTTTCTTTTGCTGAAGTTGTGTTGCAGCAATAGGTTTGTCAAACTGAATACGTTCTTTTGCATAACGCAGTGCCGTATCATAACAATCCATTGCGGCACCAATGGCACCCCATGCAATTCCGTAACGGGCAGAGTCAAGGCACCCAAGCGGAGCACCAAGACCTGATTTATTTGGTAAAAGGTTTTCTTTAGGGACTTTTACATTGTCAAAAATAAGTTCACCGGTAGCCGATGCTCTTAATGACCATTTATTGTGAGTTTCCGGAGTGGAGAATCCTTCCATACCACGCTCTACTATCAAACCGTGAATTCTTCCTGTTTCGTCTTTAGCCCAAACTACTGCAATATCAGCAAAAGGAGCATTAGAGATCCACATTTTTGCACCGTTTAAAAGGTAATGATCACCCATATCCTTAAAGTTGGTTATCATACCGCCCGGGTTAGAACCATAGTCTGGCTCAGTTAAACCAAAGCAGCCCATAAACTCACCTGAAGCAAGTTTAGGCAGGTATTTTTTACGTTGCTCTTCGTTACCATATTTCCATATCGGGTACATAACAAGTGATGACTGTACCGATGCTGTAGAACGAACACCGCTGTCGCCGCGCTCTATTTCCTGCATGATAAGTCCGTAAGAAATCTGGTCAAGACCGGCACCGCCGTACTCTTCCGGAATATAAGGGCCAAATGCGCCTATATCGGCAAGTCCCTGTATTATTTGTTTAGGGAATTCTGCCTTTTGAGCATAATCTTCAATTATTGGAGATACTTCGCGTTTTACCCATTCGCGGGCAGCATCGCGAACCATTTTATGTTCGTCTGTCAGTAACTCGTCAAGTAAATAGTAATCAGGAGCCTGAAATAAATCTGGTTTCATTTATAACGTTTTAGTTGAAGGCAAAAGTAAACAAGAATTGTAACAAATCAAGAATAAAATGTTGTATTTTTTAGCTGACATATGGAAATACCTCATTAAACTGTTATATATTGGTAAATCTTAAAACCAGCTAAAATATGAAACCATTATTAATTGCTTCAACAGCATTGTTAAGTGTTGCGCTTTATGCTCAGGATACGGCAATGGCAAACGTAGATAGTGCAAACAATACTGTTTTAAATTACAGCCTTAATGAGCTTGCTGTGAGTGAAGATACTCCTGATGTTTTATTGGGTGAACTTAACAGTAAGAAATCCAAAAAAGGACAGACTATTAGTGCTGATAGTAAAGTTGCCTATTATTTTGAGAATACTACAGGGGAAGATGGGGTTTATCTTAAATCCATGCTTTTTAAAGTGGCTAAAGTAAAGCACAAAACAGAAGCCCGTATTAAAATATACAAAAAGCACGATTACGTGCAGGATACTTATCATCCTAAAACTGGTGCTAAATTTTCGTATGCTACTTTTATACCGGGAGATCCTATAGCTACACAGGAAATAATTGTTTTTCTTGAGCCTGGACAGAAAGGTGTAGTTGAGGTTGATTTAACGGAGTACAGTATAATGATGTCTAAAGAAGGACTTTTTTTAAGTCTTGAAGGCGTGGGGTATTATGATGCTGCAGGAAAACCGGCAAAAATTACAGATCCCAAAGAAATGACCTGGATTGATTTTCATCCTACTACAACAGATAATTATTGCGGATGGATTAATCCCATTGGAACCAATAGTTACTTTTGGAACAATATAAACAAACACCTTAAGGTTGATTATGAAGTTGTGTTTGAGCATAAACCATCTAAAAAGACTATTACGGCTCCTAACTTTGGGCTTAAGGTAATTATGCCTAAATTAAAGTTTTAAATAAAAATCTTTAGTAAGTGCAGTATATTCCGAAGTGTATTGATGGCGGGCAGTCTCTATAGTCAGCTCATCAATGACAGTTTCGGTTTGCTGTCGTATAAAGGCTAAAAGGCTTCTCTTGATTTCTGTTTCAGGGGTGCCTTTTACCCTTGTTATTTTGGCAGGGTAAAGACCGAACTCAGCAGCAATAGCCTTAAATTTTTCTTCTTCCTTAAAAGGAATAATTACTGAAAAAATGCCGTTTTCAGAAAGTAGCATGGCAGCAGCTTCAATAAGCTCTTTAAAAGGCAGCGATTCGGTAAATCGTGCTTTGTCGCGCTGTTCGTTTCCTGAGCTGTAATTCTCGGTGTAAAAAGGAGGGTTGGATACAATAATATCATATTCCTCGTCTTCCATTTCCTCTACAAACTCATCAAGGCCTGCGTGATAACAAAACAGGCGGTCGCTCCAAGGGCTTTCTTCAAAGTTCTCTACAGCCTGTTCGTAGGCGTCATCATCAATCTCAATAGCGTCAATCTGTTCTGCATGGCTGCGCTGTGCAAGCATCAGGGCTATAAGTCCGGTTCCGGCTCCTATGTCAAGTATGCTGAAAGGGTTGTTTACAACCGGTGTCCAGGCGCCAAGCAAAACACCATCGGTGCCCACTTTCATGGCACATTTATCCTGTTGTATGGTAAATTGCTTGAATTGGAACATTTCTTAAAAGTGAGATGTTAGATTTGAGTAATGAGATAAGATGTGTTAACCCAAAACAATTAACTGTTTAGGTATAGGTCTATAAGCCCTTCAGGAGTGTTAAGGATAATTTTTTTGTTTTCACGGTCTACCTTTATGATAAAATCATCTATCATAGGTATAAGGATCTCAATATCGCCTTTGAGTATTTCAAAAAGTGGCTGAGCCGATGTATCGTTAATGCCTACTATTTTACCAACATTGCCTAAACGCTGGTCTTCGGCATCAAAACCTATTACTTCATGAAAATAAAACTTATCGCCTTCCAGTTCAGGTAGCATTGACAGGGGAAGGTATACTTCGCAGCCTAAAATCTTTTCGGCGTCCTCCTCGCTGCTCACATCTTCAAAGCGTGTTCTTAAAAAATCGCCTTTGTGTAGTGAAGATGTTTCAATAAAAAATGGAACCAGATGTTTGTTTATTTCAACAAACACTGATTCCATGTTTTCATACAAACCCGGCTCGTCAGTATCTAAATAGATAAGGACTTCACCTTTGTAACTGAATTTTTTGGCGATTTTGCCTAAATAGAAACAATCTTCTTTACGCATAAATCGCAGTCAAATTAAGCTTGGGTTTCTTCTGTGTTTTCTTCTGAAGTTGTATCAGCTTCAGCTACAGTTTCTTCGCTTTCAGCAGCAGCAGTTTCTTCAGCAGCAGCATCAGCTTCAGCTTGTTTAGCAGCAGCTATACGATCTTCGTTAATTTTTTTCTCTGCAGCAAGAGCTTTAGCTTTAGCATCAGCCTGAGCAGTAGAAAGTCCGTTTTTCTTAGCGTCGATCTTAGTTTCTTTTTCTTCTAACCAAGCAGCTAGTTTAGCGTCAGCCTGATCCTGAGTAAGTGCACCTTTACGTACACCTCCGTCAAGGTGGTGTTTAAGTAAAGCACCTTTGTAAGAAAGGATTGCTCTTGCAGTGTCAGTTGGCTGAGCACCATCATGTAACCACTTAACAGCGCTATCAAGGTTTAGGTCGATAGTTGCAGGGTTAGTGTTTGGATTGTAAGTTCCCAGTTTTTCAAGGAATTTACCATCTCTTTTAGCGCGTGAATCCGCAGCTACTACCCAGTAAAAAGGTTTTCCTTTTTTACCGTGTCTTTGTAATCTGATTTTTACAGGCATAATCTTTAGATTAAATGTGAGGTTCCCGACCTCTGTTAATTAAGGGTGCAAAGATATAAAAGTTTAGGAGATAATTGTTTTAAAACTTATTTTTTATGATTTTTTGTCGAATGAAAGCTCAAATTGTATACTTTTAACGCGATTTATTATATTTTAATTAGGATATATGTCATAAAAAACTATTTTTGTCGTTGTAAAAATTGATACACCATTTCTTTAAGATATATTAATATAATGAAAAAGATTTTATCACTATTAGTGCTATTGGTAACTTTTGCCTCGTGTGAGGAAGACGTTAAGTTCAATAATCCGGCAGTTCAGGGGCTTAAAGACGATGAACTGTGGAGAGCTGCACAGTATACAGCAACAAGAGAGACAGATAATTCACTAACTATAGTTGCTACAAACGGTTTTGAAATCCTTACATTAAGAACTGCTTCGGTAGATCCGGGTGTTTATGACTTGGGTGTAAATGAGCAGAATAAGGCTACTTTCAGCGTTTCTGTAGATGGTATAGAGCAAAATTACCAGACAGGTACTGATTTAGGTGATGGGAAAATTGAGATAACTGTAGAAGATACTGATATGGCTCAGGGCTTCATTACAGGTACGTTCCGTTTCAATGCAGTTGAAGACGACGGGACTGTTCTTAACTTCCGAAACGGTGTGTTTTACAGGGTTCCGATACAACCAGTAGGTCAATAATAATATTAAGCCACCGTTAAGGTGGTTTTTTTGTTTACAATAATTTTATATTAAAATTTTATTAAATATTGCATCTTTTGTTTTTTGAAGCCAAATAAGATTACATTTGTATAAGCCTTATAAGGAACAAATAATTAATTTATATGAATATATTCGTTGGTAGCCTTCCTTTCACAGCAAAGGAAGCTGATTTAAGAGAGTCCTTTGAGGCTTATGGTTCAGTTGAGTCTGTAAAAATAATTACAGATAGAGAGACTGGAAGAAGTAAAGGTTTTGGCTTTGTAGAAATGCCGGACGAGGAAGAAGGTGCGGCTGCAATTGAAGGACTTAACGGTTCTGATTTTGGAGGTCGTAGCATTGTTGTGAATAAATCGGAGCCGAAACCGCAAGGTGAACGCAGAAGTTTTAATAACAACCGTAGCGGTGGTTATGGTAACAACCGTGGCGGTGGTGACAGAGGAGGTTATAACAGAGGCGGTGGAGACCGTGGAGGTTATAATCGCGGTGGTTACTAAGATACGCTTTACTTTTTAATACAAATCCCGGCTTATGCCGGGATTTTTTATTTTATAGTTTTTTGCTTTGAAAACAGGGTTTGGCTGACTTAATAACCGTTTGTTGAAAACATATCTGCTGCACCCTTAAACAGGGTTTGTAGTTAAAGGGTAAAAACCTTAATTTTGAAAAGTTGGCCGCAAGGCATTCCTTTTCTTTTAACCTCCAAATAATTAACCGGTTATGTACCTGATTTTTGACACCGAAACCACCGGATTACCCAAGCGATGGGATGCGCCGCTTACCGATACCGATAACTGGCCCCGCTGTATACAGATAGCATGGCAGCTGCACGATGAGATGGGGCGGCTTATAGAACATCAGGATTATCTTATAAAGCCTGAAGGCTTTAATATACCCTATGATGCCGAACGTATACACGGTATTTCTACCGAGCTTGCTTTAGAGCAGGGGGTAGACCTGCAGGGTGTATTGGAGAAATTTAATGAGGCTATGGGTAAGGCCAAGTTTATAGTGGGGCAAAATGTTGGATTCGACGTTAATATTATGGGGTGTGAATTCCATAGGTTTACTATGGATAGCCCGCTGGCAGCGATGCCTATACTGGACACCTGTACTGAGGTTACTGCAGAATTACTTAAGATTCCCGGAGGTCGTGGAGGTAAATTTAAACTGCCGACACTAACAGAACTTCACGAATATCTTTTTGGAGAACCGTTTGCCGAAGCGCATAATGCTACTGCTGACGTTGAGGCTACAACCCGCTGTTTTCTTGAATTGGTAAAAAGAGAAATCTTTACTAAAGAGGAGCTGGATGTAGCACCAACTTACTTTCATGAGTTTAAAGAAAAGAACCCGCAGACCATACAGCTGATAGGGTTAAAGCATATAAACCTTAAAGCGGCTTCGGCCGAAGTAAGGAAACGTCTTGAAAAGCTGAAAGGGGAAGAGGTTATAAAACCTGTATCGCCTGAGCTGAAACAGGACATGAAAGAGGTGGAGTTTGTGCACCTGCACAACCATACTCAATTTTCGGTACTGCAGTCTACCATTGCGGTGCCCGATTTGGTTAAGGCTGCAGCTAAATATAAAATGCCTGCTGTTGCCATGACCGATCATGCCAACATGATGGGGGCATTTCACTTTGTGAGTAATGTTCTTAATCATAACAAGGCAGCCGAAGCAAAAAACAAGGAGCTGGTTGAAAAAGGGGAAGAACCTACCGAAGTGATTATGAAACCTATTGTAGGTTGTGAGTTTTTTGTTTGCGAAGATCATAAAGATAAAACCAGAAAAGATAACGGTTACCAGATAGTAATGCTTGCCAAGAACAAGAAGGGCTATCACAATCTGGCAAAAATGTCATCTATAGCCTATACTGACGGGTTCTATTATGTGCCAAGGATTGATAAGAGAGTTATCGAGAAGTATAAGGAAGATATCATGGTGCTTTCGGGTAACCTTTACGGGGAAATACCTAGTAAGGTACTTAACGTGGGTGAAAACCAGGCAGAGGAAGCTTTGCAGTGGTGGAAAGCACAGTTTGGTGATGACTTTTATATAGAGCTAATGCGCCACGGGCAGGAAGATGAGAATCGTGTAAACGATACTCTTATAAAAATGGCCCGAAAACATGAGGTAAAGCTTATAGCTACAAACAATACTTATTATGTAGATAAGGAAGATGCCCATGCACACGATATTTTATTGTGTGTTAAGGACGGGGAAAAACTGGCTACGCCTAAAGGGCGCGGACGTGGTTTCCGTTACGGGCTTCCTAATAACGAATATTACTTTAAACCGGGCGATGAGATGAAAAAGCTCTTTGCTGATGTTCCTGATGCCATAGTGAATATTCAGGAAATAGTGGATAAGGTAGAAACCTACTCGCTGTACCGTGATGTACTGCTGCCTAAGTTTGATATACCGGAAGAGTTTCTGGTTGCAGAGGATGAGCAGGATGGCGGTAAGCGTGGGGAGAACAAATTTTTACGCCACCTTACTTATGTGGGGGCAGAAAAACGCTATACCGAAATTACCGATGATATAAGGGAGAGGCTTGATTTTGAGCTTAAGACTATTGAAAATACCGGTTATCCGGGTTACTTCCTTATTGTACAGGATTTTATTGCCGAGGCAAGAAACCTTGGGGTGTCGGTAGGGCCGGGCCGTGGTTCGGCGGCAGGATCGGCGGTTGCCTATTGTTTAGGTATTACCAATATTGACCCTATTGCTTACGATTTGCTATTTGAGCGTTTCCTTAATCCTGACCGTGTATCGATGCCCGATATTGATATCGACTTTGATGATGAGGGCCGAGGGCGTGTAATGGATTATGTAATCAATAAGTACGGGGCCAATCAGGTAGCGCAGATTATTACCTATGGTACCATGGCAGCAAAATCGTCTATACGTGATACCGCAAGGGTACTCGATCTTCCGCTTTTTGAAGCCGATAAGATTGCTAAGCTTATCCCTAATATGAAGCTGGCCAAGATATTTAATCTTGATGCCAATGCGCTTAAGGGTGCACTTCGTTCGGATGAGTTTGAAAAAGTACAGGAGCTTTTGGGTCTTGCAGATGGTGAAGACTTAGGAGCGGAAACCATTCAGCAGGCAAAAGTGCTGGAAGGGTCGTTGCGTAATACAGGTATCCATGCCTGCGGTGTAATTATTACGCCCGATGATATTACCAACTTCGTTCCGGTATCGGTAGCAAAGGATTCTGATCTGTATGTTACCCAGTTTGATAACTCGGTGGTGGAAAGTGCAGGACTACTGAAGATGGACTTCCTGGGGTTAAAGACACTAACTCTGATAAAAGATACGGTTAAGCTTGTTAAGTACAAGCACAACATAGACCTAGACCCGGATAATTTCCCTATTGATGATGTTAAGACGTATGAGCTTTTCCAGCGCGGTGAAACCGTAGGGGTGTTCCAGTACGAGTCGCCCGGTATGCAAAAGTACATGAAGGAACTTAAGCCTACCGTATTTGCCGACCTTATTGCGATGAACGCATTGTACCGTCCGGGGCCGCTGGAGTATATCCCGAGTTTCATTAGAAGGAAAAACGGTGAAGAGGAAATAAAGTATGACCTTGATGCCTGTGAAGAATACCTAAAGGAGACTTATGGTATTACCGTTTATCAGGAGCAGGTAATGCTACTGTCGCAAAAGCTGGCGGGCTTTACTAAAGGTGAGGCCGACGTACTGCGTAAGGCGATGGGTAAAAAGCAAAAGGATGTACTTGATAAAATGAAACCCAAGTTTGTGGAGCAGGCCGCTGCAAAGGGTCATGATGCCATAGTGCTTGAAAAGATATGGAAAGACTGGGAGGCATTTGCGAGTTATGCCTTCAACAAGTCGCACTCTACGTGTTATGCGTGGGTAGCCTACCAAACGGCTTACCTAAAGGCGCATTATCCGGCAGAGTACATGGCGGCGGTACTTTCCAATAACATGAATGATATTAAGCAGGTTTCTTTCTTTATGGAAGAGTGTAAGCGAATGGGCTTAGAGGTATTGGGGCCTGATGTTAACGAGTCGTATTATAAGTTTACGGTAAACGACCATGGCGCGGTACGTTTTGGTATGGGTGCTATTAAAGGTGTGGGTGCCGGTGCGGTTGATACCATTGTAGAGAATCGTAAAGACGGAAGATACAGGTCGATATTCGATCTTGCCAAGCGTATTGATTTGCGTGCGGCCAATAAAAAGGCTTTTGAGAACCTTGCTCTTGCAGGAGGTTTCGACTGTTTTAACGATACACACAGGGCTCAGTATTTCCATGATGACGGGGAGAATCTTACCTTCCTTGAAAAAGCCATGCGCTACGGGTCTAAGTATCAGGAAAATGAAAACTCATCGCAGGTGAGCCTTTTTGGTGAAGCCAGTGAAGTGCAGATACCGGAACCGGTTGTGCCACCATGTGAGGAGTGGAGTACAATGGAAAAACTGGCGAAGGAAAAAGAGGTTGTGGGTATTTATATTTCAGGTCACCCGCTGGATGACTACAAGTTTGAGATGAAATATTTTTGTAATGCAAGGCTTGAGGCGCTTAAATCGCTGGAGCAGCATGTAAACAAGAACCTTAGTTTTGGCGGTATAATTTCAAACGTGCAACACCGCGTTGCCAAAAACGGTAAGGGCTGGGCTTCGTTCATGCTCGAGGGTTATGACGAAAACCACGAGTTCCGTATTTATGGTGAGGAATATCTAAAGTTCAGGCATTTCCTTATCCCTAATAATTTTACCTACCTTAAGGTAATGGTTAGGGAAGGTTGGGTAAATGCTGAAGGCAAGCGGGGAGAACCAAGGATACAGTTTATAGCCATACAGTACTTGCAGGATGTACTTACCACTTTTGCGAAAAAGCTTATCATACAGTTTAATGTGTTGGATTTGCAGGAACAGTTAATTGTTCATCTTAGCGAACTGTTTAAACATAACAGGGGCGATCATTCGGTACAGTTTGAGGTGTTGGAACTGGAGAAGGTAAAACGAAAAGTGGAAGTGGCTGCCGCCGCTGTGGAACAGTTGGACGATGATGCTGAAGCTGAATTTGAAGGAGAGATGCCGGAAAGCGTAATGGCAGATGTGGAAGATATACAGGTAGTAACCAAGCTGAGCATGCCAAGCAGGAAGCTGAAGATAAAAATATCAAACGAACTTTTGCATGAGCTTGAAAGGCTGCAGGTTAACTTTAAACTTAATTAGTTTTTATAGTTTGCGTCTATGCGTTGATAACTAAAACTAATAAATGTTTAACTAATCTTTTAAATATTTATACCTATTTTTGTTTTTTAAAACTTAACTATTATACATATGGCACAGGCAATAACAGATGCTACTTTTGAAGATGTAGTATTAAAATCAGATAAACCGGTATTAGTAGATTTTTGGGCAGCATGGTGTGGTCCATGTAGAATGGTAGGCCCAATCATTGACGAAATCAGCAAAGATTACGAAGGTAAAGCTGTTGTTGGTAAAGTTGATGTTGATGCAAACCAAGAGTTTGCTGCAAAATACGGAGTAAGAAACATTCCTACTGTATTAGTTTTCCAAAACGGAGAAGTAGTAGGAAGACAGGTAGGTGTTGCTCCTAAGCAAACTTATACTGATGCTATCGACGCGTTACTATAATTGTCTGATTACTTAGATATACAAAAACTCCCGCAACAGCGGGAGTTTTTGTTTTTATACTGCAGCCTCTTTTTGTGCAGGATGATTTTTCTTATTGTGTTCGTAGTGCTCGTTATCCCACTTGGCCAGTTGTATTATAATTGGTACAAGCGTGCGGCCTCTTTCTGTAAGGCTGTATTCTACTCTTGGTGGCAGTTCTTTAAATTCTTCCCGGTGTAAAATACCGTCTTCTTCCAGTTCCTTTAAGGTGGTGGTAAGTACTTTTTTAGAAATACTTCCTATAGATGCATGCAGTTGCCCAAAACGTGCCGTGCGTTCCCTTAGCATGTAAATTACTATTGGTTTCCATTTTGTGCCCAGTATTGCCATAGAACGGTGCATGGGGCAGTCACTGTATTTAAAAAGGTTTCGTGTCATTATGGTTACTTAGAGGTTACCAGTTTAAACTAAAGTTAGTTACAAAAGTAAACTATTATCAGTTACTTTGTGTAACTATTTGATAATAATAAGAAGAAACCTTAAAATTTTTAAAAGACTAAAAATGAATTTTGATTCCCTATTTACACCGTTTCAATATAAAGGCCTGCAACTAAAGAACAGATTTGTTATGGCGCCTATGACCCGCGCTTTTGCCACAGATGGCATTCCTAATCAGCTGATAGTAGATTATTATGCACGACGTGCAGCAGGTGAGGTAGGCCTTATACTTACCGAAGGTACCGTAATAAACAGGCCGGCTTCTAAAAACATGAAAGATATTCCTAACTTTTACGGAGATGAGGCACTTGCTAGTTGGAAGAAGGTAGCAGAGGAAGTGCATGCTGCCGGAGGAAAAATAGCACCTCAAATATGGCATGTTGGTAATACACAGGCAGGGGAGTGGTTGCCATCGTCGCCGCTTGAAAGTCCGGATACTATGACACTGGGCGATATTCAGGCAACTATTGATGCTTTTGCAAAGGCCGCAAAAGATGCACAAACACTTGGTTTTGACGCTATAGAAATACATGGTGCACATGGCTATCTTATAGATCAGTTCTTTTGGCAGCAAACCAATAAACGTACCGATGAGTATGGCGGTAAAACGCTTAAAGAGCGCAGTCGTTTTGCAGTTGAGGTGGTAAAGGCCATCCGTAAAGCTGTTGGTCCTGATATGGTAATTATTATGAGGCTGTCGCAATGGAAGCAACAGGATTTTACCGTAAAGCTGGCTCATACACCTCAGGAACTTGAAGAGTGGGTAGTGCCGTTAGCTGAGGCAGGGGTTGATATTTTTCACGGTTCGCAACGTCGCTATTGGGAAAATGAATTTGATGGCAGCGATCTTAATTTTGCAGGCTGGTTAAAAAAAGTAACAGGTAAGCCTACCATTACAGTAGGCTCTGTAGGGCTTAACGGAGATTTTCTTGAGTTTTTCGGGGAAGGGAAAGGAGCTTCTACGGGAGATTTAAGCGAACTGATACGCAGGTTTGATCGGGGTGATTTTGATTTGGTTGCTGTTGGGCGATCGCTTCTTCAGGATCCGGAATGGGTAAAGAAAATAAAATCGGGAAGATTTGAAGAACTTAAATCTTTTGAGGCTGCAAGTGCCCAAAAGCTTTATTAATAAAGGATTTAAACTGATTATTTAGACCCGGGGCAGGATGCTTCGGGTTTTTATTTTCTGTACATTTAGAAAAAAAAAATTACAACCTCAGGCAACTTGAAATAAAAATTTTCCGTCTTAGAGATATAAACCAATTTTAAACCTTTTGAAGATTATCAGATTACATACTTCTGATGAAGTGATCATAAAAAAGATCCTGCAGGGAGACAGCCGTGCCGAAAGGCAGCTGTATGACCGCTATGCGGCAAAAATGCTTGGCGTATGCAGGATATATATAAAAGACCTTCATTATGCTGAGGATGTAATGATACAGGGTTTTACCCGTGCACTTGATAATTTGGGTAGGTTTAGGTTTGAAGGCAGCTTTGAAGGCTGGCTGAGAAGGATAATGGTGAGGGAAGCCATTGATTTTTTAAGGGAACGTACCCAACTTTATTTTGAGAATATTGAAACGGCCGAAGTGCCTCCGGTAGTTACAGGTGACATTGATATAGATGCCGATTTGCTTCAACTGCTTATAGACAGGCTGCCGGAAGGTTACCGAACCGTATTGGTTATGTTTGCGATTGAAGGGTACAGCCATAAGGAAATAGCAGAAATGCTGGCTATTAGTGAAAACACGTCGAAGTCACAATTGTTCAAGGCACGCAAGCAATTGCAGGAACAGTTAGGCGTATTAAAGAGAATGGAAAATGAAAGATAATAAAAACCTGGAACAGCAACTTGCCGAAAAGCTCGGTAACCGAAGCATTGCGCCAAGCGCACAGGCATGGGATCGTATTGCGCAGAACAGGCAACAGGGAAAAGATAAAAAGAAGAAGAAAAGAGTAACGTTTTATTATGCCGCCTCAGTTGTGTTGGTATTGCTTTCTGGCGGATATTTCTTTGTGTCGGGTAATAATAAAGATGTTGTCACAGAGCCTCAGGTAGTTGTTGATTCTGGCAAGACAGAAATAATAAATAAGGGAGAAGAGCCTGTAATTATATCGGAATCTGTTTTACAGCTACAGCAAAACCATGAAGTTGTAGCTTATAAGGAAGAAAAGTTGCTACAGACTGATTTTGTTCAGCCCAGAGAGGAAGTAAAGGTAATTGCAAGAACTTATAGAAATATTCAGGTGAATGAGAGTCTTCCTGAAGTAAATGTTGCGGCTCTGCAGGATGTAAAACTACTGACTAGAGAGGAGCTTTATGAGCAGGAAGTAGATTACCTTCTTAAAAATGCCGTAAAAGAAATGGCAACAGATAAACTGCTTAAAGCTCCTACTGATGATACCGCCCTGCTTAGAGAGGTAGAATTGGAAATGAATGACTATTATCGCGAAAAAGCCATGAAGATTTTTTCGCTTCAAAATAGAACCATACGCATAGCCGTAAAAGACAAACAATAACTTAATCTTTTAATTATGAAACGCACCTTATTGTGTATCGCCTTTTTGGCGACAGGGATTTTTTTGCCTAAAGTTAACGCCCAAACAGAGCAGGATTCTGTAAAAAAACAGGATAAAGAAAAAAAAGAAAATTGGTGGAATGAAACCGATCAGGAGTACTATGAAAGGTTGAAAAAACGAAAGCTGGAAGCTTTTGAAGGGGAAAAGGAGAATATTGTGGAAGCCGAAAAGTTTGACCTTAAAAAACAGATTGAAAAGATAGACGAAAGGCTTGAAAAAGGTGATATAACTGAAGAAAAAGCTACCGCACTTAAACAGGAAGCTGCTAAAAAAACGGCAGAGAATATAGATAATAAAATTGCAATAATAAACAACCAGATTGAACTTACCGAAAGGGATGTGGTTTATAATTACTCACCAAACTTGGGAGGCTATATTGCAATAGGCTGGGGTAATGTGGTTGATGATAACGGAAGCTTTCTGCTTGGAATGGAGTATAAGGCACCCAACAAAAAACCAAAATATGATAAACTTACTTATACCGATATGGTTTTCGCCTTTGGTTTAGGAGGTACTACAGGAGGAGGAACCGACCTGGGGGGTACTTATAAGGTTGGTAAAAGCGCATTTGCTGAAATAGGGTTGACTTTCCGTACACGTTTGCTTAAAGAGTCAAATTTCTGGAGGCTGGCTTATGGTGTTTCTTATCAGCAAAACCAGTTGGGGCCAAGAGATAATAAATACTTTGTAAATAATGACGGTTATACTACGCTGGAGGTTTTTCCTTATCAGATTAAGCGAAATGTACTTATGATAGGTAATATAGTTGTTCCTGTGTTTTTGGAGTTTGGTCCGTCTAAAAAAAGAGAGTATGCCGATTATTTCAGGTATGATACCTCACAAAGTTTTAAAGTGGGTATAGGTGGTTATGCAGGTATTAATACGGGTGCCATGCAATGGATGAAATATGTAGAGGATGGAAAAGATGTAAGAGTAAAAACCCGCCAGGATTACAATACAGAGAAATTTGTCTACGGACTTAAAGGTTATGTGGGCTTCGGCAGTTTGAGCCTTTTTGCAAACTACGAACTTAACAATGTATTTACGAATTCGGCGCATAAGGATCATGCAGTGTTCTTCGGGTTGAGAGTTGACCTTTAATAACAATCATTTTTTCGCTACATTTGAGGTATGAAGCTAGAATCACAATTAGAAAAAATATCCTCATTTGGGCATCTGGAACTTTTGGCTAATCAAATAGTAGAAGGTTTTATATCCGGTATGCATAAGAGTCCGTTTCACGGGTTCTCTTCCGAGTTTGCCGAACATAAGGTTTATAACCCCGGAGAGAGCACCCGTCATATTGACTGGAAGCTGTTTGCAAAGACCGACAGGCTTTATACCAAGCGTTATGAAGAGGAAACGAACCTGAGGTGTCATATCATACTGGATAACTCATCGTCGATGCATTATCCGCGATTAAAAGACGGGCAGCCCTTTTATGAAAATAAAATAGGTTTCTCGGTTCTGGCTTCAGCCGTATTAATGGATTTGCTAAAAAGACAGCGCGATGCGGTAGGGTTAAGTGTGTATTCTGATAATTATGAGTTTTATGCTCCCGAAAAGGGAAGCGGGCGTCATCACAGGATGCTTATAAATAAGCTGGAAGAGGTTTTAGAGAAGCCAAGAGAGTCTAAAAGTACCGATACGATTACTTATTTGCACCAGATAGCACAAAAGATGCATAGGCGGTCTATGATTATCCTTTTTACAGATATGTTTCAGGGAGAGGATAATGAGGATTTGTTTAATGCCTTGCAGCATTTAAAGCATAATAAGCACAAAGTAGTGCTTTTTCATGTAATTGATAAGAAAACGGAGTTCAGCTTTGATTTTGACAATACGCCACGCAAGTTTGTTGACTTGGAAACAGGAGAACAGGTTAACCTTTTTGCCGAAAATATAAAAGACGAATACGAAAAACTGGTTAAGGATTACTTTAAAAAAATAGAGGATACCTGCATGCAGTACCGTATAAAGTATGTGCCGGTTTCGGTAGACGAAAAATTTGAAAAAATTTTACTTACATACTTAGTTGAAAAACAAAAGTTTGGCTAAAAACAAAATTTTTTTTTGAAAAATTTCTTTGTAAATGCTTGCAAATGTCAAAAAGCGCCGTATATTTGCACCCGTAATAATGAAACAAACAACGACACTCAAAAGGTGTTAGTTTTATTAGAAACGCTGGTTTGGTAGTTCAGTTGGTTAGAATACATGCCTGTCACGCATGGGGTCGCGGGTTCGAGTCCCGTCCAGACCGCCAGTAAAGGAGAAGTAGCCTCGCAATAGCGGGGCTTTTTTCGCCTCAAAGCATTTAAGATTAGTTGTGTTGTTTGCCCTAACGGGCTGGTTTAGTAGTTAAACCGAATGAAAGGCTTTCCATTAAATTGGAGGGCTTTTTTGATTTATAGACTTCTTGTAACACAACTTGTATTACTTCATAATCCGGAAAAAGGTGTCCTTTTAAGTGCCCCAAAAAAAATCTCGAGTGCCCCACTTTTTTAAAGCGTATTGTTATGAACATTAACAAGCTATTTGTGATGCTTGCATTGCAGAAAACAAAAGTGAATAAAAAAGGGAAGTGTCCTATTAGATGTAGGCTTACCTATAAAAAAGAGAAGAGAGAATTTTCAACAGGACATTTTATAGAAGCATCCTATTGGGATAGTAAAATGCAGGAGGCTAAACCTCCTTGTGAAGATTTTGAATTTATAAATACTCAACTGAGCCTGATTAAGACAAAAATTAATCAGGCTTTTTTATTTCTACAGGTTAATAATCCTGACTTTGATGTAAATGACCTTTACAATCAATACTTAGGGAAATCCCTCAGAAAAGATATGGGATTAATTGAAGTCTATGATGAGTATCTAAAGAGAATCCATAAACTGATTGATAAGGAGATTAAACTTGTTACCTATAACAAATACAAAGAATCCAAAGTGCATCTTGTAGATTTTATCTACTGGAACATGAAAACTAAGGATGTCAAATTAAATGCTCTTAAATCCAATTTTGTGACTGACTATGAGTATTTCCTTAAGACAGAGAAGAACTTTCAAACAGGAACAATTTATAAGGCTATACAGAGGTTTAGGAAAGTGGTCAGGTATGCAGTGGGTAATGACTATTTGAGTAAAGATCCTTTCATGCTGTATAAATCTCTCAGACCTAAAAAGGAATTGGTTTATCTGACTAATAAAGAACTCAGAGATTTAGAAGAATATGATTTTGCTCAGTCAAGATTAGAACAGGTTAGGGATATGTTCGTATTTTGTTGTTATACTGGACTTGCATTTAAAGAGATGTCAAACCTCAGACAGCAAAATATTATTTCAGGATTTGATGGGAATAAATGGATAAGCATGAAAAGGGAAAAAACCAACAAGGAAATATCAATACCTCTTTTACCTAATGCCCTCAAATTACTTGATAAGTTATCTCAGACAAAAGAAAGTGATATAAATTGGTTGTTGCCAAGTATTTCAAATCAGAAATTTAACTCTTATCTCAAAGAGATAGCTGCTGTAGTTGGGATTACTAAAAATCTAACTCATCACTTGGCAAGAAAAACCTTTGCTACAACTGTGTTACTATATAATGATGTTCCTATGGAAATTGTGTCTGAATTACTAGGTCATTCTAAAATGAGTATTACTCAGGAGCACTATGGTAAGGTTGTACAGAAGAAAGTAAGTGAACATATGCAAAACCTTACGAAAAGATTAAGTTCTAAAGAATAAATATCTTTTGATTGTGCCAAGTTAAAGATTCTATTGAGGGATACCATTTAGGTTCTTCAGGAAGTGAAATTCTAAACCCATCAAATTGTGAAATAGAATAAACAGAGTCAGATTCTTTTACTTCGGGGGATATACGTACTATATAGTCTTTATTTATTGTAAGTAAACCTCTGTCAAAAGCTCTATGAAGATTTGGGGACAGAGATATTCCATTTGGTATTGTATCATCAAGAGAACTACTAAAAGGGATGATGTGGCATGCATCAATCATTTGTATGTTTTTGGATGTTTCAATTTTCATCCCTGATATACAGCAGGTGTTATTGTAAATCTTTGGAATCATTCTTTTAAACAAGCCACCTCTCACAAATATCTCTTCCTCAAACTCTTCTGTGTCGAGTTTATTTTTTAATTCTTTTATATGACTTTGGTATTGTTCCTTAGGGTCATTGAGAATCTGAATTTCAATTTGTTGTTGAGTACTGTTATGCTCAGAAAGAAAATAATATTCTTTAGTAGCAGGAAAGTAATTATCAAGAAGTGCTTGAATAAATATTGTAGAATTTAAACTATCTGAAATTAGAGTAAATAGTTCTTTGTCAATTTCAGCGAAAGCTATATTGTCTTTAAGAGTTTTAAAACTTTTAATACTCTTGGAACTTGTCAATAAATTATCCAAGCCATTATATGTAACAAGATTCCAAAAAGGCTCACTTCTCAGATGAAAGAAAGGGAGGGCAAAGTTTTCAGTATGTGGCGTGTCAACTAATTTTTTCCAAATTTCTTTAAAAGTTAATACTAATTCAGGGGTAATAAATATTCTATTGGAGGAGATTAACCCTTTTTCAATGAGGTTAATTACAGATAATAAAAGTATTGGTTTATGAGGAGCATATCCTAAACCTTTACTAAACCCTCTATTTAATTTTAAGAAATATTGGATATGTGTATCTAATGCCTTATTAAACATTCTAATAATTATTCCTTACTTATTACCTTTCTCTATTATGGTAGTAAAAATATAAAAAGAGATGGGATTACTCCCATCTCTCAATTTTTAAATTGGGAGGAACCCCAATATTAGTTCTAAGGATATTGTATAGTACAGATTGGACGTATTCTACATTGTCTTCAGTAGTTATTATAGAGTCATGAAGTGTTACCATGAAAACATCAGGTCTTTCTTCAAATATAGTTTTACAGGCTTTGTGTAATACCAATTCAGCTTCTAATCTTTGGAGGCATACAGAAAGGGTTGGATGATTTTTGTGACCTCTTTTGATTAATTTAAAAACCTCAAAAACATTAGGGAAAATGACTTTGAATAATTGCATAGCCTCATTATTAGAAAGTAAATTGTTAGGGCTGTAAATAGAGGAAAAGGTAATTTTTTTAGCTGCTTCCCTTGACTCTTGTTCTGGAAGATTTTCTAAAATACCTCTTTCAAAGAGTTTTTCACCAAACCTTTCGTAGAAAAATCCACTTGAGACCCATTCCTTAAATAATAAAACATCAGGTTCGGTTTTTATATTTCTTATAAAATCTACTACCATATTAGGGAAAAGAGGATTGGTGAGTAGAATAGGATTTATAAGTTTAGATGAGATATTATTTGATGTGAATAGTTCATCATCTAATAAGGTTATTGCCAGATAGAGTTGGGAGTTTTTTATATCAATGGCACAAAGTTTTTTACCCTGATAAGTAATAAATCTCCTTAATCCGGACATCATCTGAGTAATATTGGTGTGAAGTCTATAGCCTTTATTATCAGCATGAAAGCTGTAATTTTTGTCTTTTAGTCTTGTCAGAGGCAATAATCTACTGTTATATCTTAATAGCTCATTTGTAACTTCTGAGTTTGTAACCTCCTCGGCATATAGTTGGTTTAAATATGCTACACCATTTTCATAGTCTACTTCAATGTCATCATTGAAGTAATTTCTCAGGTAAGATAGCTCTTCTGTGATTTCTGTATTATAAGTTTTATGGAGATAAATAATACTTTTAATTAAGGTCCACTTTGTGATTGTCACAGGTTTTACTACTGAATTGTATCGTGGAGTAAATTTTAACCCTCTGGATGTTTCGGAAGGCTTATAATAACTCCTTTCCTGAACTAAACCTACCTCTTTTAAATACTCAATATATCTTCTATAGCCATGAAGTCTTTTTTGTAAAAACTTTCTATTAATAGGAGTAAAACCATCATTTTTTTCAATTAAATCTCTTTTTCTTGAAGGTATAGAAGTAATAAGGTGTAATATATAAAGAAAGTAATCCCTATGATAGCTGAAATCTGGAGGTTGTCCTGCTAAGATTCTATCAATATCAATCCTCTCAGGAACATACAATGTCAAAGAACTAATTATTTTGTAGCCATCTGTACTTACAAGTTCTGTTTCTAAACTTGGGCTACTGGACTGATTATAGTGAGAATTTGAAACAGGTCTCACTGTTGATATGATATTCATATCCCCTCCCCGAAGGGAGGGCTAACCCTTTTAAGGTTAGGCCTCACTATTATAATAGTTCCTGCGAATAAATAATTATACCCAGTCTAGGTATTAAAAATCAGGTCTTTCCCTTAATCTAAGGTCTGAGGGAATTTGGTTTAATTGGTCACCTTTGCCCTTCATTTTATATTTATGAGCTATATAGGTTCCAGCCTGTTTAAACCAAACTAATACACCTGCTTCTTTCAAAATATCTCTTAGGTTTCTAAACCATTGCGGGTCAGCTTCTCTAAATAAGGGGATTGTTCCATTCTTGTATCTTCCTGATTCTCCACCAATTATTCCCCAGTGGATTCCTTCAAGTTGGCTTCTTTCTAATTTGATATCATCCAAAAGAGGTTCAAAAGATATGAATCTGACCTCACAAGGTACTTCCCTTAAAATTCTAATCCTGTCAATCACATTAGTTTCGTTGTTTTCTACACTGGTTCCTAACCAAACGTGTTTATAATTGGCTTGGCACCAGTCATTTGGGAGGCATTCTTTTATTCTTTCAGGTCTCTTGGTTAGAATTTGGTACCTATGATGGGGAGTTTTTCTTATAATTTCCCAAGCTTCTTTTCTCCATTCATCTGCATCATGGTGGAAGAAATCACTCATTGAACAGGTGAAAATAATTGAGGGGGTAGAAACTTTCAAAGGTTTTTCAAAAGTTAATTTAGAAGTTCTCTTTACAACTTTTGGATCTTTACCCTGTTGAATTTCAATGTTATCAATATAACAAAACTTACACCCTGCGGATACTTTAGAACAGCCGGTCCATGGATTCCAAGTTAGGTCAGTCCAGTTAATATGGGTTTTGTTGAACCCATCAATTTTGATAGTTGTTGCAATCATAAATTTAAATTTTAGGATTAAAAAATGATTGCGTACGAGAAAACACTACACACGCAGAAGAATAAAATCAAAACCATTGATTTTATTTTATTCTACAGAAACAATAAAACTAAGTATTCTGGAAAATTGGAGGCAAGAACAGCACTCTAAATTTTATTCGAAGTAACCCTATTAAGGGATTTGAACCGCAAAAATAGATTCTATTTTTTAGTTATGCAACACAATTCAGAAATAAATTAATCATTTTAAATACTAAACTTTATGCAACTAAGACAATCCGAAAGGAAAAAGGCTAAGATAAAAATGGCCTTACAAGGCAGTGCAGGCAGTGGGAAGACATACTCTTCATTATTACTCGCACAAGGACTGACAAATGGAGACTTAACTAAAGTAGCCATTATAGATACTGAAAATGGAAGTGCAGATTTATATGCTCACTTAGGACAATACAATGTACTCACACTCACACCTCCATTTACTCCGGAAAGTTACATCCAAGCTATTGAAGTTTGTCAAAGGGCTAATATGGAAGTTATTATTATTGATAGTATTTCTCATTGTTGGGACTACTTACTGGACTTTCATTCTAATCTGACAGGTAACTCCTTTGCTAACTGGAGCAAGATTACTCCCAGGCAAAAGGCTTTTGTAGATAAGCTACTTCAGTCAGAAACACATATTATAGCTACAATGCGGACTAAACAGGATTATGTGTTAAACCAAAAGGATGGTAAATACACTCCAGAGAAAGTAGGTTTAAAAGCAGTGCAGAGAGATGGATTGGATTACGAATTCACCTTAGTATTTGAATTGGATATAAAGCACTTCTCTTTAGCCAGTAAGGACAGAACAGGCTTATTTATGGATAAGCCTGAGTTTATTATTAATAGTGCTACAGGAGCCAAAATTCGTGGCTGGTGTGATAGTGGTACTAATGTACAGGATGCCAGAAAGAAAATAAAAGACTGTAAATCCCTTGAAGGGCTTAAAGTTTTATATACTCAATATAGTGCCTGGAGAGAGTTGCTTGAATATGATTTCAAACAACAGAAAGATACTATAACTACAAATCAACATTTATTAACTACACAAAATTTTAATTCAAATGGAAGTTTCCAACATTAATGGAGCATATAATATGCAGTTAAAACCTGTTTCAGGTTTAAGACAAATAATAGTAGATAATTCTCCTAATATTGGTAATACTCCTATTGCTTCAGCTACAACTTCACTAACAAAATCTGTCATTCCCACACCTGTAAGGAAGCCTTTTATTGAGGCTAACACCAATCAGGTAGAATTGCTGCATTTAAGTGATGATTGTATTATTCCAGTATTTTCTAAAGATAATGAGAAGACCATAGCTCATCAGGAATTTATAGAAGCTGTACAAGAAGCGGCATATAAAGCCTTTCCTGATGCTAAATTTCAAACACCGGAGATTAGAGTAAGCCACCAGATTAAAGGAAGGACTCCCGAGGCTATACATAAGCCAGTAAAAGAGCTATTGGATAATGAAAAAACTATCTATTATGAAAGGATGGCTTTTATAATGAAATCTACTACCATAATAGAGAAAGTAGGAGGGAATGAGTTACAACTTACTATAGGTGGTGTGAGAGCATACAATCAGGAGAATTTATATAGTAGGAAGTCAGCAGAGAAGTTTAAGTTCTTTGTTGGGTTTCAGAACCAGGTATGCTGTAACTTATGTGTTTCTACAGATGGATTCCTTGAAGGAATGAGAGTGATGCATGTAAGGGATTTAGAGAGTAAAGCTCTAGAAGTTTTACACAATTATAGAGCTGAGCTACATTTGAATCAAATGCAAAAGTTTACCAATTATTCACTTTCGGAACATCAATTTGCTCAATTAGTAGGTAAGGCAAGGTTATACCAACATCTTCCTAAGAAATTCAAATCTGAAATTCCACAACTGGATTTTAATGATGGACAGTTTAGCACTATAGCTAAGGATTACTATCAGGATGAGAGTTTCTGTAGGGATGATGTAGGAAATATAGACTTATGGAAAGTATATAACCTGTTTACACAGGCTAATAAATCCAGTTACATAGATACTTTCCTCGAAAGGAATGTAAATGCCTTTGATTTTAATCAGGGCATTGTAAAAGCACTAAGTGGTAGTAATTCTGACTATGCTTGGTTTTTGAGTTAGTAATGGGCTGTTTAAACAGCCCATTATCTTTTAAGTGGGGAAGAGTCCATATCTCCCTTTATTTTTATCCTTTGTAAAATATATAAAATTAATTTTTTCAATAAGCTTTATGTTTGGGGTTTTATTGTCAAACATTATTACTTGGCAATCATTTCCAAGTTTTGAAAAATCTTTAAAGAAAGAATTTTGTATATCTTGGCTTATTTCTTCATCTTTCTTGTTGATTAATTCACCTCCCCTGTGATAAGTAGTTAATGGTGAATCAAAAACTAATAAATTGGAAAAGGGACGTGATTCTTTTAGGCAATATTTTAGTATAGAAAGTATAAATGCTGTATAAGATATTGATCTCATTCCTTTGCCATAGCTACCTCTAGGCTTTCCTCCAATAACGATATCATATACTTTGTGGTCAGAATTAAAATCTATATGTGTATTATCTTGGTAATCCCATTTTCTTAATATTTTCTCGATTATTTTTGTTAACTCTTTTATTCCAAAACCGTCATTGGTTGTAGAAGAACTTAATGGGTTTTCAGAGGTATCTTGAAGACCCGTTTGTTCTTTGTTATAATAATTTAATTCATTAGAGTATATTTCTATTTGAGCATTAAGCTTTTCAAGTCTATTAAATGTTTCTATACTAGCCTTTAAATTGTCTAAGCTGGGAGTTAGTATCTCTTTAATTAGCCTGTCAACTTTCTCTGATTTTGCTTTTAGGTGGTCTAACTCAGTAGACAGTGAACCTAATTCTTCTTGATTGTCAACTATAGTTGTTTCTAAATCCTTAATTTTTAAGGATATTTTTTCTTTCTCAACTTTGATAGAGTTACCCATGTTATGGGATAAATAATTAGCTTTTTCTTCTCCTAAAGTACTATCGCAAATTGGACAGTCAACACTATTAAGTTGATTTAATAGTTGATCTCCATTAAGAATAAAATCTAATCTATATTGATCACTTAAATAATGTTCTAGCAATAAACTTAGACGTTTTAACAATTCAGTTTTATAGATTACGAGAGAATTTTTTTCTTCTACTTTATTAAGTATATCTGTTCTTTCACTAACGTAATTTTGAAGTGTCGTATTGAGTTTTTCAAGTCGGTCAAATAATGTGTCAATAGGTTCTTCTTTAGCTGTTTTGAGTGATAGTTTTTCGGAAATAAGATTCTGTAAATTATCATTAAAATGTATGATTTGACTATTTACAAAATCAAGTCTCCCATTGTTCCAAGATTTTTTGTTTTTTGCATCTTCAAAATTAATAAGATCATTGGCATTTTTACCTGTTAATAAAAAAGATAAAGAATTTTTATAATATGTATAATCAAGATAACCTTGGTTGCCATATATTGGAGAGGTTTTTATTGTTATTGTGGTTTCATCTATAAAAGTTAAATTTCGGAGAGTTGTAAAAGTGAATCTCTTTTTTTTGTTTTGTTGTGTGCTTTTAATTTGAATATCAGGATCAATTCCTGAAAGAGATAGAAAGAAATCAGATATTGAGGTGTTAGACTGGCTATGTACACTATAATTTTTTATAGTTGCTTTTGATGAAAAGAAATCTTTATATGAACTTTCTTTAACTACAAAATCCCCTCCATTTATATTTCTTAGTAAAGTAAAGGTTTTCCCCGAATAAGTTTTAATTTCTAAATATATATTATTATAACCAACACTTTCAGGTATTCCGTCAGGAGCTTCTATTTTACCTAACATATAATCCAAACAGGAAAAAGCAAAAGATTTGCCAGTGTCAGATCCTCCTGATATTAAATTAAAGCCTGAGGTAAATGATAATATAGCTGGCTCTAAACTATCTCCTGTGATGCTCAATAAACTTATATAAAAACCGTATGTCATGATATTGAGGTATTTCTAAAAAGGGATTCTTTTACAAACTCTCCCCCCCATTTTTCTAAATTTTCATTAATATAATTGGTTAATTGTTCGTCAGTATAGTTTTTAAAATAGTTGCTTACTAATTCAATTCTTTCCTTTAATTTAAAATAATAATCACAGTTAATAAACTGTAAGAATGGGTTTGTTAAGTGGGTTTTGTAATATCTAATTCCTTGTTCTTCAAATTTAAGTTCTATTAGTTGTTTAGAAATTAGAATTTTTAACCCTTCTTTAATAAATTCTCTTTTAACAAATACTTGTGCTCCTCTAAAAGGAAGAGGAGTATGGATGCTTGGTAAATCAGTAAAATCTCCCGTGTTTAAAATTAAATAATCATAATATACTAGACGTTCTAAATCAATTCCTTGAGTTTTCGAGTTGTCAAGTATACAAAGACATCTCAAAGCAAATTCTAATGGAGAATTAAAAACTGTATTTGTCTCGCGAAAGATGTTTTTTATGTCCATTTTACTCTATTTTCATTTGATAAGTGATGGCATATTCCCGATTTGTCTTGAGATTTTAATTCTCCTGACAGAGGATTACTATTGTAATTACCATTTTTTGCCATAATTATTGCCTCATCCATTTTCTCTACACCATCATTGTATTTATCAGACTCACAAACTTCAATAATTTGTTCGTGAATTTCATTTTTAAGGTCAGAAAATGCGGTATTTCCAAGGGGTAAATTATCTCTGCTAAATTGTTCCAATGATTCTGCATGGTAAAAATTATTTCTTTGCCGAAGAAAATGATTTTTTATTCTAATTTCATTTTCAAAATCTTGTTCTGATGATATAGCTCTCTTTAATTTTGAAGTATATGCGTCAAAGATATTTTTAACATAAGGGATTTCATGCTTATTAATATTGTTTGGCGTGGATATAGGCTTCCTTGGCTTTTGTAATCCTCCTCCAAATCTATAAGAATAGTATGAGGTATGTTTATATTGCTCAATAAACTTAATAGGTTCAATATGATCAATTATTGTAAAATCAAAACTATCTATGTATTTGATTAAATTTTTATCAAGTATTATATCTACTTTTTTTGTTATTTCTTTTCGACATTTTTTATCCCATTCTTTTTTTAAGTTATTTCTAAGGTCTGATGGATTGATTATTAAATCATGTAAAGCCCTCCCGATACCTTGAGGTGATACAAAAAAATATTTTGTTGGGATATTATATTGATTGGTGTATGTATAATAGATTAATTTGCCAACTTCTAAATATATGTGTGAAGGAGTCAAAGCTACTTTATAATGTTTACATTGGTAATATTCACAGGAGCCTTTTGCATAGTTCGTGTATGCTAAAATATCAATACCTTTATCTCCACTTCCACCGAAGCGTAAAAGCTTCTCATATTTTCCTTCAAAAAAAGTTAACCACTCTAATATCATATCTTCATAAGTGTCCTCATCTACGATTTTTAACTTATCTAGAGGAGGCACGGGAGTTCCTAAAAGGATTTCGGAATTTGTTAAAGTATTTATTCCTTTTGGAGTAGGTAAGTTAGTAATCATAATTAATTAAATCATTGCAATGAAGGATTCAGTTTGTATCGGTTGTTGTTTGTTTACTTTTATACCAAAGTATTTTTTCTAAGTAATATTTATCAATGGTTGCATATCTCCATAAGACTAAGTCAATTAATGAAACTTTTTCATCAATACTATTTGAAATATCACTACATAGTTGATGTGGGTTATCATAACCAAGCGCATTAGCAATTCTAATCAAATGTCTATCTGGTTTAGCAACATTGATTCCTATATTTTTAGCAAAATGATATGCTGTTGCATTACCAAGATAAGGGAATTCTAATAGATAGTTAATTCCGTCAGTTTTAAGTCTTTTCATAACACTATCGAAGGAATGTATAGAAAGGTGCTCTGCAGCATAAAGAATAGCATTAATTTTACCTGGATGATTGAATATTTTGATGCAATTATTATAACAAGATATTTTTTGTTCAGCAATTTGACAAATTTCAAAACCAAAAAGAGTTTGCTTAAGGTGAGGGAAAAGTTTATTGATAATCTTTTCATTCATCCCGCTTGATAATATTACCCAAGAAAGCTCCTCCAAAAAGGTCTTAGCTGTAAGATTATCTAAACGAATTTCTTCTTGCCAATCGATTTCGTTAGCAAATCCGCGTTTTATAATGTAATTCTTTAGAAAGAAATATCCATGTGCTATGTGTTCAGAAAACTCCATTTTATTTTAGTATTTGTTCCCACAATCTTATATCTCTACTTCCATCAGCATTGTTCATTTTTCTAGAAATACTTGACATAGAATCCGCAACCATTTTTCTAGAAATACTATTGGCTTCGTTTAAATAGTCATCAACATGAACAGATTGACCAGTTTTATCTTTTATAGGATTTAAAATATTTTTTGAACCTTCGGAAAAAAAATGCTTAATCATTTCTTTTGGGTTATGAGTTCCATTATAAGATTTAAATACTTCTATTGCTAAACACTCAACATGATATCCGGATAATCTTCTAGTTTCAGGGAAATTAGCTATTAAGGTTTTTGCAAGTTTAATTACAGGAATCAATTTGCCACTTAATTGGCTATTTGAATATCTAAGTAATTTCGCAAATGCATCTGGCTTAATTAACTTTGACCATTCATTATTTTGTCTTGATGAAGGAATCTTTATACCTGTTTGGGTTTTTAGAGCAGGAATAATTTGAACTTCTGTCCCGCTATTAAACTTAATTGTTATGGCTAAATTTCCAACTTCAATTTTTGAATTCGGAAGTTTCCTTTGTAAGTTCTGATAGAAAAAATCCTTTACCTCTTCAGGAGATGAATTGTTTAACTCGGAGTTATTTATAATTGCTAAAGAATCTACGTCACTTAATCCGTCTACAAATGTATGTTTTGAAATAGATCCTCCATAACGTAGAGTTATTAGACCGTCCAAGTCAAAATGAATTGCAGATTCTACTGTTCTTAAATGTTTTTGAATTAAATCTGCATCACGAGAATTTGCAGACGCTAAAATGTTTTTGAGAAGTCCTGAAACTTCAATTTCAAAGGATTCATTTTTTGTTTTTTCCTCCTCTTCTCTAATTTTTTTGCTAACATCTTCTGGATTAAAATCACTCCCAAAATAAAAGCTACCGCCAGATCCTCCCATAATTCATAGATTTGATTTAAATGTAGTGTAACTTTTTTCAATTAATTCCCCAAAACCTTTTCCTCCAATATCGTCAAAAATATTAAAGTTATGGTCTTTAACAAAAGCTTTCATGCTATATTTTAGCATTTCTAAGTAATAAGTATTTCTACTAATAGAACGAGTTTTTAAGCTTTCATCTCTCGTAGCGATTCCTAAACCACCTCCTCCAATCACTCCATAATTTGAAGTATAAATTGCTGAATTATTATAATATGAGTATTTTAGCCAAGTTAATCCGTCAAATACTTCTGCTCCAGCTAAAAAATATAATATTGATGTAATAGGGTCTAAGCTACCGAAAACATGTATTGGAGCCTTATTACCTATTTCATCTAGGGCTATACGTATCTTACTAATGTTTTTCATTCTATTTAAAATTGAATTCCCAAGCTCTCTCTCTGTGACTCCTATGAAATTAAATCCCTCTAAATGATGAATGTTTTTTAAAATATTCTCTATTTGTACATATTCTTGCGTTATAGTTTCAGGTTTTATTAAAAAGTCAGTCATCATAAGAGGATAATCTTTGAATAAATCCTTTGCACAATTAATTTGATCTTCTAGAGAGATTCTATGGTTGCCTTTATCATAACTAACAATTATTCCAGCTTTATGCTCTGGCCATTTTGATATTACTTGTTTTAATTGATCAATATTCCAAGCCTTTAAATCATAGTTGAACTTAGTTGTAGCTGACAAGTCATAAGAATTACCTGTTTCATATCCTCCACTATCAATAAAAATAACTTCAGTTACAAAGTTTTCTTCATTGTAGGGAATATGTTTATAATATAAATCATAACCGCTTACAAGTAAACTCTCGGTTAAAAATTCTTTTGAAAATTTTAGAAGTATTGCTGCTTCAGAAATATCATGTTTCCTACCTTTCATTTTTTTTAGTCCAAAACCTTTACTAGAAAACGAAGGAACTAATAATGGGGTTTCAATTTCAATTCCCAGAGGGTGTATAAGACTACTTGTTCGTGCTAGCATATATTAATTCTAAATCTTTACAAGTTAAACATTGTCCGCAGGGTTGTTTTTTACCAAGTTCGCAGCTATAGCATAAATGGATAGGGACTTTCTCTAAACTGCAATACTCATATATTTCCTTTTTATTAAACTTTATAAATGGTGCACTTATTTTAATAGTTTCACCTGAGTATTTATCAATTATTTTTTGAACGTTGTTTACAAAATCTGTTGAGCAATCGTAATAAGAAGTTCCATAATGTATACCTAAAGCAATTAAACCTCTGTCATTATAGAAACTCATTAATGCCGTGAAAATAAAAAATGCATTACGTCCTGTAATTTCACCAATTTCTTTTTTCGTTATATTGATTTTTATAACTCTTAATTTTATATTGTAAAAATCTGTGATTAGTTTGACTGCTTTTAGTTCTTGATATTTTGATACCTGCCCATAATCAATAAATAAAGTCTCTATATTAAAATCTAAGTTTTTATAAAATTGTATACATGCTGTTGAATCAATTCCACCACTAGCTAAAATTAACACATAGTCTTTCATAGTTATTCTTCACTATATTTTTCAAAATGTGCCCATTTAGTATGTGGTGCGATATCATAAATAACTTCTTTACTTCTTTCGTCAAATCCTAGTCTGCTTATTAATGTAGAATCTGCAAATTTAATTTCATTAGTGTCACCTATTTCGAGAAGTCTTTCTAATTCTATTATTTGATCATTATTGGGGACCAAGTCAAATATTTCATATATTAAAATTTCTTGGCAATCTAACTTTTTTGCCTTTTGCATTGGTGTTATTAAAGTGGTAACATATTCATAATCAATGTATCTGAAGGCATGTTTGTTTTGTATAATGTCTGTGGTTAAGAGCTCTTCACAAAATTCCCTCCATTGAGAAATCTCTCTGTTTTCTTTAGAGTTGAACCATTTAATTACATCTAATACGCGTTTGCCTTTCACTCTAAATCTTAAATCATTTTTTGCAATTCCATGAGAAGTTTCAAATTTATTATCTGTAACAATACCTAATTTTTTAAAGACAACTTCAACACCCGGCAATGTTTTGTATGCTCCCCCAACAGGTTGATAATAATTATATTTTCTATTTTTAACTAACAGGTATTTATCTTTTACGGGAATCCTAAAAATATATGAAATTGAAAAACGAACGTCACTTTTTCTATATTTAATATATGATTTCCAAAATAATTTAAAATTTTTCAGATTATATAATCCTTCAACTATTGCAAAATAGATTGGCCCTGAGACAATATTAATTAGAAGTCCTATGGCAAGAGCGCTCCATATAGACGTACTATTTAATATAGTCAAGTATATAATTGCTAATATACTAGTTATAACAATTAATGTAACGATTATTCCTTTGTTCATTATTAGTCAAATAAAAGAATTTGGTTTGAATTAAGTTGAATATCTGTAAGCTTGAAATGAAAAATTTTTGAATGATCTATTCCTAAATTGTTTAAAAAAAGGTTGTGGTCTTCTACGTCATGGTCTTTATAATAGCTAACCTCCCAATTTATATTTTCTGAGTTAGTATATTTTACTATTTC